>CAXXET010000009.1:0-49602 GCA_963666115.2 Dehalococcoidia bacterium | reverse complement strand
GATGCGCTTTCGCTGCCGTGGACCCATCTTGCTCCGTTTGCAGGGGCGTGGTTGGCGAGCGTAATCGCGCCGGCCTATTTGGTCACTTGCATTTACGTCGTGCTTCAAACAGCATGAATTTCGAGGTTCCCGCTCCGGCATTCCTCAGCAAGGGCGCAGTGAAGAATCCAATCCCCTCTCCCTGAGGGAGAGGGTTAGGGTGAGGGGCACACGTCAGTTTGACGTGGTAACATGGCGCACAAAATATGATGGAGTGAGGCGCGTCCCGGAGGGCACGATGAAGACGCAGGATGGGGATAAGCTGCTCAGCAGGCAGATAGAAGCCTATGACGAAATGCGTGGTCGCCTTGAGATGGACTACATGGGCAAGTGGGTCGTCTTCTATGGGATGGAGTTGATTGGTGTCCATGATGATTTCCAGGATGCCGCTGAGGAAGCAGTAAGTAAGTTTGGGCGCGGTCCCTATCTTATCAAGCAGGTTGGCGAACCGCCCCTGGTGCTACCCGCGTCGGTTCAATACAGGCCGATTCGTGCCGACAGCTAACGCCGGATTTCCCGGATTCCCCGATTCTCTGATTCGAGAGGGGCCAACCCTGCCTGTCCGCATTGGGTTCGATCCTACATTCGTTCCGGGGCAATCGTCTGCGCTTGACCTGCCGCTGATTGCCAGTCCTGCTCTTATTGACACCGGCGCTCGTGATAGTTGTATCGACTCGCAGCTCGCGATGGAATTGCAGCTACCTGTCATCGGTCGAATCCCCGTTGCCGGGATCAGCGGCCTGGATGAAGTTGCGATGTATCTCGCGCAGATTTATGTGCCGGATCTAAATCTCACGATCTACGGACGTTTTGCTGGAGCACACCTTGCGGCGGGCGGCCAGCCCCACGTTGCCCTGCTGGGCAGGTCATTCCTGAGAGACTATACGCTTACATACGAAGGACAGACAGGCAACGTCTCCATCAGCGCCTAAAAGTCAAAACACGTCCCGGGCCGGGGTGGAGAATAGTCAATTCTTGGTCTCCCCTGTACTTGTTGTCGTAAACCCTCTAGGCGGGCAGTGAAATGATGTCCAGCGCTGTTAGGGCCAGGACGCGGGCTACTTGTTCCATGTCCGGGATGCGCACGTATTCATCGGGGACGGTGTCCGATTCGGACGCCCCTGCCGCTCCATACAGCAGGCAGGGGACTCCGGCGCGCCAGAGGTGCGTGGTGTCATCGCCGGTGTAGGAACCGGGCAGCACCGTGCCGAATCCGTCCGGCTCCCGCCCCGTCACCGCGCTGAAGCTGCGGAGCACTGCGTCGACGATGTATTCGTCTTTCGGCAGGTCGAACGGCTCCATGACCCGGGTGAACACGCGGTGCTTAGGGTCGGGTGGCATCTCGATCTCATATTTGAAATCAGGATCATCGTCCTTGAGCGCGTCCAGCGTGCGCTCAATGTCCGCCCTGACGGACTCGGAGGACATGCCGGGCAGGAAACGCACGTCAACAAGGGCAGTGCAGAAGTCGGCGACCCAGTTGGGGCCGCGCAGGTCATAGTCGCGCCCCCGCCCGCCGATGACCGCGCCGACATTGATGCGCGGCAGACCGGGGAGGTCTTCTCGCGGCGTGTAGGTGAACTCAACGCTGTTGATGGCCGGAATTGCTTTCGCCAGGTTAGCGATGGCGTCGACGGCCTCGTCCTTGCGGACGATGTGGCGCGAGTTGCCGATGACGTGGACGGCGAGTTCAACAACGCCTGCGTGCGTCGTAAGGATATTGTTCGCGCCGTGCGGCTCGGGGATGACGGCCATGTCCGCGAGCGGGCCGTTCTCACAGAGATAGATCGTTCCGACGCCGCCTTGCAGCTCGCCGACCACACAGGCGATCACGATATCCCCGCGCCTCTCCACGCCTGACGTTCGCAGTGCCTCCGCCGAGGTGATCATGGAGGCGACGCCGGCCTTCATGTTGCGGATGCCCGCCCCGTAGATGCGGTCGCCCTCGACGCTGGGCGTCCAGGGGTCTCGTTCCCATCCCATTGCGAGGGGGTCGATGTCCGTGTGGCCGTTGAGCATGAACGACTTGCCGCCGCCCGTGCCCCGGAGGGTGGCGATGGTCTGGAAGCGCCCCGGCTCAACCTCCTGCACCTGGACCTCATAGCCCCGGTCGGTGAAATAGGCCGCGAGGAACCGGGCGATTTCCGTCTCCTCCGTCTTGAAGCTGGGCACGCGGACGAGTTCCTGGGCCAGCTGAGCCATTTCGTCAACGTTGACGGCGTCCAGAACGCGCTGGGCGTCTGCGGAGTTCATGTCGGTTGTCATGGCGATTCTCCTCATTCCCGTGTCGGAACTATGTCGAGGCCAACCTGGTAATATCTCTTGCCGCCCCTGCGCCCTATCCGTCCGAAGCCCGGCAGGGGAAAGTGGCAGGAAATCATCGGAGTGCCCTTGTCGGCGGCCTCGTCCAGCATCGCGCGCCGCGCCTCGGTCGCCAGCGACCAATCCACGTCAAAGATGCAATTCCAGTCGTCCTCGGTCACCTGCGCCGGGTGGATGAACACGTCGCCCTGGATGATAGCGTCCTCGCCGCCGGACGCCACGACAACGCTCATATGCCCAGGTGTATGGCCGGGCGTGTGGACGGCCCGCACCTCCGGCGTCAGGTTCGTGTCCTCGCTGATCGTGTCGAGTATCCCCAGCGTGTCCAGCGGTTCAACGTCGCGGTACATGAACGGGAACGACATTCCGGCCTCAACCTCCGGCTTGCGGAAGTGCTCCAGGTCAAGCGTATGGACGAGGTAGCGCGCGTTCGGGAAGGTCGGCTCGGTGGGAATCTCTTCTCCCCAAACCATGTTCCAGCCCGTGTGGTCAGGGTGGAGGTGTGAAAAGAAAACGGTGTCAACGTCAGACGCCTCAACACCCATAGCGGATAGATTGTCCATGAGCTGGCCGTCTTCGCCCTCGATTGGGCCGGGGCCGTAGCCGGTGTCAATGAGGATGGTTTGCCCCTGCGAGCGCACAACGTAGCACCCAATCTCCAACCGGATGTGCTCGCCCGCGAACGTGTCCGCGAAGTCGCCGCGGTAGTCGTCCCACGCCTCCAACGGCACGCTTGGGAACAGCTCTGGCAAAGGGCGCGGGTAGATGATGTTCATGTCCGTCACGGCGATGATCTCCGCGTCGCCAACCTGCATGGTGAAATCAGACATCGCGCCCCTCCCGTCGTGAACGTTCTTCGGTTGACTGCCGCGAAACCGACGCTCCATATCCAAGCCCGCCGTCCAGCGCCGCCCGCGCTACCCGCAGGCTCAATACCTCGCTCGTGCCCATGTACAGGCTCAGGTGGCGGGCGTCACGATACATCCGCTCCAGCGGGTGAACTTCCATGTAGCCATGTCCGCCGACTGCCTGCATGGCGTGGTCCGTTGCGTGGACGGCGGTGCGCGCCGCCATGAGCTTTGCCGCGTTCAGGTAGGCCGCGTCCGCCTCGTCGTGGAAACGCCCCTCGTCCACCATCTGCGCCGCCCGATACGCCAGCAGCCGCGTCGCCTCCACGTTCACCACCATCTCCGCAAGGTGCAGCTGCGTCGTCTGCAGATCGGCCAACAGCCCGCCGTAGATGCGCCGCCGGTTGGCGTAATCCCGCGTGAACGCGATTGCCTCCTCCGCCGCGCCGAGCCCCCGCGTCGCCAGGAGCGGCTGGATGGTGTTCATGCTGAGGCGGGCGATCTCCTCTCCCTGCCCAATGCCGCCGATGACGTTCGACTCCGGTGCCCGGCAGCCGTCGAACGACCAATCGCAGTGCGGCATCCCCTTGAGACCCATGCCCTCGTCACGCCGCAGGAATATCACGCCGGGCTGCGGCACGTCAACGAGGAAAGCGGTCATGGCGGAGCGCACGTCCGGGGCGTCTCCCGCAGCGGCGAACACGATGAAGAAATCCGCCTGTGGGGAGCCGCTGATAAAATCTTTCTCCCCGTTGATAACGTAGTCCGAGTTGTTTTTCTCAGCTCGCGTAACCATTGAGCCGAGGTCAGAGGATGCGTTTGGCTCCGTCAGCGCGAACGCGCCCCGTTTGCCGCCGTCCGCCACGGCGCGGATGTAATCACGGCGCATGTCATCTGTGCCGAACATGCGCAGCGGCCACGTCGCGAGGGCGGAAAGAATCATCATCTGGGCGGAGGACGCGCACGCCCGCGCCACTTCCTCAACGGCGATGGCCAGCCCCATCGTTCCCGCTCCCGCGCCGCCCTCGCTTTCCGGCAGGGCAAGGGCAAACAGCCCCTGGTCGCGAAAGGCCTCAAAAACGTCCTGCGGATACTCGCGATCCTGGTCGATCTGCCACGCCCGCGGCGCGACCCTATCCCGCGCCAACTCCCGCGCGGAGTGGCGTAGCAGCCGCAGTTCCTCGGAAAGCGTATCGTCAATCATCATCCCGGCCGCATATCCCCTGCCATCCACCCCCAGAATCCACCGCCATCCAACCGAATCCCCCGTGCAGCCGGGGGCGCCCCCTAATCGTCCGCAGCGCGGCCACCGCCGTCAACGCGCAGGGTGATGCCGCTGACGTAGGACGCCGCGTCCGAAGTGAGAAAGACGCAGGCCAGCCCCATGTCGCGCGGGGTGGCCAATCGCTTTGCAGCGAAGGTCTGTGATTGCGCTGCGACCCGCTCGTCCGCCTGGTCGCCGTAGCCCGCCCGCATCCCGACGGTATCCGTCAGGCCGGGCGCGAGAGCGACGACGCGCACGTGCGGCGCGAACTCCACGGCCAGCGTCTGCGTCAGGTTCGTGATTCCCGCCTTCGTGGCGGCGTACACCGGCTGCGCGATGGAACCGGCGAACGCCGCGCCGGACGACAGGTTGATGATCACGCCGCTCTCCCGCTCGCGCATGACTGTGCCCGCCGCCTGGCAGCACAAAAACGTGCTCTTGAGATTGTTCCGAACCACGGCGTCGAAACCGCGCTCGCTGATGTCCGGAAAGCGGGCGTAGAAGCTCCCGCCCGCGTTGTTGACCATGATGTCCAGCTTGCCGAACTCCCTGAGCGCCGCGTCGATCACCGCGTGAACGTCGGCGTCCTCGCGCGCGTCCGCCACGAAGGGCAGGGCAGAGCGGCCAAGCAGCCGAATCTCGTCGGCAGTTGCTTGAAGATCGGCCTCCGACCGTGAGCGATCCGCGACGGTTATGCCCGCCACGACAACATCCGCCCCCGCCTCCGCCAACGCAAGCGCGATTCCCTTGCCGATGCCCTGTCCGGCGCCAGTGACGATTGCTGTTTTCCCATCAAGGCTGAATTCATGTAAGCCGGGCATAGTCCCCCCTGGAATAGAGTCGTTCCTTCTCTTCACGTCCCATTGACAATACTACTCACCCCGCCTGGAACACTTCTATCGCATTCCCGGACGGGTCCTCCACGATCACCTGCCGCCCGCCCGGCCCGTTGATGATCTCATTGCGAAACGCCGCGCCCGCCTCCCGCAACGTGGTCGCCAAAGCCTCGATATCGTCCGTCTCAATGACGATGCGCGCCCAGCCGCCCGGCTCAGGTTGGCGGCCGTCCGGCATGGGGCGGGCGGCCGAGGCGCGCGGCCCCGCCAGCCACAGGCTCAAATCGCCCCGCGTCACGATGGCCATCGCGGGGCCGTATTGCTCTGCGACGGCAAAGCCCAGCAGCGATGTATAGAACTCCACTGCCCGCTCAACGTCCTTCACGATATAGCGAACAGCCGCCATGCCTGCTCCTCCTCACTCGCTCCATAATAGCCGCCCGTCCCGTTTGCCTTCGTGATACCGTAGGGCAATGTCACCATCAAGCGAACTTGCCGCCGTGAGCGGCGTCACAGGACGGCGCGGCGTCCAGCTTGCGACGCTCGTCGTCTTCGTCGCATTTCTCGATTTCTTTGCCGGCCTGCCGCTCATATCCACCTATGCGACGGAGCTCGGCGCGTCGGAAACCATGGCCGGCTTCATCGTCAGCATCTACTCGATCACCAATCTCCCCGGCAACGTCGTGGCAGGCTATTTCCTGGATCGGTTTGGCCGCAGATTGCCCATAACGATGGGCTTGGTAATCACCGCCCTCGCCCTTGCAGGGTACGCTTTCGCCGCCAATTCAGAGATGCTCCTCGCGGTTAGGGCGCTGCACGGATTCGCCGCCGCCGTCCTCACGCCCGGCGCGTTTGCAATGCTCGGCGATTCCACGGAGACGGGCAGCCGCGCGCGAACGATGGGCAGGAGCGCGGCCAGCATCGCCGTTGCCGCAATCGTTGGCCCCGCGACCGCCGGAATCCTTGCCGACAGGATCGGGTACGAGCCGGTGTTTCTCATCGCGGCAGGCCTCATGGCCGCCACTGCGGTGATCTACGTGCTGGGTTCTCGCGGCGCAGGCGGAATTGCTGCGGAACCCGCGGACGCAGAGGCTGAGACCTCCGACCATCCTGACCCCGTGATAACCCCGTTCCGCCTTTCATGGCTCGCCCTGGCCTCTATAGCTGCGCTCTCGTGGACCATCGGCGTCGGCACGTTTACCACCTACGTGCCGCTGCACGTGCAGGAACTCGGAGAAACGTCCAGGCTGTCGGGCTATGCCTTCTCGATGTTCGCCCTCACCGCGCTCATCATGATGGCCGGCGCGGTCGGCCTCCGCGGCGACCGTTACGGCAGGCTCTCCCTCATCAGCGTAGGGCTTCCCCTCTTTGCCGCCGGGCTGTTCGTTATGGCTGCCACGCAGGATATGTGGGCAATCTTCGTGGGCATGTCCGTCATCGGACTTGGATTCGGGCTGCTCCTGCCGACAGCGACCGCTCTGGTCGCCGACTCCAGCGGGCCGGCGCGGCGTGGGCTGGCATTCGGGATCTTCTACGGGGCGTATTCGCTTGGTGTTTCCATCGGCGCGATTGTGAGCGGCAGGATTGCGGAGAACGCGACTGGCGTGACCGGTGTTCCATACGCTGTCGCCGGCATCGTCGCCGCCGCCTGCGGCGTCCTCGCGCTAATAGCAGCAACACGGGGCATTAGCGGGGTCAACACAAGGAGTTCTAACTGATGTTGTACGCCTATCCGTGTAAGCTGACTCTCTACGAGGGCGGCGAGTATGTTGCCACGTTCCCTGACGTGCCGGAGGCCATCACCGGAGCGGACAACAAGCCCGAGACTCTTGAACTGGCAGCGGATGCCCTTTCAGTTGCGCTGGCCGGATACGTGATCGACGGGAAGGAGATTCCGAATCCGGGGAAACTCAAGCCGGGGCAGCAGCGCGTTTCAGTGATACCTGTCGTAGCGGCCAAGATTGCGCTGTATGTGGCGATGAAGCGGCAGCGTGTCTCAAAAGTGGAGCTGGGGCGGCGACTGGGCGTTAGCGAGGCCGCGGTCCGCAGGATCACAAACCCCGACCACCGTTCCCATATGAGCCAAGTTCAGCGGGCGTTAGCGGCGGTTGGCTGCACGGTCACCCTGGAGGTGACGGCTGCCTGAGCCGGATTGCGGGCGAAGCTCATGGCTGAGCATGGGAGAAAGTCGGGGCGCCCGGATTTGAACCGGGGACTTCCTGCTCCCAAAGCAGGCGCGCTGCCGGGCTGCGCTACGCCCCGTCCATCCCATTCTAACGCGGGGCGGTGAAGAGGGTAGGACGGTTCGATATATCGGGCGTTATCGCTTACGAGGATGACCCATTGAACGGCGGACGCCGCCGCAGAAAGTCCTCCAGGTCGTCTACGAGGTCCTGCGCGTCCGGGAACTCCGGCGAGCCGGGCGTGATGATGCTTGTGCCGCCGCGCGGTTGGCCTGTTTGTCGCTCCGCCTCCGTCTCGTCGTAGTACTGCTCCAGCTTGCGGACGTACTGCCGCATGGACGGCTCTTCCTCGATGGCCTCTTCGCACTGCTCATAGAACGCTGCGGACTCGCCCTCCAACTCGCGGAGGTCCGCGCCGATGCCCATGGACTGCCGCAGGGTGTCTAAAATCGCATGGATGATGGTGGGGTTCGGCGACGTCTGGATGTAGTGCGGCACGTGGCCCCAGAAGCTGGACGAACTGATGCCGCGCCGCTGGCACGCCTCCGCAATGACGGACGAGATGCCCGTCGGGCCGTTATAGGAGCCGCCGCGCGAGATTCCGAGGCGCTCCATTGTCGCCTTGATCTCCGGCGTCCTGCTGCTGCCGTTGACGTACGGCTTGCGCGTGTGCGGCACGGCGTTGAGCAGCGCGCCGAACGAGACCAGGTGCTCCACGCCGCATTCGAGGAGGAAATCGATGAACTGGTTGCTGAAGCGGTTCCACCGGAGGTGCGGCTCGATACCGGAGAAGAGTAGAAGCGGCTCGGTCGCGTCCGTGCCGGGCGCGAGAAAGAAGCGGTTCTGCGGCCACGTAAGAGACCGCACGCCGGAGTCGTCCACGTTGACGATCGGGCGGTAGTCCGTGAAGTTGAAGAACTCGTCCGGGTCAAACTCGGCGACAAGCTCGGCGTTCCGGGCGCGCGCAAGGAAATCGACGGCGCCCGTCGCGGCATCGCCGGCGTCGGACCATCCAAAGAACGCCATGATGACGGTGCGGACGTTTCGGGGAATCTCGCGGTGGAGACGAATGTCGTTCACAGGCCACCTCCGTCACCACTATAACAACATTGCCCGCGTCCATGAGCGGCGCTGCGCGGGAGGGCAGGGGTGAAAGCTTTGTGTATGCTTAAGGCAGAAGGAAACGACTTCAGCAACGTGACGTGAGGGCGCTGTGACAATCGAACGAGTTATTCTTGCGGAGCCGCGCGGATTCTGCGCCGGTGTGATCCGGGCCATCGAGGCGGTCGAGTTGGCGCTGGCGGAATACGGCCCGCCGATCTATGTCCGCAGGCAGATCGTGCACAACCTGTTCGTCGTGCAGGATTTGGAGCGAAAGGGCGCGGTATTCGTCGAAGAGGTGTCCGACGTTCCGGCAGGCGCGCGCGTCATTTTCAGCGCCCACGGCATCGCGCCCATCGTGCGGGAACTGGCGCAGGGACGAGAACTCGACGTGATCGACGCGACGTGCCCGCTGGTGACAAAGGTTCACGTGGAGGCCGTCCGGTACGTGCGGGACGGCTACAAGGTGCTCCTCGTCGGCCACGCGGGGCATGATGAGATCGTCGGCACGATGGGAGAGGCCCCGGACGATATCATCTTGGTCCAGGATATGGATGACGCGGCCATGGTCAGTGTTCCGGACGAAGAGCGCGTCGCGCTTGTGACGCAAACGACCCTGAGCGTGGATGAGACGAAAGACATTGTGGATGCCCTCAAGGCGCGCTTTCCCAGGATTCGGATGCCTGCGCGCTCCGACATCTGCTTTGCCACGCAGAACCGGCAGGACGCGGTGAAGCTGCTTGCCGAGGAAACGGACGTCGTCCTCGTGCTCGGCGCGGAGAACAGCAGCAACTCGCAGCGACTGAAGGAAGTGGCGGAGACGGGGCAGTGCAGGGCGTATCTGATCAACAGCCTGGTGGACCTGGATGAATCCTGGCTGGAGGGCGCCGTTTCCGTCGGCATCACCTCAGGGGCGTCCACGCCGGACTCCCTCGTGGAAGAGGTCATCGCGCATTTCATGGCCGCAGGGGTGGGGGACGTGCGGACCCTGAAGGCGCTCGAAGAGAACGTCACCTTCCAGCTTCCGCCGGAACTGACCCGGGCGATAGCGGGCTAAAGCCCGCGCAACCGCCGCGGCTCGCACATCGACCACGTCTCGCGCATCGGCTTAGGCTCGCAAAAAGGAAAACGCAGGCCGAAACACCGATAGATCGGGTGGCCTGCGCTTCCCTGGGGGTAGGGGAAGACTGAGATCGGGGGGAGTGCTGCCATGGTGGACGCCAACGATGCTAGTGGTATTGGAAACCGACGCGTTGCGCTCTTTATTGACGTTGACAACGTCCTCATTCTCGCGCAGAACTCGGGCCTGCCGTTTCATCTGTCACTGATTATCGAGCGAGCGCGGCAACAGGGCGCTTTGATGTCGGCGAAGGCTTATGGGGACTGGACATCCGACCTCTTGAGGCCTGTTCTTGGGGACTTTAGGTCCAGCGCGATCGAACTGGTTGAATTGCTGACATCCGCCGCCAGCCGAGAGCACAAGAATACGGCAGACATTCAACTCGCGGTTGACGCCCTTGAGATGGTGTTCTCCCCGGTACGACCCGACACAGTAGTGATAGTCGGCGGAGACCGAGATTACGTGCCGTTGGTCCAGAAGCTAAGGCGCTATGGCGTTGTGGTAGTCGGCATTGGGGTAGAGGCCGGAGTCAGTCGTGTTCTCGTGGAGGCCTGCGACTCGTACGTCTACTACGACGACATTGTTCCTCCGGCCCCGGAAGAATCTTCCGAAGTGGTTGCCCTACCCGACCCAGCTGAGGCCCACTCGCTTATGCGTCGGGCCGTAGAGGCGTTGGATCGCGGCGGGCGGCCAACAACAGGCGCAGCAGTTCATTCGATGATGAAACAGCTCTCTCCCTCCTTTGACCTGGAGAGGTACAAGACTACGTTCAAACAGCTAGCACAAGATGCCCAGGAGCAGGGTTATGTCAGCGTCTCGGAAAACCCGGGCTCAGATATGGTCATGGCGGCAATTCCCTCTCATGGGGCACCTGCGGTGCCACACGTCGGTCTACTTTCCCCGGAGTACGACTACTCATCACAGGCGACGATTACGGCAAGCTATCGGAGAATCCTCCAAGAAAACCGCATCCCGCTCATTCCCTGGAGGACGCGGGATGCCCTGATCCGCCTGATTTGGGACGAATTTGAAGAACGGGCCGACATTGGCATGTCTCTCGATTTTGCCCGGGACTTGCTGCGTGAACACTCACGGTCGAGCGACCTCGGCCTCTCGCCATCGATGATCCAGAAACTCATTTACTCGCTCAACTTTGCGCGGTGTTTCAGCGACAGGCAGGACGCCGTTCACGGTTACTCAATTGCAGTGCCAGATGACGTTCACGTTCCGCTATACCCGGTCGTTGGAGTGGATGAAGGGATAATGCGAGTGCATCGACAGTACCTGCAGGTAATTGCGCGAAACGCTCCGGTGCTTCATCCGGAATCAGCCTATGATCTTCTCTATGGTGATGCCGTCACTGATTCGGAAGAGAAGGATGCCCGCCAAGAGCAACTGCGTGAGCTCTGTTATGAAGTAAAGCCATCGACCGCTATCGGCGATGCGCTTGTTCAGTCACTGAGATGACTCCTGGCCCTTGCCGGAAACTTGGTTATCCGAGCCAAGCCACCGAGTGGCGCTTAGGCTCGCAAAAAGGAAAACGCAGGCCGAAACACCGATAGATCGGGTGGCCTGCGCTTCCCTGGGGGTAGGGGAAGACTGGGTGCTGAAAGTTCTATTTGGTAGCCCGAAAGGGGCTTTAGCGGGCAATCCTCCTCGTCTTGCGGCGCAGGAACGGCGGGAGATCAAGGTCTCCGTCGCCCAGCGCGTCGCGCAGAATCTGATCGACCACTTCGTCATCCTCGAAGGTGTCCTGCGTGGTCTCAAAGCCGGTGGCGATGAGGGTCAGCTGCACCTCGCCGTCGCTGGCGCGGTTGGACACGACACCGAAGATGATGTTGGCGTTGGGGTCAACTGCCTGGGAAATGATGTCCGAGGCCGCGTGAATCTCCGCAAGCGAGAGGTCGGAGCCGGCGGTGATGTTGTACATGACGCCGGTTGCGCCCGTGATGTCGATCTCAAGCAGCGGGTTCTGGATCGCCGCCTTCGCCGCGTCTGTCGCCCGCGTGCTGCCGCGCCCCGTGCCGATGGCCATGAGGGCCTGGCCGGACATGGACATGACGGTTCGCACGTCCGCGAAGTCGAGGTTGATCTCGCCGGGGACGGTGACAAGCTCGGAGATGGCGTGGACGCCCTGTCCGAGAACATCGTCCGCCATGCGGAACGCATCGTGCCATGAGGCTTCCGTGCCGGCCACGGCAAGAAGCCGCTCGTTCGGAACGATGATCAGGCTGTCAACGGCGCCGTGCAGGTTGGCAATGCCTTCCTCGGCCTGCCGCGCCCGGTGCGTTCCCTCAAATGCGAAGGGCCGGGTGACGATGCCGATGGTCAGCGCGCCGGTTTCCCTGGCGACGTTGGCGATCACCGGGGCCGCTCCCGTGCCGGTGCCGCCGCCCATGCCGCTGGCCACGAAGACCATGTCGGAGTTCTTGACGGTCTCATAGATGTCGTCGCGGCTCTCCTCCGCGGCTTGCCGGCCAATCTCAGGGTTGCCGCCCGCGCCCAGCCCGCGCGTGATCTGGTCGCCAATGCGAAGGCGATAGGGGGCGTCCGTCCGCGCAAGCGCCTGCGCGTCCGTGTTCACGGCGATGTACTCGATGCCCGGGACGGCTTCGCGCGCCATCCGGGACACCGCGTTGCCGCCGCCGCCCCCGACGCCGAACGCCTTGATGCGAACCAACCCGTCTACATCTTCAGGCAGTGCCATATCCGTACTCCTCTCCTGCTTTCGTTTTCCCTAAACCCGCGCAATTTCCCGGCGTTGTTCACGCCTGCGAGCCAGGCGACGCCACGTTGAAAGAATGCTGCCGGACCGCTTGTGCGGCTCGGCATGGAACAGGGGATGCGTGAGCGGGTCCGCGATCGCGCCCGCCCAGGCAAGGATTCCAACAGCCGGAACCCATGCTGTGTTGGTCGATATAGCCTGCGGAATGCCCTCGATGCCGCGCGGTGTCGCCCGGTAGACGGGGAGGGAGAGCGCCGAACGTCCAAGCTGGAGGAGTCCTTCGCGCAGCACCGGCCGCCCGGCGATGGCCACACCGCCCGGAAGCTCACGGTTTCCGGCGATCCTCCCGATGGCGGTCTCAGTGAGAGCGAGGAACTCATCGGCCCGGTCGCGCAGGGTTGCCGCCATCCGCACCCGGTCGATGTCCACGTCCTTACCGTCCACCGTGACGGCGGCGCGTGCCGGCCCCATGGTGTCGGAGACGGTTGCAACCTGATCCATCACGGCCTGGGCAATAGGGTAGGGGAGATCCAAGGCGATCACGAGATCGTTCGTGAAGTGGTGGGCGCCGATGCCGATCTTCGCCGTGCCAAGGTACTTGCCGTAGCGCATGACGGTGATCGTGCTCATGTGCTCGCCGATTGAGAGAACCGCCGCGCCGCGTTCCCGCTCCGTGTCCGTCAGCGAGCCGTGGCTTTCCGCCAGCGGCGCCGCCATCAGGGCGACGTTCTCGCTGCCAAGATGCCGCGCCGCGTCACGGATGTTCGCGGCGGTGGAAGCGTCGCATGAGACGGACATGGAGGGGTGATATTGGAGGTGGCCGGCGGGAACGATGAAGACCACGTTCTCAAGCGGGAAATCCACCGTTGTCCGCAGTTGCCGGGATATGCCGGACAGGGCCATGCCCAACTCCTGCGCGTTGACCACCGTGTCATTCTCAATGCCCGCCGAGGCCGCCTCGCTGTACGCGAGCATCCGCGTGGACCCCGGGCGGTGGCGTCCGACGGCGATCCGTAGTTTCCTATCGGCGAGTTCGACGCCTGCGATTATCCGATCCATCTTTCGACTCTCCGCGTTTCTCACTGCTTTTCCGCGCTGCGCTGCCTGTCTCTCGTCCCTGTGCTTCCCGTGCTGCGCTGCTCTCTGCGGCCCTATGCCGCTGTGCGCTCCGCCACCCGCAGCCGGGCCGACCGGCTTGCGGGATTGCGCGCGATCTCCGCGATGGAGGGCGTGATGCCCTGCCGCCGCAACAGCCTAACCGTCGCCTCGTGCTCGCACGTGCAGACCGGTTGGGCAGGGGGGCAAAGGCAATCCTTTGCCTCCTGGTGGAGGAACCGCTTGACGACGCGGTCCTCCAGGCTTTGGTACCCGATGACGGCCAGCTTGCCGCCGGGCGCCAACAACTCCAGTGCCTGCGGGAGGGCCGACTCCAGGGCCTGGAGGTCTGCGTTCACGGTCATCCGAAGCGCCATGAACGCCTTGGTGGCCGGGTGTATCCGCGCCGCGCTGCGCTGTCCAACCGCGAACTCGATGCACTCAACGAGCTCGCGCGTCGTGCTGAGTGGCCGTCGCCCGATAATTGTCCTCGCGATGGACCGGGCCGACCACGCGTCCTCCTCGCCGTACGTCCTGAGGAGGTCGATAAGCTCCTGCTCCGGGAGGTCGTTCACCAGGTCTGCGGCGGTGACGTCTTGCCGAGGGTCATACCGCATGTCCAGTGGCTGATCGTCCTGGAACGTGAAGCCGCGACGTATGGCCTGCAACTGCCGAGAAGACAGGCCAACGTCCATGATGATTCCCTGCGCCTGCGTGAAGCCATGTGCGATGGCCACCTCTTTAAGGAACGCGAAGTTCGCCTGCACAAGCGTGTAGCGCGCGTTCGGCAGGTCGTCCAGACGGCGCGCCGCCGACGATAGCATCTCCGGGTCAGCATCGATGCCAAGCACGCGCCCGCCCGCAGAGAGGAGCGCCTCCGTGACGGACCCCTCGCCGAGCGTGCAGTCGATGTACTTCCCACCGGCATACGGCTGAAGCGTTTCGATGACTTCGTCCAATAGGGCAGGGACGTGGTAGATGTGCGAATTAGCTACCATCACTCCCTCCTTGCTCCCAATCCTTCCTTGTCAGGGACGCCCGTGCGTATCGCCCGCGTCCCTTTTTCCCCGTCGCATGAACAATCCTGAACCGAAATCAACCCATGCTCAACAAATTGTCCCCCTCTGTCCCCCATGGCCGTTTGTGAGCGAAACTTGCCCGAAAAATTAACGTTGACAGCGCGGGCGCAATGACCGAAAATCCTCATATGGTCTGCAGGCCGAAAAAACGCGGGGACAACAAAACATGACCAACGGAAACAGCGCAGGAGGGGCCGCTCCGCCCTATGTCTCCTATAGGAGCTGGGACACGTTCCTGGCCTATCTCAAGAGTAGCCTGATGCCCGTGCCGGAACGGCTGGATACCAGCGTCTGGCGGCAGACGCCTTTCTCCGGGTCGACGAAATCAGGCCTGCAGGGCGCGCTGACATTCCTTGGCCTCACAGATTCGACCGGGGCTACGTCAGGCAGGCTGACGAACCTGGCAGAGGCGGAGTCGCAAGAGGCCCAGCGGCGCATCCTCGCGGCCATTTACCGGGAGAGGTACGCGCCAATCCTCGAGGGCATCGATCCGGCCCGCGCGACACGCCAGCAGATTCATGGGGCGTTTCGGAACGCCGGCAGCGCAAACGCGACGGCGGAAAAGGCCGTGAGCTTTTTCGTTAATTTCGCCAGGGAAGCCGGTCTGGAGGTGCATCCCGCCCTTTTCGCCAGGGGGCAAGGGACAAGGACACGCCGGAGGACAACCACAAATCGGAACGGGACAGCGGAGAGCGAAAAAATTTCGGAATCAGCGCCGAAAACGGAAATCGAGCCCGAAATCCTGCCCGCGCCCGCCGAATTGAGCGTAAACCGCCCTGACAGCGTGCCGGACATCTTCATGAACCTGCTTGACCTCCTGCCCAAGAACGGCCAGCCCTGGACGGACACGGACCGGGATAAGGTCAAGGCCGCCTTCAGCAACATCCTCGATCTCGCCTACCCAACCGTGAATGACACCAACCGCCGCATGCTCTAGCCTCAATGTCATTCTGAGCGCAGCGAAGAATCTCCCAACGTATTCCGCTAGACTAACTCCATGACTGAAATCACCGTTGCCATCCTGGTCGCCAGCGACTCAGGCGCCGCCGGCGAGAGAGCAGACCGAAGCGGTAAATTGATTGAGGAAATCGCCGCCGCCGAAAGCTGGACCGTGTCCGAAAAAGCCATCGTGCCGGATGACCGCGCCGTTATCGCCGAGCAGCTTCGCGCGTGGGCGGACGGTGAGACCGTTTCCCTAGTGATCACCACCGGGGGCACCGGCGTCGGCCCGCGCGACGTAACGCCGGAAGCCACTCTTGACGTCGTGGACCGCCTCGTGCCCGGCATCGCGGAGCAGATGCGCGCCCAGACCTTTGCCAAGACGCCAATGGCGATGGCATCCCGCCAGGTGGTCGGCATTCGCGGCGCGACGCTGATAATCAATCTCCCCGGCAGCCCAAAGGCCGTGCAGGAGTGCCTTGACGTTGTCATGCCTATCCTGCCCCACCTTCTTGAAGTGCTCACGCAGCCCCGCGCGGACGAACACCCGACGCAGCAGGCATAGGCCAAAAACCCTCCGGTGAAGGTTCACGTCGTCACGCTCTTCCCCGGCCTCTTTCCCGGCCCGCTGGGGGAGAGCATCATCGGGCGCGCGCTGAACAGCGGCGCCGTTGAACTGTTTCTCTACAATCTCCGCGACTACGGCGAGGGGCCGCACAACGTTGTTGACGACGCAGCGTTTGGCGGCGGCCCCGGCATGGTGCTCAAGGCCGGCCCGCTGGCCGCAGCCATCAGGGACGCCCGGCAGGGCGCGGGCCGTGGCCAGGCGAATGAGCCGCCCGTCGTTCTCATGGACCCGCAAGGCGAGCGGTTGACGCAGGGCATCGTCGATCGATTCGCCGCGCTGGATGACATAATCATCGTCTCAGGGCGCTACGAGGGCATCGACGAGCGCGTCCGCCGGCGGCTCATCACGCATGAAATCTCCATCGGCGACTACGTGCTGACGGGCGGAGAGCTGCCCGCGATGGTGTTCATCGAGGCCGTTGCGCGGCGGACACCGGGCGTGCTGGGCGGCGAGGATTCCGGCAAGGCCGACTCATTCGCGTCCGGCCTGTTGCAGTATCCGCAATACACGCGCCCCGCCGAGTGGGAGGATGAGCCTGTGCCGGACATCCTCCTGTCCGGCGACCACGCCCGCGTCGGCCAGTGGCGGCGCGAACAATCCCTCCTCCGCACCCTCCAACGCCGCCCCGACCTTCTGGATGCCGCCCGCCTCACCGACGCTGACAGAAACGTCCTCCGCCAGCACGGTTGGCAGGGCTAAGTCGTGTATACTCACCAACACACCCCAAAAATATGATCACTGTTCCCGCACGCGGGAACACCTATGAAAGGCGCTTGAATCATGGATGTCGGCCATCTGCTGACCTCAATTCCGAAGCAGCACCCCTACCAGCACGTTCGCCCGGGCGACACCGTCCGCGTGTACTACCGCGTTGTTGAGGGCGAGCGCGTCCGCACGCAGCAGCTCCAGGGCGTGGTCATGTGGATGACCCGCAGCGGCCCCAACGCCAACATCACCATTCGCCGCGTGATCCAGGGCGTCGGCGTGGAGCGGACGTTCCTGCTCAACTCCCCGCGCCTGGAGCGCATCGACGTTGTCCGGCAGGGCAAGGTGCGCCGCGCCCGCCTGTACTACCAGCGTGGCCGCACCGGCCGCCGCGCCCGCATCAAGACCGGCACGCGCGCCCGCCGCATCATTGAAGACGACGGCGCGGTCGCCACCGCCGAGGCTCCGATTGACGTCGCCGATGATGAAATCATCGAAGAAGAGCATGAGGATGAGGTCGCCGCGCCGGAGGACATAGCAGCCGACGCCGAAGAGGCCGAGGCCCCGACCGAAGAAACCGCAGATGCAACGGAAGAAACCGACGCCGTCGCGGAAGATGCTGCGGAAGAAGTTGAGTCCGAGGCTGTGTCAGAAGAAACTGAAGCCTCCGCAGAGGATTCCAAAGAGAGCTGATCCCGCCCCCCAGTTCCCTCTCCCCTTGGGAGAGGGTTAGGGTGAGGGCATGCCCTACGCCCAAATAGCCGTCAACTCCCCCGGCGCCGGCCGCCGCTCCTTCAGCTACGCGCTGCCGGATAACCTCGCCGACCGCGTAAACCCCGGCCACGCCGTCATCGTCCCCTTCGGACGCCACACATTCCAGGGCATCGTGCTGGAAATCACGGAAGAACCCGGCTACTCCCGCACACGCCCCGTCGAATCCCTCATCGGCGACGACCCCGTCATCGCCCCGCCGCTCATCGGCCTCGGCGAATGGATCGCCGCCCGCTACCACACCGATCTCTACACCGCCTACCGCCCCATGCTGCCTCCCGCGTTTGAGCGACGCCAGACCGTCATTGTCCGCGTGACGGGGGCAGGGCAGGAGGCTATCGAAACCGTCTCGCCGCGCCGCGCGGAGATACTCCACTTCGTTCTCACCGCTGGGGAAACCACGACCGCCGCCGTCCGCGACGAGTTCGGCGCGCGCGCCGCCGGCGACGTGACCGCGCTGACGGGCAGGGGCTACCTCGACGCATCCGAAGTGTGGGAAGGCCCGCGCATCTCCCCCCGTCTCGAAACCTACGTCAATGCCGCCGTGCCCAGCGGTGATCTGCTGCCCAAAGCCGCCGAGCTGCGCGCGTCCGGCGCGTTCCGGCAGGCGGACGCCCTGGATGCACTTGCCGCCAACCCCGGCACCCGTCTCCCTGACCTCCGCCGCGTCTCCGGCGCGTCGCGCGGCTCATGGGACGCCCTTGCCCGGGACGGCATCATCACCCTTGAACAAAGAGAGTCGCGCCGTGACCCGCTCGCCTCACGCGCCGCCGCCCCGCCCGCGCCCGACCTCCAACTCACCCCCCACCAAAAGGACGCGCTGAATCACGTGACGGCAAGCATCGACGAGCGCGCCCCCCACGTGTATCTGCTGCACGGCGTGACGGGGAGCGGCAAGACGGAGGTGTACTTGCAAGCGTTTCGCCGCGTCATCGAGAAGGGCAGGCGCGGCATCATGCTCGTGCCGGAAATCGCCCTCACCCCCCAGACCATTGGACGCTTCTGGGAGCGATTCCCCGGTCGCGTCGCCGTCCTCCACAGCGGCCTCACCCTGGGGGAGCGGTACGACGAATGGCGCAGCATCGCGGAGGGGCAGTTCGACATCGTCATCGGCTCGCGGAGCGCCGTGCTCGCGCCCATGCCGGACGTTGGCCTGGTTGTCGTTGACGAAGAGCAGGAGTGGACGTACAAGCAGGAGTCGCCCACCCCCCGCTACCACGCCCGCGATGTCGCAATTGAACGCGCCCGCCGCGAGAACGCCGTTGTCGTGCTCGGCACTGCGACGCCGGACGTGGGCACGATGTACGCCGCTCTCAGGAATGAGATCACCCTGCTGGAACTCCCCGGCCGGATTACGGCGGCTGAGGACGGCGGCGGAACAGGGTGGACGGAGCGGCCTCTTGCGGATGTGGACGTCGTTGATCTGCGGCAGGAGTTGATGGAGGGCAACCGCAGCATCTTTTCCCGGGCGCTGAGAGAGGCGATGACCGATGCGCTGCGGCGGGGCGAGCAGGCGATCCTGTTCGTGAACCGGCGCGGGGCGGGGCAGGCCGTGCAGTGCAGGGCCTGCGGCCACACCATGAAGTGCCGCCGCTGCACGACGGTGATGACCTACCACGCGGACGAGCAAATGGTCTGCCACTTGTGCGGCGACAGGCGGCGCTCGCCCACGCGCTGCCCCCAGTGCCGCCGCAACACCATCCGCCCCATCGGCATCGGCACGGAGCGCGTTGCGGCTGAGGCCGAAATCGCCTTCCCCGGCGCGCGCGTCATCCGTTGGGACCGCGATGCCGTGAGCGAGGCTCGCGGCCATGAGCCGATCCTGGCCGAGTTCATGGAGCGGCGCGCGGATATCCTTGTGGGCACGCAGATGATCGCCAAAGGGCTGGACATCCCCGGTGTCACTGTGGTTGGTGTCGTGAACGCGGACATCGGGTTGCACGCGCCGGACTTCCGCGCCTCGGAGCGGGCCTTTCAACTCCTGTGCCAGGTGGCGGGCAGGGCGGGGAGAGGCAGCGCGCCGGGCCGCGTCATCGTCCAAACGTATGAGCCGGAGAACCAGGCGATCCAGGCCGCGGCGGCGCAGGATTATCGGCAATTCTACCTGGTGGAGACGCAGTTCAGGCGGCAGCTTCGCTACCCGCCGTACAGCCGCATGGCCAGGCTGACGTGCGCTCGGACATCCCGCCGCGACGCGCAGTCGGCGGCAGGCCAGTTGACGCGGGCGCTGCGGGCTGAGATACGCTCGCGCGGCATGATGAACACGCGCGTCATCGGCCCCGCGCCCGCCCAGTGGGAACGGCTGCGCGGACGCTATCGCTGGCAGATCACCGTCATTGCTGATGAGCCGACGGAGCTGCTGGAAACCGTCGCGCTGCCGCCCGGCTGGACGGTGGACGTTGATCCGATGTCCGGTAGCTAGCAGTTTGCGCCCCCCAACCGTGCGGCGATACGCTCAGGAGAGCAAAGGCGACTGACGGAGGAAACGGTCACATGGAGCCTAGAATCAGCATCATCACTCTCGGCGTGTCGGACTTGGAACGCTCGACGGTCTTCTATCGCGACGGGCTGGGCTTTCCCGTGCATGAGGCGGGCGGGGATGAGATAACGTTCTTTGAGTTGAACGGCATCATGCTTTCCCTGTATTCACGTGATGACCTGGCCGAGGATATTGGCCGCCCGGAATTGAAAGGAACGTCTCAGCCTGACATGCACGGATTTACCATTGCCCACAACGTGGCATCGCGAGAAGAAGTGGATGCCGTTCTACGCCACGCGGAGTCGGCCGGCGCGCGCATCGCCAAGCCAGCGGAAGAGGTTTTCTGGGGCGGCTACTCCGGCTACTTCGCAGACCCCGATGGCTTCCTCTGGGAAGTAGCCACAGGCGCTGGCCTGCCCGTTGATCCAACCCCAAACTAACCGCATCCAAAGGAGGCCCAACCAAAAATGTTCTACGAGCTAAGGCAATACGAAGCCCACACGTCGCGCATGAACGATCTCATCGACCGCTTCGCCAACGTCAACTCGCGCCTCTTCGAAAAGCACGGCTTCCGAGCCGTCGGCTACTGGCGCGAGGACGTGGGCATCCCGCACCGCGTGATCTACCTGCTAGCGTGGGAAAGCTGGGAAGCCAGGGAGAAAGCATGGGCTGCCTTTTACGCAGACCCGGAATGGCCCAAGTCAATGGAAACCTACGGCGAAACCGTCTCCCACATAACCAACCACATCCTCCAACCCCTCCCCTTCTCCCCGCTGCCGTAGAGGGGCTGCCCTTCGACAGGCTTAGGCTGAGCGAGGGAGGATCCTGTCAGGAGATTATTGTGCGGCGGCGGTTGGTGTAGTAGTCCACTACTATGTATTCTCCCAGGTGTTCGGGGGAGGTGTAGAAGACGCGGCCCTTGTTGATCTTCGTGATCTGGTCCACGAAGTCCATCAGGTACGGGTTCTGCTCTAGCATGAAGGTGTTGATGGAGATGCCCGCCCGCGTGGTGCGCGACACCTCTTTCAGCGTCTCCTGGATCGTGCGCGGGCTTGGCGGGTATTGGAGGAAGATGTGGCCGTTCTCAATGTGCGCCGTCGGCTCCCCGTCCGACACCATGATGATCTGCTTGTTGCCGCCCGCGTGCCGCGCCAGCAGCTTCTGCGCCACCACCAGCCCGTGCTGGATATTAGTGTACGGCTCAAACTCGTCCCAGCTTAGGTACGCCAGCGTCTCCGGCTTCATCTCACGCGCATACGTCGAAAACCCCACCACGTAGAGACTGTCGCGGCTGAACTGCGTGCGGATCAGCGTGTCCAGCGCCAACGCGACTTTCTTGGCGGTCACAAAGTTGCCGCGCATCGCCATCGACAGGCTCAGATCGATCATCAACACCGTTGACGCCTGCGCCATGTCCTCCGTCTCGCGCACCTGGAAATCGTCCGCCTCCAGCCGCACCGGCACGCTCCGGCCCCCGCGCATGACCGCCGACTGAACGGTGCGGCGCAGATCGACGTTGAACTCGTCGCCGTATTGGTAGGGGCGGGTGACCTCCGTCGCCTCGCCGCCCGTTCCGCGAACGCGCGCGTTGTGGCGGCCGGTGTACGTCCGTCTCAGGTAGCCAAATATCTCGGCGAGCGCCTTCTCGCCGATCTTGCGGATGCCGCGCGCCGTGAACTCGTGCGAGCCGTCATCCGACTCGCGAAGCAGGCCCTCCTCGACAGCCCGCTCCGCCAACTGCCGCAGCTTCTCCAGCGACTGCTCTGCGTCCTCGCCAAGAATCTCGCTGACCTGTTCCGGGTCAACCTGGTCGATGCTGCCGCCGCCGTACAGCGCGCGCTTCAGGTCGTCTTCCAAATTGTCCATGCGGTTCAGTTCGTCCATCAGGTTCAGCGCGTCCTGCAGCGCGACGGGCTGATCGCCGCTGAACCTGAACTGCCGCCCGAATTCGCCGCCCACGCGCAGCATGTCCAGGTTCATCTGCAGCTCCGCCATCTGTTGTGCCAGCGCCGGGTTGCCCAACATGCCGGAGATCATGTCCTGGAGCTGCTGGCGTTGATCCGGCGACAGGCTGCTCATCAGCGACTGCGCCTGCGAGGCCTGGTCATGGAGTTGGTCGATGAGCTGCTCGATGTCCTGCGGCGGCGACTCGCCGAACGCGCCGCCCCACCGTTCCATGAACTCGTCGAATCCGGTGTCCTCATCGCCGCGGATATGCCGCTGCAACATGCTGTTGAGTTCGCTCATCATCTGCGCGGCGGCATCGAGGTCCTGCTGCGTGATGTTTTCGAGACTCTCGCGCAGGTCCGAAAACTGCCGGTCGACGAACTGCTGCTGGACGAGGCTCTTCAACTCCTCGAACAGCCGCTGCGCCTCCGGCTCCATGAACTCGTAATCATTCAGTTCCCGCACGGCGTCGCCCAGGTTGTCGGGCAGGGCATTCAGCGTCGCCTCATTCCGCTGCGCCATGTCCTTCATGCGTTCAGCGAGGCGGGCCGCCGTTTCAGGGTCGAGACCCTCAGGAGGATTGTTGACGGCATCATCAGCCGCCGCGACCCGCTCCTCAATTCCCTGTCGTTCGGTCTGGATGACCTCGTCGAGCCTGTTTCGCAGATCGTCCAGCAGGCTGCCCAGGTCGTGCTTGCGGAGTATCTCCTGTCGCTGTTCGCGCAGGCGGCGCAGCATATCGTCCATGCCCTGCACGTCGACGTCGCTGTCGCGCGGGTGCGTGCCGCGACGCATGATCGATCGCAGAGACGAGTCGATGTCCCCGCGCGCAAGAACATCCTCCATCAACTCGTTCAGCAGGGCTTCATCGGCTGCCTCGGACAGCAGTTGCGTGCCGTCCCAACGAGAGAACCGGTAGATGGGCGCCACGACCGGCCTCAGCCGCGATAGCGGTAGCCGCCCTCGTGCCGGTCCTTGTTGATCTTCCTGCTGAGGTGCAGCCCGTCCAGCACGAACTCCACGACCGACGCCTGCGCCGCTACCGAGCGCTTCACGTCAAGCCGGTTGGCCGCGTCCTTCAACTCCGGCAGGTCTTTGAGCCAGCCGGACAGCTCCTTCGACGGAATCATGTCGCCCGTGTCAATGGACAGGCCCTCGTCAAAACGCCGGATGATGGCGTCGAACTCATTGACGGAGAAATGGCTGTTGAACGTGTTGAGAACCGCCCGCTTGGTCAACTCCTCGATGATGCGCGGCTCGCGGCCCTCTTCCACGCTCTCCAGTTCAACCTTGCCCGCCGTTGACGTCAGGAAGTACGACATATCGCTGACGCGCGGCACGGCCTCTTTCTCTTTGAGGCGGAGGGCGCGGCGCACTGCGTTGGAGCCGATGGTCTCATAGTTGCCGATGGACACGCGCACGCTCACGCCGGAGCGCTGGTTGACGTCGCCGCTCTTGCGCGCAAGGTTGGTGAACTCGGCGACGGTCTCCTTCATGAAACGCGGCATCGTCAGATTCACGCCCACGTCTGCAATCGGCTCGCGCTCCGCGTCCATGATCTCGATCTCGTGGTCGAGCGTCTTGGGATAGTGGGTGCGAATCTGCGCCCCGAACCGGTCCTTGAGCGGCGTGATGATGCGCCCGCGGTTCGTGTAGTCCTCCGGGTTCGCGCTCGCAATCAGGAACAGGTCCAGCGGAAGCTGCACCTTGTACCCCTTAATCTGCACGTCGCGCTCTTCCATGATGTTGAACATGCCGACCTGGATGCGTTCCGATAAGTCCGGCAATTCGTTGATACAGAAGATGCCGCGGTTGGTGCGCGGGATGAGGCCGTAGTGGATGGTGAACTCGTCGGAGAGATACCGTCCCTCTGCCACCTTGATGGGATCGACCTCGCCGATGAGGTCGGCAATCGTGATGTCCGGCGTCGCCAGCTTCTCCCCGTACCGCCGTTCTCGCGGCAGCCATGAGATGGGCGTCGAATCGCCCTCCTCCTTCAGCCGAATCAGGCAGGGACTGCACGTGACGGCATAGGGGTTGCAATTGATCTCACAGCCCTCGACGGTTGGCACTTCGGGATCGAGCAGGCCCACCAGCGTGCGGATCAGCCGCGTCTTGGCCTGCCCCCGCTCGCCGAGCAGGATGATGTCCTGGCCGGACAGGATGGCGTTCTCGATCTGGGGAAGAACCGTATCCTCGTAGCCGACGATGCCCGGGAAGAGATCGTCCCCGGACCGTATCCGCGCCACCAGGTTCTTGCGAAGCTCGTCCTTGACCGTGAGAACGCGGTATTCGCTCTCCCGCAATTCGCCTATCGTCGTGGCTTTGGCCATTAGTCCGCCTCCCCGCTCTGTAGTCCGCGCCCCTGGCCGCCGAGCCGGGACGTTGTCCTATTGTCCGTTCGCCGTTCTACCGTGTCAATTTGGGGGGCGGAGTGGGTAGGATGGGGGGAGGAGGTGTTGTATGCCGCTGCTGCTAACTGAACAGGATGTCCGTGATCTTGCGTCGATGGAGGATGCGATAAATGCGCTGGAGAGCGCCCACAGGAACCAGGGGCGGGGCAGGGCGGTCAATGATCCGCGCCGCCGCCTGCGCGCGCCGCACGGCGCAGTCGCCATCATGCCGGCCGGCGATGCCGAGACCGGATTCCTTGGATTCAAGACGGCCTTCTACGCCGCCGGCGCCGTCCACGTCCTCCTCTATGACATGACAGAGCGCACACTCGCGGCGATCATCCAGGCGAATTGGCTCGGCACGCTGCGGACCGGCGCGGCGAGCGGCGTCGCCACAAAATACATGGCGCGTGACGATCCCGGCCAGACCGTCGGCATCATCGGCACGGGAATGCAGGCGCGGACACAGGTGACGGCGGTCTGCGCCGTCCGAAACGTCTCCCGTGTGCTCGCCTACGGGCGGGATGAGAACCGGCGTAGAGAGTTCGCGGAGCGGATAAGTGAGCGCGCGGGAGTGCCGGTTGAGCCTGTGGACAACGCGCAGGCTGCCGGCGAGGCCGACATCGTCATCACGGCAACCAACGCCTCTGAGCCGGTTCTACAGGGCGTGTGGCTGAAAGAGGGGGCGCACGTCAACGCCATCGGCTCCAACTCCCTCCTGCGCCGTGAGATCGACTTGGAGGCTGTCATGAGGGCGGATGCCATCGTCGTGGACGACCGTGAGCAAACCGCCCTCGAAAGCGGAGACCTCCAGGAACCAATAGAACGCGGCCTGGTAGATCCGGCGCGCCTCCCCGAACTGGGAGACATCGTCTCCGGCAACACCCCCATCCGCCGATCCAGCGCCGACATCACCCTCTTTGAATCACACGGCATCGGCCTGTGGGACGTCGCCCTCGCCACCCACGTCTACAAAGCCGCCCGCGTCCAGGGCAGGGGAACGCAAACCGACATCTAGTGACGTACACTGGTGACGACAAACCGTTGCCAAAGGAGACCCCACATGACACAGACGCAGGATCAGATCCTCATGTACGCCACCACGTGGTGCCCGGACTGCGCCCGCTCGAAGCGCCTCCTGGACAAGCACAATGTTGAGTACACCTGGATCAACATTGAAGAGACGCCTGAAGCTGCGGACACCGTCCGCCATCTCAACAACGGCGCGCAGGTGGTGCCGACAATCGTCCTGCCCGGCGGGCGCGTCCTTGCCGAACCCTCAGACAAGGAACTGGCCGCCGCCCTCAACCTCAGTTAACTGTCATTCTGAGCGCAGCGAAGAATCCAAGGCCTCAATTGTGCAGCCTGACGCGCCTCTAGATTCTTCACTCCGCTACGCTCCGTTCAGAATGACAAAAGTGGCGCCTCACTCATACCAGCCGGACCCGAACAGGTAATCCCCCTGCCGCACGATCCACGTGTGCTTGGACCGCTCCTCTCCTGTGTTCGGATTCCGGAACCAGTAGGACACCCACCGGCCTTCTTCAGTCGCCGCCAGCAGGTCGTCGCCGTAGAAATTCCCCCTGATGTCCACACGCTCGCTGGGGTCGCGCTCGCGGATCTCGGGGCGATAGTGGCCAATCGACTTGCCGCTCTCAAGGCTAATGACGAACGTGTACCATTGGTCGTCGATATTCGCGTCCGTGTTGTAATAGGCGAGCGTCTGCTCGATGCCCAGGGACTGGTAGAGATTCACGGCGCTGTCCACAACGGCCTGCGTGTACGCGGGCTGGTCGGACTTGCGCGGGCCGTCCTCATACCAGCCGGAGCCGAAGATCAGCCCGTCGTGCTTCACCAGCCACGAGTGCTTGATCTGCGCGCCCCCTGTTTCGGGGTTGAAGAACGAGTATTGCGACCATGCGCCGTCCTCGTCCGCGTCCGCCAGCACGATTTTGCCGGACGGGTACTCGTTCGCGCCCACGATTTCCGACGTGTGTATTCCCACCAGACTCTGGTCGGTGTGCGCGAGCATCGTTCCGTTCTCATCGATGATGAACACGTACCATTGCCCGTCCACGCTCGCCGGTTTGTTGTAGTAGGCCGTCGCGGCGTCGCGTCCTGAGGCGTCATAGAGATTGAGAGCCTGCTCGACGTAGGCCTGCGTGTAGCCGGGCTGGTCTGACTTGCGCGGCGCGTTCTCATACCAGCCCGCGCCAAAGACCAGGCCGTCATGTTCAATGACCCATGAATGCTTCTGGCCGATGCGCCCGGCCGCGTCCGGGAAGATGTAATCCACAAACGCGCCGTCTTCCGTCGCGCTGTCCACCAGGAGCTGCCCGACGGGGTAGTTGTTCGGCCCCAGGACGCCGGCGAAGTTGACGCCCACCAGGTCCTGATTGGCGGCGTGGGCAATCATGTCACCCTCTTCGTCGAAGATGAAGACGTACCACTGGCCGTCCATGCTCTCCGGGGAATTGTAGTGATCAAGCGTCTCGTCCAGGCCGTCCGCGTCATAGCGGTCGATAGCTTGCTGGACGGCTGCCTGGGCAAATAACGCGGGCTGGCTGCGCGGAGCGTCCGCGCGGGCAATGCCGTCCGACGCGCTATCGATCACACAGCCCGATAGCAGCGCTGCGAGCGCGACAGCCGCAACAGCGAAGATTCCGAAAACTGACAGATGCTTGGCAAATCCAGGCAGGACGGGGTGTAGTGGTGAACGCACGAAACAATCCTTTCCACAAACGCTATCCGTGACCGCGTGACTGGCAAGTTCGCCGGAGAACTTCCGTCATTTACTCTACCATTTGCCGCGCCGAATGCAGCCTATTGAGACTCCCTACGCTTGCCAATCTCAATAGATTTGACACCCCCATGCGTGCTTGGGTACTGTACTTAGTCGCGCTTGTGAACGGGCGCGACTCCGATTACTTGGGGAATACGATACTAGGTATCACCACATAGTTCTGTAAGGGGGCACGATGAAGACTCTTCCGTTACACATGCCGGGCGCGGCGCGAGCCTTCGGCATGGTGGTTCTTATCCTCGCGCTTGCGCTGGTTCTTGCCGTCGCGGCGTGCGAAAGCGACGAGGATCCGACGGCCACTCCGGCGTCCGACACAACCCAGACACAGCCGACAAGCACTCCTGCTGGACAAGACCAGACCGGCTCATCCGGGGATACCCAGATGGACCATGAGCCGCTCCAGGTAGTCGCGACGACCAGCATCGTTGCCGACTGGGCGCGGCAGGTTGGCGGCGACCGCGTGGAAGTCACAAGCCTGCTACCTGCCGGCGCCGACCCTCACACCTTCCAACCCGGCGCGCGCGACGTTGCCCGTGTTGCTGACGCCGATCTGGTGCTGTCCATCGGCCTTGGCCTTGAGGACGCATGGCTTGAGGAGCTCATCCACAACGCCAGCCCCGATGAATCCCGCATCGTCGTCCTCGGCGAAGCCATCGACGCCATCGAGTTCACCGAGACGGGCGCCCATGGTGCCCATATGGGCATGGGCCATGACGATCACGACGACGATCATGATGACCACGAAGACGATGATCATGACGACCATGAGGACGAGGAAGACCACGCCGTCATGGGCAGGCTCCTGATTGCGGATGGCGTACTGCCGTACCTGTCCGTCCTGGACCTGGCAACCGAAGACCTCGATCAGGAGATCATCCGCGTGGCGGCCCCGGCTGCATCGCTCTATACGAGCCCAAGCGGACGCTTTGCCTTTGCCGTGGCGCGAGGCCCAGGAGACGCGGACGACCGCGTCCACATCCTTGACGGCGGCGTCTACCTTGAGGAGCACGGCGACCACTTTGACCTCGTGACCGATCCCGTTTCCAAGCTGACCCTGGAAACGACCGACGAGCGCCCCTCCCACGTCAGCCGGCACAGCGGATGGACGTCAATCTTCCATGATGCCTCCGGGCGCGTTGCCCTGTTCGAAGAGCATGACCTCGTGGAGGAGTTGAACGACTACGAGCCGCTCTGGCTGGATGCCGGCCCGCAGCACGGCGCAAGCATCGTTCTTGGTGAGGGCTACGTCATGGTGACGAGCAACAACCCGGATTACCCGAGCGTTGCGGGAACCAGCGGCCTCCCGCTGGGCGCAGAGGTCTGGACACTTGAGGGAGACCCCGTCTACGACGGAGCCTCCCGCGCATGCCCGGGCCTCCATGGCGAGGCGGTTAGCTCCCATGGCGTGGCGTTTGGCTGCACCGGCGGCGTGCTGTTCATTCATGCCCATTTCGGCGAATACGAGGATTCGTTCATCGCAAACCCGGACGATATGAATCCGGCGGCCCGCATCGGCACCCTGTGGGGGCATGACGATTCCGAGTACTTCTACGGCTCTGCCTCGTACAGGCAGGATGGCGTCTCCCTTAACGGCGGGTTCTGGATGATCGACACCGAGGACGGCGAGGACGGCTCAATGTCGCTCGTGCTGCCTGCAACTGACGAGAAGCGCGTGCTCGATGCCGCGTTCGACGCTCACGGCGAGGAACTGTTTGTCCTGACTTACGACGGACTCCTGAACGTCATCCACGCCGAGCACGGCGAGGTCGAGGAGACCCATGAGCTGGTGGAGGCGTTCGACAGCGATACCTCTCCATCGTTCATCGTCGTTGGCGACATGCTCTACCTGTCCGACAGGGTTGACGGCCACATCATTGCGTTCAGCCTTGAACACGGAGAAATTGAGCACGAGTGGGAGATTGACGGCGAGCCTCGCGACCTGGCATTCGTCGGACTGGGCGCTGAAGATGACCACGGCGACGATGACCACGCCGACGATCATGACGACGACCACGCTGACGATCATGACGACGACCATGACGAGGATGAGCATGACGACGAAGACGGACACGGCCATGCCCACGACCATGGATCGCTCGATCCTCACTTCTGGTTCGATCCGAACCGTGTTGAGGTCGCTGCCATTCAAATCGCCACCCGTTTGGGCATGATTGACCCGGCCGGCGCCGCGACGTACACCGCGAACACGACCGCCTTCGTGACGGAACTGCGTGAACTCCACGCGTGGACGCAGCAGCAGGTCTCCACAATCCCTGCCGCGAACCGCATCCTCGTAACGTCGCACGACGCATTCAGCTACTTCGCAGTCGTGTACGGCTTCGAGATCGTGGGAACGGTGATTCCCTCCGGAACGACGGAGGTTGAGCCGTCCGCAGAATGGCTCGCCGAACTGACCGAGATCATCGAGCATGAGGGCGTGAAGGCCGTCTTCGGCGAGAATACCGTTTCGGAGCGGCTCGCCCGCGCCATCGCTGACGAGACCGGAGCGCGATTCTTCACCCTCTTCTCCGGCGCTCTCGGCGCGGCGGGCAGCGGCGCGGACACCTACGTCACCATGGTTCGCTCAAACGTCGAAATCATGGTAGAGGCGCTCAGCTAACACCCAAACACTCCAACCGCCTCCTCCTCAGCGAGGGGTCGATGGCCCGCCCCGGTCATCGACCCCTCGCGCTTTTCAGTCCTATGCTCATATAGTGGTGTAGTGCTCTTTGGCGGGGGGAGGATTGAATGGCGTCCGCAGAGATGACCGTTCGTGGGCTGATGGAGAAAACGACGGCTGAGGCCCTCGCCGATCCCCGCTTGCGCAGCCTGTTGGACGGCGTTATGTCGCGCGACGATATGCAGGCGTTCTTCCGGCGGTTCATTGTTACGCATCTCAACTCCGTGCAGATTCTCGCCTTCCTCACGTCCATCGCCCCGCCGCAGGTTATGGAGGCGATCAAGGAGAACCTGCTTGAAGAAATGGGGTTTGAGGAGAGCGGGAAATCGCATCCGGAACTCGTGGAGGACCTTGCGCGCGGACTCGGCTACTCGGAACAGGACCTGATTCGCATCCACGCGGAGGCTGATGAGGAGCGCCGGGCATTCATCTCGTCTCCCGTCCCGTACCAGACGATGCGGGAGTTCGGACTTGCCGTCCTGCTTGAGAACGTCGCCTTTGAGTATTTCCTCTCCCGGTTCAGCGACGGCATGGCCAAGGCGCTCACCACGCACTACGGGCTTACGCCTGAAGCCGTCATGTGGTTCACGCTGCATGGCGAGGTTGACATTCGCCATGCTGAAGAGGGGCAAGAAGCCATCCTTGGCTACGCCTCCCATTACCGCTTCGCGCCGGAAGAGTTTGAGCAGATTGCGCGGCGGACGTTCGCGGAGAACGTGGTGTTGAATCGCTACTTCCCGCCGGGTTCCGACGCCGCCCCGCGCCAGGGCGCGAGCGGGATACGCGCCATCGATATCCTGCCGCTCCGCATCCCGTTCCAGCAGGCATTTACGCATTCCACGATGAGCCGCGTGGAGAGCGACGCGATCATCGTGCGTGTTCATGGCGACGACGGTGTGGTCGGCTACGGCGAATCCCTCCCTCGCCCCTATGTCACGGGAGAGGACGTTGAGGGCGTCGTTGCGGCTCTCCTTGATGATCTTGGGCCCCAGGCGCTTGGCATGACGATTGATTCCGGCACGGACGCCGTGCCGCAAATCGACGAGTTTCTCACGGAATGGAAACGGAATCGGCCGCTGTCCGCCGGCATCGTCGCATGGAACGCCACGGCGTGCGCGCTGGAACTCGCCCTCCTCGATTGGGCGTTCCAGCGAGCAGGGCAGTCCGTCATGGCCTGGCTGCCGCCCGCCCGCTCCAGCGTGACCTATACCGGCGTCATCGATGCCTCAGACCCCGCCGCCGCGGCGCAGATGGCCCGCCGCTTTACGCAGGCCGGGATGAACTCCATCAAGGTAAAGGTCGGAATCGATGATGACGCAGCGCGTCTGCGGGCCGTGCGGGAGGCCGTGGGCGATGACGTTGAGATTCGCGTGGATGCCAACGGCGTCTGGTCTGCCGGCGCCGCTGTTGCCGCTCTCAACGCGCTCGCGCCCTACAACATTGACGCCGTGGAGCAGCCGGTTGCCGCCGCCGACCTGGACGGAATGCGGCAGGTTCGAGAGCAGACGGGCCTCCGCGTCATCGCGGATGAGTCCCTTGTCACGGAGGACAACGCGGCGGCGCTCATCGCCGCCAATGCCTGCGACGTGTTCAATATCCGCATCTCTAAGTGCGGCGGGCTGATTGCATCGGCGCGCATCGCCCAAATGGCCGCCGAGGCGGGAATTTGGGTTCAGATCGGCGCGCAAGTGGGTGAAACGTCACTTCTATCTGCGGCGGGGCGCGCCCTGGCCGCCCACGTGCCATCCATCGAGTACGTTGAAGGCTCATTCGGAACACACCTGCTGAGCGAGGACATCACGTTTGAACCGGTCATGTTCGGATACGAGGGACGCGGGGAACTGCTGCCGGGCCCCGGACTTGGCGTTGCAGTGAATGAGGGTGCGCTGGAACGCCTGGCACACGAGAAGATAACGATAGAATCCTAGGAGCGTTCATGTCTGTTGTATCTCGACTTCTCGGTTTGCAGGGCGGTTTGGCGTGGAGGTCTTTCGACCGCGCCACGCGTGAGCCCGACGCCATTCAGCTCCGCCTACTGCAGCGCATCCTGGCGTCCAACGCGGAAACGTCATTTGGGCGTGAACGTGAATTCGCGTCGATCAACGAGTTTGAGGAGTACCGCGATGCCGTGCAAATTGGCGATTTTGAGGTTGTTCGTCCCTGGGTGGATCGCATCATGGATGGCGAGCGCCACGTCCTGACACAAGACGACCCGTACCTGTTTGCCATGACGAGCGGAACGGCCGGCCAGCCCAAGCTCATTCCCGTCACGTCGGCCACGAGTGCGTTCGTCAGCGCGCTGTCCCGCCTGTGGCTGTACCGCAACATGGTTGACCACCCGCGCGTCCTTGACCACAAGGCGCTGATCATCGTCAGTCCGGCCATCGAGGGGTACACAGACAGCGGTATCCCGTATGGCTCGGCGTCGGGTTTCATCTACCGCAACGCTGCGTGGATGGTGCGGCGACGCTACGCCGTTCCCTATCCCGTGTTTGGGATCAAGAACTACGAGGCCAAGTACTACACGATTATGCGCTTTGCCGTCGAGCAGCAGTTGTCGCTCATCGCGTCTCCCAACCCCTCCACCATCCTTCGTCTTGCAGACACCGCCAACGCAAACGCCCAGAGCCTCATCCGTGACATTCACGATGGCGCGATCTCCGGAGACGCTGAGATTGAGCCCGGGCTGCGCGCTGAACTGACAGCCGGATTGCGCCCCAACCGCGCCCGCGCCGCTGAGTTGGACGCTATCCTCAGCCGCGAGCAGGCGCTGAGGCCGCGCGATTATTGGCCGCGCCTGGCGCTCGTGGGCTGCTGGAAGGGCGGGAGCGTTGGCGCGACCGTTGATCGTCTACGCCCCTGGTTCCCGGACGGCATGGCTTTCCGCGATCTCGGCTTTCTTGCCAGCGAGGCGAATTTCACCCTGCCCATCGAGGACGAAGGCTCCCGTGGGATTCTCGCCATCACCGGCAACGTCTACGAGTTCATCCCGGACGATGAGATTGATTCTCCCAACCCTCCTATCCTCACCGCCGGCCAGCTTGAAGACGGCGGCATCTACTACGTCATCGTGACGACCCAGAGCGGCCTCTATCGATATGACATCAATGATGTCGTCCGTGTGAACGGCTTCCACAACCGGACTCCAAAGATCGAGTTCGTGCGCAAGGGCAGGGATATGTTGAGCCTGGAAGGGGAGAAACTCCACGTTGGCCAGCTCATTGAGGCCGTGCGCGCGGCGCAGGCAGACACAGGCGTGACTGTCGAGTACTTCCGCGCCCTCGGACATCCCGCTGACAACCGCTACAGCCTGCAACTGGAACTGCGGGACGCCGCCGCGCCGGATGACGCAATCATCCGCCTGGGGCGAGCGATCGACGAGGGCATGTCCCGCCTCAACATCGAATACGAACAGAAGCGAGGCTCAGGCCGGCTCCATCCCCCGCTCCTGCAAGTTATGGAGGCCGGATGGTCATCGCGCCGCCTCGCTGCCAAGATGGCCTCCGCCGTCCGTGACGTCCAGTACAAGGATGCCCTGCTGGCCCTTGCCGGGGATGACGCGGACGAATCCGAAGTTAGACAAGAGTTGACGTTGTGACTGACGGCTCCATGGGCGTGGCGAGTCTGTTTTCCATATGACCCCTCGCGCTTTATGTTCTGCTATACTCGAATGGAACACGGAAGAGAAAGAACAGAGGAACGGCGATAGCCCACGGCGGAGGCAGTTTGGATCGGCAGACGAAGTCCCAAATCATTGAAGAATACAGGGGACACCCAACAGATACCGGTTCCACAGAGGTGCAGGTTGCAGTCCTGAGCAGGCGCATCAGCGACCTGACCGCCCATTTGCAAGTCCACCGCCACGACCATGCGACACGGAGAGGGCTGCTGATGCTCGTTGGCCAGCGGCGCAGACTGCTCCGTTACCTCCGCCGAAAAGACGTTGGACGATACCAGTCCCTCATTGCGTCGCTCGGCCTACGCAGATAGTCGATACGGCTCCGTCTTCCTCCGGCGTGAGAGCGCAGGAGAGTAGAACGGCATGATTCACAAAGTCGAGCGCGAGCTCGCAGGACGAACACTCACCATTGAGACGGGCGAACTCGCCCAGCAGGCCAGCGGCGCGGTTACCGTCCGCTACGGCGATACCATCATCCTCGCCACCGCCGTCATGGCCGCCACCGCCCGCGAGGGCATTGATTTCCTCCCCCTCACCGTGGACCTGGAGGAGCGGCACTACGCCATCGGCAAGATTCCCGGCAGCTTCTTCCGCCGGGAGGGCAGGCCGGGGTCGGAGGCCATCCTCGCCGGGCGCATCACGGACCGCACCATCCGCCCGCTGTTCCCCAAGGGACTCCGCAACGAGGTGCAGATCATCCTGACCGTCCTCTCGGCGGACAGGGAGAACGCGCTGGACACCCTGGGCATCATCGGCGCGTCCGCCGCCCTCACCATCTCCCACGCCCCATTCGAGGGCCCCGTGAGCGGCTGCCACGTCGGCTACGTCGATGGCGAAATCGTCATCAACAACGTCTACAGCAAGGCCGATGACAGCGACCTCGATCTCGTGATCGCGGGCTCGCGCGATGCCATCGTCATGGTTGAGGCGGGCGCGAATGAGGTTGACGAGTCCGTGCTGCGGCAGGCGCTGCAGGCAGGGCAGGAGGCCAACCGCATCGTCATCGAGATGCAGGAGGAGCTGCAGGCGCTCTGCGGCAAGCCCAAGGCCGTCCTGGACGAGCCCGATGACCACTCCGCCGTCCGCGATGCCATTGAGTCGCTCGTCGGCGAGCGACTCCTGGAGGCGGCGTCCGGCCTGGGCAGGCACGAGCGCAACGAGACGACGCAGGCGCTGCTCGATGAGACGCTGGAGCAGCTCTCCGGGCAGCACGATGCCGGGACAATCAACCACGTCTTTGAAGACGTGTTCACGGACGCCGTCCGCTCCAGCATCCTGAACGGCACGCGCCCGGACGGACGCACGCATACGCAAATTCGCCCGCTGACCAGCAGGGTAGGCGTGCTGCCGCGCGCGCACGGCTCCGCCCTGTTCCAGCGGGGCGAGACGCAGGTGCTGAACGTCACGACGCTCGGCCCCCTCGCGGACGCCCAGAAGATCGATTCGCTCACACCCGTGGATACCAAGCGGTATCTCCACCACTACAACTTCCCGCCGTACTCCGTCGGCGAGGCGCGCCGCGTCGGCACGCGCGGCCGCCGCGAGATCGGCCACGGCGCGCTCGCCGAGCGCGCCCTCCTCCCCGTCATCCCCGGCGAAATGGAGTTCCCCTACACCCTGCGCCTCGTCTCAGACGTGCTCGGCTCCAACGGCAGCACGTCCATGGCCAGCGTCTGCTCCAGCACGCTGTCACTGATGGACGCCGGCGTGCCCATCAAGGCGCCTGTCGCCGGCATCGCAATGGGCCTCGTCACGGACAAGACGGGCGCGTATGCCGTCCTCACGGACATCCAGGGACTCGAAGACCACCTTGGCGATATGGACTTCAAGGTGGCGGGCACCGCGGAGGGTGTCACGGCCCTGCAGATGGACATCAAGCTCACCGGCATTACGGATGAGATCATGGAGCAGGCCCTTGACCAGGCCAAAACCGCCCGGCTTGAACTCCTTGCCCACATGAGCGAGACCATCGCGGAAACCCGGGCTGAAATGAGCCCGTTCGCGCCGCGCATGACGCGCATCCAGATCAACCCGGAGCGCATCGGCGCGCTCATCGGCCCCGGTGGCAAGACCATCCGCAGCATTGTCGAAGAGACCGGCGCGACCGTCGACGTGGAGAACGACGGCACGGTGTTCGTCGGCGCGGCGGACGGCGACATTGCGGACAGGGCCATCGGCATGATCGAGCGGCTGACCAAGGACATCGAGGTCGGCGAGTCTTTCAAGGGCAAGGTTGTCCGCACGACCGATTTCGGCGCGTTCATTGAAATCGCCCCCGGCCGCGACGGCATGGTGCACATTTCCGAGCTGGCGCACTACCGCGTGGGCAGCGTCGAGGACGTCATCAAGGTTGGCGATGAGGTCGAGGTTCTCGTCACGGACATCGACCCGACGGGCCGCATCCGCCTCTCCCGCCGCGCCCTGATCGATCCTGACTCCGAGACACCGCCGGAGGGCGCGGAACTGAACACCGGCGCGCCGTTCGATCAACGGCAGGGCCGCAGCGACGGCGGCGGACGCCGCTTTGGCGACCGTGATCGCGGCCCGCAGCCCGGTGGCAACGGCCGCCCGCCCCGCCGCAGGCCGGATGGCGGCGACCGAGACCGCCCCCGCCGCGAAGGTGACCGCGACCGCCGCCCCGAGGGTGACCGCCCCCCACGCCGCCGCATGTAGCAGCCCGCCGTGTCATTCTGAGCGCAGCGAAGAATCTACCCCCATGGCCACTCCCCAAATCACCGTCGCTGTCCACGGCGCAACAGGCCGGATGGGGCGCGTTCTGCTGAACGCCATCGCCAACGCGGAGGACATGGCGCTAGCCGCTTCGGTTAGCAGGTCGTTTTTTCCGTGCCCACGCCCCAAACGGTGACGTGACAGAGCACGGCAACCTTGACGATTTGCTCCGTGAAACCGCGCCGGACGTCGTCGTAGACTTCACAATCCGCGACGCCGTCCTCCCCACCGCCCAACTCGCCGCCCAGCACAACGCCCACGTCGTCACCGGCACAAGCGGCCTCACCCCCGAAATCCTTGAAGACCTCCGCAAAATCGCTGAAGAACACAACATCGGCGTCATGGTCGGCCCCAACTTTAGCCTCGGCGCTGCCGTCCTCGAAAACGTCGTCGCTGAGGCAGCCCGCCACTTCGACCACGCGGAAATCATCGAGATGCACCACGCCGGAAAAGCCGACGCCCCCTCCGGCAGCGCGATAGCCACCGCCCGCGCCATGCTGGCCAGACGCGGCGGCAAGGCGTTTCGCGAACGTTGAGCCGAAGGTGGTTAACGTGGATGACGTTCGCGGCGGCAGCGTAGACGGCGTCGCTGTCCACTCCGTGCGAATGCCGGGCCTCATGGCGCATCAGCAGGTGCTTCTCGGCGGGCCGGGCGAGACGCTCACGCTCCGCCATGATGTAATAGACAGGGAAAGCTATATGCCCGGCGTCCTGCTCGCCATCCGCGAGGTGGGGAATAATGCCGGCAAACTGGTATACGGCCTCGGCGCGCTGCTGTGGCCGGAGCAGAAAGGGGAATGATGGCGAACAGTGATCGACCACGCGTCGCGATCGTCGGCGCAAACCGGCCTCGTCGGTGAGACGTTCATCAACATCCTGGAGGAGCGCGGCTTTCCCATGTCGTCCCTGACGCTCATGGCCTCCGCGCGGTCCGCGGGCAAGCGTCTCAGGGCGATGGGCGACGAGCATCAGGTCATCGAGGCCACCTCGGATGCATTCGAGGGCATCGACATCGCGTTGTTCTCCGCAGGCGGCGGCACGAGCAAGCAGCTTGCGCCGGAGGCCGCAAAGCGCGGCGCGGTCGTCGTCGATAACTCGTCCGCGTGGCGCATGGACGCCCGCACGCCGCTCGTCGTGCCGGAGGTCAATCCCGACGACGCCCCTGGATCACAACGGCATTATCGCCAATCCCAATTGTTCCACCATCCAGATGGTCGTCGCCCTGTGGCCGCTGCACCGCGAAAACCCAATCAGGCGCATCATCGTGGACACGTATCAGTCCGCGTCCGGGGCGGGGCGGTTGGCGCTCGAAGAGATGTTGGAGCAGTCGCGCGGCGTGCTGAACGGCGAAGAGGCGCAGCCGAGCGCATTCCCGCACCGCATCGCCTTCAACGCCATTCCCCAGATCGATGTCTTTGAAGAGGACGACTACACCAAAGAGGAAATCAAGATGGTGCGAGAGACGCGGAAGATCATGCACGCGCCGGAGATTGCCGTCTCCGCCACCTGCGTCCGCATCCCTGCCGCGTTCGCCCATTCCGAGGCCGTCCACGTGGAGTTCGCCAACCCCATCACGCCATCCGACGCGCGCGATATTCTCGCCGCCGCGCCAGGCGTCATCGTCACGGACGATCCCTCCATGAGCGCCTACCCCATGGCCATCGACGCCCAGGGCAGGGACGAGGTCTTCGTTGGACGAATCCGCCGCGACACTGCGCTGGACAACGGCCTCTCCATGTGGGTGGTGTCCGACAACATCCGCAAGGGCGCGGCGACGAACACAATTCAGATCGCTGAACTCCTGGCAAAAGGCACGCCGTGGCCATAGGCGACAACATCGCGCGCCTCCAACAGCGCATGGCTGACATTGCAGCCGACGCCGGACGCGATCCGCAGTCCGTTGCGCTGCACGGCGCGACCAAGGGTGTTGAGCCGGAGCGCGTGGTAGCCGCAATCCAGCACGGCCTGACCCACTTCGGCGAGAATTGGGTGCAGGAGGCCGCCCCCAAGATCGCGGCGACAAACGCGCTGGCGGCAGAGCAGGGCGTCACGTCCCCCGCCTGGCACATGATCGGCCACCTCCAGCGCAACAAGGTGCGGCAGGCACTGGAGGTCTTTCAGGCCATCGACACCGTCGATTCCCTCCGCCTCGCCGAAGCGCTCAACCGGCGTATTGAGCAATCAGAGTCGGCGCCGGTTGACGTGCTGCTTGAAATCGACTTTACGAACACGTCCCAGCGCGAAGGCTTCAAGCTGCCGTTGGAGAGAAACAACGAATCCGTCGCTGCGTTCATGACGATGCGCGGCGCATCATCGAGCTGCCAAATCTGAACGTGGTCGGCCTGATGACTGTCGGACCGATGGCGGGTGAGAACGAAGCGGCCCGGCCGGCGTTCCGACGCCTGAGAGAGATACGGGACGAACTCTCGAATTCGGCCCCTGCGGCGAATCTGCGCTACCTTTCGATGGGAATGTCAGGCGACTATGAGGCCGCGATCCAGGAAGGCTCTACCATCGTGCGGCTTGGAACCGCAATCTTCGGCCCGCGCCCCGCCGGCCGCACCTACTAGCCCGAAACGTATACAATCCCTACATCGGCTTGGGGAGACGGCAGTCCGACGCGGAGGGAGAGGACGATGAGAGAGCGCACCGGCGCGCCATTTGGACGGGTGCTCACGGCAATGGTCACGCCGTTCGACGGCGACGGCAACGTCAACTATGAACAGGCGGCGAAGCTGGCGCAGGCCCTCATCGACTCCGGCACCGAGGGACTCGTTGTCACCGGCACGACGGGCGAAGGCCCAACGCTGACCCGCCGAAGAGAAGCTGCGCCTCTATGAGACAACGCTTGAGGTGGCCAACCGCAACGGCGCGCACGTCATCGCGGGAACGACCACCTACAACACCGCAGAGAGCATTGAGCTCTCTCAAGAGGCCGAGAAGCTCGGCGCGCACGGCATCCTGATGACCGTGCCGTACTACAACAAGCCGCCGCAGGACTCGCTCTATCGCCATTTCGTCGCCATCGCGGAGTCCGTCGGCATCCCCGGCATCCTCTACAACGTGCCGAGCCGCACGTCGCTCAACATGACCGCCGCCACTACGGCCCGCCTAAGCCACGTCGATAACATCGCCGGCGTCAAGGAGGCGAGCGCCGACCTCGGCCAGATCGCTCAGATCATCGAAACGGCGGACGACGGCTTCACCGTGTGGTCGGGCAATGACGCGGACACCGTGCCCGTGCTGGCCGTTGGCGGCTACGGCGTGGTCAGCGTCGCGGCGCACGTGGTTGGCAGGCAGATTTCGAGAAAGATCTACGCTTTCCTCGATGGCGCGCGAGAGGAATCGGCCGCCATCCACCGCAGCCTTTTGCCCCTCATCGACGCCCTCTTTGTCGTCGCCAACCCCATCCCCGTCAAGCACATGCTCAACACAATCGGCATGGACGTCGGCGCGCCCCGCCTCCCCCTGACAGAGGCAGACCCCGCCACCCGCGCCCACATAGAGGACACCCTCTCCCGCCTACGACGTGGACATTCCGGTGTAGCGGCCGCTCTACCTCTGTCATTCCCGCGAAAGCGGGAATCTACCCCCTAAAGCGCCGGTCGCACAATAATGTTCTCATCCCGCCGCGGCCCAATGGACAACATGCTCACCTGCGCCGAGATGTGCTCCTCAAGCCTATCGATGTAGGCGCGCGCGTTCCTGGGCAAATCCTGCACGTGCCGGAAGTCGCTGGTCGGCTCCAGCCACCCCGGCAGCTCCTCGTAGATCGGAACGCACTCCGCCAGGTCAGCCGCGCTGCTTGGCGGGAAATCCAGCGTCTGCCCGCCGAGCCGGTAGCCGGTGCATATCCTGATTGTCTCCAACTGGTCCAGCACGTCGAGGCGTGTCAGGATGACCGATGAATAGCCGTTCACCAGGTTGGACAGGCGCGCCATCGGGGCGTCGAACCAGCCGATGCGGCGGGGACGCCCGGTTGTCACGCCGTACTCATGGGCGACCTCCCGGATATGCGTGCCGTGCTCATCGTTGAGTTCAGTGGGAAACGGCCCGCCGCCCACCCGCGTGCAGTACACCTTGAACACGCCAACGATGTGGTCTATGCGGATTGGCCCGATGCCCGCGCCCTGGTAGGCGCTGCTTGCGCCGGGATGTGACGACGTGACGTAGGGGTACGTTCCAAAATCGAGATCGAGCAGTGTGCCCTGCGCGCCCTCCAGCAGCACTTCCCGTTGTCCCAGCAAAGCGCGGTTGATGATCAACTCTGTCTGCTGGATGACGCCGCTCAGCCGCTCCGCCCAGTGACGGCACTGCTCGTACACGTCCTCAACGGCAATTGCCGGATGGCCGTATACGCCCTGCAGAACCAGGTTCACGTACTCCATGGCGTTTTCCAGCTTGGCGCGCAGCCCCTCGCGGTCGAGCAGGTCTCCCATGCGGAGGCCCCGCCGCGCCGTCTTGTCCGTGAAAGCGGGCCCGATGCCGCGCCGCGTCGTGCCAATCGCGTTCGCGTCCAGCCGCCCCTCCTCCAGTTCATCCAGCAGCTTGTGATACGGGAACACGATATGGGCGCGGTCGCTGATCAGCAGGCGCGACGTATCGATATTGGCCGCTTCAAGCTGGTCCATCTCCCCAAGCAGCACCTCGGGGTCGATGGCCACGCCGTTGCCGATGATGCACGTGGTCTGGGAGTTGAAGATTCCTGCGGGAACCAGGTGCAGCCGGAACTCGCCGAGATGGTTGATCACGGTATGGCCCGCGTTGTTGCCGCCGGAGAACCGCACAACGTAGTCGGCCTGCTCCGCCAGCAAGTCGATCACCTTGCCCTTGCCCTCGTCTCCCCACTGCGCGCCGATGACTGCGGTTGCGCCCATCTTGTCTCCACGTTTTCTCCAACCTGCGCGACCCCTCAAGTATGGCACAGCGCCGCCCGTCCATTGCTATACTGAGGCGGGGCAGGGGTTAGCGAACGGGGCAGGCAAGGGGGCGGGGTGTACCAGAATTCTGACTTGCGGATTTTTTCGGGCAATGCCCACCAGGCTCTCGCCAAGGACGTGTGCCAATACCTGGATATCGAGCCCGGAGAGGTTGAAGTCTTCCAGTTCTCCAATGAGAACATCTTTGTGCGGTTCCAGGAGAATATCAGGGGCCGCGATGTTTTCCTGGTTCAGCCGTTCTCAAGCCCCGTGAACCAGAACATCATGGAGCTCCTGATCATGGTGGACGCGGCCAAACGCGCCTCGGCAGGCCGCGTCACTGCTGTCATCCCCTATTACGCCTATGGCCGCACGGACAAGAAAGACCAGCCCCGCGTTCCAATCACCGGACGACTCGTCGCCGACCTCATCCAGGTGGCGGGCGCGGAGCGCGTCCTCACCGTTGATCTGCACGCCGGGCAGATCCAGGGATTCTTCAATGTTCCCGTCGATGAACTGACAGCGACTCCGTTGATTGCGGACTATTTCCTTGATTCGGACGGCGCAGGCGTGGTCGTCGCCCCGGACGTGGGCAGCACGAAGCGCGCGCGGGACGTGGCGGAGCGATGGGGCGAGCCGCTGGCCATCATCGAGAAGCGCCGGCTTGGCAACAGCGACCGCTCTGAGAGCGTCACCGTGATTGGCGACGTGAAAGGCCGCAAGGCAATCATCGTCGATGACGAGGTCAACACGGGCGGCTCGCTCGTGGCGGCGGCGGAAACCCTCCTGGAGCATGGCGCGACCAGCGTCTCCGCCGCCGTGACACACCCCGTCCTGTCCGAGCCAGGCAGCGGCAGCCTGCGAAACAGCGGAATCGATCAGCTTGTCGTATCGGACACCCTGCCCATCGACAACAAGAACACGGACGGCATGAACATCAAGGTCGTGTCCGTTGCGCCGCTCCTGGGAGAGGCCATCCGGCGCATTCACTTCAATCGCTCGGTCGGGGAGATGTTCCAGGGATAGGAGGCAGGAGGCGGCCGGGGTGTTAGCCGAAGGCAAGTCATTCGTCACCCTGCAGGGCATGTCGGCTGAGGCTCTTTCACTGACCGTCAGGCAACTTTCCGAACGACCGCTGCCGGACGACACTGCGCCCCCAGCGCCGGATGGTCGTGCCGTAGCCACTGCGTTCTATGAAGCGAGCACGCGGACGCGACTGGGATTCCAATTCGCCGCCCGCGCCCTTGGCCTGGACGTCATCCCGCTCGATGTCCACGCCAGTTCGGTCAGCAAGGGCGAGAGTCTAACCGATACGATCCGTGTGCTTGCCGACTACGGCATCGCCACGCTGATCCTCCGCCACCCGGACACGGAATCCATGACCGTTGCCACGGCGGCGAGCACCTGCCCGGTCATCAACGCCGGCAACGGCGCGGGGGAGCACCCTGTCCAGACGCTCATCGATCTCGCCATGATCCATACGCGGTTCGGGAGGCTGAGCGGGCTGAACGTCACCATGACGGGAGACGCGCTGCATGGCCGCACCATCCACAGCCTCATCATGGCACTCGCGCTGTTCGATAACCGCATCATCGTCGTCACCGATCCCGGGCTGCGCCTCTCGTCAGACCTCGCCTCATTGACCGTCCGCCAGACCGCTCCGCAGCTAAAGGAGACCGATTTCCTGACTCGCGGTATCCTTAAGGAAACCGATGTCCTCTACATGACGCGGGTTCAGGCAGAGCGCGGCTCTGCGAACAGGCCAATCATCATGACGGAAAAGACGCAACAGGACTTGAATCCGGACGCCATCGTGCTGCATCCCATGCCGCGCACGGTGGAGTTGCCGGAGTGGTTCGACGCGGACCCCCGCGCGGCGTATCTGGGCCGCAACCGCGTCGGCCTCGGGGTGATGACGCATGTCCTTGAAACGGTGATCGGCGGGAGTCGCTAGCCGTGATCAGCAAACTCCGCAAGATGCTGGGCGACGGCAGCGAACGCGCCGTCAAGCGCATGCGTCCCGCCGTGGACGAAATCAACGCGCTTGAGGGGCGGTTCTCCCGCCTCAGCGATGATGAGCTGCGGGGAATGAGCGCCGCGTTTCGAGAGCGCCTGGCGGGCAAGGAAACGCTGGATGATCTCCTGCCGGAGGCATTCGCCGCCGTGCGCGAGGCGTCCAAGCGCGCGCTTGGCATGAGGCACTTTGACGTGCAGATGATCGGCGGCATCGCCCTGCACCAGGGGCGCATCGCAGAGATGCGGACGGGTGAGGGAAAGACGCTCGTCGCCACGCTCCCCGTGTACCTGAACGCCGTGACGGGCAGGGGCGTCCATGTCATCACGGTGAACGACTATCTCGCCCGCCGCGACGCCTCATGGATGGGCGCGGTCTACCACGCGCTCGGCATATCCGTTGCCTGCCTCCAGCACGACGCGTCCCTGCTGTATGACCCGGACAACCAGGACCCGGATGAGCTCATGCGGCCCGTTCACCGGCAGGAGGCGTACGCCGCGGACATCACGTACGGCACAAACTCCGAGTTCGGCTTTGACTACCTCCGCGACAACCTGGCCCTGACCGCGGAGCAGCGCGTCCAGCGCGAGCTTGTCTACGCAATCGTGGATGAGGTCGATTACATCCTTATCGACGAGGCCCGCACGCCGCTCATTATCAGCGGCCCGGCCCAGACCCCGACGCAGAGCTACGGCCAGTTCGCCCAGTTGGCGCGCCGCCTGACGGAGGAGGACGATTTCGCAATCGACCCCAAGACGCGCGCCGTCTCCCTGACGGAGGACGGCATCACCAGGATCGAGCGCGCGCTGAGCATCGACAACCTCTATGCGCCGGAGCACTACACGGCGGTTCATTTCCTTGAAAACGCGCTCAAGGCCGAGTTCGTCTTCCACCGCGACAAGGAATACGTCGTCAACGGCGACGGCGAGGTGGTCATCGTCGATGAGTTCACGGGCCGCCTGATGCCGGGGCGCCGCTACTCGGAGGGCCTGCACCAGGCCATCGAGGCGAAGGAGAACGTGGAAATCCGGCGGGAGTCCATGACCCTTGCCACCATCACCCTCCAGAACTATTTCCGCATGTACGAGCGGCTCGCCGGCATGACCGGCACCGCATCCACCGAGGCGGAGGAGTTCCTCAAAATCTACAGCCTCGATCCTCTGCCCATCCCCACCAACAAGCCCTCCGTGCGGGAGGACCACCCCGACCTCATCTACCTGAACGAGGACGGCAAGTTCAAGGCCATTGTCCGCACTCTGAGGGAACTGCACGATGAGGGCAGGCCCGTCCTCGTGGGCACTGCGTCCATCGATACGTCGGAACGACTGAGTTCCCTCCTCCGCCGCGAGGGGCTGGAGCATGAAGTCCTGAACGCCAAACAGCATGACCGCGAGGCGCAGATCATTGCCCAGGCCGGACGGCTTGGCGCGATCACTGTGTCCACGAACATGGCCGGACGCGGCACGGACATCATCCTCGGCGGCAGCCCGGAGGGCCGCGAGCAGGACGAATGGCAGCGCGAGCATGATGAGGTGCTCAACTTGGGCGGCCTGTTCATCCTTGGCACCGAACGGCATGAGGCCCGGCGCATCGACAACCAGCTCCGGGGCCGCGCGGGCCGTCAGGGCGACCCGGGCGCGTCCCAGTTCTACGTCTCACTCGAGGATGAGATCATCAAGCGGTTCGGCGGCGACCGTGTCAAGTCGATCATGTCGTGGTCCGGCCTCAAGGATGACGATGCCGTAGAGAACCGCATGGTCTCGCGCGCATTCGAAAATGCCCAGGTCCGCGTTGAGGGCAACAACTTTGAAGTGCGAAAGCACCTCGTCGAATACGACGACGTCATCAACCGCCAGCGCACCATCGTCTATTCGGAGCGCGCCAAGGTCCTGCAATCGGAGGACTTGCGCGACAACATCCGGCAGATGATTGCCGACGAGTGCGCCGCCGTCGTTGACGCGCACCTGGCAGACCGCGACCCCGCCAACTGGGACATCGAGGGATTCGTGGCTGCCGCCCGCGCCGCCTTTCCCCCGCCCGACTGGCTTGAAGCAGGCCAAATACTCGACCTGACGCGAACGGAGATCACTGATGAGTTGGTCGAATACGCGCTGGCCGTCCATGAGGAAATCGAGGGGCAGGTTGGGGCGGAACGACTGCGGGAACTGGAAAGCCTTGTCCTATTGCAGACGCTCGACAACCTCTGGGTGCAGCACCTGACCGCCATGGAACAGATGCGGATGAGTGCGGGCTTGCAAGCATACGGCCAGCGCAACCCGCTGGTCATGTACCGGCAGGAAAGCCACGGCATGTTCCAGGAGCTGATGGACCGGCTGCGCAACGGCATCGTCCGCACCGTGCTTCATCTCGACGTGACGGCGCAGCCGGCGCGCCGCGTCGCGGCGGCCAATGGTGTTGCGCCAAACGGCGTTGTGGCGGCCCGGGGCGCTGTCGCGGAAAGCCCGATGGCCTCCCAGCAGCGCGACGCGGCAGGTCAGGCGCCGGACGCGCAAACGGCGCGCGGCCCCGTCCGCCGCGCAGCGCCCAAGCTTGGCCGCAATGATCCCTGTTTCTGCGGCAGTGGCCTCAAGTACAAGAAGTGCCACGGGGTCGGCGCCTGATGTCCGCCTCCGCCCAGACCGTCATCGACGTTGAGGCTCCGCATCTCAGCGGCGCGCCCGAACTCCGGTCAACGCAGGAGATAATCGACTCCTTTATGGAGAACGTGCGCGGCGGCGAGAACTGGTTCCTGGCATTACTCAACGCCGTCGCGGAGTGGCACGCGCCGAACGAGGATCTGAAAGGCCGAACGTATACCTATGTCATCGCCGGCGAGGCCTTTGACTGGCTGCTGCTGGCCGAACGGCTCATCGAGGCGGCGGGCGATCTTGTCCCGGAAAAAGAGGCCACCCGCCTGCTGTTCAAGGGCGGCGCCCCCGTCCACATCAACGCGGAACTCTTCCGCCGCGCAATCGGACACGGCAAACACGCCGCCCACCTCAACTACCTCTACGGCATTGTCGTTGAAGAGGCCTTGCAGCAGGCCAACATTGAAGAGGTTGCCAAGGCGCAGCAGAACCTCGGCGCGCGTGAAACCTACATCGAGGATGAGGCCATGAGCCGCCTCTATGGCGCGCCCATCGGTGACCTCCGAACAGAGTTCCGCCTGGCAACGGGCCGAAAGGGCAGCGCGCCCGTCCGCTCGTCGCTTGACGAATACAAGGCGCTCACCTATTGGCTGTTCAAGCGCCGCGTCTCAAAGAGCGATCCGGCGCGCCTGGCAAGCGATACGCGCAAGGGCATTCTCGTTCTTGAACGCATCAAGCCGCCCCTGTGGCAGTGGTCCCAGGGCGAGAACGACTAGCCCCCCGGGCAGCATGAAGGAGTCAATGACAGCGTGCCGAACCGCCTGATCGACGAGACAAGCCCGTACCTGCAGCAGCACGCGCATAACCCCGTAGACTGGTATCCGTGGGGGCAGGAGGCGCTGGCTGCGGCGCAGCAGCGCGACGTCCCCATCTTCCTCAGCATCGGCTACTCCTCCTGCCACTGGTGCCACGTGATGGAGCGCGAATCGTTTGAGAATCAGGACACGGCCAGGCTCCTCAACGACAACTTCGTATCCATCAAGGTAGACCGCGAAGAGAGGCCGGACATTGACTCCGTGTACATGGACGCCGTGCAGGCGCTGTCCGGCCACGGCGGCTGGCCGCTGAGCGTGTTCCTGACGCCGGACGGCTCGCCGTTCTTCGGCGGCACCTACTACCCCCCGGAGGACCGCCCCGGCATGCCCGGCTTCCCGCGGGTCCTCAACACCGTGCTTGACGCATACAAGGCGCGCAAGACGGAGATCAAGCAGGCGGGGCAGAACATCGTCGACCACCTCCGCCGCGCCACCGTCGCCTCCAGCGGCCAGGACTCCCTGCTGTCCAAAGACCTTTTTGCGGAGGCCTTCACGCGTCTCAGCAGCGCCTTTGACGCGGCCAACGGCGGGTTCATGGCCGCGCCGAAGTTCCCCCAGCCCATGCTGCTGGAATTCCTGATGCGCTATATCTCCGCCAACGATGGCGACGCCAATGCCCGCGCCATTCTTGATACCACGCTGGAGCACATGGCGGCGGGCGGGCTGTACGACCAACTCGGTGGCGGATTCCACCGCTACAGCACGGACGCCCAATGGCTCGTTCCCCACTTTGAAAAGATGCTCTATGACAACGCGCTGCTAACGAACGTCTATCTCCACGCATGGCAGCTCACCAAACGCGACGACTTCCGGCGCATCGTCGAGGAAACCGTGGATTTCCTGCTGAGGAAAATGCTGTCCCCTGAGGGCGGGTTCTACTCCACGCTGGACGCTGACAGCGAGGGCGAAGAGGGCAAGTTCTACGTCTGGACGCCCGCCGAAATCGCCGCCGCCCTCGGCGATGAGTCCGCCGCCGCTCTCTTCTGTGACGCCTACGGTGTCACGGAGCCAGGCAACTTTGAAAGCAGCGGCTCCTCCGTCCTCAGCCGCGTCGCGTCCGATGATGAACTCGCCGCGCGCCACGGCATATCAGTTGATGACGTGAGCGTATCGCTCGCCCGCTCGCGCCAGACTCTGCTGGAGGCGAGGGAGGGCAGGGTGAGGCCGTTCCGCGACGAGAAGATACTGGCGGGCTGGAACGGCCTGATGCTGCGCGCGATTGCCGAAACGGCCGGCGCGCTCGGCAGGGCGGACTACCGCGCCACCGCCGAGAACCAGGCAGCATTCCTCGTGGACACGATGCGGACGCCGGAGGGACGCCTGCTGCGAACGTACAAGGACGGCGAGGCCCGCATCGCCGCCTATCTCGAAGACCACGCCAACCTCGCCAACGGCCTGCTCTCGCTCTTTGAAATCACCTTTGACCGGCGCTGGTTGGACGAGGCCGTGTCATTGGCGGACAGCATCATCGAACTCTTCTGGGACGACTCAACATCGATCTTCTATGACATCGGCAGTGACGCGGAGCTGCTCGTGGTTCGCCCCCGCACCGTGCTGGACAACGCCACGCCATCCGGCGGCGCGGCGGCAGCGGAACTCCTCCTCCGCCTCCACGCCCTCACCGGCAACGGCGCCTACCACAAAATCGCGGAACGCGCGCTCCGCAGCGTTCACATGTACATGGAGCGCTACCCGACGGCAGTCGGCCACTGGCTCGCCGCGCTCGATTTCGCCATCGGCTCCACCAAGGAGATTGCGCTGATTGGCGACAGGGCGGCGGGGGATATGGGCGAACTGCTGGACGCCCTCTACACGCGCTTCATGCCCAACAAGATCGTGGTCGCCGCCACCCCCGATGAGGCGTTCGAGTGGGGCGACCTGCCCGTGTTGGAAGGCCGCTCGATGATAAACGACCAGGCGACAGCCTACGTCTGCGAGAACTTCATCTGCATGCTGCCCGTCACAACCGTCGAGGCGTTCCTTGAACAGCTTGACGCGCCGCCTCCGACGGTCCAATTCCTCGCGCCGTAGGGCAGTGGTGCTATGCGGCCGCTAAAGCTGCGGCATCCCGGCTAGCGGTGCGAAACGACGGGTGGCTCCGGAATCGTGCCGCCTAGGATGCGCTCGATCGCCATCACGTGACTGCACGAGCTCCAGCCCGCAAAGAATTCGCAGTCGCACGTAAACACACCGTCCACGAGTTCAACGATGTGCTCGTCGTTGTCGCCAACGACGCGGACGCGAAACGACTCGAACCTGATCCGGTCGTCCCGCTCCTCGGCGTACTTCCGCGCCTTCTCGATCTTGCTGATCAGGCTGGAATTCATCGTGCCTCCTGTCCGCCCGCGCTGCTATCGGATTGCGTCATGCTACGTTCTGCGCGGCGCGTGGTCAAGTGATTTACTGCTCTGCCACAAGCCAAAACCGCCGCGCCAATCCGCCGATGGTACGATGAGTAACGCTATGGCGCGTATTCGGGCAGTCTCTCTGGATTTCTTTAACACCATCGTCAGGTTCGACCCGATGCGTGAGCAGATACAGGTTGCCGCCTGCGCCGAATTCGGCATCACGCTGGACGCCAACGCCGTCCTCCGCGCCTATCCCGTTGCCGACCAGTTTCTCTCCGAGGAGAACGGGAAACTGCCCCTGAGCCGCCGGACGCCCGAGGACGCGCGGCAACTCTGGGGCAGGTACGAAATGCTGCTGCTCGCCCGCGTTGGCGTCGATGTTGACCTTGACACGGCGATCCGCATCTTCGAGCGCGTCCGGCAAACCCGCTTGGGCTTCGCCGTTTTCCCGGACGTTGTGCCCGCGCTGCGAGACCTCCGTGAGCGCGACTA
>CAXXET010000008.1:0-240117 GCA_963666115.2 Dehalococcoidia bacterium | reverse complement strand
AACATGCCCCCGCCAGATGGCGACGCAATCCACATCGCGGTAACGCCGGGGCGGCACGTACTCAACGCGGATCTGCGCGCAGTTGACGAGAGCATCGATCCTGCATCTGCCTCACATACCTTGTACATCGAGGCCGACCCGCCGAATCAAGATGCATTGCCCTTTATGCTGAGGCAGATGGAGGTGGAGGATTTGCCGCGCTGGCAACTCATTGACGTCGATGGCGTGCTGGAATTGCAGTTCCCATCCAACTACGCGACGCACAGGGAATTATCTACAGCGGACCCCGACGATAGGAATCAAGGGCGCAACGCGTTTCTCCTGGAGATCACGTGCGAAGCGCTCATTCAGTGGGCGCTGGAGCCAGCCTGGAACGACTACGACAGAACTCGCCTCGATGGCTTGTTCGCAGGGGAACCACCTGGTGTTGATGGTGGAATGTGGGAGCGATTCATGGAATTGATGGAACTGCTGGAAAAGTCGGGCGGGAAACACTCTGAGGTGCCGTACATGTCATTCGCGGAGGATTTCCGGAAATGCTCGGCGCATATGATGCGGATGTACGAGGAGAGCAGCCACTGATGCCCGTCTTGCTTTGGTCACAGTCCGATTCCGGTGAACTGACGAACCCGGTGCAAACAACGCGCCGGTCACGTTTTGGCGCGGAGGAGCATCGGCCTGCCGCCACCGCTCTAGATCGCGAAATAGATGACATGCTGGATAAAGCGCTTGATCTTGTCACTTCCGTCCACGCGGAGTCTCAAGCGGAGCTGGCATTCATCAGACGGTGGGCTTTGGGTCGGGCATTAGCAACATCGCACATACTCGAATCTACCCACCTAGAGGCAGCGGAGAATAAACTTCTCTGGGAGGCACTGGGAATCAAGTGCCGACTAGGCATCAGGAATTCAGGCCAGACAGAACCTAACTGGAAAGAGCTTATACCCCTGCGGGAAACAGACCCTGCGCGCATTGAAAGGGATGTGTTCGCGCGTGGTCTCTGGCTGCAGGAACAAGAGATCAAAGACGCGCAGGATACATTCGGCTCTAGCGTGAGCAATGTTCGGGAAATCCACAATCGGTCTGCATTGAGGTCTCTGAAGCTTCGCAATGCACTCAGGGACTGGTTCAATCGGACGGACGAAGACAGCCGGTCCAGGCTTTATGCGATCAAGGCATTCCCCCAGCTTGCCAAAGCACTCGCCAAGCGGTGGCCTGGGCGTGGGCCGGGGGCGGCCAAGCAGCCTGTGCATTATCCGCAGGATGAGTTGGATGCGGAGGTTCGGCGGGCGCTTGGGCCTGTTGCTGAGGCGATTTTGTCGGGTTAACGGGCTCCTCTGCCCTGGCTCGCCCTCTCTGTGGGGGGGGTGGCGTTATTGGGGTTGGTTGGGGAATTGGGGCTTTGGATTCTTCGCTACGCTCAGAATGACATTGTATACTGTGGGGGAGCGGGTGGGTTGTTGCCCGCGTGTTGGTTGTCGGTCGGGGCGTAGCGCAGTTTGGCAGCGCGCCGCGTTCGGGACGCGGAGGTCCCCGGTTCAAATCCGGGCGCCCCGACCAGTTTTTTTTAAGGTTCGCCGACGGCGGTGGGCTGGGTTCCCGCTTTCGCGGGAATGACGGAGGGGCGGCCGGTGGATTCCGGCCTTCGCCGGAATGACGGAGGGTGCGCAATTGAGGCTTTGGATTCTTCGCTGCGCTCAGAATGACATGGGGGGTTGGGGGCGCGTTGGTTAGACGGTGGCCAGGGGGAGGGGGATTAGGCGCTCGTTGGGGGAGTCTACCATTAGGCGGAGGCCCTGGAGGGTGTATGCGCCGAGGAGCGGCGGGGCGTTATCGGGGCCGAAGATGACTATCGTGACTACACTTCGTCCGTCGACGCGCGCCTGAGCCTGGCCGATGGGACGCCGGTCTATCCTGCCATCGCCGTATTGGACGGCCATGGTATCGGAGGGTTCTATGCCGATTCGCCGCAGGGTGGATTCGGGCAGCATAGAGTAGGCGGCACCCGTGTCCACAAGCGCCTCGAATTCGTGCCCGTTCCGGCCGGCATCGTCAGAGATGCGCAGGGTTGTCTTGAATGCTCCCATGCGGCAATTGTACACGCGGATCGGTTTAGGTGGGGCGGCGGGAGAAGGCGTTTTCCTTGTTTAGTTTGGTGTAGGTTCTTTCGCCCTTTTTTGTGGGTTTGTAGCGTCGCATGAAGCCTCTTTCGCGGCCTTCGACTTCTTCGATTAGGTCGGCCTCTATTAGGGCTCGGACGATCATTTCGCCCATGTAGCCGCCGGCGGGGAGGTGGTGGCCGCCCATGGGCTCGCCGGTTTCCTTGAAGGCGCGGCAGATGTCTCGCAGGGCCTGGGCGGCTTCGATCATCATGCTTTCCATGACGCGGGTGACGACGGGCGTCCCCCGGACGGTTCCTGTGAAGTCGTCGAATGCGGGCACGGGTCCTCCCTGGGGTGATTCTTCGCTGCGCTCAGAATGACATATGTTGCGCGGGTGTACCATCGGGGTGGGGTTTTTTGGATGTCATCATTGCGACCGGGGGGGACGGGGGCGGAGCGGGGGGAGGCGGAGGCTGAGCAGCAGCATCGCGCCGTTACGTCGCCGCTTGGGTCTTTGGCCGTTCCGAATTTTCGGAATTACTGGTTCAGCGCGGTGTCGTTCGTGCTGGGGTGGCAGATCCTGCGCGTGGTGATCGCGTGGGAGGGGTATGAGCTGACGGACTCGGAGCTGTTCCTGGGGTACCTGGGGGCGGTGATGGGGATTGGGACGGTCAGCGTGAACCTGATCGGCGGGGTGGCGGCGGACCGGGTGAGCAGGCTGGCGCTGCTGATCACGACGCAGTTCTGCGTGACGATCACGGTGACGGTCCTGATGCTGTTGACGATCGGGGATATCCTCGTGCCGTGGCATTTGCTGGCGGCGTCGGCGGCCATCGGCATCATCCAGGGGATCGACCAGCCGACGCGGACGGCGGTTGTGCCGGCGCTGATTCCGGATCGTCGGCTGTTGATGAACGCGTTGGCGCTCAGTTCGTCGGTGTGGCAGGGGACGCGGGTGTTCGGGCCGGGGCTGGGCGGGTTTCTGATCGAGCGCATCGGGACGGCGGCGACGTTTGGGTCGGTGACCTTGGGGTACGGGCTGGGGACGCTGCTGCTGTTCTTCGTGCGGATTCCGCGCGTGGATCGGGTGCCGGGGAACGTGTTTAAGGAGTTGTTCGAGGGGGTCACGTTCATCGCGCGGCGCAACCTGTTCGCGTGCCTGATCCTGCTGACGTTCGTGGACAGTTTCTTTGGGGTGGCGTACATCCAGGTGATGCCGGTGTTCGCGCGGGACATCCTGGAGGTGGGCGTGGAGGGGATGGGCCTGCTGCTGGGGGCGTCGGCGGCGGGGGGGCTGATCGGGACGGGGCTGGCGGCGTTCTGGGTGAAGGGGCGGTGGCCGCTGGTGATCCTTTTGGGGTGCGCGGGGCTGTTCGGCGCGGCGGTCATGGTGTTCGCGTTCAGCGAGCTTTTGTGGCTGTCGCTGGGGGCGCTGTTCCTGTCCGGCACGTTCAACTCACTCTCGCAAATCACGAACCTGACGCTGCTGCAGAGCGCGGTGCCGGAGGAGCTGCGGGGGCGTGTGATGGGGGTGTTCAGCCTGACGTACAGCCTGATTCCGCTGGGGGGCCTGCAGGTGGGGGCGCTGGCGGAGTGGCTGGGGGCGCCGGCGGCGGTGGGGTTCGGCGGGGGCGTGGCGGTGATGTTCGCGATCGCGCTGGCGCTGCGTGGGAGTTTTGCGCGGGACGTGGGGGAGGCGGCGGGGCGGGGTGGGGGGTAGGGGTTGGGTTCGCGGGACGGGGCGGGGGGTTAGAGGCGGGGGCGGTGGGGGACGGGGATTAGGAGTTCGTTGACGGGGTCTACGGCTAGTTGGAGGCCTTTGAGGGTGTGGGCGCCTATGACCGGTTCAACACCATCCGGGCCGAAGACGATCTGTGTTGTAACGCTGTCGCCGTTGATGGCGGCCCTTGCTTCGCCTACGCCGTGGGCTACTATGCTGCCGTCGGCAAGCTCGAATTCTACTGTCCTGTTTGGGGTTAGTCCGAGGCGGCGCAACGCGGGCTCGGGGGCCATCGTGAGGAATGCGCCGGTGTCGACGAGGGCGTGGAATTCCGCCTCGTCACCGCCGCTCGGGTTTGAGATCTTTATCGGGACGTTGAACATGCCCATGGGTTGATTTTACACCGAGACGGGGGTTGTGACCCTACGGGCCACGGGATGGATTCTGGCCTACGCCAGAATGACCGAGGTGGGGGCGGCGGGGGACGGGTTCACGCGCTACAATGGGGGGGCTATGTATTCGATTGAGCTTGGTGGGAAGAATGCTGTGGTGCTGGGGGTGGCTAATCACCGGAGCATCGCCTGGCATATTGCTCAGGCGCTGCATTCGGCGGGGGCTAACCTTTATTTGACGTATCAGAACGAGCGGCTCGGCGAGGGGATACGGAAGCTGGTGGATTCCCGCCTTCGCGGGAATGACGGAGGGGGCGCGGGCTCCGACGGAGGGGAGGGGACGGGACCAGCCGACGGAGAGGGGACCGGCTCCAGTGACGGAGGAGGGGCGCAGTCGTCCGAGGGCGGGAATGACGGAGGTGCGGCGGGGGCGGGGTCTGTTACGTTGATCGAGTGCGATGTTTCTGCGGATGAGAATGTTGAGGGGGCGTTTTCGCAGATTGCGGCGGCGGGGGCTTCGGTTGATTTTTTGGTTCATAGCATTGCCTTTGCTAATCGGGATGATTTGGGGGGGGATTTTTCGAAGACGGGGCGCGACGGGTTCCGCATCGCGCTGGAGGTTAGCGCTTATTCGTTGATACCCGTCGCGCGGTATGCCGCGCCGTTGATGCCGGAGGGTTCGTCCATCGTGACGCTGACGTTCTCGGCGTCGGACCGCGTGTTCCCCGGGTACAACATCATGGGGACGGCGAAGGCGGCTTTGGAGAACGAGGTGCGGCAGCTGGCGTATGAGCTGGGGCCGCGCGGCATCCGCGTGAACGCGCTTTCGCCGGGGCCGCTCGATACGCTGTCGTCGCGGGCTATCCACGGGTACGTTGATATGAAGCGCATCCAGGCGGAACGGTCGCCGTTGCAGCGCAATATCACGCACGACGAAGTAGCCAAGGCGGCGCTGTTCCTGCTGAGCGATCTGTCGAGCGGGATCACAGGCCACGTGCTGCCGATCGACGGCGGCTACCAAATCGCCGGCGTTTGATTTTAATCATCGGCCTGTATTGTGAGGCACAGTGTGGTTTGGTTTTTATTGGCGGTGACTGGCACATTCCGCCAATGGGCAATGTGATGGCGGGTGAGACTGATCGGCGTCGGTTCCAGACGGTTCGGGGCACGAACGACGCGCTGCCGGACGATCAGCCGTATTGGGACTGGGTGCGGTCGACGGCGCAGGACGTCGCGCAGCGGTTCGGGTTCCGTCGGATCGATACGCCTGTGTTCGAGGAGACGGCGCTGTTCGCGCGGACGGTGGGCGAGGGGACGGACATCGTCGAGAAGGAGATGTACACGTTCACGGACCGGGGCGACGATCTGCTGACGCTGCGGCCGGAGGGGACGGCGCCGGTGTGCCGGGCGTACATCCAGCACGGGATGCATACCCTGCCCCAGCCTGTGCGCGCGTTCTATATCACGCCGATTTTTCGGTATGAGCGGCCACAGTCGGGGCGTCTGCGCCAGCATCACCAGTTTGGGGTGGAGGCCATCGGGGACGCGAGTCCGGAGATCGACGCGGAGGTCATCCACGTGCTGTGGAGTTTTTTCCAGGAGCTGGGGCTGACGGGGTTGACGCTGCACGTGAACTCCATCGGCGACGGTGATTGCTGCCGGCGGGAGTTCCTTGCGTCGCTCCGGGAGTACTATTCGACGCGGCTGGACGACACGTGCGCGGACTGCCACACGCGGTTCGAGAAGAACGCGCTGCGGCTGCTGGACTGCAAGGAGGAGCGGTGCCAGCCGGTGATGGCGGGCGCGCCGACGCCGGCGGAGGGGCTGTGCGGGGATTGCGCGGAGCATTTTGCGCGGGTGCGCGAGCTGCTGGAGTTGTGGGGGATTCCGTATGAGGTGACGCCGCGGCTGGTGCGCGGGCTGGACTATTACACGCGGACGGTTTTCGAGATTCATCCGGCTGTCGAGGGGTCGCAGACGGCGCTGGGGGCAGGGGGGCGCTACGACGGGCTGATCGAGCAGCTGGGGGGGCCGCCGACGCCGGGCGTGGGGTTTGGGTCCGGCATCGAGCGGATCATCATGAACTTGCGGGAGGCGGGTTTGACGCCCCCGTCGGGGCTGACGCCTCGGCCTGATCTGTACATCGTGTACCTGGGGGATGCGGCGCACGTTCACGCGCTGCGGCTGGCGGGGGAGCTGCGTCGCGAGGGTGTGAGCGTGTCGATGTCGACGGGGAGGCGGAGTTTGCGGGCGCAGCTGCGGGCGGCGGGGGCGGCGAAGGCGCGGTATGCGTTGATCATCGGGGATGATGAGGTGGCGCGGGGGATGGGGGCGTTGAGGGATATGGGGACGGGGGAGCAGGGGGAGGTTTTGTTGAGTGGGGGGGCGGTGGGTTCCCGCGTTCGGGGGAACGACGAATGAAGGGCGGGAATGATGGAGGGAGGGGCACCCGATGGATTCCGGCCTTCGCCGGAATGACGGAATGAAGATGGGGAATGACGGACGGGGGGGCGGATGGGGGGGGGTGGATTCCGGCCTTCGCCGGAATGACGGAATGGCTTTCATGACGGAATGGCCGCCATGACGGGATGGCCTCCAAAAAGAAAGAAGCTCCGCTTGGGGCGCGGAGCTTCTCCCGGGGAGGAGGTGTGTGGTGGTGGGATTTCGGTTTTGGGGCGGCGTTTAGGCCGCTGCGAGTAGGTTGGCGTTTAGCGCGACGATGCGCTCTACGTCTGCCCTGGCCTCGGTCGCAACCTTGCCGGTTGCGGTCTCGCGAATGAGGCCGGTGGTCTGTACGGGCCGGGTCGGCTGGTTGGTCTGGGTCATTTGTGGCCTCCCTCCTATTAGGGTGTTCGCTGTTTCCTGTTTTCGTCTGTATCCATCGTGACAGCGGCTCAGCATTGCATCAAGGGATATTCAGCGATAGTTAGTATTTGTTTTCGTGATGCTACAATGGGGCTGTCGTGGAGAGAGGAGGTCTGATGGACGTTCGGGAGCTACGCAGCTTCTCCGTCGCGGCGCGCCTGCGCAGCTTTTCGCGGGCGGCGGAATTGCTGGACGTGGGGCAGCCGACGATATCGACGCATGTCCGCAAGCTGGAGCGGGAGCTTGGGACGCCGCTGTTCGATCGGATTCGTCGTCCCATCCGGCTGACGCTGGCGGGGGAGAAGCTGCTTGAGCTGGCGCTGCCGCTCGTCGAGGGAATCGAGGGGCTGGCGACGAGCACGCAGCAGGCGCAGTCGGAGGGGCCGGTGACGGTGGCGGCGACGGCGAACCTGATGTCGCATTTCCTGCTGGGGGCGGTGGAGGATTTTCGCGACGATCATCCGGCGGTTCACCTGCGGCTGCGGTCGCGGCTGCGGTCGGAGGTGATCGAGATGGTGTCGCAGGGGGAGGTGGATTTCGGCATCGTGCCGGGTGTGGACCCGGACCCGGCGCTGGAGTTCCGTCCGCTGTTTCCGTATGAGCGGCTGTTGATCACGCCGCTGGGTCATCCGCTGCTGGGGGAGCTGCCGTTGACGTCGTTCGAGCAGATTGCGCCGTATCCGCTGATCACGATGGGGCCGGGGACGTATACGCGGTCTGCGGTGGAGGCGGAGTTTCGGCGGAAGGGGCTGGATTTCGACATCATCATGGAGGCGGATTCGCTGGATTTGATCAAGCGGTACGTGGGGGACGGGTACGGGATTTCGGTGATTCCGCGCGTGGTGGCGGAGGCGGGGGACGAGGAGACGCTGGGGATCGTGCACCTGGGGCACATGATGCCTGTTGACCAGGCGGGGTTGATCACGCTGCGGGGGCGGGCGGTTTCGACGCCGGCGGAGGCGTTGATGGAGAAGGTGCGGGGGGCGGCGGGTGTGGTGTGATGTGGGGGGGGGGCAGGGCGGTGATTGGCGATTGGGGCGGGCGGGGGGTAGACTGTGGGTACGTTGGTTTTTGTGGCGCGTTCGTCTAGTGGCCAAGGACACCGCCCTCTCAAGGCGGAGATCACGGGTTCGAATCCCGTACGCGCTACCAGTTGCTCACCGGCAGAATGAACGCTCTTGGGCCTATCCGGCGCTCCAGGGTTCCTTGGGCGACAGCAGTTGACGCATAGCTCCTGTAACGATCATCACGATCACTGTAAGATGGCTAGGGCGTCCTTGTCGGAACGTCGCGACTCAAACAGCCACGAGAACCAACAGATGCTCGACTTGAATGAACTGGGCGGCGGGCTTCCTGGTGTCACACCGGAGTTGGGCAGCGCGTTCGCCCAGGCAGCGGCGGTGTGTCTGGAACTACAAGGCCACGACCAAGGGACTCATCTCAGGATTGACGGCCAAATCGCCGGCTCGTACCCTCTGGCTTGGCCGCCCGCTGGCGACCAGGCACGCAGAGCCTGGGCGGATCACCAAGAAGCGACCGAATTCGGCGCCATCGCTATCGCCATGATGCTGATCAAGGATGCTACCGACTACACGGTCATTGAGCGCGCTGTCAAAGGAACCGGAATCGACTATTGGTTGGGGTACGACGAAGACGCCCCCCCATTCCAGAACAGGGCACGATTGGAGGTGTCCGGCATCCTCAGCGCTGAAGGGACTGCCGACGACGTTGTACGGGCCATAGACAGGCGGGTACGGGAGAAGCTACGGCAAACGCAACCTTCGAGCGGATCGCTCCCCGTTTTCGTCGTCGTGATAGAGTTTGGTAGCCCGCGTGGTAAGGTGCAGAAGTCATGAGCAACACCAATGATCTTCACAGCAAGGCCATGGATCTGGCGGAATCGGCCATGGTTCAACGCCTACAGGGGAACACCGCAGGGGCTACCGAGTTGGCCAGGCAAGCCTTGCGGCTCGAAATGTCTGCGATCGAGGAGTTGCAGGAGCCCATCGAGCCGACCTATTCCATTCTTCACCGAAGCGCGGGGTACCTCGCGCTCCAATGCGAGGAGTATCGCCTGGCTGAGCGGATTGCAGCGGAGGCCCTGGCTCAAGAACCTCCGCACGAAATTGCGGAGGAATTGCGTGACTTGATTGCACAGGTAAACTTTCAGCGGCACCTCGCATTGAGAGGGGTTCAGTTGGGGCAGGACGAGTTGCAGTTGAGTTTGTCGGGGAACGGTGTGGGGCATGGTTTTGTCACGTCAGACGAACTGATCGGCAGAATCGAAAACACTTCCCGACTCATCGGGAGGATCGTTGAGTGGCAACGAAAAAGGCCCTTCATTGAGGGCAACCCGCGAAAGGATGTACGGGAGGATTTCCCGGTGCTCATTTCGGCACCTAGGGCGGCGAGCTTTGCAGTCACCTTGAAAGTTGGGCGTCCCTCGGGACAACAGGCTTTTCCGGTCGAGGTAGAGGTTGTTGTTGACGAATTCATGAACCTTTTGGAGTCGGTCAATCGTTCCAGTATTGACACCTTGGAGCAGCGCATCCCGGAATTGCCCTATTTGAGGAACTTTCTGGGTTTAGCCAAGAAGCTGGCGCCAGATGGCGATCGAGTCCGCCAAGTAGGCTTTACAGTTCAAAGAGGCGGCATGGCCCGGGAAGTATCCTTTACCAAGCCGGCGATGGATATCCCCTTGCCTCCAGCAATAGAGCAGGCATGGGAAGACGATAGTCCCGGAAAGGATGTGGAGGTTCGGGGAACGCTCCGATTTGCAGATGCCACTGGCACCAACGCTAACGTAATCAAGATTGTCAACGATAAGGGGAGGGTCAGAAAGGTGACGGTGCCCGAGGGCATGATGAACGACATAGTTCGCCCAATGTGGGATTCGAAAGTGATTGTCAAGGGGCTAAAGAAGGATCAGCGCATTACCCTCCAAGATATCGACCTAGATGAGTAGCAGGGTCACAGGCTCGTACTTGCAACGCCCATGACCTCTCAACTTGTCACATCCGGTGGGCTTGTCCTTAGCTTGGCACCTCGGGGGGATTGATCTTGAGGCGGGGCGTGGCGGGTTCGTCTAGTGGCCAAGGACACCGCCCTCTCAAGGCGGAGATCACGGGTTCGAATCCCGTACGCGCTACCAGTTTTTCGTCCGCCTCTGCTCATGTCCGTCACGCCAACCTTGCAATTTGCCGGGGATGAAGGTTGCAATCTGCCGCACTGGAACCTTGCAATTTGCCGATGGTTAAGGTTGCAATCGGACGCTGCCTAACCTTGCAATTGGACGGGGTGTAGGGTTGCAATTGGACGGGGGTGGCGTGGGGGGCTGAGAGGCTGTGTGGCTTGTGTGGGTGGGCGGGTGTGGGTAGTATGGGGCGATGAAGACGACGCTTGAAATCCAGGATGAGCCGGTCAAGAATACATACCGCCTGCCGGATATGAGTGTCGGGGATCCTGACGCGGAATACCCGCTGGATAAGTACTCCTGGGAGGAGCTGCGCGACATCATCTACGACGAAGCTGAGCGCTACCGGGAATCGGATCGCAGTTGATAGCTGTTGATACGAACCTGCTGGTGGACTGATTGCGTTGTGCATGGGGTGGAGGTTTTGCTCACGCGGGATCGGGACTTCAGGCTTTTTCCTGAGCTTCGGACGCGAGATCCGTTGGTTTGACGGGGGCGGGGGGGGCTTTAGATTCTTCGCTGCGCTCAGAATGACATGGGTGGGGTGGGGCTTATTTGAGGTTTAGGGTTTGGCGGAGGGTTTTGAGGTAGAGGGCGTAGGCCTGGCGGCCGGTGTTTGTCGCTTCGATCCAGGTGCGGGGTTTGGCTTCGATGAACTCCTCGGACATGGCGATGTAATCTGCGTCCTCCAGCTTGCGGAGGTGGGCCGTCAGGTTGCCGCCGGTGAGGCCCAGTTCTTTCTGGACGAAGGCGTAGGCGACGCGGGCATCCGCCGTCTGCGCGGCCAGCAGGGTCATGATCCGCAGGCGCGTCGGTTGGTGGATTGTCTCGTCAAGATCGAGGGGTTCGTTGGTCGTCACAGGACGTCGCTCCGGCGGATGATTGCCCAGCCTGTGGCGCCGGTTTTTTGGCCGGCCCGACTCCCGATGAGCGCGCTGGCCACCATGCCCACCCCGACCAGTCCGAACCATAGCGGCGCCCGGACCCACGGCCTGTCGGCGACCGCGTCTTCAAGGAACGTGGTGAACGAGTACTCCGCGAAATAGCCCAGCGAGATGATTGCTCCCCACACGAGCAGAATCGTCGCTGTGCCCGCCATGTACATGGAGCTGGGGACCGGATGGATTCCGGCCTTCGCCGGAATGACGGAGGGGGGCGGCCCTTCGACAGGCTCAGGGTGAGCGGGGGGCCACGCCGCAAGATGGGTTAGCGGGTGCCCATCACTTGTTCGTGGGGGGGGACTTTTTCTCCTACTACGTAGAGGAAGTAGTAGGCGCCTGTGTCGCCCAGGAATTTGAAGTTTTTTCTTAGGTCTTTGACCAGCTCGGGGTAGCCCTCCTTTGAGCGTAGGTAGGTTTGGAAGGAGCCGTGCTCTTTTTCGAGGTCTAGCATTCGGCCGGCGTTGGTTATGATAGCCTCGATTTTTCTGCGGTTGCGGATGATTCTTGTGTCCGCGGCGAGCGCGTCGACGTCATCGGGGGTCATATCGGCGACGCGCTCTGCATCGAAGTTGTGGAAGGCCTCCCTTGTGCCGGACCACTTGCTTTCGACGACGCGCCACGAGATGCCGGACTGGAAGACGGCTTTGCTCATGACGTCAAGGTAGTCGTCGATGCTCTGGGGGGTGATTTGTTGCGGGGCTTGCATTTCTGGCATGGGTTTTGTTTCCTCCTGTGATTACCGCTACATCGGCTGATTATCGCTGCATCGGCGGTTAGCGGGGTTGGGGGGCGCGGCGGCTGTCCGGGTTTAGGAGGCGGGCGCCGAGGATGACCATCCAGATGACCCAGGGGAAGTAGCAGGCGCGGCCGATGGCGACCATGGTCTGGTCGGCTTGCGTGTAGCCGATGATGAGCGCGATGACGGAGACGACCGAGACGACGGTGACCACCAGGGCGAGAATCCTGTGCCTGCCGGGGCGCTCTTCCATCGCGACGCCCAGGCTGAAGGCGAAGAGGCCGATCGAGACGGCCAGGCCGGAGATGAGGCTGACGCCGGAGTCGACGGCATTGAGGGCGAGCGCGGCGTCAACCTCCGTTTGCGAGCCCAGGTCCGTATTCGCTATGACGTGCGTGAGGCCTTGCGCCATGATCCATCCGACGCCGCCGATGATGAGGGTGGCGCTGCCGAGGCGCGCGATGCCGTCAATGACATCGTCCTTTTCAAACACCCTGTAGAGTCCGGCGAATCCGTAGAGGGTCAGCACGAGGCCGAATGGGATGACCAGCGCGACGACGTGGGCCAGGGCGCTGTTCTCGGCGACGACGGTGATTTTGCCCATGTGATCGGTCGACTCTACGGGGTCGATGAGGACGCCGCCGGGCTCGAGCAGGAAGAAGCTGAGGGCGAGGATGGGGCCGATCATGAGGGCGAGGGCTTCGGCCTTGCTGATGTGGTACTTCTTCATGGGTGACTCGCTTTCTGGTGTTGTGCCTGCCTTACGATGATAGCGCGGCGGGGCGGAACTGCTCAATGAGATTGAGATTCCCGCTTTCGCGGGAATGACGGAGGGGGGCGAGTGCGGGTTTTTGTTGGGGTTGGGGTTGGGGTGCTTTGCATGTCTTTGGCGGCGATCTTTATCCGGTTGGCGGACGCGCCGCCTTTGACGGTGGCGGCGTACCGCATGGGGATTGCCGCGATCATCGTGGGGGCGGCGTCGCTGGCCGTTCGCGGGCAGTTCCGGGCGGTGCGGCGGGCCGATCTGCTGCTGCTCATCGGCTCCGGGCTGTTCCTCGCGGCGCACTTCGCGCTGTGGATCACGTCGCTGTCGCATACGTCGGTGGCTAGTTCCGTGCTGTTCGTGACGACGACGCCGGTGTTCGTGGCGGTGGCGGGGCATTTCTACCTGTCGGACCGGCTGGGGTGGCTGACTGCGCTGGCGGTCATCGTGAGCATTGGGGGCGGGGTGGTGATCGCGGCGGGGGACTGGGCGGAGGGGGAGCGGCACCTGTACGGGGATGCGCTGGCGCTTGCGGGGGCGGCGGCGGTCGCGGGCTACCTGCTGGTGGGGCGGCGGGTTCGGGGGAGCATCCCAACGCTGCCGTATATCGCCATCGTGTACGCGGCGGCGGCTGTGGCTTTGCTGGCGGGGGCTATCGCGAGCGGGCAGCAGATGGTGGGGCTACCGGCTGAGTCGTATTTCTGGATGGCGGTGGCGGCGCTTGTGCCGCAGGTGATCGGGCATTCGCTGATCAATTGGGCGCTGGGATATTGGCCGGCGGTGAACATCACGCTGGCGGTGCGGGCTGAGCCGGTTATCGCGGCGGCGGCGGCGATTCCCGTGCTTGGGGAGGTTCCGGCGTGGACGGTTGTGCCGGGCGGGGCGCTGTTGCTGCTGGGGGCGTACCTTGCGATCCATAGCGAGGCGCGGCAGCGGGCGCGGGCGGGGGCGGGGGACGGGCGGACGGAATGACGACGCTGATTGTCGAGCTGGGGGTGACGGGGGCGGGGCTTGTTGTGCTGCTGGCCGGGGGGTGGCTGCTGGTCAAGGCGGCGGCGCGGCTGTCCTTGGCGTTCGGCATCTCGCCGCTGATCGTGGGGGCGACGGTTGTGGCGCTGGGCACGTCGTCGCCGGAGTTGTCGGTGAGCATGGCGGCGGCGCTGGAGGGGTCGGGCGGGCTGGCGGTGGGGAACGTGTTCGGGTCGAATATCACGAACATCTTTCTGGTGCTGGGGATCGCGGCGCTGGTGCGGCCGATGGACGTGCATCCGAGCCTTTTGCGGTGGGAGATGCCGGCGCTGGGGGTCATCACGGTCGCCGTCATCGTGGCGGGGCTGACGGGGGTGATCGGGCACGTTATGGGGGCGGCGCTGTTTTTGGGGCTCATCGCGTTTGTGGGCCTGTCCCTGGCGCGGCACCGCGAGCGGGAGGTGCCTCACGGGGGGGAGGAGTTCACGCGGGACCGCGAGCCGCTGGGCAGGGCGGGCATTGCGCGCGAAGTTGTCTTTTTGCTTGGGGGGATCGGGGCGCTGGCGCTGGGTTCTGAGTTGACGGTGCATGGGGCGACGGGCATAGCGGGGCGGGTTGGGCTTAGCGAGGTGGCGATTGGGCTGACGGTTATCGCGATCGGGACGAGCCTGCCGGAGATCGTGACGACGGCGGTGGCGGCTTACCGGGGGGAGCGGGAGATTGCGGTTGCCAACGTGGTGGGTTCCAACATCTTCAATTTGCTGGGGGTGCTGGGGCTGACGGCGGCGGTTTCGACGCTGCCGATCTCTCGCGAGTTGTACTTCTTCGAGATACCGGTTTTGGCGGCGGCGACGGGGGCGCTTTTCGTGGTGGCGTGGACTAGCCGGCGGATCGTGCGGGTGGAGGGGGTTGTGCTTATCGGGCTGTACGTGGGGGTGATGGGGATTGTTTTGGCGCGGGGGGGGATGTGAGGGTTAGGGGGGGGATTATGGTAACTCTTCCAGGGCGCGCTTTACCTCTTCCATCGTTATGGTCTTCGTATGCGGCGGTTTGAATCCTGGCCGAGCCGGAGGCTCATCCAGCGGGACATCTTCGAGGGCTCGCTTGACGTCTTCATCGGTGATTGTACGCGCGCCTGGCGGGACGTAGAACCTAGGACGGTCGCTGTTGGGGTCGAAGAGGGGCATTGTGTCTCCGTTTGCGCCTTTGCGGGCTAGTTCTGAGACGGCTTTGCCCAGGGTGCAGCCGTTTTGCTCGGCAAGAGAGCGGGCGGCTTCCAGGACATCGTCGTCGATGGTTATTGTTGTACGCATGTTGCCAGTATAGCGATTTAGTGGTTGCCTGCCGATCTTGGTATAGCGATGCTGTGGGCGCACGCAGCCTTCGGCGGTTGCGCTATTCCGGGGTGTTGTTTTGGGGGGTGCATTCCAGGGCGGCCAGGATTAGGCCTATGTGGGTGAAGGCCTGGGGGAAGTTGCCGAGGGCGAGGCCGCTGCGCGGGTCGATCATTTCTGCGAAGAGGCCGAGGTGGTTGGCGTAGGTTAGGAGTTCGGTGAACATGCGCGTCGCTTCGGCGCGACGGCCGACGCGGTTGAGCACCTGCACGAGCCAGAAGCTGCACAACGTGAAGGCGCCCTCCGGGCCGAAGACGCCATCGTCCGTCTCATCCGTGCGGTAGCGTTTGACGAAGGGGCCGTCGCGGAGTTCCATTTCGATTCGCTCAAGGGTTGAGATGAAGCGCGGGTCATCGAAGTCGATGAAGCCGAGCAGGGGGAGGAGGAGGGTGGCGGCGTCCATGGCGTCGGATTCGTAGTGCTGGATGAACGCCTTCTTATCCTCGCTCCAGCCCTTGTCCAGGACATCGCGCTTGATGGTCTCGGCTTCCTCGCGCCAGTGGGCAAGGTCCGGGTCGTCGGGCATGTACATTTCGCCAAGCTTGATGGCGCGGTCAAGGGCAACCCAGCAGAGGGCGTTCGACGTGACGAAATGGAACGGCCCTCCGCGCACCTCCCAGATGCCGCTGTCCGGGTCGCGCCATTCCTGCGCGGCGAGGTTGGCGAGCGTCTTGACGACATCCCAGTGCGCCGCCGTCACCTCCTCGCCGTGGCTGGCAAGCAGGTGGGCGCTGGCCAGCAGTTCGCCGTAGACATCCTGCTGGACCTGGTCGTATGCGCCGTTGCCGATGCGGACGGGGCCGGAGCTGCGGTAGCCCTCGAGGTTGGGGATTTCCTCTTCCGTCGGATCGGTTTCACCGTCGATGCGGTAGAGGATGTGGAGATGCTCCTCAGGGCCATGCCATTCCCATTCGAGCGAATCGTCGCTGAGGCCGCACGCCTGCGCGAGCCATTCGAAGAACTCGACGGCCTCCTCCGTGTGGCCAAGGTGCATGAGGGCATCGATGGTGAACGCGGCATCGCGGAGCCACGTAAAGCGGTAGTCCCAGTTGCGGCTGCCGCCGATCCATTCCGGGAGGGACGTGGTGGGGGCGGCGACGATTGCGCCGGTGGGGACGTAGACGAGCAGGTGGAGGACGAGATAGGAGCGGACGACGACATCGCGGTAGGGGCCGGTGTAGTTGACGCTCATGGAGAGGTTGCGCCAGTAGGCGTCGGTGAGTTCAAGGAGTTCGTGGGGAATGGAGGAGGCGAGGGCGGAGGGGATGGCCTCCTCGTGGCCCTCCAACACGTGGCGCACGACGAACACGGCTTCCATGCCCTCAGAGAGCAGGACTTCCGCGTAGGCGCCATCGCCGGATTCGTTGATTTGCAGGGGCAGGGTGGTTTCGAGGATCAGCTCATAGTCATCGTCCCTGATGACGAGCGTGCCGTTGCGCTCCCACAGGGTTTCTGACGAGCGGCCGTAGTCCGGGCGGGGCTCATAGGCGATACGCATGGGGATTGTGCCGGACGTACAGCGCAACACGCGGATGATACAGCCGTGCGCGACCCATGAACGGTCCGGGCGGCGGAAGAACGGCATGAAGTCGGTCAGCGTACATGCGCCATCGCGCGTGACGAACTGCGTTTCCAGGACGTTGGAGTCTTTCAGGTAGCGCTGGCCGCCGGTGTAGAGTTCGGACGGCGTGACGGCAAAGCGGCCTCCCTTTTCACTGTCGAGGATGGCGGCGAAGACGCTCGCGGAGTCGAAACGGGGGAAAGCGCACCAATCAATGGAGCCGTCGATGCCGACGAGCGCGGCGGAGTGGCGGTCTCCAATGAGGCCGTAATCGCCGATGTTCTTGTAGCCGTGTGCGTTGAGTGTCATGTCAGGACTATACGCGCTGCGTCCTCATCGACGACGAATTGCGCCGCGCCGCTTTTGGGGCGGACGAGGGCGGCGGGGGGCTGCTGGGCGTCCTCCTCGTCTGCGGCGAGCACCGCGCGGAGGGCGTGGGCTTTTTCGCGTCCGACGACGATGAAGACGACGCGGCGGGCGGCGTTGATGGCAGGGAGGGACAGGGTTACGCGGTCATGCGGGGGGGTGGGGGCGGCGCCAGGGACAGCGGCAAGGCGGGTTTCCTGGAGGGCGTGGGTGCCGGGGAAGAGGGCGGCTGTGTGGCCGTCTTCGCCCATGCCGAGCAGGACCAGGTCGAACTGCGGCATTTCGGCGTGATAGCGCTCGCGTATGTCGTTTTCGTAGGAGAGGGCGGCGGCCTGCGAGCCTGCCTCTCCGTGGATGCGGTGGATGCGTTCGGCGGGAATCGGGACCTTGTCCAGCAGGGTCTCAGCGGCCAGGCCGTAGTTACTCATCTCATCGGTGGGGGGGACGCAGCGCTCATCGCCCCACCATACGTCCCACTTTGCCCAGTCGATGCCGGACTTGTAGGGTTCCTGGGCAAGGGTTTCATAGAGGAGGCGGGGCGTCTCTCCGCCGGCAAGGGCAATGGAGAACGCGCCGTCCGCCGCATTGGACATTGCGGCGACGATGCCGGCGACCGTCCGCGCGACGGCGTCCGCGTCCGGCAGGATGGCGATTTCCGTCTCAGTCATCGATGCGTTCATGCCGATCACCGACGGGCGCCCACGACCGCCCATCCTGGGAGAGGAGCGCGTCGGCGGTTTCCGGCCCCCATGAGCCGGGCTCATACCATTGAACGGGGTGAGATATGGAGTCTTCCCATGCCTCCAAGAGCGGATCGACGATCTTCCACGCCTCTTCGATGTGGTCGCTGCGGATGAAGAGGGAGGCGTCGCCGTCAAGGGCATCGCTCAGCAGGCGCTCATATGCCTCCGGCAGCTCCTCGGTGCCGAACTCCGTGCCGTAGAAGAAGTCCATGTCCACGGGGCGGACGGCCATGCCCTGGTCAGGGAGCTTGGCGGCGAAGCGGAGGTGGACGCCCTCATCCGGCTGGAGGCGGAGCGTGAGGACGTTGGCCAGGGGGCCCCACATGGGGTTGGCGGGGAAGATGCGGTGCGGGGGGGCGCGGAACTCAATGGCAATCTCCGAGCACTTGCGGGCCATGGACTTGCCGGAGCGGAGGTAGAAGGGCACGCCCTGCCACCGCCAGTTGTCCAGGTAGAGACGCATGGCGGCGTAGGTGGGGGTTGCGGAATGGGGATCGACGCCGTGGGCGTCACGGTAGCCGACGTACTGGGCGCGGACGGCGTTGCGCGCGGCCTCCGTGGCCGTCCAGGGGCGGATGGCGCGGAGGGCCTCCACCTTCTTGTTGCGGAGTGAGTCGGCTTCGAGGGTGACGGGCGGCTCCATGGTTACAAGGGCGAGCACCTGGAGGAGGTGATTCTGGATCATGTCCCGCACGACGCCGAACTGGTCGTAGTACCCTGCCCGCTCGCCGACGTCCACGGATTCGGCGACGGTGATCTGGACGTTGTCCACGTAGTTGCGGTTCCAGATCGGCTCAAAGATGGCGTTGGCGAATCTGAGGACGAGGAGGTTTTGGACGGTTTCCTTGCCGAGGTAGTGGTCGATGCGGTAGACCTGCTCCTCGCGGAAGACGCGGTGGATGGTTCGATTCAGGGCGTTGGCGGTTGCGAGATCGCGGCCAAAGGGTTTTTCGACGACGACGCGGCGCCAGCCGGTATCCGGGGTCTCTTCGACGAGGCCGCAGGCGTTGAGGCTTGAGACGGCGGCCTCAAAGATGGAGGGGGTGATGGAGAGGTAGAAGAGGCGGTTCGCGCCCGGGTCGCCGTCTTCGAGTTCGTCCAGATAGCGCGCCAGGACGCCGACGTCATCCGCGCTGGCGAGATCGCCGCCAAAGTAGCTGAGGCGGGGGGCGAATGCTTCCCAGCTGTCGCGGTTGGTCTCGATGCCGCCGATTTCCTGGATGCCGCGCCACATGAACTCGCGGAACTCATCGGTGGACATGATGGCGCGGGAGAAGCCGACGATGGGGACGTTTGGGGCGAGCCTGCCCTTGATCCAGAGGTGGTAGAGGGCGGGGAGGAGCTTGCGCTGGGCGAGGTCACCCGTTGCGCCGGCGATGACGATGGTGGTGATGGGGTCGTCGGTGGCGGCGGGGTGGTCCGGGGAGGCCGGGGCGTACATGGTCATCAGGAATCGGACCTCACGACGGCGTGTCCGCCGAACTCATTGCGGAGGGCGGCCAACATGCGGTCGGCAAAGGTGTTGCTCATGCGGGAGCGGAACCGGGTGAAGAGGGATGTTGTGATGACGTGGGCGGGCACATCGAGGTCTATGGCCTCCTGTATCGTCCAGCGCCCCTCGCCGGAATCGGAGACGTGTCCCATGATTTCATCGAGGCCGGGGTCTTTTTCGAGGGCGGAGACGGCGAGATCGAGGAGCCATGAGCGGACGACGCTGCCGTGCTGCCAGATTTGGCCGACGGCGTGGAGGTCGAGGTCGAACTCCTCCTTGGCCTTGAGGATTTCAAAGCCCTCCGCGAACGCCTGCATCATGGCATATTCGATGCCGTTGTGGATCATCTTGACGTAGTGGCCGGAGCCGGCGGGGCCGACGTGGCCGACGCCCTGCGTTTCGGAGGGGGCGAGCGCCTGGAATATGGGCTCTAGGCGTTTGTAGGCGCCGGCGTCGCCGCCGACCATGAGGCTGTAGCCCTCCGTGAGGCCCCAGATGCCGCCGCTGGTGCCGCAATCGAGCATGGCGACGCCCTTTCCGGCGACGGCGGCGGCGCGGCGCTGGGTTTCGTGGTAGTTGGAGTTGCCGCCGTCGATGATGGCGTCGCCGGGGCTGAGCAGGTCGAGGACGGCGTTGATCGTCTGCTCCGTCGGGTCGCCGGCGGGGACCATGACCCAGACGGCGCGGGGGGCGGCGAGTTGGGAGACGAGGTTTTCGAGGGAGGTTGAGGGGACGGCGCCCGCGTCTGCGGCGGCGGCGACGGCCTCCTGGCTGAAGTCGAAGACGACGACGCGATGCCCCTTTTGGAGGAGCCGCCTGGTCATGTTGCCGCCCATGCGCCCGAGGCCGATCATTCCGAGTTCCATACGCCCTCCTGTGTGGCCGCCGCTCTGCCCTACCCTATTCTAGTCCCAATCGCCAATGAGTCTGCGACACTTTGGCGCGACGGCTCTCCGGACGCCGCACTTTGGGTACACTGGCGTGTGACTGCCTTGTGGAAAGCCTTGTGAGCCAATGACAGCGGCGTTTGAACCCGTTTACTGCCTGCGGCACCGCGACCGGGAGACCGGGCTGCGGTGCGCGCGGTGCGACGATCCGATCTGCCCGGAGTGCATGGTGCAGGCGGCGGTGGGGCATATCTGCCCGTCATGCGTGACGTGGGAGCGGAATCCCATCGCGCAGGTGGCGGGTTCGCGGCTGGCGGCGGCGGTTGGGGCGGGGCTGGGGGCGGGGCTGCTGCTGGCCATTGCGATCACGGTTCTTTCGGGGGTCTTTGGCGGGTTTTTCAGCTTGATCATGTGGGCAGTGGCGGGATTTCTGATCGGGCAGGCGGTTCACGTGGCGGCGAACCGGAGCCGGGCGCGGTCATTGCGCTTTGTGGCGGGGGGTTCGGCGGTGTTTGCGTGGGGGGTGGCGATGCTATTCGGCGGGGGGATCGTTTTCAGCCTCGTGTGGCTGATCTTCGCCGTCATCCAAGTGGCTATTGCTGTTACGCTTGCTGTTGCGCCTTTTCGGTGATGGGGGGGGGGATTCTTGTTGGGGTTACCAACCTTCCGGTTTGGTGATGGTTCCGACGTTGTCCGTTAGGGTGTCGGGGAGCAGGCTTTGGCGCAGGTGGCTTTTCCAGAGTCGCTTGACGTAGGTGGCTGCGTCGGTCAGCCGGCGGGGGCTGGTGTTGCGGGTGTCGGGGTTGACCAGGGTTACGCGCAGGCCCAAGTCATCTCGCACGTATTGCATCGCCCCGGCGAAGTCGGCGTCGTTGGACACGACTATTGCCTGTTCGTACTCCCCGTTGAAGCCGTCAACCAGCAGACGGGTCGCGAGGTTTACGTCCGAGCCCTTCTCCTCCGAGTCCCTGACCAGGACGCTGGCAGGCAGCCCCGCGACCGGCTCGGCCAGGGGGCGTCGCTTGACGCCGGAGCGGAAGACGCCGTAGTGCGTCTCGAATCCGGGCAGTGTGGCCAATGCCCTCAAGTACACTAACTGCCGCCGAGGTTGATTGGGATTGCCGGGGCGCGGGTCGAGCCGCGCGGTGAAGTAGGAGACCTTGTTGATGTCGTCCTGCGGAAAGAGGGTCTCGGCGAGCTTCCGCAAGTCGAGCCACCTGAACGGGGTGTCCTTGAGGGCGCGGTAGTAGAGGTTGAAGCCGTCGATGTAGACGTTGGTGATCACTCGGTCGCTCCCCATAAAGACAGAGACCGCCTCGGAGGACGGTCTCGACCCTACCGGCGAAGCGATAGGGGTGGTAGGTGGGAGATTACCATGAGGTGTGGCGACGGTCAAGGGGCGGGGGGGGGGGACTTCGACAGGCTCAGGGGGCGAATCTGGGTTCCCGCTTTCGCGGAAAAAAGAGGGGGTGTGGCGGCGGTACGGGGTTTGGTTGGCACTATGAGATTCAGATTCCCGCGTGCGCGGGAATGACGGAGGTGGGGCACGCTTCGACGGGGCTCGGAGGGGGGTAGAATGGGTGGGGAGGCGGTTGGGATGAGCACGTTTACGTGGCCGGTGCGGATCGCGAACCTCGATGGCGAGCGGTGGATGGATATCGACGCGTTTGTCGATACGGGCGCGTCCATGACGACGCTGCCTGCGCCGATGCTGCGAGAACTCGGCGTGGAGCCTGTCGCCAGGCAGCAGTTCACGATCGCGAACGGGCAGCGCATCGAGCGCGACATCGGGTACGCCGTCGCCACGATTGGCGACCAGAGTCTGATTACATACGTCGCGTTCGGAGACGATAATTCGCCTCTGCTGCTGGGGGCGCTGACGCTGGAAGTGTTTGCGCTGGCGGTCGATCCTCGCGCGGAAACGCTGGTGCCGCGCGAGTTGATTATGTATTAAGGGGGGGGATTAAGGAGACATAGCAATGGATGGATTTGAGTGGTGGATGGTTCCGGCGGCACTCATGTACGTGTCATTTGCTTTCCATCTCCTTCTGATCGCGTCGGCTCTGCTAGGGCTGGGCTTAATCCCACTCTCCCTCCTGCAAAGCAGATTCGGGGTGTTCAACGGCGCGCTACGCATCGGCGTGACATACCAGCTTCTGCGGGTAATCAGTCAGCCATTCTTGCCGTGGGTCCATATGTACCAGAACGAATATATTGAGCTGAACACGGGATTTGTGCGTCCATCCCGACAATGGGTTATTCATGGGATGTGGTTCCTGGGTCCTCCCTTTCTCTGGATTGGCGTCACACTTTTCAGCCTCGTCACATTGTTTGCTGATCCCGTTGGTTCCACCGACGGCATCATCGCGATACTGTCTCTTCTGATAGCCCCCGCCGTGGCGTGGGCTTTCTTCAGGTCATGGAGGAGTTCTTTGTCAGAATCTCTGAGCGCCTACGGGGACGCCATGACGAATGATGCACGGATCTCTTTTGACGTGTCGCTGCTATCGCTCAGTCCATATAGACTGTCCGCCGCGCTTAGCGTTTTGAGCCTTGTTGTGCTTGCGGTCATGGCGGCCGTCTTCTTCTTGTTTCTTGCGGACTTCGGGTGATGGACACTCCCAGCGACGCCCGTTCCCAATGCCTCGGCTACACTGGGGGGCTGGATTCTCGCGCGCGTTGGAAAAGGGGGGCGGCGCTTACGGGGGTTGGTTGCACAATTGGGGCTTTGGATTCTTCGGGGCTGCGCCCCTCAGAATGTAATGGGGGGGGGCGTGTTGCTGCCTTGTGTATATGGGGCTATGCTTGCGGCTATTGAGTGGGGGCAGGGGGTGAGCATCATCGCCGGGACTTCGCTGGGAGGGGTGGGGATCAGCGTTATCATGCGCGAGGCTAGCCGAGCATGACGTATTCCAGCGTCACGACGTGGCTGGAGATGATTGGCGTCTACTTGCTGGCACCCGGGCTGTTCTTCCTGGCCATAGCCCTCCTTCTGATGATACTGGGGGTTCTGTGGGCGCCTTTCGGTGCGCTTGTTGTTGCTTGGCTGTTACGCTCACGGGCCGGCGGCTTTCAAAAAGGCCTGGCCGCGGGCGCATCCTCCTCCATTCGAATGTTCATCCCCTGGCTATATGTCTACTTTGTGGCTAACGGTTCAATGGAGGCAAAAACCTTATTGCGTCCGACATATTACACACTGTTTTCGCTAGCTGTCCTGGGGCCCTTTCTTGCTTTCACTATGTTGCTAGTCTTTTTCGTTACCGACATAGTGATCGCGTTTTCCTTTGATGCGTTAAGTTTGGTCGGTCTTAGCAATCCGTCTCCTGATCTGGGCGCCGCTCTTATAAGCATTTTGGTCGGCGGTCGGCTCTATTGGATGCTTATCAAAGATCTGCGACACACATGGCAATCCGTCGCGCTTCCTTGGCAGCTTGACGTTGATGGGGCAATCTCCTCCTATACTCTTCCTGCGGATTTGGGCGCGTTAGCCCGAAAGGTCATGATCTGGTCTATTGTTGTAACTTGGTTCTATATCGGAATTTTCATCCTCAACTTGGTCGTAGTATCTCCCATAGCAACGCTACCTCGTGTTTTGGATGTTCTCGCGGAGGCGACACTTGGGATCTGAGCACCCGGCGAATGGTGTCCTGGGGGCGTCGGTGGATTCTTCGCTGCGCTCAGAATGACGGTTGGGGTGGGCCGGGGGGGCGGCGGTACGGGGTTTGGTTGGCATTGTGGGATTCAGATTCCCGCTTTCGCGGGAATGACGGAGGGGGGGCGGGAATGACGGAGGGGGGCGCGCTTCGACGGGGATCGGGGGGTTAGGCGGCTAGGGGCGTTTTTGGATTCTTCGGGGCTGCGCCCCTCAGAATGTAATGGGGGGGCTAACGCGGCGATTCGTTGTTCTTGTCCTCGTTGTCGACGCTGGGGGCTTCCGGCTCCGGGGCAGGTTCTTCCGGTTCGGTATTTTCTTCGGCGGTTTCTTGCCAGGAAGCTGGGCGGGAGGGGGTTCCGATTGGGGTTCGGCGGCGGAGGAACCAGATTAGGGCGGCGATTACGCCCCATACCGGGCTTAGCAGGACTACCCAGATGAGGGCGACGACGAGGGCCTGGCCGATGACGCTGAGGACGCGGGTGGCGGCGCGGGCGGTTTCGGGGATGTCGAGGAATCCGATGACCCAGTCCGAGCCCGGCTCCACGTACACCTGCACTGTGGAGGAGGATTCCACCGGGGCGCCGAAGGACGTTTCGCCCCTGATGATGAACTGGGCGGCGTAGGGCTCATAGCGGTCGATGGAGTATTCGTGGGTGACGGTGACTTCCGTTTGGCCGTCGTCGATGCTGCCCGTCTGCGGGGCGAGACCGTCGCCGAAGTTCCATTCATAGGTGAGGTTGGACACGTCCACCGGGCGGGTGAACGTTCCGGTCAGCGTGACCTCGTCACCCGCGCGGATCGTGGCGCTGGAATCCGTTGAGACGACGATGGTGGGGACGCGGGAGACGATGACCTTGATGGCGTCCTCGGCTTCGACGACGCCCGCGTCGCCCGTGCCGCGCAGGGTCAGCGTGACGAAGTAGGGGGATTCGTCGGCGGATTCGTAGGCGTGGCGGACGGTCTCGGTGATGCGCTCTCCGGGCGTTTCGGTTTGGGCCGTGCCGGTGCGGACGCCGGAGTTCGCGCCATCGCCAAAGTCCCACCAATACTCAAAGTCTTCGATGTCATCCGGGGGGGTGAAGGTGGCGCGGAAGACGAGGTTGCGCCATTCGACGCCCTGCAGGTCAGGCCCGGCGTTGACGGCCATTTCCGCCGCGACGAGGGAGAGGGAGACGTTGATGAGGGAGGTTGCGGAGGTCTGCTCCAGGTAGCGCTTGCGGCCCTCCAGGACTTCGATCTCCTCGCTGATGCGGGTGATTTCCTGCTGCACTTTCAGGATGTCCTCAAGCTCTCCTTCGCGCTTGAGCAGCTCGCGGAGGGCGTCGCGGGTGACGTTGAGATTGGCGATGCGCGCCTGCAGGTCGAAGTACTCCTCGGTCACGTCCTGGCTGGTGGATGAGAGGGAGAGGAACGTCGAGGCCGAGGGCGGAGATGTCACGGACGGCGGCGTCGAGCTGGGCGCTGGGCACGCGAATCGAGATGCTGCCGGCGTGCTTTGCTGTAGCGCGATTCGGCGACGACCCAGCCGCTGCGGCGGGCGGCGATGGCGGCAACGTCGTCCATGCGCTCGGAGACGTCATCGACCTCCAGGGTCAATATCGACGATGCGGACGATGAGGCGGTTTTGGGCGGAGACGGGGGGGGTAGCCGGAGGCGAGGTCGGTGTTGGATGCAGCGGCGTCGACGGACGCGGCGGGGGTCCTCGCCGGCCGTTGCGTCGACCTGGCGGTCGTCATTCGTGGTGAATGAGGCGTCGGAGCCGGTGATGGCCATGGGGGTGGGGGCGGGCGCGGCGTAGGAATCGTCGTAGGACTCGTCTTCTTCAGCGGCACCGCAGGCGGTTGCTGCGGCGAGGAGGAGGGCTAGCAGGGCGAAAAGGATCAGGCGCACGTGTCCGCTCACCGGTCGACCTCCCCGCGTGTGCTCTTGCTTGCGTTGGGGCAAAGTATACGGCGCGCAGCACGCCGCACCAAATCCGCCTAGTGATGCAAGGGGGGGGCTGGATTCCCGGTTTTGCGGGGAAAGGGGGGGGCGTCTTTTGATTCTTCGGGGCTGCGCCCCTCAGAATGTAAGGTGGGGGGGGATTCTGTGGGAGTTAGGATTACGACGGAGGGGCATAGGGACGCGCGGGGCGCTGTCCGGGTGTTGGTTGAGGATGACTTCGGGGCGTTTTTGTTTGATTGTGGGGATGCGGCGGCGGTCGATGGCCTTCGGCTGCCTATCGATGGGGTTTTGGTTAGCCATGCTCATGGGGAGTCCACGGCGGGGATTCCTTATTTGGCGCGGGAGACGCCTATCTACGCTAGTGTGATTACTGCTGCCATTCTTAAGGCGGCTCAGGAGGCTGCGCCGCCTGGGCGTGATCATGAGTATGTGTACTCGCTGGCCGGGGGGCGGTCTGAGAGTTCGCTGGGCGGGGGGGTGTCCGGGAGTCCGCTGGCGCGGACTTGGCGGCAGCGTCCTTATACGTTTTTGCTTACGCAGAATGATTCGGCGCGTGCTGTTGGAGAGCCACTCGATACTTTTTCTGAGGTGCATGATTGGTGGCGGCAGCCGCCCCGGCATAGCGCGGCGCTCATGCAGGAGGCGGTCGTGTCGGCGCGCACTATGCCTCAGTTTCGAGAGCGGGCGCTGAATGGGCGGGGGGTGCGGCATTTTCCTGTTGATCATTCTGTTCTTGGGGCTTCTGCTTTTGCGGTTGAGACGTCGGATGGGTGGGTGGGGTATGTGGGGGGGGTCCGGTTTCATGGGCAGCAGCCTGGCTTGATGGAGGAGTTTATGGAGGGGTTTTCGGAACTGGGGCTTTTGGCGTTGATTGTGGGGGGGGCGCATGGGGAGCGCGGTGTTTCGGCGTTGAGTGTGGGGGGGGTGGAAACGGAGGCGGGGGGTTCGGTTTTGACTGAGGGGGATGTTTTTGGGCTTGTCATGGATGCGGTGCGGGGCCGGGGGGGGCTCGTGGTTGCGGATTTTGACGTGGTGGATATTGAGCGGTTTTTGACTTTCATCTATATCGCGGAGAGGACCGGGCGGAAGGTTGTGCTGTCGCTGCGGGACGCGCATATGATTCATGCCCTGGGGATCGTTTGGCGTCAGTTTCCTGCGCTGGATGAGGTCGGCACGCTGCGGGTTTTGGATATGCCCCCGGCGGATGGGGAGGCTCAGCAGTGGCGGGAGGATGCGCGCCGGCGGTGCGCGTCTATTTTGGTTTCGCCGGGGGAACTGAGGGCGAACGGGGGGGAGTATATTTTGCGGGCTTCGGGGGGGGAGTCGGACGTTGTGGAGGCTGTCGGGGCGGCGGGGAGCGTTCGTATTCCCGCGTATGACAACGGGCACGCGACGTTTGATGAGATGACCGCGATGATACGGCGGATTGGGGCGCGGCACATCGTTCACGCGGGGCGGGGCGGGCAGGCCGTCGTCGTGGCGTAGGGGCGCGCGGGGTTATACGATGCTGCCGCTGTCGTTGGCCGTTGAGAACTTCATGCCTTACCGGGGGCGGCAGGCGCCGCTTGTCCTGGAGGGGCTGGGCATCGCGTGCCTGTCCGGGGCGAACGGGGCGGGTAAATCGTCGCTGTTGGATGCGATCACGTGGGCGTTGTGGGGGCGTTCGCGGGCGGGGGCGTCGGCTGACCAGCTCGTGGCGGCGGGCATGTCGGACATGGGCGTGCAGTTGGAGTTCCGGTCGCACGGGGTGGACTACCGCGTGGAGCGTCGCCACCGTCGTCGCCGGAGCGGGGGGAATACGACGCTTGATTTCCAGATGCGGGACGGCGGGGGGTGGCGTTCGCTGACGGAGACGACGGTGCGGGAGACGACGCGCAAGGTGGTTGAGACGATCCGGCTGGACTATGACACGTTCATCAATTCGGCGTTCCTGGTGCAGGGGCGGGCCGACCTGTTCGTGGCGCAGCGGCCGGCGGAGCGGAAGCGGATTTTGGGCGAGATTTTGAACCTGTCCGTGTATGACGGGTACGCGCAGCGGGCGCGGGAGATGGCGCGTGACGACCGCAACCGGCAGGAGGTTGCGCGGGGTCGGATTGCGGCGATCGACCGCGAGCTTGAGCAAGAGGAGGGGCTTGCTTCGCAGGCGTCGGAGATCGGCGCCGCCCTCGACGGGCTGCGGGGGAGGCTGGAATCCGCGACTGTTCAGCGCGACGAGTTGAATGCCAGAGTCGTCGAACTGGAGGTCCGGCAGCGGGAACTGGACGGCGTCCGGGTTCGGATTACGGAGCTATCAGAGGAGGCGGACGGGCTGGGGGCGCGGCGGGATGAGCTGGGGGAGGCCGTCGAAAGCGCGGAGTCGATGCTGGGGCGGCGGGGGGATATCGAGGCTGGGTGGGGGGAGTTGGAGGCGGCGCGGTCGATGCTGGCGGATATGGGCAGTAGGGCTCGGCGGCACGGGGAACTCGTCGCGGAGCGGGGGCGGTTGGAGCAGATTGTGGCCGAGCAGCGGTCGCAACTGGCGAACGAGGTTTCCCTTAGGGACGGTCAGCACGCGGATCTTTTAAAGGAGGCGGACGGGGCGTCGGTGTTGCAGGAGCGGCTGACGGCGGTGTCGGCGGAACGGGCGGGGCTGGCGCGTCGGGAGGAGGCGCTGGCGGGCCGGCGGGCTGAGCGGGATGACGCGAACGGTCGGCTTGGGGAGATGCGGGCGACGCTGGGCGCGCTGCGGGCGGAACGGGATGGGCTTGAGCCGCGGATGGCGGTGGTTACCGGGGATTCGGACGCGGTGTGCCCGGTGTGCGGCACGGAGTTGGGGCTGCACGGGATGGAGCGCGTCCGCGCCCACTTCGAGACACGCAAGGCAGAGATTGTGTCGGAGATGGGGCGGATTGAAGCGGACGGCAAGGCGCTTCGCGCGACGTATGACGGGCTTGTTGGGGAGATCGAGCGGGAGGAGGGGGCGCTGCGGGGGGAGTCGTCGCGGGTGGATGCGGAGGCGGGCTCGATCCGGGCGCAACTGGAGCGGGCGGAGGACGCGGCGGCGCGTCTGCCGGAATCGGCCTCGGCCCTCGAACAGGCACGCGCCGGCCTTGCGGCACTGCCGGAGGAATCCGAGGAGCTGCGCGACGTGCGGGCGCAAATCGACGAACTCGGCTATGACGCGGACGGGCACGCCGCGGCGCAGGAGCGGGAGGACGGCCTGCGGCACTGGGAGGGGGAGCGGCGGGAACTGGATGCCGTCGCGGCGCGTGTGGACAGGGACAGGGCGGCGCTTGCCGACGCGGGCGAGCGGCTAGGCAACGCTATCGCCGCGTTGGAGACGCAGCAGGGGCGCGCGGCGGAACTCGAGGGCGGTTTGGCGGGGATGGATGATGTGGTGTCGCGGGCGGGGGAGGCCGCCGGCGTTGTGGAGTCGGCGTCATCGGAGATTCGCGCTGCGGAGCAGGAGGAGGTTCGGGTTGCGACGCTTCTGCGTCAGCTTGGGGAGCGGCGGGAGGAGAAGGGGCGTCTGCGCGAGGAGGAGGGGGAGTCGGGGTCTCGCGCGTCGATTCACGATGAGCTTGCGGTGGCGTTTGGGCCGCGCGGGGTGCAGGCGCTCCTCATCGAGACGGCGCTGCCGGAACTGGAGGACGACGCCAACGATCTGCTGGGGCGGATGACGAACGGGTCGATGACGCTGCGGCTGGAGACACAGCGGCAGACGCAGGCGGGCGCGACGGTGGAGACGCTGGAGGTGATCATCTCCGACATCCAGGGGACGCGGGCGTATGAGATGTACAGCGGGGGGGAGGCGTTCCGCATCAACTTCGCGCTGCGGATCGCGCTGTCCAAGCTGCTGGCGCGGCGGGCGGGGTCGGAGGTGCCGGTGCTGTTCATCGACGAGGGTTTCGGGAGCCAGGACGCGGAGGGGCGGGAACGGCTCATCGAGGCGATCTCGGCGTTGTGGAACGATCCGGTGTTTCACGACGGGCTTATTTTGATCATCACGCATATTGACGATATACGGAACCAGTTTGATACGCGGATCGACGTGGTGAAGGGGGAGGGGGGGTCTACGTATAGGGTGGCGGGGTGAGGGGGGCGATGGATTCCGGCCTTCGCCGGAATGACGGAGGGGGTTGTGATTGTCCGTGTTGGGTTGGGGGCGTACAATTGGGAATCCGGGGAGGGAGGGAGGTGGGCCGCATGATCGAGATGACAATCGACAGGATCGGCGTGAGCCTCAACAGCTATCAGCGCGTCGTGATTCTCAAGGAGAAAGAGGCGGAACGGCGGCTGATCATCTGGATCGGCCCTGCGGAGGCCGAATCCATCGCGATCAGGATGCAGAACGTTCGCGTGCCGCGCCCGCTGACGCACGATCTTTTGAATACGGTGATCCCGCAGCTTGGCGGGGAGATTCGCCATATCCTCATCTCCGACCTGAAGGACGATACGTTTTTCGCGACGATTGTCGCGCGGCACGGCGAGAACGACATTGAGATTGATTGCCGTCCGAGCGACGCGGTCGCGCTGGCGGTGCGGGCGGAGGTTCCCATCTACGCGGCGGACGAGGTGCTGAACGAGGCGGGGGTGCTCATCAATTCGGACACGGGGGACTACGTGTTTGCGCGGGACGCGGAAGGGGGCGGGCATCGGGAGGTGACCGAAGAGGAGCTTCGGAAGCTGTCGGCGTTCCGGGATTTCGTGGAGGAGCTGAACCTGGAGGGGGACGGGGAGTCCGGGGTGTCCGATGCGGAGGCGCGGAAGATGTCGGCGTTCAGCGACGCGGTTGAGGAGATCAACATGGATCTCGAGGGCGAGCAGCGGAAGGAGTAGGACTCCGGCCTGCCCTCGCCTGCTGATTGACGCGGTTATGGGGGTGTGGTACGTTTCGCAAGCGGTGTCATGTCGCGGTTAACCGGCAGCAGGGCCATGCACGTCGCAGCGCGGCTGCTTGGCCTCGGATGGTACGTCGCCGCCTGCATCCTTCTGGGCGTGCTGGGCGGGGTCTGGCTGGATGGCCGCCTTGGGGTGACGCCGCTATTCACGCTACTGGGAGTGGGGTTGGGGTTGATTACGGCGGCTTTGGGGGCGTACCGGATGGCTGCGCCGCTTTTGTCGCCGCGTCCCACGCGAAAGGATAACGACGAGTGAGTCTGCTTGCGCGGCCTCGTGTGCTGTTCAGCATCATCGCCGCGCTCCTTTTAACCGTCTTCGGGCTGCTGTACCTGAAGGGGCCGCTGGAGATTCCGCCCCTCCAGATCGACCCGTTTATCACCATTCCGATCACGCTGCCGATTCCCGGCTTTGAGGACGGCTACCCGGTTCGCTCCACGGTGATCCAGCAGTGGATCGGCATGGCCGCGGTGCTCATCCTCGCCTACATCGCCACGCGCAAGATGAGCGTCGTGCCGGGACGGATGCAGGCGCTGGCGGAGGCCGTCGTCGAGGGGCTGCTGAACCTGTGCCAGTCCGCGGCGGGGGCGGTGAACGGGCGGCGGTTCTTCCCGGTCGTGGCGACCATCTTCCTGTTCGTTGCGGCGGCGAACCTGCTGGGCTTCATCCCCGGCACGGGCACCATCTACACGGTGGTGTCCGCCGAGGAGGAGGTTCACCACTACGAGGAGAAGTATTCCGGGGCGGAGCTGGACAAGAAGCTGGCCGACCTGCACCTGTACGTGCTGGACGCCAACAACAACTATCCCATTGGCGGCTTTGAGTATGAGCTGGACGGCAAGACGACGACGAAGTACGACATCTACGGCGACCAGTGGGAGGAGTTCCACGCGAACAATCCCGAGTTGAACGCGGGGCACCTGGTGCCGATGCTGCGGCCCGCCAATACGGACGTGAACACGCCGTTCGCCATCGCGGTGTGGAGCTTCATCTTCGTGGAGTTCTGGGGGGTGACGAGCCTGGGGCTGTTCGCCTATCTTGGCAAGTTCTTCAACTTTGGGCGGCTTTTGAAGGGGGACATCCCGTTCGGGCTGATCGACATCTTCGTGGGGTTCGTGGACCTGATCTCGGAGCTTGTGCGGCTGCTGAGCTTTACGTTCCGGCTGTTCGGAAACGTGTTCGCGGGTGAGATTTTGATCCTGATGATGTCGTTCTTCGTGCCGCTGACGTTCGTGGTGGGCGTGTTCTTCATGGAAGTGTTCTTCGGTATCATTCAGGCGTTCATCTTCGCGATTTTGACGCTGATCTTCGGGATTCTTGCCGTTACGCACCACGGGAGTGAGGGTCACGGGGAGGAGGCGCACTAGGATGGGTTCCCGCTTTCGCGGGAAAAAGAGCGGGATGGATTCCGGCCTTCGCCGGAATGACGGAGGTTGGAGCGGGAATGACGGAAGTTTGGAGCGGGATGGATTCCGGCCTTCGCCGGAATGACGGAAGTTTGGGAATGACGGAAGTTTGGAGGTAGCATGATGGGGTTGTATGGCGGGTGGGGCCGGAGGGTTCTGCCGGTTCTGGTGATTGTGGGGTCATTGATGGCCCTGACGACGGGGGCGGCGTTGGCGCAGGACGCGATGTCGCCTGAGGCGGCGAGCAATCTCGCCAAGGAAATCGGCGCGGGGCTGGCCATCGGCCTGGGCGCGATCGGCCCCGGCATCGGCATCGGCATCGCGGTGTCGAAGGCGATGGAGGCGATTGGGCGGAACCCGGACGCGGCGGGACAGGTGCAGACCAACATGATCGTGGGCGTGGCCTTCGCAGAGGCAATCGCGATCTACGCGCTGGTCGTCGCAATCCTGGTCAAGTTCGTCTAGAGCGGAAAGGGACATGAGTCGATGGAAGCCATCGGATTCAACATTCCCGGACTGATCAGCCAGTTCATCAACTTCGGGATTTTCCTGCTGCTGCTGTCGCTGATCCTGTACAAGCCGGTGACGCGGATGCTCGACCAGCGGGCGGAACGCATCCGGGAGGCACTCTCGGAGGCGGAGCGCGCGCGCGAGGAGTCCGCGCGGAGCGGCGAGGAGGTTCAGCAGGCGCTGGCGGAGGCCAGGGACCGGGCGCAGCAGATCGTCCAGCAGGCGACGGAGACGAGCCGGCGCCAGGCGGAGGAGCTGCTGGCGCAGGCGCGGCAGGATGCGGAGGCGCTTGCTGAGCGGTCACGGGAGGAACTGCGGCGGGAGGCGGCTGAGATCATCGAGCGGGGGAGGCAGGAGATCATCGATCTCTCGATCATCGCCGCCGAGCGGATCATCAACCAGTCGCTGGACCATGACGCGCACCGGAATCTCGTTGAAGAGGTGTTGCGCGAGGCGGAAGAGATCACGAACGGCGGAGGCTCCTAACCGATGCCGTCCGGCGGATCATCCCGGCGATACGCGCAGGCGGTGTTCGACATTGCGCGCGACCAGGACACGCTCGACCAGTGGCGGGACGACCTGCAGACGATCGCAGACGTCCTGGGGCTGCCGGACGTCCAAGCGTTCGTGGAATCGCCGCGCGTCTCGCAGGAGAACAAGCGGCAACTGCTGGATCAGCACCTTGGGAGCGTTGCGCCGCTTGGGCGGAACCTTGCCATGATCCTGATCCGGCGGAACCGCTCGCACCTGGCGCAGGGCATCCTGGACGACTACCTGCGGATGCTGGACGAGGAACGGGGCATCGTGGCGGCAAGCGTGACCTCCGCAGAGCAGATGGACGACGACCTGCAGGAGCAGGTGCGGCTGCTGCTGAACCGGCAGGTTGGGCGCGACTTGCGGTTGTCCGTGGACGTGGACCCGGAGATCATCGGCGGGTTCGTGGCGCGTGTGGGCGACCGCGTTTTGGACGGCAGCACGCGGGCGCGGCTCCGGAATCTGCGGGAGTGGCTGCGGGAGAGCGCGGCGTCGTCATAGACGGGCCACCGGAGCGCAAGCACGACTTGGAACGCACAAGGAAGTAGAGACAAGGGGACTGAACGATGGCTGTTCGCGGCCAGGATATTGCGTCAATCATCCGGCGCCAAATTGAGGATTTTGGGGTCTCGATTGAGACCGTGGACGTTGGCTCCGTCATCCAGGTTGGTGACGGGATCGCGACGGTTCACGGGCTGACGGGGGTGCGCTACGGCGAGTTGATCGAATTCGCCACCGGGGCTATCGGCATCGCGCTGAACCTCGAAGAGGAGACCGTGGGCACGGTCATCCTCGGCTCGGACGCCGGCATCCAGGAGGGCTCGGAGGTCCGCACGACGGGGCGCATCGCCGAGGTGCCCGTTGGCGACGGGATGCTGGGGCGCGTGGTGGACGCGCTGGGCGTGGCGGTGGACGGCAAGGGGCCAATCCAGACCACGCAGTCCAGGCCGCTGGAGAGGGTTGCGCCGAACGTGGTGACGCGGCAGTCCGTGAACAAGCCTGTCCAGACGGGCATCAAGGCGGTGGACTCCATGATTCCCGTCGGGCGCGGGCAGCGGGAGTTGATCATCGGCGACCGCTCGACCGGCAAGACGGCCATCGCCATCGACACGATCATCAACCAACGCGGCGGCGACCTCATCTGCATCTACGTGGCCATCGGGCAGAAGGCGTCCAAGGTGGCGCAGCTTGTGGCGACGCTGGAGCAGAACGGCGCGATGGAGCACACGGTCATCGTGACGGCGAACGCGTCGGACTCCGCCGCGATGCAGTACCTTGCGCCGTACGCGGGGTGCGCGATTGGCGAGCAGTTCATGGAGGAGGGCAAGGACGCGCTCATCGTCTATGACGATCTTTCCAAGCACGCGTGGGCGTACCGCGAGGTTTCGCTGCTGCTGCGGCGCCCGCCAGGGCGCGAGGCGTACCCGGGCGACGTTTTCTACCTGCACAGCCGGCTGCTGGAGCGGGCGGCGCGGATGAGCGACGAGAACGGGGGGGGATCGCTGACGGCGCTGCCGATCATCGAGACGCAGGCGGGCGACGTGTCCGCGTACATCCCGACGAACGTGATTTCGATTACGGACGGGCAGATTTATCTTGAGACGGACCTGTTCAACTCCGGCATCCGGCCGGCGGTGAACGCGGGTTTGTCCGTGTCGCGCGTGGGGGGGGCGGCGCAGACGCGCGCCATTCGCCGCGTGGCGGGACGGCTGCGCCTTGATTTGGCGCAGTTCCGCAATTTGCAGGCGTTCGCGCAGTTCGGGAGCGGCGACCTTGACCCGGCGACGCGGCGTCAGCTGGAGCGCGGGCAGATCCTGACGGAACTCCTCAAGCAGGGGCAGTACGAGCCTTTGCCGGTGGAGAAGGAGGTGGCCGTCCTGTTTGCGGCGACGCAGGGACTGATGGACGACGTGGCCGTTGAGCGCGTGGGGTCGTTCGAGCGGGCGTTCCTCGCGTTCCTCGACGCGTCGCACTCCGGCGTGCTGGACACGATCCGGGAGTCGGGCGACCTTGCCGAGGAGACGGAGGGGGCTTTGCGGAACGCGGTGAACGAGTTCAAGGAGACGGGAACCTACTAGGCGAGAATTGGGGCGAGCAGCGAGAGGATAGGGCGTCGTGCCAAATACACGGCAGATCCGGCAGCGAATACGCAGCGTGACGAGCACGCAGCGCATCACGAACGCGATGGAGCTCATCGCGGCGGCGAAGATGCGGCGGGCGCAGCAGCGCGTCATGGCGTCGCGCCCCTATTCCACGCGGCTGCTCGATCTGATCACGGACATCGTGGCGCGGCAGAGCGGCAGCGGGGACGACGTTCATCCGCTGATGCAGGTGCGGGAGCCGAACACCATCGGCCTCGTGTTGTTCACGCCGGACCGGGGGCTGTGCGGCGGACTGAACGCGAACCTGAACCGCGCGGCGTATAATTTCGGACTGGAGCAGGAGCATCCCGTCTCGCAGATTTCCGTCGGCAAGAAGGGCAACGACTTCTTCTCGCGGCGGGGCCGGGACATTCGCGCGGAGTTCCTGAACCTCGGCGATTTCCCGGAGCCTGTCGATACGTCTCCCATCGCGCGTGTCGTGCTGGAGGACTACGCGGAGGGGCGGCTTGACCGCGTCTACCTGGCGTATGCCAATTTCGTGAATACCGCCGTGCAGGAGCCGGTCATACGTCAGCTTCTGCCGGTTGAGCCGCCTGCGGCGTCTGAGAACGGCGCGGGCGCGGCGCTGGGCGACTACGAGTACGAGCCGGACGCGGCGACGGTGCTCGGGGGCTTGCTGCCCCGGTACGTGGAGACGCAGATCTACCAGGCGGCTTTGGAGAACGCGGCGTCCGAGCAGTCGGCGCGGATGGTGGCGATGCGGGCGGCGACGGACGCGGCGGGGGAGATGATCGACGCGCTGACGCTGGAGTACAACAAGGCGCGGCAGGAGACGATCACCAAGGAACTTTTGGACCTGGTGGGCGGCGTGGCCGCGCTGGAGAAGGCGTAGCGATGACGAGCGCGGCGGCGGCAACAGTTAACCGGTTCGCGGACGCGCCGACGCGCCTGCGGGCGGTCATTACCGACCTGGACGGGACGCTGTGCGATACGGAGAGGGTGCTGGTTTCGGCGATCAATCGCTTCCTCGTGGAGGAGGGGCAGGAGGCCCTGGCGCACGATGAGGCGCGGACGATGGCGGGGTTCGGGAACGAGGGGTGGTGGCGGCAAGTGAGCGCGCTGCGGCCGGCGTTGGCAATCCCGCTGGACGAGTATACGCGGCGCGTGGACGCGGTGGCGCAGACTCTGTTTCCCACGGATTTGCGGGCGGCGGACGGGGCGATGGAACTGATTGCGGCGGTTCACCGGATGGGCGCGCCGTTCGCGCTGGTGACGAATTCACGGCGGGCGTGGGCATTTCCGCGGCTTGAGATCATGGGCATCTCCGACGCCTTTGACGCGATCCTGACGGGCGACATGGTTTCCGAGTACAAGCCGCACCCGGAGATTTACCTGGAGGCGGCACGGGCGCTTGGGGTGGAACCGGCGGATGCGTTCGCCATCGAGGATTCGCCGAGCGGCATCGCGGCGGCGCGGGACGCGGGGCTGTATACGATTGCCGTCCGCAATTCGTGGATGGAGGACGCCGACCAATCGCACGCGCACGTCATCGTGGATTCGCTGCGCGAGATTGACGTGGAGGGGCTGCTGGGGGGAGGCGAACGACCATGAGCGCCTTCCAGGCCCGGGGCATCATCTTTGACTTCGACGGCGTGCTGATCGACAGCGAGCCGCTTTATTTAAAGTCGGTGAACGTCATTCTTGAGGAGTGCGGCGCGCCGCAGTTGTCGGCGTCGGAGTACGAGCGGTGGATCGGCTCGACGGCCACACGGACGTGGGAGGCGCTGACGCGCGAGAACAATTTGCCGGAACCGGCGCAGCATTACCAGGACCGGTACGAGGCGGTGATCGAGGGCGTGTTGAAGAGCGAGCTCTTCATCAAGCCGGAGGCGGAGGAGCTGCTGGGCGTGGTGGAGCGGCGGGGCATCCCGCGCGGCATCGCGACGGCGTCGCGGCGCAAGTGGCTGACGATCAAGCTGGAGAAGCTGGGGCTGACGGATTTCTTTGACGTCGCAGTGTGCTCCACGGACGTGCGGCGAACCAAGCCCGCGCCGGATATCTATCTCAAGGCGGCCGAGTTGATGGGGCTTGACCCGGCGGACGCCGTCGCCATCGAGGACTCGCCGGCGGGGATCAAGGCCGCAAAGGGCGCGGGCATACGGACAATCGGGCTGCGGACGGGCATGACGGCGAATCTTGATATTTCGAAGGCGGATGAGATTATCGAGAGCCTTCGGGAGTTTGACGTGGATCGCTACTTTGGACAGGGGGCCGAGCCGGCCCTGGCACGGTAGATGAGGTGAAATAATGGCCAACGGACAGGTTGTACAGGTCATCGGAACCGTCGTGGACGTGGAGTTTCCGCCGCAGGAGCTCCCGGACATCTACAACGGGCTGACGGTTGACATGGAGGGCGAGCAGATCGTCCTGGAGGCGGAGCAGCACATCGGCAACAACTGGGTGCGGTGCCTCGCGATGGGCGCGACGGAGGGCTTGCAGCGCGGCGTGGAGGTCATCGACACGGGCCGCCCGATCGCGGTGCCCGTGGGGCGCGGCTCACTGGGGCGGCTGTTCAACGTGCTTGGCGAGCCGCTGGACGGGCTGGGCGACGTGTCAGCCGAGCAGACGTGGCCGATTCACCGCGAGCCGCCTCCTTTTGATGAGCAGGAGACCAGCACGCAGATGCTGGAGACCGGCCTCAAGGTCATCGATTTGATCACGCCGTTCACGCGCGGCGGGAAGATTGGCGCGTACGGCGGGGCGGGCGTCGGCAAGACGGTCGTCATCCTCGAACTCATCCGCAACATCGCGACGGAGCACGGCGGATTCTCCGTGTTCGCCGGCGTGGGAGAGCGCTCCCGCGAGGGCAACGACCTGTGGCACGAGATGCGGGACTCCGGGGTGATCGACAAGATCGCGCTGGTGTTCGGGCAGATGAATGAGCCGCCCGGGGTGCGGGCGCGCATCGCGCTGACGGGCCTGACGATGGCGGAGTATTTCCGCGACGTGGAGGGGCAGGACGTCCTGATCTTCATCGACAACATCTACCGGTACATCCTGGCGGGCATGGAAGTCTCGGCGCTGCTGGGGCGGATGCCGTCCGCAGTGGGGTACCAGCCGACGCTGGCGACGGAGATGGGCGCGCTGGAGGAGCGGATCACGTCCACCAAGAAGGGCTCCATCACGTCATTCCAGGCCATCTACGTGCCGGCGGACGACTACACCGATCCGGGCGTGTCAACGACGTTCGGGCACCTTGACGCGGTGATTTCGCTGGAGCGGGCCATCGCGGAGCAGGGGCTGTACCCGGCGGTCGATCCGCTGACGTCCAACAGCCGCATCCTCGATCCGCAGGTTGTGGGGCAGGAGCACTACGACGTGGCGCGGGGGGTGCAGCAGGTGTTGCAGCGATACAAGGACCTGCAGGACATCATCGCCATCCTCGGCTTTGAAGAGTTGTCCGATGACGACAAGCTGACGGTGTCGCGCGCGCGGAAGATCCAGCGGTTCCTTTCGCAGCCGATGTTCGTGGCCGAGGCGTTCACGGGGCAGGCGGGCAAGTACGTGCCGATCCGCGAGACGGTGCGCGGGTTCAAGGAGATCCTTGACGGGAATTACGACGAGCTGCCGGAGCAGGCCTTCTACATGGTGGGGGGGATCGAGGAGGCCGTGGAGAAGGCGGGCGAGATGGCGGCGGAGGCGTAGATCATGCCGACCCACCTGCAAATCATTGCGCTAGACAGGATCGCCTACGAGGACGACGTGGATATCGTCGTGCTGCCCGGCGAGGAGGGGCAGCTTGGCGTGCTGCCGCGGCACGCGCGGATTGTGACGCTGCTGCAGCCGGGCGAGGTTCTGACGCGGACGTCCGGGGAGGAGACGGCGCTGGTCATCAGCGGCGGCTTCGCGCAGATCGGGCCGGACAGCGTGACTATTTTGTCGGACGCTGCGGAGTACGCGGAGGACATCGACATGGAACGCGCCGAGGAGGCGCGGCGGCGGGCGCAGGAGCGGCTTGCGAACCGGACGGCGACGCCTGATTTGGATATGGCGCGGGCGGAATCGGCGCTGCTGCGGTCTTTGGCGCGGATACGTGTTGCTGAGCGGATAGCGGCGCGGCGGCGGGGTAGGCAGGGGGGGCCGGGGCAGGGGCAGGCGCCGCGATCGGATTCGTAACGCGCACCGATGAATGACCCGAATGACTACCCGCCTGGGTGGGACGCGGAACGAGTCCGCAAGGTTGTCGAATACCATGACGGCATGGATGAGGACGACTGGGCTGCGGAGGACGAGGCTGCGCTTTGGGATTCAACGGTGACGTGGATGGCTATACCGAAGGAGCTTGTGCCGGCGGTGCGCGCGCTTTTGGCGGAGCATCCGGAGGACAAAGTAGATGAAGCCGTCGGTGAGTGAGGCTCGCAAGCCTGCAAAATACGTGGTTGATCGTCGGTATGATGAGCTCATCAAGTACTACGACAGCTTGACTGCCGAAGAATGGGCTGCCGAAGATGAGGCCGCGTTCAATGACCCCGACAATATCGTGATGGTCATTCCCCGCGAGTTGGCCCCTGCCGTCCACAGGCTGCTTGCCGAGCATTCGGAGGCACGGGCGGCGGAAGAGGGCGGGTAGTTAGCGGCGGCCAGCCATGGTTAGGTCTCTGTAGCTGTAGTTAGCCCGCGTCCGCGAAGATCACTCTTACTCGTCTTCTTCCTTTGGGTGGCCGTAGAGGTAGTGCTTCAGGTTTTTGGCGAGGTCTCTGGGGGCTCGGTCCTGCTCCTCCGGCGGCATGGTCTCATGCAGTTCGCGTGCGCTTGCGAGGATGGCAGCGAACCCGGTGAGAGGCGGCTTTGTCTCATCGGACGTGGAAGCATCCGTCGTCTGGGCATCAGGCGACGGGGACTCGTGGGCAGCTCCCTTTGGCTGGCCCTTTGTTCCATAGGCCCACGACTTGGGCGATTCACTTTTGTCGATGGAGAGTGTTACTTCTTTGCCTTCTTCGAGGTCCAGGGGTTCGAGGGGGGTTAGGACGCCGTTTGTGTATTTTGCTCGTACTGTTGCCATGGTGTGGTCTCCTGGGGATTGGTGTCGCTTGCAACAAGTATAGCGATGGTGGCGGGGGGCGGCATGGGGGGCCGGGGCAGGGCCAGCCACCGCGATCGGATACTTAGGCGATCCCTCTATCGATTCGTGGCGGGATGGATGTCGCGAATCTTGAGGGGGCGGGGCTTATCGTTGTCCCCGTACTCCTGAACTCCTTCCAGAGTCACCAAGGTGTCGGAGGCCAGATACTGGAAAACCTGCTCCATCATATGCGCAGGTATCTTCCAAAGCGTTCCTGACTTATTTCCACTCGCACGAAGCTTGACGGTCTGCTTGTCCTTGTCGATGGCGCGCAATGTTCCAGTCACCGTAACGCCGGCGGGTTCGCGATTCTGCAATTTCAAGCGCGCATCATTCAGGCGACTGTGAGCGGCCGGCGTGAGGAAGAGGCCGTCACGAGCATCGACCAGGTTTCCTGACAGGATCATGTAATCAAATTCGCTGCCCTGCCCCGGAATGATTCGTTGAGCGTTCTCAAGCAGAACGCGCGCAAGGTTGACATCCGGCTTGGCTTGCATGAGCGCTGAGGCATCCTGCTCCGTGCTTGCCCATTCAGCAACGTCCAGCAGACTTCGCACCGCGTTCTCCATGGTTTCGCGGCTGCCGCCGGACGCCGATTCGTCCGGTCCAGGCAAATTGAGGAATAGCCGAATGCTGCCCGTACCGACTCCGACAAGCTTGAGTCCGGTTGCGCGAGACACGGTTTCCCTTGGGCGGCTCTGGGGACGGGACACGCCGTCCGCGAGCCAAGTGAACACGTTGCGCACGGCGGTCTGCAACTCATCCAGCACCTTTGTCACCGAGCGCGCCGTCACGCTGCCCAGGTGAACCTGCGGCCCTCCCAGCGAGACAATAAGGTCTGGCGCGGGCTGCCCGAACCCAAGAGCGGCGTCCAACTCCGCCCTGAGCTCTTGGATGTAGTTGTACTGCGTTCTCGCCATGGCTTCGGCTACGTCAGGGGGCATCGTCGAGGAGTCCTTCAACGAGAACACGGCTTGCTCCAAGCGAGCAATTTGCTCGGAGGTCACAACAGCATCAATGGGCTCCCGCCCTTCACGTGTACTCATCGTCAGACCTCAAGTTTAAGCGCGCCCTTGGAGTTGCCCTGCTTATCTATCGTAAAGAACGCCAGCCATCCCTGGTAGTCGCGAGACCCGTCTACGTCAGTCGGGAGTACATCGCACCCAAACTGATGGCGCACCGCCTCTCGATCCAGCCCCAACCTGGAAAAAGCGGCCTCTGCATTTGGACGTAAGGCCGCGAAGGGCACGGGAACCAAGAGCATGTCGATGTCGGCGGGTTCCTCTTCGGATGTCACGAAGCTACCGTCAACCACGACAAAATCCAACAACTCGTATGGGCGCCACGCGGCCAAGTACCGCTGCAACCCGTCGACAAGGCCACGCCGACGCGCTGTGAATCCGAGCGTCTCTTGCATCTCATTCATGGTTGTGTCATGGAGACCAACAGGCAAGGAACCGGAGGCATTGAAGGGCGGGATCACGGGAATCGCTGTTGGGAGAAGATGTTCGGCGGGCCTGTCGTATCAGACATGCTACCCATCTCACTCCCCTCCCAGTAGGCTACACTTGTTCGAGTATACTCAATCAGCTGCGGTGATCGCAATTGTGGGGTGTTAGGTGGCGGGGGGGCTTTAGCGGCGGCCGTTGCGGCGTTTGTTGCGGTTGCGGTTGGTCGAGGGGTGGTTGTTGGCGGCTTCTTCGTCGTCCGGTTCTCGGAGGTAGAAGGTCATGGTTTGGAGGGCCTGGACGGGGTCTATTGTGCGGACTGTGATATCGCCTGGCACGTGGGGGGTGACGGGGGCGTAGTTTAGGATGCCGCGGACGCCGCAGGCGACTAATCTGTCGATTACGTCCTGGGCTACGTCGCCGGGTGTTGCGAGGATCGCGATCTCGATTCCTTCTTTGCGGATGAAGCTCTCCATCTCGCGCACGGGGCGCACGGGGACGTTGTCAACGCTGCTGCCCACGAGGCGCGGGTCCGCATCGAACGCGGCGCGCACGTGAAACCCCTCCGGGGTCAGCCCGGGATAGGTGATGATCGCGCGGCCCAGCCGCCCGACGCCGACCAGCACGACCGGCCAGGAGCGTTCCAGCCCCAGGATGCGGGTCAGGTCGTCAAGCAGGGCTGAGACATCGTAGCCCCGCCCCTGCTTGCCGAATCGTCCAAAGTAGCTGAGGTCCTTGCGTATCTGCGCGGGCGTCGTTCCGAGGGCTTCGCCGAGTTCGCGTGAACTGACCACTTCGATCCCGTCGTCGAGCATGAGACGCAGCGTCCGCAAATAGTGCGGCAGCCTGTCCACGACCACAGCCGGGATATCCGTTGGCATACACTCCCCACCTATACGCCCGCCCCGCCTGCCGGGCACGCCAACGCATGGCAGGCGACGCTTGAAGGATGCTCAGATTCTAGGAATTGGCCACGTTCATCGTCAAGGGGCAGGCGTCAGCGTTCCGCGTCAGGCGACGGGCGTTGGCGGCGCCGTTGGGGTGGGAGGAACGACCATGAACGGCGCGTTGCTGTCGCCGGAAACGGTGGGGAGGGGCGTGGGGGGGGCGTCCGATCCCGGGACGGGCGTCGGGGTTCGATTGGCCGGGAGGACCTGGCCGGGGCCGGCGCGGTCAAGGGCTCCCTGCCCCGGTATCCAGACGGCTATCGGGTCGGTCGGGGGCGTCTCTTCCTGACCGCGCGCGAGGAATACGCGGTAATAGTGGAAGCTGCCGCTGGTAAAGATGGCGCCATGCTCGTAGTGTCCGGCGTCGGGGGCTTTCGCGGCGATCTCATCCCACGGGCCGTCTTCATTCTCCGAGTACTCGATGACGACGAAGTCGATGTCCAGATCGTCGTCCGGGGGGCTCCAGTTGACGCGGACGACATCCGTGCCGGGCATGACGCCGCCGCCCTCCAACATGAAGGCCTGGAGGTTCAGCGTTTCGGGGGACGGCAGCGGCTGGCGGAACACGCCGTCAACAGCGGCGCAGGCTCCCGACAGCGCCAACGCGGCCAGCGCAATGCTCACAAGCGCCGTTCTCACGGCTTTCATCGGCAATTCACCCGTCGATTGTCCTCGCTTCCGTCCTGAAAGTCCGGACGCGCCATGCGCGCCTCCTACCAGTGTATCCGAGTCGGGGCAACCGGACGGCGCAGGGCCGTCCCGCGCCGCGCGGATGTGTCACGAGGCATTGACGGATAAGAACGTATATTCTATTCTTCCGTTCTAACGACACACGAGCCCACGCGGGAAATCGCACAGGGGCAGGGGGAGGATGGGATGACGGCACAGTCGGCCACTCTGAAGGCTATCCGGCAATCCGAGTCGCCCGAGTTGAGCGAGCTTTCGGCGCTCGCGCTGATCTGGGGTCTAGCGCAGGCGATCATCGAGACGCCGCCGGACGTGCTTGCCCTGTTTTTCGACGAGGTTCCGGGCGAGCCGCCGTCCGGCGGGCGGGCGTAGGGGAGCGCCGATGATCAAGACAATCGACAGCGCGGCGAAATCGCCCGCCCAGGCCGTGTCGCCGCGCCGGAGGGCAAAGGCCAACTTCTATGAGCGCGCGATGTCCGCCGGGGAGAAGGAGTACGCGAAGCGCGCCAAGAACGTGAACGGCCTGGATGATGAGGTTGCCGTTCTGCGGGCGAAGATTTTGACCGTCCTCGAGGACAGGCCGGACGACCTTCCGCTCCTGATGAAAGCCATCAGCACGCTGTCTCACACACTCGCGGCGCGGCACCGGCTGGGGGCCAAGCCGGAGAACGAACTGCTGGAGAATCTCGCCGGCACCATGGAGGGGCTTAGCGAGCAGCTCTTCCCGGTCATGGACGAGGACTTCGACTTTATGACGCCAGAGAACACCAGTTAGCCGACACCTTAAAGGAGAGTACACGGAATGGCGAATCATCGGACCGATGAGAAACCCGCGCTCGACACGGAGCCGAGCACGGCATTCGAGGCGCTGCTGCGGCAACAGATGCAGGCGCTCGAGCAGCAGCTGGAGGACCTGCGGGGGCGGATCAACAACCTGTTCCTGCTGATCGTGGGGACGGTGGCGCTGCAGGCGATCATGCGCGTGGCGGGGTTGTAGCCGTGACGACGGGCATCCGCCTGCGCCCGTACCAGGCGGACGTTGCGCGGGCCGTGCTGGACTCCGTGTTCAACCGGCGGGGGTTGACGTTCACGGTGGAGATGGCGCGTCAGGCGGGGAAGAACGAGTTGTCCGCGTATCTCCAGATGGTGCTGCTGCTGCGGAACGCGGCGCGGGGGGGCGCGCTGGTCAAGGCGGCGCCCACCTTTCAGCCGCAGGCGCTGATCTCCATCGAGCGGGTCATGCAGCGGCTGGAGGAGAGCGGCCTGAGCACCATATCCCGCCTGGACAGGGGGCACGTTCTCCGGGTCGGCCACTGCCGCGCCACGTATCTCAGCGCGCACCCGACGTCGAATGTCGTCGGGCAGACGGCGGATCTCCTGCTGGAGATCGACGAGGCGCAGGACGTTTTGCCGGACAAGTTCAACCGCGATTTCCGCCCGATGGCCGCGGCGCAGAACGCGACGACGGTGCTGTACGGCACGGCATGGCGCAGCGATTCCCTGCTGGAACAGGTGAAGGCCACGGAGCGCGTGGGCTCGTCGCAGAGCGCCTACGGCAGAGCGGGGCGGAGGCGGCACTTCCGCTACGACTGGCAGGAGGTTGCGCGGCACAACCGGCTCTACGGGGCCTTCGTGGAGGGGGAGCGGCAGCGGCTGGGCGAGGAGCATCCGCTGTTCCGGACGCAGTACGCGCTTCTGCCGGTGGATGAGAACACCCGCCTCTTCAGCCGCGCGCACGTCGTTCAACTGCACGGCGACCACCCCCGGCAGCAGTCGCCGCGCCCCGGAGCGATCTACGCGGCGGGTCTCGATCTGGCCGGCGCGCCGCTGGCCATTACCGAGACGGAGTGGGGCGCGGACCGCGTTGTCCAGCGCGACGAGACGGTTCTCACGATCGCGGAGATCATCCCCGGCCACGGCTTCGACGAGCCGCAGGTTCACATCGTGCAGCACTATTACTGGCGCGGGACTCCACACGGGGCGCTCCTGGAGCAGTTGACGGACCTGCTGAAGAACGTGTGGCGCGTGCGGCGGGTCGCCGTGGACGCGACCGGCATCGGGGAGCCGATGGTCGCCTCCCTCCAGCACCGCGTGGGACAGGCCGTGCAGCCCATCACGTTCACGCAGCATTCGAAGTCCAAGATCGGCTTTGGGCTGCTTGCGATGGTCAACGCGGGGCGCCTGCGGCTGTACGCGGACGACCTGTCATCGGAATCCGCGGCGGCGCGGCGCCAGATTCACTACGCGCAGGCGCAGCACAACGCGAACCACACGATGAACTTCTACGTGCCGGAGCGGGATGGCCGCGACGATTACCTGATTTCGCTGGCCCTGGCGGCGCACGCGAGCGCGCAGGAAGGGGGTCTTCGCACGGCTGTCGGACGCAGCCGTTCCACCAGCTAGACGTTCCGCCAGGATTTTCGCCCAATTCGCGCCGGGAGGAGGCAATCGGATGTCACGTGAATCGTCCGGGCAGGGCGCCCGGCCGCCCCGCCCGCGCAGGCCGAACAACGTGGATCAACTGGAGATACCGCTTGCGCGTCGGAGCGGGAAACGGGGGGACAGGCTACCGGAGGACACGCTGTACATGGACCGGGGGTGCGGCGAGGAGTGCACGAGCTCCCTGGACTGCCCGTATCCGCGCTGCCGCTACGACGAGGGGCCGGTCACGCGCCGCGAACGGCTGGCGTCACGCGACAAGGCCATCGCGGCGGCGCGACTGGAGGAGGGGCTGTCCGTCCCCGCCATCGCCAAGAGATTCAAGGTTGGGAGACGCACCGTCTTTCGCGCGCTGGAATCCGCGCGGCGCGACGACGAGCAGGCAGACGCCGAGAGGAGAGAGGCTGCGCCATGACGACATCGCTGAACGGGCGGACGGAGAGCCGCGACGATTTCGTTCCGTCATCGCTGGACAAGCGGGACACGGAGCGGCGGGAACGCTACCGGCGCAACCTGGCGTTCTACGAGGGCGAGCACTGGCCGGGGCGGACGCGGGGGCGCGAGCGGCGGCTTACCTTCAACTACGCGCGCGCGTCCGTCGAGAAGGTCACGTCGTACCTGATGGCCGATCTGCGCTCCACCGTGCCGCCCCTGGACGCCTCGCCGGAGGAGCAGGAGCGGGCGCGGGGGGCAGAGCGGCTGCTGGCGGACATGGCGGAGGTCAATTCGCTCGACCAGCTCGATTTCGACACGGAGATCGACACCGCGGTGCTGGGCGACGGGGCGTACAAGATCACGTGGGACGATGGGCGGGGCGGCATCCGCATCACGGCGCCGGACGTGCAGGGACTCCACTGCTGGTGGGTGGGGGATGACGTGAACCGCATCCGGCGCGTGGCCTCGCGCTATACGCTGGACGCGGAGGAGGCGCGCGAGCTGCATGGCGTCCGGCCGCCGGCGCGGGGCAGGGCGCAGTCTCGCATCACGATCACGGAGGTGTGGGACGACAAGAGGTTCCGGTTGTACGCGGGGGACACGCTCGCGCGGGATGAGGCGAACCCGTACGGGCTCATCCCGTTCGTGGTGTATCCCAACATCCGCGCGCCCAAGCAGTTCTGGGGGGTGTCCGACATTCCCGCGATGATGGAGCCGATCCGGGAACTGAACCGCGCCCTCTCGCAGCTCTCCATGATCCTGGAACTCTCCGGCAATCCCATCGCGGTGCTGGAGAACGTCGATCAGTCGCAGGACATCGCCATACAGCCCGGGGCGGTGTGGGAGCTGCCGGACCGGGCGCGCGCGTACCTGTTGGACCTGCTGCAGGGGGGCGGGGTGCAGCTGCACATCGACTACGTGAACGCCATCTACCGCGCGCTGCACGACCTCTCGGAGACGCCGCGCATCGCCTTTGGGGACAACCGGCAGGGGCTGTCCGGGGTGGCACTGGAGATGGAACTCCACCCGCTGCTGCACAAGCTGCGGCGGAAGCGGCTTATCCGGGCGGCGGCGTACCGCAAGCGGAATGAGATCGCGCTTCGCATCCATGAGCAGATGACGGGCGAGCCTCTGGCGCCGTACCGGACGTCGATCGAGTGGGGGGCGATTTTGCCGCAGGACCAGGCGCAGGTCGCGCGGCAGGAGATTGAGCTTGTGAAGAACGGGCTGCGTTCGAGGCGGACGGCGATGGCGCGGTTCGGGGTGTCGGATCCGGAGGCAGAGATGGCGTTGATGAAGGGGGAGGGGGAGGAGAACGTCCAAGATATGGCACGTTGACAGGCGAGGGGACGGCTGTGCGCTATCGTGGCGCGTAGTAGGGGTCTTGCATCACGTCCAGCAGGGCGGCCAACCAGGTTTCACGGCCCCAGCCGGGTGGCAGGACATTGATGGTCTCAACCAGCCCGATGTCTTCGAGCGCAATTGGCACGTTGATCATGCCTTCGCGCCGCATGGCGTGGAACAGGAGGATGCCCTCATCATTCCGAAAGCTGAGTTGGGCGAATCCGCCCTGCTCCAATGCGAATCCGAGCCTGGCATACGCCTCAATGACGTAATGCGCCGGAACGTCTCCCGGAATGTTCACCTACTTATGCGGCGAGGGTGGTGTATGGGGATGTGGGGTCGACGCGAATCCAGCGTGATGCGGCTTCGCTGTCCTCGCCGAGATACTCGATTACGCTTGGGTCGTGTGGGTATTTGTCTTCCGGGTACCACTCGACGCCTGCTTTATCCAGGAACCATTCAAGGGTGCCGTTTTCACGACGCTTGCGGACGAAGAAGGCGAAGAAGTCCTTTAGCGCCGTCAGGGCCTCGTCGCGGGTATCGCCGTAGGCGGTGAGGCCGAGGCTGCGGAATCGCGCCGCGTACTCGCCGTTCTCGCGGTCACGCAGGAAAGTCGGTTCCAGCAGTACAACGACGCGGCTCATGGCTGTGTCTCCCTCATTACTGTCCACGCCATTCTATGTGAACCCCTGGAGGGGGACAAGCGGAGGGCACCAACCCTATCGAGACGCTCTTGGGTTCTACCATCCAAACCCCAAATGAGCTACGTTTCATCCCAAAAAGAGCCGAAGGGTGCACGACCACCTGAGGCAATAGCCAGGCACCCCAGCTTCATCACACCACGAACGTCTGAATCTGACATTTCAAGTAGAAATTGGTAGTCATCTTCGTCCGCTCCGGATGCCAAGAGGAGCCTCAAGGTGGTGGCGCTCATGCTGCCGAAAGCGTCTCGGCAGTCGTCATACATCTCTGCACTATAGGGCTCCTGCATCTCTTCGCTCGGTGCGGTCACCTGTGAGCCAGGCTGTCCTTCCGGACCCTGCGGCCCTATTGGTCCTTGGGGTCCAACTGGCCCTACTGCTCCTTGGGGTCCCACCGGGCCAATTAGTCCTTGAGGCCCAACCGGACCTGCTGGCCCCTGAGGGCCCTGACATGCCGTCATTGTCAGCGTGACTAAAGCCATCACAACGGTAATGCCGGCGACTTTCCATGTCTTGTCCATGCTCAACCTCCCAGTTGCCATATCCTTCCATGATGGAAGGAATCCTCACCGTTTTCCAGCTTGACGAGGAACCGCCTGACTCCGTGTGAACCGGACGCAGGTCGCTGGAAGGTCACCACCGGCGGCGCAGTGTAGTCTCGCGCGGCTGTGCGCCGCGTGGTTGACGGGTTGGTTGGGGTAGGCGGCGGGGGGCGCTAGGGAGTTGTTGCGCCGTTGTGGCCGTTTAGCATGGTTTCGATTGTTTCGACGAGGGACTCGACGTCCTGCAAGCTTGCGCGGATATTCACCTTCGCTGCGCCGCCCTCATAGTAGTTGACGTGAAGGGAACTGGCGGAGTCAAACCCCCGGCGAATGGCATCATCTCCGGATTCCTCGGTAAGAACCCCCACAGTCCGGAAAAGCAGCCCGTGGGAGTGATGCGGCAGGCCACGCTCATCGGCGGCGGCTTTGACGAGCTGAGACGCTGCGCCCCAGCCTTTCTCCGCGGCCTGCGGGAGGTCTCCGCGCTCAAGCTCTTCGTAAGCCTGGGCAAGGTAGATGCGCCCCTGTTCAGCGTATGTCCTGCCGTAGCCGTTCATGGTGGGGACAGTATACATGGGGGGCGGGGGCGCGGTTTGGGGTGTCGGACCCGGAGGCGGAGATGGCGCTCATCGCCACCGAACAGCCGTAAGCCCTCCCTCGCGTATGGCCACAACCAGCAGTACGATCACCATTGGGAGATAGAATATGCAGAGGGAGATATAGGTCGCTATGCAGAGGGCCACGAGAACCAGGGCTATTGTCCACAGGAGCGCTTTGCGCGCTACCCGTCCGGCATCGATGAAGCGGATGGCCAGGAGCGCGATGCCGGACATCAGAATGGGGAAGAGCAGTATCAGGAGAACGTATGCGCCGTTCTGTTCGACCAGCGTCGCGCCATCGCTGTAGAAGGGGCCGAAGGTCATCCAGAGGCCGACGGCCCAAGCCCAGAGGTGGGCTGCCCAGGCTGCTATTTTGGTGAGCTTCATGTGTTTGAGCCCCGGCACGCATCTGGAATCAGAGCGTGCCTCTCGTTCTCGCCGCCAAGCCTACACTGTTTACTACTTACGCGGCGAGGGTTGTGTACGGGGCGGTGAGGGCCAGGCTAGGGAGTTGTCGCTCCATTGCGCCCGTTCAGCATTCCCTCGATTGTTTCAACTAGGGATTCTACGTCTTTTAGGGCGGCTCGGATGTCGGCTTCGGGGCTTCCGCCTTCGTAGTAGTTGCCGTGGAGGCCGTGCGCGGAGAAGAAGCCTTGCCGGATAACATCGCCGCCCTGCTCTTCACCGAGGACTCCGACGGCGCGGAAGAGGAAGCCGTGGGAGTGATGGGGCAGGCCTCGCTCATCGGCGGCGGCTTTGACGAGCTGAGACGCTGCGCCCCAGCCTTTCTCCGCGGTCTGCGGGAGGTCGCCCCGCTCAAGCTCCTCATAAGCCTGCGCAAGGTAGATGCGGCCCTGCTCTGCGTATGTTCTGCCGTATCCGTTCATGGTGGGGACAGTATACATGGGGGGCGGGTGAGGGCAACTGACACTCTGCTATAGAATGGTTGTGTGTTGGGAGGGAGTGGCGAGGCGGGCATGGCTAATCTTGAGGTTAGGGCGGCGGTGGACATCGCCAAGCGGGAGGTACGGGGCCTCTTTGACGTTGAGGGGATTGAGAACGTCGGCCTGGAGGAGGTCGTCCACGATCCGGAGGCTGGCAGATGGAAGATTACCATCGGATTCAAGCGGCCCTGGGCTTTCAGGCCTCCGCGCCACAGCCCTTACGATACTTCCGAGCATCCCAGGACGTATAAGCTCGTGACAATCGATGATGAGAGCCGGCAAGTTATCGGGCTTGCCGAGCGCGCGACGCCGCGCATGTTCAGGTGAAACGATGCCGCAACTGCACGTGAAGAAAGCCGTCGAGATTGCCCGCGCGGAGATTGTGACTCTCTTCGAGGACGAGGAGATTGCCAACGTTGGGCTTGAAGAGGTCGTCCACAATCCCGATACAGGGCGGTGGATGATTACTATCGGCTTTGCGCGTCCGTGGGAGCAGGACGGGCCGTGGGTCGATTCGCTGATGAAGACGCGCCATCCGCGCACGTTCAAGATGGTCACCATCGATGACGGGAGCAGCCGGGTGCTGCGGGTGACGGACCGCGCCCTGCTTGACTTCCCCGAGGCCGAATGAGCATACCCGCCGCGAACAGAATACTCATCGATTCGAATCTGCTTGTCCTCCTGATCGTTGGCCGATTTGACCGGAATCTTATCCTCACGCACCGGCGGCTCTCCGGCTATGCGCCGGACGACTTCGAGGAGTTGAGGGGGATCATTTCGGGGCACGAGCCCATCGTGGTCACGCCGAATACCTTGACGGAGGCAGGCAACCTTCTTGCACAGCATGGCCAGCCGGATCGCTCTCGCCTTTTGGCGCTGCTGCGCCGCGTGATCGACCAGGGAGAGGAGATTGTCATTGCCAGCCAAACCGCGGCGCGACGGGAGGAATTCGAGAGGTTCGGCCTAACCGACAGCGCACTACTGGAGGCGGTGTCACGCGGGTACCTTCTGCTTACTGCGGATGCCCGCCTGTTTGCCGCCGCGCTGGCAATTGGGGGCAGCGCGAGCTTGTTCACTCCACTACGCGGCGCCGTGTAGTCGCGTGGCTGTGCGCCGCGTGGTTGACGGGTTGGTTGGGGTTGACAGGGTTGGTGGGGGGGCATATTCTGAGCGTTGCGCCCTTCTTTCGGGAGGGGTGCGAGAGCCTTAACAGTTGGATAGTGAAAAGGAAGGCAGAGGTCTTCCGTTCAATTCGTACGAAGAGTTTGATCCTGGCTCAGGATGAACGCTGGCGGCGCGCTTCATGCATGCAAGTCGAACGAGAGACCGGGCTTCGGCCCGCGATCTAGTGGCGGACGGCTGAGTAACACGTGAGGAACTTGCCCTCCGGTGGGGGACAACCACGGGAAACCGTGGCTAATACCGCATGATGTCACATTTCTCAAGGGGTGTGACCAAAGATTTCGGTTGCCGGAGGAGAGTCTCGCGGCCTATCAGCTTGTTGGTGAGGTAACGGCTCACCAAGGCGATGACGGGTAGCCGGTCTGAGAGGATGATCGGCCAGAGGGGGACTGAGACACGGCCCCCACTCCTACGGGAGGCAGCAGCAGGGAATCTTGCGCAATGGGCGAAAGCCTGACGCAGCGACGCCGCGTGGGGGATGAAGGTTCTAGGATTGTAAACCCCTTTTGCTGGGGAAGAAGTTCTGACGGTACCCAGCGAATAAGGCCCGGCCAACTACGTGCCAGCAGCCGCGGTAAAACGTAGGGGCCAAGCGTTGTCCGGAATTATTGGGCGTAAAGGGTGCGTAGGCGGCCCGGTCAGTCTCGTGTGAAAGCTCCCGGCCCAACCGGGAGAGGTCACGGGATACTGCCGGGCTTGAGGATAGCAGAGGAAGGTGGAATTCCCGGTGTAGCGGTGATATGCGTAGATATCGGGAGGAACACCTGTGGCGAAAGCGACCTTCTGGGCTATTTCTGACGCTGAGGCACGAGAGCGTGGGGAGCGAACCGGATTAGATACCCGGGTAGTCCACGCCCTAAACGATGAGTGCTAGATATGGGGGGTATCGACCCCCTCCGTGTCGTAGCTAACGCATTAAGCACTCCGCCTGGGGAGTACGGCCGCAAGGCTAAAACTCAAAGGAATTGACGGGGGCCCGCACAAGCAGCGGAGCGTGTGGTTTAATTCGATGCAAAGCGAAGAACCTTACCTGGGCTTGACATGCAGCAAGTAGGAACCTGAAAAGGGGACGACTCGTCAAGTCGAGAGGCTACACAGCTGTTGCATGGCTGTCGTCAGCTCGTGCCGTGAGGTGTTGGGTTAAGTCCCGCAACGAGCGCAACCCCTGTTGCCAGTTACATGTGTCTGGCGAGACTGCTCCGCAAAACGGAGAGGAAGGTGGGGATGACGTCAAGTCATCATGGCGCTTACGCCCAGGGCTACACACACGCTACAATGGCCGGTACAACGGGCTGCGAAGGCGCGAGCCGGAGCGAATCCCACCAAAACCGGCCCCAGTTCAGATTGCAGGCTGAAACCCGCCTGCATGAAGCAGGAGCTGCTAGTAACCGCGTATCAGCATGGCGCGGTGAATACGTTCCCGGGCCTTGTACACACCGCCCGTCACGTCATGAAAGCTGGTAACACCTGAAGTCGCTTCGCCAACCCTTCGGGGAGGTCGGCGCCGAGGGTGGGACTAGTGATTGGGACGAAGTCGTAACAAGGTAGCTGTACCGGAAGGTGCGGCTGGATCACCTCCTTTCTAGGGAGCTAATCGCTCCGCTTTGGCGGGGCGCATTGCACCCAGGTCGGTCAGCGATTCTCCTGCGTTGACGTCCGGTGTCTGAGTGGCATGAACCGCCCTTCCAAGGGTGGCGGAACCCCGGTCGGACCAGGGGCAGGGCACCATAGATCGCTGCGCGCTTCGGCGCAACGAGACCTGTTGCTGTCTTTAAATCGCAACAAAAGAACGCAAGACTAAAACCTTTCTTTCACTATCCGGCTGTTGGGGTGGTACGGGATGCCGTATTGAAATGAGTCGCCTCAGTGCCCATCAGATTCCACGTCAACCCTGAAACCGGCCAACCGCATATACTGGATCATGGCGTCACGGAAGATGAAGTGGAGGAGGTTCTTCAGACGGCAAGGGACAACCTGCGCAGCCGTGAAGGGTCGCGCATCGCTACCGGCCCGACCTTTGCCGGTCGCATTTTGCGCGTCATCTATGCTCGCAGGCACCCCGCAGATGAGACGTTCGTCATCACTGCATATGAACTGAGAGGCAGCCCGCTCGCATCTTATAGACGCCGAATGAGAAGGAGAGGCCGATGAAGGACCCGAACGTCTATCCCCCCGGCTGGGACGCGGAGCGCGTCCAAAAGGTGCTCGACCACCACAACGGGCTTCTCGACGATGAAGACGCTCTGGCTGCGGATATCGAGGCTGTCGATTTGGACCCCGATATGACGTGGGTTGCGGTGCCGAGAGACCTCGTTCCCGCCGTTCTTGATCTGATTGATGAACGGGCAGAAAAACAGGCCAGCCAGAACTCTTAGTAGTCCGCTCTCTTTCCGCAGACTGACGCCAAGCCCTTTCACCTTCACTCCTGAACTGCTGAAGGGTTTTCTTTACAGCCATTCCACCCCTGTATACTGCTTGCATGATGAATGGCTACGGCGTGACCTATGCGGAGCAGGGGCGGGTTTACCTGTCGCAGGCTTTTGATGAGCTTGCGCGGGGGGATCTGTCGCAGGCGGCGGAGAAGGGGTGGGGCGCGGCGGCGCTACTGGTGAAGGCTGCGGCGGATGAGCGCGGCATCCCGCATGACACTCATGGGCTGCTGTTTCGCGCGACCGGCATCATCGGCGAGGACGACGGCGACGGCGTCATTCGCCGCGGGTTTCAGATCGCGAGCGGACTCCACGTCAACTACTATGAAGGGGGGATCAGCGCGGAGGACATCCGCGCCGCGCTGCAGGACATCGAGCTGCTTGTTGAGAGGATCGAGGGGCTGCTGAACGGTCGGAACGGCAGCGGATAACGCCGTGCCTCCGGGAACGTAGAGCAGACTCAGGTACACTGTTTCGATGATGAATGGTTATGGGATGACTTATGCTCAGCAGGGGCGCGTATTCCTCGATCAGGCTTGGGTGGAACTGGAGGCGGATGATCTGCACCAGGCCTCCGAGAAGGGATGGGGGGCGGCGGCCCAACTCGTGAAGGCTGCGGCGGAGGAACGCGGGCTCCGACATGATACGCATGGCTTCCTCTTCAGCGTTGCGAGCGCCCTCGCGCGCGAAACGGGGGACACGTCCATCGGCACTCTCTTCAGCACTGCCAGCGGCCTCCACGTGAACTATTACGAAGGCGGCATGGATAAAGAAGTGCTGCGGGCAACGCTGGGGCAGATCGCGCAGTTTGTTGACAAGGTTGAGGGGCTGCTGAATGGGCGGAACGGCAGCGGATAACACAACGCTCACAAGCGAATCTGCCCGTCCGCGTGTTCCGCATCCCGTATACTGTGCCTATGACTAGCTTTAGCAATGGGTACCAGCGGCAGGGGCGGCGGTTTCTTGACCAGGCTTGGGTGGAGTTGGAAGCCGAAGACCTCCACCAGGCCTCCGAGAAGGGGTGGGGGGCTGCTTCCCAGATGGTCAAGGCCTACGCGGTTCTGCGGGGTCTGAATCACGATAGTCACGGCCTCCTCTTTGGCGCTGTCAGCCGCCTGGTCGCCGAGACGGACGATGACAGCTTCCGCGTCCTTTTCCATGACGCCGGCGGCCTCCACACTAACTTCTATGAGGGACAGCTCTCCGGTCGGGATGTGCAGGGCGGCCTGGAAAGCGTCGCGCAATTCGTTGATAAGGTGGAGGGCTTGCTGAACGGGCGGAACGGCAGCGGATAGAGCCGCGCTCAGAGGCGAATCTGCCCGTCTGCCCATGTCGTATACTGTCTCCATGACGAATCACGACAGCAATGGGTACCAGGAGCAGAGCCGGCGGTTTCTTGGCCAGGCTTGGGTGGAACTTGAGGCGGAGGATCTCCGTCAGGCGTCCGAGAAGGGATGGGGGGCGGCCTCGCAGATGGTCAAGGCTTACGCCGACCGGCGCGGGTTTGACCACAACAGCCATGCCCGCCTGTATGGCGTGGTGAGTCTGCTCGTGGAGGAGACGGACGATAACAGTTACCGCACCCTCTTCAACGAGGCGGGCGGGTTGCATGAGAACTTCTACGAGGGTCAGTTCACTAGCCGGGACATCCGGGATAGTCTCGAACAGGTCGCCCAGTTTGTTGACAGGGTTGAGGGCGTTCTCAGCAACGGGGGCTGATTCCTTTCGCTCCTCCAAGAACTGACGGGGTTGCCTTGGGCGTGCTATAGTTTTTGCGCTTGGGCGCGCAAGTGGCGCGCCATACGGACAATACTGGCGGGAGGTAGGAGATGACCCAGGAAAACGCGCAGCCCGAGATTATGTACACGACGCCGGCGGAGCACGTCCGGCTGATCACGATGAACAGGCCGGAGACGCTGAACTCTCTGACCCTGGACGGCAATGCCGCCATGCTCAACTACGTCCGCGAGTTCCGCGACGACCCGGACGCTTGGGTGCTCATCCTGACGGGCGCCGGCGAGCGGTCTTTCTCAACGGGGCTCGATCTTCGCAGGCAGTCGCAGCAGGACGCCTCCAACGAGGAGCCGCCGCCCCCGCCGCAGGTGCCGAATGAGGGCCTGCACTCCTATCCGAGCATCGAGGTCTTCAAGCCGGTCATCGCGGCCATCAACGGGTACGCGTTCGGCGGCGGGTCCGAGATGGCGCTGTGGGCGGACATCCGCATCATGTCCGAGAACGCGGAGATGGGCCTGCTCGAGCCGCGGCGCGGCCTGCTCTCCATCAGCGGCACGACGCGCATGTCTCGCGCCATCCCCATCGGCCTCGCGATGGAACTCATCATCACCGGGCGGCGCTACAAGGCTCCGGACTGCTACCGGATGGGCCTCGTCAGCCAGGTCGTTCCGCAGGCGGAGTTGATGGACACGGCCGTCGCGATGGCGACGGAGATCGTGACGGAGTGCTCGCCGATCGCGACGCGCGTCGCGAAGGAGCACATCACGCGGACGCTGCACCTGCCCACGCGGGAGGCGCTGCAGATCCAGTCGCTGAACAGCAACCGGCTGCGGCAGCTGTCGCCGAAGGACACGGCGGAGGGCCCGCGGGCGTTCGTGGAGAAGCGCAAGCCGCAGTGGGTTGGCGGGTAAGCTGACCTTTCGATAACCACGGGAATCTGTTGCCCCCCGATGGCGGCGCCATCGGGGGGCAATTCTTTTGGGATACACCCGTCACCTATCCTTTACCCGCTCCCCGACGTTATCGTGATTACTTGAGATGACGAGAGGTTCGCGTACTCCATGAAAAGTTTGCTGGCCGCCCTGCTGCTGATGGTTGCCATGACAGTCGCCGTGCTCGCGGCGTGTTCCCCTGGGAGCGAAGAGACCGGGGAGCATGGCGAGGGCGGGGAATCCGGCGAACATAACGGCGAATCGGAGTCGGGTGAGGGCGACGGCGAAGAATCCGCCATACAGTACGGCCTGACGGACACCTATGACGTCGTTCGCGCCGGCGCGCGGCTGATGCTCTCTTACGACGCGACGGCCAACGCCTTCACGGGCACGGTGGAAAATACGACGAACCGGACCCTGCGCCGCGTCCGCATCGAAGTCCACCTCTCCAACGGCATCGAACTCGGCCCAACGCCCACCCTGGACCTCGCCCCGGGAGAGATGGCAGACGTCAGGCTGGACGCCTCGCAACAGCCCTTCGAAACCTGGAGCGCCCACCCGGAGGTCGGGGGTGGCGCTGACCAAGAGGGCGAGGCGGCGCCAAGCGAGATAGCGGCTGCTGCGCGTGAGCTATTGGCGAATGAGATCAACGCTGATGAAGACGATTTCACCCTCATCAGCTCTGAAAGCGTGTCATGGCCGGATGCCAGCCTGGGATGCCCGCAAGAGGGGTTTGGCTATGCCCAGGTGATCACGCCGGGGTACAAATTCGTCTTCACGCTTGGGGAGGCATCCTACGCGGTGCATACGAACGCTGACGGTTCTCACCTGGTGCACTGCGACGGCGGGGGGTAGCGCCCCCTTCTCCCGGTGGGAGAGGGTTGGGGTGAGGGCGGCGCTGCTGGCTAAACAGTGTTGACCAGTTGGGAGAGCCTGTCTCGGAGGGCTTGGCGACGGGATTCGTAGAACTGCTCGAACCCGTGCAGTTCTTGCGGGACATCTCCCAACAGGTGACGATCAACGTAAGCCTGGCGCGACTGCGGGTCGGGGCAGTGGGTATCGAGCCACTCGGCCGGCATGACGGCGCGCTTCTCGTTGTTCACCGTAGAGTCGAGGAGTTGCAGGTTGGCTAGGCGGTCACGCCAGTCTTGCAGGCGCTCCGCCGTGTCGGATTCGATGCCTATGTTGTTGAGCTGCGTCGTCGTTAATCTGCTCTTGGGGAAGACGTGGTCTATGTCGGTGCTGCCGTGCGTACCAAGAGTTGGGAACAGCATTGAAAGCAGCGGGAACGTCCGCGAGTCGGAAATCCGCATATCCGCGAGGTCGTCAATCTCCTCGCCCTGGAATTCCAGCCCCCTGCCCCGCTGTGCCATGACCCGGCCGATTTCATGAGCAGGGAAACCGGCCTCCCCAAGGTTACGGATAGTTTCCCGGAGAGCGGTCAACAGAGCGTCGGCAGCGCCCCAGATTCCTGACTGCTTCAGGATTGAACGAGTGAGCCAGTTCTTGATCCTTCGCCGATCTTCAAGGAATTGGTCGCTCGTCACAAAACTCTCGGGCAATTGCCGCAGGTACACGTAGTAGGCGATTGGCAGCAGCGCATTCATGGCGCGGACAGTGCGCGAGTCAAATCCGAAGCGGTCAATGAGTTGTGCCGTTGTGAGCAGGGCGGTCCTGAGTCGCTGCCAGTTTTTCTCAAGTGCGGCCATGTTCTCGTGCGTGAAGTTCTCCACGCGGAAACCCACGCTGGCAATGTCCGTCAGCATCAGACCGGCCTTCAGCACGAAGTCGGCATTGAATCGCAATCCGTCCCTGATGCCGTTGAGTTCATCAACGAGTCCATGCACCTCAGCCCGCGCGTCCAGCTTTTCCCACTGGGAAACCGCGATGCTCAACAGGAGATTGGAGTAAGAAAGCGGGGTGCCGCCGCTGTTGCACCTGATGAATATCTGTAGAACGCGCTCAATGTCCTGGCTCGTTTCCTCGTACCATGCGATGACGGGGTCTTTACGAATAACGTGGTGCAGACGGTCGAGTGTGCCAAAGGCTTGATGGAGCCTGTCATTATCCAGATCCTTGTCAAGGAGCCACTGGAGCATGGGTGACCCGGAGTCAAGGCCGAGAATCTCGGACACACGGAACCAGAGCCGATCGTCCTCCATCCCAATGCGGCGTTCGTCAATGAACTCGAATCGATAGCGCCTGCCGTCTTCGTCCGGCTCTGTGGGCGATAGAAGGTCAAGCGCCAGCACCCGCTTGGGAAATGCATCAGGGCTTGCCCACCACTTGTACGGCAGCTTCTTTGCCATTGAGCCCTTGAGCCCGATGTTGAACGCGGTCAGCCGCTGCTGCCCGTCCAGCACGGCTGTCAGGGCTTCGTTGTGCCTGATGCCCAACTCCGGGCAGTGAGGGCTATCCTTCTCGTGGTAGTGACGCACAAAGTCGTACCAGCGGTATTGGCTGGAGTTCTGCGGCTCAACTTTCCAGTACATGAACTCGCCGAACGGGAATCCCTGCATCAGGCTGTCGAACAGATCACATACCTGCTCAGGCTGCCAGACAAACTCCCGTTGGATGGCGGGCAGAACAAATTGATGTGACTCGATGCTCTTTAGGGTACTTTCGATAGTGCCGCCCTGCTGGTGCATCCTTGACTCCCCAAGCGCTCGGTGATTTCGTTGGTGGGATCAATTCTAAAGCAAGGGCGAGCCGAATGCCATGCGGCTCACCTACCCTCTCCGATGGCGTATTATGGCGGTGGATGTTTTGGAATAGGGGGTGGGCCCATGGGGCGACCAATACCGACGGCGGAGGAACTTAAGGCGCAGTTGGCGCTTTTGGGGGTGAGTGTGGATGAGGAATCGCTGCCCGGGTTGGAGCGGCGGGTTGCTTTTTACCAGGAGGCTATGAGCCGGCTCGATGAGATGGATTTTGGGCTTACTGAGCCTGCCGTTGTTTACGATCCCGATGCCTCGCCGGGCGGGAGCTAGCGGGCATGAATGAAGAGCGCGTTGGGCTCTCCCTTACGGAGATGGCGCGGCGCATCCACTCGCAGGAGGTGTCTGCCACGCATGCGCTGGAGGACGTGCTGGAGCACGTCGCCCACGCGGATGACACCATCAACGCGTTCGTCACCGTCCTGCGGGACCAGGCTTTGCAGGAGGCGGAGGCCGCGGACCACATGCTCCGCGCCGGGCACCTGCTTGGGCCGCTTCACGGCGTGCCCGTCGCTGTCAAAGACATCCTGACCACCGCCGGCATCACGACGACGGCAGGCTCAAAGATACTGGCCGACTGGACGCCTGACTTTGACGCGACCGTCGTCCGCAAGCTGCGACAGGCGGGCGCGGTGATCATCGGCAAGACGAACCTCCACGAGTTCGCGTTTGGCGTGACCACGGAGAATCCGCATCACGGCAACACGCGCAACCCCTGGAATCCTGAGCACGTGCCGGGCGGGTCAAGCGGCGGCTCCGGCGCGGCGGTTGCCATGGGCATGGGGTACATGGCCATCGGCACGGACACGGGCGGCTCCATTCGCATCCCCGCCACGCTGTGCGGCGTTACGGGCATCAAGCCCACGTATGGCCGCGTCAGCCGCTACGGGTGCCTGCCGTTGTCATGGTCGCTGGATCACGTTGGGCCGATTGCGCGGACGGCTGAGGACTGCGCGCGCGCCCTCAACGTTCTCGCGGGGCACGATCCGCTCGATCCCACGTCCGCCAACCGCCCCGTGCCGGACTATCTCGCCACGCTGAACGATCCCATCGACGGCCTGACCATCGGCGTGCCCGGCGAGCCGTTCTGGGACCCGATCGATCCGGAGGTGGAGGCCGCGGTTCGGGCGGGAATCGACGTGCTCACGGGGCAGGGGGCGCGGGTTATCGACGTGGAGTTTCCGCTTGCGGACGAGGTTGCGCCGATGCAGACGGCCATCCTGTTCGCGGACGCCGCCGCCTACCACCACCGGTGGATGCGGGAGCGGCCTGGAGATTACGATTCGCGCGTGCTGGCCGGTCTGCGGCAGGGGGCGACGGTTCCGGCGGTCGATTATGTGAACGCCCAACGCTTGCGGTCGGTCCTGCGCGAGAAGATGCGCGACGTGTGGCGGAGGGTCGACGTGCTCGCGCTGCCGACTTCGCCCGTCACGGCGCCGAGGATCGGCCATGCGTATGAGACGGTGGCCGTCGGGAGCGGCGAACTGCAACTCACACGCGCGCTGACGCGGAACATGGGGGCGTTCAACCTGCTGGGCGTTCCCGCGATGTCCGTGCCGTGCGGGTTCAGCGGCGACGAGCTGCCCATCGGCCTGCAGCTTGCGGGGCGGCCATTCGATGAGGCGACGGTTCTTCGCGCCGGACACGCCTACCAGCAGGAAACCGATTGGCACACGTGGCGTCCGCCGGCGGACACGACTCCCTAGTTTTGCTATCTGACTTTAACGGACGCGCGACATGACATCCGCTACCGACCTGACAGCCCTGACGCTTGCGGAGATTTCCGCGCGCATCCACGCGCGGGAGGTTACCTGCGAGGAGGTGACGCGGGCGCTGCTTGAGCGCATCGAGCGGGTTGAGCCGACGGTGAACGGGTACGTGGCCGTCCACACGGAGCGGGCGATGGCGCAGGCGCGAGCGGCTGACGCCCTGCTGAACGCGGGCGTCGACCACGGCCCGCTTCACGGCGTGCCTATCGCCGTCAAGGACCTGTTTGCGGAGCGGGGGATTCCTTCGTCCGCCGGTTCCAGCATCCTGGCGGACTGGATACCGGACGAGGATTCCACCGCCGTCCACAAGCTGCGGCAGGCGGGGGCGATCATCATTGGCCGCGCCAACATGGACGAGTTCGCGTTCGGCGGCACGACTGAGAATACGCACTACGGCGCGACGCACAACCCGTGGGATTTGGAGCGGAGCTCGGGCGGGTCGTCGGGGGGCTCAGGGGCTGTCGTCGCCGCACGGCTCGCGTATGCCGCGCTCGGCACGGACACCGCCGCGTCCATCCGCAACCCGTCGCACTTCAACGGGGTCACGGGGATCAAGCCGTCGTTTGGGCGGGTCAGCAAGTTCGGCGTCGTGCCGCTGGCGTGGACGCTCGACCATGCTGGGCCGCTCGCCCGGAGCGTGGAGGATGCCGCGCTCGTGTTGAGCGCGATCGCGGGGCACGACCCGAAGGATGAGACGACCGGGCGGCGCACCGTTCCGAACTACGCGGCGAACCTGGACGGGGAGGTGGGCCGCTTGCGCGCCGGCATCGTGCGCGGCTACTTTTGGGAGCCGATTGTGCCGGAGGTGGCGCGGCTCAATGAGCAGGCGTACGATGTCCTGCGCGGCCTCGGCATGGAGATGGAGGACGTCGAACTGGAGCACACGGACGTGCTGCCGGCGCTGTTCGCCACCATCCTGCCGGCGGAGGCCGCCGCCTACCATCACCGGTGGATACGGGAGGGCAAGGGCGGGGAGTACGGCTACGCTATTCTCGACCGCCTGATCCCGGGCTATGCCATCCCCGCGATGGATTATGTGAACGCGCAACGGGCGCGCGCGGTGTGGGAGGAATCGGTCCAAAGCGCACTGAAGCGTTACGATGTTCTTGTCATGCCGACTGTTCCCTATACGGCGGCGCGGCTTGGGCAGATCATGGTGCAGGTGGGCGACGGGGAGGAGGAGGCCTCATTCCTGCGGACGCGCAACCTCTTCCCGTTCAATTTGACGGGGATGCCTGCGTTGAGCGTGCCGATCGGGTTCGATCAGGGGGGGCTGCCGGCAGGGATGCAGATCGTTGCCAACGTGTGGGATGAGCAGACTGCCTTTAACGTGGGGCACGCTTACCAGGGGGCTACGGAGTGGCATAGGCGGGCGCCTAGTTTGTGATGTGGATGTTGCCCATTGAGGTGTTTACGTTTAGGCGGAGTTCGGGGCCTTCCGTTGGCTTTTCGGGGCGGTCATCGTTGACTGCGCCCATTTTGAATGAGCCGTCGATTTGGAGCGTCCAATCGGCGGGGACTCGCAGCGTTAGGTTGCCCATCTGCGACGATAGCGCGAGGGATGCGCCTTCCTCGGCGAGCTGCGCGGATGTGAGGTCGATTTCCAACGTGCCGAGGGAGACGGAGACCTCGCCGCCCCGGAATGACTGGGACGTTACTATGCGGCGCGCGCTGGTTGCCTTGCCGCTCAGGTGAATCTCGTCTGCGGACGTCTCGGTGACGCCGCCGCCGATGACGCTCTCCCCGTCCTCGGACTCAGCGTCAGAGTCAGACGCGGCGACGCGACCGTGGCTGAAGAAGACCCAGACGATGAGTCCGGCCACGACCAGCGCCCAGCCGACGAAGGCGATCCAGCCGGCGGAGTCCAAGCGGACGATCTGGAGGAACCAGAGTATGCCGCCGCCGAAGATGAGCAGGCTTGCGAGGTGGCGTTTGCGGACGGACGCGATGCTTGAGAGGCCGAATACCAGGCCGATGCTGACGAATCTGCTCCACGGCTCATCGGAGAATATCCAGCCGAGCGCCTGGGCGAACACCATGCCCAGCACCATCATCGCGATGACCTGCGCCCACAGAATGCCACCCGTCCCTGCCCTATTCGTGCCCATTATTCCTCCCTTTCTGTTCACCCTTCGACAAGCTCACGGTGAACGGCGCCTAGTCTTCTATTGTCACGTTGCCGAATGTTGTTGACGTTCGCAGGCGGAGGGGCGGGCCTTCAGTTGGGTGGCTGCTCCGCACGTCGTCTATCTCGGACAGCACTGCGGAGCCGTCCTGGTGGATGACCCAATCGCGCGGCACGCGGAGGGTCACGCCGCCGAACGTTGCGGAAATCTGCAGGTCCGCCCCGTTTTCGTGCAGGCGCGCCTGCCGCATATCGACCTCCACGTTGGCGAACGTCGCCGCAACCGTCCCTCCCCGGAACGACTGCGAGAGGACAGAGCGGCTCGCGGAGGAGAACGTCGCGGATACCTCGATCGTGCTTTCGTCGTCGGTCAGGACCTCCTGCCCGTCGGGGAGGGGGCTTGCGCGGCGGCGGCCTGATTTCGTGCGTTCCAGGAGGATGCCGAGGCCGAGCGCGACGATGAGCAGGGGCCAGTACGTGCCCATGCTGACGTCCATGCCCAGGCCGTCGGCCAGGAAGATGCCGCCCGTGGTGAGGATCAGCAGGCCGAGCCAGAGCGGCCCGCGAATGACCCACAGCACGCCGAGGGCGATCAGGACGAGCGGCCACAGCGTTGACCAGAGGTCGAACGACCAGAGGTTGCCGGCGAGAAAGAGGAGGCCCAGCGCAATGAGAACTGCGGCGGGGAGGATGCGGCCTGACCGTCTCACGTGATAACGTCCCATGCGCTTCTGCGCGGCGGCGTCCCCGCCCCTATTCGTCGCGCTGCTCCAGTTCTCGGAGGAAGTCTTCTACGTCCGGGGCGAGGCGCGGGGGCTCCTGCTCTTCCATTTCGCCGATCTCGCCCTGGTTCGCGCCTACCTCGCTGTCGTAGGCCTCTTCGAGCTGCTTGACCAGCGAGCGGACGCGCGGCTCGCGCTGCGCCATGCGGTCGATCTCCGCGTACTGGCGGTCGCCGTCCTGCTCGATCTTGTTGAGGTCGGGTATCTGGAAGCCGTAGACGGGCGAGAGGAGCTTGAGGAGCTTCTCCTGGCCGCGATGGTCTTCCTCAAGGCGCGCGTAGGGCGGGAGTTGGATCAGCGCCGAGAGGGTCTCGACGCCACGGCGCTGGAGCTCCTGCGTGGCGATGGCCATCATGCTCGTCGGCCCCTCGTAGTTGGACGTGCGAACGCCCGCCCGCTCCAATACCGTCTGCACGTTTGGGTCGGACGCCTGCCCGCTCGCCAGCAGGGGCCGCGTGTGGGGGGTGGAGCCGTACATCGCGCCGACCTGGCAGTAGCGGCGCACGTTCAGGCGCTCCGACAATTCGAGCAGGGATTCGACGAAATCCTCGCCGTTGGAGTGCGGCTCCAGGATGTGGAGGAAGACGAAATCGTTGCCGCCGTCGCCCTGCGCGTACCGTACGATGGTGTTGGGGATCTCCACGTAGCGCTCGCCGCCGCGGCGGTGCAGCATGGGGCGGTAGCGGGTGAGGTCGTAGAATTGGCTGGGGCGGGCGAGGCGTCCCAGTTCGGTGGCGTTAAACTGGTCTTCAAGCGTGCCGAGGGTGAGCGTGCCGACGGAGCCCACGTCGATCCACGGCTGGAGGATAGCGAATATGTGCGGATCACGCAGTTCCGGCAGTGGTTCCTCGACTTCAAAGGCGCCGATGCGCATTTTTCCTCCCCTCAGTGGCCGCGCCCGTCCGATTCCCGTTCCGGAAACCGGTCAGGGTTCCGTCTATTATAGGCGTCCCGCACGCCGAATGCGCGGGGCCTGGTGAACGGCTTCCGGGCATGAGCCGGCCAGGTTCAAACGGACGCGCGGAGCACGGGGCGGCGGGGCCGCGCACGATCGTCGCCGTGCTTGCCCACCCGGACGATGAGACGTTCATCATCGGGGGGACGCTGGCTCTCTACGCATCACGCGGGCACGACGTTCACGTCATCTACGGGCCGTTTGGGCCGGAGGCGGACGGGAGGCCGTCGGCGCAGCGGCTGGCGGAGCTGGGGGCGGCGGCGGACGTGCTGGGGATTACGGCGGAGACGTTTTTGGCGCCAACTTATCCCTCCCTGCCCCACCTCGCGAACTCTATCCACGCGGAACTGCGCGGACTTCGTCCGGACGTTGTCATCACCTTCGATGCGACGGGGGCGACGGGGAACCTCGAGCATATCCTGATTGGGGCGGCTACCTTGCAGGCGGTGGGGTCGATGACGGGGATCAGCGCGCCGCGGCTGTATGCCGCCGTGTTTGCGCGGCGGCAGCTTGCGGCGCGGCTGCGGATCGGGAGGTTGACGCGGCGGAAGGGCCTGGGCGACGTGGGGGATGCGCTGCGGATCGCGCAGGAGTCGCAGCGTCCGACGACGGCGGTTGACGTGCGCGGCGTGCTGGCGCAACGGCGGGAGGCGGCGAGATGCTATACGACGGCGCTGAGGGAGGGGGCTTGGTGGATGCGGCGGTGGGAGCTGCTTTCGCCTGGGCTTCGGGGGCGGTTGGCGCCGCGGGAGTTGTTTGCGCGGTTGATACCGGCGGCGGGGGATGGGGCGGGGGTGGAGGGGGGGTTGTTTGGGGAGGGGTGAGCGGGTGACAGGTTTGCGGCACGCGCGTATAGTTGATTGCGTGTGGGCTTTTCCAGCCCCATCACGAAAGGAGCACCAAGGATAAGGCCATGCTTTTCCATATCGATCTGAAGTCACTGTTTCGCTTTGATTCCGACGGAGACGGAGGATGGGTGGCGTTTGTTCCAGGCACGAGCATTCGCGTATACGCCGACACCGAGGAGGCAGTCAACGAGAGGTTGGTGAAGGCAGTCAGATTGGGGCTGAATGCGCTGTATAGTTCCGGCGGTGTGACGAGCGTCAAGGCATATCTGGATAAGCATTCCATTCCATACCTTGTCAGCGATGATGATCTCGTGACGGTTACGCCCGTCGATGACAAGGCTTTGCTACATGCAAGCTAGGTCATATTCAGGAAGCGCCGTCCGCGCAGCTCTCATGAGGATGGGATATGGCGTGGTTGAAGATGAGGGGATCGAGGCTTTCGTGCATCCTCTCGTGCCTGGCCGCATGATCCTGTTCGACTTCAAGGACGGTCAGATTAGCGAAGAGGACTTGCGAATAGTCTTTGACCTGGAAGGCATTGATGTCGCGCCGTTCTTTGCCCATCTAGAATCTCTCTAGCGGTTCACTAAGTCCCTGTAGCGGTGGGGGGTTCGCGGCGGAGTAGGCGGTAGACTATTGGGATTACTACCAGGGTTAGGACTGTGGAGGTCATTAGGCCGCCTATTATTACTGTCGCCAGTTCTGCTCCTATTATGCCTCCGCCGCCTTCGGCTTCTTCCAGGGCTAGCGGGAGGAGGACGAAGCTTGTTGTTAGGGCTGTCATCAGGATGGGGCGGATTCTCGCCTGGCCGCCCGTTATCAGGGCGTCCTGTATGCGCGCGCCTCGCGCTCTTTCCTGGTCTACGAAGGCGATCAGGACGACGGCGTTCGTTACGACCAGGCCGATCAGCATTAGCAGCCCCATCAGCCCGGGCAGGCTCAGCGCGCGCCCCGTGATGAAGAGCGCGATTACCGCGCCCGTGAACGCGAGCGGCACGGCGATCAGGATGATCAACGGCGTGATGAATGAACGCTGCGCCAGGAACATGACGACGTAGACCAGCACCGCGCCGATGCCCATGGCGATGATCATCTGCGTGAAGACTTCCTGAATATCGCTGAACACGCCGCCCGTCTCACGCTCCACGCCCGGCGGCAGGCCAACCTCCGCAACGACACGGTCGATCTCCGCGCTCACGGCGCGCGTGTCCTGCGCGGTGATCACGCCGGAGATGGTGACGGTCCTCTGGCCGTTCACGCGCGTAATGGGGATCGACGCGGCGAACGGGCCGGCGGCAGAGACGTCTATGGCGTTGGAGCGAACGTTGAGCACGCCGTCGAGCTCGCTGATCGGCCCTATGAGCCTGTCGGAGGCCTCCTGGAGAAGGGCGTAGTCCTCGCTGATCAGGCGCACTTCGAGATCGCCGGCGGGGGGGCCGCCGCCCTGCGCCTGCTGGATGAAGACGGTGCGGCCGGGCCCAGCAAAGTCCTCGCGGAGCATGGCGGCCATCGCCTCGGCGTCCGTCTCCTCGGTCAGCCGGGCGGTGATGTTGATCGACGTGAGCCCGGCCGCGCCGCCCTGGAACACGCCGCCGCCGCCAACACGGGATGAGTACGCCTCAACGTCGCCGGCCAGTCGCAGTTGCTCCAGCCGCGCCTCCGCATCGTCCAGATATTGGACGACGACGTCCGGCGGGGTGGGCAGCGGGGCCTCGATTTCGATGCTCAAGACGTTCTGTGTGCTGCTGGGCAGGAAACCGATGGGGATGCCGGCGAGAAGCGACATGCTGCCGAGGAACAGGACAATCGCGCCGAGGACGGTGATGAGGCGGTGTCCAAGCGCCCAGGTGATCATCGGGGTGTAGACGCGGACGATGCGGCGCGTGAGGGCTTCCGCCGCCGTGTCCTCGCCGTGCCGCCTGATGAGCAGGCTCGCCAGGACGGGCACCGCCGTGAGGGCGACGACCAGCGAGGCGAGCAGGGCGTAGGTGATGACGAGGGCGAAGGGGAGGAAGAACTCGCTGACGATGCCGCCGATGAAGCCGAGGGGGGCAAAGACGGCGATGGTGGTGAGGGTTGCGATGGTGATTGGGAGGGCGACTTCCTTCGTGCCCTCGAACGCGGCGTGGAGGCGGTCCTCGCCATCCTGGATGTGGCGGTAGATATTCTCCATGACGACGATGGAGTCATCGACGACGCGGCCCGCCGAGATGGCCAGGCCGCCAAGCGTGACGATGTTGAGGCTCATGCCCTGCCAGTGCATGACGATGACGCCGATGAGCAGGCTGGCGGGGATGGATATGCCTGTGACGAAGGTGGGGCGGACGCTGAGGAGGAAGGCCAGGATGACGAGGACGGCCAGCGCCGCGCCCAGGGCGACTTCCCGCCCCAGCTTGTTGATGGAGTCCTCGATCTCCGGCCCCTGGTTGGATATTTCCGTGAATTGCACGTCCACGGGCAGGTCTGCCTTGATCCGCTCCAGCTCGGCCTGCACGGCGTCGACCACCTCAACGGTGTTGTCGTCCGGCCCCTTGACCACATCGATGGTCAGGCTGGGCTGCCCGTTCGTGCGGCTGATGACGCCTGCGGCGCCGGCGCTCGCGGGAATGGTCGCGCTGTCGACGCCCGGGACTTGTTCCAGGCGGGGCAGGACTTCGCTCTCCGCGAGCTCCTGCAGGTCTTCGGGCGGGAGGCCGCTGCGTATGGACACCTGGAAAACGGGGAACTGCTCGAAGCTGAGCCGCCCCACGCGCGGCGCGGCAACCGTTGGAGGCAATTGGAGGCGGGCAATCTCTTCCTTGACGGCCTCCTCGATTGCCACCACGTCGGTTCCGAATTCGAACTCCGCAAAGGCGATCGACAGGTTGAGGGAGGACGTGGAGGAGACCGTCAAGACGGATTCCTGTTCCAGCAGGATGTCCTCCACGGGGATCGTCACGTCCTCCAGGACGGTCTCCGGGCTCGCCTGCGGATAGAAGGTGACGACGGTGACGAGGGGGAAATCGACGGAGGGGAGGAACTCGACCTGGAGGCGGGAGTACGACCAGATGCCGCCCGCGATCAGGAGGGCGAGGATAACGAGCGTTACGATGCGCGCGCGGAGGGCGAGGCGGGTGAGAAGCATACCGAAAGGACTCCCCGGGGCTACCCGATCAAGTTGTGAATGTTGTCACTAGTACCAGTATGCGCCTGTGCGCGAAATCGGCAAATTAAGCCGAAATCCTCCGTTCTGCCAGCATCCGCTGGACGGTGAGGCCGATCTGGCCAGGGCTGTCCGAGACGTAGCAGCCGGCGTCACGGAGGGCCTGTTTCTTGGCCTCCGCCGTCGCCGCCGTGCCCGTGATGATGGCGCCGGCGTGTCCCATGCGGCGCCCGGGCGGGGCAGTCGCACCCGCGATGAATCCCGTGACGGGCTTGCTCATGTGGTTCTTGATGTAGTCCGCGGCTTCCTGCTCGCCAGTGCCGCCGATCTCGCCGATGAGGACGACGGCGTCCGTGTCAGGGTCGTTCTCGAATAGTTCCAGCACATCGCGGTGGCGCAGGCCGATGATGGGGTCGCCGCCGACGCCGACGCAGGTGGACTGGCCGATGCCGAGCGCGGTTAGCTGGGAGACGGCTTCATAGGTCAGCGTGCCGGAGCGGGAGATGACGCCGATGCGCCCCTCCGCGTGGATGTTGCCGGGGATGATGCCGACCTTTTGCTTCTCCGCGACGGAGGTGAGGCCGGGGCAGTTGGGGCCGATGAGGCGGACGCCCTTCTTTGTGAGGTACTGGGCGACCTGCGCCATGTCCAGCGTGGGCAGGCCGTCCGTGATGCAGACGATCAGGTCTACGCCGCCCTCGGCGGCCTCAAGCAGAGCGTCCGTTGCGAACGCGGCGGGGACGAAGATGAGGGAGACGTTCGCGCCCTCCTGCTCTACTGCCTCGGCAACGGAGTCGTACATGGGGCGGTCGATGTGTGTCGTGCCGCCGCGGCCGGGCGTCACGCCTGCCACGACGTTGGTGCCAAAGGCGATGCAGCGCTCGGTCTGGAAGGTTCCCTCGCGTCCGCTCATGCCCTGAACCAGGACGCGGGTGTTCTCGCCAACAAGAATGCTCATTTATCTGTTTCTCCTACGAAATCTCTGCAACCTTGGTGGCTGCGTCGTTGAGGTCGGCGGCGACTGCGACGGTGATGTCCGAGTTGCGGAGGATTTCCGCGCCCTGGTCGGCGTTGGTGCCGGTCATGCGGACGATGATGGGGACGTTGACATCGACCTCCTTGTAGGCGGAGACGATGCCGTTGGCCAGCACGTCGCAGCGGAGGATGCCGCCAAAGACGTTGATGAGGACCTTCTTCACGTCCGGGTCGGAGACGATGATCTTGAAGGCCTCGGCGACCTGCTCCTCGGTGCCGCCGCCGCCCACGTCAAGGAAGTTGGCGGGCGCGTGGCCGACCTGCGCGATCACGTCCATGGTGGCCATGGCGAGGCCGGCGCCGTTCACCATGCAGCCAACGTCGCCGTCCAGCTTGACGTACTGGACGCCCTTGTCATTGGCGTTGCGCTCCAGCGGGTCTTCCTGGTCTGCGTCGCGCAGCTCGGCAAGGTCGCGGTGGCGGAAGTGGCTGTTTTCGTCGGTGTCGATCTTGCCGTCTGCGGCGAGAAGCGCGCCCTCGGCGGTGACGACGAGGGGGTTGATTTCGACGAGGTTCAAGTCGTTCTTGATGAAGGCGTTGACGACGCCGCCAAGGAGCGCGCCAAAGGGTCTCGCCAAAGCGGCGTCAAGCTCCAGGGCCGCGGCGACGCGACGGCCAACGAAGGGCTGGTAGCCGATGAGCGGGTCGATATGCACCTGGGTGATCTTTTCCGGCGACGTTTCGGCGATCTCCTCAATCTCCATGCCGCCCGCCGCGGAGGCGATGATGACGGGCGATTTTGCCGCGCCGTCCACGGTGACGCTCAGGTAGAGTTCCTGGGCGATGTCCACCGGCTCTTCGACCAGGACGGTGTTGACGGGGACGCCGGCGGGGCCGGTCTGCGCTGTGACGAGGTTGGAGCCGAGCAGGCCGGCGGCGAACTCCGCAGCCTCATCCGGGCTTGAGACGACCTTGACGCCGCCGGCCTTGCCGCGCCCGCCGGCGTGGACCTGCGCCTTGACGACGCCCCTGCCGCCGAGTTCCTCGGCGATGGCTCTCGCCTCATCGGGAGTGGCGGCGACGCGCCCGTTGGGCACGGCGACGCCGAAGGACTTGAGGACGTCTTTGGCCTGGTATTCGTGAATCTTCATCCGGCTATGCCCCCCACCGTGTGTGTTGTTTCAGGATTAGTGTCATACAGGACGGCGATGCGGCGCAAGCGGCGGGGGGGGGATTCGGGGTCAAGCAGTCACTTCTGCCACGTTGGCAAGAGGGGTGGCAATTTCACGCGTCACGTGTACACTTTGGGTGGTCTGGCCACTAACGCTCGCAGGGAGTGGAACAATGCTAAGAGTGAAGCACGCGGTTCAGGCGTTGGTAATTGCGCTTATGGTGTTGGCCTTGGCGCCGGGGGTTGCTTCTGCCAAAGCGGACGATGTCGTTGGGTCGAGCACGCCTCCGGCGGTGAGCTTCGCCTCGGAAGCCGAAGCGTACACACAGTCGGACGAAGTGATCATCTGCTGGGGTTGGTCCTCGCACAATGTACACGGTCGCTCGATCTGGTTTGAGAGTGCCCAATCCTGCACTGCCCCGATTGATCACCACACGGTAGCGGCTGACCTTCAGAAGTACTCTGAAACCCTCGGCTGGCACTCCGTGAAAATTCCGACGAAGTTCTGCTCCAACACTTATGGATGTAAGGCATCCGGTGTATACGAATGTGTGAACCCGGGCTACTTCCGAGTCGAAGGCACTCATATAGTTCGGAATCAGGGTCAGTCAGACTATGACGATTCGGCGTCCGGACCATTCTGGTGCTAGATAATCATGGCGCGCCGCGTTCTCTTCATCGGAAAAAGTGACTCTCTGAACCGGGAGTTACCGGTACCCGCGAGGCCGCTCGAGACTATCGTTCAGGAGGCGGCAATGGTCGCGTTCGGGTTGGACGTTGGGGCCGGATCTCGCGGTCCTCGATTCGTGGGGCGAGGGCAAGGGGCGGGGCCCGGTCCATACAGTCCGGGTCAAGTATCGGTGGCTGGAAGGTGAACCTATGAAGGCTCTCGTCACGAGCAGAACCCTTGAGAGCGTCCCCAGCGGCCCTCTCGCAACTCCTCTCGTGGAACGGGACCTCGCAGTGATGATTGTGGAGTTGGGGCCGGGCCCAGCAGGGCCGATTGGCCTTTCCCCACAGCCCGGCTACAACGTCGAGATAGAGGGGAAAACTCGCTTCGTGGAGCTGCTGAGCAACGAACGACCGGGCGAACGCTATGATGTCGCCCGGTTCGTCATCGACAGCACGGCTGTTGAGGTCGCGCTCGCCTGCCTGGGGAATTCCGGCAGCCGATTGGGGGAGGCGCTGCCGCTGCTTCGGCGGCTCAATTAGGGACGGTCAGCAACGTCACGGGGTGGGGGCGGTTGCACAATTGAGGCTTTGGATTCTTCGCTGCGCTCAGAATGACATGGGGTCGCTCAGAATGACATGGGGTCGCTCAGGGTGACATGGGGTTGCTCAGGGTGACATGGGGTTGCTCAGAATGGCATGGCATTTGGGTTGGGCGGCGTTACGGAGTGGGTTGCGCACTGTGTTGTGGATTCCCGCGTGCGCGGGAATGACGGACGGGGGGAGGGAATGACGGACGGGGGGAGGGAATGACGGAGGGGGGCGGGAATGACGGACGGGGGGGCGGGAATGTATGCTCCCGGTGATAGGCGAGGAACTCTGGGGCGGGCCGCAGCTTCTCAGGCGGGGCGATTGGCTGCCCATCGTAGGCGGCGACCGTCTGCGAGAAGAACCGGTCATCTCTCGGCAGACTATTGCGTGACACATGAACCACGAGATCGTCGCCCAAAGTGATGAAGCCGCGGTCAAAAGCCTTGTCATGCAAGACCGAAAGCAAGAGGCCGTTGCGAGGATTCACCCTGTTCTTCTCGTCGACCCTCCACTCCAAGGCACAATGTGGCTTGCAACAAGCAGTTCCGTTTCTCCCAGTCCGGAGATGCAGCATCTGTAGTTGTACGCAGTCATGACGGCGGTGCGGAAGAAGTCTTGCCCAACCCGTGACTCTGCCGGGCAAGCGTAGATTCTTCCACAAAGGCATCCCAATCCTCGTTCATCTCGCTCCAAAGGTCTCTGGCGGCGGCCGGTACAGTCCTCCCCCTCTGTCACCCTGAGCCTGTCGAAGGGCCGCCCTCCGCAGAACTCTCCACCGGCTCAAGGCGCAGCCTCAAGCCCAGGGCGCGGGTGATCCTGAGCAGCGTTGTCAGGGTCGGGTTGCCGTCTTCAGACAGCGCCTCATAGAGGTTGACCCGGTTCAGCCCGGTGGCGCGGGCGAGGGCGCTCATGTTCCTTGTTTGCGCGACGTGCCTCAGGGCAGCGCGAATCACAATCCCGTCCCCAGGGTCCTCATCGACGGCAGCCCTGAGAAGTTCCTGCGCGTCCCCCCCGGTTCGCACATAATCCGCCGCATCAAATCTCCGATACTCCTCAGGCATCATCCCCTCCCGCTGCTAGCACCCCGGCCACGATGCGGCTCACAGCCCGCCGATCTCGCAGCCCGCGCAGCCACCGATCAAACGTCGCGCTGCGTATAATCGTGAACATGAGCCCATTGTACGGTAAACCGTACAACCTGAGAAGCGGCTGCACGCCCGTTGAAGAGCCCCCTCCTCTGAATCCCACGCCCCCCCACGCGGGGACTATACTGCCCTCATGGAGCAGGAGGGCAGTTGAAGACCACACGCTATTTCGATGAGCAAGTGCTGCGAAAGCGTCCCTATATCGAATTGGCGTGGTGCGCTCAAGTCATTGCTTCCCCGATGCGTCAGGAGAGGCAGGCGGACGGGCGTGTGCGATTCTGGGGAGCGATCAACGTGCCTGGTGAGACAGCGCCCCGCTTTCTTCGAGTCGTTACACTGGAGGATGGAGAGACGATCCACAACGCGTTCTTTGATCGACGGTTCCGAGTGGAGAAATAACGATGAAGCTGCACTACTATCCTGAGACCGATAGCCTCTATGTCGAGTTCACAGCCCAGCCCGGCGCCGAAACGATTGAGGTCACCGAGGGACTCAACGTTGATCTGGACGCGAACGGCAACGTCGTTGGCTTCGACATCGATCAGGCATCCCGACGCCTGGACCTGTCCACGCTGGAAGCCGAATCACTGCCCCTCCCAGCACCCGCCACCTAATCAGCCGCATCCACCCTGAGCCAACCCCGCCCGCCCTGAGCCCAGTCGAAGGGTGAACCCAACCAAAGACCCGCACCCCCTCTTTTTCCCGTGAAAACGGGAATCCAGGACACGGGATGCAGCCAACCCTCGTGAAGCCAACCAGACAACCCCCCGCCCCCTACCGCATCCCCCGCGCAGGCGGGGGCCCACGCCGCCACCAGGCCCACCACAAAATCCCCTCTCCCTGAGGGAGAGGGCTAGGGTGAGGGGAGCGAGGACAGAGCGCAGTGAGCCCTAAAACGGGCAGCAAGTTTGTAGGCAGTCCTGTCCTTACCTAGTGACGTTGGGCGCATCGCCAAGACCCAACCAGCCGCTCAATTTTTGCGCAATCTCAATTCCGCCCACCATGCCTGCTGCCGGCAATCCAATCTTAACGAGGAAGTTGAGCAGCTTTGCGAGGATGTCCGTCACTAGACCACGTTCATGCTCGAGTACTCCGCTGAAGAGGACTATCCCAAAGAGAGCAACGCCGGAGGCGAACACAAGGACCACTAGTCCTATCGTTACGATCCTCTTCACGTGCTGCACAAACCGATTATCCAGCAAGAACCATGATGCCCATATCACCCCCACGAAAACAGCAATCAGTGCCCAGAAGCGCCAACCCGGACTGCCCTCCAGGGCATCCACGGCCAGCGCGAGCACGATGCCTGCGTATAAGGCTATGAATGCGCCGACCACTGTGCGCTTCCAGTGCAGGACTGCCCAACACGTCAGGCTGGCGGCGGAGAGTAGCACCGCCCAGAGATAGACTGGATCATCTATGTCTACTGCATCGACGGTAGTTACCCATAACGCTACAGCGAGCGCAGCCAACATCAGTCCACATGCTGCCAGATTGAGCGCAGTGCTCTTCCAGTGGACCTGGCGCCTCGACTCTGATACGTCTTCTTTGGCTGAGCGGAATGGCACGTAAGGTATGACGGATGCTACGCTGATCAAAAGGATCACCACAGCGGTCCACCAGCGATACACGCTGTCGCCAAGCTCCGGCGCGAGCACGTAGGGGACCCATAGAATCCATCCGGCGAGGAGAGTCCAGAGCGCGGCAACGCCGAAGACTAACCCGCGGAACAAGTTGGGGTGAATGCTCGACTCGGGTGACCGCACAAAAATTGAGGCGATCACGGGTAGCGCGGCGAGCACAGGCAGCGCCCACCAGAAAACCCATTGGGTCACTCCTTCACCAGCATCAACATCCTGTAGGTAATCTTCCCACAGGAAGAGCACGGGACCCACGGCCAGATAGAGGGTCACGATTATCAAGCCTGCCAGCTTCAGTCTTTCTGGAGTCATTCTCGCACCTCCTCGTGCGTTCCGAACGCCAGTGGATAGTGGAGATTGCACCGCTGTAGCTGGGACAGCGACGCCGGATATCCAGTCGGGGAATCACATACGACGTTACCCACGCCCTCGTGTGTCCCTGAACTCATCGGCGATTCTGATCACCCCGGCCCGGTCAAGCTCCAATGCTTCTTGACGGCTAATCCCGACATCTTTAGCAGCCTCAATCTGCCAGCGAATATCCAGCCAGCGTTCCTGAACGAAGTAGGATGCTTCCCCATACGCATCTTGCCCGTAACTGGTGAACGCAGTAGCCGCAATCAGCGCGCCAACAATGAGAGCCAGTACAGGCAGGACTAGCGCCCGGGGTACTCTGCGCCGCTTCGCAGTGCTAGGGTCGTAGTAGTTGTCCGTGTGGTAGACGCCCTCGCGCCGTCGGCTACGCCCGGTCATATAGTCCCGCTCATCCAGGGGCATGTGCCTACCCTCCCTTTGCCTCGGTATCGATCAGCATGGTTCACCTCTCTTGTTCCCTTCAGTTGTCGGCGGGCTACGTGACAGTGAACCTGTTCCACATGCCCAGTTGGTAGTGGGTCGCTACGTTGCAGAGCAGCATGTACTCACCTGGTTCCAGTAGCAGAGTCAACTCATGAGAGCCACCGGCTGGCAGATCCGCTTCAAGCACGCTGCCGAGAATCGTTCCGACGCCCTCGACCGTGTTGCCGGTCTCCGAGATGAGTCCGGCCTCCGTGGACAAGTCGGAGAGATTCGCCGCCAGGCCTGCATCGTTGAGTTTCACGATCTTGAACTCATGGGCGATTAGGCCATCGTTCGCAACGTAAAAGGTGACTGCTCCTGCTTGAACTGACGCGGGGTAGGCGGTCAACGCGTACGTGCCGCCCCGATCGTCCAGCGAAATTGTGACCAAGTTGGCGTTGGGAAAGTCACGTTCCGCGACAGCTGTTGCAGTCTCCCGTGCTATGGCCGTTGCCGCGACAGCTGTAGCCGTTGCCGCGACTGTTTCCGACCCGCAAGCTTGGTTGAAGTGATTTATGTGCTGTGCGCTCGCAAGGTTTTGTAACCAGCACCCGGCATATTCTTTCGCCTCAATCCAGGCATCGCGAGCCATCTCTTGGTCATATACCGCCTCGTTGTAATCCTGAAACGCCCTCTTGTCGACTGCATCCACGGTTGAATACACGTCACGCAGTTTATCGCCGCTATAGTTGGCGACCCTGCACGGAGGATTGAAGCAGTAGCGCGCCAGAACGCGATCAAGCTGCGCCTCCCTAGATTCTCGTGTGGCCCGGGCGCGGTCCGACTCCGTGCTTGCTCGCTCGTAGGAATCCAACGCCGCGCTCACGTGATCTGCGAGATATTTCGGCGCCCCAAATCCAACAATTGCTGCTTTCGGCACTCTACATGAGCCCAAGAATACGTCTCCGGCTTCGTAGCCGGGCGTATCGGCCAAAAAGTAACTGTTATAGTACAACCAGCTAATTACCAACCGTTGGGGAGGGTTGTCCCCGACGCGGAACTTGCCCTCCTCCCGGAAATACATGCCGCACTCTGAGCCGTCTGCGTCAAACACAATAAAGATGTAGTTGGCGTAATTGAATCTTCCGAATATCTCGACGTAGTCTATGACAATGAAGTCCTCAGGCTGTAGTTCGTAGCCTGCATGCGTAGGCCACACCGTACCGTCCCTCACCAATTGGCTAAATTCAATCTGGCCGCTGATCCCGTCCGTCTCGTCACCCACCGTCTCATCCCCCAATGAATCGGAGTCAGAAGGCCCGGCGTCTGCTGGAGCGGAATCGGAGGGCTCGTCAGACAGTGAATCAGGGTCAGAGGGCTCGTCAGGCGATGAGTCAGGGTCGGACGGCTCGACATACGATGAATCGGAGTCAGACGGTTCGATATAAGGCGAACTGTCCGTTGTACAGGCGCCGGCTCCGATCAGGACAATCGCCGTTGCCGCGAACAGCGCTGCGAGCAACCTCATCAATCTGGATCCTACTCCCCGCCCCCAGCCTCCTCCGCCGAACCACCGGCGCCATCCGCCGCCGCCGCCCCCTCAGCCCCCTCCTCGACACCCTCCGCCGCGGCCTCCGCCTCGTCCGCCTCGACCGTTGCCGCTACGCGGGAGTGGGTTGCCCGCACGATGATTGTCTCGGAATCCGTCAGTATCTCCACGCCCTCCGGCGCGGCGATGTTGCCAACGTACAGCGATGTCTCCAGCTCCTCCAGCGCGGACACGTCCAGTTCCACCGCCGGGGGAATGTTGGCGGGCAGGCACTCGATGGTGACCTCGTGCGTCAGGTGCGTGATGACCGCCCCCGGCAGCCGCGCCGCCGGCGCCTCGCCCACCAGGTGAACCGGAACCGTCGTCTGCACCGGCCGGTTCATCTCCACGATGTAGAAATCCGCGTGCAAAATCGCCCGCGTCACCGGGTGCCGCTGCAAGTTCCGCAGCAGCGTCTGGTGCGTCTCCCCGTCGATGGTCAACTCGACGAGCGACCCGCGCCCCCCGTCCGTGACCAGCCTGTCCAGCGCCCGCGTCTCGGCCTGGAAGCTGACGGACTCCGCCCCCCGGCCATAGAGGTTGGCGGGCGTGATGCCGCCGCGCCGGAGCGCCTTCACGTGGCGGCCCAGCGCCTCGCGCCGTTCGCCTTCGAGGGTCAACGTCGTTCCGTTTGCGCTTGTCATGGTTGTTTCAGCCTTGTCTGTGTGCAACGCGCCGCCGATAATTCCCTGCGGCTCTACTGTAGAGTTTACCTTATGACGAACCAGGACACGGGACAAGCCCCGACGACCCCCACCGATGAGTCGCTGTGGCAGTACGCCAGCGCGAACGGGATGGGACGCCGCGAATTCCTGCGCCTCCTGGTCATGGGCGGCGCGGCGATGGTCATCGCCGCCTGCTCCGGCAGCCTGTTCAACGGGGATTCGGCTGATCCGGCGCTCACCCCCACGCGGCAGCGGCTGCTATTCAAGGACCCCCGCCCCTTCATCCGGCGCGATGACATCGGCCTGGAGGCCCGGCTGGAACACATGAAGGGGCTGATCACGCCCAACGAGCTGTTCTTCGTCCGCAACAACGGCGCGACACCCGAGATCGACGTGTCCGGCTGGCGTCTCTCCATCGAGGGCGACGCGATAACCGAGCCGGTGCAGCTCTCATTCGACGAGCTGCGACGCCTGCCGAGCCGCGCGCTGATCTCCTACCTGGAGTGCGCCGGAAATCACCGCGCCATGTTCGGCCTGCTCCACGGGCGGCAGGCGAAGGGAACGCAGTGGGAGAGAGGCGCGATCGGCAACGGCGAATGGACGGGTGTGGCGCTGCGCGACGTGTTGACGCTCGCGGGCATCACCGATGCCGCGGTCAGCGTGCTGCTCATTGGCCTGGACGCCGATGCCCCTGAGAACGGTTTTCGCTACGTGCTGCCCGTCGACAAGGCGATGGACGACGACACCCTGCTGGCCTACTCGCTGAACGGCGAACCGCTGCCGAAAGACCACGGCTTCCCCCTCCGCGCCGTCGTGCCGGGCTGGGTGGGCAGCTCCCACATCAAGTGGCTTGGCCGCATCGTCGTGTCGTCGGAACGGCTGTGGACGCGCAACAACACGACGTCCTACGTGCTCATTGGAGAAGACTACCCGCCGGAGGGCGAAGCGCGCGGCAAGCCGGTGACGGCGCAGGCCATCAAGAGCGCGCTGGCGCTCCCCTGGCCCGCGACGATTGCCCCCGGCCCCCGCCGCATCCACGGCTACGCCCAATCACCCGCCGGCCCCATCTTCCGTGTCGAATGGAGCGCCGACGGCGGTCGAATCTGGCGCAACGCAGAACTCACCACACCCCAGCCCGACCACTCATGGGTACAGTTCGCCTTCACGTGGGACGCTGAAACAGGCAACCACACCATCATGACGCGCGCGACCGACTCTGCCGGCAACACACAGCCCGATCACGTCCCCTTCAACGAGAAGGGCTACCTCTTCAACCAGCCGTTGCCGCACCCCATCCGCGTCACCCTGTCACCCTGACCTTCCCCCATCAAGGGGGAAGGGATTCTGGATTCCCGCTTTCGCGGGAATGACGGAGAGGGGGCGGGAATGACGGAGGGGGCGTTACGCCGCCGCTCCCAACTCGCGTGGCCTGTACTGGAGCGCCTCACTCAGGTGGCGCGACGTAATGGTCGGCTCTTCCGCCAGGTCCGCAATCGTCCGAGCCAGCTTGAGAATCCGGTGGAACCCCCGGGCGCTCAGGTGAAGCTGCTGCATCGCCGCCCGCAGAAGCCCGTGCGAGGCGTCGTCCAGCCCGCAGAACTCCCGCACCTGCACCGGCCCCATGTCGGCATTCGTCAGCACGCCCGGCGAATTGCCGAATCGCGCCCGCTGCCTCGTGCGCGCCTCCTCCACGCGGTTCCTGACGACCGCCGACGTCTCGCCCTTCCGCTCGTCCGTCAGCTTCTCGTACTCCACGCGCGGCACGTCCACGAAGATGTCGATGCGGTCCAGCAGCGGCCCGCTGATCCTGCGCTGGTAGCGGTCGATTGCAGCCGGCGAGCAGGAGCACGCCTTCACCACGTCCCCGTAGAAACCGCACGGGCACGGATTCATCGCGCCCACGAGCATGAAATTGGCGGGAAACGTGATCGAGCCCTGTGCGCGGCTGATCGTCACCGCCTTGTCCTCCAGCGGCTGACGCAGAACCTCCAGGATGTGGTGGCCGAACTCCGGCATCTCATCCAGGAACAGGACGCCTCGGTGCGACAGCGTGATCTCCCCGGGCCTGGGCCAGTGCCCCCCGCCAACCAGCCCCGCGTTGGACACCGTGTAATGCGGCGCGCGGAACGGTCTCGCGGAGATCAACGGCCGCTCCGGCGGCAGCAGCCCCGCCACGCTGTAAATCTTCGTCACGTCCAGCGATTCCTCCCGCGTCATCGTGGGAAGAACGGACGGCAGGCAGCGCGCCAGCAGCGTCTTTCCGCTCCCCGGCGGCCCCATCATCACCAGGTTGTGGCCCCCCGCCGCCGCCACCTCCATCGCCCGCTTCACGTTCTCCTGCCCGCGAACGAGCGACATGTCGAACCCGTCGAGCGTGTCCGCCCCGCCCGGGTCCGCCGGCGGCTCCGTCTGGTAGAACGGCCTGAACGACTGCTCGCCGCTGATGTGCTCCACCAGTTCCCGCAGGTTCCCCGCCGGCAGCACCTCGACCCCGTCCACCAGCGCGGCCTCCGGCGCGTCGACCGCCGGCACGACGATCTGCGTCAAACCGTTCTCGCGCGCCAGCGCCGTCATCGGCAGCACCCCCTGTGTGTGGCGCACCTGCCCTTCGAGGGAGAGCTCGCCCAGGAACGCGACGTCCTCCATCGAGAACTGCGCCCCCGCCTGCCCCGATCCGATGAGAATCCCGGCGGCGATGGGCAGGTCGTACGACGTGCCGTTCTTCTTGAGATCCGCGGGCGCGAGGGAGACCGTGATCCGGCGCTGCGGGAACTCATACCCGGAGTTCCTGATCGCCGCGCGAACCCGCTCCCGCGCCTCCTGCACGGCCATGTCCGGCAGCCCCACGATCGTGAACGCGGGCAGCCCGGGCGCGATGTCCACCTCCACCTCCACAATCGAACCCTCAAGCCCAACAACCGCGCAGCTCCGCACGTGTGCCAACGTCATTGCTTTCCTCCCCACGCGCGCATGTCATTCTGAGCGCAGCGAAGAATCTACCTCTCCGGCGAACGCGCGTTCTGTGAACCGTACCACGCCGCGCATGCAAATGCAACAAGCGTTCGCAACCCGTCATCATCCCCGCCCCAACCGCCCCCAAACGGAGTACCATGTACTCGATAGAGCACCACGTGCAAAGGCAAGACACCATGATCCTCGGATACGACTACACCCACTGGCTCATCGTCGGCTCCCTCGCCCTCCTCACCGCCGCCCCCGTCATCGGCATCGCCGCCGGCTTCATCATGAGCAGGCTCAGGCGCCGCCGCGCCGCGCAGTAGGCAGCAGCCCATGACGCGCATACTCTTGGCCCTGGACGGGTCCGACCAGGACGTGTCGTCCGTGGAGTGGTTGGGCAGGCTGTTCGGCGACGTGGCGGACGCCGTTGAAATCATCGTGCTCAACGTCGCCCACCTCAGGATGCCCGGGCCGTCCTCCATCCGCCTCGGCTTCGTCCCCCGCCTGCCGTCCCATGAAGACCTCCGGGGCATTGAGCAGCAGACGCGCACGGAGGCGGACGAGATCGTCAACGCGGCAAAGGACGACCTCGATGACTACGGCTTCACCGTAACCACGATGGTCGAATGGGGCCCCACGCCGGATGTGATTCTCGAAGCCGCCGAGGCCAACAACTGCGACATCATCGCGATGGGCTGGCACGGCGCCGGCAAAGTAAGCGATTTCATAGTAGGCAGCGTCTCAGACCGCGTCATGCGCCGCGCCCGGGTGCCGGTGCTGATTCTGCGCGCGCCGACGGAGTAGCCCCCCCGCCCGCCCTCAGCCCAGCGAAGAATCCCCCAGGATAGGACGCGCGTCACGAGGACGCGCCTTGCCCCCGTGAACGGACGGCTCCGCGCACCACTTCTGCGCCAGCCGACGCACCCCCCGATAGACGTCCTCATCGAATCCCAGCATGTCCATGACGACCCGCCTATCGAGCAGATCGCGGTTCGGATCAGCGTCCGCCAGGTAGGCCGGCATCAAATCCTTGTCACTGAACTCCTCGAAGATGCGCTCCGCCGCGGCGAGCTGCTCATCGCTCATCCCCCGAAAATCCAGGACGGGCAGAGAGTCCATAGAAGTAACCGTCATCATTCCCCGCCCGCTTTGTTGGCGGTTCGCATGCCACCAGTAGGAAACTAATCCCAGAGTAGAGTTCGACCAGAGGATAAACCCCTTGTCGGAAGCCTCGTTGGCGAAGTTGACGTTTGGCCATCCGCCGCCGCCCAAGGACAGTGTTGCGGTGTATGCTGCCGACAGGGGCTGGGAATTGAACCGAAACCCCTTGCTCAAATGGGCCCGGCCTGCCGTTGCCCACGCCTCGCTTGCTCTTGCCTCCTGCCCCTGCTTGACGCGCAATTCGGTGTCAGGTTCACAGACCAGTCGAGTCTCTCTCTTTGCATCATGGCTCCACAACGCGGGGTAAGTAGCTGTAGGGCGTGGCGGAGTCCTTGTAAATGGCCCCGAGGAGCTGGCAATGTTTATGTCGTGCCAGCCCCGATGGCCTACTTCAGACAGAGCTGCTATTGGCAGATCGGTCCCGTTTGCATTCCCCGGCAGCCACAAGCGTGACTCGCTCAGCGCGTGCGCCGTCTGCGCGACGGAGCCGTCCAGCAGCCGCACCGTCCCCCAAATGTCCCCGTCTCTCGTGACAGGCAGCGCCATGAGTTCGCCGGTCGGCTGCTCGCCAACCATGATTGCCGTGCCCCCATACGGTCCGTCGTCAATCGACCGGGGCGCCGTTATCCCCGTGATCGCGTCCGCGAGCACCGAGGCCTGCATCATGTCGCGCGGGCGGCGCTCCAATGACGCGAATCGCCCCGTATTCTCATTGCCCGCGCCGTCATTCTTCGTGGCAATGACCAGGCATTCCGCGATGTTGGTATCCGCCGAGAACGAAATCCCTCCGCCGTTCGACGTGATGGTAAGAACCTCGACGTCCGTGTACGAACGACCGATGAGTCGTCTAAACGACTGCCACGACATTCCGGCGGCAGCGGAGATGGGCAAGACGAGAGCGAGCGCGCCGCCGGGCTTGAGCTTCTTGTCGGCGAGCGCGACGAATGCCGAGGCAATCCCCGCATACCCGTGATACGCCGTATTGCGGGTAAAGCGGCGCAGCCGTTCCGACATCTCCTTCTGCGTATCGAGCGCAGTGCTCAGCCCCCTGAACTGCTTAACGTAGTCTTCGTCTCTGTTCGCCCCCTCCCAATCGGACCCCGCCCGCGTAAACGGCGGGTTCATGATGACAAGGTCCAGGCTCCCGTCAGGCACGTCTGCGAAGACGTTATCAGGGGTCTCCTCGCCGCCGTCGCCCATCTGCGCTGACGTGCCGCCCTCACGGGTATTCGTCAAGACGCTGTCTGCCGCCAGGAACTCCAGGGAGCCGATCTGCACGTCATCGTTGGGCTGGCGCCCATAGAACATCGTGTACAGCTTTGCGCTGCCGTACGGCACAACCGGCTCGATGCCTGCCAGGGTCGACGCTGTGATGTGAACGGCGGACGGCATCACGTCGCAGCCGATCAGCACGTCTTCCATCATCGTTGTGTGCAGGTTCCGCGAATCGCCCCCCGTCCGGGCGTAGCGAGAGGCGATCTGTTCGTATGTTGCCGAGAGCAGCGCGCCTGTCCCGCACGCGAAGTCCGCTATCCGCAGCCGGCCGATGTCGTCCGCGCTTGACCAATCGACACCCTGCAATTTCGCAATCGCGAGTTGAGCGAGGAGAGCTGCCGACGCCCGGCCGGGTGTAGAACGTGGCCAGGTACTTGCGGTCGGCGATTAGCCGCTGAAAGACGCGCCCGGTCAAATCGTGCGCGTTGTCAATTCCCGTGGACGTTGTCTCCCAGGCCGTCTGGCTTAGCACCCGTATCAAGTGACTTCCATGTGCCGCCGGCAGTTGTGTCAGAACGCGCCGCGCAATATGGAATATCGGGAAATAGTTGACGTGCAGAATCTCCCGCCACGCGTCGAGGACGCGGCCCTGCGGATCGAGCACGTCGGCGCCCGCGACGCCGCGCAGAGACGTAAGGCGTAGTTCGGGGAGCATCCCGACCATGCGCTCGTGAAAGATCAGGGCATTTGTGATGATGGCGCAGGCCATCCGGCGTGTTTGCTCGCCATTTTCCATGCCGAGTTCTCGTGCGACCTCGATATTGACGCCCGGCTGGCGAGTATCCATTTCTCCAAGGATTCTCGCCCCGGCGTTGATGCCTGTCTCCAGATTCGTCGTGGCATCGTCTACCGTGCGCTGAGAGGTGGAAACCAACCGTGCCAAGTTCGCAAGGTCTCCCACGTCTCCTTCAAGCCAGCCGCTCTCCGGAAAGCGCGCGTGCCTGGGCGCGTTGCGGGGACCTTCGAGCGTGTAGACGGCATACGACAGGCGCGCATCACCCAACTCGGAATCGATATCGACCCGGTCGTCTCTCAACCGCTCCGGGTAGCGCACGGCCAATGCCGCCTCAATCGTCTTGTTGTCTCGACGCGCGGTCAGGCCGAGCCGGGCCGTCGCGTCATCCTCCACCGTGCGAGCCGGCATAAACTCCGCCTCGATCGAAACCGGAGACCGCCCAGGCGCAGTGATCAGCGCGTCCAACCGGAGGGACGGATTCTCGCTGACCCCGCCCGTGTCCTCGCCCGCCACCGTCCCCCCGGCGAACATAGGCCGCAGGAGACCCGCGAGGGCTGCATTGACTGTAGGTTCCGTATGCGGCATGACGGAACAAGTGTAGCCTTTCCCGCACGCATACCCCAACCAATTAGCCGCCCACCCCCCACCCCCCAACGTTGGTATACTGCGCGTGAAGGACAGGGGTGCTCAAGCCGATAGCAGTCGAGGCCCGTGAGGGCTGCCGCATCTGGGTGCGCTTCAACGATGGGGCGTCCGGCGAGATAGACCTGTCCGACATGGCGGGGAAGGGCGTCTTCGCCGCGTGGAACGACCGCTCTTTCTTTGAGTCGGTTCGCTTGACCGAGTACCGGGCGATTGCGTGGGGCGACGACATCGATATCTGCGCGGACGCGCTTTATATGGAGATTACGGGGAAAACGCTGAATGAACTGGCGCTCGCTGAGCAGGCATAGCGGAGAATCGCCAAAGACTTACACCATTCGCTGAGAGCGGCCCTGGGCGCGGCGTTGGCGGGGGGCGCGGCGGAAGGTGGGGGACTGGGAAAGGCCGAGTTGGGGTATGGCGGGACCGTTGCCGTTCAGGATGTCTTCGACGGTGGCGATTTGGACGCGCGGGAATTGCCTGTCCGGGAATGCTTCCGGCACGTAGAATCCGGCGGCGGTTGCCTCATCGGTCATTGGCCTCGTGGGCGGCTCAAGGGTGATGAGCAGGCCCATCTCCGCGTTCTCCCGCTCCATGTCGCCCTTGAGGGTGGCGATGACGTTGCGGCCAACCTGCCCGCTCTTGACCTGCACGATGATGGTTTTCGCCTTGCCGGAATTGTCGTCGAAGAATCGGATGATGCCGTCGACGCCGGAGTCCGCGCCCTTGCGCCGCTCATTTGCAGGTCGCGCCTCAACGAGGCCAAGCGCCCAGTATTCGAACTGGTAGCGGCCCGTGTTGCCGTTTCCCAGCGACAAGGCACGGGCGCTTTCCACATCCGCCGGTGAGCCTATTACGTCATAAGCTGAGACGTCGTCGCCAAAGGCATCGCGCAGCCGACTGCGGATGAGAGAGATGGCCAGGTGGGTAATATCGATTCCGATCCACTTGCGGTCCAGCCTCTCTGCGACTGCGACGGCGGTGCCGCATCCGCAGAATGGGTCGAGCACGACGTCGCCCTCGTTGCTGGACGCGGCGATGATGCGCTCAAGCAGGGCCTCCGGCTTCTGGGTGGGGTAGCCAAGGCGCTCGCGCGCCTGTGGATTCAGGGGAGGTATATCGTTCCATACGTCCTGGAGCGGCACGCCCGGCATCTCATCGAGATAGCGAATATACTCCGCAACCCCGTTGCGCGTGTAGCGGATTCTCCCTTCGTTTTCCCAGCGTTGCATCGTCTCTATGGGCGCGCGCCACGTGCGGCTGACACCATTCCATTCATATTGGTAACCGCCGCCGCTTAGGCCGCCGGCGGTTAGATTGTCGGTACGGAATACCCGGCCATCCTCACTGGTATAGCGATAGTGGGTCCTGATGTAATCGGGATCGTAGTCCTGATACTGAGAGTTCCATTGGAACGACCTGACTTGCCTTGAGTACAAGAGGATGGTGTCGTGGGTTCGCCCCATTGCCCTGGCATCGCTGTGGGCGGATGTCCGCTTCCAGATGATCTGATTTCTGAAATTGTCCGGCCCGAACACGGCGTCCATGAGAAGCTTGAGGTAGTGGCTGGCGGTAGCGTCGCAGTGGAGGTAGATGCTGCCGGTGGGCTTGAGGACGCGATGAAGCTCCACCATGCGCGGGGCCATCATGGTGAGGTAGGCCATCATGTCGTTCCGTCCCAGGAACCCGCGCATGGACTGGAGCATGTCCGCGAGGCGGGACGGGCCGTTGGTGACGATCTGTTCATAGGCCCATTCGGCCTCCGTGCTCCAGTGCCAGGTGTCATCGAACGCCTGGATCTGGGCGGCGGACTCGCTGCTGTCGTGCTCGCGGAAGAGGACGTTGTAGGTGGCGTTGGAGTTGAAGGGGGGGTCAAGGTAGATGAGGTCAACGGACTCATCGGGGATGTGCTCCCGCATGATGGGGAGGTTGTCTCCGAAGTGGAGCTTGTTGCGCCAGGCGGTGGGTGTTGGTGTTGTCATGGGGTAATGATAATGGATGGGCATGAACCACGAGCGCGGGGGATTCTGACGGACGTGGGCGGGGGCCGCCCCCCTCCGTCATTCCCGCGCACGCGGGAATCTGGCGCATACCCCCCCAACCAAACCCCGTGCCGCCAACCGACGACCGCCCCCCCCGTTCACCCTGAGCCTGTCGAAGGGCGCCCCCCTCCGTCATTCCGGCGAAAGCCGGAATCCATCGGGCCCCTCCGCCTTTTCCGCCCCCCCCGTTCACCCTGAGCCCGTCGACGGGCGCCCCCCTCCCCTCATTCCGGCGAAAGCCGGAATCCATCGGGCTCCCCCTTCTCCCGCCCCCCTCCGTATCCCCCGCGTAGGTGGGGGCCGCCCCCTCCGTCATTCCCGCGCACGCGGGAATCTGGCGCATACTCCGCCAACCAAACCCCGTGCCGCCAACCGACGACCGTCAGCCCCCGCCCCCGTCGAAGACCCCCCCCCCCCGCCCCCCCTTTTTCCCGCGAAAGCGGGAATCCATCGGGCGATGCGCCTAGAGCGTGGAGCGCCTACAGGCTCTCACGCCATTCGGCGTACAGCTCGTTGCAAGTACCGCCCAGGCGATCACGCAAACTATCGTCGAAAGTCTTTCCATCTCTGATGTCGTCTATCACCGCGTCGAGATTCTCGATTCCATGCTTTGCCTCAAGCGACCGGATGAACTCATACGAGGCACCGTAGAAGAGACCTATCTCAGTATGGTTGTCCCTGGGTTCATAAACGCAAAACTCAGCTGTACGTAGCAAGCTACCGCGGCTAATCCACACCCACCAGCGATTTAGCCCCCTATTAAAGAGAGCCGTCTCTTCGTTTGCAAAGTGTCCCGCCATGCCCTCGTGGAACCAGAGCGGAATCGAATAGAAGGACTCCCGCCCCAAAATCTGGCACCAAATGGCGTGCAGCATTTCATGTCGTGGAGTGAGTGATGTAAAGTCCGATTGAAACATGCTCCACGCCTTTTCGAGGGGAGCAAAAACAGCCGCGTTGTTTTCTTGGCAACTTGCGGCGCCACCGGACCAATCGTCACCGGAGAATTCTCTATACTCTTCAAGATCCTTGAAAAGATACAGGTCAATAGGAGGACTGGGATTGGATACCGCCCAGCGCTTTGCAAGTTGCCGCCGGGCTCTCTCATACTCGACCAGCGTACTCTCTAGAGCGCCGTTTCCTGCTTCCGCAACGTGCTTTAGGTTGAATGATTGAAGAGCGACATCCGCATCTTTGGAACGCGAACCTGATGCGAAAGCCATCGAAGCAAGAAAGATCACTAGCCCAGCCAAGAGAAATATGAGAAGCAAAGAATAGTATCTCCGTGCACGTGGCCGAATGTACCGCCTGACGAATCGCCGCGAATAGCGTTTGGTCAATATGCGAGTTCGGCGTTCATCAAGGCTTCCAAGTACCCTCCACCCGACCACAAGTATCGATGTCGCGATTAGAAGCGCGATAAAGGCCGATGGCACAAAGCGTGGTCCAAGCGACACAATACCGGCGACGTACAATTCGAGTATGACCGTGAGGATGACCCCAAAGAAGATTAGACCAAGGGTCACCCGGAGTGCTCTAGTGGCTGCGCGAAAGGTTGCCATCCTACCCCTCAATCCCCGCCTCCACCAACGTCCTCAGCGTCTGCTTGTTATTGGCGTTCACTGCGGGTTGGAGGCACATTAGGCTACGCCGTGAACGGCGCCCCATTTTGATGTGAATTCTCATATCGCCTTACCCTGCCATCCGCCCACGCCGCCGGTTCTCCCGCCGCAGGCCCTCCAGCGTGTAGACGTTGCTCTTGATCCGATTACACGGCCCGCACAGCAGCACCCGATTCATAATGTGATTCCACCCGCCCTGCGAGCGCGGCGTGTTGTGATCCAACTCCAGGTAGAGCGGATCATCAAACGTCCGGTCGCAGCCCTGGCATTTCTGGCCGTTCTGTGCGATGAGATGGTCGAACATCTCTTGCCGCGTCATTCGAGGCCCGGCAGGTTCCTTGTAGCGCTCCTTCACCTGTAGGAACGGCACTGCCTCTTCTGCGTCGTCCGTTCGCTCTGGGGGCTCAGTGATGAAGTTGATCTGCGGATTAGGTTCCGTCAACAACTGCCGGTTGTCCTCCATTCGCTGCTTGACGACTTCCAACGCCCCGTCCCAAATATCCGCCCCAACCCACTGTCGACCGAGCCGCTCAGCCGCGATGGGTGTCGTCGCGCATCCCGCGAATGGATCGAGCACGACGTCACCCTCATTGCTGCTCGCGCTGATGATGCGCTCGTACAGTGGTAGAGGCTTTTGGGTAGGGTATCCCGTTCTCTCCTTTGCCATATTGTTGATGGAGGGGATTTCCCAAACGTCGGTGGCACCTTTCGACTGTCCCTTTAGCATCTGGGAAGAAGCTGGGATTTGGGGCTTATTGAATGTGTAGTTGCTGGACTTTGAGTAGAAGAGAATTATGTCGTGTTTACGGGAATAGCGACGTTGTGAAGAGCCTCCCAAGCCATAACTCCAGATGATCTCGTTCTGAAAGTTCTTCTTGCCAAAAATGGCGTCCATCAGTTCCTTCAGATAGTGGCTCGCTGTCGGATCGCAATGAAGGTAGATGCTGCCGTCATCGCGCAGCACGCGACGCATCTCGATCAACCGGACGGCCATAAAGCACAGGAACGCGCCCATGTCGTCGCCGTAGCTCTCTCGCGAGCCGTTGATGACGTTCATCACTTTCGGCCAGTCGTCCGTGATCTGGTCGACCCACTCGCCCTGGACATCCTCGTCCCACTTCCAGCGGTCCTGGAACTTTGCGCCGCGCGCGAGGCTGTCCGGAGTCGCGTGGAAATCGCGTCCCTTGTTGAACGGCGGGTCCGTCGCGATTAGGTGGACCGACTCGCTGTTCAAGCCGCGGAGGAACGGCAGGTTGTCGCCGTGGAAGAGGGTGCGGTTGGGGACGTTTAGGTCAGGCAATCCCTCACCGCCTTATTGCGTCTAGTGCCACAGCCGCAGTCAAACTTATTGAGGCTGCTGCAAAGAACATGGCTCGTTGTCTCTCCTCTTCCTGTTCACCCGTTCTCGATCGAGAATAGCACAAGGGTTTGTTTTGCAGCTAGGTGGGGGCTTGCTAGGCCAGTGAGATTTAGATTCCCGCGTGCGCGGGAATGACGGAGGGGGGCGCTCTTCGACGGGGTCAGGGGGAGTGGGGGGCACCATTGGGTCTTTGGATTCTTCGCTGCGCTCAGAATGACATGGCATTGGGGTTGTCAGGCGTTACGAAGTGGGTTGCGTAATGTGTGCCGGATTCCCGCGTGCGCGGGAATGACGGACGGGGGGGCGCTCTTCGACGGGGTCAGGGTGAGCGGGCGGGCGGCTCAGGGTGAGCGGGCGGGCGGCTCAGGGGGAGTGGGGGGGCGGCTCAGGGGGAGTGGGGGGGCGGGAATCCGCCGCTAGGCGGGTTCTTCGAAGCGGTCTATTACTGTGAATTCCAGGGCGTAGACTTCTACGTCTTCTATGGGCCCGTCAAACTTCCGCCCCGCGCTGAACTGCTCGATCCACGACGCCTTATCCGGCCACCCCTCCGCGCGCGCTTCTTCGGGTGTCATGTCCCCGATGCGCTGCTTCCAGACGCGCGTCACCAGGATTCGCGCGAACGGCTTCTCGCCCGTCATCGGCGGGCGGCGGTACAGGAGGTGCTCCGCGCCCTCCTTGGCTCGCGCCCGCGCCCACAGCTTGCGCGCCTGCGATTTCTCACCGCGCAGGATCAGTTGAACGCTCGGCTCCTTGAAGAGGATCATGCCGCCAGTATGATTTGCTCACACGTACACCGCAATCACCACCGCCTCCGTCGGATCGGACGGATCGGCCGCGAACGCCACGATGCACGAGCGGCCCGCCAGCATCGCCGTCGCCGCGATGGCGCGGCTCACGCGCGCCCCCGTCAGCCACGCCGGCACGCTCCCGTCCAACTGCACGGAGGCGGTGAACGACGTCTTATCGAACTCCTTGATCGTCCCGCGCCGCAGTTCCATAGCCCTACACCCCGCCCAGGTCGATGTCCTGCCGGTAGACCGACTGCGGCCCGCCCACGTCGTACCGCGTCCGCAGCCCCGCCACGCGCAGGCGCTCCTTGTCCCACCCCACGTCCGGCGCGGTCACCGTCACCACGTCATGCAGCTGCTGCCCCGCGTTCACCGGAACCGTGATCCGCGCGAACGGCTGGAGCGCCCCGCGCGTCCGCAGTTCCGCCTCCGCCCGGATCGTGGCCACGTGCGCCGTCGTCAGCGAGCGGTCCACCACCTGCACCAGCAGGTTGCCGATCGACTCCACCTCCGCCTCGTTGACCGCCTGTCCAACCGCCCCGTCCCCGTACACCTGCACGTGATTCACCCGCGACAGCGTCGATGACCGCCCCGCGTCCAGCAGCGCGTGCTCGCCCGTCCCGCCGTACGCGTACGCCGCCGAGTCTGTCGCCAGCGCCTGGATGGCCTCCATGACCCCGTCCGAAAACCGCAGCAGATCGGGAACGCGCGCCATCAGCCGGTTGATCGCCACCGCGAGGCTCTCATTCGGCGACACCGTCATCGCCGGATACGTCGACACGATCGACGGGCTTGAGCGGGCCAGCGACGCGGACAGCCCCGCCATCGTCAACAGGCGAAGCAGGATGTTCCACACGGACGTCGTGTGCGCCGGCCAGACCAACTGCCGGCGCGTCCGCGTGTTGGCCAGGAACCACCATGCGTCCTCCGCCTCCAGCACCGTCACCGGGCCGCCCCGCCGCGTCTCCCGCCGCACCTCCCGCGTCCAGTACCGCTGCGCCTGCCCCGTCTCCCCGCCCGCGCTCGTCTCATACCCCCACGCGATGCTGACCTCATGCCCCAGCGGCCCGGAGCCCTGGGTGATTGACGAATCGAGCCGCGAATCCTCCGCCAGGTGCAGCGTCAACGACGACCCGCGCGGCGTCTCTTTGACATCCGCATAGATGACCGAGTCTGATAGATCGATGTCCGGCGCGGCGATCCCCGCCCGCCACACCCCGGACGGCGTCGTCAGCCACGCGTGCGATGAATTCGCGGCCAGCGCAGGCCCTACCCGCGGCGTTCCGACGAACGGCGACGGCTCCCGCCAGCGGTGGTCGCGAAACCGCGCCGACGCCGGCGCGTGCGTCGTCAGCGTCTGGACGTAGCCCTTCACCCCGCCGAACGACTCGACGAAGCTCAGCCGCGGCCCGTCCGCGACGCACAGGCTCGGCTGCCGGTACGTCACACCTGCCCCGGACGCCGAGGCGATGACCTCCCGGAGCGCCGACCACGTGCCGGCCGTCTGCGATGACCCCGCCCCCAGCACGCAGCTCCACACGCCCGATGACCCGTCCTCGAGCGTCCCGCACACGACAACCGCCCAATCCCCGTCGATAGACGCGCATGTGACCCCGTCGATGCTGGAGAGCGTGTTGCTCCACGTCGTTGCCGCCGTCCACGCCCCCGCCTCGCGTGTCATGGCGCGCAGCGCGCCCGTGGAATCCGCGTAGAGAATCAGCGCCGCCCCGCCCGCCCCGGACGCCGCCGCAAGCGACCTCACCGGCGCCGCGTTCGTCGCAATCGTGGTGGGCGAGCCGAACGAGGCCCCGTCGTTCAGGCTTGACCACTCTCGGATGTCCCGCCCGTTCGACCCAACGTCGAAGACGCGAACGCGGCTGCCGATTTCCGCTATCGCGACCCCGCCTCCGGTGGATGTCGCCCCCAGGCTCTGCCACGTCCCAAACTGCGCCGTCGGCCCCGGCGATGCCGCCCGTTGGACAAAAAACCCGTTGGGTTTGGTCTGCGTCCTCACGCGGATCAACGCCCCGCTCGCGCTGACGATGGCCGCGTGCGCCCCGTCCGGCTCCGTCCCCGTGTACAGCCGCTCCCACCGCAGCTGTGCCGTCCCGCCCCACCGCGCCGCCAGCGAAACGTCCACGTACGGGATGGCCGAGCGGCCGCGCTGCGCCGTCAAAAGCGTCTTGGAAAGTGTGTGCATGACTGACCGCTCCTGTTATTCGTCCGGATTGAAGAGTTGGTGGAGGCGGAAGCCGGAGCGCCGCCCGATTCGCGCAAGTTGCAGTTCAAAGTCCGCCATCCGCTCCTCCCCCCACGTCAGGTACTGCCGCCACACGTCCTGCCCCCCGACGTTGAGCCGGTTCACCGCGTACCCCGCCCATTCCACCGCCGCGTATGCCGCCGCCCCCGTGATCACCAGCTCCTCCAGCGACTCCGGCAGCGTGGACGCGCTGTCCGTCAGCCGGTGCAGCGCCCCGTAGTACACCGTCACGCTCTCCCCGCCCGCCGGCGCCGCGGGCAGGCTCAGCAGGAGCGTGTCGCCCCACTGGTTGAACCGCACGCGGGCCGGCGGGTAGTGGCCCACGGGATACTCCACCGCCTCCACTGCCACGCGGTCCGTCAGGTCGGCGACGGAGATCTCCCGGCTCCCGCCCGCCAAAGTCCTGGACGCCGTCTTCTCCTGCGGCGCGACCGTTGACACCTTGGCCAGCGCGCGTTCGATGTGCCGGTCCAGAACGTCGTCCGTCCAGCGGTACCCCGTCGAATCCTCGTCGTGCAGGTCGCGCCGCACCCGCGTCCGCACCTCCGTCAACGTGCTCATCTACCCGCGAACCCCCTCCAACTTCGCCAGCTTCGCCGCATTGAACAACGCCATCCCCACGTACCACTTCATCCGCGTCCGCCGCGCGTCCTTCGTCTCCAGGCTCCCCACGCGCTCCACCTGCAAGCCGCCCGGCGACGTCAACCCCACCAGGCCGCCCTCGCCCGCCTGGTACGCGAAGATCGTCGAGCAGTCCGAGCTTGTCCCCACCGTCTGCGCGTCCGAGATCCAGTCGTTCACGCCGATGGGAACGCCGTCGTAGTACTGGACCATCTGCCCAAGCTCATCGCGGTCAGACACGACGATGCCCGAGCCGGAGCTCCGCGCCAGCGAATTCAGCGCGCGGCGGGAGCGGCGGCTCATCAGGATCATGTCCGGCTTCCCGCCCTGCACCGCGTCGATCAACTCATCCAGCTTGTCCAGCGTCAGCGTGCCCCCGTTCGCCCCCATCGAGAGCGCCTGGTCCCCCGTCGCCAGCACGCCGACGCCGTCGAACGAGTCCGAATCGCTGTCCGTGTCCCCGTTGATGAACGTGTCCTCGAACTTGTGCTGGAGCGCCCGCGCCTTCAACTGCACCACCGCCGCCTCCAGGTCCTGGATGTTGGAGCGCGTCGTCAGCAGGTAGTTGTCCACGTCCGCGTCGCCGCCCATGATTGAGAGCGTCGCCGTCAACTGCGTGAACCGCGGCGTGCTTTCCGACCACGTGTCGCCCACGCCGTAGAACCCCACCGTCGGCGCCGTCCGCTCCCGGTTGTACGTCAGGCCGTTCCCGACGATCTCGATGAACGGCAGCGTCTGCAAAACCGGGCTGTCCTTGATCACCGTCTCGATCACGCCCTGCAGCAGAACGTCGTTCGAAAGCTTCCCCGCCTCCGTCAATGTAAGAGCCATCCGCCTCACCTCCATGCCATGCGCCGCTCAATGCCACCAAAATAAGAACACCCGTCCCAACCGCGCAACCCCCCATGTCACACCCCCCTTCGACGCCACCGGCGCAACGGGCGACCTCGCCCACATCCTCATCGGTGCGGCTGCGTATTGGACGGCTGGCCCGGAGCAAGAACCTGGACGACATGGGCGACGCGCTGCGGAGCGCGCAGGAATCGCAACGACCGACGACGGCGATTGACGTGCGGAGCGTGCTGGCGCAACGGCTGGAGGCTGCGCAGTGCTATACGACGGCGTTGAGGGAGGGGGCCTGGTGGATGCGGCGGTGGGAGCTGCTTTCGCCTGGGCTGCGGAGGCGGCTGGCGCCGCGGGAGCTTTATGCGCGGTTGGCGCCGGCGGTTTTGGATGGCGGGGGGGGGATTGGAGGGGGGGTTGTTTGGGGAGGGGTGAGGGGGGGCGGCCTTACCGGTCAAGTGCAGCTGGCTACGGACGAAGGATGCAAATGCCGCGAATGTGTGGTAACATTTCCAAAGAACAGGCGTTCACTAACCTGACAGGGAGGCATTGCGGTTTGAGTGGGACGGACGGACGATCAAGGCCTCAATTCCGTTTCATCGATCTGTTTGCAGGGATTGGCGGACTTCGGCGAGGCTTCGACATCGCTGGCGGGCAGTGCGTATTCACCAGCGAAATCGACGCCAATGCCCAACGGACTTACCGCGCAAATTTCGAGGATCCATTCGGTCACATGATGGCGGGGGACATCAGGCAAGTCCGCGAGGAGCAAATCCCCCAGCACGACGTGTTACTTGCGGGCTTTCCCTGCCAGCCCTTCTCCATAGCAGGCATCAGCAAGAAGAACGCGATTGGTCAGCCCACAGGATTCCGCTGTGACACTCAGGGGACCCTCTTCTTCGATACGGCCCGGGTCATTGCTCACCATCGCCCCAAGATGTTTGTCCTGGAGAACGTCAAGAATCTCGTCAATCACGACAAGGGAAACACTTTCAGGATTATTCGCGAGACGCTGCAAGTTGAGCTCGGCTACAACATCACTTATCGGGTGATAGACGCCAAAGGGTATGTGCCACAGCATCGCGAGCGTATTTTCATTGTTGGCTATCGGGACAACGACGGCATCTCGCTCGACACGATGAACGTACCGGACCCGCATCACGGACCAAGGCTAAATGCGATACTTCACCCTGAGGATGGAACCGAGGAACGCGAGGAGCGATATACGGAAAAATCAGGCAAAGTGCATAGGCGGTACGTTCTGACTAACCACCTGTGGCGTTATCTGCGTGACTACGCCGAAAAGCACAGGAAGCGGGGCAATGGCTTTGGCTTTGGTCTGGTGGGGCCCGAAGATGTTGCACGAACTATGTCGGCACGATACTACAAGGACGGGTCTGAAATCCTCGTCAAGCGAGGAAGGGGCAACCCGCGCCGTCTGACACCTCGGGAATGCGCACGCCTCATGGGCTTTGATACAGCCGTTCACAAATTCAGGATTCCGGTTTCTGACACGCAAGCATACAAGCAATTTGGAAACGCAGTCGTTGCCACCGTAGGGGAGGCCGTCGCGGAACATGCCCTATCCCCGCTACTTTCCCGGTGAGCCAGGTTCCGGAAAGGCCGTGACATGGCCCCTGACGTCGTAGACACCGAGACCCGCAGCCGCATGATGGCGGGGATCAAGGGCTCGAACACGAAGCCAGAGCTACTGATTCGACGCGGCCTGCATCGTAGAGGCTTCCGGTACCGGCTCTATGCCAATAACGTGGTCGGCAGACCGGATCTGGTTTTTGCTTCAAGAACAGCCGTGATCTTCGTTCACGGCTGTTTCTGGCATGCCCACGGCTGCCATCTCTTCAAGTGGCCATCGACAAATCAGAGGTTCTGGCGGGAAAAGATCGGCTCCTCAGTGAATCGCGATACAGTAGTACGGCAATCGATTGCCCACCAAGGCTGGCGACAACTCCGCGTTTGGGAATGCGCCCTGAAAGGTAAGACTCGGAAGCCGTTGGATCGATTGTTGGATGAGATCGAAGAATGGCTGAATGGCGACACGCCGGATCATGAAATTGGAGGGCTGTGATGCCGATACAGTATCTGGGTGATTGGCTTGAGGAGCAAGCGGAGCAGGCTACTTTTCTGTGGGCCAAACGTCTATCGGCCAACGATACCCAGGCCAATGACAGCCATCAGGCAGGTTTGCTGGTTCCGAATCAGACGATGTTCAGTTTCCTGCCTGAGTTGCACAGCCCCGAAGTGCATAACCCCAAGATTCAGTTCGATGTTGCGATTGACAGCCATGCCGATTTCAGAACTGTGACGGCCACCTGGTACAACAACAAGGTGACGCAAGGAAGGACGCGCAATGAGACACGGATTACGAATTGGGGTGGCGCATCCAGCCCACTCCTGGATCCGGAGAGCACCGGGGCACTGACAGTCTTCGCCTTTCACGGAGCCTCTGGCAACGGCAGTCCGCGCTGCCAAGTCTGGGTGTGCGACTACGCCACGGAAGAGGACCTGGTTACCGAACTGATGGGCCCGGTTGAACCCGGTATGCCTCGCACGTGGTCGAGAGACGGCAGCTATCGAGCAGGAAGGAGCGGCTGCGTACTCTCCGTCGACGAACTGCCATCAGAATGGCTTGAGAACTATCCTTCGGGAAATGAGCTTCTTGGTAAGGTATTGGAGTTGAGGCCCGGCGCATTCGACGACGTTGATAGAAAGACTCACAACCCGATGGGACTGCCAGCATAGGCTAACTGACAGCCTTGAAGAGGCCGTAGAGTTGCCCAGGGTTAAGGAGGGCTACGAGGACTATGGCTGAATTTCGCAGGCACGCCCAGTCTGTGTTGCAGAGACGCCGGTCTCGCGCAGGCGGGGCGTTAGAACTAAATGTGAGGCAAATCCTCCTGGAAGAGAACTTCCTGGAAGGAACCACCTTCGACTACAAGCAGCGCACTGAAGACAAGCGTGAACCGGACTTTCTATTCCCAAGCGCCGCCTCATATCATGACTCTGCCTTTCCCGGCAATCGGCTGCGAATGTTGGCTGTGAAGACGACGTTGCGCGACCGTTGGCGCCAAATAATGCAGGAGGCAGCCAGAATTCCGAACAAGCACGTTCTCACTCTGCAACCCGGCTTGTCTGACAATCAGTTCAGGGAGATTCAGGAGGCCAATCTGAGCCTTGTTGTGCCGAAGTCTTTGCACGACAGCTATTCGTCCAGCATCCGGCCGCATCTACAGACTCTGGAGAGCTTTCTTGGCGATTTGAGGCTACTCCAATAAGCGCCATCTCCTCCAGCCCCAAGGTGACGAGGCCAGCGTGAGCACTCCCAAGCGCTTCCGCCCGTTGGCGCCGGTTCTGGGGTGAGGGGGGGTTGTTTGGGGAGGGGTGATGGGGCGCCTTAACCGGACGCAACGGGAACTGCAATGGGCTTGATCGGCTCGATTCCAAGCTCGGCGCAGCCGGCAAGATAGACATCGATCGAGACGCGGAACTCACGCTTGATGCCCTCCACGTCGGTCGCCTCGGCATTGGCTATCGAGTATGGGCCGCTGTTGATGACCCTGGCGTGCAGAACCTCGGCCTCATCGTCATAGACCACCTCGCCGACGTACCCCTTGTATTCAAGCATCAGCCCTCTCCATGTCCACAGGCGTGGGGCTTGATCGCATTCGCTCCAGTGTCCGCTGGTGTCTCCCTGGTATCTGCTGCAATTACTCGCATCGCCTCATCCGGATTTCTCTCGTTCACACTCACTATACAAGGGCTTGGCAGGGTATGGAGTCACTCCGCCGCTACCCTGACCGGCGGGGCTGGCAGGTCTCGGTGTTCGCGGCGGAGTAGGCGGTAGACTACCGGGAAGAATCCAAAGCCTCAATGACCCCCCCGTTCACCCTGAGCCTGTCGAAGGGTGAACCCCCATGCCCGGAGCCCCCCATGTTGCCGTCTGCCCCCGTACGGAGTACCCTTTCCCCTATATGTTGGACTTAACGCTCATAATTGTTGTGCTTGTTGTGGCCGCGCTGATCGGCGGCGCGTACCTCGAATGGCGCGCGCAATTCTTCAGCAGCCTCCTCCGCGACATGTCCGAGCGACGCCGCGCCCAAGCCCTGCCGGAGGACGCAGACGGCGCTGACGCCCCCGACCGCGAGGAAGTCCGCGCCGAGGTGGAGCAGGACTTCTGGCGCAGCTTTGAGCGCCAGATCGCCTCCGCCGAGCGGCGCGGCGACAACGAGGAGGCCGAGCGCCTCCGCCGCATGTATGAATCCCACGAGGAGGCGTGGCGCGCCCAGCGCGCCTTGAGGAGCCGCGCCCCCTCCTCCCGCGATGCCGCCTCCGCCAACGCTGTCCAGGCCAATCTGCGGGCCGACGTGCGCAAGCTCCTTGAAAGCTCCGCCGTCCTGGAGTCCTTCTCGGCGCAGGACTGGGTGGTTCGCGGCAACGCCTACCTTGCCATCGGCGATGACGAACGCGCGGCGGTCGCCTATAGGCAGGCCCTGCGCGAAACGCCGGACGACGCCCAAATTCGCCTCCTCTACGCCGTCTCCCTCCAGCGCGACGGCGACCTGCGCGAGGCCCTCCAGGTCTATGACGCGCTCGTGTCCGCGAGCGGCGATGCCGATCCGGACATCCTGGCCGGGCGCGGCAACGTCCTTGCCGACATGGACAGGTTCGACGATGCCGTCCGGGATTTCGACGCCGCGCTCCGCATCAGCGGCCAGGACGGCGACATCATCTACGACCGCGCCCGCGCCCTCTCCGATTCCGGTCGCCTCGATGACGCCATCGCGGGCTTTGAGAGCGCCCGCGCCTACCTGTCCGACAACCCTGACCTCCACAACGACCTCGGCAATGCGCTCGCCCTCGCCGGCCGCAATGACGAGGCCCTGCGCTCCTATGACCAGGCCATCCGCCTTCGCCCCGCCTTCGCCCGCGCCCACTACAACCGGGGCGTCACCTACTCCCGCATGGGGCAGTTTGAGGAGGCCGCGGAGTCCTTTGAGCGCTGCCTGCGCCTGCGCCTGGACATCCCGGAGGCCCACTATGGCCGGGGTGTCGCCCTTGCGCGGCTGGAGCAGTTCCGGGAGGCCGTCGCCGCATTTGACCGCGCCGCCGTCCTGCGCCCCGGCTTTGCCGACGCGCTCTTCCACAAGGCCAGGGCGCAAAGCCGGCTGGGACAGACGGCGGAAGCCCTTGACGCCCTCCGCCAGGCCGTCGCCGCATCCCCCACGCTGCGTGAACAGGCCAAGACGGAAACCGACTTTGGCGCGCTCTATTCGGACCCGGACGTCGCGTCGCGGTTTGAGCAGCTCATCGCGCGGTGAACGGCAAACCAACCGGCCTATTTCGTTGTGAACACGTTCCGCGCCCTGCTGAACCCTGAATCGCTCCTCGGCGAGTGGCGCATCCTCACGCTCGCCGCCGCCATCGTGCTGATCCTCACCTCCACGATTCTCGCCATCCTCCACCTGACCGGCCTCATCACCATCCCCTTCTCAACCATCGGCAGCGGCATCGCCGCCGGCTTCATCCCCATGGCCGTCACCGTCATCGCGTTCGCCGCCCTGGTCATTCTCGCGCTCACCCTCCGCAGCCAGGCGGAACTGCGAAACAGGGAGCTTGATCAGCAGGCCGCCGCTGCGGAGGCTGACGCCGTCAAGCGGCAGGGCGAGCTTGTCAACGCGATCCGCCTCCGCCTGTCAGCCGCCGCCGGGGACAGCGAGGAGGAGCGCCAAACGCTCGCCGCCGAGCTTGTGGTCGCGGCGGAGCGCTACCACGCCGTCCTCCGTGGATTCCTCCGCGCCCGCCCCGAGATTGCCCGTATCGAGCGCGACGCAATCGCCTCCTATCTCGCCGAGGCCGAAACCGAACTGCGCCGCCTCCGCGCGGACGGCTCAACCGCATTCGAGGACATCCCCATCGTCTCCCCGTTCGCCGTCCAGGACGCCCCGCCGCAAGCCCCCCCCGCCCCCCGCTGAAGACGCCGCGCCCGCCGGCACGTCCATCGGCGATATCCTCGCGGAAGGCGCGGACAACGGGAGGCAGCGCGCGTGAGCCTGCCGCCCCTCCTCGATCTCCGGGGCACCGCCATCGAACTCCTCGAGAGTCCGCTGGACTGGCCGCGAGGCGATGATTGGGTCAATGCCGACCTGCTCGCCTCCCGCCTCCCGGACGCCGCCGGGCAGATCGGCATCCTCCTGGACCACCTCCTCGAGCTGGCCTCCGATGACAAGACCACCCCGGATTGGCTCCTCGAGGGGCGCGCGTGGGCAAGCAGCGGCGATTGGCTCCGCGCCCTCGTCGCCTATGAGTACGCGCTTGACGGCGCAACGGACAAGCAGGCCCCGGACATCTGGTATCTGCGCGGCCTCGCGCTCATGCGGCAGCGCCAGTTCGATGCCGCCGTTGAATCCTTCGATTTCGCCCGCCGCAACCGCAAGATCGTCGGAAAGGTCTCCTACGCAAGCGGTGTCTCGTTCCTGGCTCTCGCCAAGCCGCAGGATGCCCTCCGCAGCTTTGACAGGGTCATCGCCGTCGATTCCGAGAACGTGAACGCCATCGGGGGCCGCGCGGCGGCCCTGGCGGAACTGAGCCGCTTCGATGAGTCGTTGGAGGCGATGGAGCGCGTCCTGCGGCTCGGCGCAGTCCGCCCGGCCCACGCCCTCAACAACCGCGGCAACGTCCTCGTCCGGCTCGGGCGCATGGAGCCCGCCTTTGCCAGCTACCGCCGCGCCATTGAAATCGACCCTGACCTGATCGAGCCGAAGGTCAACTCCGGCAACGTCTTCATGCTCGCCGGCCAGACGCAGCAGGCCCTGGCGTCGTTCCAGGAGGCGCTCCACGACCACGAAGACCTCCCCGTCATGCACGTCAACGTCGCCGCCGCCCTCATAGAGTTGGAGCGGTACGACGAGGCGATTGCGGCGTGCGACCGCGCCATCGCCCTCGAGCCCGGCCACGCCCGCGCCCTCTCCGCCAGGGGGCGCGCCCTGCTGGCCGTCGGCAAGGCCGAAGACGCCCTCATCGCCCTCCAGGACGCCCTCCTCCGGCGCCCCGATCACGTCGAGGCTCTCGTCTATCGCGGCCTCGTCCTGAACCAGTTGGACAGGCTGGACGATGCCCTCGGCTCGTTCAATTTGGCACTCCAACTGGTGGAGCGGCACCCGGACGCCCACCACGGGCGCGGCATCGTCTTCTACCGCAAAGACCTGCTCGGCGACGCGCTGGGCGAGTTTGAACGCGCGATTGAGATTGAGCCGCGCCACGCGGACGCCGAGAACAGCCGTGGCAATGCGTACATGGAGCTGCAGGACTATGCGGCGGCGCTGGAGTCATACAACCGCGTCCTCGCGCTGCGGCCGGACCACCCGGACGCCCTCAACAACCGCGGCAACGCCCTCGCCCAGATGCGCCGCACCATGGAGGCCATCGATTCGTTCGATGCCGCTCTCCGCGTCGCCCCCGATCACGCCGACGCCCTCTACAACCGCGGCGTCGCCTTCGCCGACGTGGGAATGTTAACCCAGGCCCTGGACTCCCTGAACGCATCGGTAAAGGCGCGCCCCGACGATTCGGCGGAGGCCCTATTCTGGTACGCCCGCGTCCTGGGACGCCAGGGCCGCGCGGAACTAGCGGTCAACGCCCTAAGAGCCGCAGTAGCCTCCAACGAAGAAGTCAGAAGCTGGATCTGGGGCCAGGAAGACTTCACGTCGGTGGAGAACGATCCCTTGTGGGGGCGGCACTACCAGGCGCTGATACGGGGGCGCGGAGCAGGGGGCGAGCAGATGACACGCGGTAATGATGGTGGGGTGGCGCAAGACAACGACGTCTGAATGTGCTATAGTCCCTGAAAGCGAACGCGCATTCTGTTAGTGGGAGGCAACGCATCTTGGCCAAGAAGACTGGAGGATCGCCCGCCCAAATTCGATTAATTGGCTCTCGTGCCGGGATTAGTGGGCTGGGGCGTGGCGATGACTCCGCTACGGGTCTGCATCCATTTATCGGCAGAACTGGTCTGGATGGCGAAGAGGCATATCGCGACATTAGTAGAATAATTCACACGCGGCGCCAGGGCCGTGGTGCCTTCTACACACCGGCGTCCGCCGCTGAATTCATGGCCGCCTGGGTCTTGGAGAGTGCTCCCCAAACAGTTCTCGAGCCAAGCTTTGGCGATGGTACGTTTCTGCATGCTCTGAATAAGGTGTCGTCCGAAATGGAAAAGACTCCTCCAAGGCTGATCGGAGTAGAGATTGATGAGCAGGCATTTTCCCGGACTGTCGAATCTGGAGTCATCCAACCATCAGACGCAATCCTCGACGATTTCTTGCGAGTAAACCCCATAGAAGTTGATGCCGTGATTGGAAATCCTCCTTACGTCAGGTTGCGTCATATGACAGCCATGGAGGCAGGGGTTGCAATGGACGCAGTCTCAGCTCAACTGGGCATCGATATGGAACCGTCCGGGAGTCTGTGGATGCCTTTCGTGGCTCATGCTGTTCCCTTTGTTCGGCGTGGAGGTCGACTAGCTCTAGTACTCCCACTTGATGCCACCTATGTACGGTACGCGCGTCCCCTATGGGCATACCTTGCTTCGCAGTTCGGGGAATTGCAAGTAATTAGAAGCAGAGAACGCGTATTTCCTAACATATTGCAGGATGTAATTATCCTGATGGCGAGCAATAAAGGGGCCACCTGCAACACAGTCGGCTATCGTGCATACTTGCAAATAAGGGACTTTCTGATGGATTCACCAGAGGTGGAGGCCGACATCGAGGTTGCCGCTATTGTAGAGGGCGAAAGGCCGTTTGTTTGGGCGCACATCAAGCCGGAGCTTAGGGAATTGCTGACCCATGTGATTGAGCCAAACACGGTTCCTGCAAGAAAGATGGCTCGCTTCAACATCGGATATATCGCCGGAGATAAGTCCTTCTTCCACCCATCGAATGATGCTCGTTCCAGATTCGGGCTTACCGACGAGTCCTTGGTGCGAACTGTAAGCTCAAGCAGGAGTCTTCGAGGAGCAGGGCTGTACACATCGAGGATGCCCGACGCTTCCATTGACAACCTTTTTTACCCCTTGGCAGGCGATTCCGGCATGAGTGACTCCGATCTGGCTTACGTTAGGTATGGTGTGCAGCTTGGCGTTGATCAGAGATACAAGTGCCGGGTTAGGGATCCCTGGTACATCGTGCCCTATGTGAAGAGCCCCGATGTTGTCTTGACGGTGTTTACAGAACGCCCCATTTTGGCGGTGAACGATGATGGCATCGCTGCATCCAACAGTTTGCTATGTGGTTACCTCGACGGGATCGATGCCCCCAGTTTTGCCGCCCGCTGGTACACATCAGTTACTCTCCTCCATATCGAAACAGAGGTTCATTCGCTCGGTGGCGGGGTGATGATCATGGTCCCGCGAGAGACCGGCAACATCCGCATTGTGAGCCATGTGAATGCTCCGAGGGCTGGGCTGGAGGAGGTTGACCGGCATCTGGCAATGGGGGACGTAGAAGGCGCCTACAAGGCTGGCGATAGGGTAGTGCTGAAGGAAACCCTCGGCCTTAACGACTCCGATCTGGAACTTGTGTATGAGGGAATCGCCTCGCTGGCCCATTGGCGCACTTCGGCGCGAGCGGTCCGAAATGGTCATGGCTAACCTTCAAATTGCCCAGCAGGACTAGTGTCAATCACCATTAGGAATTCTCCGGCTTCTGACCTCTCAATGGTGATGTAGTAGTTCGTGTAGTCGTTTTCTCTTAGGCGACCATTCATCATCTGACCCCAGTGCACAACTGTAGTCCTATTAGCTTGCTGGGCTTCAAAGCTTGGAGTATAAGTAACGTCTAACTCAACGTTGCCGAGTTCGACTCCGTCTATCTGCAGCCGGAATGTTATTGTTGCGCGCTCGCGTGGACCCCTGGACGATGCGAATTCGGTCCAACGCTGCCCAGCGAATAGCTCGTGACGAAACCAGGTGGCCTGCTGAATCGGATGCCCGGCCTTGACCAAAGTCACGTGGCCAGTGGGATTTGTGTTCTGTCCCAGCGGTCTCTGCGCATCAGCCGCGCTCATTTGCTTGAACCAACGGCGGATGGGCACAGGTGGGGGAGGCGGGGTCGTAGAGGACGGGGTAGTGATAGGGCCCGTAGGGCGTACACGAGAATATCGCGAGTGGAACTCAGCGGGCACTTCAATGGAAATGCCCGCGAACAGGGTGCTGACGTCCGTAACCTCGCGATCAGCCGTGCCCTGTACTGAGGCTGCAGGGCCTTCTTCCGGCGCCTCATTGCTGGCGACCTCTGGGGCGACTTGAGTTTCGGCAGCCCGCTCCGTTCCTGTACGGAGCAATGTACGGAAGTCATTTAGTGTCGCAATGGTCACTCGGCGTGCCCAACCTGTTCCGGGAATACTCATGACTCGCTCCAATAGGATGCGAAACAGTCATTTACTCTAGTGTACAGTTCCGCATGCGATGCGTCTGAGAGATCCAGATGAACGACTATGTTCGCCTCGATATTCGTGATTAGTCCTCCTTCACCCCAATTTGATGATCCGACAATTAGAAGAGCTTGCTGCTCTTCACTATTGTCGAACAAGTAAACTTTGGGATGGAAGGTGCGACCATTTTCGTGGTAGAGATATACACGCGTCGCCTCGGGATCAAGCGAAGCTACTATGTGCTCGATTGCGTCGTAATCAGACCCTTTGGCGTCCCCTGCGAAAGTATCCGCGCCAAAAGTCAACGCAATGAGACCTCCGCGATTGGCAAAATTCTGAAGTGCTTCGATTAGCTGTGTATCATTGCCCGAAGATCGAGCGAACGCCACTGCGGCTCGAAAACGAGTCCACGCACCGCTATTGAGCTCGGAGGTCAGCCGCGCGAGCATACTCGCACCCTCAGATGAGTCATACGGCAGAAGGATTACTTCAATCTTGGCGTCCATGAGGATTAGCCTACTACCCCCCGCCGCTCCAAAACAACAACCAACGCCACCCCCAGCCCCGTCCCCAGCATGATCCCCAGCCACAGCGGCCCCACCGTGAGGCCGTAAAGCAGGCCGACGGCGACGCCGATTACGATGCCGATGATGGTTGTTGCCACGGTAGGAATGACGGGAGGATTAGCCCCCCTCCCGCGCCGCCGCCTCTTCCTCCGCCGTCCGACCGTGGTACCGCGCGTCGCGCTCATTGCGGAACGCCTCCCAGCCGCGGTCCTGCAGCACCTGCAGCCGTTCCCGCGTCTCCGCGTCCTGCTGCGATGACGCCCACAGATCGGCAAACGCCTCATCGTCGCGATAATTCAACGCCGTCCGGAACCCTCCAACCTCATACGAGCGGTTGATGAGCGCCTTGTTCATGCTGACCGTCGCCGCCGGCAAAGCCGCGATGCGCCGCGCGATGGACAGCGCCTCATCCATCACCTTGTCCGCCGGCGCGACGCGATTCACCAGCCCCATGGCGAGCGCCTCCCGCGCGTCCACCATGTCGCCCAGCAGCAGGATCTCCTTCGCCCGCTTCAGCGTCACCACGTACGGCGTCATCAGCACCGGCGGCCCGTACCCGTGCCGGATTTGGATTTCCCCCACCTTCGCGTCCTCCGCCAGCACCGTGAAATCGCACACCCCCGCCAGCTCGAACGCGAGCCCGATCGCGTACCCGTGTACGGCGGCGATCACCGGCTTGGACAGCTCCCACACCGCGATGTGCGCCGCCCCGGGCGTCGCGCGCTCCAGCGATTCATCGTTGGCGAGGATGCGGCGAGACGACTCCGTAATGTCGCCGCCGGCCGAGAACGCCCGCCCCGCCCCGCGAATGATCACGACGCGCACGTTCTCATCCGCCTCGGCCTGCGCCAAATAATCCGTGAGCGCGGACGTCAACGCCCCGTTGATAGCATTGAGCACCCCAGGCCGATGCAGCGTAATGACAGCGATGCTCCCCTCCTCGACCGTCTCATACAAAACAGGCCGCCCCCCGCTCTCATCATCCACAGGCTCCGCCGGCCGATTCCCTTGCGTCGTCATTAATAACCCCCTGTCATTCCCGCGAAAGCGGGAACCTACAACCTTCCGTGCCCCGCGATTGTAGCAGTATGCACGCATCAACTCGCGTCCGTGTGCTGATGGCGCCCAACGTATCCGACGACCACGACCTCTCGCTCATCGTCCCACGCGAACGCCACGCGAATCTGCCCCGTGCCGCGGTTGATCCCCCGTCCGATGTGCGGCTCCAGCCGGAACGTGACGCCATCGTCAACCGTCTCGTAATAGGACGGGTACTTCCCCATCGTCACCTCGGACTGTTGCGGCACGTAGTCCCAATTGCACGCCGCCGCAAGCGATTCCTTCAGGTCCGTCCGCTCCCCCATCCTGGCATCGCGGTAAACCGTCGCAAGCCACTCCAGCGCCGTGTACAGCTGGTTGGGCTGATCAAAAACCAGCTTGCGGTCAGAGCTGCTGTTGAGCGCGATGCGCAGTTTGTCCGGCCAGCGGCCCTCAACGTAGTCCAGCGCTGCGGCAACGTCCTGGAAATCAGGAACCGTCTCCCCGGACTCGCCGGCGCGCTGGGAATCGATGTACGTCAGCCGCATATTCTCCAGGTTGCGTTGGAGTTCGGCCTTCTGCTGGCGAAGCTCATCATTCTCCTTCCGCAGGTCATCGCGTGTCTGCGCCGCATCGTCCCGCTCCGCTTCGAGTTCGCCGATTCGCGTCCTCGCATCATCCCGCTCCTGTTCGGCCCGGTCGCGCTGCTCCTGCAGCGAGTCCGCCTGCTCATGGAGTTGGGCAAGTTCCGCGCTCGCGTCAGGAACAGCAACGCCGTTCTCCCCACTCTCCTCCGGTGAAGGCGGCGCCGCCGAGACTTCAATGGCCTCAAGCGTAGTCAGAATCTCGTCTTGCAGAGTGACACGACGATCCGCCCGCTCGCGTTCCTCGCTGTAAGTCGCCCCCATCTCCCGGATGCGCGTAAATTCATGCAGCGCCGCCTCCAGGCGATCCACCGCCTCGCTGAGCGCGACGGCATCGCTCCATGGCCCGGATCGATTCGACAGCTTCTCAGCCGGGTCCCACTCGAAGAACGGCAGCGTCTCCGCGTGCCTCTCAACCATGGCGGCGAGCCGCTCCTCGAGGAATGCGACGACAGCCCGCTCATCCAGCTTGCCCGTGCGCAACTCCTCAAGACGATGCGCAAGCCGGAAGAACGGCGCGTCCCAATCCGGCGCGTCGGCGGGCAGCGAGGCCATCCCCTCCATCACGCTAGCGAACACCCGCTCCCCATCCGCCGAGGTAACAAGCTCCCCCTCCCCAAGCGCCTCCTCCATCATGGCGTTTTCCGCAGCGGTCGTGTCATGCAGCCAGTCGCGGTAGCTGACGTCGGCCTGGTCTCCCGTCAGATACGCCATCAACCGGACCTCGTGCTCCTCAAGAGATGGATTCTCTGCCAGCACCGCGTCGGCGGCCGCGTTGAGGTGTTCCTCGAATTCCTCTTGCGTTGGCTCCCCTCCCTCAAGTTTGAATTCGCGTTCCCCCATGTCTTTTAGGAGGGCATCCGTGATCAGTCGTTTTAACTCGACCTTTGATTCCCACCAAACCCCAAAGACTGCATTCGCCACCCGTCCATTCGCGCGAGCCGCAGCGCTTACGGGATTCACCAGGATCTCTACTGGCGCATCGGGCGCCTTTGCCCCCCTGAACCCGTTGAGGCGGACGTCCATGCTGATCGCCTCATTCAGGTGGTTGCGGGCATCCTCGGACACATCACGTCGATGGTCGAGGGCCCAGCGCGCCACCTCCTTGCTATGCCTATTGCTAAGCGCGGCGAACCACTCGGAATAGCGCCGCCCGCCGGAATTCATCATCATTGCAACCCCCTTTCACCTCCACAAAAGCATACCGCCAATCCCCCGGCCCCCCGTCATTCCCGCGCCCCGCGATTGTAGCAGGGACGCCGCACAGGCGGAGGGCTGTAGCCCTAGAATGAATCAGGAGGCTGATACACCTATGACCCTCTATTCTTACATCGTGGCGAGTGACCATGGGTTCGCGCCCAATCCGTTCCATGGCGTGTGCACCGTCGCGTGCTGCAAACCTGCCATCCGCAGAACCGCAAAGGTGGGCGACTACATCGTCGGGCTTGCGCGCAGGCATTTGGGCAACACGGTTGTCTATGCCATGAAAGTCGATGAGATTCTGGAATTCGACGACTATTGGCTTGACGAGCGTTTCCACGCCAAGCGGCCTGATAGGAGCGCGGGCGGCATCGCAGTGGTCGGCGACAATATCTACCACACGAACGAATCAGGCGAATGGCAGCAGGAGCGATCTCGCCACACATTCAGGCACATCGATCACGATCTTCGCGGCCAATATGTGTTGATCGGCCACGATTTCATCTATTGGGGCGGCGACGGGCCGCCTCTCCCCGCCAATCTCACAGGGCTGATAGCCCGCCGGGGCCACAAAAGCAAGGCGAACGACAGACTCATCCCGGATTTCGTCGAATGGTTCGCCGGCATTGAAGAGAGGGGTTTGCTAGGGTGGCCGTCCGGCGGCCCACTCGCTACGTAGTCGATGGCGACAGCCAGCCCTGCTCCTCCAGCCGCTCAAAGGCGATGCGGATATGCCGTTCAGTGAACTGTCGTTTGCGCTCGTTCCAGGCATAGGTGGCCTGGACGGCCTTCTCGGGCGTGTCCGCGCCGTCGTGCTTGGCAACCCAATGAACGGTGGTGAGAAGTTCGAGGCCCGTAGGGGTCTCAAAGCCGTTAATCAATTCTGTGACCCGTTGAATCCGCCGATACGTCTCGCCTTCGCTACGAAGGAAGGCGCGGGCATCTTGCACCGCCCCGGGCAGTAGTTCAATTGGCTTGCCCTGGTCATCGCCGCCGCTCCCGCAACCGATCTGCCTGTTCATCTGTGAGAGCAGGATAGCCGGACTCAGGCAAAGATGTCATGCTACCCTTCACCCACTTTCCATTGATCCTGTGCCTTGCTGCAATTTGGAATCTGTCAAATTCAATGACATCAACCTGTGACCTAAACAGTTCTCCGAACTCGGTCAGTTGGGCACTGATCTTGTGCCAAGGCTTCAGTAGTTGTATGTGCGGTTGATAGTGTCGGGAACCGAAGGCGTTTCTCCATGCTGTGGTAGGAGAGCGCTGACCCAAAACCCTCTTATTCTCCCTGCTGTAGATTTGGCGGCGCAAATCTTGGATGACATGAATAGCCGAATTTCGTTTGGTAAGCCGAATTCCTACCGGAAGAGAATTGAGATCTAGATCAGCACGCGGATTTTCCCCTCCTGGCGCTAGTACCATGAACCGTGTCTCCACAGTAGGCAGAGTGATGGTTACGGCTTCATCCTGTTCGGTGAGTGTAGGCAACACCCTCCGTCCATGGTAGACAGTTAGGTGCAGGTCTGATTGCAGACGGTTCTTCTTGACACCCACAGTGTCGACAAAGAACCCTCGTATCTGTTCTTCCGAAGCCTTGGCGACCCACAGAATAGCGTTGACCTCAAATGAGTGAGATTGCCTTTTCGGCCGAGCTTCAGTATTCATCCATCCCATCCTTTCGGGCTGCCGGTTGGGCCCAGAGTAGCCCGCACATATTCCCAGCTTAAGTATACCTACTGGTCGCTCTTCACGACGTCCTGTCGCCATCCACTTGCGCGGGAACGCGCAATACGCCACTATTGCCCTGTCCGGCGCGTCGAGGCGCGCCACAGGCAGAACAAGGGCTAAGGGGTAAGGAGAAGACAATGACCTCAAACAACGACTCGGAACTGGAATGGGGCCCAACGCGGGAATTCCTCGGCAAGGACATCATGCTCGAGCCGAAGACCGGCATCGACGCCGTCGAGCAGAGCGGCATCCGCCGCCAGATGGAAACGCTGGAGTTCGACTGCCCGCTGCACTTCGATGAGGCCGTCGCGCGCAGGTACGGCTACGAGGGCATCTTCGCCCCCGCCCACATGATCCAGGTCTTCCAACAGGGCTCCATGTGGGAGCCGGGGATGGGCTCCATCTGGCCGACGGACGACCCGCACTACAGCAACTCCGGCACGGGCCGCGCGGGCAAGACCCTGCAAGTCCCGTCGCCCGGCACCGCCGGCTTCGTTACGGACCTCGAGGTCGAGACGCTGAGGCCGCTCTACCTCGGCGACCGCGTCTCGCAGGTATCCCAGGTGCTGCTCGACGTCAACCCGCGCAAGACGCGAGTCGGCGACGGCGCGTTCCTCCGCTACGAGTACTACTGGAACAACCAGGATGGCGAGCCTGTTGGCCGCCAGATCATGGTCAGCTACACCTACATCCCCAACCCGCAGGCCGCTGCCGCAGCCGCCTCCGGTGGCGGCGACGCCGAGAAGCCCGCGCGCGCCATCGAGCCCCGCGCCAACCCGGCCATCGACTGGGACTTCCAGCGCTACTGGGAGGACGTGAACGAGGGCGATGAGGTGCCCGCCGTCCACTACCCGCTGACCATCCAGCGCATGGTCATGGCCGCGGGCGCGAACCGCGATTTCAACGCCATCCACCACAACACCCACGTGGCGCAGGAGGGCGGCGCGGCGGACATGTACGCCATGAACTACTTCCACAACGGCATGTGGGAGCGCGTCGCGCGAGAGTTCATCGGGCTGGGCGGCGCGATCAAGCAGATCGGCTCCTTCCGCATGCGCGTCTTCAGCACCGTCGGCGACACCGTCGTCACGGGCGGCACGGTCAAGCGCAAGTGGCAGGAGAACGGCGAGAACCTCGTCGAGCTGGAGCTCACCTCCGTCCTCTCCACCAACGGCAACACCTCCGTAGGCCCCGGCCCGGTAATAGCCACCCTCCCCACCAAGGGCTAACTGGCACTCGACTCAGATACTCGGACGGCAAGCGTCCCCGCCCCTCCAAGCGGAGGGGCGGGGACATCCTCGTTGAGCGAATGGTCGCCGTAGCGGCTCAGCGGAAGCTACGTTGGCGTGGCGGACTCAAACACATCACGAACGCGCTCGGTGGGTTCATACCGCGTGGCGCGCCCGCCTCCCGTCCGACGCAGTACGCCCTGGTCGACCAGTCTGGTGAGATGCTGGACTGCCGTTTGGTTTGACACCCCCGCCAAGTCACGATAGCTGCTGTTTGTGATGGAGCCGTCCGTGCAGGCAAGGTAGAGGGCGAGTGCTTGCGCTTGCTCAAGGTTGAACGCGGCAGCAAGAGCACTGACCTGAGCAGCAACCTTCTCCTGTCTTCCGACGGCGGCGGTGGCCTGCGTGAAGTGGGCGTGCACGTAGTAGTTGACCCAACGAGACACATCCACTTCCTCTGGTCGATACACGGGGCCGAGCGACGAATTGAGAGCCATATAGTAGGCCTGCGTCTCGCGGCCAAAGAACTCCTCCAATGAGATGAGTTCATGGGACATGTAGCCCTCGGCGTAGAACAGCAGCGCCTCCAGGATGCGGCCGGTTCTGCCGTTCCCGTCGCCAAACGGGTGAATAGCCACAAAGTTCAGGTGGGCCAGCGCCGCGCGCACGTATACGCTGTGCTGGCGGCCCACCGTGTTCAGCCATTCCACCAATTCCGTCATGAGCGGTCCCACGGCCTCAGGCGGTGGGGGACGAAAGACGACTTGCCCGCTCGCGCTGTCTACGACGTTATTCTGTTCTGTCCGGTAGCGGCCCGGGTTGTAGAAGCCCTGCAGTGACTTGGAAACCAGGAAGTGGATGCTCTGGATGCTGTCGTCGGATACAGCCCCAACACCTTGAGCGCCCCGTTGCCGTGCATATTGAATCGCCTCCCAGTAGTTGATGACCTCCTGGATATAGTGTTCTTGTGCTGAAACCTGTTCCCCCCGCAAAAGGCTCGTCACCTGGGCGAGCGTGAGCCTGTTGCCCTCGATGCGTGTAGAATAGTGGACGCTTGCCGCAATGGCATGGCGACGCAATTCTCCGAACACCGGACTCGGCTCGATCATGCCGCGCTCCAGCGTGTCCCGTGCCTGGCGCAGCGCATCCAATTGCTCCCGCGCCTCGTCAGACAGCGCGAATCTGAGATACAGCATGGCAACCTCCGTGGCCGACTGAGCGACTGTTGCGCCGCCGTAGAGGATCAATCGATTAAACGATTAATCATCACGACCACACGATTATATCGTGTGATAGAGCGATTGTATCGTCAAGGTCGGTTGGTGGCAAGCGCGCCTTGCCTACCCGCTGCGACGAAGAGCCGCCCCCATAAACTCCCCCACACGCCGCCCCAGGGTCATCTCTTCCCCCCACCAAAAGTGATCCGTCTGCGGCGCGATGTAGATCTCCGTCGCCCCCGGCAGCATCCCCGCCAAACCTCTCACGCGCTCCACCGTCGCGAAATTGTCCGCCTCCCCCGTCGCGATGAGCTTCGGCATCGTCAACGACGCATACCCCTCCGCATCCCCGTCCCCCATCGCCGGTGAGATCAACGCCAGGGCCATCAGGTTCTCCGCTCGCGTAGCCGCCCCCAGCGCCACCCCGCCCCCAAACGAATACCCCGCCAGCGCGACGCGCAGCCCGTCCGGCAGCTCATCCGCGACTGCCCCCGACGCCAGGGCCTCCAATGCCGCCAGCGCGTCGTCCTGCTCGCCGATGCCGTTGTCATACGACCCGCCGCTGCGCCCAACGCCCCGGAAATTGAACCGCAGCGCCGCCAGCCCGTACGCCACAATCGACGACGAAACGGCCATCACCACGTTGTTCGTCATCTCCCCGCCGTACTGCGGATGCGGATGGCAGACCACCACGCCCGCCGCCGGCGTGGTTTCATCCGGCAGGTCAAGCTGCCCCTCCAAAACAATCCCCCCGCTAGAATCAATGCGAACACTCCGCGTCCGAATAACGCCACCCCCTCTTATCAGTCCGTCACTCCCGCATTAGTCCGCCATTCATTCCCGCATCAGTCCGTCACCCCCGCGCCCCACTCCGTCATTCCCGCCCCAATCCGTCATTCCCGCGAAAGCGGGAATCTAACTGCCCCCTTACGCCGTCTCAGTATTGACCAGCATCTCCAACAAAAGCCGCGCCCCCCGCTTATCCAGCATCTCGTTATTGTTCCCGCACTTCGGCGACTGCACGCATGACGGGCAGCCCTCCTCGCACGGGCACTCGTTCAGCATCGTGAGCGTCTCCTGCCACAACTCCCGCGCCACGTCGTAGCCCCGCTCCGCGATGCCCACGCCGCCCGGGATGCCGTCGTAGATGAAGATCGTCGCCTCCTTCGTGTCCGGGTGATACGGCGTCGACAGCCCGCCGATGTCGTTCCTGTCGCACAGCGCGAACAGCGGCAGCAGGCTGATGCACGCGTGCTCGGCGGCATGCAGCGCGCTCGCGACGAACGCGTCCTCCATCGCGCGCCTGGCCTCCGCGATGGCCGTGGCGTCCACGCCCCCCGGCGCTATCACAATCCGGGGCCTGGGCGCCTCCCGCTTGAGCCGATCGACCATCTTCCTGGGAACCGTCCACCACAGCCCCACCGTCTCGAAGCTGCGCGGCGGCAGGTCCACGTCGCCGTAGGAGAGCACGTCGTTCCGGTCATGCCGGCGGCGGCTGAATCGATACACCGACCGCTCCACCTGCACGTCCCCGACGAATACCGTCGCCGCCCCCTCCTGCTTCTCCCGATCCGCCTTGAGCACCGTCATGTCCGTGGACGCCATCGAGGTCGTGTAGTACTCCACGTTCGTCCGTTGCAGCATCGCGTTCCTCGTCGCCAGGTTCAGCTCATTCACCTGGAACTGCTCGCCCCGGTGCAGGTACACCGCCCCCTCATGCGCGTAGCCGAAGGCGTGCTCCTCCGCAATGGTCTCCAGCACCGCGCCCGTCCGCTCCTCCACCAGTGTGTAGTTGTCCCCGGACGTTGACCGCAGCGAAACGTCGCTCGCCGGGTGCGCCCCCGCCTTTGGGTGCGCGTGCCACCGTTCCGCCCCGCGCCGGTCCCGCCCGATTAGAAAACTCTCCCGCGTCAGCCGCTCCAGCGACGCCGCCACGACCTCGCCGCCCCCGAACAACTCCGCGTCCCCCGGTATCTCGCCGATGGGCGCCTCGACCGCCGCGCACACCAGGTGCGGGTCGAGGATGCGCGGGTTGGTGGTGGAGATGCGCGCGTACTCCATTCCCCGCCGGAACAGGATGTCCGGGTGCCGCGCCAGGTACTGCTCCAGCGGGTTGTCGTACAGCACCATGATGGACAGCCCCCGCTCCCCCCGCCGCCCGGACCGCCCCGACTGCTGGAACGTCGCCGCAAGCGACCCCGGATACCCGTTGATCACCGTCGCGTCCAGGTGGCCGATGTCGATGCCCAACTCCAGCGCGTTCGTTGTCACCACCCCCGTCAACTCCCCGCTCGACAGCTTCGCCTCGATCTCCCGCCGCTCCTCCGGCACGTACCCGGCCCGGTAGGAGCTCACCCGCGCATCCGCCGTCCCGTGCCGCTGCAGGTTCTCCTCCGAGATGCGATACATCAACTCCGCCGCCTGCCGCGTCCGCACGAACGACAGCGTCCGCGTCCCCGTCGCCACGAGCCACGAAAACAACTCCGCCCCCTCCGCCAGCACGCTGCGCCGCGCCCCCGTCGCATCGTCGATGATCGGCGGATTCCACAGCGCGAACTCCCGCCCCGCCGTCGGCGCCCCGTCCTCCGTGATCGCCGTCATCGGCAGCCCCGTCAGCCCCTCCGCGTGCTCCTTCGGATTGCCCAGCGTGGCCGACGTCACGATGAACTGCGGGTTCGCCCCGTACCGCCGGCAGATGCGGCGCAGCCGCCGGACCAGCATCGCGACGTGCGAGCCGAACACCCCCCGGTACATGTGCCCCTCGTCGATCACCACGAAGCGCAGGCGGCGCAGGAACCGCGACCACAGCCGGTGGTTGGGCAGGATGCCCACATGCAGCATCTCCGGATTGGTGAGCAGCAGCCGCACATTCTTGCGGATAGCCGCGCGCTCATGCTGCGGCGTATCCCCGTCATACGTCGCCGCCGCCGGCCGCGAGGGCAGGGGAGCCGTCAACTCACTCAACGCCCGCAACTGATCCTGCGCCAAAGCCTTGGCAGGAAACAAATAAAGCGCCGTCGCCCCCGCCCCCCCATCCGTTCGCCCTGACCCCTCCGTTCGCCCTGAGCCTGTCGAAGGGCGCGCGGGCACACACACATTCAAAATAGGCACGTTATAGCACAAACTCTTCCCGGACGCCGTCCCCGTAGCCACCACAACGTTCTCCCCGCCCAAAAGCGCATCGATAGCCTCAGCCTGGTGAGTATAAAATCGCTCGATGCCCCGCAACTCCAAAGCATGCTGAAGCAGCGGACTCAAAGACGCGCGAAGCCGCCCAAACGCCGCCGAGCTATGGGGCATAGACTCCACGTGAACAATCTGCCCCGCGTACCCAACCCGCCCCCGCATATCCCCCAAAAACCCCTGCGTATCCAGCGCCCAACCCCCCCATTCACCCTGAGCCCGTCGAAGGGCCCTTCCTTTTTCCCGCGAAAGCGGGAACCCAGTCTCCCCCCCTCCGTCCCTCCCCCCACTGTCCGTCCCTCCCGCCCCCTCCGTCCCTCCCCCCCACTGTCCGTCATTCCCGCCCACTGTCCGTCATTCCCGCGAAAGCGGGAATCTAAATCTCATTACGCACCCCCACCCCCCATAGTCTCACACACCCGTTCGGTGCGGTGCAGAACGGCTGATGGCGCAGGATTTCCTACTGCCGCCAGCGTCTTGACACGCCGGCGTGTCATGTCGATAATCACTGTCGGCAGCGAGTGTCGGGCGAACACTCCGGGAGGGAGAACGGTAATGGTGGAGAGAAAGAGGCTCATGCCAACCGGCGAATGCTGGTGTGGATGCGGCGCGGAGACGAAACGAGTCGGCTCATTCTTCGTGCCAAGCCACGACCGGCGGGCGGAGGCGGCCGTGATGAAGCTCGAATACGGCGACATCCCGCGTTTTCTGGTCGAGCACGGCTACGGCCCGGAAGGCAAGAATCCGATGGAGGAGCTGAGAAAGCTCAAGGAAGGCGACGGAACCACGAGCGATTCGGAGATCGGTGACATAGACATGGAAGATGATCGGCTGCAGGTTTTTGTGCGGCGGCTCATTGGGGCCGCAGTGAAGGTCCCCGGCTTTCGCGTTGACCGTGAGGCCTATCTACGGAAGGAACTTGGCCATTACGAAGCTGCAGATGACATAGTCGTTGACTTGGCTATTGAGGCCAGCCCGTCTGATTCCGGAATCCCGATGGAATTCCTTGACAAGCGGGCGGATTCCACCATCAACAGTCACCTGCGAAACGCAGCGGGTCTCTCCGCCATGACGGGAATCCCTGGCGGGCTTTTCATGGCGGCCACCATCCCGGCAGACCTTGCGCAGTTCTATTGGCACGCCTTGGTCTGCGCACAGGAATTGGCCTACTTGTACGGGTGGCCGGACCTCTTTCCGGAGGGCGAACTGGAGTTGAACGAGGAGGCAGAGAACCGCCTGATCCTCCTCCTCGGCGCGCTCCACGGCGTTGAGGTGGCAAACAAGGGATTGGCGTATGTCGCCGCTCAGGCCGCCAAGGGAACCGCAAAATACCTGCCGAGGACGGCCCTGGCGCGATCGTGGTACTACCCCCCTCGTCAAGACCGTAGCGGCGCAAGTAGGTGTGCGCGTAACGCGGCAATCGTTCGGACGGGCAGTCAGCAAAGCCATCCCCCTGGTTGGCGCAGTGGCCTCAGGCGGAATGACGGCTGTCACATTTCGCCATATGGCCAGGGATATCAAGCAGCAGCTGCGAACGATGGCCATTGAGGGCCTGAGCGAATTCGATGACCTCCTAGGCGCCGACGATGGGACGGAGTAGAAAGAAGAGGAAGAGGAGAGATGCAGCTAGACTACTTCGGCGACACATACGACCTCGCCAAGCGTTTCCTAATCGAGCGCTTGGCCCCCGACGAGCCGTGGGCCATCGTTCCGATGTTCACGGACCAATGGAACGGTGAACAGATCGCGGAGTACGAACGACTGCTCGGCGGCAAAGTGCTGAGGGGCGAGTGCATAACAGGCGCCCCCGATTGGCAACAAGCTGTCACCGCAGGGGACTGGCACGGGCATGTCTTCTATGACCCGAACACTGGGATTCGACGCCCCGGCGTGGATCAGGGATCCGCAAGCCACCTAAAACTCGACGAGGTCATTCTGGAAGCTGGGCGCCGGCCACTGCACATCACACTCGTCTTTGACCAGAGCTATGCCAACGCCAAGCGGGACGAAAAGACCAAGGTCATGCGGGAGAAACTGGCGTATCTTTCGGAAGCGGGTGTCTACGGACTTGGCTACCTCTGCCAAGCGCCTTTCCTCATACTCTCTCTAGATAAGGATGCCATCGGAAGGGCTCGCGAAAATCTGCTTGACGCAGGCGTGCCTGCAAGCCGGCTCATCGCTTGACGAGCCTGTCGTTCGGGATTCCCGCCTGCGCGAGAATGACAGGGAGGAGATAGGGGCAATGCAAGACAAGTACGTCGGGGACATCGGAGACTTCGGAAAGTACGGGCTGCTGCGCGTTCTGACTCAGGGCCTGGCAGGCTGTGTGGACGGCAAACCGTCAGGTCTCGGGGATGGTGAGCGCCAGTTGAGGCTCGGAGTGATCTGGCACTACGTTGCGGTACGGAGGCAGTTGCCACCACTTGGCCTCGCCTTCAAGTACATCCTTGACCCCAATGCCTTGGAGCGAGACCTGATCCAGTGCGACCCAGAACTATATGACATCCTGAGCGGCCTCATTGGCAACAACCGGAGATCCGTCGGAGCGGTCGAGCAATCAGCCGCGCTGCCTAAAGACACCGTGTATTTCCGTGATCCCGTCAATAACCCTGCCATGCCGCGTGAGGTATGGTTCCAACGTGCCATCGATGCTGTCCGGAACTGCGACGTGGTGTTCCTGGACCCCGACAATGGTCTAGCGGATGATAATGGCAATCCGAACGGCATCAATCCTGAGCACGCGACGTATCAAGAGGCGGCGAAACTGTGGGAGCCGGGCAAGAGTCTGGTGATTTACCAACACCTTGACCGCACTCCCGCAGAAGAGCTGATAGGCTTTCACGCGGCCAATCTGCGCCGACAACTGGGAATAAGCGGCCCGCCGGGTTCAATCATTGCGCTCAGATTCCACCGTCGATTTGCCCGCGTCTTCTTCGTCATCCCCAATCTCACTGACCCTAGTGCAGCGCAGTTGCTGCGGGCTCGAGTTCAGGCATTCCTTGATTGCGGTTGGGGCGCTGGCGGCAATCCGCACTTCACCCGCGTAGACTGCTAGGGGAGATTCGCGGATTCCGGCCTGCCCGCTGACTCACGCACATCCACCGTGCCCCTCCGCCCCTGTCAAATGCTCGCCCTCATCTGACCCTGACGACGCGCAGACGTCACCCATTGCCTCCACTTCGAAGCGACGGCGCGCCCTGCTCCGGGCGGCCGATTCCAGCCCCTTGCGCTCAGCGCGTCGCCCGTAGGTCCTGACATAGCGATTGAGTGGCATCCCGCGCTCCCTTGTCGTGGCGATCTGCTGCCCGATTCGCTTAGCGTCCTGCCCCGGAAGTGACCAGTCTGCGTGCCGACTCAGGCGCATCCGCCGGAACTTCCAGGTCGCCGACCGGAATGTTGTCATATTCGGGCAGCGACACGCCCATTTTGTCCATCGCCACATTCAAGTCGTAATCGGTCTGTATGCCCATCCAGAGGTTCGCAGACGTGCCGAAGAACTGCGACAACTTGATGGCCGTCTCCGCCGTGATCGCCCGCTTGCCCTGGACGATGGCGTTGATCCGCCGCGGGTCAACGCCAATCGACTTCGCGAGGCGGTACTGGGAGATGCCCATCGGCACGAGAAACTCCTCTTTCAGAATCTCGCCCGGATGAACAGGGGGAAACTTCTCGGCGCCTTGTATCTCCTCCCACATAAACCCACGTCTCCTTCCTTGAGATGATCAGTGATAGTCGACGATTTCCACCTGCCCCGCATTTCCGCCATTCCAGATGAAGCAAATGCGCCATTGATCGTTGATGCGAATACTGTGCTGCCCTCGCCGGTCTCTGGACAGGGCCTCCAGCCCGTTCCCTCGTGTGAGAGCCAACTCGCCAAGGGTCCGCACTCTATTCAATTGTTCAAGCCTCCTTATCGCCTGACGCTGTACTTCTGGAGGGATGCCACGGACAGGCCGACGGTTGAAGACTGCCTCAGTGCCTCTATCGCGAAAGCTCGTTATCACACACCATTCATAGCACGCCGCGCTAATAGCGTCAAACGCCATACCACCCCGCCCCCAAAAGAGATTCGCCCCCGCGCCACTGCTATCATTTCTGAGGCAGAGGTTTTGGATTCCCGCTTTCGCGGGAATGACGGACGGTTGCGGGAGGTACTCCAATTCTCGACAGACGCCGGATCAGAGACGCGCACGAAGAGGTTCGCCACGCGCTAGCCCGCCGCGGCGACGCGGACGCGCTCGCCCTCCTGGATGAGGCCGTCTCCCTCGACGCCGAATGGCGCGCATCGCAGGCCCGAGCCGACGACCTCCGTGCCCAGCTCAACACCCATTCAAAGACCTTCGGTATGCTGCGCGGACGGGCAGGGCGCGGCGACCTCTCCGCCGATGATATTCTCGCTGCCCCCGGCGTCGCGGAACTGCTTGGCGACAAAACAAGCGGCGACGCCGGTGAACTCATCGAATCCCTACAGGCCGCCCTGCGCCAATTCTCCGAAGACGTCGATGAGGCCACCGGCCGCACCGGGCAATTGGACGACCGGATCACCCAGCGCCTAAGCTACCTCCCCAACCTCCCTGACCCCTCCGTCCCCGACGGCGCGTCCGAAGACGACAACGTCGTCACGCGCCAATGGGGAGAAATCCGCGACTACGATTTCGAGCCGCAGCCCCACTGGGACCTCGGCCCCGCGCTGGGCATCATCGACTTTGAGCGCGGCGCGCGCATCGCCGGCTCGCGGTTCTACGTCCTCACCGGCGCCGCGTCCAAACTCCAACGCTCCCTCATCCAGTGGATGCTGGACGTCCACACGCAGGAGCACGGCTACCGCGAAGTCTACCCCCCCTTCGTCTCCACGGAGCAGACGCTCTTCGCCAGCGGCCAGCTGCCCAAGTTCGCTGAGAACGTCTACAAGGACGCCGAGGACGATGTCTGGCTCGTCCCGACGGCGGAGGTGCCGCTAACCTCCATGCACCGCGGCGAAATCCTTGAACCGGGGATGCTGCCCATCAACTACGTCGCCTACACCCCCGCCTTCCGCCGCGAAAAGATGTCCGCCGGCCGTGACATCCGCGGCATCAAGCGCGGCCACCAGTTCGACAAGGTGGAAATCTACAAGTTCACGGAGCCTGAGCGCGGCCTGGAGGAGCTTGAAGTCCTGCTCGGCCACGCCGAATCCATCCTCCGCCGCCTTGAACTCCCGTACCGCATCGTCGAACTGTGCGCGGGCGACCTCGGGCAAGCGTCGGCCAAGACCTACGACATCGAGGTGTGGGCGCCCGGCTGCGGCGAGTGGCTCGAAGTCTCCAGTTGCTCCACGACCACTGATTATCAGGCCCGCCGCGCCAACATCCGCTACCGGCGTGAGGCGGGCGCGCGTCCCCAGTTCGTCCACACCCTCAACGGCTCCGGCCTCGCCCTCCCACGCGTCATGATCGCCATCATGGAAACCTACCAGCGCGAGAACGGCACAATCCAAATCCCCCAAGCCCTAACCCCCTACACCGGCTTCACAGAAATAACCCACGAATAAGACCGGCTGAGCGTTTACTGCCTAGGCACGCGCTCTGGTAACGGGCACAAGTCTCTCGCTGGGAGAGTCCACCAGGAGCAATAGCGTCTGTAGGCTATGCGCCCCCAGCAGCGGCTCCGCCGAATCAGGGCCAAAGATGACGAGAACTTCCTCCGCCAGCCCGTTGACTGCCACAATTGCCCTTCCAAGCGGACGCTCATCCTCGCGCCCATCCGCATAGAAGACGGTCAGCATCCGGTGAGGCTCAATCCCAAGCTCCTGCAGGGCAGACTCGGGTATCTGCGTGTACGCCGCGCCGGTATCCACCCACGCCTCGAACGCAAGGCTGTCGCCGCCCTCTCGCTTGCTGACCGTGATCTCTGTCTTGAACGCTCCCATGCCGCAACCTGATCACGCGCTACACGTATGCTTCTGGGAGCGGAACGAGCCGTTCGTTCGGAGAATCAACCATGAGCCTCAACGATTGAAGGCTGTGTGCTCCGAACAGAGGCTCAGCATCGTCCGGACCAAATATCACCACGATTTCGCCCGACCGCCCGTCGGTTGACGCGCGTGCCCATCCAATCGGCCTCGCATCAACCCGGCCGTCGGCGTATCGAACGACCTGGACATCGACCGGCTCGATTCCGATTTCGCGGAGCGCGGACTCCGGTAGCATTGAATACGCCGCGCCCGTATCGACGACCGCGTTGAATTCCTGGGCGTTCTCGCCCTGCCAGTTTGCGATCCGCACAGTCGCGCTGAATCTTCCCATAACAGTTTTGAGTCTACACACCCCCGCCGCCGTTGGGTAGTACCATAAGTAAACGGAAAGGAGCGGGGATTGATGCGAATCGGCGTGCCGACGGAAACAGCCCTGCGCGAGGCTCGCGTTGCCCTCGCGCCGCCCTCCGTTGCCCGCTTCACCCGCTCCGGCGTCGATGTCCTCGTCGAATCCGCGGCCGGCGAGCGCGCCTTCTTCACCAACGACGCCTACCGTGAGGCCGGCGCCGAAATCGCCCCGGACGCCGCAACCGTCTATGCCAGCGCCGATGTCATCGTCAAGGTCGCCGCGCCCTCCCTCGAAGAGACCGAATCGCTGCGTGACGGCCAGATCCTCGTCGCCGTCCTCCAGCCGTTGACCAGCCACGACCTCGTCCAGGCGCTGGCCGCTCGCGGCGTCACGTCGTTCAGCCTCGATGCCATCCCCCGCATCGCCCGCGCCCAGCCCATGGACGTCCTCTCCTCCCAGGCATCCGTCGCCGGATACAAGGCCGCCGTCCTCGCCGCCGACACCCTCGGCAAGCACCTCCCCATGATGACGACCGCCGCAGGAACGATGCCGCCCGCCCGTGGCCTCGTGCTTGGCGCAGGCGTAGCCGGCCTGCAGGCCATCGCGACGGGCCGGCGGCTTGGCGCGGTCATGTCCGCCTTCGACGTGCGCCCCGCCGTCAAGGAGCAGGTCGAAAGCCTCGGCGCGACGTTCATCCAGGACGAAGAGTTGCAGCGAGCACAGGCCGAGACGGCGGGCGGCTACGCGAGAGAACAAACCCAGGAGGAGCGCGACCGCTCACAGGCCCTCGTGCGGCGTCACGTCGGCGCGTCCGACTTTGTCATCACGACGGCCCTCGTGCCCGGCCGCCCCGCCCCAAAGCTCATCACGCGGGAGATGGTGGAGGACATGCAGCCGGGGTCGGTCATCGTCGATCTCGCGGCGGAAACGGGCGGCAACTGCGAACTGACCCTCCCCGGCGAGGCCATCAACTACCGGGGCGTCATCATCAACGGGCCTATCAACGTCCCCTCCTCCATGCCCGTCCACGCCAGCCTCATGTTCTCCCGCAACGTCCAGAGCTTTCTGGACCTCCTGATCAGGGACGGCGAACCCGTCATCGACATGGACGACGTCATCCTGCGCGATTCGCTGATAACCCGTGGCGGCGAAATCATCCAACCCGGTGAAAGGAACTGACCTGTGCTAGAAGGCGGCCTGCTGATCGCGATCTACGTCTTTGTCTTGGCCGGATTCATCGGCTTTGAGGTCATCACCAAGGTGCCCCCGACGCTCCACACCCCCCTCATGTCCGGCGCAAACGCCATCTCCGGCATCACCATCATCGGCGCCCTCCTCATCGTCGGCTCAAGCGAGGGCATCCTGACACAGATCCTGGGCGTCGCCGCCGTCATACTCGCCACCATCAACGTCGTCGGCGGCTTCATGGTCACGGATCGAATGCTCCGCATGTTCCGGCGTGACCGCGGGCGGGGGCAGTCGTCATGACGCTCGACCGCGACATCATCATCCTGGCCGCCTACCTGGTCTCGGCGGCGCTCTTCATCCTCGGCCTGCGCTACATGGGCTCCCCCGCTACGGCGCGGATGGGAAACGCCCTTGGCGCGTCCGGCATGTTGCTCGCCATTATCGTCACCCTCATCAACGAGGAGATCATCCGCTATGAGCTGATCGTCGCCGGCGTGCTGGTTGGCGGCGCAATCGGCGTCGCCTTTGCCCGCCTCGTCAAGATGACCGCGATGCCGCAGATGGTCGCCGTCTTCAACGGATTCGGCGGCGGCGCGTCCGCCCTCATCGCCGTCTCCGAGTATTTCCGCCTCTACGACGCGAACACGGAGATGTCCCTGGACACCTCCGTCACCATCATGCTCGGCGTGCTCATCGGCACGGTCACCCTATCCGGCAGCGCCATCGCCATGGGCAAACTCCAGGAGGTCATCACGGGCCGCGCCGTCCGACTCCCCCTCCAAAACATCCTGAGCGCGCTGCTCTTCCTCGTGATCCTCGCCCTTGCCGCAAGCCAGGTCGCCCTTGAAGCCAACCCGATCCCGTTCGTCGCGCTCATAGCCCTCTGCCTCGTTCTTGGCGTCCTGCTCGTCATGCCCATCGGCGGCGCGGACATGCCCGTCGTCATCTCCCTCCTCAACTCCTATTCCGGCCTTGCAGCCGCAGCCGCCGGATTCGTCATCGGCAACCCCATCCTCATCATCGCCGGCGCCCTCGTCGGCGCGGCGGGATTCATCCTCACCCAGATCATGACCCGCGCCATGCACCGCTCCCTCGCCAACGTCATGTTTGGCGCGTTCGGAGCGGGCAGCGGTGGCGCGGCCGCCAGCGGCGTGGCGGAGGGCGCGACCGTCCGCGAAGGCTCCCCTGAAGACCTCGGCGTCCTGCTCGCCTACGCGGAATCCGTCATCGTCGTGCCCGGCTACGGCCTGGCCGTCGCCCAGGCCCAGCGGCAGGTCCGCGACCTTGCCGACCTGCTTGAGGAGCGCGGCGTCGACGTTCGCTACGCCATCCACCCCGTCGCGGGACGGATGCCCGGCCATATGAACGTGCTGCTCGCCGAGGTGGACGTCCCCTACGACCGCCTCTATGACCTTGACCAGATCAACGATGACTTCGAGCGCGCGGACGTCGCCATCGTCGTGGGCGCGAACGACGTCACCAACCCCTCCGCCCGCGAAGTAACGGACAGCCCGATCTATGGGATGCCCATCCTCAACGTTGACCATTCACGCAACATCATCGTGCTCAAGCGCTCCATGAGCCCCGGTTTCGCGGGCATCGACAACCCCCTCTTCTACAACGAGAAAACGTCCATGCTGTTTGCCGACGCCAAGGACGGCCTCAACCGCCTCATCGAAGCCGTGCAGGAAAACTGACCCGCGCGGCGCGTGCCGACCATGACAGCCACAGCCACGCCCCCCTCCCGGGAACAGGCGCCGAAGACGCCGTTCCTCGTCCGCCGCTCCCCCGTCTTCTACGGCTGGGTCATCGTTGCCCTCACGTTCTCCACCAGCATGGTCACCGCCGGCATCAGCGGCTACGGCCTCTCATTCTTCGTCGTGCCGATGAGCGAGACGCTGGGCGTCACACGCGCCGAGTTCTCCTCCATCACCCTCTTCCGCCTGGCCGCCATTCCGCTCGTGCCCCTGCTCGGCCTGCTCGTCGACAAGCGCGAAGGCCCCCGCCTCGTCATCGTGATCGGCAGCGCCGCGGCTGGACTTTCCCTCATCGCCTCCGCGTTCGTCCAGAACATGCTCCAGTTCTACCTCACCTTCGGCATCTTCTTCGGCGTCGCCATGATGGCGATGGGCGGCCAGCTTGTCGGCCCCGCCGTCCTTGCCAAGTGGTTCGTCAAGCGCCGCGCCCGCGTCATGGCCATCAGCGCCATCGGCATCTCCGGCGGCGGCTTCGTCATCGCCCCCATCGCCGGCCAGCTCGTGGAGCAGTTCGGATGGCGCGATGCCTGGATGATTCTCGGCATCGGCATGGTCCTCACCATCACCCCCGCCGCCGCCCTGTTCATGCGACGCCAGCCCAGCGACGTGGGCCTCGTGCCCGACGGCATCCCCCAGGCCAACCCGGCGAGAGAGGGCATGACCGCTGAAGAGGCGTCCGCGCTCGCCCCCAATGAACCCTACGAATACCCGTGGACGGTGCGGGAGGCGGCGCGAACGGTGGCCTTTTGGGCCCTGCTCGCCGCGCAGGTCCTGTCCCTCGCCTCCCTCATGCCCATCCTCTTCCACCAGGTGGCCTACATGCAGGACAAGGGATTCAGCCTTGGCGACGCCACGCTCGCCGCGACCCTGCTCGCCGGGTTCGCCATCCTCGGCAAGCTCGTCTATGGAGCAATCGTCGAGCGCGTCCACGTGCGGTGGGTGCTGCCCCTCTCGATGATGCCCGCCGGCCTCTCCGTGCTGTTCCTTGTGGGAGGCGCGAGCATGGAGATGCTGCTGGCCTACGCCGTCGTTCACGGCCTCACGATGGGCGGATTCATGCCCCTGATGAACGTCGCCTTGGCACAGTACTTTGGCCGCCAGCACATGGGCGCGATACGCGGCGCATTCACCCCCCTGGCCAACGTCGTGGGCGCAGTCAGCCCCTTCGCCGTCGGCTGGATGTGGGAAGTAACAGGCAGCTACGACATCTCATTCATCCTCACAGGAGCAGGCTGGTTCATAGGCGGCGCCATCGTCCTCCTGGCGCGAGAACCGCGAGAGCCTGCGGCCTCCCCGACCGCCGCCAAGCCATAGCATGATACGGAGAATCAGGCACCGGGGGCTGCGGGAACTGTATGAACGTGGCAGCGCGCGAGGTGTGGATTCGCGGCATGTCGCGCGACTCCGACTGATTCTGAACACGCTTGATCAGGCAGGCGGTCCTGAGGACGTGAGACTCTTGGGAAGAGGGTTTCATTCTTTGTCCGGCAATCTCGCGGGACATTATGCTGTTCGGGTGTCTGGCAATTGGCGTGTGACGTTCCGTTTCGAGGACGGTGACGCATTCGATGTCGATTACGTAGACTATCACTAGAGAGGAGAATCTCATGCCTATGCATAATCCGCCCCACCCTGGTGGGATAATCAAAGAGTTCTGTCTGCCGGATCTTGGCCTGACTATCAAGGCCGCGGCGGAGGGGCTGTGCGTGTCACCCCGCGCGCTCTCCAACCTCATCAACGGGCGGGCGAGCATCACGGCTGATATGGCTATCCGCTTGGCGGAGGCGTTTGGCTCGACGCCTGAAATGTGGCTGAGGCTGCAGGCCAGTTACGACCTGTGGCAGGCACGGCACAAGATGGAGCGCCCAAAGGTCACGCAGTTCTACAAGCCGCAGGAGTGGCCTGACGAAGAGTCGGTAGCTGTCTAGGTGATCGTTCTACTCTCTCCGTTCGGAAAAGAGCCGTAGTTGACCACCGCGGACTCAGCACAACGCCCGCCCTTCCTCGTCCGCCGCTCCCCCGTCTTCTACGGCTGGGTGATCCTCGGCATCACCTTCTCCAGCAACATGATCACCGCCGGCATCAACGGCTACGGCATCTCCTTCTTCGTCGTGCCCATGAGCGAGGCCCTTGATGTTTCCCGCGCCGAGTTCTCCGCCATCGCCCTCTTCCGGCTCGCCGCCATCCCCGTCATCCCCCTCATCGGCATGATGCTGGACAAGCGCGAGGGTCCCCGCCTCGTCGTCACCGTCGGCAGCATCGCCGCCGGTCTCGCCCTCATCGCCACCTCCTTCGTCGATGCCATGTGGCAGTTCTACATCGCCTTTGGCATCGTCTTCGGCATAGTAGCGACGACCATGAACTGGCAGCTCCTGGGCGCCGCGATCCTGGCCAAGTGGTTCGTCCGGATGCGGGGCCGCGTCTTCGCCGTCAGCACAATCGGCATATCCGTCGGCGGCTTCGTCATCGCCCCCATCGCCGGCCTGCTCATCGACACCATCGGCTGGCGCGAGGCGTGGTTCATCCTCGGCGTCGGCATCATCGTCTTCCTCACCCCTGCGGCCATCCTCCTCATGCGACGACAGCCAAGCGACGTCGGCCTCGTCCCGGACGGCGTCCCCCAAAGCCCCGCGCCGACCGCGCAAGCAGCCGGCGGCCAACCGGCCGCGCCCACGAACAGCGAGCCATACGAATACCCCTGGACGGTCCGCGAAGCCCTGAGAACAACCGCCTTTTGGGCCATGCTCGCCGCGCAAGGGCTGGGTCAGGCGGGCTTGTTCGGCGTCCTCTTCCACCAGGTCGCCTACATGCAGGACAAGGGACTCACCATCGCCGAAGCGACGCTCGCCGCCACCGTCCTCGCCGGCGCCGCATTGGTCAGCAAGATGTTCTACGGCCTCCTCGCCGAACGATTCGGCGCGAGGCTCGGCCTGGCCGCCGCCATGATCCCCGCCGGCGCAACCCTCCTCATCCTGGTCGTCGGCTCCGGCCAGTGGACGCTCCTCGTCTACGCCGTGCTCTACGGCTTCACCATGGGCGGATTCATCCCGATGGTAAACGTCGCCCTAGCCCAGTACTTTGGCCGCGAGCACATGGGCGCCATCCGAGGCGTCGCCACCCCCATAGCCAACGTCGCAGGCGCAACCAGCCCCTTCGCAGTCGGCGTCATGTGGCAAATGCTCGGCGACTACGACGTCTCCTTCATCCTGCTGGGCGCATTCTGGGCCATAGGCGGCCTGGTCGTCCTAACAGCCCCCCAACCCCGCCCCCCACGCCAACCCGCCCCCACCCCCGCTTGACCCCTAATCCCTGCGTTCCAATACTGATATGGCGCTATGCACAGCGCGGAGGGGTGGCCGAGCGGACGAAGGCGGCAGTCTTGAAAACTGCTTTGCGGTAACCCTGCAACGCGGGTTCGAATCCCGCCCCCTCCGCTTCCCCCGCGAAAAGCCTGCCCCCCTCACCCTAGCCCTCTCCCTGAGGGAGAGGGGACTGTTGGGGAGGGCTTTGTTTTTTGAACGGGATTTTAATTTCTGGTAGAATTGGGGCAGGTTGCGGCCGTATCTGCGCGGGGCGTGGGGCGGGCGCGGGATGCGCGGGGAAAGGCAGGTTGGAACGGCATGGTAGAACGGTCGGAACGGCGCGATGTTGGCGCTACTGAGACGTCCGAGTACACGTCACGGAATATCGAGGTGCTGGAGGGGCTTGAGGCGGTGCGCCGCCGGCCCGGCATGTACATCGGCTCCACGGATGAGCGGGGGCTGCACCACCTGATCTATGAGATCGTCGACAACGCGGTCGACGAGGCGATGGCGGGGCACTGCAACCGGATCATCGTGACGATTTTGGCGGACGGCACGGCGCGCATCGAGGACGATGGGCGCGGGGTGCCAATCGACAAGCATCCGCAGACGGGGCTGACGGGCCTCGAAACGGTGATGACGACGCTGCACGCGGGCGGCAAGTTCGGCGGCGGCGGGTACAAGGTGTCCGGCGGCCTGCACGGGGTCGGCGCATCGGTCGTGAACGCGCTGTCGGAGAGCCTGCGTGCGGAGGTGCGTCGCGACGGCAAGATTCACATGCAGGAGTATTCGCGGGGCGACGCGCTCGCGCCGGTGGAGGCCGTCGGGTCGGCGGACGATACGGGCACGACGGTGTGGTTCAAGCCGGACCCCACGATCTTCATGCAGGACACGTCGTTTGAGTTCACGACTTTGGCGGCGCGGTTCCGGGAGATGGCGTACCTGAACCCGGGGCTTGAGATTCGCTTCGTGGATGAGCGGACGGAGAACGAGACGACGTTCTATTTCGAGGGCGGCATCCGCTCGCTGGTACGCCACATGAACTCGGCGCGGACGGCGATGCACCAGACGCCGATCTACGTGGAGCGGGACATCGACGGGACGCACGTCGAGGTTGCGCTCCAGTACAACGACGGCTACGCGGAGAACGTGTTTGGGTTTGCGAACTGCATCCACACGGTGGACGGCGGGACGCACCTGACGGGATTCCGGGCGGCGCTGACGCGGGCGATGAACGATTACGGGCGCAAGTTCAAGCTGCTGAAGGACGGGGACAGCAACCTTCAGGGCGAGGACGTGCGGGAGGGCATCGCGGCGGTGATCAGCGTGAAGCTGGCGGAGCCGCAGTTCGAGGGTCAGACGAAGGGCAAGCTGGGCAACGCGGAGGTGAAGAACCACGTTGAGAGCACGCTGGCCGAGGGTCTGTCCACGTACCTGGAGGAGCACCCGCAGGACGCGCGGCGGATTTTGGAGAAGTGCAAGAACACGGCCATCGCGCGGGAGGCCGCGCGGAAGGCCAAGGAGAGCGTGCAGCGGAAGGGCGCGCTGGAGTCCACCACCCTGCCGGGCAAGCTGGCCGACTGCTCGGACAAGAACCCGGACAACTGCGAGATCTTCCTCGTCGAGGGCGATTCCGCCGGCGGCTCTGCCAAGGGCGGGCGCGACCGGCGCTTCCAGGCGATTCTGCCCCTGCGCGGCAAGATCCTGAACGTGCAGAAAGCGCGGCTGGACAAGGTGTACGGGCACGAGGAGATCAAGGCGATCGCGTCGGCGCTGGGCGTCGGTTTCGGCGGGCTGAACGGCCACGTGAACGGGAACGGGGCATCGGACGCCGACGAGGCGGACATCGATGAGAACGACGGGCTGGACCTGTCCAAGCTGCGGTACAAGAAGGTCATCATCATGACGGACGCGGACGTGGACGGCGCGCACATTCGCACGTTGCTGCTCACGCTGTTCTACCGGCACTTCCAGCCGCTGCTCCGCGCGGGCAACATCTACATCGCGCAGCCGCCGCTGTACCGCGTGCAGATCGGCCGCAATGACGTCCACTGGCTGTATACGGACAAGGAAAAGGACGACACGCTGACCAACCAGGCGCTGAAGGACATGACGATCCGCGAGAGTTCCGAGCAGGACGCGGGCATCGTGTACACGGAGGCGCAGGTGCGCGACGTGCTGCCGTCCGCGCAGCGACTGGGGCGGGCGATGTCCGACCTGCAGGCGACGGGGTACCCGTGGCCGCTGCTGACGGCGACAGCGCTGACCGTGCGGACGGGCGAGCGCGACCTGTCCAGCGAGGAGTCGCTGCAGGAGTTGATGGGCGCGCTCCAGGACCTGGGCAACGTCCGCATCCTGGAGTTCGAATACGACGATACCCCCATCGCGCCGGCGCCTGAGCCAACGGCGCCCACACTGCTTCCGGACGCGCAACAGCCATCGCTACTCGATCTCACGAGCGAGACTACTGCGGGGCAGGATGAGTCGTCCGGCGACGACGAGGGCGCGGACACCGCGTTCCCGGCGAAGAACGGGACGTACATCCTGATCCAGGACACGGAGAGCGGGCGGACGTTGCGGCTCGACCACGATTTCTTCAACGAGGACGCGGCGCAGCGGATGACGGAGCTGGCGACAGCGCTGAGCGACCACCTGCCCAGGGTTGGGACGGTGTACAAGCGGGAGCGCGCGGTGGGCCGGCTGAACTCGATGATCGACCTCGCGGAGATCGTTGAGGACGTGTCGACGCGGGGCGTGGGCATCCAGCGGTACAAGGGCCTGGGCGAGATGAACCCGACGCAGTTGTGGGAGACGACGCTGGACCCGGAGACGCGGACGCTGTTCAAGGTTGAGATCGAGGACGCGCAGCAGGCGGCGGATTTGTTCGAGATGCTGATGGGCGAGGAGGTCCGGCCGCGGGCGAACTTCATACGGACGCACGCGCAGGAGGTCCAGAACCTGGACGTGTAGGCGTGGTCGTCGGGTATACGGTTCTTGAGTTGCGGCTGGCTGAGGCGTCGTCGCTGAAGGACAAGCGGCAGGTGGTCAAGAGCGTCATCGAGCGGGTTAAGCGGCGCTATAACGTGTCCATCTCAGAGGTCGGCGAGCACGATTCGCCGCGGATGGCGCTGCTGGGCGTGTCCTGTGTCAACACGAGCGAGGCGGGGTGCCGCCGGACGCTGGACAACGTGGCCGAGTACGTCTATGACTCCCGCCCGGACGCGGAGGTGATGCCGCACGTGGTGGAGGTTATCAGCGGGGAGGGGTGAAGGGCGGCTATAATGGCGCGGTGAGGCAGTTCGTTGGGGGTGGCATTGCGGCAGCGGCGGGAGTTCCCGAAGGAGTAACGGTCGGTCATGGCAACGGTACGGGCGCGATATGAGAAAGGCGTTCTGACGCCGCTGGAGCATCTTGAACTCGAGGACGGCACAGAGGTGATCGTCGCGGTGGAACGGACGGTTGTTGTGCCGCAGTTGAACGGCGCGATTGATAAGGAAAGCCTCAGCCCGGAAGAGCGCACGGCTCTGTTTGAGAGCGCATGGGGCGGCTGGAAGGACATCATCCCTGAGGATTTCGCGGAGACGATTCGCCAAGCGCGCATCGACGGTTCGCGCACGCCGCCGACTCCGTAGGATTGATGCGCTATCTCATCGATACGGACTGGGTGATAGCGTATTTGCGCGGCTCAGTGGCGATTCGCGCACGGTTGGCTGACTTGCGCGGCGACGGTATCGCGCTCAGCATCATCTCCGTCGCTGAGTTGTATGAGGGCAGGTATGTTACCCGCGATCCGGAGGGCAGTGAACGCCGGATACAGGCATTTCTGGCAGGCGTGGACGTGCTGCCGCTCGATGACGAGACGTGTCGCGTTTTTGGCCGCGAGCGGGGCCGTTTGCGCGCCGCAGGAATGATGATCTCCGACATGGACTTGTTGATTGCGGCGACAGCGGCGCGTCATCAGCTCACGGTTTTGACCAACAACCGCAGGCATTTCGAGCGCGTCGAGGGGCTCAGCGTCATCTCTGTGTGACGTTGGGATGGCACGGCATGACTACGGAGGGGCGGGGAGCGGGGGGTAGAGAATCGCCGGAGTTGCGGGCTTTGAAGGCGGCGCAGGAGCGGGTGAATGCCTTGCGGGCGGGGCTTGAGCGGCCGGCGCTGAAGAACGGGGACTCCGGGGACGAGTACGCGCAGGAACTCGTGACGGCGATGAATCGTTTGATGTCGTTGATTCGACACGCGGCGCCGGAGGACGTGGCGGCGTTCGACGAGTGGCGCAACACCCCCTAGCCAAAGCTAGTACCCTATTAAAGGAGCATGTCAGAGAGTAAGGAGGGGCTGCGATGGAATTCCTGTCAAACAACCGGGCTGCGGGTTTGGCGCTGATGGCGGGTGTGGCACTCATCTTCATCGCGTCGTTGGTGTCTGTCGGCGGATTGTCGGTCGATGCAGTGAACTACTCTGATTTTGGCGCCACGATGGACATGCTGATGGATAACTCGGGCATGCATCAAGCGGCGGGCATCCTGTTCATGCTGGCCGTTATCCTGATGGCATTCGGAGCGGCTTCGCTGCTGCGCCTGTCCCACCGGCACACCCTGGCGGATCTGGGCCTGCGGCTCGGCGTCGGCGTCATGCTGTTCGCGTGGGGCGTCTACATCGTCCAGCTGGGGATGCAGTTCGTCGTCATTGAAGCCGGGGGAGAGGATGGGGCCGCATCAACGGTGCTCGCGCTGATCACGGGAGTCCATTTTGGGTTCATCGCGCTCGGGGCGCTCGGCAGTTTCCTCATTGGCGTCGGGGTCGCGGCCAGGTTCGAAGGCGTGAACCTCTTCGTGATTGCCGGTTACGGGCTGGCGCTGATGGGTGTCGCAGAGGCTGCCAATCTTGTGATTTCCAGCGTCTCTGACGTCGACCTTGGGCTCTTGCTCACGATCAACAACGTGCTACTGGCCCTGGGCGGTTTGTGGCTGTTCATCATTGGCTTCGGCATCTACCGCGGGGAGCCCGCGCTCACGCCGCAGGGCGCAGAGGAGTAGTTCAGACAGGAGGCCGACCATGACATCCCAATCGACTACCCGCCTTGCGGGGCTGTCGCTGATGGCGGGCGTTGCGCTTGTGTTCGTTGTCCTCATCGCGTCGTTCTTTGCGGGCGGCGGATCAGGCGGCTCGATAGACCAGTCCGACTTTGCGGCGGCATTGGCCGAGTTGGCAGAGCGCGACAGCTTCACGCATGCGACGGGGATGCTCCTCATGCTTTCCTCGATTCTCATGGCGTTTGGGGTGTTTTCGCTGCTGCGCCTGCGGCGTGACGGCGGGCGGGCGGACCTGGCGCTGCGATTCGGGGTTGGCATGGCGATCTTTGCCTGGGGCGTCTACATCGTCGAGTTGTCGATGCGGCAGATGGCGGTCCAGGTGGTGACGCGCGGCGTGGGGACGGGGATGGAGGTCGAGGCGCGCGACGAGCTTGGCTTGATGATCGTGTCGGCGATGGTCGGGGTTCATTATGCGTTCATCGCGCTTGGCGCCGTATCCAGCGTTCTCATTGGTCTGGGTATTGGGGTCAGATTCCACGAGTTGAACCTGTACGTGATTGCTGGGTACGGTTTCGCGGCGAAGGGCGTGGCGGAGATCATCAACCTCGCGCTGATCCAACATCTACAGGGGGCCGACTTCGGGATATTGATCTCCGCGAGCAACGTGCTGGTGTTCCTGGGCGCGATATGGCTGTTCATCATCGGGTACGGAATCTTCCACGGGGAGCGGGAGCTTGTGCCTGAGGAGGAGTGGGCACAGTCCAGTTAGCGGGGTCGTTGGGGGCTATGCCCGCAGGCACACGATAAGGCCGCTTGCGAGTTCATCGGCGCTTGACACCCAATTCGTGAAGGGCGATACTGGCTCTAGAATATATGTTTGTGTCATGCACGCTAGCGTTGAAGGCATGGCACGAACTCTTGGGGGGCGGCAATGAAACGAGGCAAAGACGGTTCAGGAAACGGCGCTGAAGGCGCTCCATCCTCAGACCGCATCGACTACGCGCCGGAATGGATCACGAAGTCAATTGACAAGGTGCCGCCATCCGACGAGCCGTTGGGCTCAAACGTCATTTTTGACAGACTTGTTGAGCAAGGCCGAAACCGTTCCACCGGGAACGGATCGTCGAACGGCCACGACGCCTCCCTTGAGTCCGATGCTGTGACGCCTGCCGACGACAGGGGTTAAGCGCGGCGCGTAACCATGCTTGGATCAGCCTGGAATCTTGCCATACTTCTGATTCTGGTTCTGCCGGGATTCCTTTCGTACCGAACATCTCTGGCGCGCAGCGCCGATCCATCACGCCGGAGCACTCTATGGCAACTTTCCGCCATGCTTGAGTACTCCATGTACATCCACGTCATCGGCGTAACTCTATTCCTAGCCTGCGCAGCCCTGCTCAGCCATCTGTCAATCGCTGAGTTGCGCTACACGGAACTGGTCGCCGATGGCACTACAGCGTATTTTGCCGATTACCCCCTGACCGCGATGTTTTCCCTCCTCGTGTACCTCGGATACATCACTATCTCTGCGGAGCTTTTGGGCGCTTACCAGTTCCCGCACAAGGCGGCGAGCACAGTATCGGGACCTGCGATGTGGCTCGCACATAGACTGCGGTGGTTGCCGGCTCCTCAAGCGGCCCATCCTCAGACGCCGGTTTGGTATGACATCTTTCACCAGGAGACAAACGGCTTTGCCAACAATCGACCAAGACTTCTCGTGAGGCTCAAGGGCGGTGACACATACATCGGCGAACTCGGAACATATCCGCTTCTATCTGACGACCAGCCAGATAAAGACTTCAGCATCACCAAGGCTGTGTGGCTTTCGAGCATCTCTCCCGATGATCCGTTGACGCTCACAGATCAACCTGGCGGCGGCACCGTCCTCCTCAACACCACCAACGTTGAGAGCATCCAAGTCTATTATCAACCCACCGCCGATCCCGCAGTTGAGCCGAGCGGCTGAGCCACGACGACGGCGCAACTGCGGCGGCGCGGCATAATGCGTCGTGGTATACACTTGAACTGTTGCCATGACGACGAATAAGAAGGACTACTACGACGTACTTGGGCTGGGGCGTGACGCGTCTGCGGAGGACGTGAAGCGGGCGTTCCGGCGGCTTGCGTTCGAGCACCACCCGGACCGGAATCGCTCCTCCGACGCCGAGCAGAAGTTCAAGGAGATCAATGAGGCGTACGAGGTGCTGCGCGATGAGCGCAAGCGCGCCGCCTATGACCGCTTCGGGCACGCGGGGCTGAATGGCGCGGACGGCTTCGCCAACGGCGACGCATTCTCCGGTTTCGGCGGCTTCGGCGATATTTTCGACGCTTTCTTCGGCGGGGCGCGGGGTCGCCAAGGGCGGCGCGGCGGGCCGCAGCGGGGGGACGACCTCGCCATGCGGATGCGGCTGCCTTTTGAGGACGCGGTCCTGGGCGTCGAGAAGGACATTTCGGTTTCCCGCAACGAGTTGTGCCAGAGCTGCACGGGGACGGGGGCAGAGCCCGGGACACAACCGGAGGCGTGTTCTGTTTGCAACGGGTCCGGGGAGATTCGGCGCAGCCAACAGAGCATTTTCGGCCAGTACGTGAACATTAGCGCGTGCGGCCGGTGCCGCGGCGAGGGCGTGGTCATCACGAACCCGTGCTCCGAGTGCCATGGGGCCGGACGGGTCAGGCGCGACCTCTCCGTGCGCGTGACGGTGCCGCCCGGGGTGGATACGGGCAACCGGATTCGTCTTGGCGGGGAGGGGGAGGCCGGCGCGAACGGCGGACCGCCCGGCGACCTGTATATCGAGCTGGACGTGACGCCGAGCACGGTGTTTGAGCGGGAGGGACGGCACCTGTTCCATCGCGCGCCCATCAACATCGCGCAGGCAGCGCTGGGGGCGGAGATCAGCATCCCGACGCTGGAGGGCGATGAGGCGTTCCAGATTCCGGCCGGCGTGCAGTCCGGGCAGTCGTTCAGGATCAGGGGGCGTGGCGTGGCCGACCCGAAGAATCAGCGCGCTCGCGGCGACCTTTTCGTCGTTGCATCCGTCCACGTGCCCGACCAGCTTACGGATGAACAGCGACAACTGTTGGAGCAGTTGGCCGCCACGCTGCCGGCCGCGCCTGAGAACGGGGAGGACGGGGAGCGCGAGGGCAAGGGTTTCATGGACTGGATCAAGAACACGTTTCGCTAGCAGCCGGAGGTGGGGCAATGAACGGCGTCCAGGTGTTGACTCGAGAGATGCGCGAGATCCAGGCGAGCCTGCTGCGCGAACTGGAACCGCTGACGGAGGAGAATATCTACTATGCGCCGATTCCCGGCGCGACGACGATCGCGTTCATCGCGTGGCACATCACGCGCACGCTCGATGACGCGGTTCACGCCACCATGCCGGTGGAGCCGAAGCCGACGATCTGGGCGTCGCAGGGCTACCATGAGCGGTTCACGATGCCGCCGGAGGAGGGGACGGGCACCGGGTTCACGGCGGACCAGGTTGGCGGCTTTCGGCCCGGCCTCGATCTGCTGCGGGCGTACGCGACGGAGGTGGGGCCTGCGATTCCGGCGGCGTTCGAGGGAATGACGGACGAGGACCTGGATCGCGTGATGGACGAGGAGCGGCCTGACCGAACACTGGCGCGGCTGCTTCAGACGTTCATCATCGGGCACACGTACTACCACCTGGGGGAGATCAGGTATCTCAAGGGGTTGCAGGGGATGCCGTTTGCGCTGTAGGCAACTAGTTGCCCTGCTTGGCGGCCTCTTTCGGCACTCAGCGACCTAGCATCGCCGCAACGCTTCGCTGGCGAGGTGAAAGGGACGCGCTGGTACGTAAAGCCTATTGGTGGCGGCTATACCACAGTAAAGGGGATCTGGCTACCGAGTGGCCTATTGCCCTGGGCCGCCATGTTGAGGACTCCCAAGAGGTCCTCGCGAGACTCCAAGGGTACTGCCTTATCTTGCAGCAGAAGCTCCCTATTGCCTGCCCGGCTAGCGTCCTCGTGAACAAACTTGACCGCAGCCAGGGGCTTGCCTTGACGGGCACACTCATATGCGGCATTTATTGTGCCGCCTGTTTCACGAGCCTCGACAACTAGCAACCCGAGAGAGAGGCCAACGATTAGCTTATTTCTCTCCATAGCCCGCCAAGTAGCCCACGATGCATTCGCTTCATACATCGATACGGCCAAGAAGTTGCTTTCCGGGTCAACTAGTTGCTGCAGATCGCGAACGATGTGGAGCCCATTGATGCCCTCAGGTAGCACGGCGATTGTCTTGCCGCCCGATTCCAAAGCACCCCTTTGGGCCTCTCTGTCCACGCCGCGGGCATGGCCACTTACAACGACGAAGCCATTTTCCGCACACGTTTTGCCGAAGCGATAGGCATACCTGAGTGCCTCGTCGGAGGCATTACGTGAGCCGCAGATGCCGATAGCATCCCTTTCAAGGAGATCAAGGCACCCGCTGGCCCCAAGAGTTGGTGGGTCAGGCATGGCCACACATATTCGCTGGGGATACTCTGCCACAGCGGACGTTAGCGTAATTATGTCATTCATCGCCATAGCTCCGCCCTCAAGTCTACGCCACCGCGCAGATCGCGTGCACGCTTTGCAACGCAAGTCGCGCCAACCCAGTTCGCTCCTGCCTCCCTAAGGGCACGCCCTATCTCTCTGATCGTGCCGCCGGAGCCGAGAACATCATCGATTATCACGACGCCCTCCCCTCCCAATGCGGTTTCAACAACCATGCTGCCCCTCACTCTGTTTATCAGTTCGACTTCTGATTCCTCATCGCCTCGTTCCTTTTGCGGTCGCGTGGCGCGAGTCTTCCGAGGCTGGACTAACTTAATGCCGAGCGCGTCGGCGACACCACGGGCCAGCACTTCGCCAGGGCGCACGTCATGTTCATTCCGGCGCGGCGCAGCAGCCACATGGAAAACTCTCCGTAGTTTTGGATGCTTGCTGATGAAGCCCGCCAGTTCCAGTACGAGTTCCTCCATTGCTTCTCTGATATGCCAGTACTTTGCATAATTGACGATTCGCCCGTAGGGTGCCGTCTCAAGATTCTGCGCACCTTCGACTGAGTACGGTCCAAGGGCATAGCACTCGTCGATTTCCGGTGTCAGATCGATCAGAACTCGATCCTTCATTGCTTCGACCAAAGTCAGCTTCTCCTCAGGCACGGCATGCCTCGAACCGGCAATGCTGGTGAACACCTGCTCACTTCCACTGAATTGAAGTATAGCATATGTGTTCTGTTTCTGGGCTATCTCATGAAACGCTGCACAGAGTGGCATAAGGCATTCCCTCCGGGGGCGCTGCTTGAGGATGGAAGAGCGGGCTTCGATCAGTCCTTCTAACCTGTCCCCGCTACCATTGGACGAACATTGGCATTACTACGTGGACGTATTCTGTGCCGTCGTCGGTGGGGGCGGGGCGGATGGTGCCGGGGCTGGAGGGGCCGGAGACTTCGAGGGTCGCCGTGGCGTTCAGGACGCCCAGCACATCCTCCAGGTAGCGGTGGTTGAAGGCGATGTGGGCTTCCTCGCCGCCGATGTTGGCATCGATCACGCCCTGGTGATCGCCGATCTGGTCTGAGCGGGCCTCAAGCCGCATCGTCCCCGCCATCTCGTTCTCGCCGGGGGTCATATACAGTCGGACGATGCCGTTGCCCTCGCGGGCGAAGACGGCGGCGGTCTTGGTGGCGCGAAGGAAGTCCGCGACTTCCACCGAGGTCTGGGTGTTCGACGACTCCGGGATGAGCTGCCGGTAGTTGGGGAAGTTGCCCTGGATGAGCTGGGAGCCGAGCACGATGTTGTTGAGGTGGAACTGAACCTGCGTCTTGGCCTGGTTCACGGCGACGCGGACGGGCGCATCCTGCTCCGTCAGCATCCGGTTGAGCTCACGCAAGGAACGGGCGGGGATGATGAGTTCGACCCCTTCGCTGACCTCCTGGGGCAGCTTGGTCGTCTGGACGGCGAGGCGGAAGCCGTCTGCCGCGGCCATCGTGATGGCGTCACCCTCAATGGACGTGTGGATGCCGGTCAGCACGGGGCGGGAGTCCTCCGTGGCGGCGGCAATGACGACGCGGTCGATGCCCGCGCGGAGGACATCGGACGGGACGTCCGCGCTGACGCCGTCATCGGCGACGGGCATGGGCGGGAAGTCGTCCGCGTCCAGGCCGCTCATGTGCGTGTTGAATCGACCGGAGATGATGTTCAATTGCCGTGTGGCCGTATCAAGCTCAAGGTCAACACGGTCACGCTGGAGCGAGGAAACGTAGTCGGAGAAGAGGCGGGCGGGGATTGCGACCGCGCCCTGCGTCTCCACGCTGGCGCTAATCCAGCAGGAGATAGAGAGTTCCAGGTTGGTGGCGGTGAGCCGCAGGCGGGATTCGTCCGTCTGGAGCATGACGTGCGTTGTAATGGGCATCGTCGTGCGGGTTGCGACCGCCGGCATGACCGTTGCGAGTCCGCGCTGCAGATTCTCCTGGAGAACCGAGAATTTCATTTGCTATATCTCCTGAACGGGGCCGGCGCCCCCTATCCCCCTACCGTTGTGCGAGTATGTCGTGTTGGGCGGGGCGGGGTCAAGTAGAGACAGGGTATTTGGCGGGAAAATCTGTGCATGTTGTGGAGGGAGTGGATTCCGGGTTCTGGATTCCCGCTTTCGCGGGAATGACGAAGAGGGGTTGGGGGCGCGGGCGGGGCGGACGCGGTATGATGCAACGGAGGGAACGGCGAGATGACCGCGTTTGGCGGGATGACCGCGTTCGTGGTGAAGCGACAACGCTGATGGGGGATATGGCATGAAACTGGTGATGTACAACGATTTCCGTCCCGGCCTGCTGGTTGAGGGCAACGTGATTGGCCTGGGCGGCCTGGCGGATGATTACATGGGGCCTCACGTCGAGGACGTGATGATCAACCTGATCGAGGATTTCGCGTCCGTGCGCGACGACCTCGAGGACTTCGCGGAATCCGGGGGCGGCGTTCCCGTGTCGACGGTGCAGTTGCGCGCGCCGCTGCCACGCCCGCGCAAGCTCATCTGCTGCTTCGGCAACTACAAGGAGGGGCAGGACCGGGGCGCATTCCCTATCGACATGTTCCTGAAGTCGCCTGAGTCCATCATCGGGCCGGGAGACACGGTGGTGCTGCCGAACACGCCGTTCACCATCTGCCACCATGAGGCGGAGCTGGCGCTGGTCATCGGCAAGCGGAGCAAGGACCTGACGCAAGAGAACGCGATGGACAGCATCTTCGGGTACTCGGCGTTCATGGACGTCTCGCCGCGCGCGGGCATCGGGCGCGGGCCGACGATGATCCAGAAGTCGTATGACACGTGCGGGCCGCTGGGGCCGTGCATTGTGACGGCGGACGAGATTGCGGACCCGCACAACCTTGATATCAAGTACTGGGTGGACGATCAGCCGCGCCACGACTACAACACGAGCGACCTGGAGCACACGATCCCCGAGCTGCTGGAGTGGGCGACCAAGGTGATGACGCTGCTGCCCGGCGACGTGATCGCGCTTGGCACGAATCACCAGGAGATTGGACCGCTGCAGGACGGGGAGACCGGCACCCTCGAGATCGAGGGCATCGGCAGGTACAGCGTCAAGGTGATGGATCCCAACAAGCGCTCGTGGCCGAAGGAGATCGACCAGGAGATGGCGACCCGTGTGCGCGAGGCGCGCCCTGACTAAAGACACGACGCGCGTCCCTGAGGCCGCGCTGCGGGAGTTTGCCGTGAGCGCTTTCGCTGCGCTCGGCGTGGGCGAAGAGGACGCGGCCACCGCCGCCAACACGCTCATCGAGGCGGATTTGCGCGGCATTGGCTCGCATGGGATGGCGCGGCTGGATCGGTTCTACCTCACCCCGTTGGAGTCGGGGCTGGTGAATCCTCGACCGGAGTGGCTCGCGCGCGCCGAATCGCCATCGACCGCCACCATTGACGCGGATGGCGGGCTGGGCCTGAGCGTGGGCGTCCGCGCGATGAATCTTGCCATCGAGAAGGCTCGGGCGGTTGGCTCGGGATGGGTGACGGTGGCAAACAGCCGTCACTTCGGGGCGGCGGGCGTGTACGCGACACAGGCGCTCGATCACGACATGATCGGCATCAGCATGACGAACACGGGGCCGATTGTGCTGCCGGCGGGCGGGGCGGAGCCGCGTTTAGGCTCGAATCCGATCGCCGTTGCCGCGCCGACCGCAGACGGGACGCCGTTCATCTTCGACGCGGCGACGTCCGTGGTCTCTGCCGGAAAGTTCGACACGTATCACCGGCAGGGCAAGCTGGCTCCCGAGGGGTGGGGGCTGACGGACGACCTGCAGCCGATACGCAATCCGGCGCGGGGGCCGGGCGGGCGTCGCATCCTGCCACTGGGCAGCGACCTGGAGCATTCGTCGCACAAGGGGTACGGGCTGGCGATGGTGGTGGACATCCTCTGCGGCGTGCTGTCCGGCATGGGGCCGGGGCTGGCAATTGCGGGCTCCGGGGTCGCGGGCGGGTATCAGTCCGCGCATTTCTTTGGCGCGATGCGAATCGATGCTTTCACGGACGCCGACGAATTCAAGCAGTCGATGGCGGACTATATGGCGGCGCTGCGGGAGACGCCGCCGCTGCCGGACGTGGACGCCGTGCGCGTGCCGGGGGACATCGAGGCGGAGACGATTGAGGATCGCAAACGGAATGGCATACCGTTGTATGCGGAGTCCGTTGAGAGTTTGCGGAACGTGGCGCAGCGGCTGAATCTGCGCCTGGATTTGGGATAGGGAGGAGGACTGAGATGCCGCATATCAAGGCGAATGGGGTTGAGCTTTTCTACGAGTTGTTTGGGGATTCGTCCAAGCCGACGTTTGTGATGACGCACGGGCTGGGAGGCCACGGGCGGGGCTATGAGAACCAGATCGAGGCGCTTTCCGCTGAGTTCCACTTGATGCTGTGGGACATGCGCGGGTTTGGTCAGTCGGAGCGCGTGCCGGTGACGGACGGCGCATATTCTCGCTGGACGCTCGCGAAGGATCTTTCGGAGCTGTTGAAGGCGGTGGGGATCGGCGCGGCGCACATTCACGGGCACTCGCTGGGCGGGCTTGTGTCGCAGCAGTTCGCCATCGACTATCCGGACCAGACCCTGTCGCTCGTCATCCAGGACACGTCGGCGGAGATCAAGCAGGAGTACCTGTCCGGCTGGGACGGGATGCTCAAGACGGTGCGGGAGCAGGGCATCGGCGCGTTGCCGTTTGATCCGCAGCGCAGTTGGGGCGACCCGTACATTGAGTCCAACCTCGAAGACATCCGGGCGTTCACCAACGCGACGGCGGAGCGCAACGCGCCGGAGGTGTACGCCGAGGGCGTGCGAATTTCCGGCCCTGAACTGGGGGCGCATCCGGTGGCGCCGGATCTTCCGGGCATCAAATGCCCCGTGCTCGTGATCTGCGGCGACCAGGACCGGCTGACGCCGCCGGGGGGATCGGTGCGAATTCACCGCGCGATTCCGCAGTCCAAGCTGGTGATCATCCCGGGGGCGGGGCACTTCCCGAACATCGAGACCACGGACGCGTACAACGACGCGCTGCTGGCGTTTCTGCGGGAGGCGGCATCGGCGTAGCGGCGGCGGGGCGGGGGATTCTGCGGGTCGTCCGCCCCTCGCCTAGTTGATACCCACTTTCAATTGAGCAGTCAAACGGGGGGAATGCAAGCGCGGCGCGCTCGCACAGGGTATACTTAGGTTGTTCCGGCAGCAGATTGCCGGCCGTCCCCGCGCGGAGTTGAAAGTGCTGGGGTTTGGATAGCAGAGACAGAGACGGGGAGACCGGACTCATGAGGATATATGTCGGAAACCTGAGTTTTCAGGCGACAGACGCGGATTTGCAGGATCTTTTTCAGCAGCACGGCGAGGTTTCGTCGGCGCAGGTGATCATCGACCGTTATTCGATGCGCTCGCGCGGCTTCGGCTTCGTTGAAATGCCGAACAGCTCGGAGGCGGAGGCCGCCATCACGGCGCTCAACGGCAACGAGCACCAGGGTCGGCAGTTGACGGTGAACGAGGCGCGCGACCGTCGCGAAGGCGGAGGCGGTGGTGGCGGAGGCGGTCCCCGAGGCGGGGGCGGCGGCGGACGCTACTAGTTCTAGCGGTTGCGGCCGCGGGCGTAGCGGGCGCGGCCGTCCGTGCCGTCGATGGAGTACTCCTTTAGGTCGATGATGCGGGCCTCGGGCTCCTTGCCCTGTTCGATGTCCAGCATGACGACGTGGCCGAGCCGCGACTCCTGGTTGTGGGGATAGGTGGCGCTGCCGCCGTTGATGATCAGCATTCCGTCTTCCTTGCGGATGAACTCGAAATGGCTGTCGCCGCAGATGACGATGTCCGGCAGCTCGCCGAGATAGGTCTTGACGAGGTCTGTCGCGGTGCGCGTGCCCCAGCCGTCGATGATGTGAACAAGGCCTATTCGGTAGCCCTCGATATCAAAGAACCACTTGGGCCGGATTCGCTCATCGATCTCGCTCAGCCCGTAATCGTGGTTGCCCTCTGCGGCGTAGGTGGGCGCGATGCGCTCCAGCCAGTCCACGACGCCCGTGGTGATGAGGTCGCCGCCGTGGAGGATAAGGTCAACGTCCTTGAAAACGATTTCAACCTCCGGCCACAACTCCGGTATCGAACTTGGGATGTGGGTGTCGGAGATGATGCCGATGCGTGTTGCCATGAGCGAGACGTTTACTTTCCGGGGCTATCGTGTTGGGTTGAGCGGCGGATCTGCGCCTTGATGCTGTCCAGCGTCATGGTGGGCGTGGGGTCGATGCCGTTCACGAGCGCCAGGTAGTAGCTGACGTAATCACCCAGCAGCACGGCCTCCAGCAGGCGCGACAGCGGCGCGGTTCCCGCGAGCGCGGGCCAGTGAACGGGGATGCCAAGGTCGTCCAGGACGCGGCGGGAGAGCGCGTAGCGGTCATGGAGGCCACGCGGTCCAATGGACGGCGGGCCGAGCAGGACGACGGCGAGATTGTCACTGAGATCGGGTTGCTCAAAGCCCACGATGGCGTTGTGGTGCATCTCAGGGAGTTCTTCCATCCATGCAGGGGTCTTTGCGTTCTCGTTGAGCTGGGTCTTCCAGCGGCGGGCGGCGGAGACAAGGCCGCGCGCGCTGACGATGACGGGGATGCGTCCGGAGAGGGCGCGCGCCAGTTCCTTGGCGGGATTGATCCGCCCCGCCCCTGTTCGATTGCAGGTTGGATCAAAGTCTGCTTGCCGTGATTCGAGTTCGGCAACGGCGCCGGCCAACTGCATCTCCGTGCTCTGCGGGGCGATGCCGAGATCGACGAAGACGCGCAGCATCGCGCCGAGGGCATACGGGAGGTAGGTGCGCGGCGGGCCGCCGTTCTCCGGCATCATGGCAACGGGGATTCCGTTGGCGCGAGCGGCCTCTTCGAGCGGCCCGCCACCCGCCATGACGATGAGATGCGCGCCGCGTTCACGCGAGGCCTCCACCCCGGACAGCGCCTCCTCGGTGCGGCCGGAGTGGCTCATGATGATGACCAGGCTGTCAGGGCCGGCGGCTGGGTGCGCGCCGTAGTCACGAAAGACATCGATTTGCGGCCCGGCTGCCCCAGGCTCGCGCAGGGCGTCCACGGCCTCGGCGGCGATGTCACCCGCTATGGCGGAGCCGCCCATGCCCTGCACGACAACGCGGCGGACAGCGCGGAACTCATCCGGCAGGGCAAGACTCGCGGCGCCGCTCCACCCCTGCATAACACGGTGGGGAAACGCCGCTATGTGTCCGCCCATCCCGGAGGGATCGCCTCTGCCGTCCGCAGTCAAGTCGTCCAGATCGATTGGGGCTGCCTGTATCAAGGTGGGTTCTTTCAGTATGTGACTGCCTCTAATAGTACAGGATGCGGGCTAGCGGCGTTTGCGCCGGCGCGCTACGGCGATTCGCCGGGGTATTCGGTGGTGGCGGGGCGTCCCATGAGGGACTGGATCGCCTCGCGCGGATTCAGCCCCTCGTGCAGGACACGGTGGGTTTCGAGCGTGATGGGGGTCTCCACGTTGAGGCGTTCGGCCAGGCGGATCGCGGCGGGCGTGGTGTTGTAGCCCTCACAGACTTCATTCAGGTCGCCCATGATCTGGGCGATGCTGCGTCCGCGCCCCAGTTCCTCGCCCACGCGCCTGTTACGCGAGAGGCGGCTGTAGCAGGTAGCGACGAGGTCTCCGACGCCGGCGAGGCCGCTGAAGGTCAGGGGCTGCGCGCCCGCCGCGAGGCCGAGCCGCGTGATCTCCGCGATGGCGCGTGAGATGAACGCGGCCTTGGCATTGTCGCCAAACCCCATGCCGTCGATCATGCCCGCACCGATGGCCACGATGTTCTTGAGGGAGCCGCCAAGCTCCACGCCGGCGACATCGGGGCTGGTGTAGACGCGGAAGACGGGCGAGGTGAGCGCGTCCTGCGCGCGGGCGGCCATGTCCTCCGCGGCGGACGCGACGACGGCGGAGGAGGGGAGGCCGTCGGCGATTTCATGGGAGAGGTTGGGGCCGGAGATGACGCAGTATTGGCGCAGGGCGTCCTGCCCCATCTCCTGGGCAAAGATTTCGCTCATGCGCGAGCCGTCGGCGCGGTCGAGGCCTTTGGTGGCGGTGACGATAGCGGCATCGGGCGAGGGGTTTCCCTCCCTGAGCCAGTGCAGGTTCTGGCGGAAGGCGGGGGACGGCACGCAGACGATGATCACGTCTGCGTCCGAAACGGCCCGGGGCATAGACGGGGTGACGCGCAGGTTATCGGGGAAGGGGAAGCCGGGGAGGCGATCAGGATTCTGGCCGGCATCGTTCATGCGCTGGGCGGTCTCTTCGGTGCGCGCCCAGAGGAGGGTGTCGGCGCCGGCGCGCGCGAGGAGGAGGGCAAGGGTGGTGCCCCAACTGGTGGTGCCGATGACGGCAGCCTTGCGCGTCTGACTGCTCACGTGAGACCTCCTGCCGCGTGATTCCCGTTAATTGTCACACATTGGGGGAGGGGGAGGCAGGGTGTCGCCGGCCCGCCGTGTATTGGTCGATGACCCCGATGTTGGCGCGGACGATGCCGTCCTGGTAGGTGACGAGCCCCAGGTTCTGCAGGGCGTTGATGTCGCGGTAGAGCGTTCTGTCAGCGACACGCCGGTAGAGCCCGGAGAGAATGTGCCTGCCTGAGCGAATGTCGGCGGCGGCGACCGGCTCTGCCCTGAGAATGAGCACAAACTCCAATTGACGGCGACCGGCTGGGCTGCCAAGACGGCCACCGCGGGCAATCTGTTCCCTGGAGTAGTCGTGGAAGGCGATCATCCGTGTCTCGTCGATCACATATTGGTGGACATCCTCAAGCTCTTGTCGCAGGCCCTCCAGGGCGAATCGGACGAACGGCGTGGCATCGGGGTCCGAACGGAAACGCACGGTGTTTAGCGCATTGAAGTACGCATCGCGCTCGCGATAGTAGTAATTCGACAGGGAATAGAACCCGCGAACGTTGATGCCGGCCTTGTACAGCAAGAAACTCTCAACGCCGCGGGAGAGTCGGCCGTTGCCATCGCCGAACGGGTGGATGCTTACCAGCAGGAAATGGGCGACGACGGCCCGCGCCACAGGATCCATCTGGGCGCCGGCCCCCTGGTTCAGCCATTCGATATACCGGGCCATGAGTTCCGGCACGTCAGCAGAATCGGGCGGCTCATACCTGCCCACGTAGACCCGGTGCTTTCGATATTGCCCGGGAGTATTCCCCTGATAATCAGCGTCACGCGTTAGAATCTCGTGAAATTCACAGACCAGGCTTTCCGTCAGCTGTGTGTCTATGTCATCCCATAGAATGTCCTCAACGCGCATGAAGAGATTGTGCGCGGCGCGCGCCTCCATCTCTTCGCGAACCCGTATGCGCGGCAAGACGGGCTCGCCTTGAGGAGAGGCAATGATCTCATCGACTTCTTCGTCTGTCAGCTCGATTCCCTCGATGCCTGTCGTGCCCCGCACGGCGCGCATGATGTTCAGCCTGTGCAGCCGCTCTTGCGTCTCCGGGGTTAGCGGAACCCCGGCAATCGCGGCGGCGATGACGTGGGCAGCCTCGGTCATCCTGATGATGTCCGGGGCGTCCTGTACTTCCAGGCCAAAATTGATGGGCCACTGAAACACTGAGTACCTCCTGGCATGGGTAACAAAGGTTCATCGTTGTGACACTGTCAATGACAGTGTCACGGGGTTCATGTTCCGCGCGCTACGCCATAGACTGCTTTATCGCAAGTTCATTGTGGACAAAGGTTTGGACAATGTCAACGCCTGTGTCGCGCTCCTCCCGATGGGGAGCGGGCGGTCAGGGCGGCGGTTCGGCGGGTTGGCCGAAGCGGCGTTCGGCGCCGGTTAGCAGGCGCTTGATGTTGTCGCGGTGGGCGTAGACGATCATCGCGCCGCCGGCGACGGCCAGGGGGGCGACGACGAGGGGCACGGCATCGAAGAACGGCGGCGCGAGGCCCATGATCGCGAACGCGGCCATGATGCCGACGCACGTGACGGTGCCGAGCAGAGAGCCGAGCGAGACGTAGCGCGTGAGAGCAATGACGAGGATGCCGACGATTGTGCCGATGATGGCGGCGGGCCAGACGAGGGCGAGCGCGGCGCCGCCCGCCGGTATCACGCCGCGCCCCCCGCCAAACCCGATGAATACCGACCAGCTATGGCCCAGGACGACGGCGACTGCGGCGGCGACTTCTCCGGGCACCCCGGCAATCGCGCCGCCGGCGAGAACGGCAGCCGATCCCTTGAACAGGTCAAGCAGGACGACCGGGACGGTTGCCTTCCAGCCGAGCGTGCGGAGGACGTTGGTTGCGCCAGTGCGACCGCTGCCGGACTGGCGGACGTCGACGCCGCCGAAGAGCTTGCCGACGAGCAGGCCAATCGGGATCGCACCGAGCAGGTAGCTGCCGAGGGCGGCGGCGATGGTGAGGGCGATCTCCGCGAATGTGATCGATTCCAGCAATTCCGGCATTGCCAACTCCCTTAGCAAACGCGCCGCCCTAATCGGGTTCATCCCGGTTCGCATCGCGGCCGCGGAAGATCAGGCGGATGGCGGTGCCTTCAAAGCCGAACTTGCGGCGCAAGACGTTTTCAAGATAGCGGCGGTAGGAGAAGTGGATGAGCGACGGATCGTTGCAGAAGAAGACGAACGTGGGGGGGTTCACCTCCGCTTGCGTCGCGTAGTAGATCTGCAACCGCCTGCGGCCCGACGACGGCGGCTGATGGTCTGCCAGGGCGTCGAGCAATGCCCTGTTCACCTGCGCGGTGGTGACGCGGGTCATGCGCTCCATCTGGATGCGGGCGACCACGTCCAGAACGGCGCGGACGCCGCGCCCACGCAGCGCGGAGGTGAACAGGATGGGCATTGACGGGAAGAATTTCAGGCGGGCGCGGACGAGCATTTCGACCTCCTGGCGGTCGATTTCGTCCTCCTGCGCGAGGTCCCACTTGTTGATCACGAGCGCGAGTCCCTTGTGGGCCTGCTGCACAAAACCGGCGACGTGGAGGTCCTGGGCAGTCAGGTACTCGGTGGCATCGACGACCAGCACGGCAACGTCCGCGCGCTCGATGGCCTGCATGGCGCGGGCGACGCTGAATCGCTCCACGCCACGCTCGATGTGGCCGCGGCGGCGGATGCCGGCGGTATCGATCAGCAGATACTTGCGGTTCTCGTATTCGAAGAGGGTATCGACGGCATCGCGGGTGGTGCCCGGCTCATCGCGCACCATGGCGCGCTCCTGGCCGAGGATGGCGTTGACGAGCGATGATTTGCCAACGTTGGGGCGGCCCACGATGGCGACGGGTATCGAGCCCTGCGGGGCCGGGGGCGGCGCTTCCACGTCCGGCAGGGCAGCCATGATGCCGTCCCACAACTCATTCACGCCGCGCCCGTGGTGGGCGCTGACGATAATGGGGTCTCCAATGCCAAGTTCGTAGAACTCTGCAGCGAGCCGCTCGCGTTGGATGTTGTCCGCCTTGTTGGCAATCAGCACGACGGGTTTGGAGACGCGGCGGAGGAGGTCGGCGACCTCTTCGTCGGCGGGCAGGAGGCCGGCGTTCACGTCGACGACGAAGCAGAGGACATCCGCCTCGCTGAGGGCGACGGCAACCTGGTCGCGGATCGCGCCGATCATGCCCTCCTCTTCTCCGAGGATGAGGCCGCCGGTGTCGATCAGGGCAAGGGTACGGTCGTCACGGGTGACGTAGGCGGTGACGCGGTCGCGGGTGGTGCCCGGCTCATCGGCAACGATTGCGATGCGCTCGGCGACCATGCGGTTGAAGAGGGAGGATTTGCCGACGTTGGGGCGGCCAACGATGGCGACAGTGGGGAGGCCGCTCGGCACTCCGGTGCGTGTTTCAACAAGGGCGGTCATGCGGTTTCCTGGCGGGCGGGCGGGAGCGCGCCGAGCAGGAACGCCATGAGGGCAGCCTGCGCGTGCATCCGGTTCTCGGCCTGGTCAAAGACGATGGACTGGGGATGGGTGAGCATTCCCTCAGAAATTTCTTCGTCCTCATGCGCGGGGAGATCGTGCATGAAGACGGCATCCGGATTGGCAAGCTCCATGAGCTGCGGGGATACCTGGTAGCCCTGGAAATCACGGGCGCGCTGCTCACGCTCCGCCTCCTGTCCCATGCTGGCCCACACGTCCGTGTAGACGACGTCCGCGCCCTCAGCGGCGTCCTGCGGGCTGAACAGCAGTTGTGGGCCGCGTCCCTCCTGCCCTGCGAGTCCGTTGGCCTGCGCCACGACATCCTGCGGCAGTTCATAGCCGGACGGCGACGCGATGCGGAACTTTGCGCCAACGAGGGCGCAGCCGATGGCGAGGCCTGCGGACACGTTGTTGCCGTCGCCGATGAACGCGACCGTGACGCCCTCCAGGCCGCCCAGATGCTCGCGGATCGTCTGGAGATCAGCGAGCGTTTGGCAGGGATGCTCGACGTCGGAGAGGGCGTTGATGACGGGGACATCGGCGGCGTTAGCCAGTTCGGTGAGCGTTTGGTGGTCGTTGACGCGGGCGGCGATGACGTCCGCGTAGCGGCTGAGGACGCGCGCGACGTCCTCCGGCGGCTCGCGTCCGCCAAGCCCGACTTCCTGCGGCAACATGCTGAGGCTGTGGCCGCCCATCTTGCGCATCCCCAATTCAAAGCTGACGCGGGTGCGGAGGGACGGCTTTTCCAGCAGCAGGACGAGGCTGCGCCCTGTGAGGTCCGGGCTTAGCTCCCCGGCGCGGATGGCGACGGCGGCGTCAAGCACGGCGCCGACCTCCTCCCGGGAGAGGTCGGCAAGGGACAGGAAATGGCGGCGCGCCGGCACTTCGGTGGGTGTCATCGTCCGTTAATTCTACCGCGCAGTTGCCAGAGGATTGCGCCTCATGCAAATCAGGGCGTGCGCGGGGCGTTCCTCGCCCGTATGCTTGTGTTTGACACCCACGCCCAGGACACAAGGAACAGGTATCTCCATGGACAGGCACGGCATCGTTTCAGCGCGGCTATTGGTGGTGATTGCGGCGGCTCTGATGGTGGCCGTGTTGGCTGCCGCGTGCGGCACGGGCAGCGAGTCGGATGACGACGGCGACGAGGCCGCCGCCAGCCCGACGGCCACGGCGACTGCAATTCCCACGGCTGCCCCGCCGACCGCCATGCCGACTATGGTGACTGAGGATGATGCGGCCACTCCAGCGAGCGGGGGCGCCGTGGATGACGAGGTGCCCGCTGAGGGTCTCACCGCGACGCTCGAGGAGGGGACCGCAGCACGTTACCTGATTCGTGAGGAGTTGGCGAACGTCGAGCTGCCTTTTGACGCTATCGGCGAGACGACGGAGGTGACGGGGGCGTTCACGTTTGCGGCGGACGGGAAGATTGTGCCGGAGGGTTCGCGCATCGTGCTGAACGCGGCGAGCCTGAAGAGCGACGAGGAGAATCGCGACCGCTATCTGCGACGCAACGCCATCGAAACGGCGACCTATCCGGAGATCGTGTTCGTGGCCACGAGCATCGATGGGCTCGCGTGGCCGCTGCCAACATCGGGCGAGGCGGAGTTCACGATCAACGGGGACCTGACGGTGCGGGAGGTGACGCGGCCCGTCGCGTGGGAAACTGTCGCCACGTTTGACGGCGCCAGCGTGGCAGGCACGGCGAAGACGAATTTCACGTTCGGGGAGTTCGAGATGGAGGTTCCGGATCTGTTCTTCATCGTGAGCCTGGAGGACAACATCCGGCTGGAGCTGGATTTTGTGGCGGGGTGGTGAGGGGGGAGGCTCTAGCGATATTTGCCTAGCTTCCATGCGATGTACTCGCCCGGTTCTCCAAACCTACGGGCGGCTTTCGCGTAGCGAATACCCGCGCGCTTGTCCCCCACGGCAAATGCACAGCGAGCGCCGTAGAGATACGCTCGCGCAAACTCCGGGGCGGACTCAATGGCGCTTTCAAAATTCTCTAGCGCTTGTCCATGACGGCCAAGCTCCATGAGCACGTAGCCCCTAACATGATTCAGGTGAGGAGTCGGCGCGCCCAAGCGGCTCTCAGCCTCATCCAGTTCCTCCAGCGCCCGATTGAACTCCCCAACATTCGCGAGGATTATCCCCGGTTCCACGGCCGGATTATCCCAGCCAGGCGCTAATTCCGCTGCGATGTGGCATTCAGCGATACCCTCTTCAAGCATCTGCCGGTTCTGGCGGTGCTTGGCCATCATGCCCAGGAAAGACCCCAATGCCATGTGCGCCCTGGCGCTCAATGGGTAGTCCTTTACCAGGGCCCGTCGTGAGTCCGCCGCCCTTGCGATGTCGAGAATCATCTCACGTAAATCTGAACTGACGGGCAGTCGGGCCAATGACTTGGGAATCAGATCTTTGAGCCTGTCGGGCGGCGGATCGGATTCAGACTGTGGCGGCTCTTGAGCCAAACCTGCTGCCATTTGGTCGCCTGCCGCCTGTGCTGAGAGGGCTTGCAGGGCGAAGCGCCAGTTCTGGTTCGCCGCACGAATATAGCGCTTCCATTCAGGATCGCGCTCCTTGCGGGCCAGATTCTCCAATAGCGAATGGATTTGCGGGCATTCGACTCCATAGACGAGGGTCTGTGCCTCCAAGCCTGAGACTTCCTGGATTGGCGGCCTGCCCGAGCGTCGCACATCCATGTTTAGCCGATACACGAACCGAACCAGCGCATCAGCAAATGACTCGAATTTGCTCGAATCAACCAGAAATTCCAATCGCTTGCCCATCTCCGAAAACAGGCGGGCTAACCGCAGGTCGTTTTCGATCTCATGCAAGTTCCATTTCGGATGTCGACGCCCTATCTCCCCGGCAATCACCTTGGCGTTCTGGGCAGACGGTAGGGCTTTGCCATCCAGCCAATTGTCGACTGTCGTTTCAGATACTGCCACTTCCCGAGCCAACTGGTCGCGGGTGATTCCGGCGTCGCGTACCAGCGCACGCAAAATCCTCTTTGTCCCGTCCTTGCGCGCCCACGGCATCTTCTTTTGGGCGCCAATTTCAGTTCCGCCAAGACGCAAGGCTGAAAAGACGCGCAGGGAGAGGTCGATGATCTGCAGGCGAACGATTCCTTCTACAATCACAGCCGGATGCTCGCTGCCTCCCGTTTCGTTCTGGAGAAACGCAATCATCTGATCCCATCGGTTGACCCAATGCTCGATGGCGACCTTCAAGATGTCGGTATGGGTGATCCTTGGATAGGTAACGATGGATTCTGGCAAGATACCGCTGCGTAGAAGGGACTCGGCGACGGCAGACATAATCTGGTTGTGATCGAACGTATTGACTTCGGCTCCCGAAAAGAAGCGCCGCGCGGTCCTTGACTTGAGGTCATCGTGATCCAGCCGCAAGAGCCTGACAGCCTGGCCAAGCAGTTGCCGCCCATGGATTCCCAACCCAGAATTCAGCGGTTCAGTCATTGCCCCTCGCAATCACGCCTGCATTGCGGGAGCGCCAGTCGCCCAGGGCCGCCGGCACTCCCGTCCGTTCCTTACTTCTTCCGGTTGTTCGTCTTGGCCTGCCGGTTCGGTTGGGGCTGCTGCGCCTTTGCCCGCTTCCGCCAATCCGTCGGGCGGTCATTGAACCCTCGCGACCTCCAGTATTCCCGGTTGTTCGGGTTCAACTGGTTCGACCGCCTCACCGCCTCGTCATTTTGTACCATGCTTTCACCTCCTTTCATTCAGACTTGCCGCCGCCGATGACGATCCGACAGTGGCGGACTACCATTATTGCCGCTGATGACCCTGCTGTTAGCCCCAGTTTCCTGGACAATTTCGGGCCGACGCCGTTCGCGCCCCACCATTTCCCCCCGACAATGCCACGCTTGCGCCCGTACAATGTCCTGAGATGTCATGGCCTTACAGCTAATCACAACTGTCCAAGACTTCCGCCGTGCGCGGGGCTTCGCGCGCTTGGCGGGGGGGCTTGGGTTTGTGCCGACTATGGGGTTTCTGCATGAGGGGCATATCTCGCTTGTGCGGCGGGCGCGGGCGGAGAATGCCGTCGTCGCGGCGTCGATCTTTGTGAATCCGGCGCAGTTCGCCCCCAACGAGGACTTTGCGGCTTATCCGCGCGACCTGGAGAGAGATCTGGCGATGCTGGACGCGGCGGGGTGCGACCTGGTCTTCCATCCCACGCCCGAAGAGATGTATCCGCCGCCGGAGCAGGACGTCTACGTCGTGCCGGGGGATATTGCCAGCCGGCTGGAGGGGGCCGTGCGGCCCGGGCATTTTATGGGCGTGGCGACCGTGGTGCTCAAGCTGTTCAATATCGTGCAGCCGGATCGTTCGTATTTCGGACAGAAGGACGGGCAACAGGTCGCCGTCGTGCGGCGCATGGTTCGCGATCTGAACGTGCCGGGGGAGATTGTCGTCGCGCCAACGGTGCGGGAGCCGGACGGCCTCGCCATGTCCAGCCGCAATACGTATCTGACAGTGGAGGAGCGGCAGGCCGCGCCGGTTGTGTACCGCGCGTTGACGGCGGCATTGGACCTCTATCGCGAGGGTGAGGCGCGGGCGGACGCGCTCCGTGAGGCGATGCGCTCCACGCTGGATGCGGAGCCGCTCATCGCGTCTATCGACTACGTTTCCGTGGCGGACGCGCTGACGCTCCAAGAGGTCGAGGGCGATGCAGCGGACGGGGCGATGGCATCGACTGCCGTGCGTATTGGGCGGACGCGGCTGTTGGACAACGTGATCCTGACGCGTTCCGAGGCGGACGGGGAATGAGGGCGCCGATGGAGTGGGATGAGCTGGCGCGGGAGGCGGACGCCCTGCGTGATGAGCGCTCCGACACGGCGGTGGGCATCGCGGCGCGGGGCGCGCGGCTGCTGCATCGCGCGTTGACGGAAATGTATATCGGCGAGCCGGAGCCGCTGCGGGAGATCGCGTTCACGATTGCGGAGGCGCGCCCGGAGGTTGTGGCGATACGAAACGTGGGGGTTTCGGCTTACCGGACGGCGCGGGAGGCGCGGTCCGGGGATCGGATGGCGGCGGCGGCGCGGAGCGTGGCGCGGCTGGCGCGGCTGCTGGGGGACACGCCGGCATCGCTCGGTCGGCGGGGGCAGCCGCTCATCGAGGAGGGCGCGACGGTCACGACGCTGGGGCGGTCTGAGAGTGTGCGGGCGGCCATTGCGCTGGCCGGAGACGGGATCCGGGAGCTCCGCACGGTTGGGGGACTTTCCCCAAACGGAGCCGGCGGGGACTCACACAGCGACATTAGTGATGCGCTTGCCGGGTGCGACATCGTGCTGCTCGGCTGCACGGCGTTCCTGGCGGACGGGTCGATGGCGGCGGACGCGGGGACGCTTGCGCTGGTGGAGGCGGCTGCGCGGCGCGACTCGCCCGTGCCCGTCCATTTCTTCGCGGACACACTCAAGCTGGCGCCATGGCTGCCGGCGTCACGCGACGGCGCATCATCCCCTGAACTGGACATCATCCCGCCGGAATACGTGGATCACGTGATCACGGAGGACGGGATACGTCGGCCGGGGCAGCTGCTGCAGGCGGCGGCGGATCTGGCGGGGTGGTGGCGGATGCTGGAGGGGGGACCTCAGAGTGAGTAGGGAGGGCACCTAGTCAAGTGACTCAAACTCCACGCAACGAAGTCCGCACTGCGAATTTCAACCAAGCTCTGCCCCTGCCGTACGGGCTGCGAGTAGAGGATTTCCAGCTCGCCATGCAGGATGTCTATGACTTCTTCTTCGACGTGAACTCACGCCTGATTGAGCGGGGCCTGGAGCGGCTGGACGATATGCTGCGGCCCGCCGCCCTGTCCGGCTTGCTCTCAGACATGCTGACAGCTTCACTGGCCACGCACGCCCGCACGCTTACCGCAAACCGGTTCCACAACGGCCATCCTGACCTGGTCGTGCAGGGTGTCTACCCCAACAATGCCGTCCAGTCCGGGGAGCAGGGCGTGGAGGTAAAGTCAACGAGGAAGGCGGGCGGGGCCGTCGACACGCACGGTGCGCGTGACCAGTGGCTGTGCGTATTCGTGCATACCGTGGACAACACGACTGAGCCCGCGCGTGATCGCACGCCGCTCACGTTCACAGAGGTCTATCTCGGCCAGGTAACCGTGGATGATTTTCGGCGCAACGCCCGGAGCGAATTGGGAACGCGAACCGCCACACTGCACAAAGACGGTATCCGCAGACTGCGCGAAAGTTGGGTTTACAAGGAGCCTAATCCTGCCTGACGCCCAAGCGCCTCAGCTTTGGGATAGCCTCTTTTGCCATGTCAAAGTAGATTTCGTCCCGCTCGATGCCGACGCTCCGGTAGCCAACGGCCTCGGCGGCGGCAAGCGTCGAGCCTGACCCGGCAAACGGGTCGAGGATCACGCCCGTCCCAAGCGGCAGGGCGGCCCGCACGATGGTGCGCAGGAACGCTTGCGGCTTGAGGTTGGGATGCGGCGCAAGGTCTCGTTCCGCCTTGCGCGTGGGCGCCGACCGGATTACGTCGCCAAATGGGCTGGTGGGGCTTGGCCGGCGGAACCCGCCCGTTCCCCATTTGCGCAGGTTCTCCCTGACGCTTCCCTCCAGCGGCTTGCGAAAGACAAGCCACGGCTCCCACATGGAGCGCGGCATGACGCTCACGTCGGGAAACTCTTCATGCGCCGCCTTTGGCCGATCCCCGCCGCGAAGGGTCATCGTTAACCGCACGATCTCTCCGCGGCGTTCCAATCCGGCATCCGCCAGCGCGTCGGACGCCACGTAGGACAGCAGGGGATTCGAGGCGACAATGACGTTCGCGCCCGGCACCAGTTTGGGACGCAGCATCCGCGCCCACGTGAAGAAGAACGCGCGAAGCTCCAGTATCTGCTCCTCGTTCATCGTCGTGAATCGCGGCACGGCGGAGCGGGCGACCCCGTCGAACGCGGGCGGGATGCGCCACACGCCGCCCCGCCCTGCCCGCAGCTTTGCCTGCTGCTCTGCCGAATACTCGTGCAGGCCGAACGGTGGATCAGTCACCACGGCGTGCAAGCTATTGTCCTCTCGATGGTCGAGCCACGTCAGGCAATCCGCGCGATAGAGCGTTGCGTCGCCGTATGTAAACCGGTCTTCCCATCCCGCGCCGTCGGTGATTGGGGTCTGCGCGCCCAGGGAATCGGTCGCGCTCAGCTTGTACACGCCTCGCGCTTCTCGCACGAACAGGTTCGGCGTGTTCAGCCTGAGGAACGATCTGACGGACGAAGCAGGCGTGGGGCCGATGACCTCTGTGACGCGGCGCTCAATCTCACGAACCGGCAGCGGCGCCGCGCTCCGCGAAAGCACCAGCACGATGCCGTCCCGTACAGTTCCCGGCGCGTATCGTCCTTCCGCAACGCTCATAGCGAGGCCAGCTTAGACGTCTAGACGTCAAATGTCAAGACAGGCGTGCTAACACAGCGCCCAGTGGTGGATGCTGGAGGGGGCGGAGTAAGGGACGGTGGCTACGCCAAAGGGCGGGAAGACAAATACTTCTCTAGGCCAGGCAACCCCTCGTCTTCCGGTCTGTTGATCCAGGCTTCAAGCTGCGGAGACATCGCCCGCATCTCATCCAGATCACCGTCCCAACCGGTTCCTCGCATGGCCAATGCTTGTTCAAGCGTCATCGGCCTTCCGGCGACGCGGCGCAACGCCATGTTGACCGCCTCCCGCTTGGTGGAGAGGCCGTAGCGGCGCATTACTTCGGCGCAGGCTTCGTCGTCTATGTCTATGTTTGTGCGTGTCATACACCAATGGTACACGACGCGCGTCCCCTACAGGGTTAGGCGGGAGTAGAGTTGGGGGAGGCGCTTGGGGAGGAGTTCTATGTCTGCCAAGACTTCGTAGGGGAGGTCTCCGCACATCTCTTTCATGTAGTCGTGGCCGGCGCGGTCAACCGTGAGCAGGAAGGGGATGATGCCCTTGGCCTTGGCCTGTACGAGCGCATCGTGGGTATCGTGGACGGCGTATTCCTTTTCGGCGCCCTCTCGGCTGTAGCCGCGATCCTGCGGCCGACCATCCGAGATCAGGAACAGCACCTTGGTCTTGGCGCTCACGTCGTCCAGCTTGGCGGTCGCGTGGCGAATTGCCGGGCCCATGCGCGTCGCGTGCAGCGGCGTAATGCCGTCGATGCGCTTGGCGACGCGGTCTGAGAATTGCTCCTCCAGGCCCTTGACGCTGTAGAACTCCACGTTCTCACGACCGTAGCCGGAGAAGCCGTAGATGCCGTACTGATCGCCGATGGTCTCCAGCGCGCGGATCAGCAGGACGGTTGATTCCTTCTCCAGGTCGATGATGCGGAGATAGGAGCGCTTCTGCTGTTCGCGGCGAGACCGCAGCCAGAAGAGGTACTGGCGGGGATCGTCCGGGATGTCCTCATCGTCATCGTCGTAATCCGAGCGTTCTTCAATGGCCTCGGCGGTGGACGCGCTCATGTCCAGCAGGAAGATGACGGCAACGTCGCGCTCCGTCTTGTTGCGCCGCCAGTAGACCTTGTCGTCGGGTGTCGCGCCGGCGCGTCTCTGCACGATGGCATCGATCACGGCGTCCAGGTCGAATTCTTCGCCGTCCGTGAGGCGCTTCTCCTTGCGGTAGGTCTCCGGCACCATCATCTCGAACTGCCGCCGCACCTCGTTGATGAGGCCGGCGTGCCGCTCGATGGTTTGCTCATAGAACTCTGCGGAGCCTTCCGCCATGGTGGATTCGCGGACGCGGCACCACGCGGGCTTGTAGTCAAGCGCCACGAAGTCCCACTCATCGTAGAGGGCCGTCTGCTCCTGCTCTTCCAGCGACTCCTCGTTCTCTTCGCCGTCACCGCCGCCGCTCCCGACCTCGCCCATCTCGTCATTGAACTCGGCGTCGGGGCCCTCGATGGCTTCGCTCATCAGGCTTGAGATGAAGAGGCCGCTGGGATCGTCGATATCGCCCTCAACGACGCTGGAGAGGTCGATTTCCGCGCTCTTTTCCAGGAGTTGGCGCACCATCTCCTCGGTGAGCGGCGGGGCCTGCACGCTGTCCTCCGCGCGCTGTTGTCCCTTGCGGAGGTTGGCGATCGTCTGCACGAGCTCCGGCTTGAAATCACCGCGGTAGTCCACGTCCTCCGGCGACTGGTACGGCACGTCCTGTTCCGTGCCGGAGCCGGGCACGAACTCCTCGCCGCCCATCTGGGCGCTGTCGGCCTCCTGCAGGCCCTGCGCGGCCTCGCCGCCAAGTTCATCAAGCTCCATCTCGTCCCAATCAAGATCGGGTTGCGGCATGGTGTTCGGCACATTGATCAACAGGCGATAGAGGATAACGGTTGCCTCGGCAGAGTCCTCCACCGTCGCCTCGTCGTGGCGCAGGCGAGCCAGGATGACGGCCATGCGCTGGACGACGTCATACAGGCTTTGGGGGACGGGGATCTTCTTGTCGCCTTCGAGCAGGGTCATGCGGATGAGCAGCTCGACGAGGGCCATGCGGAGGGGAAGCTGCTGGGGGGCGGGGCGGCCAATCACGGCGGCGGCCTGCACCATTCCGTAGGCGCGGCGCAGTCCACGGTAATGCTGCCTGACGAGGTGGTCGACGCGGGCGTCCTCCAGCGCGGCGAACAGGTCGGACGCGAGACGCCGCTCCGGGAAGAGGTCAAAGAATCGCTCATAGTCCGAGAGAACGGCAGTGGCCACGCCGGTCATTTCCGGGTTGGGCGCCGCAACAACGGGCTCACGGTTCGCTCCGCCGGCGTTCTGCTCCGCGACACGCTCGGCGAGGGCCGGGCGCGTGAGCGGGAAGATATTGCCGGCGCGGTTGAAGTTGAACGTGAAGCTGTCGAACTCAAGGTGGCCGGTCTGGTGGGTGCAGAGAACCTTGAACCAGCCGAAGTTGTCGTCCTTGCTCTCAAAGAGCGCGATTTCCGGCGGGAGGAAGATGTTGGTTCCGTCGGTTGAGGCGCGGTCCTCCGTGGCCCAGCCGATGCTGCGGTTGGCGAGTTCCGGTGTGGGGCGGAGCTGCATATCGCCGCCGGTGAGGCCGCGCGCGTACATCTGCAGGATTGGCGCGACGTCCTCCAGGCTGACGGTTGCCGAGAGTTCCTGGAGCAGGGCCTCGCCGCGCGCGGATTCCAGCCGGAAGAAGGCGATGCCGGCGGCCTCGTTCCGCTCGAGCATCGTGACGCCCTCGGAGAACCACCGGTTGAGGTTGTCAGGGTCGATGCGGTCCAGGACCTGGGGGGCGGCGCGGAGGAACTCGACGGCGGCCTCCTCGGACAGCCCGCACAGCACCTCGAAGTCATCCAATGCCTGCCGGTGCATGAAGAGCGGCAAATCGCTGATGGCGCGGGAGCCTTCGGCAAGGAAAGAGAGGTAGCGCTTGCCGCCGTCACCAGCCAGGTTGATGGCGAAGGTCAGGAAGCGCTGGCGTTCGGACCGGGCGATGCGGGGCAGCGCGACGGCGGCGGCGCGCTGCGTTTCCTTGGCGTACTTCCAGTTGCGGTTGGCGGTCTCGCCAAGAAGTTCCAGGTATCTGTCGATGGTCTCGTCATCGACGTACGGCAGCGAGTCCGGGGCCATGGTCAGGCACTCCTCGGCGAGTTCGCTGGAGTGCTGCGCGACGTGATCGAGGAAGTTTGCGAAGGCAGCGAGATCGCTCAGCCGCACGTGATCAAGAAGGGCGGGGCTGACCTCAAAGAACCGGGCGGCCAGCGCACCGGACTTCCATGTTCCGTGGAAAAGCGTTTCAGCGGCTGATATCCACGCGGGCAAGCGTCCAACATCGCGGCGTTCAAGAAAGCCGGCGCTGGCGCGGAAGAACGACGAGGCAAGGGCGGCTGAGTGAGCCGATAGCGCGCGGCCGCTCTCGTACCAGGACGCCGCCTCCTGCGGCCTCTCCAGCGCATCGAGAACGGCGGGTGAGGAGCGCACGTACTCAGCGGCGGCCTCCCATGCGCGGAACGAGGCCCCCGCAATGCCCAGGGCCGCCGACAGCCACCGGTCGTAATGCTCGTCACTGCCGAGGCGGTGCTCCACGTGGTCAGTCGCGCCCTGGTAGGCCTGCCCAACAGCCGCGGGCAGCGCAAGCAACTGGGCAACCAGTTCATCGCGCGTCTGCGCCGGGTTCGCCGTTCCGCCGTGTTCTGATGTCATGCGTTTACAGGGGTCGTCTTGACGGGCGGATGCCGCCGCTCCTACTCAAAGATGCTTGTTGTGATCTCCCGGATGCTGCGCTGGACAGAGGCGTCATCGGTGAGGGCGTCGGAGATGGCCACGTCGCAGGCGCGGCGGGGAGACACGCCCCGGGCAATCAGCTTGCCCGCGTAGATGAGCAGGCGCGTGGAGACGCCCTCCTGCAACCCGTGCTCCTTGAGGTTGCGAATCTTTTCGCCAAGACGGGCGAGCAGATCGGCGGAGTCCTCATCGACGCCGCTCTCCTGGAGGACGATTCGCGCCTCGTATTCACGCGGCGGGTAATCGAACTCCATCGCGACAAACCGCTGGCGCGTGGACTGCTTGAGGTCCTTCAGCGCGCTCTGGTAGCCGGGATTGTAGGAGATGACCAGCAGGAAGCCGTCCGCAGCCTCCAGGATCTGGCCGCGCTTCTCAACGGGGAGGAGGCGGCGGTGGTCAGTCAGCGGGTGGATGAGCACCGTGGTGTCCTTGCGGGCCTCGACAACCTCATCGAGGTAGCAGATGGCCCCGGTCTTGACGGCGCGGGTGAGCGGGCCGTCCACCCACTTGGTCTCCTCGCCCTCGAGCAGGAAGCGTCCGACGAGATCGCTGGCGGTCAGGTCTTCGTGGGCGGCGATGGTGACGAGGGCCTTGCCGTGGGAGTTCTCCTTGCCGTCCTGCCGGACGGTGGTGATGGGGCGGCCAAGCCGCCACGCCATGTACTCCACGAACCGCGTCTTGCCACAGCCGGTAGGGCCTTTGAGAATGACGGGTATCTTTTCTTCGTAGGCTGCGGTGAACACCTCCACCTCGTCCCTGATGGGCAGGTAGTAGGGCTCGCTGTCAATCGTGTATTCCTCGATCTCGTACTCGGAGTACGACATCACAGTGGCGTCTTTGAGCGCTGTCTGTTCGGTCATTCCAATCCCTTTGAGTGGTTATTGCTCTCTGCAGGTCGGCAGCCTACAGGAACGGGCGGATGCGGGCGTGCCAGAGCTCGCCGACGCGGATGCGCAGTTCCTCTATGGTGCCGGTGTTCTGGAGCAAGACGTCCGCCTCGTCCGCGCGTGCCTCGTTGGACAGCTGGGCGTTGATGCGCTGTTTCGCCTGCTCTTCGGTCAGGTTGTTGCGGGATTGGAGACGCGAAATGGCATCCGCTTCCGACGCCTGCGTCACCCACAACTCGTCGCACATATCCGTCCATCCCGCCTCGATCATGATGGCGGCCTCAAGCACGGCAATCTTCACGCCGCTTTCGCGCAATTCGGCGATGCGGTTCTCTGCGAGCGTCCGAATACGCGGCCACGTGATCTCGTTGAGCGCCTTGAGTTCCTCCGGGTCGGCGAAAACGATTGCGCCGAGCTTGCGGCGGTCAATCTCGCGCGTGTCCGGGTTCATCAGGTCGTCGCCCCACCGGGCCAGGATGTCCTTCCACGCGTCGGTGTCCGGCAGATACGCCTGGTGACCCAACTCGTCGCCGCTGATGACGGTTGCTTCGTATTCGTCGCGGAGCACCTCGCTCACGAGGCTCTTGCCGCTTGCGATCCCCCCCGTCAGGCCAATGACCTGCATTCCTTTACCCCCTCGCCGTTCGGCCAATGCCCGAACCACTGTTAGTGTGGCCACGCGCCTCATACGCGCGCCCGAACTAGTAGTATACGTCACGACCAACGCCCCACGCATAGGGGCATCAGCGTGCCCTGCCCATGATGGGCGATAATCACGTATGGCACAGTCACACGAGGGGAACTCGGGCGGCGGACGGCAGCGGCAATCCGATGCCCTGCGCGGGCTGCCGAGCGTGGATCGACTGGTCGGCAGTGAAGCGCTTGGCGTGCTTGCGGAGAGCGTTGGAGTCGACACGGTGACGAGTGCGGCGCGACAAGCTATCGACGCGGCGCGCGGGGCGATTTTGGCCGGCGAGACGGACGGCGCGCCCGATATGGATACGCTCACCGCCCGCGTGACGGCGTCCATCAACGACCTTTTGGGGCCGCGGCCTCGCCGCGTCATCAACGCGGCCGGGGTCATCATCCACACGAACCTGGGGCGCGCGCCATTGAGTCGTGCCGCCATCGAGGCGATGAGCAGCGTGGCGCGCGGGTACTCCGATCTCGAATACGACCTGCAGGCCGGAGAGCGCGGCTCACGCCACGCGCACCCGGAGCGGCTGCTGCAATTCCTGACGGGCGCGGAGGCGGCCATCGTGGTCAACAACAACGCCTCCGCCGTCCTGCTTGCCCTTGCGGCAATCGCTGGAGGGCGGGAGGTCATCGTCTCTCGCGGAGAGGCCGTGGAGATTGGGGGGCGGTTCAGGATACCGGACGTGCTGCGCCAGAGTGGGGCAATTCTCGTTGAAGTCGGCACGACAAATCGCACGTACGCCGCGGACTACGCGGACGCCGTCACGGACAACACGGGGGCGCTCCTGCGGGTGCATCGCAGCAATTTCCTTGTTGTCGGTTTCACGAGCACGCCGGACGCGGCGGAGATTGCGGAGATTGCACACGCGCGCAACGTTCCGCTCATCAACGACCTTGGTTCCGGCTGTCTGCTGGACACCGCGCAGTTCGGCCTTGCGCCGGAGCCCACGGTGCGAGACGCGTTGGAGCGGGAGGGTTCGGACATCGCGCTGTTTTCCGGCGACAAGCTGCTGGGAGGGCCGCAGGCGGGCATCGCGGTGGGGCGCAAGGAGCTTATCGACAAAATGAAGTCCCATCCACTGGCTCGCGCCGTTCGAATCGACAAGCTGGATCTGGCGGCGTTGACGGCGACGCTGCAATCGTACGCGCGGGGCGTGGCGCTAACGGAAGTTCCCGTGTGGCGCATGATCTCCGCAGGCGCGGCGTCGCTGGACGAGCGCGCACTGCGGTGGCGAGAGGAGATCGGCGGGGAGGGCTTGCGCGTGGTGGAGGCGGAGACGGCGGTGGGCGGGGGGAGCCTGCCGGGCGGAACGCTGCCGACGCGCGCCCTGGCAATCGAACCGGAGCGCGCCAACGCGGACACGCTAACCGAACGCCTGCGGGCATCGCCTTCGCACCCTGCCGTGATCGGTCGCATTGAGGATGACCGCCTGCTGCTTGACCCGCGGACCGTGCTGCCGGAAGAGGATGATGAGCTGATAGCGGCTGTGCGGGCGGCGCTGGAAGGAAAATAGGCAAATGGCGATGACGGACGATACTCGCAGAATCTTTGAGGATGCCCGCCTGATGAGCACGTCCGCGTTGACCCTGCTGGATACCGGCGACATTCGTGATGCCGCCGAAAAGGCATGGTGCGCCGTGAAACGCGCCGCAGACGGCCTCATTTCGGCCCGTACTGGCATGGAGCCCCGAACGTCGAGCGCAACGTGGCGAAGTTTGCGGGCAGTGGCTGCCGACTACCCGTTGGCGCAAGAACTGGTTGAGGGCTACCGGGCTTACCAGAGGGATTTGCACGGCAGATGCTTCTACTACGGGGATTGTGAGCCTGCTGACGCCGTCGTTGCCGCCATCCGTGACACGGCGTCCTATGTTCAATTGGCCGAACGCTTGGCGATTTCGTAGACTAAGCGTGTTCAGGTGACCGTCGCCTCGGAGGTGCGTAATGACCGTCACGACAGAAGTCCAGGAACTGTTGGAGGAGGCCCGCGTCATGCGCGGCGCCGCTATGACCCTCATGCTGACCGGCGAACTGCGCGAGGCGACGCTCAAGGCATCGGACGCCACGGACAAGGCCGCCAGCGCGCTCATCGCGGCGCGCTCAGCCGACGCTCCACGCACAGGCGCCGCCATTCAACACAGCCTCACGACGATCAGCAAGCACGACCCTCAACTCGCGGCGTTTCGGGAGCAATACAGGAACCGGGTGGGCGTCCTCTTCGTGCAGTGCAACATGAACAATGACTTCGATCCCATTGAAGAGGTCATCCGGTTGATTCGGGAAACGGAGAAGTTTATCCAGGATGCCGAGCGGTTCGCCGAGGCCTCCTGACACGGTGACCGTGACCGTAACAGGCCCCTGCCACACGGCGGCGCAAAGATGATCCGCGCCGGGTATGTTGCCGTTGTTGGGCGGCCCAATGTTGGGAAGTCGACGCTGGTCAATACGCTGGTGGGGACGCGGCTGGCGGCGGTTAGCCCGAAGCCGCAGACGTCGCGCTATCGGATCCTGGCCGTTCTGCACGGGGATGATTTCCAAGTCGGGTTGCTGGATACACCGGGGCGTCCCGCCGACCCGCGTGTTGACGCCCTGAGCCGCCGGATGCTGCGCGAGACGCGGCAGGCGTTGGAGACTGCCGACCTGGCAGTGCTGGTGTCCGCGCCGCGCACGGCAGGAGACGTTGAAGAGACGCTGCTCGGCGAAATCACGGCGCGAAACCTCCCCGCCATCGTTGCCGTCAACAAGCTGGATACCGTCCGCAAGGGAAGGCTGCTGCCCGTCATCGAGGACTACAACGAACTGTACGCGGAGTTCCGGGACATCATCCCGATTAGCGCCAAAACGGGCGACGGGCTGGACAGCCTCCTAGAGAGCATCATCGCCAACCTGCCGGAGCAGGAGCCGCTCTTCGATCCGTCAACTTTGACCGACCGCTCGGAGACTTTTTTGATCTCCGAACTGATACGGGAGGGCGTGTTTGCCGTGTACGGCGACGAGGTGCCCTACGCGACCGCCGTTGAAGTGGAGAAGCACGCGCCGCAGGACCCGGAGCATGGCGGGAAGGATTTTATTGAGGCTAGCGTTTATGTTGAGCGGGTTACGCAGCGGGGGATCGTTGTGGGCAAGGGGGGGAAGGCTCTCAAGGACGTGGGCACGCGGGTGAGGCCGCTTTTGGAGGAGCTGTTGGGGCGTCCGGTGATGCTATCGCTGTGGGCGCGGACGAGACCGCGGTGGCGGCGCGACGATCGCTTCCTCAGGACGCTTGAGCAATAGGAAATCCTGCTCAGCCATACAGTCGGTGCGCAGTTAAGTATTTCACAATGTAGTCCGGTAAAACGCCGTTTAAGGCGCTTTTAAGGTCTTCTCCGCGCTCGATCATCCGGCGGACGGACGAGGAACTGACGTCGATGCGGGGGGCGTCGTCGAGGACGGTGACCTTGTCGCGCAGGCCGGGGACGGCGGCGTAGGCCGGAGAGAGGTCGGGGCGTCCTCCGGCGCCAGCGCGGGGCATGGCGATGAAGCGGCACAGTGTCACGAGCTCCTGCGGGCTGTGCCAGCGGGGGAGGTCGGCCACGGCGTCTTCGCCGAGGATGAAGAAATAGTCCGTGTCCGGCGGCGACGCTTCCCGGAGGGCGTGGAGAGTGTCAACGGTGTACGTTGGGCCGGGGCGCGTGATTTCCATGTCGGACACGCTGAAGTGGGGGGTTGAGCCTACCAGCAGGTGCGTCATGGCGAGGCGGTGGGTGGCAGGGGCGACGACCTGCCCCTCCTTGAGCCACTGCTCGCCCGCCGGCACGAAGAGGACGGCATCAAGGCCGACGCGCTCCCGCGCCTCCCGCGCAATCATCAGGTGGCCGACGTGCGGGGGATCAAAGCTGCCGCCCAGGATGCCGACGCGGCTCACCGCCACCTCACCTCCGTCCGGCCGATGAGTACCCAGTCGCCCGGCTCTGCGCCCGCCCGCTCCAGGGCATCAATCGCGCCGACGTGGCCGAGTTCTCGCCAGAACTGCGCGGCGACGCCCATGTCCGTGAGGTCGATGCCGTCGGCGAGCCGCTCAATGCGGGGGTGCTTGAGCCGCCACACTCCCTCCTCCTCGGCCTCCACGACCGGCATGATGCGGAACGGCTCAGGCCTGATGATGACCTCCGGCTCGTCCGCCTCCTGCGCCGGCGCCCGCTTGCGCGCCTCCCTTTCGGCTTCGACGCGGGTGTAGGCGGCCCGCATCAGCTCCGTCACGCCCTCGCCGGTGACGGCGGACACCGCGAATACCTCGTCGACACCCTCGGCGGCGAACGCCTCCTGCAGTTCCGGCAGCTGCTCTTGCGTCTCAGGCACGTCGATCTTGTTGACGGCCACGATCTGCGGCTTGTCCTCCAACCGGGCCTCGTGGAGCGCGAGTTCGTTGTTGATGCTCCGCCATGCATCCAGGACATCCGGCAGGCTACCGTCGATGATGTGGATGAGGACGGCGGTGCGCTCCACGTGGCGGAGGAATTGGTCGCCAAGGCCCTTGCCCTCATGCGCGCCCTCAATAAGCCCCGGGATGTCCGCCAGGACGAAGCTACTCCAGCCGATGTCCACAACGCCAAGGTTCGGCTCGGTGGTGGTGAACGCGTAGGCCGCGACACGCGGGTTCGCCCCGGAGCCGATTGCCAGGAGACTGGACTTGCCCGCGTTGGGGAGGCCGACAAGGCCAACATCGGCGAGCAGCTTCAGATCAAGGCGGACGTCCACCTCTTCGCCGGGTTCGCCGCTCTCTGCCAGCCGCGGCGCGCGATTCGTCGAACTCGTGAACCGCACGTTGCCGCGGCCTCCGCCTCCGCCCTTCGCAACGACGATACTCGCGCCGTCCGACTCAAGGTCCACCGCGCCGCCAGTCTTCTCGCCCGTCCACGTCACTATCGTTCCCACAGGAACCGTCAAAATGAGATCGCCGCCAGTCTTGCCGGTCTGCTTCTTGCCGCGGCCAGGCTCCCCGTTTTGCGCGGCATATCGAAGACTGCGCCCGTAGTCCTGCAGCGTCATCAGATTCTCGTCGGCGCGAAACACGACACTGCCGCCCTGGCCGCCATCGCCGCCGTCAGGCCCGCCAAACGGAACGTACTTCTCCCGCCGGAAGGACACTGCGCCGCGCCCGCCTTTTCCACCGTTCACGTGTATCTGAGCTTGGTCAATCATTCTCTCAGCATATATCCATGTGGGTTGTTATACCGCCTCTAAGGCTGTGGGGATGGTGGACGGTGAATTGATTTGACTAGGGGAAGGCGTGTGGATTCCGGGTGGAATCGGTGTGGAAAGGCGGTGGAAAGGTGGCGGGGAGAGCTGGGGGTTAGTGGAAAGATTGGGGAGACGGATGATGATGGTGAATGGGGGTTGGGGGCGGATGGTCCAGGAAATCAACGAGTCGCTTGGTGACTGCCTCTATATCCTTCAGCTGGCATTCCCAGACCGTCATCACGTCCCAGCCTTTTTCCCTGAGCGCCAGGCTGTTGCGCGCGTCCCTGGCCCTGGTGCGCGTCAACTTCGGCAACCAGTAATCGCGGTTGGTGTCGGGTATGCGCGCCTGGTCGCATTCAGGATGGTAGTGCCAAAAGCAACCATGCACGAACACGACCTTGCGGCGCGAAGGGAACACCATGTCAGGCCGCCCAGGCAGGCCTGCCCGATGCAAGCGATACCTGTACCCGAGGCCATGGAGCAATCGCCGTACAAGAACCTCCGGCTTGGTGCCCTTCGATTTGATGCGGGACATCATGCGGCTGCGGGTCTCAGGCGATACGGTGTCAGCCATGTGATGCGTCCTTCCAGAGTCTTCGCTTGCGCCCCGTCAGACCGGCTCAACGAGATTGTCTCTGAGTTGCTTGAAGACCTCCGCGATACTCTCCGGAGGGCTGCTGGGATCGAAAGAGTCGGCCCTCTGCAGCAATTTGCATATCCTGAAACGGTCACAGAGTATGCAGTTTCCAGTGCGCGCAGGGTCTTCGCTCCATTCCCGTAGATTGTATCGCGGAAAATGCGGAATCATCAAGAAATTGGAGTGACGCGCATTCAAATGAATAAAGTCGGCGAGTCCGTTATCCGCGATTGCCTCATGCTTCTTGAGCCACCATTCTTCTCCTATTGTGCATTGTGCGAAAGCGAAGAAAGTGTACGGAGCCTGGTCATCAAAGGAATAGGTAGCAATAAGGTCGATGCCAAATTCACGCTGTGTGTCGGGTAGGCGCTCGGAGTTTACCAAACCGGTATTGAGCATTTGCGCCAACATGCGAACGGCGTCTCCTGCGGATGATCCAAAAATTTCTCTCCGATCCTGGCTGTTCTTGCTGAACAGAAGAACCTCGGCCCGTTGGGGAAAGAGCGCTCTAAACGCTTCCTTGCACAGGTATTCAAAATCGATTGGCAGGCCATTCTTTAGGGAAGGAGCATAGTTGCTGTTGGAGCATACAAGCAAAAAGAGGTAGGGCAGGCAATCCTCAAGTGATTCCGGAGGGGCAAACTGAACTTCTCCGGACTCTACCTTGAAAGGATATGCACGACCAAGCCAGGATGCGCGATCTGCGATGAGGGCAAGCGCCTGCTCAAATTGTTCGTTGCGCTCGTAAGCCCCATCACTATCGAGGAATGAGTCCTCCGTATCGTCGAGATTCTCGGTGTCCACCGAACGTTGGAAATTCGCCTGCGTGAATCGGCTGCCATAACGACCAACAAAGGCGACCGCAAGCTCAATTCCATCCGCCAACTGGAGCGGATCTTTGGTGATCGATGAATCCCACGTTATATCAATCATTACACTATTGAGACAAGCGTAGCCGTTCGGATATAGAACGAACTATCTTGCTGGCCTCACGGACGAGGTCCGTTGCAATTTTGTCCGTTTCGTCGACATCGTATACATTGCCACTCGCCAGTCTCAGCGCGTCGTTTGCTTGAGTCATGCGGCTGATGAATTCCTCTCGGCCATGGGGCGTCAATCGGTACGCCGTTTCCAGCGTTTCACCTCTGCGCAGCGCCTGCAATGAATCCGCGTTAGCTACCACGGCGGCCAGCTTGGGGATATTGCGTGATTCACCAAGGACTGTTGCTCCGCGGTCATTCTTCTCGAACATGTACTTTACAAGTTTTTGGAGGTTATCCTGGTTCAGCGCCGACGGGTTTGTTAGCGGATGCGCTGGAGCCCCATCTTGTTTGGTGCCAATGAAGTTTGCTATGTCAACATTGCCGAGCGCTGTGTAAAAGGTCCCGAACTGAAAGGTTCCCTCCTCTATGTCTGTGATGCCGTAGAAATCTCTCTGCTCAATGCTCTTGTATGCAGCAAGGGCATCAAGGTTCCTCTGCACAGCAGGCCGTGTGCTGCCGATCTCTCGGGCAACCGCAGCGTATCTCTCCATAGGGTCGTCGCCTTCAACCCGTTCAAACAACGATTCCAGGTATCTCGCCTTTGCCAACGGGTCCCACCGCTGTACTCCTGAGATGTGGCGGAATCCCAGGTACTGCAAAGTTTCGTCTCGCGTTTGGACGACATATGCGGGCACTTGGGTCGGCTTGCTCTTGGCCTCCTCCGCTGCTCGCCTGATTGTTGCCCGGCCAACCTGTTCCGGGTCCTGCAATAGGCGCAATGCTGCCAGCCGGCGATTTCCCTCAATGACCGTGTACTTGTCGGTGCCTTGGGGCGTCACGACGATAGCCTCACCTGCGAAGAAGCCGTTCTCTCCAATGGACGACATGAGGTTTTCGATTCCAGTTTTGGCGGCAAGGTACGCCAGAATGTCAGCATCGCTGCCACCCCGCAGGTTGGAGGGCAGTCGAGGATTCTCCTTGTCGAACTCCAGCGACTCAATGTCTAGCGTCTGAAAGCTCATGAGAAGACCTCCGCAGGTATCGCGTCGACGATCTGCCGGAAGAGCATCGGCGGCACGGCGTTGCCGATAACCTGGTACTTCTTCATCAGCCGTGCCGTGTCAGGAAAGCGCCAGCCGGACAAGCCCTGCAGGGCGGCCGCCTCCCGGTATGACAGGCGGCGCGCCGAATCGGGGTCTCCCGCAAAGGCCCACTTGTCCGTGCCCTGCTTGACCAGCGGGGGGCTCATTGGGTGCAGCGGCATGTGGCGGGCGTTCGCGAGGATTGTCTTGCTAGGCTCATCCCACCGGCGGTGGCGATTGCGTGAGAGGTAGTACCAGTGAAACGGCTGGTCACAGAACTCCCCGGCGGGCCACGCCTCGTCAAAATCCCCAAGCGCGCTCTCCTGCGTCGCAAAGTGTTGTAGCCCTGGGCCGTGCGTAGGCTCCGGGAATTCGTATGTCAGACCAAGGTCGGAACGGATGCCGACGATGAAAATCCTTCGCCGTTCTTGCGGCAGCCCATAGTGGGCCGCGTTGACGGTTTGTGGCACGGCAACATTGAAGCCTGCCGCACTGAACCGTCTAAGCTGATCGTCCAAGAGGTGACGATTATTGCTGCGGGCCATGCCCGGGACATTTTCGACGACAAAAGCTTTGGGGCGGATTTCTCGCAGGGCGCGGTCGAACTCCTTATACAGGCTGTTGATGTTCCGATCAGCTTCGCGCGCCCCTCCCTGGCTGAATCCCTGGCACGGGTAGCATCCGATCAGGAGGTCAGCCGAGGGAAACGTTCGGATGTTCTCAATGCTTGTCGATCTGAAATCCGTTGCAGGCAGGTTCGCCTCGTAGACCTCCCTGGCGTACGGCAGGATGTCATTCGCCAGCACGATGTCCCAGCCCGCATCGACTAGCCCCCGGTCGGAACCACCGCACCCTGTAAAGAGCGAGACCGCATCCACCGATACATTCTCCCATGCCCAGATTCATGCCTGACCGCCTGCCCGGACTACTGACACTGTAAGACACCGCACGGAGGGTGGCAATCAGTGCGAAAGCAGGGCCCCAGTCTCCCCCCGCCCCCTGAGCCTGTCGAAGGGTGAGGCTACGTTCCGCCTTTTAGGAGGGTGGCTACCAGGCGCTCGACGTGCTTGCCTTCGTTGGATGCGCGGAGCCAGTTGCGGATTTCTTTGCGGGCTTTTGTTACTGTTAGGGGCCTGCCCTCGGCCTCTTCTCTCGCGCGGAGTTCCGGCAGGATGTCCGCCACACGCTCGGCTGCCGCTTTGCCTGCCTTTGCCAACTCACGATGCAGGGCCTCTCGCTCGTTATACGCCGGTATCGGCAGCTTCCACAGGTGCTCTGGGGGGCGCAGCCCCGAAGAATCTAAGGACGTGTCCGCCCGCACAATTGAGGCTTTGGATTCTTCGCTGCGCTCAGAATGACATTAGAACAGCAGGGTGATTAGGGCGCCGGTTGAACGTCAACGTGGATGAGGCGCGTCTCAGACAACGCTATGTCTCCGGCGGGGGCGGATCATTGGGTCCCTAGCGCCGCCATGCCGACGGCAATCGTGCCTGCCAGCGTGATGAAAGACCAGACGATCACTGCTGCCCAGGGCATGAGGTAAGGCCAGTATTCGCCCGCGCGCCGATCAAACGGAGGCTCACTGTCGGGCGGCGGCGGCGCTGCACGCGCGGCGAGAAGGTTCCTTATCGTTAGGCGCAGCGTGAAGACATTGAGGAGTAGCATGCCCAGGAACCACACAAAGGCCGGGCCCATAATAATCAGAGGGTATTGGTCGAAAACACTGATTTCCAGAAGCGAGAGGAGTGCTTGAGATACATTGATACCCAGGAGAAAAGACCCAGACGAGGTAAATGAATACGAATCCAGCGAATGCTACCAAGCGAAGGAATCGCGAGTCTCCTATTGATAACCGCAAGATAAGATACGCTGCCGGCAGAACCAAGAGAGCGGAGTGAAGGGCTCCGGCTCCGGCATAGGAACCGGCATCCAGGCGCAACCGGGACCGCCAGTACGAAGCATAAGAGTGCGATGATCGGTGCAAGCAGGCAACCAAAGAAGGCCATGAAGAGGGATTCCAATCGGATAGAAAAAAGCAACGTACTCAAAGTACGAATACCATTGCACATCCTCCATCATATCCTCCACCCTGTGTACCTGCATTCAGGATGGGAGACACTGAAAGTGATGATGGCGGGCGTGTTCGCACCAGGCGTGCTGATTGTGATGCACGTGGATGTGAGGGCTGCAGCGATGTTGGCTTCGGGCTCATCCCGCTCGTGGCGGCGGAGGAGTTCGTTGGCGGCGATTTCTGCGGCGGCTTCGTCGGGGGCGGGGGGTTCTGTTTGTGAGTTGGGCATGGTTGATTATAGGGGGGTTGTGGCCCTATCGGGCCACGGGGTGGATTCCGGCCTACGCCGGAATGACGGAGGGGTGCGGAATGGCGGGGGGGGGCTAGTGGGGGGGGAAGGTGGAGGAGGCTAGTTGGATGATTGCTTCGGCGTCGGCGCGGAGCTTGGCGTCTGTGGCCAGGGCGCGCTCCATGCGGCGAATGCTGTGCATGACGGTGGTGTGGTCGCGGTTGCCAAATGACTTGCCGATGTAGGCGAGCGAGTGATCGGTGTGGCGGCTGGCGAGGAAGACTGCGAGATGGCGCGTTTCGGCTGCGGGGCGGGCGCGGCTGCGGCCTGTGATGTCCGCGGGCGTCACCTGGCGGAACGCGGCTGTGGTGCGAATGATGGCGTCGATTGTCAGGGGGACGGGGTCAGCGTTTGTCGATGCGGTGGAGAGGGCCTGGCGGGCGAGGTCGAGCGTGAGCGCCTGGTCCAGCAGGGAGGCGTGGGCGATGACGCGGGTGAGTTCTCCCTCCAACTGGTTGATGCTGGAGAACTGGCGGGCGGCAAGGTAGGAGAGGACATCGTCCGGTGTTTCGAGGTCGTAGCGCGCCGCTTTGAAGGCCAGGATGTTGAGGCGCGTGCGCCTGTTTGGCGGCTTCACGTCGACGGGCAGGCCGGCGCGGAGGCGGGCGGCAAGGCGCGGGCTCCTGAACTGCAATGCGTCAGGCGCCCTGTCCGCGGAGACGACGATCTGCTGGCCTGCCCGCAGCAGCGCCCCGCAGGTGTGCAGCAGGGCCTCTTCGCTCTTGACCTTGCCGCAGATGAACTGCACGTCGTCGATGACGAGGATGTCCGGGGAACGGTACCGCTCCCGGAAGCCTGCCGTGGTCTTCTTCTGGACGGAGGTGACGTAATCGTGGACGAACTGCTCGGACGTGGCCAGGAGCGTGGTGCGCCCCTGCCCCTGCGCCTCGTTGGCGATCGCGTGAAGCAGGTGCGTCTTGCCGAGGCCGGGCGGGCCGTACAGGACGAGCGGGTTATAGTCGCCGCCGTGATCGCTGGCGACCTTCGTCGCGGCAGCGTAGGCGAGCTTGGTGTTGTCACCGACGACGAAACGGTCGAAGGTGAACTGCGGGTCCGGTCGCGCGCCGATGATGAAGGGGGAACCGCCACGGGCGGGTTTTGCGGGCGCCGGTTCTTCGGCAACGACACGCGCGGCTGCGGCAACGGGCTGGGCCTGCGGGCCATCGGACGCCACCTGCAGGACGACGCCGACGGGGCGTTTTGAGGACATCGGAGACGATGCGCTCCATGATGGGGAGCAGGGAGCCCTGGATCCAATGCTGGGCGTACTCGCTTGGGACGGTCACCGTGAGCTCATCGCGGGTGAGGGCAGCGCCGGACGTGTCCGCCAGCCACGTGTTGAACGCGGCGGCGCTCATCTGCGTGCGAAGGCGGCCAAGAGCCTCCTCCCACGTTTTGCGCACAAGTTCATCCGGCATTGAAACGCTGTCCTCCTCCAGCAAGCAGCGACCGCGACTGTCCGGAAGACAACCCTCCCTGAGCGTGGAGGGCACGCCGTCGACGGGTAGAGTCACCGGCGCTGTCGGGTCACAAGAATCTACGTTAACACCCGGTAAGTGAGGGGCGTCGATACCGTAGAGACGCAAACCGTCATGGTGCCCACGATTGAGGCAATGTGGCGGGTGTCCGCGCCATTGCCACAAGCTCTCAATACCTCAATAATTCGAGGGTAGCCCGTACTGAGAGCCTGCGTTTCGGCGGAGAAAAATGGAGCAAAATTCCCGGATCATCTTTTGCGGCACCGCCGAATTCGCCGTGCCGACGCTCGATGCGCTGATGAGGTCGGAGAACCGGCCCGTCGCCGTGCTGACGCGCCCGGACCAGCCGGCGGGGCGCGGGCGGCGGCCGCGCCGGTCGCCCGTCAAGGAACGCGCCGTGCAGTACGGGCTCGACGTGCTCGAGCCGGCGACGCTTCGCTCGGAGGAGGAAGCTGAACGGATACGGACGCTGGAACCGACGGTTATCGTAACGGCGGCCTACGGCCTCATCTTCCCGCGCAGCGTGTTGGACATCCCGCCGCGCGGCGCGCTGAACGTTCATCCGTCGCTGCTGCCTCGTCACCGGGGGCCTGCGCCGGTGGTGTGGACGCTGCTGGAGGGCGACGAGAACGCCGGCGTGAGCATCTTCCTGCTGGAAGAGGGTGTTGATTCAGGGCCGCTGCTGAGCCGGCGCGCGGCGCCGATTCGGTCCGGCGAGACGGCGGGGGAATTGACGGAACGACTCTCGCAGATGGGCGCGGCGCTGCTGGTGGAAACCCTGGGCAACTGGCTCGGCGGATCGATAACGCCCGAGGCCCAGGATCATGGCCTGGCCACGCAATCGCGGATGCTGGAGAAGGGTGACGGCTTGCTGAATTGGGACAGCCCCGCGCAGGAACTGGAGCGGCGCGTGTTGGCGATGACGCCCCAACCGGGGGCGTACACGATGCTGGCGGGCAAGCGCCTGGCTATCCGCCGCGCGATTGCGCTGCCGGAGGAGTACGATGCGCGAGGCACGCCAGCGGGGCGCGTCGTGCGGCTGAGGCGGTCAGAGGACGGAGGCGGGGCGGGCGTCGCCGTCGGCACGGGGGAGGGGCTGCTGGAGCTGCTTGAGGTGCAGGCGGAGGGGCGGAGGGCGATGCCGGCGCGGGAGTTCGTGCGGGGGCGGCCGGAGTTCGTGGGGGAGACGCTGGGGGGCTAGGAGCCATCGTCACGCGGCCAAGCGCTGCCGCCGATTGGGTACACTTGGGGCAAAGGAGGTAGTTCTGGCACTACCCTTCGAGTTCGTCGTCCAGGGCGTTCCGGTATCACAGCAATCATCCTCTGCCACTCGAAAGAGGCAATGGACGGAGACGGTCAGAGACGAGGCGCGCCGCCGATGGGATGATGGCCTGCCGTTCGAAGGAGACGTGATTGCCGCGATCACGTACTTTCGCGGGCCGGTTCTGCCGGGGGCAGCTGCCTATAGACATCGACAATATCCCCAAGCTCATCCTGGATGCGATGAACGGTGTTGTGTACGCGGATGATTCGCAGATTACAGATCTGCTCAGCCGGAGAAGGGATCTAAGCGCCCCCCTTTCATTCGAGGGGTCGTCCGGCCTGCTCAGGCGGGCTGCGAGAGAATATAATGCGTTTGTCCATGTCTTTGTGAGCGAAGCGCGGACGCAGGAGGGTCACGGCGTGGTTATAGAGGACATCGCTACCGCTGAGAAGAGGGCGGCGGATCGCAAAGCTGAAGAGTTTCGCGCGAATGGATATGAGGTGGCGCGGAACTCGCCGGTGGAGTTCGCGCCCGGCTATATTGCCGATATTGTCGCTGTGAAGGGCACGGACCACAGGGTTGTGGAGGTTAAGACGAGATCGTCCCTCAAGGCGCTTCCGCAGGTGGAAGAACTAGCCCTTGAGGTGGAGTCACAACCTGATTGGAGCTTCGACTTGGTACTTGTGGGTGAGCCCGGCATTCTTGATGCGCCGGAGGCCACAAGCCTGATCGACAAAGCGGGGATGACTCAGCGGATTCGGCAAGCTGAAACGGCTCTGTCCAGCGGCTTGACGGAAGCAGCATACTTGCTCGCCTGGTCTGTTTGCGAAGCCGCCCTGCGGAACAAGATACCCGAGGCACAGCGGGAGCCGCTGCGGATTTTCACGTCGTACAACATGCTTGAGGTCGCTGGCTACGAAGGCGTTATTGATAGAGCGGACTACAACCATCTGAACGATGCCATGAAGGTGAGGAACGCGCTCGCCCACGGACTCGGAGTGGATGGGCTGGATGCCGCCGGTGTCACTGCGCTTATAGAAGTCGCAAAGCGCCTGGTCGCCGAATAAGCGACGGGCAAAGCGCTCTGATCAGCCCACCTTTTCTACGCCGATTGTGACCGTATCGTCGTCAAGTTTGACGGTCTCGGTGGCTGCGCCTTCGGCGGGGGTGGTTTGGAGGATGTCCACGGCCAGGGTTTCCTGGCGGATGTAGTCGCCATAGTCGGACAGCGTGTCTGGGATGTTGGCCCCGTTGCCGGAGACGTAGGCTGTGATGCGGTCTGAGACGTTTAGGGCGGCTGTGCGGCGGAGTTCCTGGAGGTGGCGGACCAGTTCGCGGGCCAGGCCTTCGCGCCGGAGTTCGGTTGTGATTTCTGTGTTCAGGGCGACGGTGTGGATGCCCTCTGCGCCGCTCAGGTAGCCCGGGCGGTCTTCGGTATCGACGAGCAGGTCTTGATGGGAGAGGGTGAAACCGGCCAAGTCCTGCGACTGTTCGTTGCGGACACGGGCGGCGACGGCGTTGAGTTCGGCATCGGACAGGCTCTCGATGTGGGCGGTCAGCTTTGGCAGGTCGCCGCCAAGGCGGCGTCCGAGGTTCTGGAGGTTGGGGCGGACGCGGACGGAGAGGAAGGCGGATTCGTCCTCGACGGCGCGGACGGCCTTGACGTTCAGTTCTTCAATGAGCTGGTCATCTATGCGGGCGAGCGATTCGCGCTCGGCGCGCCCGGGCAGCATGACCAACATCTCCGCCAGCGGCTGGCGCACCTTGATCTGCGCCCTGCCCCGCACCGCGCGCCCCAGGCTTGAGAGGCGCATTGCGAGACGCACGTCGTCCTCCGTTGCCGTGTCACGCAGCGCGTCGTCCGCCGCCGGCCAGCCCGCAAGGTGGACGCTCTCCGGCTCATCCTCGGTGAGAGAGGAGACCAGGTTGCGGTGCATGTGCTCCGCGACGAACGGCGTAAACGGCGCGAGCAGGCGGGAAAGCGTCGTCAGCGCCTCGTAGAGCGTGTGGTAAGCCGCGGCCTTGTCGGAGTCGTTGTCGGACTTCCAGAAGCGGCGGCGGTTGCGGCGCACGTACCACGTGGACAACTCATCGACGAACGACTCGATGGCGTGCGTGGCCTCCATCACTTCGTACCGCTCCATGGCGTCCGTGACGGACGCGATCAGCCCCTGCAGGCGGGAAACGAGCCAGCGGTCAAGGAGCGGACGGTCCGCCAACGGCGGGGCGGGCGTGGAGGCGGGGTCGAAACCGTCCACGTTGGCGTAGGTGACGAAGAAGCTGTAGGTGTTCCAGAGGGGCAGCAGGAAGCGGCGGACGGTGTCGCCCACGAGGTTGGCGGAGAAGCGGCGGGCGTTGCCGGGGGTGGAGGCCGTGTACATGTACCATCGGAGCGCGTCCGCGCCGCGGGCCTCGAGGATGTCCCAGGGTTCGACGACGTTGCCGCGCGACTTGGACATTTTTTCGCCCTCGCCGTCCAGGATGTGGCCCAAGGAGAGGACGTTTTTGTAGGCGGGGCGGTCAAAGAGGAGGACGGCGAGCGCGTGAAGGGTGTAGAACCAGCCGCGCGTCTGATCCACGCCCTCGCAGATGTAGTCGGCCATCTGCTGCTGCTCGAATACGTCCACGTTCTCAAACGGGTAGTGCCACTGGGCAATGGGCATCGCGCCGGAGTCATACCACGCGTCCATGACCTCCGGGATGCGGCGGTAGCGGCCATCGCATGAACCGCAGGCGAACGTGACATCGTCGATGAAGGGGCGGTGGAGGTCCATGCCGGGGGTGTAGCCCTCGAGGCCCTCCTGCGCGGCGAGCTGCTCGATGCTGCCGATGGCCATCGGGTCACCGCACCCGTCGCAGAGCCACAGCGGGATGGGCGTGCCCCAGTAGCGTTCGCGTGAGAGCGCCCAATCGACGTTGTTCTGGAGCCACTCCCCGAACCGGCCTTCGCCGATGTGCTCAGGCACCCAGCCGATCTCGCGGTTGGCGGAGATGAGCCTGTCCTTGAGGGCGGTCGTGCGGATGTACCAGGACTCCTTCGCGTAGTAGAGGAGCGGCTCGTCGCAGCGCCAGCAGAAGGGGTATGTGTGCTCGATTGTGCCGCCGCGCAGGAGGAGGCCGCGCTCATCCAGGTCTGCGGCGATGTCCGGATCGGCGTCCTTGAAGAACTTGCCCGACCAGGGAGCGCTTTCATAATCGAGCATTGCGCCGTCGATGTTGACCGTGTGGACGACAGGCAGGCCCTCGGCGTTGCCGACGCTCAGGTCTTCGGCGCCGTAGGCGGGCGCGATGTGGACGATGCCGGTGCCCTCGGTGAGCAGGACGAAATCGGCTGCGACGACCTTGCCGGCGTAGCCGTCGGGAACAGCGTAGTTAAAGAGCGGCTCATATGTGAGGCCGACCAATTCTCTTCCGGAGAACTCGCCGAGGATTTCGTAGTCGCCCTCGAGCGCCTGATCGGTGAGCGCGTCGGCGAGGATCAGGCGCTCATTGCCGCCGTCCCTGCCCCACGGGCCCTCGGCGACGACGTAGCGCGCGCCGACGGCGACCGCGAGGCCGGTGTTGCCGGGGAGCGTCCAGGGCGTCGTCGTCCATGCCAACAGATAGGCGGGCGAACCGCCCTCGCCCAGCAGCTCACGCGCCTTTGCGCTGTCGTGGACGCGGAACTTGACGTGGACGGAGGGGTCTTCGGCGTCGTCCTTGTAGCCCAGGGCGACCTCATGGGAGCTGAGGGAGGTGACGCAGCGGGGGCAGTGCGGCGTCACGCGGTAGCCCTGGTAGATGAGCCCCTTGTCCCAGAGTTGGTTGAAGATCCACCAGCCGGACTCGATGTACTCATTCGAGTAGGTGACGTACGGGTCATCCATGTCCACCCAGAAAGCGATGCGCTCGGACAGCGATTCCCAGTCCTGCACGTAGCGGAAGACACTCTCCTTGCACTTCTCGTTGAATTTCGCGATGCCGTACGCTTCGATGTCGCGCTTGGTGGACAGGTTCAGTTCAGCCTCGACGGCCAGTTCAACCGGCAAGCCGTGCGTGTCCCAGCCGCCCTTGCGGGGCACCTGGTAGCCCTGCATGGTCTTGAAGCGTGGGATGACGTCCTTGAAGACGCGGGCGAGGACGTGGTGGACGCCGGGGGCGCCGTTGGCGGTGGGCGGCCCCTCGAAGAACGTGAAGATCGGGCCGTTCTCCCGCCTCTGGATGGAACGGCGGAAGATGTCCTTGTCCTTCCAGAATTGCAAAACGTCCCGTTCCATGTCCGGGAACGAGACCTTGCTGGATACGGGCGAAAAAGGCATGTGCGGTCTACCTACCTGTGGATGTCTGGGCTATGCGTGTGTCAGTGATTGTCTGACTACGCTACCACGTTGCGGGGCTTTGCGGCGGCATGGCGGCAGGGTCATCATCCGGGAGGCGGCCAAAGGCGAAGTAGGCGAGCGCGCCGGGGAGGAGGAGCAGGATGACGACGACCCAGAGCCAGCGGTTGCCGCCGCGGACGCGCTTGCGCTTGCCGAGGTCGCGCGCTGCCGCAATCTGAACGGCAATCTGCACGGCCACGTAGGCCAGGATGGCGGTCAGCCAGAAGATGGTCTCAACCATGGTATCGGTGGACATCGGCGCTGCGTCTCTGCCGCAGCCGGTCCCATATCGCCTTGACCAGGAGCACAAGCGCGCCGACGACAACTGTGGGCAGGCCGATTCTCATGATGATGGGCACCTCGTCCGTTAGCACGATGAAGCGCACGAGGGTGTAGGCCGCAAAGCCGCCGATCATGACGACGCCCACCAAGAGCAATGTCAGTCCCAGTCTCACGTCTACCGCCTCCCTGGCGCTTGTGTCCCTCCGCCATATGATACGACCTCCGCGTCAGCGATAGCCTCACGGGTTGGGATGTCTTCGAGCGTGAAGCGGGGCGCGGGCGGGAGGAGGGCGGCTGCGGCGGCGGCGAAACGGGCGGCTGCCGTTGCGTCGCGTGTTTCCGTGAGGCGCGTAAGAAACGCCGCCGCCGCAGCCGCCAGGATTGGCGGATCAGCGTCGCGCCGGGTTCTCGCGTCGGCTGGAACGTCCTGCCAACCGCCCTGCCACCACAGCCGCGCGCCGTTCCGGGGGCCGAGAGACAACGCGATGGGCGCGGCGACCGGGCCGGCGGGCACGTCCTGCTCTGCAACGAATACGGCGCCGACACCCGTGAGACCCAGCGCCGCCGCGCCCATCACGCCGACGAGCGAGCGGCTGAATCTGCCAAGCATCGTGTGGTCGATCTCATCCGCCATCGGCGCGGCGAGCACAATTTCCGCGTCCAGCCACGCCCAGGGAATATGCTCCGCCCGCAGGGGCGCGGGGCCGAACGCGACGGGCGCGCCGGATGACACAAGGGTTTCGCGTTCGCCGGCGGGCAGCGTGTCGCCTGTCAATAACCCGGCGGAGCGGCCGAGCCGCAGGGCGGTGAGAGCGCCAAAGGCAGCGGGAGATTTTGGCCCGCCAATGGCCACGAAATCAGGGGCGGCGGTGGTCATGGGGATGGCGGGCGAGCTCAGCGCGGCGGGGGAGGGTCCTCGTCCTGCTCCTCGTCGTCGTACTCATCGTCATAGTCCTCGTCATCCTCGTACTCTTCATCATCATCGTCGTAGTCTTCGTCGTCATACTCATCGTCATAATCTTCATCGTCGTCGATGTAGTCGTCGTCCTCGTAGTCATCCTCGTCCGCCAGGGGCGCGGGCGGTGGGGGCGCCTGGGCGGCTGGACGGCCGGCTTGTTGGTCGCCGCCGCCGCGCGGGGCCTGCTGGATGGTGACGCGCCGGTTCTCGCCGTGGCCCGTGCTGCCCGTGACGACAGACGGGTTGTTTGCGAGTGTCATGTGGATGATGCGGCGGTCGGCGGGCGACATGGGGTCGAGGGTGATGGGACGCCTTCGCCGGTTCACGTGGTCCGCGGCGCGGAGGGCGATCTGCTGGAGGCGGTAGATGTGGCGCTGCTGGTAGCCCTCCACGTCAATGCGCAGAGGGACGTAATGCCCGACGGACCGGGAGACGATGGTGTTGAGGAGCATCTGCACGTGGCGGAGGGTCTGGCCGCGCCTTCCGATCAGCAGGCCGGCGTCCTCTCTCTCAACGTCGAGGACGATGGGGTCTCCGGGTTCAAAGGGGCGGGTGGGGTCGCTGCCGGGAACGTAGACGGAAATGTCGGCGTCAACGTCCATGTGCCGGAGCATTTCGGCGAGAACCTCCTGCGCGGTCTCCGCATCCGCGGAGAGGGATGCGAAGGATGCGTACTCGTCCTCATCGCCCTCCTGCCGGACGCGCAGGCGGACACGCGCCTCCTCCGATGACCGGAGTCCCAGCAAGCCGGAGCGTCCCTCGCTAAGGACGTCGACGTCGACGTCTTCGCGTTCGAGACCGAGCTCGTCGAGTCCTTCCCGAATCGCTTCCTCGACCGTCCTCCCCGTCCATTCCAGACTCTGACTCATGATCTGTCCTTGTCTCCACCTGTTGATTTTGAGGGGCAATGACATTTGCAGCGGCGCGTTGGCGGCCGGGAATCAGGTTCCCCCACCCGGAGATGAACCCCTGCATACCGATGGTTATGAAGTTAGAGACGAACCAGTATAGGGCTAAGCCCGACGGGAATGTAAAGGCGAGGAAGCCCAGCATGATGGGGAACAGGAACAGCATGATCTGCTGCTGCTGCCTCTGCTGGTCGGTCATGGCGGGCGGCTGCATGATGCGCTGCTGCGCCCAGGTGGAGGCCGCGACAAGAAGCGGCATCAGCGGCGTGGGGTCAGGCGCGGAGAGGTCCAGCGTGCCGAGGATCCATGGCATTTCCGTGTTCAACGGAAGCACTTCGCCGCCGACGGGCAGCCACGAGTAGAGCCGCTGGGAGAGATAGACGAAGCTGCCGGGCAGGTTGCCGAGGCCCTTGATGATTGCCCAGTACAACCCGATCCAGATGGGGAACTGGACGACCATCGGCCCCAGGCAGCCGAGCGGACTGACACCAGCCTCTCGATACATCTTCATCGTCTCGCGCTGCTGGAGCTGGGGGTTGTTCTTGTAGCGGTTGCGGATCTCCTGCATCTGCGGCTGGAGCGCCTGCATCTTGGCGGAGGATTGCAGCTGCTTGAGAGTCAGGGGGTAGAACGCGACGCGGACGACAACCGTGAGGGCGATGATGGCCAGCGCCATGCTGTCAAAGAGCAGGCTGTACAGCATCACCAGCCCGTTCAGCATCGGCTGCAGGAGCAGGAAGATGAATATGTCGCCGAGTACTTCCAACATGGCCGCTGCCTAGCTCTCCACCGGGAATACGCGGACGGGCTGCCTCAATGAGGGCGACGCGCGGTAGATTGCGCCGTCCTGGGCAAAGAACAGCGCATCGCTCTCTCCGAACGGCACGATGGGCGCGTATACGGGATCGGGCAGTTTGCCGCCCACGATGCCCTGGCCGGTCACGGGATCAATCCACCAGGTCTCTTTCTCTTCGTTGGCAATGCTGATGTGGCTGCCCGTCAGGGCCGGGTTGCTCTGTATTGCCCCGCCCGTCATCACCGGGTCCATCACCTGCGCGCCCGTGTCCTTATCCAGGATGTACAGTGAGTGATCGAGGGACGGCGCGAAGAGGCGGTCGCCGATGACAAGCGGAGCGGCCCAGAACCAGTTGTTCGCGGTGAACGGCGCGGGCCAGTGCGGCGCGCCCGTCGCGGCGTCCAGCGCGTAGAGGTTGTTGTCGAGCGCGCCCACGTACAGGACATCATCGTGCAACGTCATGCCGCCAATGCCGGCGTCGGCCTGGTGCCGCCACGCCTCGACGCCGGGGCTGCCGTCCATGTGAACCGCGTGCAGCGTGCCGCCCAGCGTGCCAACGTACACCAGCCCATCGCTGATCACGGGAGTGCCCCAAATCCCGGAATCGGCTTCAAATGTCCACAGCGGGGCCGCAGTTTCGATGTCGATTGCGTAGAGCTTCCCGCGCCGCGTCTCCGCCGTGCCCTCCGTGCCGACGAAGAGCACCCCTTCCGGCGTCAGCGTCGGCCCGCCGACGATCGGGGAGTCGGCTTCAAAGAACGGGATGCACTCCGCGTCGGATTCAGGCAGCAGGGAATTGGGGTCTATGGCGTACACAATGCCGTCGAAGCCCCCCGCATAGATGCGCCCGTCATGCAGCAGGGGCGCTCCAAAGACGGCGCGGACGCTGTTGCGTCCCTCGCCCGTCTCGCAGCGTCCCAGCTCCTGTCCCGTGATGATGTTGCCGACGACGACGTGTCCGGTGTCCGTTCCGATGACGACTGTCTCATCGCCGAGAAGAACGGGCGCGGCCCACGGCTTCGCGTCGTACAGGCCGCCCGGCGTGCAGCCAAACGCCGCGAGCATCGCCAGCACGGCAATGAGCAGGAACAAAGGCTTACGGAACAGGGTCGTACCCCCCTTCCCGGAGCGGATGGCACCGCGCCAGCCGCCGCGCCGCCAGGATCGTGCCGCGCAGCGCGCCGTGCCGTTCGACTGCCTCACGCGCGTAGTCGGAGCACGTGGGCTGATAGCGGCAGGCGGCGGGCAAAAGAGGAGAGAGGACGAACTTGTACAGTCGCAGGAATCCCAGGGCCAGGTATTTCATCTTCTTGACTCAATCCTGCAGACCGGCGCGTTTGAGGACATCGGCGACCGCATCTTCGATGCCGTGGTAGTCCGCCTGGACGATCTTTGGTCTGGCGATGAACACGAGGTCGACTCCTGATTCGCGCGGGCCGAGCTTGCGAACCGCCTCCCGGAGCCGCCGCTTGACCGCGTTGCGCGTGACTGCGCCGCCCACGCGCTTGCTGACCGCGTACCCGGCGCGCATGGCCTCGACGTCATTCGGCGCGTAGCGGAGGACGACGAGATCGTTGGCGCGGCCCTCGCCGACGTGGGAAACGCGGTCAAAATCGGAACTCCGCCGCAGCCGGTGGTCCGTCGTCCGGGGCATGGCGACACAGTTAGACGCTGAGACGATGACGCCCCTTGGCGCGTCGACGCGCAACAACATTTCTGCCGCCGGGGTCTCTCATGCGGTGTCGGAAGCCGTGGACGCGCTTGCGGCGGCGCACCTTGGGTTGATAGGTTCGCTTGGGCATAACAGATAGCAGTATAGGGGCGGGGGCAAGGGGCGGGCAAGGATGAGGGGGAGAAAAGGGAGGGCCGTCCGGTAGCCGCTGAGCGCGTTAGCTTCGTGGGGTGGAGGCCGCTTCTTTGGCTCCGTCCACGAGCTTCTGTACTTCGTCAAGCGCCAACGCGGACTCCTCCTCCGTGATGTGCGGCTTGAGGCGGCGCAACTCTTCGGGGAGACTCGTATCCGGGACGGGAGTCTCCTTTACGTGGAGAAGGAAATATGCAGTGGCCACGCGCTCAAGGTCCCTCACAGTCCGCGTAGAAATGTACTCCGCCACGAAACCGATTGTATTCTTGGATTCCTCACCTGGCAGACCGGCAACATCGATGTCCCTATCGAGCCGCAATGACGGACCGTAGCCGGGGTTGAGCTTTAGAGCGAGCTTGTTCCGCGCCCGCAAGCGAGTGAGGTCGTCACGCAACTCGAAGGAATAGGGGCCGTGGAGATGCAGCACGAAGCGATATCCCAGCGAGATGCCCAGCAAGCTCTGTAGGAAAAAGACGGACTTCTGAATATGCGTCTCGCCCCCCCAACTTCCAGACTCGCCCATCTGGCCGACCAGCCGCAGGACAATGCCGTCGCGCTCCCGATCAGTGATCGATCCAACAGCAGCAGCATCCATTTCTTATGCCCCCCCTCACGTGCCTCAGTGTGTCACCATTTCTAGCTCACGCCAATGTCGCGCAAGATTTGCCAGGCCGCATCGACGTAGTGTCGGTCGACGAAGATGTAACGGACATCGGCTATGGGGAGCCGGCTATACGTCTCAGAGAGGTTGGCAGGCGACTCGCTGGAGCCATCCTCCATCTTCACCGGAAACTCGATTACTGGCCTGTCCCGCCGGGAGCCGGGGTGAATCTTCACGTCGCCGGGCTCCAGCCTATCCTCCAGGGCCTGCCTGGCGCTCTCAAACTTGTCTTCACCCTGCTCCCCTTGGGCGGGCGTCACGGTCACGATGCGCCTGAAGTGATCGCGGTGGAGAATACGCCGGGCCGGGTCCTGGCCGAGAGAATCCTTGACACCCTCCGCCTCTCTCATTGCCAGCAGGGCCTCGCTGTCCGTCAAGCTGCGCAGCACTTCCCATTTGACAGGCCACTCAAGCTCGCCAAGCCATGACCCCATAAAGTCCTGTAGATGGAGGTCATACGCCCTGCGCACTGGGTGGTAGTACACCTGCATGAACATGAAGTACCGCGCAAGGAAGAGACTTTCCGCCGCGTATAGCCCGCCATACTCAATCCCCAATTCGTCCGCAGGCGCGTCAGGGGCAGTGCCGGCCAGAATCCGCATCGTATCGAGAAGCCGCAAATGATCGAACACCCCATACGCGACTCCCGCGTGGCGCGAGTCGCGAAGCAGGTAATCCATCCGATCCGCGCCGAGCCCGTCATGGCCGATGATGTCATGCAGAATGCGCTCTAGGGGCCTGAAGTCTTCATCAGGCAGGAATTTCTTGCCCACAGCGACCTTGGCCACGTCAAGGGGCCGCAAGGGGGGAGTCATACCCTCCCAGAACGGCGACATTTCCTCGCTCAGGATAAGTGCCGCTGTGATGTTCTCGTGTGAGGTGCCGGGCGGCAAGACTGTATCCTCGGCCGCATGGGAAAACGGCAGGTGACCAATGTCATGGCAAAGTCCTGCCATTCTGACGACCTTGCGCCAATAGAGCCTAAACCCGTCATCGTCCAGTCCATAGCGCTCGAGGATGCTGGGGTTTCCCTGCCGCCGCCTGTCCGTTATCACGTCATATGCCCGCCCCGCAAGCTCCATGACGCCTAGGCTATGTTCGAATCGCTTGTGGGTCGCACCGGGATAAACGAGGTACGACAGGGCAAGCTGATGGACATCGCGTAGACGCTGGAGAAAGGGAGAATCGAGCAAGGTCCGCTCATCCCGCTCGAGGCGAACAAAGCCGTGGACGGCGTCCCTAATCTCCCCGTACTGCCCGTGCAATGTCGTCAATGTGCTGTCTCCCCGCGCCCCTTGATTCAATCAGGATAGCGAACAATTGTACGTCCTGCAACTGCCCCCTTCCCCACCGCCCCCTCCACCCGTACCATGTGTGAGTTGCCGCTGCGGGTGGCGCGGGAGGTGGGGTGTCCAACAGCCGGAAGGCCGTCATCGATGTTAAGGACCTTGTCATGGTCTATCCGGGCGGGACGCGCGCGGTTGACGGGATTGATTTCTCGGTGCATGAGGGCGAGTTCTTCGGCTTTCTTGGGCCTAACGGCGCGGGCAAGAGCACCGCGCTCAAGATTCTTTCGACCTTGCTCAAGAAGACGTCCGGGCGTGTCAGCGTCGCGGGCTATGACGTGGATCGGCAGGCGGAGCAAATCCGGCGCAGCGTCGGCGTCGCCATGCAGACCGCCGGCCTGGACGACCTGGCGAAAGCGCATGATTTTCTGACCTTGCAGGGCCGCCTGTACGGCCTGCGCAGCTCGGATGCGCGGGCGCGCTCCAAGGAGTTGTTGGAGTTCATCGGGCTGGCAAACGTCGCCCAGAAGAAGATCGGCACGTTCTCCGGCGGGATGAGGCGGCGGCTGGATTTGGTCGCGACCCTTGTCCATGAGCCGAAGGTTCTCTTCCTGGATGAGCCGACGACCGGCCTCGATCCGCAGAGCCGCAACACGCTGTGGGATCACCTGCGCCACCTCAACACGGAGGAAGGCGTCACTATCATCCTGACGACGCAGATGATGGACGAGGCTGACCGGCTGTGCGAGCGGCTGGCGATCATCGACCGCGGCAAGATCGTCGCGGAGGGGTCGCCGCGCGAACTCAAGGAGCAGGTGGGCGGCGACGTCGTCACGATCATCATCACGGGGCCGGAGACGGTGGAAGAGCGCGAGCCGCTCATCGCGAAGGCGCAGGAACTGATTGACCAGCAAGACTACGTGTCCGCAACGGCCCGCGTGCAGGACGGAATCGCCGTGACCGTGCAGAACGGCGGCGCGGCTGTGCCGGGGCTGATGCAGCTGCTCGCCAACAACAATGTGCCCGTCGCCAACCTGTCCGTGGCAAGCCCGACGCTCGACGACGTTTTCCTGCAGCACACCGGACGCACCATCCGCGATGAGGAAACGGGCGGGGACGAGATGAACAACGCGTTCCGGCCCTGGCTGGGGCTGAGCGACGGGGGCTAGACGAACGTGATCAGCCTTACGCTCCAGACCTGGTATATCTACCTGCGCAATTTCCGCGCGTGGGTTACGCAGCCGGGCCAGATACTGCCCGCCGTCTCCATCAACATCCTCTTCATGGTCGTCTTCGTGGCGGCGTTCGACAACGTCTCCATGCTGCCGGGGTTTCCTACCGACAGCTACGTCACGTACCTGATGCCGATGATCATCGTGCAGGCCATGATCTTCAGCGGGATCGACGCCGGCTTCAACCTGCTGACTGACGATCTGTCCGGCTACCTCAACAAGCTGCTGCTCGCGCCGATCTACCGCATCTCCATCCTGCTGGGCGTTCTGCTCGTGTCGGCGACGCGGGGCTTCATCCAGGGGATCACAATCGTCATCACGGGCTTGCTCATGGGCGCGTCGTCGGAATCGGGGTGGCTCGGCCTGCTTGCGATACTGATACTTGGGACGCTATTCGGCGTGGCGTGGTCGTGTTTGGGCCTGATAATCGCGATCAAGACACGGAGCGTTCAGGTCACGCAATCCATGTTCATCTTCTTCATCCCGGCGGTCTTCGTGACGACCGCGTTCATGCCAAAGGAACTCATGGCGGGCTGGTTCCAAATCGCGGTCTCGCTCAACCCCGTGAACTACGTGCTGGAGGCGATACGCGCAGTCGTCGTGACGGGCTGGGAGTGGGAGCACATCCTGCCGGGGGTTTCGATACTGATCGTGATGACGATTGTTGCGCTGACTGCGACGACGATCATGTATAGGCGGGTGACGGCGTAGGGGCGGCTGCGTGTATGCTAGGCGGACGATGAGAGATTGCTGACACGACTTTAGGGAGTCACGATGAGGCCGATTGGCGCAGTAGGGAAGAGCGTACGAGAGTTGCTGGGCGTGAAATACGCCATCGACTACTACCAGCGCGAGTACCGTTGGGAAGCGAAGCAGGTCCGCGAGTTACTGAACGATCTGACCGAAAAGTTCCTTGAGGAGTATGAGAGCGGCATCCCTCGGACAACTGTCAAGGAGTTCCCCCGCTACTTCCTTGGTTCCGTCATCATCAGCCAGCGAGGAACCGACAGCTTCATTGTTGATGGGCAACAGCGGCTAACGACTCTGACACTGCTTCTCATTGCCTTGCGTAAGCTCCAGAAGGGTCGAGATAATGCTGTTTCCATCGACCACCTGATTTTCTCCGAGCAATTCGGTAAAAAGAGTTTCTTCTTGGATGTTCCCGAGAGAGAAGCTTGCATGCGGGCGCTGTTTGACGGCGAAAGCTACGATGCCAGCGACCAAGACGAATCGGTTACGAACCTGTATGACCGCTATCAGGATATTGAATCGCATTTCCCCGACGAGCTACGGGAGGAAGCGCTACCCTTCTTCATCGATTGGTTGATCGATAACGTCGACCTTGTCGAGATCACTGCGAACGACGACGCAGAGGCGTACACAATCTTCGAGACAATGAATGATCGCGGACTCTCGCTGAACCCCACGGAGATGCTGAAGGGTTACCTGCTTGCCAACATGGAGCAAGGCCGACGTATGGAGGCGAACGAACTGTGGCGGCGACGCGTCCAAGTGCTGAGCGAGCAAGGTGACGAACATGGCTCAGACTTCTTCAAGGCGTGGCTGCGGAGCCAGTTTGCGAACTCGATCCGTGAGCGGCGAAAGGGCGCCTCCGCCCAAGACTTTGAACGAATCGGCACTGAATTTCATCGGTGGGTGGATGATACGAAGGAACGACTCGGACTGGGCCAACAGGACGGATTCTTCGACTTTGTCCGCCGCGATTTCGCTTTCTATAGCGAGCAATACCTGCGGATCCGCGCGGCACAGGAAAAACTAGTTTCCGGCCTGGAGCACGTCTATTACAACGCTGCACAAGGGTTCACCTTGCAGGACATGCTCCTCTTGGCCCCGCTGCGCACCGGAGACAACGAGGAGACAGTCGGCACCAAGCTGCGGCTGGTTGCCCGTTTCGTCGATATCCTGATTGCGTGGCGCATATGGAACTTCAGATCGATCGCCTATTCGACCATGCAGTACGCCATGTTTCTGGTTATGCGTGACATACGCGGGCTGGAGCCCAGAGAGTTGGCCAAGTACTTGTATGAACGTCTGGGCCGGGAGGAGGAAACGTTTGTCTCCAACGATCGGCTAACGGTTCACCAGCAAAACCGCTATGCCCTGCATCGCCTCTTGGCTCGCATGACCGATTTCGTTGAGACACAGTCGGGTCAGCCTTCGCGATACCACGAGTATGTCGCAACGGGAAGGACACGCTATGAAGTGGAGCATATCTGGGCTAATCGCCATGAATACCACGCAGATGAGTTCACTCACGCCGCAGACTTCTCTGAGTATCGAAACCGGGTGGGTGGACTCCTGCTCCTGCCGAAGCAGTTCAACGCGAGCTACGGCGATCTGCCCTACGAAGAGAAACTGCCACACTACAACTCCCAGAACTTGCTTGCTCGCTCGCTTCACGAGTTGGCGTACACCAACAATCCAGGCTTTCTCGACTTCGTTGAGCGGAATCATATGCCATTCCGGGCGCACCGCGAGTTCAAGCGAATGGACATGGAGGAACGGGGCAAGTTGTACCAGCAATTGGCGGGCCTGATTTGGAATCCGGAAGACCTCTTGCGTGAAGTAGGTGCTGATCACTGATGAGTGGGGCCGCTTGCCGTGACCGGCGCGACCAGCGGGTACGGGCGGGCGACGGCGAAGAGTTCCGCGAGGTGCCTCTATGGCAGAATGAGGGTGGCAAGGAGTTCACGAGGAAGATTGATGGCAGATCAGTCGATAACGATGCAGGATCTGCGTCGTGAGTTCCAACACTTTCCGACTAGGGAAGACCTTGCCCGGATAGAAACACGCCTCATCGGGTGGATGATAGGCGTCACGCTCAGCGCAGCCTTGGCGTCGGCTGTGATAGCGTCCTCAATCACGTTCGCCGTCCTGCGGCTCAGCGGTTAGATTCCCGCGTTCGCGGGAATGACGGATGGGTCTGGTCATTTTAGTACTTTCCCCGGCGGACTCCTTCACGCCAGGCTATTAGCAGGGCGCCTAGGGCGATTACGCTTAGCCAGGAGATTGCTCGGTCCAGGGCTGTTAGGATGGCGGCCTCCTCCGGCGGCATCCAGGGGAGGAGGAGGCCTATCATGCCTGCTTCGGCGATGCCGAGGCCGCCTGGGGTGGCGGGGATTGCGGTGATCAGGTTGTGGGCGAGGGCGACGAAGGCGATCACCGGGAACGGGATATCGAATCCGAGCGCCCAGCTGACCAGCAATAGCCGTCCGACCTCTGCCGCCCACGCCCCGATGCTTAGCAGGGAAATGCGCCATCGCCTGCCGTTGAGGCTGAGGAGCGCGCCTATTCGCAGACGCTCTACCCACTCGCGGATTGCGATGGGCAGCCTCCCTGTGAGGCGGTCTCCGAAGAGCGCCATCCAGGTCACCAGGAAGATGCCGCCTCCTCCAAGAGCGACCGCGAGGCCGATGACGGCCGTCGTCGCGCCGCCCGCGTCCGCCCAGATGAGGGCGCCGACGGGCAGCAGGATGCCGGCGAAGGTTACGGCGTCCACCACCCGCTCGGCCAGGACCGTGCCGAGCAGTCGCGGGTAGGACTCGCCGTCCGGCTGGCGGGAGATCACGTAGGCGCGGTACGGGTCGCCCATGCGGAACCAGGAGATGGCGTTGACGAACCACCCAAGAAAGACGGTCTCGCTGAATGCGGCGGCGGACGGCAGCGGCCTCGGCTCGTCCTGCGCGTTGAGCGCCATCAGCCGCCACCGGATTCCGCGCAGTGGGAAGTTGACATAGTACGTGACAAGGGCGGCGGCGATCAGGAGCGGGTTGGCATCGGCAATCGCTCGCGCCATGTCCGCGAAACTGACGTCCACGCCTCGCGCCAGCGCAACCAGCAGGAGGATGGCGACGGCGAATGAGATGAGCGTGGCCGGATGGAGGATGCGGCGGCGGAGCGCGCCGGGCCGGGAGTTGATGTTGTCGGGCTGGGACACGGCTACAGCGGCCTGCGCGCGGGCACGCCGTTGCGGCGGGGGTATGCGTCCGGCGTCGGCGCGGTCTTGCGGATGATTACGATGCGATGATCGGGAGGAATGGGCGTATCCGGATCGGGCGAGATGATGCCCTCCGGCTCGCCGCCAAGCGCCGACAGCGCGTTCGCCGCCTCATGGATTTCTCGCTCCGCGTCCGCGCCTTTCGGCGCGATGAGAGCGCCGCCGACGCGAACGAACGGGAGGCAGAGCTCCGCCAGCGTTCGCAGCGGGGCAAGGGCGCGGGCCGTGGCGGCATCGTACTGCTCACGGTGGTCATCGTCGCGTGCCAGGGTCTCGGCGCGGGCATGGACGGCGCGAGCGTTCGCCAACCCGAGACGCTCAATCACGTGCTCTAGGAACTCAACCTTCTTGCCCGTCGCCTCCAGCAGGGTGACGTCCAGTTCGGGGAAGGCGATCGCGAGGGGCAGGCCGGGGAAGCCGCCGCCGGAGCCGACGTCGATAAGTCGCGTGCCGGCTGTCGACGGCAGCGCGGCGGCGCACAGGAGGCTTTCGAGGAACAGGCGTGATTCAACCTCAGTGGGGTCCGTAATCGCGGTCAGGTTGGCGCGTGCGGCGTTCCAGTTCAGCAACTCACCCCGGTAGATGCGGAACGCATCGAGTTGCCGCTCAGTCAATGGCGCGCCGACGCGCTCCGCCCACTGCCGCAGCAGGGGCAGGTCGTCGGCGACGTTGTTGCTATCCGTATGCGCGGGCGTAGTCACGAAATAACGGTAGCAGTTCCCGCCCCGCGTCCAAACGTGTTTCGCGCGGCACAACGGCGTATCGTAGTGGAGTGCGGCTCAACGTGGGTGGCAGACAGTACTTGGGGGTGCGTGGATGGCGACCGAACGAGACCGGATGCGGAAAGACATTGCGATGCGGGCTTCGGACGCGGGGCCGCTCGCCAGGCGGCTGAACGCGCTTGCGGTATATGAGCGTCCTTTTGGGCAGCCGGGCTTTGAGTTCGGCGAGTGGGTGGATCAGCCGGGCCGCGGCAGGTGGTACCGCCTCTCCCGCGTGGGGCGCGACTTCTTTGAGTACTGCAACGACAACGGCTGGGTGCAGGGGTTTGAGTGGGTGGACTGGAAGGGGACGCCTGAGGGCCAACGCCTGATGAGTGACGCATCGGCCATCGAGGGCGCAAGCCCGTTGGATTTGAGTCGCGTGATTACCGTGCTCATCCGTCAGGATCGCCTCGATGAGGGCTGTCTTGGCGCGGCCTACGATTCGGGGCTTGTCACCGCCATCGTGAGGCGCGCGTCCGCCCTGCTGGGCGACCTCCCTGCCGAGAGCGACGACACGGACTGGCCGACGTGGTGGGGCATGGACCACGCCGAGCGGCGAGCGATCGATGCCAAGTTCCAGAAGCCGGGCTAGCCCTTCGGACACATCGTAGGCGGGTGGGCGGGCTATACTTGGTGGACATTGGCGCAGCGGAGATTGGAGTTAGCGGGTGACAACCCTGTAGGAAAGGGACAACGTTCATGGCAACGACAGAGCATCGCGTTATTGGGCAGCCTGTTGGGCGGGCGGATGGGCCGGAGAAGGTGACCGGCATGGGCAAGTACTCTATAGACGTGCTTCCGCCGGGCACGCTGTGGTGCAAGGCGCTGCGCTCTCCGTATGCCCATGCCCGCATTGTGTCCATCGATGCGTCTGCCGCGCTTGCGCTGCCCGGCGTCCATGCGGTCATTACCGGCAAGGACGTGGAGGGGCAGCGGTGGGGCAAGACGATCCAGGACGAACCGATCATCGCCTGGGATCGCGCGCTCTACATCGGCGACAAGGTGGCGGCGGTTGCAGCGGACGATGAGGAAACGGCGGACACGGCGCTGACGCTCATCGAGGTGGAGTACGAGGAGTTGCCTGCCGTCGTCACTATCGCCGAGGGACGCGCCCCGGACGCCCCGATCCTCCACCCTGATTTCAACAGCTACGGCGGCGTCACCGATCCACTCGACGGCCCCTCCAATCTCGTCGTCCACAATAACTGGAGCAAGGGGGATGTTGAGGCGGGAATGGCGGAGGCCGACCTGATCATCGAGCGTGATTTCGAGACGTCCCGCACGCACCAACTCTATCTTGAGCCGCACAACTGCGTCGTCGCCATCGACGACGACGGCACGGTGCAGACGTGGATCGGGACGAAGTCGCCCATGTCCAACCGCGCGGCAATCGCGGCGCTGACCGGGCGCGACGTTTCGCAGGTCGTCATCAATTTCGCCTACGTGGGCGGGGATTTCGGCGGCAAGGGCGACATCGTCGGCGTGCCGATCTGCTATGCGCTGGCCGAGAAGACGGGGCGCCCGGTCAAGTTCGCCATGGACTACTCGGAGGAGTTGATGGCGATGAATCCGCGCCACCGCTCCGAGGTGAACGTCAAGGTGGGCGTGAAACGCGACGGGACGATCACGGCGTGGGAGTCCGATATCTATTTCAACGCAGGGGCGTACCGCGCGTATTCGCCGAGCGGCAGCCTGCCCGGGGCGAATGAGGTGGCGGGGCCGTACCGCATCCCCAACACGCGCATCGACACGTGGCAGGTGGCGACGAACACGGTGCCTGGCGGCTTCCAGCGCGGGCCGGGCGAGGTGCAGGGCATCTTCGCGGGCGAGTCCATGATGGACATCATCGCGGAGGAGCTGGGCATGGACCCGGTCGAGTTCCGCCTGAAGAACGTGGTGCGGGAGGGCGATGAGACGCCGACGGGCCACCAGTTCACCGGCATCATCGCGGACAAGATCATCGAGGAGGCGGCGCGCGCCGGCAAGATGGCGGAGCCGCGCCCCGCGAACGTCGGGCGCGGCATCGCCTACGGCCACCGCCCGCAGTACGGCGGGAACACGCAGGCCGCCGTCATCGTCAACGAGGACGGCACGCTCACCGCGCGCACGTCGTTCTTCGACCCTGGAACCGGCGTCAACACGCTCATCCGGCAGACGGTCGCGGAAGAGATGCAGGTCGAACTGGAGCGCATCAACGTCGTGCCGTTCAGCACAGACGAATTCTTCGACGATGTCCCTGATCTCGGCTTTGGCGGCTCACGCGCGTCACGGGTCGGCCCGATGGCGGCGACGGATGCCTCGACGGAGGTCAAGACGACGCTCAAGCGCCTGGCGGCGGAGTTCAACGGTTGGGACGAGTCCGTGGTCGAGTACGCGAACGGTTCTCTGGTCAACACGCGCACGGATGAAAGCGTGCCGATGGAGGACATCGCGCGGCGGCGCGGCGAGCCGATCTCAGGGCGCAACAGGCCGCCGGAGGGCGGGCCGGACATGATGTCGCCGATGACGTCGTTCGTGGCGCAGGTGGCGGAGGTCAGCGTCGATCCGGACACGGGCAACGTGACGGTGGAGAAGGTGACGGCGGTTCACGACGTGGGGCGCGTGCTGAATCCGATTGGGTTCCACGGGCAGGTGGAGGGCGGCCTGGTGCAGGCGCTGGGGCACGCGATGATGGAGGACCTGACGGTGGATGAGTCCGGGCGCGTGTCCAACCCGTCGCTGGCGGACTATAAGGCGCCGACGCAGCCGGACATCCCGGAACTGGAGACGATCCTGGTGGAAGCGCCGAGCGGCTGGGGCAACTACAACATCAAGGCGGTGGGAGAGCATTCGAACATCACGACGGCGGCTGCTATCGCGAACGCGGTGTATGACGCGGTGGGGGTGCGGCCTTATGAGATTCCGATTCACCCGGAGGGGGTGTTGGAGGGGTTGCGGGGGAGGGGTGGGTAGGTAGAGGAGCGGCGAGACGAGAAGCACAGAAGACGAGACAGTACGAAAGAGGGCAGAATTGGCAAACTCGAACTCAAGTGACAGCGAAGATTCGCATGCTAGGCAGGGGACATCCATTGAGGAGCAAGAACCGAAGTTTCAATTAGGGCTATTGGAAAACGGATTAGATTTCGTACTGAGTGCTGCTGAACACGCTGACGCGGGGACGCCTCGAGACTTGAAGTATGCTGCATTACATCTTGTTGATGGCATAGAATTACTGATTAAGGCGAGACTGGAGAAAGAGCATTGGACACTGCTCTTTGCGGATACTGATCGGGCTAGCCAAACAAAGCTACGCCAAGGTGATTTCCGATCCGTCGATCTTCCTATGGCCATTGAACGACTCAAGAATATAGTGGGAATCCAGATAGGTACAGAACGCGAAGAGCGCCTTAACGAAATTAGAAACCTTAGAAATCGATTACGGCACTACAAGGCTGATCTGGGAATCGAGCAAGTGAGGGCACTACTGGCAGTGTGCTTGGACTTCTGCTATTCCTTCTTTCGAGATGACGGCAACTCACTGCCAGGCAACATCAGCAATGAAGCGACATGGGCGAAAATACTAAACCACTTGCGCACGAATAAGGAGTTTGTTGAAGCCCGCTTGGAGAATATCCGGGGAGGCTTGATCGGTAGCCGAACTTGGGAATGCTCGGAGTGCTGGCAACATGCCGTTGTCATTGACGCGGACGACACGAATTGTAAGTTCTGTGGGGTAGTTCCTAATCCCATAACCCTGGCAATTCATAACGCCGCTGATATTGATTGGAAGACGTCAGATGAGAACGGAGGACTACCTTGGTGTGAGGAATGCGAGGAGGGCTTGATAGTCCATTTGCCAGGTCAGAGTGGTGAAGAGAGGATTTATATGTGCTCCTTTTGCGGAGAGTATGGTGAGCGGCTGCTGTATTGTCTCCGCTGTGACGAACCGACCGGATTTGCTAAGAATGGAGAAGAGGAACGGTTCTGTCATAGTTGCATAGAGTTCATTAGGACTCAGTAAGGTCGGTGACCCGATTGGCTATCCTAGCCCCACCTTCGCCCACGCGGAGCCACCCACCCGCTCGAGATGGCTGTCTGGTGAGATGAGATCAACAAATAGTCGAGCGTCCTAAGGCTGGTACTCGATGGCGACGGCCACACCGGCGACGATTTCTTCGACCAAGGTGGCATCTAGTTCGCCTATGCGCCTTAGGAACCGCTGGGTAGAAATGCTGCGAACTTGTAGGAAATCGGCCGCCGAAACTGCATTCAGACCATTCTGCTCATCGGGTTGAATCGGAACTTTGTTGAGTCTTCCAGCGAACCCGTCTCGCCAACTCGAAAGCGGCACGACAATACGGACATCCTGCTCATCAAATGTACTGGAACTAATGACGACTGCGGGGCGATCTCGCTGCAATTCAACCCCTACGGCCTGGGGCATCCGTACCAGCCAGACCTCGCCACGTGTTGGGGCATTAGTAGTCAAAGCGCGGCCCGTCCCTAGTCCAGCCCGTCGTTCAGGGTTGAGTCCCATGCCTCAGTTTCTTCGGCATCTACGAGAACGGATGCGCCCGACAGAACCACCTCGCGTTGTTCTACAGGAAGTCTTGCGAGCCTGCGTAGCGTGCCAGGATCGACGCCGGAGGGGCCGGAGTTCTCGTCAAACCGCAACCCCGCTTCGTCCTTCCGTGCCTTTGGCGACGGCAGCCCCGCTCCGCGCCGCAGCAGCCTCAGGGCTACCTTGCTGAGGGAGATGCCCTCCTGCTCAGCCTCCCGGCGGATGTGTTCGCTCAGTTCGTCGTCGAATCCTCTAACTGTCAGTTGCTTCATCTGCCCCCCTCGCGCCACACGCGCCGGAGTGTCGTGCCAGTCATTGTCAGTGTGGCGTGTTTGAGCGTCAAGGTGACGTCTGTGCCGCCCTGCACCCCCTCCCGCTCCATACTCTTAGCGGCGTGGGCGGTTGGGAGTAGGGTGCTCACAAGCGCCTACGTTGCCCCCACCCTCGCCCATGCCAGGCCGTCCACCTCTTCAAAGTGGCGGTCTGCTGAGATCAGTTCCGCGCCGGTTTCCATGGCGTGGGCGGCAATCCATATATCGTTCGTCGGGATGGGGCGGCCCTTGGCGCGGAGAGATTGACGTATTTCAGCGTAGTAACCAGCGGTCGTCGCGGTCACATTCAGGACCGACACTCTTGAGTCCATGAGGAACTCCTGCAGGAGCCGGTTATTCTGCTCGAAACGTGACCCGCCTAGGAAACCCTGCAACAGCTCACCAAGAACAATGGCTGAAATGTAGACATGGTCTGCACCCCGTATCAGCATCAATACCTGGGGATTGTTCGCGAAGAACGCTGAGTATGCGTTCGTATCAAGGAGGGCATTCACTGCCAATCCTCGTCATCGATGCCCTCAAAGCTCTCCTTGATGATTCGGTCGAACTCTTCGGCCTCCTCCTTCGTCCATACCCCCGCAAATCGATCCAGAGAACGCCCGATTTCTGGTGGCTTGACAGTAGGCTGAGGCAGGCCCGCTCCGCGGCGCAGCAACCGCAGGGCTGCCTTGCTGAGGGAGATTCCCTCCTGCTCGGCTTCTCGGCGGATGCACTCGCTTAGTTCGTCGTCGAATCCTCTAACGGTGAGTTGTTTCATGTGTTCCCCTCCTTGCGCTTCATCTGAAGGAGTGTCATGCCATACTCATAGTGTACAGGCGGCTGGGGCGGTTTGAGGCGGCGTGATGTGTGGGCGCGTGGCATGCGGGGAGGGGTGGATGATGGCAGCGGTTCGGGTTGGGGTGATTGGGGTTGGGTTTGGGGCGACGGTTCATATTCCTGGGTTTCAGTCCGAGGGGGTGGAGGTCGTCGCGGTGTGCGCGAGCCGGGCGGAACGGGCGCAGGGCGCGGCTGAGAAGTTTGGCATCCCGCACGCCGTTACCGATTACCGGGAGCTTGTGGCGCATCCGGACGTCGATGCCGTTAGCGTCGTGACGGCGCCCAACCTGCACTATGAGATGACCCGCGCCGCGTTGGAGGCGGGCAAGCACGTGATGTGCGAGAAGCCGTTCACCACCAACGCATCCGAGGCTGAGGAGCTTCTTGCCATGGCCACTGAGCGGGGTGTGACGCACATGATTGCACACGAGTTTCGTTTCGCGCCGCAGCGGGCTTATACGCGGCAGCTTATCGATGAGGGCCAGATCGGCGAGCCGCGGCACATCTCCGCCACGCTGCATTTGCGGTTCGCCCGTCGGCCCGGCGCGGCGCCGCCTGCGCCGTCCGCCGGCAGCGGCGGGATGCTCGGCGCGCTTGGCTCCCATTTCATCGACGGGATGCGCCACTGGTTCGGCGACGTATCGCGCGTCAGCGGCGCGCTCCACGGCAACGTGCCGGAGGGGTTCAGCCTGGCCGATACGAACAACGCGTTCAGCGTTCACATGGACTTCGCCAACGGCGCGTGGGGGAATCTGACGTGCAGCCTCAACGCCCCGCTCGGGCAGGGCGCGTCCATCCAGATCTACGGCACGGAGGGCTCCATTCACCTCAGCCAGTCCGGCCCCAATCCCGCGCCGGAGGGCATCGTTCGCGTCGGGCGGCTTGATGACGATTCCCGCGAGCTCCGGACCATCCCGATACCGGAGGAGTTGCACCCATTCGATGATGATCGCGATCATCGACTGCTGCCGTTCCGGTTGGAGGTCCAGGACTTCGTGCGCGGCATCGAGTCGGGCCAATCGCCCGCGCCGAACTTCCACGACGGTCTCCAATGCCAGCGCGTGCTGGACGCGATCCAGGAATCCCATGCAACGGGCGCAACGGTGGACGTGGCAGGTTAATCTCAGTTTGGCCTGGGGCGGGATAACTGTCGCGGATGCCAGGGTATCTGCATTATCATTTGGGGGTTGGGCAGAGGACTAGGAGGTTCGCCAGTGACTGAGGCACTTTTCATTGTCGGCATATTTCAGAGCGTCCTCGACGAAATCATCGAGGCTCAGCAGAATCATCCGGGCGAAGCGCACTATCTACAGCCGTACTCGTCCACTCGTATCCTCGCGCTCAGCCAATCGCCGCCGACATCGCAGAATCCGATGCGGCTGTACGTATCGACGACCGAGCGGCAGGACACCGTCGCATACACCGGCCAGATCGTGGCGTGGGCGGACCCAATGTCCATGCCGGACGAGCAGAGGGATCGGGTGTACGAAGAGATACAGCAGCGCCAGCCCGCCGCAAGCACCCTCTACGGCAGCGGGCACGGCGCTATCGGCCGGCCCAGCGTCAACCTCCTGACGGTTGCGGGGCTTGAGCGGCTGGACGCTCCGTTCCCCGCCTCGGAGCTAACAAGGGTGAGCGACGGACGGCCGTATGCGTCCGGTCGAGCAACGGCGAGCGGCTGGGTCTCGGTAAACCTGCACGGAAGCGATCAGGAGGCGGCGCGCTAGCCGGCCTGGGGGCCGATACGGGGACGGAAACCGGTGACAGGAGGTTGTCATGGGCGTGAAGCAAATCGGAGGCATCTACCTGATTGCGGTGAGCCTCGCCGTCGTTGTGTATTTCATCATCAATTCATTCTTCGTCGCGAACGACACGTTTGACGTCCAGGCCGTCTGGTACGTGCTGGACGTCCTCATGCTCATTGCGCTGGTCATCGGCCTGGCAGTGAGCTTTGCGGACAAGCAGGAGGAGAGGCGGCAGCGCGCCATGGGCAACAGTGATTCCTCACGGTACATTGCCGTCAACGGGACGTTCTACGGGATCGTCGCCGTCACGATCCTGTTCCTGCACAACTGGTTCAGCCTGCTCGCGCATGGCAGCGACTCTCTTGACGGCAACCACAGCGCCTGGGTCATCTGGGCCGTCGTCGATACGCTCCTGCCCATCACGCTCGGCATAGCGGGCGTGCGGCAGATGCGGAGCAACTACTGGATGACGTAACGGCGGCACGGCACGCTTGACCGACGCGATACTTCACCAGAGGCGGCGGACGCCGTATTGATCGAAGAGAATCTCGTTTGAGACGAGCGTGAGGTCGCGGTTGAGGGCCTGCGCCATGAGCATCCTGTCAAACGGGTCCTGATTTGGTCCGGGCAGCGCGCCTGCACGGGCGGCATCTGCCAGGGAAACCGGAAGCTCATCAAATCCTTCGGCAGCGACAGCCCCTCCGACATCATCGACGAAGTCAGTCACCGCATCCAATCTTCCCAGCCTGTACTTAGTCGTTATCTCAAATGCCGTTATCGCGCTGACGAGGATTTCGTTTGTTTCGTCCTCGAGGGCGATACGGACAGCTTCTGGCAATCGACGGCTATTGTCGACGAGCCACCAGATCAGGGCGTGAGTGTCGAGTAGTAGTCTCAATCAGGGATTTCCCTGCCTTCCCAGCGCGCCAGCTCCTCGTCCGGAAGCGGATCAAAGAAACTGTCGTCGATACTTATCTTGCCCTTCCAACGGCCCGGTTGCCGCTTCACGCGCGGCTTGACCCGCTCCAGCCGCGCCACCGGCGTGCCGTTGCGGGCGATGACTACCTCTTCGCCCGCCTCCACCTGAGCAAGCAGGCGAGACAGGTTGGTTTTGGCCTCGTGGACGTTGACGGTAACCATGTGTATGCCCTCTCTGGAGTCACTTAGCCAATGATACGGCTAACGGAATGACCAGTCAAAGCGACTCCTAGTTTCGCAGGAGATGCCCACAAACGCACGTAACGATGTGTGAAGCTTGACCACGCACCCTTGTTCTCCTATCCTTGATGAAGACATGCAACGTTGCGGAGCTAAGAGTCTTAGGGAGAAAACGAGGTAGAGTGGTGTACCCTCTTCTCAAGGTGTGCTTACGGTGCGGTGCGGGATTTCCCGCGAACATGCACGAGCGTATGGTCTGTGATCATTGCTTGGGGGATTTGATCTCGGATCAAAGGGGCAGCCGCACTAAGCTGGTTGTATCCAACCGGACAGATAGTTGGCGCGACCTGTTTCTGGTAACGAACAAAGCTGGGCATAAAGCAAGAGTTCACGTTATACGCAAGCATGATCTCCTACGGCCCCCGGATGTGCCTGCCAAGGCCATCTGCAAGAATACACTGACGCAGATTAACCATGTCCGCCCACTGGTTCCAAAGTCTATGGGTGACCCGATTAAGACTCATGGCGATTCATCGACTAGATTCTGCACGACTTGCGAGAAATTGCTCAGGAAGGAGTCTGCTGGTATTCGTAGTCATCGGTTCATTCCATTTGAGTTTGCAGGACATGTAGCAGTCCTGATGGAAGAGCCGCCCGGCATGGATCCCGACGACGCCCGCATGATGTGAGTCGAGGATGTCCTACTGGCTGTAATGGGATTGTGGCCGCTTCGCGAATAAGGTTCCGGTCTGGCACAGCGCCTGGGGCATCTGGGCGGTCGTTGATACGCTTCTGCCCATCGTGCTCACTATTGCGGGCGTGCGGCAGCTGCGGGGCAGCGGCTACTGGACGACGTAAGCGCCGCTTGACTTAACGCCACTCAAAGAAGTCCCCCGCTCACCCTGAGCGGGGGAGGAGCAACCATACTATCGAAGCTCAAAGGGGCGGGGCATAACACGTTCCTACACACCGCCTCTCATCTCCAGTTGCCCTCTTTGTCAATGGCCTTGCCTAAGACCTTGAGCGCGTCATTTAGGAAGCGGTCAAGCGATGACTCATCGCTCCCATTTAAACGCCGAGTTTTTAGGTCGGTGATTGCTATCCTTAGCCCGAGTAGTGCCTCTCGTACACTCTCCATATGCTCTTGGAGGTGGTCTGCTTGAGACATAGTGTCTGCTCCTCCTTTCCTAAGACGGGGAATTTCTATAGCCCTCTCTTATAGGGACATGAGCAACGGATGTCAAGAGGCGCAGGCCAATTCCATCGAACCCCACCGAAATCCCCGCTCATCATCATCGCAGCCAAAGATGGACTCGCAGATGAGCATCCACCCATTACGGAACTGGGCCCTCCGCCCGGCATGGGTCCCGACTACGTCCGCATGATGTAATTGAGGGTGCCTTACTGGCTATCTTGAAAGTCCCTTATAGCCCGCCAAATTCCGTCGCCGGTGACAATCGCAACATGTTGACGATCGCTCTTCCATCCTCTGGTGACGATACCGACGATTTTGCCAAATCTATCAACCACAGGGCTACCTGCCATGCCATCTACTGCCTCACCCAATACCGGCTCACAATAGTCCAGACTTGAACAAGAGCCCCAATAGGATGCCTTATTATTGACCATTTCGATAGTGAACGCATTCGATGCGATAGCGGTCAATGCCGCCCCACGTGGCGGAAGAAATGCTAGTGATAAAGCGGCGTCAAACCATTTGTATTCGAATGTGATTATGCTGTAATCATAACGGTACTGCAATGTGAATTCGTCGACTGGACTTAGCAACGCAATATCTTTAGACCAATCAACATAAAGCAATTGTGTCTCATACCAACCGGTCGCGCCTACAACCGTCCTTCGCACCCCAGCGTTGTGTGAGCATCTAGTGCCATTATCGATGCAAAGTACATGAGCGGCGGTGAGGATGAAGTAAGAGACGGAACCGTCAAGCTCTGTGAATCTAACGTAGGACGCTGTGCCACAAGCTTTCAGGGTGCAAATCTGGTACACAGCATGCATCTTGTATCCCAACAACAACGGTACTGAGGTCGTTTCACGAATGATGGAGTCCGAGTCAGGATCAGATGTTGGCGTTAGGATAGGTGTTGCTGTGGGGACGGGCGCTGGTGTCCATGGGACCGAGAGTGTTGGTGGCGGCGTAGTTGTCGTGGATGTCGGAGCATCCCTTATAGCCCTCAAGATCCCATCTCCGGTAGCAATAACGATATGCTGACGGTCACTCTCCCACCCACCGGTGATAATGCCAACGACTCTGCCATGGGCGTCAATTACGGGACTACCCGATGTGCCATTCAACGCCTGCCCCAAGACTGGTGCACAGTAGTCCGGTCTTGAACAAGAGCCAGAATAGCTTTCCCTGTCATTTGTCATTTCGATTTTCAGCCCATTTGACGCGATGGCGACCATGCTTGCTCCGCGTGATGGGAGCTCTCCCACCGGCAAAGCAGTGTCAAACCACTCTCTTTCTAGGCTGACGCCATGTGAAGCATAGACTTGGCGCAATTCGGTAACGGGATTTAGCAAAGCCACGTCCTTAGCCCAGTCGATATGAACCACTCGTGTCTCGTACCAACCGGTCGGCTCGCCGATAGAGACCCTCCGCACCGCAGCGGTATGCGAGCAGGCATCACCATCGTCGTCACACAATATATGGGCAGCAGTGAGGATGTAGTAAGAGACGGAACCACCAGGCTCTGCGAATTTCACGTAGGATGCCGTGCCACAGGAAGATTGCGTGCAGATGTAATACACAGCTTGCATTTGGTCTTTCAAGTTCCTCGCTGCAATTCGCGCTGCCACCAAATCTAATTCTGGTTCAGACGAAGGAGTTGGAGCAGGTGTTGCCGTGAGGACAAATGATGATGTAGCAGTCGGTGCGGGGGACGGTGTGAAGGGCGGTGTTGTCACAACCGGCACGGGAGTCGATGTAAGGACTTGGGATGTCGCGGCAGGTGTAGGAGTCAGCGTAACCTTAGGCTCTGCAGTGATTGTAGGAGAAGGCGCGACTACAGGTTCTTGGCGAGGCGAAAATTGATTGAATGCCAGTGCGAAGCCCAGGATCACTAGCGCAATCATGCCGAATATGCCGAGGACCTTTGCGCTACGATTCATGGTGCTTTTCTATGTTGCTGCCTTTGAGGCCGCTTCATCAGGGGTGATGAGGTTCTCAAACGAGGTGCCAAGCATGGTTGATTATAGGCGCGTTGGTTGGGTGCCTATCTCGGCAACCCCAGGCCGCGTTGGGCTATGATGTTGCGCTGGACTTCGTCGGTGCCGCCGCCGATGGCGAGGCCGCGCGTGAGCCACGCGTTCGCGCCCAGAAAGCCGTTCATCGGCGCGAACCGGCTGCCGCGCGGCGCAATCAGCGCGTCGTCGCCCGCCAGCTGCGCCAGCACGTTGTACACGTTCCAGCCAACCTCGTCGCCGGTCACCTTCACCATGGAGGCTTCCCTGTCCGGCACCTGCCCCTGCGTCTGGAGCCACGCGACGCGGTAACAGAGCATCCGCGTCGTCTCTATCTGCACGCGCAAATCCGCCAGCTTGTGCCGGGCGACGGGGTCGTCCAGCACGGTGTCAAGCCCCGCCTCCCCGCGTTCCTCGTAGGCCTCGATAAACTGCTCCATGTAACGCTGCAGGCGCGCCGGAATCTCCACCTGTGAGCGCTCGAAGCTCAGCGTCGTCATCGCTGTGTAGAAGCCGCGGTTCAGTTCGCCGATCAGGTTGCGCTTGGGAACGCGCACGTCCTCCAGGAACACCTCGCTCCAGCGCCACCGTCCCAGCCCGTCGTAGAGCGGCCGGAGCGTCACGCCGGGGTCGTTCATGTCGATGATGAAGTAGGAGATGCCACGGTGCTTGGGCGCGTCCGTATCCGTTCGGACAAGGTAATGCCCCCAATCCGCCCAGCGCCCCTCCGAGTTCCAGATTTTTTGTCCGTTCAAGACGAAATCGTCGCCGTCCTCGATCGCGCGGGTCTGCACGTTGGCGAGGTCGGAACCGGCGTTGGGTTCGGAGAAGCCCTGTGAGAGGTGGTGAATCTCTCCGCTTGCGATGCGGGGCAGGAAGAACTCGCGCTGCCAGTCCGCGCCGTGCATCATCAGCATGGGCGCGAACATTCCGCCGCCCAGTATCTCCGGCGAGCCCGCATAGGCCATCGCCTCGCGGTATGCCATCTGCGTGCTGAGCGGCGCGCCCCACCCGCCGAACTCCTTCGGCCAGTGCATCGTGAACCAGCCCTTCGCGGCCAGCTTCTTTGCGTAGGCGTGCATCCGCTCTTCCTCGTCGACGTCATCCACGTCGTACGAGGCGACGATCATGCTGTAGGCGTCCTTGTTGTTGTGCCGCCACTCCTGCCGGACGAACTCCGCCGCCTCGGCGCGAAGAGCCTCTTCCTCTGCGCTGAATCGAAAGTCCATCTCCCCACTCCCTTTCGACGTGTGTCCTAGCGCTGGCGGAACGCGCCCCGGATGGTGTCGTCCGTGAACAGCGACGGCACCTGGCCGTCCGCAGCGTAGTTGTACAGGGCGGCCTTGTAGATGCCGTTCAGCGTGGCAAAGACGAGTGAGACGCCCGCGACGAGAACGGCGCCAATCACGACGGCCGTGATGATGCCGGCCGTGCCGAGCGGTGACAGGGCCAGGAAGAGGATGAACGCGACGAGGAGCGCCAGCAGGGTTGCGCCCAGCTGCAGGAGGCCCAGCCCGAAGTTTCCGACGACCTGCTCGCCCCACGTCCTCTTGAGCAGGGCGAACGACGTCTTGAACGAATCCGCCAATCCGCGGTGCTCGATGACGATGAGCGGGACGACGAAGAACGTGATCAGCGACCACGCCGCGCCGATGAGCGCAATGACGATTTGCCCGATGATGCCCATGATGCCGCCCTGCTCGCGCGCCTGGCTGGACAGGATCTGGAGGATCAGGCCCACGGTTGCAGCGATGATGGACCACAGGAAGATGGTGACGACACGGCTTGATGCGCCGGCGAGGCCGGAGCGAATGTTGGGGTCTCCGCCCTCCAGCCGCTCATGCGCGGCGAAGACGAGGGCGGCGTTGAAGAAAATGACGACGAAGTAGGCGAAGACGTACAGCAGGAAGATCATCAGGAGATCGAGGGCGTTGGTCGTGCCCGCTTCCATCCTCTCGAACGAGCCGATGCCAAACGTGACGCCGATGAACGTCAGCGTGACGAAGACCAGGCCGATCGTGGAGAAGATCGGGAAGAAGATCAGTTCCTTGTCAACGCTCAGGACATGGAGGCAGAGCTTGAAGAGCCGCCAACTCCTGCCAATCGTCTCAAACATGCGCCACACCCCTTTTCCTGTGCATCTGCTCGCAGTCAATGATACATGGCTGGCGCGCCGGGCGGCGCGAACGGCGGAATGCCGATAAGCTGGAGGGGTGTTTAGGTCACTCACCAGACTGGCGGGGCGCATCGGCCACGGCGTCATCGTCGTCCTCGAAAGCTTCAAGCCGACGGCGGTCGTCGTCGTCATGATTCGCAATGCCGCCTCGCACGGCGTGGGGGATATGGCGGCAGCCGTCGGCTACTACGGGGTGCTGGCCATCCTGCCGCTGCTCCTCTTCTCTATCACCGTGCTGAGCTTCGTCTTCGACACGGACACGGTGGTGAAGGAGGTTCACGCGATCATTTCGCAGTATTTGCCGATGGAACAGGAACTCATCGACGACAACGTGGACGCCATCGTGCAGTCTCGCGGCGCAGTCGGCCTCGTTTCGCTGTTGGCGCTCGCTTGGTCCGGCAGCAACGTCTTCGGCGCAATGACGCGGTTCATGGACCGCGCGTGGGGCGTGGCGAACCCGTTTGCCTTCCACCTTGTGCGGATGAAGTCTCTCACGATGGTCGTGGGCGTCAGCGGGCTGATGCTGTTGTCCCTGGCGGGCTCGACGTTCGTCCACGCGGCGGAGGGAATAACGGCGAGCGGCTGGCTGGGGGAGTTCGCGCACCTTGTTGACTCAGGCGAACGGGTTATCCTGGGCGCCTTGTCCCTGGTCAGCGTGTTCCTTGCGATGCTGATGCTCTACCGCTGGCTGCCGAGCGACCGCACGCCGTGGCGGTACTGCGTCCCGGCGGCGGCCATTGCCGGACTCTCGCTGGAAACCGTGAAAAACCTCTTCCTGTTCTACCTGACGAACTTCGGGAGCTTTGACGCTGTGTACGGCTCGCTGGCATCCGTCGTCATCCTGCTCACGTGGATATACGTCACGGCGTTGGTGATCCTGGTTGTCGCGGAGCTGGGCGGGGCGCTGCGAGAGGTGAACAGCCGCTTCCGCGGCTACCGGCTCGTCTAGCGCCGAATAGTCCGGTCGTCAGGGCACGTGGTGATCGATGCCCATGTAGGCGTCGATGAACGCGCGGATGCGCTCTACGTCAAACTCGTCAAAGGCGTCCAGCCGCGTCCACGCCGTGAGGGCGATGCGGCGGCTCTGACCGGTGACGGGATCGGTGATTCCGGCGTAGGGCCCCATGAGGATGCGCCCCTCCGGTTCGCCAATGTACTCATTCACGACGTCGGTTAGCTGGGCGACGAGATCGGGGCATCCGTCCGGGCAGTCGTATTGGACGTTGACAAAGCCGTCCTCCAGATTATGGACCTGGAACTCGTCCGGGACTTGCTCATTGTAGATCTGGGCCGGGGCAAGACCCGGCATGTGAGGGCCGGAGGTTGGCGGCGACGAGTTGTACGACACGTGCGCCTCATCAGGCTCGGCCAGGTGGTAATTTCCCTGGTCTGCCAGGGCGTAGCCGGGCTCTTCACGCAGGAGTTCCTGCGCGACGAGCAAGCCTCCGATGACCAGGATTGCGGCAACGGTGGCGGCAAAGATGATGATGCCGCTGCGGTTGCCGCCGCCGGTTGTTACCGCGTTTCTACGACGACGTTGGGACACGTGAACCTCTCCCCTGCCTGTGGATGCTGCTGCCATCATAAGCGATTGCGTCGCAGGATTTCGCGAAACGGACGCCGTTTCTATCCGGAGTAGACCATCCATTCCATTGACCAGGTTTTAGACCCAGACTAAACTTTGGGGTCATGTGAAGCCATGCGAATCGTTGCAGGGTCCGCGAGAGGGATTGAACTGCGGGCGCCGCAGGGTTGGCGTGGCCGTCCGACAACGGACAGGGTGCGTGGAGCGGTGTTCTCCATGCTGGAAGCGCGGGAAACGGTGAAGGATCGGCGAGTGTTGGATCTATACGCAGGGACAGGCGCCCTGGGTCTTGAGGCTTTGAGCCGCGGCGCGGCGTCCGCCGTTTGCGTGGAGCGCGGCGCGCGGGAATGCGCCGTCATCCGTGAAAACGCGGAACGGGCCGGCGCGGCGGACGCCGTCACGGTGCTCGCCATGCCTGTCGCACGGGCCATTCCTACTCTCGACGGGCCGTTCGGCCTCGTCTTCATGGACCCGCCATATGATGATTCCGCGGCGATTCCGGCCACGCTGGACGCGCTGCTGGCCGCCGACGGGCTGCTCAGCGATGACGCGGTCATCGTCGTCGAGCATCCCAGCCGCTCGCCGGCCGCATTCGACGCGGCGGCGCTGGAGGAAATCGCGGCGCGCCGCTACGGCGATACCCTCGTTTCATTGCTGACGCCCCGGGAGAGAACGCCATGACCAAAGCGATCTATCCCGGCAGCTTTGATCCAATGACGATGGGACACGCGGGCATCGCCGAACGGGCCGCGCGCCTCTTCGACGAGTTGATTGTCTGCGTCTATGACAGCCCGGTCTCCAAGAGCCTGATGTTCAGCACGGAGGAGCGGGTGGCGCTTGCGGAGGAATCCATACGCCACGTCTCCAATGCGCGCGTGACGACGTACGCGCGCGACCTGACGGTGAATCTCGCCCGGCAGCTCGGCGCTGCGGCGATGATCCGGGGTCTGCGAAACGGGGGCGATCTCGTCTCTGAAATGGAACTGGCCATGATGAACCGCGAGCTTGATCCGGAGATTGAGAGCGTGTTCATCATGACCTCGGCAGAGCACCAATTTGTGAGCTCCAGCCTGTTGAAGGAGGCCGCCTCACTCGGCGGTGACATAAGCGGCCTCGTTTCACCGGCTGTGGCGGAGGCCCTGCGGCAGAAATATCACACGTGATGCACGACAACACCGCCCGTTCGCGGGAGCGGGCAGCCGACGGATAGGGAAAGCGCGGGAGAGAGAGGCAAAGGAACGCCGAAAGCAGGGAGGTGACCTGATGCAGTTCCTTGAAATGATCGATGCCCTGGAGGACATGGCGGAAGACGCCCGCCGCGTTCCGGGCACCGGACGGGTCATGTTGGATCGCGAGGAGTTGGCGCGGCTGATCGATCGGATGCGCGCGACGGCTCCGGCCGAGTTCCGCGAGGCAGAGGAAATCCGCGAGCGCGGCGAATCGATCGTCAACGAGGCCTATGTCTTTGCCAAGAAGATGAAGGCCAAGACGGAGCAAGACCACCGCCAGGCGATTCAGCAGAGCGCCATCGTCGAAGAGGCGGAGGAGGCGGCGGAGCAGATTCGCGCGGAGGCCGAGCGTGAGGCGGAGAAGATGAAGCAGCGCATCGAGAGCGATGCCGCGCGCCTCATCAAGGACTCCGACGTGTATGCCGCGCAGTCGCTTGAGCGCCTGCTGAACAACCTGGACCAGGTCACGCAGAATATCCAGGAGCTTCACGGTGAGGCGATGGAGCTGCGCGGGGCCATCGAGAACGGCCTGCGCTACCTCGGCGCGCGCACCGCGGCCTCCAACGGCAACGGCTCCAGGAAGCGCCGCGCCCGGACGAACGGCCATGAGAACGGCAACGGCAACGGCGCGGACACAGCGGAGAAGTCCCTGAACGAGGACGAGTTGGTTACGCTGGCGAGCGCCGGGTAACCAGAGCCCCCCACCCCACCCTCCCCCACACGGGGGAGGGGGTTTGGGGCGGCGGCGCTAGCGTTTCGCTAGCGCGTAGCCGATCAGCTTGTACGTGAGCCGCGCGGCGGTGAATGAGGCATGGGCGGGCCCCTCATTCGGGGCGAGTTCCATGACGTCACAGCCGATGATGCGCGAGCGTTGGGCTGCGGTTCGCAGGATGCTCAGCGTTTCCTGCCATGAAAGCCCGCCCGGCTCCGGCGTGCCGACGGCGGGCATGATCGACGGGTCCAGAGCATCGAGGTCCACCGTCACATAGAGGTTTTCGCCCAGCCCCGCCAGCAGTTCGTCAATTGCGGCGGGGTCGTTGTATTGGCCGGGCGCGTACAGATGCACGCCTGCGCCCCCGGCATCCTGAATGTGCTCCATCTCCTCGCGGCTAATGCTGCGAATCCCGGCCTGCACAACTGCGCCGCCCCCCGCGCTTAGCTCCTCCCGAACACGGCGCATGACGCAGGCGTGGCTGTATGCGCTGCCCTGGTAGCTGTCACGCATGTCCGCGTGGGCATCGAGCTGGAGGACAGAGAGGCCGGGATGCCGTTGGGCGAGGGCGCGGACCGCTCCGAGTGTGAGGGAGTGTTCGCCGCCCAGTATCACGGGCAGCTTGCCGGCGTCGGCGAGATTACCCACCGCTTGTTGCACGCGGGCAATGTTGGCCTCCGGGGAGGACACGTCCGGCTCCAGCGCGGGCAGCGTCGCGATGCCCCACTGTGAAGGCTCCAGGCCGAGATCAGGCTCATAGAGTTCCAGGTAGCGCGACGCCTCGATGATGGCGCGGGGGCCGTCACGCGCGCCGGCTCGATACGACGTGGTTCCGTCATACGGCGCGGGAAGAACGGCGACCGCCGCCTTGTCAAAATCGGCGTCGTCCCCGTCGAGAGACGCGAAGCTCCAGGGGAATGCGACGCCGTCGGAACTGCCGGTCATCGGAGTCAATCAGGGCGCGGCGGTCAGTTCACGCTCCGGCTGCTTGTCCGGGAACTCCTCGAGGCCGCGGTCCAGCACCTGCATCCTCACGTCCGTGATGCCGAAGCGCCCGCGCAGTTCGGCGACGGCCAACTCCGCGTCAAACGCCTTGCAGGAGAAGATGTCCACGTTCAGGTAGCCCCGGTCGGGAAACGTATGCACGCTGATGTGGCTTTCGGCGATGAGGACAAAGCCGGACACGCCCCAATCCACGGGTATCTTTCCGTTCGTGTACCGATGCACCAGCGGCTCGGAGATCTTGGTCATCCCGATGGCATCGGGGTAGGTGTCCAGCAGCTCGCGGACGAGCGACTCGTCCTGCAGCCTGTGGGCGTCAGCCCCGTACCCATCCATGACAAGGTGCATCTGCGGGTTTTCCTCCAAACAAAAAAGAATCGCGGTCGTCGTTTCGACCACGGGGGATGTGAGTTTGGCTACCGCCCGATCCCCACCCGGGCGCAGCATGTCGCTATAGCCGACAACGATGATAGCAAACGCGCGGTCAGGCGTACAAGATTTTTGCGGCTCGCCGTCAGGCTCGATTGGCCTGCTGGACGCGCCGTCCTGCCGTTTCGCGGGCGAAAACCCAGAAGATGAGCATGAAGACGCCCACGACAACGGCTGTCCCATAAAGCGCTTCCGTGCTGCCCCACGTATCGCTCACGAAACCGAGCAGCGGCCCCCCAACCATCAGGGCAACATCGCCAACCGTCCTGGCCATGCCCTGCGCAGTCGCCTGGCTGTCCGTTGGGCTGACGTCCGCCACATACGCGATGGGGACAGGCCCTTCCATGCCCTGCGCGATGCCGAAAACGAAGATGCCGATGCCAAAGACGACGGCTGCTGAGATGAGGAGCGCCGACGCGCTGTAGCCGAGGATGACCAGACACATGACGTAGAGCGCCATGCCTGGCACGATGACTTTCTTGCGACCGTAGCGATCGGATAGCGCTCCCACGAATGGGAGAATGACCAGAGATGCGATGGCGGGAAGGGTTTGCATGATGCCAACGAAACCCTCCGACAACCCCAGGTCATTCTTGGCTATGAGGGGAAACAGGGTGAAATACCCGCCGCCGCGGACGAAAAACGCAGCGATGAAGATGAGCATGATCAGTATGTAGCCTCTGCTCAACATGAAAGCGTAGCGATTCAACCCAGGCGAGGGCGCAGCCTGAGGCTGATTCACTGAGCTTTGCGCCACCTGGCGGCCACGTGTTTCCGTCACCATTCGCATCGTCCACAGGGCACTCATCACTGCGACGAGACCGACCACGTAGAATGGCACGCGAACTCCGAAGAATTGGGCAACAAAGCCGCCAACCAATGGCCCCAACGTGATGCCGGCAATGAAGCTCCACTGAAACACACTCAGAAGGCGGGCCCTATTGGCCGGAGTGCTGAGGTCGACCGTGGTGGCAATCCCGACAGTGATGAAAGCGCTGGAGCCGATGCCCGCGATAAAACGGAAAATGATGAAGGCCACGAGCGAGCCTGCGAATGCCGAGAGCACATTCCCGGCCGCGGCGATCAAGGCGCCGGCAATCAGGATCCAGCGCCGGCCGATTCGGTCTGAGACCATTGCCGAGGGCACATTGGTAAGGACACGAGCAAGGGCAAAGGCAAACACGGCAAACCCTATGTGGGTGCTCGTCAGACCAATCGCATCGCCGTAAAGGGGGACGGCGGTGAGAACGGCGATTCCCTGCCCAAGCGTAAACAAAAACGTTGCGATGCCGACGTAGACGACGGCTCGCTGTTGATTCAAGAGCGCAATGAGACGCGAAGATTGCACGTTACGGGGCAACTCCTGCCGATAGCGTGTGGCGCTGCCTGCTATTGTAACTGACGATGGGCAGTCCAATCGTTCCTCCTCCGACGCGCACCCCCGCGCAGTCTATGCTGCGGGAGATCGCGCCCGTTATTTTGATCCTCGTCGGGGCGTTGACGGGCATCATCTGGACGATGTCGCTCGGCGGGCGGCTCAACGCGTCGCCGCCCTACCTGTTCACGACGGGCATCGCCATGGCCGTCGCCCTGCTGCTCGCAACGCGCGGCGCGCCACGGTGGGGCTACCCGTGGATGGCGATGGGAATCGTGGGCACGCAGGCGCTGTTGTGGGCTCTGCTCGCGCCAGAGGACGGCGGCGAGTTCACGATAGCAGTGGGAATCGCGACGCTGGGCGGGCCGATCCTCGCGGCGGTCATCGGCGGCGCAATCGCCACGCGCAGTTGGGGAGACAGCGCGTTCTTCGCCGGACTCTATTTGGCGGGCGCGTACCTGGCGCTGCCAATCATCCTGCTGCCGCCCGAAAGCGGCGCGAGAACGGACATCGAGACATCCCGGATGCTGGTCGCGCTGGGGCAGGGGGGGCTGACCGCCGCCTCAATCATCCTGTGGAATCGAGGCCGAGTCGCGGAGGCCCTTGGAGCGCTTGGAGCAGTTGTGGTCGTCTCCGGCATCGCGGCGGGCGTCCTGGTGCCCGGTTCACGCGACGACGTGCCGGAGGATTTGTCCACGTTCTTCGGGGCTGCGCAGGGCCCGTTCCGCATCGCGCTGCTCATCCTGCTGATCTCGTTCGCCATCGGGGGGGCGCGGCGCTTCATCTCCGGGCGCGGCTTCCTCGCCCCGCAGATTCCGCCCACCCACCCGGAGGACTACGAGAGCGAAACGGAGGAAGAAGAGGACGAGTACGGCCGCACGGCCACCATCTTCCCGCAGCCTGACGGCGAATCCCGAGACGACGCAAACGCAGGGGATGGCGCTGAACCGGAGGACGAAACGCCGCGCCCGCGTCGACGGCGGCGGAGACGGGGACGACGGCGTGACGGGCCGCGCGACGGGCGGCAGAGTTGACACGCGGGGCGGACGATGAGCAAGGGGGCGGCCAGCGTCGGCGCAGGCGGGGGCGCTATTTCTATGGGTGGAATATCGTTGCCGCGTCGTTCATGGCGCACCTTGCGTATGCGGAGCAGTTCTCCTCCACGCTGGGGCTGTTCTTCAAGCCGCTGACGGCGGAATTCGGCTGGACCCGAACCCAGATCGCAATCGTCCAGACCATCTCGCGTTTTGTTGAGGCGGCGACCGCCCCGCTCATTGGGCCGCTGGTGGATCGTTTCGGCGGGCGCACGCTCCTGCCAGTTGGGGCGATCATCGCCGGCCTGGCGTTGATCGGCGTCACGATGATTGACGGGACCCTGATCGACGTTCAACTCATCGACTCACTCTGGCAGTTCTACTTCGTGCGGGGATTCGTCGCCGCCATCGGGTTCACGCTGATGGGCAACCTCGTGACCAGCGTGGTCATCAGCAACTGGTTCATTCGACGACGCGGGCGCGCGCTGGGCATCTCCACCATGGGCGCGAGCATCAGCAACGTCGTGATGATTCCGGTCGCCGTCTACGTCATCGAGGAGCTCGGCTGGCGAGAGATGTTCTGGATATTCGCCATCGTCACGTGGGTTGTCGTCCTCCTGCCCTCGATCATCCTCATCAGGCGCAGGCCGGAGGACATGGGACTGCGGCCTGACGGCGACGAGCCGGACGCGCCGCCGACCGCCATCGCGCCGGAGCAGGGGCAGGTAGACTCTCCCGCGCAGACGCGGCAGGCGATGCCGGAGCCGGTGTGGACGCGCGCGGAGGCGTTGAAAGCGCCGGCGTTCTGGCTGATTGCGGGATGCTTCGCGATTTCCAGCCTCGCGTTCCAGGGGATCAATATCTCCCTGGCGCCCTACGTGCAGGACCTGGGCTATGAGGAGGCGCTTGTGGCGGCAGCGCTGACGACCCGCGCCATCGTGATGGCGGTGACGCTGCCGGCCGTTGGCCTTGTGGCCGAACGGGTGAACATCGGCCCTGTCAGGGCGCTGCCGTTCATCCTCCAGACCATCGGCTGCGTCCTCTTCATCTTCGCGGACAAGGTGTATTTTCTCTTTCCGGCGCTCATCGTCTACGGAATCGGCATCACCAGCCTGGGCGTCACGCAGGAGGTGTTGTGGGCAAACTCGTTCGGGCGGCTCAGCCTGGGCGCAGTGCGGTCAATGGGCTTCGTGATCACGTTTGGATTCGGCGCGACGGGGCCCATCCTGATGAATTTCATCCATGACCAGTTGGGGTCGTACCAGCCTGCGTTCCTGATCTTCATCGCGTTCTTCGCGGTGTCCGCGGTGCTGATCCTGTTCCTGCGCCCGCCGCGCGCGCCGCGTTACGCGAGCGCTGTGGAGCGGTGAGGCGAGATTCCCGCTTTCGCGGGAATGACGAAACAGGGCGGGAATGGCGAGAAGAGGTGGGGATGATGTGTTTGGGGTGGGTGATGGGATTCGAACCCACGATCTCCAGGGCCACAACCTGGTGCCTTAAACCTGCTAGGCCACACCCACCACGCGGCTGCGCTTTCGCGCTTGGCCTGTATTCCAGTCTAGCAATGGGGGTATTGGGCGGCAAGGAAGGGCATGGCGACGGCGCGGCGCGCTATGCTGAACGGTGCAGCAAGGGGGTGGCATATGGTGGAGCAGGATCATCGCGAGTTCCAGACGTTGGTTGATATTGTGGCCCGGCTGCGCGCGCCGGGGGGCTGCCCGTGGGACCGCGAGCAGACGCACCAGTCCCTGACGCCGTTCCTGATCGAGGAGACGTATGAGGCGGTGGAGCAGATCGACGCGAACTCCATGCCCGGGCTGCGGGAGGAACTGGGCGACGTCCTGTTGCAGGTCATGCTTCACAGCGAGATCGCCTCGGAGGAGGGCCACTTCACGGTTGCCGACGTGATCGAGGGGTTGGTCAACAAGCTCATCCGGCGCCACCCGCACGTCTTCGGCGATGCGGAGGCGCACACGGCGGCGGAGGTTCTCGCGCGGTGGGAGGTTCTCAAGAGCGAGGAGCGGCAGGGGGCGTCGCTGATGGAGGGCGTGCCCGCCAGCCTGCCCGCGCTGACCTACGCGCAGCGGGCGCAGGGGCGGGCGGCGAACGTCGGATTCGATTGGCCGAGCGCGGACGGTGTCCTTGCGAAGGTCGCGGAGGAGGCCGGGGAACTCGCCGAGGCGAATGAGTCGGCCAAAGGCGGGGAGACGGACGAGGCGCGCGCCGCCCTGGAATGGGAGTTCGGCGATCTGCTGTTCAGCCTCGTGAACCTTGCGCGGTGGATGGACATCGACGCAGAGACGGCGCTGCGACAGGCAAACCGGCGGTTTGTGTCGCGGTTCCGCCACATGGAACACACCGCCCGCGAACGCGGTGATGAGTTCTCCGCCCTGTCCCTGGAGCAAATGGACGGGCTGTGGGAGGAGGCGAAACAGCGGGAGCAATAGTGTGATACACTTGTTCTGAAAGGAGCAGAACATGTTATCTATTGCTACTGTCGGCCCCGCTGTTGCCACGAAGAAAATCCTCTGCCTCGCCAACTCCCGCAAGTACGGCGGCAGGTGCATCGTCGGCAAGGAGATGCAGCCGGACCGCACCCTGGCGTGGGTGCGTCCGGTCGGCGCCACGGACGGGGGAGAGGTCTGGCCGGACGAGATGGAATACGAGGACGGTTCGATGCCGGCGCTCCTGGACGTGATCGAGGTGCCGGTGGCCGATCCCAAGCCGTTGCCGTATCAACCGGAGGACTGGCTGATCGCGCCCGGCCGATGGCGCAGGGACCGCCGGGCGGACAAGGCGAACATCGACCGCTGGGTTGACCCGCCCGCGCCGCTGTGGGAGAACGGTTCCGATTCCGCGCGCGGCAAGAATGACCGCTTTCCCCATGAGCCCAACCGCACACTGGCCGATTCGGCGCGGTTCATCGGTGTGCCGTCCCTTGAAATCAGGGTGTCCGAGCATAAGAAGGATGACGGTCAAACGAACTTCCAACTGCGCGGCGCATTCGAATACGAGGGCTACCCGTACATCCTCCGCATCACGGATATCGAGTATGAGGAGCGCTATGCCGCGCTTGGCGCGGGGGCGTACACGCTGGGCAAGGCCTATGTGACGGTGACGGTCGGCGAACCGTTTAGCCGGGCCGAGGGCGAGCCTGAGTACCATTACAAGCTCATTGCCGCCATAATCGAGGCGTAGGGGAGAGGAACGCGACATGATGATGACGACGACAGAGCATCCGGTTTATACGATCGGTCATTCCGATCACTCCATCGAGGCGTTTCTCGCCCTGCTTGCGGACAACGGCGTGAACATGGTCGTGGACGCCCGCTCCTCCCCCCACAGCCGCTGGGTTCCGCACTTCAACCCGGACAGCCTTGAGCCCGCGCTTGAACGGGAGGGAATCGACTACGCCTACATGGGCAAGGAGCTTGGCGGGCGGCCAAATGACCGCTCCGCCTACGATGCCGAGGGGCGCGTTTCCTATGAGCGCGCCGCGATGGCCGACGACTTTGCCGACGCAATCGCCAGCCTCATTCGCCAGGCGGATGAGCGCCGCATCGTCCTGCTGTGCATGGAGCGGGACCCGCTTGAGTGCCACCGCGCCCTGCTGGTCGCGCGGGCGCTTGCGGAGCAGGGCGTGGACGTGCGCCACATCCTGTGGGACGGCGGCATCGAGAGCCACGAGGAGTTGATGGATCGGCTGCTTGAATCGCTTGGGCTGCCGCCGCAGCCCGATTTGTTCCGCACCCATGAGGACGTCATCGCGGACGCCGTGCGCGAGCAGGCCGGCCGTGTCGCGTACGTTGCAGAGGGCCGCAGCGCGTACGCGCAGGCGCACTGAGACGGGTCGTGCGCGTCTACACCATCGGTTTCACAAAGAAGTCGGCGGAGACGTTCTTCGAGTTGCTGCGCGGCTCCGGCGCACAGCGTGTGATCGACGTCCGCCTGAACAACGTGTCCCAGCTCGCCGGGTTCAGCAAGCGGGACGACCTCGCCTATTTCCTGAAACACGTCTGCGGCATGGAGTACGAGCACGCGCCCGATCTCGCGCCGACGCAGGAACTGCTCAAGTCGTACCGCGACGGGCAGATGTCGTGGGAGGATTACGAGGAGAGATTCCTCGCGCTGATGGCGGAACGGCGCATTGAAGACCTACCCATCAGGGACGTCATGGATGATGTCTGCCTCCTGTGCAGCGAGGAGACGGCTGAGCGGTGTCACCGGCGGCTGGTGGCGGAGTATCTGCAGGGGCGGTGGGGCGGGGTGGAGATTGTGCATTTGGGGTGAGGGGGCGCACCGTGACGTCCAGCCCATCCCCGGATACAATGAGAGTTGCGCCTGTGTTTTGGGCGCGGTTTGTCTGGGGCATTAGCTCAGGTGGTTAGAGCGCAGTCCTGATAAGACTGAGGTCCCTGGTTCGAGTCCAGGATGCCCCACCATGATTCCCCGCCGGGATGTCCCGCCACGAGACTCCTCCAGGATTCCCCGCCGGGTTTTCCTTTTGAGCGGCCGTTTTGCGCCGTGTTTTCTGGTTGGGTTTTCGGGCGGCGCCCGCCCGCCTGTGTCACGTGACGGTAATCACAATACAGCCTCCTTCAATGCGGATGTGTTGCCCAATGTCATATAATCTTTGCGGGAAGAAGGAGATGTGGGGATTGGTTTGGCCATCCGGCATGCGCGGTCGAAATCCGGGCGGGGCTGGAGGTTCGCCGCGTTGGTGGCGTTCCTCTTGGGCGGCGCTTGTCCTTTTTCCGTTCGACGCGCAGGGGCAGCAGCCGCCGGGCGACCCGGCATCGGTTTCACTGACGCGGGCGGACGGCACGCTCACCGCGACGTGGCCTGCGGTTTCCGGGCGACGAGCTACCACGTCACGTACAGCTCCGACAGCGGCACAAGCTGGGGCCTCGCCGCCGCCGACCATCCCGCCGGCGGGGGCAGCGACGAGAGCATCACGATCAGCCCCGTCACGAACAGCGCGACCCTATATCGTGGGCGTGCGCGCGAAGAATCCCTGGGGCGGCAGCGGCTGGCTGAACTCCGCGCCCATCGACCCGTATGCGCCATCCGCGCCCGACACGCCAACGGGATTGACCGCGACGGCGGGGGACGGGAGCGTGACGCTGACGTGGGACGACCCGTCGAACTCCACCATCGCCCACTACGAGTACCAGTCCCGGGAGGCTCCGCCCGCGTCGGGCTGGGGGGCCTGGACGACGATTCCGGGCAGCGGCGCTACAACCACGTCTCACACGTTCACGGGGTTGACGAACGGAACCGAGTTCCGTTTCAAGGTTCGCGCGGTAAACGCGGCGGGCGCAAGCGGCGCGGCGCCGAACGCCGAGCCGTGGTTCGTATCCGCCACGCCGCAAGCCCCCGGTTCCCTCGCCTGCGCCGACGCCGCAGCCTCCGCCGCCGGTGACGCCGGAGCCTACCACGGAGCCGACGCCCGCGCCCACGGAGACGGCCACGCCGGAGCCGGAAACGGCCGAGCAGCAATCCGGCGGCGTGCCGGCCGCGCCCCACGGGCTTCCGTCTCTTTGGCGGCGACAAAGCAATCACGCTGGTATGGGACGCCGCGGCGGACGCGGATATCACGGGGTATGAGTACCAGCAGCGCGACGTGACGGCGGGCGGCGAGTGGAGCGCGTGGACTGCCATTGCCGACAGCGGCGCGGGGACGGCGTCGTTTGGGGCGATCGATCTGACGAACGGCAACGAGTACCGCTTCCGGCTGCGGGCGGTGAACGCGAGCGGGGCGGGGGCGTCCGCGCCGGCGGGCGATCCGGACTACGCCTGGGAGATCGCCGGCCTCGCGGTTGGCGCGTCCCATAACGACTATGACTCGGACAATGACCGGCTCATCGAGATAAGCTCGCTGACGCAATTGAACGCCATGCGGTGGGATGCGAACGGCGACGGGCTGGTGACCGGGAGCAACCAGAGCAACTTCCGGGCGGCGTTCCCGCACACGACGTATACGGGCGTGACGGCGCTGGGGTGCCCGAACACGTGCCAGGGGTACGAGTTGAACCAGCACCTGGACTTCGACGAGGACGGGGACGGCACGCGGGACGACACGTACAACACGGGCAGCGGCTGGACGCCCATCGGGGGCTTCAGCACGACGCTGAAGGGCAACGGGTACGTGATCAGCAACCTGTACATCAACAGCGTCCACACTGCGGCCAGTGATCTCTACGTCGGCCTGTTCTCCAGCCTGGAGAGCGGCGCCAGCATCGAAGACTTCACGCTGGACAACGTGGACGTATACGGAAGCTCGTCACGGACGGGAAACGACTCGAATCCGGCAACGGCCGGCGGCGTAGCGGGATTGCTGAAGAGCGGGGGGACGGTAACGGGCGTCTCGGTAACGGGGCGGGTCCGGGCATATTTGGGCGGAGTCCATTCCGGCAACCGCAGCAGCTACTATGTCAGGGCCGGGGGCATCGCCGGTGTTAGCCACGGCTCAATCGATCGCGGCTTTTCCAGCGCCTACGTGGAGGCGGTGGGCAAATCGACCGGGTCCGCTCCCGCGTGGAAAGGCGACGCAGGCGGCATCACGGGATACACCTCCGGCTCCGTCATCGCCTCGTATTTCACGGGCCACGTGAAGGCTGACGTGTACGAAGAGGCGCGCGCGGGCGGCATCGCGGGCGCCATGGGCGGCAGTTCGTCCGTCAAGGCATCCTACTCACTGGGCAAGGTGGAAACGAAGGTCTATCCCCAGAACAGCAACCGGTACAGCGGCGGGCGTGGTGGGCGTGCTCAGCGCAGGAACGGTGGAGGCCGTCTATGCGGCAGGCGAAGTCTCCGGCTCCGGCGGCAGCAGCGGGGGCACCCGCCAAACGGGCGGGGTCATCGGCAACGACTCCGGCGGCACGGTCACGAACGTCTACTACGACAGCTCGGTGATGGGAAGCATCAGCACGGGGCGCGGCACGGCCAAGACCACGTCCGAGCTGCAATCGCCAACCGGGTACAGCGGCATCTACGCGAACTGGAACCTGAACCTGGACGGGGTGCCGGGCAACGACGATCCCTGGGACTTCGGCACGTCCAGCCAGTACCCGGTCGTGGATTACAAGTCCCTGCCGACGAGCGATCAGCGCTCAACCGTCACCATCACCGCCAATCCCGTCGTCATCTATGAAAACGTCGGCGGGCCGACCACGTCCACCATCACGGCGACGCTGAACGCGGTTCGCACGTCGTCGGTCACGGTCACGCTGCCCACCAACACCGCCTACACGACCACTCCCTCCAACCGCCAAATCGTCATTCCCCACGGCCTTACGAGCGGGACATTGACGCTGACGGCGGTGAACAACACGACGGACGCATCGGACGCGAACATCGACCTATCAGGCTCGACGGCGGACGACCGCTCGGTGAGCGTCTCGGCGGCGAACCCGACGCTCGGGATCAGGGACGACGACGAACTGGCGCAGGTGGCCGGGGTCGCCGTCTATCCGCGCAACGCGTCGGCGTTCGTGACGTGGCAGCCAGTGGCGGGGGCGACGGGCTACGTGGTCCAGTGGAAGTCCGGCAGCGATTCATACAGCACCACGACGCGGCGCACGGTCATTTCGTCCGCCACAACGAGGCAGACGAACGCCACGGGGCTCACCAACTCCACGGCGTACACGTTCCGGGTCTACGCGACGAAGAGCGGCGTGGACAACGGGGCAACCTCAACGGAGGTGACGGCGACGCCGGTTTCGACGGGCATCGACTACGACGCTGACGGCGACGACCTGATCGACGTGCTGACCCTCGCGCAGTTGAACGCGATCCGCTACGACCTCAACGGGGACGGGCTGGTGACGGGGAGCAACCAGAGCAGCTTCCGCGCGGCCTTCCCGAACACCACCTATACCGGAACCACCGCGCTGGGGTGCGCCGCCACGTGCGACGGCTATGAGTTGCTGGCGGACCTGGATTTCGACACGAACGGGAACGGCTACGCCGACTCATCCGACAGCTATTGGAACAGCGGGCGGGGCTTTCACGCCCATCGGGGACAGCCGGACCAACGGCGCGTTCAGCGCCACGTTCGACGGCAACAACGACGTGGACGCGACGGGCGACGGGGGGTCCCTGGGGACTCTACAACCTGTTCATCGACACGGTGGAGACGAGCACGATCAAGGCGCGGGCGGGGCTTTTCGGCGTGACGGAGAACGCGACCATTCACAACGTCTCCCTGTACGGCGTCTCCGTCCACGCGCGCACCACCTCGACCAACAACGCCAACGCCGCCATCGCGGGCGCGCTCATCGGAGAACAGGACGGCGGTGTGACGTCCAATTCCTACGCGCAGGGGCAGGCGGGCGCGCAGCGCACGGGCGGCTCCGTCTCACGGAATGCCACCGCCGGCGGGCTGGTGGGGCGCCTGGCCCCCTCCACCACCGGGGCCGGAACGGTGCGGCTGAGCGGCGCCGTGGTGGACGTCACGGCCATCTCACGCGTTTCCGGCGCCAATGCCAACGCCGGCGGCCTCGTCGGCTATGCCTCCGGCACGAGCTCCTACGACATCAACATCGAGGGTTCCTACGCCACGGGCGACGTATCCTCCGAGGCGACGATTGCCAGCGGCACGATGGACGCGGGCGGCCTCGTGTCCTACCTGGGAGAGGGACGAGTGATCTCTTCCTACGCCACGGGCGACGTGTCCGTGACTATCGTTTCAGGGACCCAGGGGAACAGCAGGGCCGGGGGACTCGCCGGTTACGTCGACAACAACGGCTCCGTGTCACGCTCCTACTCCACCGGCGCCCCCACCGGCAACTCAAACGTGAACGTCTGCGGCATGGCCTGCGTCAAGACCAGCGGCGTCACGGTGAGCGCCTCCTACTGGGATTCCACCACGAGCGGGATCACCACCACCGGCTCGGGGCACGGCGGAACTCAGCAGACCACCAGCGCGCTCCAGACGCCCACGTCCAAGACGGGCATCTACAGCACCTGGGACGACAACGTGGACGGGACAACGGGCGACGACAACCCGTGGGACTTCGGCACGGCAAGCCAGTACCCCGTTCTGCACGTTGGCATCCTGGACAAGGCCGACCAGCGCGCGACGCGGCTGGGGCAGGCGACGGGGCTGACGGCCTCCACCGGCGCCGCCAGCGCCCTCAAGGTCGCCTGGACGGCGGTGACGGGGGCGGAGGGCTATGTTCTCCAGTGGAAGACGTCCACGGACGCGTTCTTCAACGCGTCGCGGCAGCGGACGTTGAGCAAGGAGGCATACACGCACACGGGACTGACGGGCGCGCACACGTACCGCGTCTTCGCCATCGCGTGGGGCGAGCCGCACGGCCCGGTCTCCGCGGAGGTCAGCGCGACGCCGACGACGACGATCGACTATGACTCGGACGACGACGGGCTGATCGAGATCACGAAGCTGGAGCAGCTGCGGGCGATTCACTATGACCTGGACGCGAACGGCCGGGTGACGGGGACAAACCAGGCCAAGTACCGGACGGCGTTCACGAACGCGGTGCGGTACACGGGCGCGGGCACGCTGGGCTGCAACGAGGACGAGTCTACCGACGCCGCCAAGGTCTGCACGGGGTATGAGCTGCGGGCGAACCTGGACTTCAACCAGGACTCCAGCTACCAGAACACGGCCAACAAGACGAAGTGGACGACGGGGACCGGCACGTACCGCGAGGGCTGGTGGGTCATCGGCTACATGGACGACCATTCCACCAGCAATCGCGGCCTGCACGTAACCGCGACCGCATTCACCGGCACGTTCGACGGCAACAATGACACGGACGCGGCCGACGGCGGCCCCTACGCCATCTCCAACCTCCGGATCGACGTTCTCGGCACGACCGGCGACCGGGGCGTCGGGGGCAACGGCGGCAACTATTACATCGGGCTGTTCGGCAAGCTGGGCAGCGCGGGGACCATCCGCAACCTGACGCTGAAGAACGTGGATATCGACCATGATTCTTCGTCCGGGGCCGCCAGCGCCAGGGTGGGCGCGGTCGTCGGCGAATCGGCAGGCACGGTCAATTACTCGCGCGTCACCGGCTCCGTGCGCGGCGATGGGGATAATAGCCTCTATAGCATCCTCGGGAACGCCAGCGGCTCCCTGGCTCTTGGCGCCTTGGTGGGCGAACTGACCAGCGGTGGGAGCATGTTGGGGAACAGTTCCACCGCTGCGGTCGGCTCCGGCGGCCCCTACACGCCCGTCAACATCGGCGGGCTGGTCGGCGCGGTCAACGGCGGCACGGTCAAGGCGTCCTACGCCACGGGCTCGGTCGGCGGGGGCACCACCGTCTCCGGGGCGAACGTGTACGCCGGCGGTCTCGTGGGACGGCTGCACGGCTCCGGCGGACTCGTCGAAGCCTCGTACGCCACGGGCAGATCCTCGGCGGGCGGCGGCTCTCCCACTGCGGGCGGCCTCGTGGGGCGGCAGGAAGCGAATATCAAGTACAGCTACTCCATCGGCGTGGCCGCCGCCTCAACCAAGGGCGGACTCGTGGGCAGCCGGGGCAGCGGGACAACCACCGCGTCCTATTGGGACACGAGCACCTCCGGCATCTCGTCGACGGGGCAAGGCACAGGCAAGACGACGAGCCAGCTTCAAACTCCCACGGACTACGGCACGGGCGCCAACGATATCTACAAGGACTGGAACGTCAACGTGGACGGCGTGGGGGGCAACGACGATCCGTGGGACTTCGGCACGGCGTCGCAGTATCCGTCGCTGAAGTTCGGAACCGCCTCGATTCCGGCGGCGCAGCAGCCGCCCACGGTCACGTGGAGCGCGTCGCCGACGACCATCTGGGAATCGAACGTGGGCGATTCCACCCGCGCCACGTCGTCCACGCTGACGGTGACGCTGTCAGGGGCGTGGACGGAGGGCATCACGTTCACGCTGCCCACGCCCGCGACGGGGGCCAACGCGACGCACACGCTCTCTTCCACGACGATCACCATTGCGGCGGGATCGACTTCGGGGACGTCGACGCTGACGGCGGTGAACAACAAGACGGACGCCGCGGACAAGACGGTCACGCTATCGGGCATCACCGCGAGCGACGTACGCTTTTCCGCCGGGGTGACGGCCCCGAGCGTGATCATCCGCGACGATGACGACATAACCGCGCCGACGTCACTGACGCTGGCCAAGCGGACGAATTTCACCTCGCTGCAGGCGTCGTGGCCGGCGGTGTCAGGGTCGACGGGCTACGTGCTGGAGTACAAGCTGTCCACGGGGTCCTGGAGCACGGCGGCGGACGTCACCAACGTCTCCAGTCCCGCCTACGGCGGAACCACCATCAGCGGCCTGACGTCCAGCCTCGTCTACAACGTGCGCGTGAAAGCGCAGAAGACAGGGTCCGACGACACGAACTGGACGCAGGCTTCGCAAAGCCCGGGCAAGGACTACGACACGGACAACGACGGGCTGATCGAGGTGGACAGCCTGGCGAAGCTGAACGCGATGCGGTGGGACCTGGACGGGAACGGCGCGGGCGACACCTACGATTCCAACAACGACAACGACTACACGGATCCGGGGGAGTACGACCACACGAGCAGCTACACGGGCGTGTTTACGACGCCGGCGGCAACCATGGGCTGCCCGTCCACCGGCTGCAAAGGGTACGAGCTGACGGCGAACCTGGACATGGACACGAACTCCAACGGGAGGGCGGATTCCGGGGACACATACTGGGACAGCGGCAAGGGGTGGCGGCCCATCGGCGACTTCCACGAGGGCACGAGCCACGCGAACGACAACGAGGCCTTCACGGGGGAGTTCGACGGCGGCGGGTACACGATCTCCAACATGTACATCAACCGCACGGGCAGGATAGACGCCGCCGTGGGGAGCGTTCTCCAGAGGGTCTATGAGTACGCGGGACTGTTCGGCGACCTTGGCAGCGCGGCGAAGGTGAGGAACCTGAAGCTGGAGAACGTCTGGGTGGACTTCAAGGGCCCCAGCACGGGCAATCCCTTGCCGCACGTGTACGCGGGCGGGCTGGCGGGCCGGAGCGCCGGAACCATCACGAGCGTATCCGTCACGGGGATCATCCGGGGCGTGTCCGCCGACGCGACCGGCAGCGCGCAGCCTCCGACCGTCGGCGGGCTTGTGGGCTACCACGACGGCGGGACGATTTCGGCGTCCTACGCCGCCGCAGCCGACATCATCGCCAACCAGATGGACACGCAGGCCAACTCCATTGCCTATGCGGGCGGGCTTGTGGGCTACAACAAGAGCGGGAGCATATGGGCGGCACACTCCACGGGCACCGCGACGGCCACCACCACGGCTATCATCGGCGGCAAACCCTACGCGGGCGGGCTGGTGGGCTACCACGAGGCGGGCAGCATCACGGCGTCCTACTCCTATTCCGTCCCCACCGCTTCCAATGAAAACAGCAGCAGCTTCAGCAACCCGACACTGACCGCAGGCGGGCTTGTTGGCCAACAGGCGGGCGGCAGCATCACCGCCTCCTACTCGACCGGCGCGCCGGTGACCACCCTGGGCAGCGCCAGTTCCGGCACGGAGAACAAGGGCGGCCTGGTGGGGAACCGAACGTCCGGCACCACCACCAACAGCTACTGGGACACGGCAACATCCGGCATCACCGCCACGGGGCAAGGCACGGGCAAGACGACCAGCGAGCTCCGGACGCCGACGGCGTACGGCACGGGCAGCAGCATCTACGCCGCGTGGAACCTCGATATCGACAACGCGGACAATGACAACAACCAGTCCACCGGAACGGACGATCCGTGGGACTTCGGCACGTCGAGCCAATACCCCGTGCTGAAGTACACGGGGATGCCGGCCAATGCGGCGACGCAGCGCCTTGTGCTGGCGCAGGTGACCGGGGTCAGCGGCTCGTGGGCGGTGGCCACGAACGTGACGGTGAACTGGACGGCGGTGACGGGGGCGGACCGCTACAAGATACAGTGGCGGGAGTCCACCCAGGACTACTCTCCCACGCGGCAGAAGGTGGCGACGGGCCAAAGCACGGCCACGCTCACCGTCTCCACCACGGACGGCATGGCCGCCGGCAAGGTCTATTACATTCAGGTGATCGCCGCCAGGGTGGGCGTGCTGGACGGCGATCCGTCCACGGAGATTTCACAGAACGTCGGCAACGACTACGACACGGACGACGACGGGCTGATCGAGATCGCGTCGCTCGCGCAGTTGAACGCGATGCGCTGGGACCTGGACGCCAACGGCTCTTCAACGAACGCGGGCTACGCAACCGTGTTCCCCAATCCGCTGGACAGCATGGGCTGCCCGTCCGCCGGCTGCACGGGCTATGAACTGCGCGCGAACCTGGACTTCAACACCAACAGCAGCACGGCCAGCAGCGCGAACCCGACGGGCGCGGACTCCGGCGACACGTACTGGAACAGCGGCGCGGGGTGGGAGCCCATCGGCGGCGTGAGCGGCGGCGCGTACACGGGCAGCTTCGACGGGAACTCAGACACGGACTCGACGGGAGACGGCGGGCCGTACACGATCTCCAATCTGTTCATCGACCGGACGACGGGGAATTACGCGGGGCTGTTCGCCTATCCGGACAGCGCAGGCGAGACAATTGAGGACGTGGCGCTAGTGAACGTGGACGTGACCCTGAACGTTTCCACAGGCAGCGGCGTCTACGTCGGGGGGCTGGCGGGCCGCCTTGGCACCGGGGGCGCAGGCATCATAGACAGCTACACGACGGGGCGGGTGCGGGCCGGGGAATCGGCCTCTCAACCCGTCACCTTCACCGCCGCGAGCGAGGGCGCCTACGTGGGCGGCCTGGTGGGCCACACGAACGAGACGGCGATCATTGCGAGCTACTCCCTCGCCGACGTGACGAGCCACGTGACGAGTTCGTCGGGCTCCCCCAAGGCTGTGGCCGGAGGCCTGGTTGGCGAGACCGGTGGATCCAGCAGCGGCGTTTTCGTGAGGGCGAGCTATGCCGGCGGGACAGTGACAGCAAGCTCCGTAGCCTCAAGCTCGCCGACGGTCTATGCGGGAGGGCTGATAGGGAACCATGGCGGCACGGGCGGAATCATGGCCAGCTATGCCCGGGGCGACGTCTCCGCAACCATCTCCTCGACAGGCATTGCCATGGCCGGCGGGCTGGTGGGATTCATAACAAGCGACACCATCACCGCATCCTATTCCACGGGAGTTCCGGCGGCGACTGCCACATCGGGAACGATCACTTTTGGTGGAGCGGGCGGGCTGGTGTCCGTGAGCAGCGGCTCAGTCACCGATTCTTATTGGGACACGACGACGTCCGGCATATCCAGCGGCTCCTATGGCACGGGCAAGACAACCAGCGAACTGCAGACGCCGACTGCTTACAGCGGCGACTACGCCAACTGGAACCTGAACCTGGACGGTGTGACGGGCGGGGATGATCCGTGGGACTTCGGCACGGCGTACCAGTACCCAACATTGAAATACGGCGAGCTTGTCGCGGCAGACCAGCGTTTGAAGGTGACGCTGAGCGTCAGCCCGTCGACGATCTGGGAGCGGGCGCTGAGCACGCCGAGCCGGGTCAATTCCTCAACGGTGACGGCGACGCTGGACAAGGCGTGGAACGAGAGCGTGGTTGTGACGCTGCCGACGAACGCGGCGTACACGATGAGCCCGACCACCATCACGATCGCGGCGGGATCGACGACCGGAACGGCGACGCTGACGGCGGTGAACAACTTTGTGGACGCGGCGAACGCCTCCGTTGCCCTGACGCAGGCCAACAACCCCGCGGACACCGCGTGGGCGCACAAAGGCACGGACGCCAGCATCACGATCAACGACGATGATTCACTGCTCAAGCCGGCAGGCGTGAAGCTGTCCGTGGACGGGTCGAAGATCCGGGTGGACTGGTCTGTGGTGACGGGGGCCGGCGGCTACACTGTGGAGTGGAACAGCACGTCAAGCACGGACTGGAGCAGCACGTCCTCTGCGACCATCAGCAGCGGCAACACGGTGACGCACAGCATCACGAGCGGGCTGACGGCGAATACGCGGTACTACGTCCGGGTGATCGCCACGGCCAGCGCGGCGGGCGTGGACAATTCCGCCCCGTCAACGGTGGTCGACGCGAAGACGCACGCGACGGGCGTGAACGCGACGGTGGATTATGACGCGGACAACGACGGGCTGATCGAGATCACGACGCTGGCGCAGTTGAACGCGATCCGGTGGGATTTGGACGGGGACGGCGTGGCCTCCACCGGCAACGCGTCGAACTATGCCGCGGCCTTCCCCAACGCGGAAGACAACATGGGGTGCAACGAGGGGTTTGCAACCATCTCGGCAGGGACCGGCAACCTTGCGTGCGACGGGTACGAGCTGCGGGCGAATCTTGACTTCGATACGAACAGCAGCGGCGGGCCCAACACCGGCGACACGTACTGGAACGGCGGGCTGGGGTGGAATCCCATCGGCATGGCGACGGCCAGCCCGTACGGCGTCACGGCGTACACGGGCGCTTTCGACGGGAACGCGGACACGGACGCATCAGGCGACGGCGGGCCGTACACGATCAGCAATTTGTTCATCGACCGGACGACGGGGAATTACGCGGGACTGTTCGCCTATCTGAACGGGAGCAGCGAGACATTCGAGGACGCGGCGCTGGCCAACGTGGACGTGACGCTGAACGTTTCCACCGCGACCGACGTGTACGCCGGCGGGCTGGCGGGGCGTCTCGGCTCCTCGGGGGTCACCATCGAGGACAGCTACACGACGGGCCGGGTGCGGGCCGGAGAATCGGCCACCCAACCCGTCACCTTCACGGCCGCTGACAAGAATGCCTACGCGGGCGGGCTCGCGGGCCACGCGAACGCGTCGTCGATCATTTCGAGCTACTCTCTCGCGGACGTGACAAGCCACGTGAAGAGCTCGTCAAGCGGGCCGGGGGCCGTGCCCGGGGGGCTGGTTGGCGGAACGGCGGGAACGAGCGCGGTGACGGCGAGCTACGCCGGCGGCGCGGTCACGGCAAGCGTCGTCGCCTCAAGCAGCCCCACGGTCTATGCGGGCGGGCTGATCGGACAACATGGCGGAACGGGCGGCGTCAAGGCCAGCTACGCGCGCGGCGACGTTTCCGGAACCATTTCCAACACCGGCAACGCTTACGTGGGAGGCTTGCTGGGCGGGTTGATTTCCAGCGATACCATCACCGCCTCGTTCTCCACCGGCGCGCCGACGGCGACGGCGACGACCGGAACCCTGACCGGGGGAGCGGGCGGACTGGTCGGGCTGAACAGCGGCTCCTTTACCAACCTCTACTGGGACACGGCCTCGTCCGGCACGACCGGCGCCGCAGCCGTGGGCGCTGCCACCGGCGCGACGGGCAAGACGACGAGCGAACTCCAGACGCCGACGGCATACGGCACGGGCGCGAACGACATCTACAAGGATTGGGACATCGACCTGGACTCGGTGACATCGGGGACGCAAGACGGCTGGGACTTCGGCACGGCGCACCAGTACCCAACGCTGAAGCACGGCGAGCTTGTTGCGGCGGACCAGCGGCTGAAGGTGACGCTGAGCGTCAGCCCGGCCACCATCTATGAGCGGGCGGTTCCCAGCGCCAGCCCGGCGCGCGTCAACGCCTCAACCGTCACGGCGACGCTGGACAGGGAGTGGAACAAGGCTATCATCGTCACCCTGCCCACCGACACGGCGTACACCATGAGCGCGACGACAATCACCATCGCCGCCGGGTCCACGACGGGAACGGCGACGCTGACGGCGGTGAACAACTTCGTGGACGCGGCCGACAACACCGTGACGCTGACGCAGGCGACCCACCCCGCGGATACCGCGTGGGCGTACAAGGGCACGGATGCCAGCATCACGATCAACGACGACGATTCCCTGGCCGCGCCGACGGGGGTGAAGCTGTCCGTAGACGGGACGAAGATACGGGTGGACTGGACGGCGGTGACCAACGCGGACGGCTACGTCGTGGAGTGGCAGAGCACGTCAAGCACGGACTGGAGCAGCGTGTCCACCGCGACCATCACAAGCGGCACAACGGTCACGCACAGCATCACAAGCGGGCTGTCGGCGAACACGCGGTACTACGTCCGCGTCATCGCAACGGAGGCTGACGCCAAGATCGACAACTCGCCGCCCTCGACCGTCGTGGACACGAAGACGCACGCCACCAGCCCCGCCACGGTGGACTACGACGCGGACAACGACGGGCTGATCGAAGTCAGCACGCTGGCGCAGTTGAACGCGATCCGCTGGGATTTGGACGGGAACGGCGTGGCCTCGACGGGCAACGCGTCGAGCTATACTGCGGCCTTCCCGAACGCGGAAGACAACATGGGCTGCAACGAGGGGTTCGCGGTCATCTCGTCAGGCACGGGGAACCTGGCGTGCGACGGGTACGAACTCTCCGCCAGCCTGGACTTCGACACGAACAACAGCGGCGGCCCGAACAGCGGAGACACATACTGGAACGGCGGCCAGGGCTGGCTGCCCATCGGCGCGACGGCGGGAAGCACGACCAGCAGCGCGTACACCGGCACGTTCGACGGCGTGACCTACACGATCTCCGGCCTGTACATCAACCGGAGCGGCTCGACGACTGTGGCCCACGCCGGGCTGTTCGCCGAGCTGGGCAGCGCGGCCAGGATCAAGAATCTCAGCCTGGAGGGCGTCTCCGTGACGGTGACGACGCAGGCCACGCAGGCCACGCCCGCCGACGTGTTCGCAGGCGGCATCGCGGGCAAGAGCGCGGGCGGCATCACGGGCAGCTACGTCCTGGGCGCGGTGAAGGCCGTCCAGAGCGAGAACACGGCCAACAACAACGAAAAGAACGCCTACGCCGGCGGCCTTGTTGGCTGGAACGCGGGCGGCATCACCGGCAACTACTCCCGAGCGGACGTGACGGCGGAGCAGAAGAGCACGACGGCCAGCCTGGCGGCGTCCGCCGGCGGCATCGCGGGCCACCAGGACACGGGCGGCTCGATGGCGGCGTCATTCAGCACCGGCGACATCGTTGCCGACAGCCGGTCGGCGACGGGGGCAACGTCCTACGCGGGCGGACTGCTGGGCTACCAGAACGCGGGCAGCGTGGAGGCGTCCTACTCGCACGCCCACGCCACGGCCAAGACCTCGATCACCGCCACGACGGCCACGCTGACCGCGGGCGGGCTGGTGGGCGAGCTGCAGGCGGGAAGCATCACCGCGTCCTATTCCACCGGAACGGCCATACTCTCCGGCGGCAGCAGCCCGACGGAACGCACGGGCGGACTGGCCGGACACAAGAACGCGACCGGCACCACGGTCACGGACTCGTACTGGGACACGCAGACATCCGGCATCACCGCGACGGGCACGGGCACAGGCAAGACCACCAGCGAGTTGAAGACGCCCACGGCATACGGCACGGGCAGCAGCATCTATGCCAACTGGAACCTGAACCTGGACGGCGTGGCGGGCGGCGACGATCCCTGGGACTTCGGGACGGCCAGCCAGTATCCGGCCATCGACTATGGGCTGACGGCCGCCGACCAGCGGGCGACGCTGACGGTTACGTTTGCACACGCCACTATCTGCGAAAGCGCCAAGGGCTACGGCAGCGTCAGCAACGTGACGTACGCCTGCGGCAGCGACAACCGCACTGCCACGACGCTGACGGCGACGCTGAGCCCGGCGCAGGAGGTGGCGGTGAGCATCGAGCTGGACGCCGACCTGGCCGTGTACACGCTGGGCGCGCCGTCTCTCACCATTGCGGCGGGGTCCACCACCGGCACGACGACGCTGACGGCGGTGAACAACAAGACGGACGCGTCCGACCTCGCGGTGACGGTGGGAGGCGAGACCCAGGAGAACTGGGTGACGATCACGAGCGCGTCGGTGACCATCAAGGACGAGGACACCCTGGCTACTCCGGTGATGACCCTCACCGAGGGGGCCAACTACACGTCCATCACCGTGACCTGGCCTGCGGTGACCGGCGCCACGGGCTACAAGCTGGAATACAAGCTCTCCACCGCCACCACGTGGACCGCCGCGTTCGATACGACCAGCCCCTCGACGATAAGCTCCCTGAGCCACAATTTGGTGTACGACTTCCGGCTGGCCGCCACCAAGGCGGGCTATGACGACAGCGCATGGGCCACCGCCACCCCGATCAGCCCCGGCAAGGACTACGACGCGGACGACGACGGGCTGATCGAGATCACGACGCTGAGGCAGTTGAACGCGATCCGCTGGGACCTGGACGGCAACGGGGTGGTCGCCTCGGGCGATCGGACCAACTACGAAGCGGCATTCCCGACGGCTCATGACAAGATGGGCTGCAAGGAGAACGAGGCTCTCCCCGCCAACCGGGTTTGCGAGGGCTACGAACTCTCCAACAACCTGGACTTCGATACCAACGGCGACGAAACGATCAGCGCCCTGGACTACGTTGACCTGAACGGCAACCGGCACGAAGGACAGCGGCGAGGACGGCATCATCTGGAACGGCGGGCTGGGCTGGAACCCCATCGGCGGGACGAGCGGCACATCGTTCTACGCCGCCATATTCGACGGCGGGGGATACACCATAGACAACCTGTTCATCAACCGCACGTCCGGCAGCTACGCGGGGCTCTTCGGCTACACCAGGGACGCGACGATCCAAAACCTGGGCGTCACGAACGTGGACATCACGCTGACGACCACCAGCAGCGGACACGTCTACGTCGGCGGGCTGGCGGGCAGGATTTACACGGGCGGCACAAGGGTCGCAGGCACGCACGAGATCACGGGCGTCTACACGACGGGGGGATATATCATCCGACGCCACGTTCGCGGGCGGCAGCAAGTACCTGTTCACGGGCGGGCTCGCGGGCATCGCCGAAGGGAGCGCGATAGCGGCCAGCTATTCATGGGCGGACGTGACGGCCGTGGCCAAGGAGTCGAGCGCCACGACCACCACGACCATGGCGGGCGGGCTGTTGGGCGCGGTGGGCGAGAAAACGTCGAGCCCGTCGGCAACCCTCGTGGTCATCAGCTACGCCGCCGGCGCGGTCTCGGCCACCGCTCCCAGCAGCGACTTTGCCATGGCCGGCGGACTGGCAGGGGAGTCAAGCACGAACTCGACCATCAGGGCCAGCTATGCCCGCGGCGGGGTCACGGCCTCCGCCGGCACCGCCTATGAGGGCGGCCTCGTTGGGTACCAACGCGGGAATATCGAATACAGCTTCGCCACAGGGGCCGTCTCCCAGTCCACGACCAACACGGGCGGACTGGTCGGCTACAAGAACACCGGCACGACCACCGCGTCCTACTACAACTCCGAAACCGACGGGCGCACGGACAGGGGCGAGGGCACTGCCAAGACCACGTCGCAGCTTCAAGGTCCCACGTCGTACAGCAGCACGACGAACAACAGCGGCACAGCAATCTTTACCGCATGGGACATCGACATCGATGACGCGGACAATGACAACAACGCAGCCACCGGCGGCGACCAGCCGTGGGACTTCGGCACAGCCAACCAATACCCGGCGCTGGACTACTCCCCCCTGAGCCCCGTGGCCCAGCGGCCCGTCATATCGTTGACGCTGACTCCCGCGACCATCTATGAGAGCGTGGGCGGCGCGACAACGTCCACGGTTGCGGCACAGTCCACCACGGACTGGAACACGTCGCTGACCGTGGCAGTTCCGCAGGACACCGCCGCGTACACGGTGAGCGACATTACCATCGCAGAGGGGTCGCGGATCGGCACGCAGACGCTTACGGCAGTCAACAACAAGGCGATCGCAGCCGACTACACCAAGACGATGTCCCTGAGCACGCACCCGGCGAAGGTGGGCGCAACCACCACGACGGACACGTGGGTCAGCAGCGGGACAAGCCCTCCCACGCTGACCATCACCAACGACGATGAGTTCAGCAAGCCGACGGGGCTGAAGCTGTCCGTGGACGGGACGAAGATCCAGGCGGACTGGACGGCGCCCACCACCGGCACGCCCACCGGCTACCGGGTGGAGTGGAACACCGCGAACTCCGGCTGGGGCACCATCCCGGCAGCGCAGCAGGGAACCGTCTCCGGCAACCCCCTGCCCGTCACCTACGTCATCAACCCCACAACCGCGCTGACGACCAACACCCAGTACTACGTCCGCGTCATCGCCACAAAGAGCAGCGTGGACGATTCCCCGCCCTCGGACGTGGCGGACACGACGACGCACGGCGCGAACACGGTGGACTATGACGCGGACAACGACGGGCTGATCGAGATCACGACGCTGGCGCAGTTGAACGCGATGCGGTGGGATTTGGACGGCAACGGCGTCGCCGCGTCTGGCAACGCGAGCGATTACACCACGGCGTTCCCGAACGCGGAAGTCAACATGGGCTGCAACGAGGGAGTCGCAAGCATCGCGGCAGGCCCCAACAACCTCGCCTGCGACGGCTATGAGCTGCGGGCGAATCTTGACTTCGACACGGGGACGGCGGGAGACCGCACGGACGACACGTACTACAACAGCGGCGCGGGCTGGACACCCATCGGCGACGGCACGACGGCGTATACGGGCGATTTCGACGGCAATAACGACAGCGATTCGACGGGCGATGGCGGGCCGTACACCATCGCCAACCTGCACGTGAACCTGTCGTCCACGAGCGGCTCCTCCTACGCGGGACTGTTCGGCGTCCTCGGCTCGGGGGCGAGCGTGAGCAACGCGGCGTTGACGGGCGTGTCCGTGACGGGCGCCACGACCGGGGACGCGGTATACGCGGGCGCGCTGGCGGGCAAGAACAGCGGCACGATAACCGAGTCGTGGTCGCTGGGCGCGGTGACGGCGAACGTGACAAGCACAGGCCCGGACAAGACGGCGCACGCGGGCGGGCTGGCCGGTTGGAACGACGGCACGATCCGCTCAACCTACTCCCGCGCCGCCGTGACCGCCGCGTCTCACAACGGGAATGAGGGGTACGCGGGCGGCCTGGTCGGACTGAACGACACGAGCGACACGATCACGGCCAGCTACGCGACGGGCAGCGTGACGGCGAACCGGGGAACCGATACCACCGGCACCGCCGCCAACGACTCCCACACGGGCGGGTTGGCCGCGATCAACAAGGGAACCATCACCGCGTCCTACGCCATCGGCGACGGCACGGCGGTCGGCCTGAACACGGACATGGGCGGGCTTGTGGCGGAGAACGCGTCCGGCGCGACCATTACGGCCGGCTACTCGCTGGGCGCGCAGTCCGCGACGGCGGAGAGCACGGGCACGGCCACCACGGGCGGGTTCTCCGGCAGCAACGCCGGAACGATCTCGGACAGCTATTGGGACACGGCCACGTCCGGCATCGCCGACGACAGCGGCAACGCCGCGCCGGAGGGCAAGACAACCAGCGAGCTGCAGACGCCAACGACGGAGACGGGCATCTACGCCAACTGGGACGTGGACGTTGGCGGAACCAGCGCGAACGATGACCCGTGGGACTTCGGCACGGCGAGCCAGTACCCGGTCCTGGACTACGGCAGCCACGTGCTGACCAAGCAGCGCAACACTCTCACCATCACCGCCTCGCCGACCACCATCTGGGAGAGGGCGGACACGGGCCTGAGCCGCGTCAACGCGACCACCATCACCGCCACCCTCGGCCATGCCTGGGAGGACGACGTGACCGTCACGCCGCCCGCCGCCGTCTCCGGGCTGTACACCCTGGGGAGCGCGACTATTTCCATCACGGCGGGGTCAACAAGCGGAACGGTGACGCTGACGGCGGTGGACGACAGCACCAACCAGACCAGCCCGGACTCGCGGAGCGTGTCCCTCTCTACAACCTCGGCTGATTCCCACGCCATCGCCGTAACGGTTACCAACGCCACCATCACCATCAACGATGATGACAACGTGTCAAAGGCCACCGGCGTCAAGCTCTCGGTGAACGGCACGAATATCCAGGTGGACTGGACGGCGGCGACGGGCGCGACGGGCTACACGGTCCAGTGGACCACTGCCAATACAACCGCCGGCTGGGCCACTCCCACCGGAACGGCGACTATCACAAGCGGCAGCACAACCACGCACAAGATCACGAGCGGGCTCACGGCCAATACGAAGTACTACGTCCGCGTCATCAGCACCAGGACGAGCGAACTCGACGCGCCGCCATCGGACGTGGTCGCCACGACGACGCACGGCGCGAACACGGTGGACTATGACGCGGACAACGACGGGCTGATCGAGATCACGACGCTGGCGCAGTTGAACGCGATGCGGTGGGATTTGGACGGGAACGGCGTCCCCGCGTCCGGCAACGCGAGCGATTACACCACTGCGTTCCCGAACGCGGAAGACAACATGGGCTGCAACGAAGGGGTCGTGACGATCCAGTCAGGCACGGGCAACCTGGCGTGCGACGGGTACGAACTGGCGGCAGACCTGGACTTCGACACGAACAGCAGCGGCGGCCCGAACAGCGGAGACGCGTACTGGAACAGCGGCCAGGGCTGGCTGCCCATCGGCGCGACGGCGGGGAGCACGACCAGCAGCGCCTACACGGGCGATTTCGACGGCGGAACCGGCGCCGGCACGTCCTACGTCATCTCCAACCTGCATATCAACCGCAGCGGCTCGACGACCGTGGCCCATGCCGGACTGTTCGCCCAATTGGGCAGCGGCGCGGCGGTCAAGAACCTCCGCCTGGAGGGCGTGTCGGTGACTGTGACGACCAACGCCACGGAGTCCACGCCCGCAGACGTGTTCGCGGGCGGCATCGCGGGCACGAGCGCGGGCGCGATCACGGGCGGCTACGTCCTGGGCGCGGTGAAGGCCGTCCAGAGCGAGAACACGGCCAACAACAATGAGAAACACGCCTACGCGGGCGGCCTGGCGGGACAGAACACGGGCAGCATCATCGGCAGCTACTCCCGCGCGGACGTGACGGCGGAGCAGAAGAGCACGACGGCCAGCCTCTCCGCCTACGCCGGCGGCATCGCAGGCCACCAGGACACCGGCGGCTCGATTGCCGCATCCTACACGGCCGGGGCCATCGTCGCCGACAGCAGGTCAACCACCAGCCCGACGCCCTACGCCGGCGGCCTGCTGGGCTACCAGAACGCGGGGAGCGTCACGGCCACCTACTCCCACGCCACCGCCGAGACCAAGACATCATCCCCGTCCGCCATCCTGACCACGGGCGGCCTGGTCGGCCACCTGCAGGCCGGAAGCATCACGGCTTCCTACTCCACCGGCACGGCCAACGCCATCGGCGGCACCGGCGCCACGGACCGCACGGGCGGGCTTGTGGGCTACACGAACTCCACCGGAACCACGATAACGGACAGCTATTGGGACGCGACGACCTCAAGCATCGCGGACGACGTGGACAGCAACGCGCCGGAGGGCAAGACCACCAGCGAATTGAAGACGCCGACGGCGTACGGCAGCAGCATCTACGCCAACTGGAACGCGAACGTGGACGGCGCGGCGGGGAACGACGATCCGTGGAACTTCGGCACGGCGAGCCAGTACCCCGTGCTTGACTACGGCAGCCACGTGCTGACCAAGCAGCGCAACACCGTGACCCTCACGGTCTCGGCCAACTCCATCTGGGAGCGGGCGGACACGGGTTTGAGCCGCTCCAACACGACCACCATCACCCCGTCCATCAGCCACGCCTGGGAGGACGACGTGACGGTGACGCTGCCCACTCCCGTCACGGGCAGCGGCGCCACGCATACGCTCTCCGCGACGACGGTCACCTTTGCCGCAGGCTCCACGACGGCATCGCCGGCAACGGTGACGCTGACGGCGGTGGACGATACGGTCAACCAGACCAGCCCCGATTCCCGCAGCATCTCCCTCGCCGCGACGAGCGCCGACTCGCACGCCATCAGCAGGGTCTTCTCGCCCACGGCATCGGTCACCATCACCGTCAACGACGACGACAACGTGGCCAAGGCGGCGGACGTCCGGCTGACGGTGGACGGCACGACGATCCGGGTGGACTGGTCGGTGGCGGCGGGCGCGACGGGGTACAGGGTCCAGTGGAACAGCACGTCGTCAACCGCGTGGACGGGCGCATCGGAGGCGACGACCCTGACCGGCGCCTCGGTGACCTATACCATCAATCCGACGCCCGCGCTGACGGCGAACACGACGTACTACGTGCGCGTCATCAGCACCAGGACGGGCGAGATCGACGCGCCGCCGTCGGACGTGGCGAGCACGACGACCAGCAAGACAGACTACGACGCGGACAACGACGGGCTGATCGAGGTGAACAGCCTGGCGCAACTGAACGCGATCCGGTGGGACCTGGACGGCGACGGCGATCCCGTCTCTGCCAATTCGTCGAATTACACCTCGGCGTTCCCGAACGCGGAAGACAACATGGGCTGCAACGAGGGCATCGCCGGCACGTCCACGCACCAGGACACGGGCAACGCGGACTGCACGGGCTACGAGCTGCGGGCGAATCTTGACTTCGATACCAACAACAGCGGCGGGCCCAACGACGGCGACGCGTACTGGAACAGCGGCGCGGGCTGGACGACGCTTGGCGACGGAACGACGGCGTATACGGGCGATTTCGACGGCAACAACGATACGGACGCGACGGGCGACGGCGGGCCGTACACCATCACCAATTTGCACGTGAACCTGTCGTCCACGAGCGGCTCCTCCTACGCGGGACTGTTTGGCGTCCTCGGCTCCACGGCGACCGTGAGCAACGTGGCGGTCACAGACGCATCCGTGACCGGCAGCACGACGGGCGACGCGGTGTACGCGGGCGCGCTGGCGGGCAAGAACAGCGGCACGATCACCGAATCATGGTCGCTGGGCGCGGTGACGGCGAACGTGACAAGCACAGGCCCGGACAAGACGGCGTACGCGGGCGGGCTTGTCGGCTGGAACGACGGCACGATTCGCTCAACCTACTCCCGCGCCGTCGTGACCGTCGCGTCGCACAACGGGAATGAGGGCTACGCGGGCGGGCTGGTCGGACTGAACGACACGAGCGACACGATCACGGCCAGCTACGCGACGGGCGACGTGACGGCGAACCGTGGAA
>CAXXET010000007.1:0-320594 GCA_963666115.2 Dehalococcoidia bacterium | reverse complement strand
CATCGCCGGACGGATCGCTGCCGACTAAGGACACCTCAGGCGCGCCTTCGACCGTCTTTTGCTGAGTGCCAACGGTCAAAAAAGTGGACTTGTTCGGACTAAAGAAAAGAAGATATTGGGACGATATCTTCTCGAACTGTGACTTCACGTTCGCAGCCGACCTGTTGGTGCACGCGTTTGCAGGAGGAGTCATTCCAAACGATCTTGCAAGACTGTTGACCTCGTATACAAATAACCCATGCCGGAAAAATGCAATTGAACTGATTGAATTTGACAGACAGGAATTTCAGAAGTTCTTTACGGACAACAAAACGACGCTAAGATCGATGATGAAGGCCAAGGGGCTCAGTAGAGAAAAGCTCTCGGAACAACTGCGCAAGAATGCGAGCATGCTTCATGAAGAGCCCGAGTTCAGAGCCTACTGCGAAGCATTTTTCGGAGGAGACCCGGAAGCGACAGTCAAAAAGGACGCCCTTATAAAGAAAGGGTACTCCGATGAAACGATATCCAAGGCGGTCTCGGAACATATAGAAAGCCTCGCTGCGGACCTTTGACATCAAAGACCTACAGGGAGGCAAGTGGAGCGGCCAAGGCCACATCGCCTGCAAGGAAGGGACCACGGCCGTGGCGGGTTGGCTAGCAGCGCATCGGAACATCAATGATCGACGACGCGGTGTTGTTGTCGTCTATCCGGTAGGGCTATCCGGGGGCCATATCAGGGGCAGTCCTGTCTCGCAGTCAATCGCGTCCCGGAAGCTGGGAGGCTGCGTCGGGGCGGCAGTCGAGCCTTGGATCCGATTTTGCGTAAGGCCGGTAACTCCATTGAGCACCGCATCGGACAGGTTGCAGCGTGCCAGTCTGATTCGCTTGAGGTTTGCCCCCCGTGGGAGCCAGATGTGACTGAGATCTGATCCTTGCAGGTCAATGATGAAATCGGCTTTGTCTTCGAGTTCGTGGGCTTCCGTCGACCGTGCGCCGAAGAATACGAGAATCGTCTGAACGTCCTCTCGGACGCGGTCGCCGGGTGCCTTCTCCTCCTGGGTTGGCGGATGGCGAACAAAGGCCGCCAGGAGACGCACACCGCGTAGGTGGAAATCCGCGGGATAAGTCCTGGCAAGGCGTAGCAGGGTGTCGATGGCGCCCAAGCGGACGAATAGCTGCCTGTGGTCAAGCATGCCGGCGGCCGCTCGATACATCTCATCATGCAGACTACGCTGCGCTGTGTCAGCTTGTCGCTCTGCGACAAGGCTACGCCAAATTGCCAGCAGCAGAGTTACCGGCGCGGCGATGCCTAAGACGACGTTGCGAACTGTCGCGCTGTGTGTCTCGCTTCCGGATTCGGTCAGCCAATCCCATCCGTAGTAGGCTAGGCAGATGCCAGCGATGGACACGAGAACCGCCGATAACGGCGCCCACCACTTTCTGAGGGATCGCATTGGGGAATACGGTTTTTTGGGGCCGGGTACCGACCGGTCACTCTGATCAAGAGTAGCCGACTGACGGGTCGGCGACAAGCTGGGGCGACTTCTACCGGGTGAGTCGCGCACCGTGGTCCCACTTGAGTGCGGGGCTATGGAATAGAGAGCCATGCGGTTGCGGTCGCGCACGGGCAGAGGCAGGTGAAAGTGTGCCGCCTGCACTGGCGTCCGACGGAGCGGAATCGGGCGGTGTGTCGGGAGTCCGATGCGCGGCCGTTGGACGAGCGATGGTCATGGAAGATGGCGGGTAGGGTGTGGTTGATTGAGGTTCAGTAGCAGGGAACCGGTCCGCGACGGGCTGCTGCCGTGCGGTACAGTCCAGTGCAGGTTGGGGGGGCACCACCGGGGAACGCGGGTGACGGTTACAGTACAACATGTTGCTATTAAAAGGGTTAGCGTGGATCCATGGTGGACCCTCAATGCTCATCGGTTCCGCGAAGTGGCGCGGCAACGTGGCGCGAAGACCAACAAGGTGCCGAAGAGACGTAATGACTGAAGAGATCATCCGTGGAAATGATACGTCCGTCCGTTCGTCTATGGCGCCGGCAGGTCGCCGCGGGCGAGGCGCTCGCGGGCTTGCTCGACCTCGCGGTGGAAGACGAACAGGGCGTCGGCGTTGTCCTGGCGGTCGGTGAAGTTGTAGGTGCGGCCGCCGCGCACCTTGATGCGCAGGTTGTGCTCCAGGTAGTCGACCTCGAATTCCTCCAGGTCGTCGAGGCCGACCTCGAACGCATCGTCGTCGTCGGTGCGGTAGGTGATGCCGCTCGTGCTCGCCAGCAGCTCGCCCTGGCAGTCGCCGAAGCGGTGCCTGTGGACGACCGGGATACGCTCGTCCAGGCGCACCAGCCGGAACACCGCCTCCACGGAGGTCAGGTCGCCGGTGATCTCCACGTCCGCCGCGTAGGTCTCGTAGCCCGTGGCCGCGACGTTGATGCGGTAGCGGCCCGGCTCGACGGCATTCGACTCGAACGGCGTCGTGCCCACGTGCTGCCGGTCGATGAAGACGTCCGCGCCGTCGACGTCGCTCGTTACGCGCAGCACGATTGGGGGCGGCGGGGGAGGATCGGGCGCCGGCGGCTCGGGCTCGGCAGCCGGTTCGGGCTCCGGCTCCGGCGCGGCGGGTTCCGGATCGGGCGCTTCGGCGGTTACGGCTTCCGGCGCGTCCGGCGCCGCGGGGGCGGGGGCAGGCGCTGCGGCCGGGGCGGTGCTGTCGGCGTCCGGCGCCGGCGGCAGCAGCCGGGGAACCAGCAGCCAGGCCGCGGCGGCCGCGAGAACGACCGCGATCAGCCAGTACGGCCAGCGGCGGCGCGCGGGCGGCGGTTCCTCGTGGCCGTCGAGCAGCGCCATCGGCTCATGCCATCAGCCGTCGCCGGCCAGCAACTCGCGGGCGAGCTTCTCGTAGAGGTTGACCGAGTGCTGCAGCTCGTCGATCTTCACGTGCTCCTCCGCGCTGTGGGCCACGTGCACGGAGCCGGGGCCGAGCAGCAGCGGCTTGCCCCACGCGTCGAGGAACGGGATGTCGGTCGTGAACGAGAAGACCGCGGTGTCGAAGCCGGGCACGGTCGTCAGCCGCACGGGCGGCACTATCACGACGTCGTCGATGGAGACGGTTCCCGGCAGCAGCGCCAGCCGCTCGCGCAGGCGCTCGGTGGGTCCCACGGTGCGGAAGTTGACGTCCGCCTCGGCCGCGGGCGGCACGACGTTCGGCGCCACGCCGCCGGACAGCATCCCGACGGTGTAGGTCGTATCGCCCAGGACGGGGTCGGCCGGCAGCTCCAGGCTCCGCAGCGCAACGAGCGCGTCGACGAGCTTCTCGACGGCGGACTCGCCCAGCTCTGGATAGGCGGAGTGCGCGGCCCGGCCGGACGTGGAGAGCCGGACCCGGTAGACGCCCTTGGTGGCGGTGGCCAGGCGGTTGTCGGTCGGCTCGCCGTTGATGAGGTAGCGCGAGCCCGGCGCGCGCTTGTTGGCGGCGCGGGCGCCGTGGCTGCCGCGCTCCTCGCCGACGACGACGAGCAGTCCGACCCGGCGCTCGCCGCTGTCGCGCAGCCGCTCCAGCGCGGCCATCTGCGCGGCCAGTATCCCCTTCGCGTCGCAGGCGCCGCGGCCGTAGAGGCGGCCGTTCTCCTCGCGGCTCGAAAAGAACGGGGGCACGCAGTCGATGTGCGTGGACAGCACGACTTCCGGCGGATCGAGCGTGGCGTACACGTTGAAGCGCCGCGCCGTCACCGGCTGCTCCACGACGTCGTAGCCGCGCCGGCGCAGCCAGCGCGCCAGCCAGCCGGCCGCATCGGCTTCCTTGCCGGTGGTCGAGTCGATGTCGATCAGCGTGCGCGCGAGGCGCACGAGGTCTACCGCAGCCATGCCTCTAGTCCTGTGCGCGTGTCGGTGCGGTCATCGCGGTACTTCACGATGACCGGCGTGGCGAGCGACAGCCCCCATTCCCGGCCGGCCGGCGCGGTCACGGCCCGCGCCCCGGGCACGACGACGGCGCCCTCGGGGATGACGACCGGCTGCCCCTGGCCGGGCTTGATCAGGCGCCGGTTGGGCAGGTCGTAGACCGGCGTCGAACCGGTCAGCACGGTGCCCGCGGCGATGACGGCCCGGCGGCGCACCACCGCCCCTTCGTACAGGCCGGTGTTGCCGCCGACCAGCACGTCGTCCTCGACGATGACCGGCAGCGCGCCGACCGGCTCCAGGACGCCCCCGATCTGCGCCGCGGCGCTGACGTGCACGCGGCTGCCGACCTGCGCGCACGACCCCACGAGGGCATGCGAGTCGATCAGGCTGCCGCCGCCCACGTAGGCGCCGATGTTGACGTACATCGGCGGCATGCAGATGACGCCGGCGCCGATGTACGCCCCGTCCCGGATCGAGGATCCGCCCGGCACGAGCCGCACCTTCGACGCGCCGTCGAGGCGCTTGAGCGGCAGCGTGTCCTTGTCGAGATAGGGCTGTTCGGCGCTCGCCGCGGGGTAGGGGGCGATGTCGCCGGAGCGGAAGCCGAGCAGGATGCCCTGCTTGACCCAGGCGTTGACGCGCCAGCCGGTCGGCGCCGCGGCGTCCGGCTCGGCGGCGCGCACGCGGCCGGCCGACAACTCCTCCCGCAGCCGCTCGAACGCCGCCCGGGCCCGCTGCCGCCCGCCGCCGTCCGCCAGCTCCGCGAGCTGCCGAATCTCCTCCGCCAGCTCCGCCGTCTGCGCGCTGCTCACGATCTTCCCGCCGTTTCCATGTCACCCGCCAGGCCCAGCTCGGAGACCACGGCGGCGATGCGTTCCCGCGCCGCCAGCGCGGGCGGCGACAGGGGCAGCCGGTAGTGCGCCGGCGCGAGACCCATCGCCTCCATCGCGGCCTTGACCGGGATCGGGTTGGACTCGATGAAGTTCACCTGCATCAGCGGCAGCAGCCGCTCGTGCGCCGCCCGCGCGGCGGTGAAGTCGCCGTCCAGGCCCCGCTCGACCAGCTCCGCCATCGCCGCCGGCGCCTCGTTCGCGACGACGGAGATCACGCCGCGCCCGCCGAGCGCCAGCAGCGCGAGCGTGAAGGCGTCGTCCCCGGAGAGCACGGCGAAGCCGCCGGGCGCCGTGCGGCAGATCTCGCACATCTGCCCGAGGTCGCCCGACGCTTCCTTGACCCCGGCGACGTTGCCGGCCGCCGCCAGGCGCATGAGCGTGGGCGGACTGATGTTGCAGCCGGTCCGGCTCGGCACGTTGTAGAGCACCAGCGGCCGATCGACGCCGTCCGCGATGGTCCGGAAGTGCCGGTACAGGCCCTCCTGGGTCGGCTTGTTGTAGTACGGCGTCACCGACAGCAGCCCGTCCGCGCCGAGCGCCGCCAGCTCCCGCGCCAGCGCTGCGGCCGAGCGCGTGTCGTAGCCGCCGGCCCCCGCCAGCACCGGCACGGCGCCGCCGGCTTCGTCGACCACGATCTCCACCACGCGCAGCTTCTCGGCGTGCGTCAGGGTGGGGCTCTCGCCGGTGGTGCCGCACGGCACGAGGAAGTGCACGCCGGCGTCGATCTGCCGCCGCGCCAGCCGCCGCACGGCGGCTTCGTCCAGCTCGCCGCCGGCGCTGAACGGCGTGACCAGCGCCGTGCCGCAGCCGCGCCAGGTTGCGTCCATGGCCTACGGTTCCAGTCCCAGGACGTCGCGCATGGTGAACCAGCCGCGCTTGCCGTGCACCCAGCGCGCGGCGGCGATGGCGCCGTGCGCGAACGTGGCCCGGTCGCGCGCCGCATGCGTCAGCGACAGCGCCTCGAACGGGCCGTCGAAGCCGACGGTATGCGTGCCGGGGGACGACCCGGCGCGGGTCGACGCCATGTCGATGGCCGCATCGTACCCGGACCGGCGCATGCCGTCCCGCAGCGCGAGCGCCGTGCCCGACGGCGCGTCGATCTTGGCGGCGTGGTGCGACTCGTGGATCCACGCCCCGAACTCGTCGAGCGGCTGCAGGAGCTGCGCCGCGCGCTCGGCTATGACCTGGAACACGTTGACGCCGAGCGAGAAGTTCGCCGCGGCGACCACCCCGATGCCGGCGTCCGCCACGATCGTCTTCATGCGCGCCTCGTGGTCGTTCCAGCCGGTCGTGCCCACCACGGCGTTCAGGCCCGCGGCGGCCAGCCGCGGCAGGTTGGTGAGCAGGGCGTCGGCCGTCGAGAAGTCGATCGCCACGTCGGCGGCGGGCAGGCGCGCCGCGTCGATCCCTTCGCCCGCCGCGTTGTTGTGGATGTCGAGCCGCTCGACGACCTCGCAGCCGTACGAGTCGCACAGCCGCTCGACCGTCTTGCCCATGGGCCGTAGCCCACGATCACGATGCGCAAGCTCATCGTTCCCTGTGCGCCGCACCGGAAGCAGCGCAGCCACGCATCATACCGCATCGCCGCCCGGCGGGACCGCCGCGAGGCCGGCGCGGCGCTGCCGCACCCGGCCGTGCGCTCAGGCGCCGGCGCCCGCGCGTTCGAGCAGGTAGGCGCCGGCCGTCCGGCACGCTGAGCAGGATCTCCTCCGCGCGCACGGTCTCGCCCACGGCCAGCGCCTCGGACAGCGGCCACTCCTTGAGGGAGTGCTCGCGCCCGTCCGCGCGGCGGCAGGTCATCGTCTCCAGGAGTTCCGCCGGCGTCTGGTTGGGCTCGCGCAGCGCGTCAACGATACGCATCATCTCCTTATTGAGGGACGCCGGCACGCCGGTGCGGGCGTCGAAGACGGCGACGCCCACCGGAGAGGTTTCCACCAGCGCCTCCAGTGAGGTGCGGGAGCGATGCTCCTCGCGGTAGCGGCGGGCGTTGGCGATGACCATCGCGGCCTGGGACGCGAACATGACCAGGGTCTCCTCGTCCTCGCGGGAGAACTCCTTGCCCGGCTCGGCGTTGGCGATGTGGATGCTGCCGACCTCGTCGCCGCGGTGGCGTATGGGGACGGTGAGGAAGGAGCTCATGGGCGTGGGCGGGCGGAAATCGGGCAGGCCCAGGGCGCGCACGTGCTCCGCGAAGTCGGCGACGCGCAGCGGCCCTGGCAGCGTTCGCAAATACGCGAAGAACTCCATGCCGCCGGGCATGTCCATCAGCCCCTGCGCCTCTTCCGGGGTCAGCCCGGACGCGAGGAAGTCCCTCGGCTGGCCGGACTCATCGAGCGTTGTCAGCACGCCGAACCGCGCGCCCGTCAGGGATCGCGCGCTGTCCAGCGCCCTCTGCAATATCGCGTCCGGATCAAGGCTGTCGTTGATGCTGAGGCTTGCCTCGCTCAAGCGTGTCAGCCGTTCCTGGAGAGCCGCCGCCCGGGGGGCCTCATTTTCTGTCTGAGCCACTGTTCACCTCCGCATTTTGGCGCGCATCTGAACGGAGTTCGCGGCGCCAAACCGCCCAATTTCGCCTGATGTCATTCCATTATAACCGAAACAGCCCGTTTTATCACCCCTATATCACCGCCGCCCCACTATGCTTGTCAATTGGAATCAGCCTCTGGTGGGGAGGAGTATACCCGTTTGCGCGGATCAAACCGGGGTTTAAACCGGCGAGGTCGCGCTGTGGCGCGGTTAAGCCGTGTTCGCAGGACGAACTTGCTGGTGGTCGCGGCTGTGGCATTGCTCCTTTTGGCGGCATCGCCCTCTTTTGCCTACCAGGGCAGCGCGTCGGAGCCCGACGTCACGGTCAGCAGGGGCGACGGCACGCTGATCGTTGACTGGCTCGCGGTGGACGGCGCGGACTCCTACAACGTTAACACCAGCGACGACGCCAAGAATAGCTGGACGCGCGTCCGAACCGGGGTCATCGGCACATCCGCCACCGTGAACGGGGTGAACAACGCCACGACGTATTACGCCGCCGTGCAGGCGGTCTCCGGCGGCGCCGCGGGCGAATGGGTCAATTCCGACGCCGCGCCGCCGTTCGCCACGCCGCCGCCCGCCCCCTCGTCCGTCACGGTGTCGCGCGGCGACGGCGAACTCACGGCCTCATGGCCCGCCGTTGCGGGCGCGGACTTTCTACCACGTCACGCACAGCGCGGACGGGGCGGCGAGCTGGAGCCTGGCGGCGTTCGACCACGCCGAGACGGCCATCACTATTAAAGGAATAGCGAACGACGCCGCGTACATCGTCGCGGTGCGCGCGCGCAACGCGGGCGGTTTCAGCGGCTGGCGCAACTCCGAATCGAGCCCGCCGTACACGCCGCCCGTGCCGCCGGAACCGTCGCCGGCGCCGACTCCCACTCCCGCGCCCACCCCGGAGCCGGAGATCGCCTTCGCGCAATCGCAGCAGGAGGAGGGAGCGAGGGCCGCCGCGAGCGCGACGCTCATCGACGTGACCACTGAGGCGCAGTTCATCGCCATGCAGTGGGACCTGGACGGCAACGGCACGCCAGAGTCCAACGCGAGCACGTACCAAACCGCGTTCGGCGGCAGCAACCCGACGTGTACAGGCGGCTGCGTCGGCTATGAGATCAACTCTGATCTGACGATTACGGCGAGTCCGACGAACGCGGGGACGAACTACCTGGTTCCCGGCACCTTTACTGCGACTTTCCACGGCAACAACAACACCATCACCAACAATGACAGGCGTCCGCTCTTTGAGACCATCGGGTCATCCGGCGAGATCAAGCAGCTTCACGTCAAGACCGGCCACACCAGCGGGGCTCAATCCGCGATTCTCGCGGACACAGTGTCGGGCAAGGTCACGAGCGTCAGCGTCGAGGGCACGGTGACGGTCGCTGGGGACGGCGGCGACGACAAGGGCATCGGGGCGCTGGTGAACATCGTGGAGAGCGGCGGAACGGTCTCCGGTTCAAGCTCCCACGCGGTGGTGACCGCCACCGGCGGCGCGTCCGCAACCAACACGAAGCAGGAGTACGCGGTGGGCGGGCTGGTCGGCTACGTCAAGTCCGGCGGCAAGGTCATCGCCTCGTACGCCGCCGGCGCCGTTACTTTCAAGTCGAGCGGCAGCAACTGGGACGACCAGGGGCGCAGGTATGTTGGCGGGCTGGTGGGCAGGGTCGGGGGAACCGTCGAAGCGGCGTACGCGTGGGGCAGCGTGACGGCCTCGGAGAACAACAACACCGCCGGCACGACCACTGATCCCCTCGGGTACACCGCAGGCGGCGGTCTCGTCGGCCAAGTGGACTCCGGCGGCGTGGTCCGCGCCGCCTATGCCACCGGCGCGGTTGGCCATCCCGGAGGCACGAACCTCGGCAACTTCCGCACCAACTTCTTTAGCAGCGCCGCGGCCTGCAGCACGTCGACCGTCGTCAACTGCACAGGCTCCACCCTCACGGCCATTTACGGCAGCGGCACGGTGACTACCTTCTCCTCAAACATTACGAACCCTAGCGCCCGGACCAAGACCGAGACGGAGCTGAAGACCCCCACCGACTATGGGAGCACCGGCATCTATTCAACGTGGGACGACACCGACATCGACGGCGATGGAACGACCGACACCCCCTGGAACTTTGGGACGAGCAGCCAGTTCCCTGTCCTCAGCTTCGCGCCGCAGGGCGGAACGACGCCGGTGCCGGGTGACCAGCAGCCCGTGACGCTCACCATCACCGCCGCGTCCACAACCGTCGCGGAAGGCTCAACTACCACGCTCACCGCCTCCATGGGCTCGGACACCAGGAATTATGACGTGCGGATCGTCAGTCCGTCCTCGTCGCGCTACTCCTATGACATCACGATCTCCAAGGGCGACACGTCCAACACCGGCACGTTCACCGCTACCGGCAACAGCGCCAAGGACGGGGACGTCAGCGCCGATCTGACGGATGCCGTCGTCACGCCTGCCAACTCCGTCACCTTTGGCACGTCGGACACCATCGCTATCCAGGATGATGAAATCCATGACGTGACGGGCGTGACGGCAACGGCGGCCAAGCAGGGCGACAACACGTATGACATCACGGTGAGTTGGGACGCGCCGAACGCGGTGAACACGCGCAACGCGGACGCGACGGACGGCTACGACCTCCAGTACAAGATCAGCACGACCAGCACGTGGACGACCTTCTCGGACAACATCGCCATCGCCACCGTGACGGACGACATCGAGGGCGTCAGCGCGTCCAATACGTACAACGTCCGCATCCGCGCCAGGGCCAGCAGCACCAAGCAAGGAGACTGGTCAAGCACCGTCAACGTCGGCGTCGGCGATGATCATGACACCGACGACGACGGCTACATCGAAGTCACCGACCTTGCCGAACTCAACGCCATCCGGTGGGACCTCAACGCTGACGGCACGGTGGCCTCCGGGGATCGGACCAACTACCTGGCCGCGTTCTTGAACGCGATACCGGGGATGGGGTGCCCCTTGACGGGGTGCGTGGGCTACGAAATCCGCGCGAACCTCGACCTCAACGTCTCCCCATACAACACCGGCGACGGATGGCTCCCCATCGGCGGCGTCAGCGGCAGCCAGTACACCGGCGAATTTGACGGCAACGCGGACACGGACACCGGCGACGGCGGGCCGTACACGATAAGCAACCTATTCATCGACCGCTCGTCGGGCAGATACGCCGGACTCTTCGCCTATATCTACAGCGGCAACAAGAGCATTGAGGACGTTGCGCTGGACAACGTGGATGTTACGCTGAACGGCTCCGTAAGCGACAACGTCTACGTCGGCGGCCTGGCGGGCCGCATCGGAGGCGGATCGGAGATTGAGGACAGCTATACGACTGGACGAGTCAGGGCCGGGGAATCAGCGTCCGAACCGATCACCTTCACCGCTGCCAGCAAGGATGTCTTCATTGGCGGGCTGGTCGGTGAAGCGAATACGTCGCCTATCAGTTCAAGCTACTCTCTGGCCGACGTGACGAGCCACGTCACGAGTACGCAGAGCTCCCCGACGGTCCAGGCGGGGGGACTGGTTGGCACGATGCAGGGCACCAGTTCCAACAACAACTATGTCGTCGCCGCCAGCTATGCGGCTGGCGATGTCGTCGCAAGCGCAGTCGGCACGTCCCTTCCCGGCGCCTATGCAGGAGGACTGGTTGGAGACCACAGCGGCACGAACGGGATCAAGGCCAGCTATGCCCGCGGCGATGTCTCGGCGACCAATTCCAGCAGCGGTCCTCTCATGGCCGGCGGGTTGCTGGGATTCCTCTTGAGCGATGCCGTCACCGGCTCCTACTCCACGGGAACGCCCACCACAACAGGCACCGCCACTCAGGGCGGCGTTGGCGGACTGGTCGGCCTCAGCGCCGGCAGTGCCGTCAACTCCTACTGGGATACGGCGACCTCCGGCCAGTCAACGAGCGCAGTCGGCACGGGCAAGACGACCGGCGAACTCCAGACGCCGACTGAGTACGGCACGGGCAGCAGCATCTATGCCGCATGGAACCTCGATTTCGACGGCACGACGGGCAACGACAATCCGTGGAACTTTGGGACGGCGAACCAGTATCCGACGCTGCAGTACGGCAGCCACACTGCCGGTGACCAGCGGGCTGTCGTGACGCTCTCCGCCAGCCCGATGACGATCTGGGAATCGAACACGGGCGGCTCCACGCGCGCCACGTCCACGACGATCACGGCGACGCTGGATACGGCGTGGGACGTGGACGTTGTGGTGACGCTGCCGACGAACGCGGCGTACACGACGAGCGCGACGACGATCACGATTCCGGCGGGATCGACGTCGGCAGATGCGACGCTCAACGCGGTCAACAACTTCACCAATGAAGACCCGGACGCGAGGTCGATATCGCTGGCGCAGTCGACGTACCCGACGGATTCGAAGTGGATCAGCAAGGGCACGGACATCAGCATCACGATCAATGACGATGACGAACTCGCCAAGCCGACGGGCGTCAAGCTCTCCGTTGACGGGGCGAAAGTCCAGGTGGACTGGAACGTCGTCTCCGATGCCACCGGCTACAAGGTGCAGTGGTCAACCGCGAATACGACGGCAGGCTGGGGCAGTCTCACCGGTTCGAAGGCGATTTCAAGCGGCAGCACGGTGACGCACACGGTAGAGAGCGGGCTGGCGACGAACACCCTCTACTACTTCCGCGTGCTGCCGACGAAGACGGGGGCGGACGAGCCGCCGTCCGACGTGGTGAGCACGACGACGCGGGCGAGCGCCGGGACGGGCGATTACGACGTGGACAACGACGGGCTGATCGAGGTCTCCAACGTCGCGCAGTTGAACGCGATGCGGTATGACCTGGACGGCAACGGGCAGGTGGACGACTCGGCGAACCAGTCGGCGTATGACACGGCGTTCCAGAACGCGGAAGACAACATGGGGTGCGGCGAGACGGGCGCGACGATCAGCAGCAACAACACGGGGAACCCGGCGTGCACGGGGTATGAGCTGAAGGCGAATCTCAACCTCAACGTCTCCCCGCACAACACCGGCGCGGGATGGGTCCCCATCGGCGACGGCACAACGGCGTACACGGGCGATTTCGACGGCAACAATGACACGGACGGGTCCGGCGACGGCGGGCCGTACACCATCAGCGGCCTCACCATCAACCTGTCGTCCACGTCGGGCACGTCGTACGCGGGGCTGTTCGGCGTGATCGGCTCCGGCGCAACGGTTGAAAACGTCGCCCTCGCCGGCGTCTCCGTCACGGGCAGCACGACGGGGGACGCGGTCTACGTCGGGGCGCTGGCGGGCAAGAACAGCGGCACGATCAAGCAGTCGTGGTCGCTCGGCGCGGTGACGGCAAAGCGGACGGGATCGGGGACGGACAAGACGGCCTACGCGGGCGGCCTGGTCGGGTGGAATGACGGAGCCATCCGCTCCGCGTATTCCCGCGCCGCCGTGACAGCCTCGACGCACGACGCGAACGAGGGGTACGCCGGGGGACTCGTCGGACTGAACGACATGAGTGACACGATCGAGGCGAGCTACGCGGCGGGGGCGGTGACGGCGAACCGGGGCACGGACACGACCGGCGCCGCGGCGAACGATTCACACGCGGGCGGCCTGGTTGCCGTCAACAAGGGAACGATCACGGCGGCGTACGCGACGGGCGACGTGTCGGCGACCGGGCTCAATACGGACATCGGCGGGCTGGTCGCGGAGAACGCGACCGGGGCGACGATCACGGCGAGCTACTCGCTGGGCGCGTTGAGCGCGACGACGGAAAGCAGCGGGACGCCGACGAAGGGCGGGTTCGCGGGAAGCAACAGCGGAACGATCAGCGACAGCTATTGGGACACGACGACGTCGGGCGAGGCGGACGACGCGGATACGAACGCGCCGGAGGGCAAGAGCACGACCGATCTCCAGACGCCGAGGTCGGAGACGGGCATCTACGCGAACTGGGACGTGAACGTGGACGGGGCGCCGGGGAACGACGATCCGTGGGACTTCGGCACGGCGTCGCAGTATCCCGTCCTGGACTTTGGGAGCCATACGCTCGCCAAGCAGCGGGTGACGGTGACGATTACGGCGTCGCCGACGACTATCTGGGAGCGCGTGGACACGGGGTTGAGCCGGGTCATCACGTCCACCGTGACGGCGACGCCGAGCGGGGCGTGGGAGGACGACATCGTCGTGACACTGCCCACCGCGGACGCGACGCTGTTCACGCTGAGCGCGACGTCGATCACGATTTCGGCGGGAACGACGACGGCGGGAACGGTGACGGTGACGGCGGTGGACGACACGGTGAACCAGACTAGCCCGGACTCGCGGAGCATCTCGCTGTCCACGACGAGCGTGGATTCGCACGTGGTCGCGCTCACGATCAGCAACGCGACGATCACAGTGAGCGACGATGACAACGTGGCGAAGGCGACGGCGCTGAAGCTTTCGGTTGACGGGACGAAGATCCGGGCGGACTGGACGGCGGGGGCTGGGGCGACGGGGTACCGGGTGGAGTGGAATACCGCCAACTCCGGGTGGGACAGCATCCCGTCCGGCCAGAAGGTCGATGTTCCCGGCGGCACAACCTCCAACTACACCATCAATCCCACGCCCGCCCTCACCGCTGACACCACCTACTACGTTCGCGTCATCGCCGTCAGGACCAATGAGATCGACGCAGCCCCGTCCAACGTCGTCAGCACGAAGACGCACGCCACGAGCCCGGCCACCGTCGATTACGACGCCGACAACGATGGCCTGATCGAGGTTTCCAGCGTCGCCCAGCTCAACGCCATCCGCTATGACCTGGACGGCGACGGCAGTTCGACCGACAGCAACTATGCGACGGCGTTCCCGAACGCGGAAGCCAACATGGGATGCAGCGAGTCCGTCGTCAACATCGCCAGCAACACGACTGGGAACCCCTCCTGCACGGGCTATGAGCTCAGCGCCAGCCTCGACTTGGATGTCGCGCCGTATAACACCGGCGTAGGCTGGGACCCCATCGGCGGCACGGCCGGCACGGGCGAATACACGGGCAACTTCAATGGGAACTCGGCGACCTACACCATTAGCAATCTGTTCATCAACCGGACGTCGGGCAACTACGTTGGGTTGTTCGGCAAGCTGAACGGCGCAACAGGCAGGAAGGTCCAGGACGTTGCGCTGGAGGACGTGGACGTGACGCTGAACCTGTCCACGGCAAGCAGCACGTCCGTCTACGTGGGCGGGCTGGCGGCTTACTCGGCCACGGACATCGAGGACAGCTACGTCACGGGGCGCGTGCGCGCCGGCGAGTCCGCTTCGAGCCCCGTGACCCTCACGGGCAACGTCAATGTCTACGTTGGCGGCCTCGTGGGTGAGTTGAACGCGAGCAGCATCGACAGCAGCTACTCGCTCGCCGACGTGACGACCAACGTCGCAGGCGGCAGCAGCAACGTATCGGGCCGCGCCGGCGGACTGGTCGGCTATGCGCAGGGAACCGGCGGCTCCGTGGACGGCTCCTACGCGGCAGGATCGGTGACGGCAAGCGTCGTGACCACCGGCACGCCCACCGTCAGTGCGGGCGGCCTTGTGGGTGACCATTCAATCGCCGGAGCGGGCGCAAGCCTGCGCGCCAGCTACGCCAGGGGCGCCGTCTCCGCGACCATCTCCAAGACGGGCAACGCCAGGGCCGGCGGACTCGTGGGATACCTGGCAACCGGCGCGGTCACCGGGTCATTCTCCACGGGCGCGGCAACGGCGACGGCAACCACCGGAACCATCACGGGCGGGGCGGGCGGACTGGTGGGCCACAAGAACACCGGCACCGCCCCCGCGTCCTACTGGGATACGGACACCTCAGGCATCACCACCACCGAGGCAAACCAGGTCGGCACGGGCAAGACGACCAGCGAACTCCAGTCGCCCACCGGCACAACCGGCATCTATGCCAGCAACTGGAACCTGGACCTGGACGGCTCGACGGGCAACGATGACCCGTGGGACTTTGGGTCGGCGAACCAGTACCCGACGCTGGACTACGGGACGCTGACGGCGGGCGACCAGCGCGTCGTGGTGACGCTGAGCGTTGCGCCAATGACGATTTGGGAGAGGGCGCTGACGACCCCGCCCCGGGTGAACACGGCGACCGTGAGCGCGGCGCTGGATACGGAGTGGACGGAGGACGTGGTGGTGACGCTGCCGACGAACGCGGCGTACACGCTGAGCGCGGCCACGATCACCATCGCCGCCGGGGCAACGGCGGGAACGGCGACGTCCACGCTGACGGCGGTGAACAACCTGGTGGACGCGGCCCACAACCCCGTCGCGCTGGCCCAGGCGGACCACCCCGCCGCCACGAAATGGGCGTCCAAGGGGACGGACGTGACGGTCACCATCAATGACGATGATGAGTTGTCCAAGCCGACAGGGGTGAAGCTGACCGTTGACGGCTCGAAGATCCGGGTGGATTGGACGGCGGTGCCGAACGCGACGGGGTACACGGTGCAGTGGAACAGCACGTCGTCAACGGCGTGGAGCAGCCCGTCCTCCCACACGATTTCAAACGGCAGCACGGTCACCTACTCCATCACGACCGGGCTGACGGCGAATACGCGGTACTACGTGCGGGTGCTGCCGACGAAGAGCGGGGCGGATGAGCCGCCGTCCGACGTTGTGGATATCAAGACGCACGCCGCGACACCCGCCACGGTGGATTATGACCTGGACAACGACGGGCTGATCGAGATTTCCAACCGGGCGCAGTTGAACGCGATGCGGTGGGACCTGGACGGCAACGGACAGGTCGCGTCCGGCGACCAGACCAACTACAACAACGCATTCCCGAACGCGGAAGACAACATGGGGTGCAACGAGTCCGTGGTCAGCATCGCCAGCGGCAACAATACGGGGAACCCCGTGTGCGACGGGTATGAGCTTCGGGCGAGCCTGGACTTGAATGCCGCGCCGTACAACACCGGCGCGGGGTGGGTTCCCATCGGAGACGGCACGACGGCGTACACGGGCGATTTCGACGGGAATAACGACACGTCGACGACCGACAACACGGATGTGAACGGGGAGAAGGACGGCGGGCCGTACACGATAAGCAACCTGTTCATCAACGCGTCGTCCGGCCAGTATTTCGGGCTGTTCGGCAAGGTCAGCGGCGGAACGATCGAGGACGTCGCGCTCGTCAACGTCAACATCACGCGCACGGGCACGTCCGCGACGGATATTGACATGGGCGGGCTGGCGGGCGTCGCGGACTCCGCCATCGAGGACAGCTATTCGACGGGCACGGTTCGGGCGGGGTACGACGCGACCAACAAGATCACGCTGTCCGCCGCCAAGGGCGTCAACGTGGGCGGACTCGTGGGCCAGAACGGCAAGAGCAACACGTCGGCGTCGAAGATCGTATCTTCGTACTCCACTGCGGTTGTGACGGCGTACGTGGATGGCGGAACGAACAATACAAGCATGCGCATCGGCGGGCTGCTGGGCTATGTCCACAGCAAGGTGGATGCGTCATACGGCGCGGGCGCGGTGACCGGAACCGTGACCAACGGGGGGAGCGGGTCGCTGGTTCACGCGGGCGGCCTTGGGGGCAGCCTGATCGCCACCGGCGCAGTGCGGTCGTCCTATGCGCGCGGCGACGTGAGCGCCACGGCCAACGCGGGCACGAACGCCGCAGGCGGCCTGATCGGGTTCATTGTCTCCGGCGGCAGTGTCACCGCGTCCTACTCCACCGGCGCGGTCACGACCGCAGGGGCGGGCTCGTCGAAATTCACGGGCGGGCTGGTTGGCACTAACAACGGCACAGTCAGCACGGACTCCTACTGGGACTCACAGACCTCCGGGATTACCACAGGCGCTTCGGGAACGCCCAAGACCACGGCCAATCTGCAGACGCCGACCGAATACGGCACGCAGAGCACGGATATCTATAAGGACTGGGACATCGACCTGGACTCGGTTACGACGGGAACGCAGGATGGCTGGGACTTCGGCACGGCGAACCAGTACCCGACGCTGAAATACGGGGAGCAGTCGGCGGACGATCAACGGCTGACGGTGACGCTGAGCGTCAACCCGGTGACGATTTATGAGTCCACGACCGGCGGCTCCACGCGCGACACGACGTCAACGATGACGGCAACGCTCGACAGCACGTGGAACGAGGCGGTTGTGGTGACGCTGCCGACGAACGCGGCGTACACGATGAGCGCGACGACGATCACGATCGCGGCGGGATCGACGACGGGGACGGCGACGCTGACGGCGGTGAACAACTTCACGAATGAGAGTCCCGACGCGAGGGTGATCTCGCTCGCCCAGAGCACGCACCCGACGGATACGAAATGGGCGGTCAAGGGGACGGACATCAACATCACCATCACGGACGATGATGAGTTGACGAAGCCGACGGGGGTGAGGGCCTCCGTCGACGGCGCCAACATCCAGGTTCACTGGAACCAGGTAACCAGCGCCACGGGCTACGAATTGCAGTGGAATACGACGTCGAACACCGCGTGGACCAGCCCGTCGACGAGGGCGATTACGGGCGGCTCCACGCTGAACGCCAAGATAACGGGCGCGACGGTCGGCACGACGTATTACATCCGCGTGCTGCCGACGAAGACGGGGGCGGACGAGCCGCCGTCCGACGTGGTGAGCATCACGCCGAAGAGCAGCGTCGCGGGGACGGGCGACTATGACGATGACAATGACGGGCTTATCGAGGTCGACACGCTCCTGCAACTGAACGCGATGCGTTATGACCTAAACGGCGACGGCGTGGTCGACGACGCCTCGAACCAGACGGCGTATGACACGGCGTTCCCGAGCGCGGAAGCGAACATGGGATGCAACGAGTCCGTATTCACCATCTCCAGCAACAACACGGGGAACCCGGCATGCACGGGCTACGAGTTGTCCGCGAACCTGGACTTGAACACGTCGCCGTACAACACCGGCGCGGGGTGGGTGCCGATTGGAGACGGCACGACGGGGTACACAGGCGACTTCGACGGCAACAACGACACGTCCACAACGGACAACACGGACCCGAACGGGGAGAAGGACGGCGGGCCGTACACGATCAGCGGCCTCACCATCAACCTGTCGTCCACGTCCGGCACGTCGTACGCGGGGCTGTTCGGGGTGATCGGGAGCGGGGCGGAGATCAAGCACGTGGCGCTGACGGGCGTGGACGTGACGGGCAGCACGTCCGGGGACTCGGTGTACGCGGGGGCGCTGGCGGGCAAGAACAGCGGCACGATTACGGTGTCGTGGTCGCTCGGCGAGGTGACGGCCAAGCGGACGGGCACGGGAACGGACAAGAAGGCCTACTCGGGCGGTTTGGTCGGCTGGAACGACGGGACAATTCGCGCGGCGTATTCGCGGGCCACGGTGACGGCCTCGTCGCACGACTCGAACGAGGGCTACGCGGGCGGGCTGGTTGGACTTAACGACACGAGCGACACGATCGCGGCGAGCTACGCGACGGGGGCAGTGACGGCGGACCGGGGGACGGACACGACGGGCAACGCGGACAACGATTCGCACGCGGGCGGGCTGGCTGCCGTTAACAAGGGAACGATCACGGCGTCGTACGCAACAGGCGACGTCGGGGCGACAGGACTGAACACGGACACCGGCGGGCTGGCGGGTGAGAACGCATCGGGCGCGACGATCACGGCGAGCTACTCAATCGGCGCGGCGACCGCGACGACGGGGACAGGCGGCACGGGCAACACGGGCGGTTTCACCGGAAGCGGCAGCGGAACCGTCACGAACAGCTATTGGGACACGACGACGTCCGGCATCGCGGACGACGCGGGCACGGACGCGCCGGAGGGGAAGACGACGTCCGCGCTGCAGACGCCGACGTCGGAGACGGGCATCTACGCGAGCTGGGACGTGAACGTGGACGGGGCATCGGGGAACGATGACCCGTGGGACTTTGGGACGGCGTCGCAGTACCCGGTTTTGGACTTCACGGGCCTGACGGTGAGCAAGCAGCGGGCGACGGTTTCGATGACGGTGTCGGCTGTGACAATCTGGGAGCGCGCGGACACGGGGCTGAGCCGCGTGAACACGTCCACGATCACGGCGACGTTGAGCGGGGCGTGGGAGGACGACGTGACGGTCACGCTGCCCACACCCGTCACCGGCAACAACGCCACCCACACCCTCACCAGCACGACTATTACCCTGTCCGCCGGGACCACCACCCCCGGAACCACAACGCTCACTGCGGTTGACGACTCTGTGGATCAGACAACCCCGGATTCGCGCAACGTGTCCCTGAGCGCCACGAGTACGGATTCTCCATACATCGCCGCCATTTTCGTGCCCACCTCCGCCGAAACCATCACCATTAACGACGATGACAACGTGTCCAAGGCGACGGGCGTCAGGCTGTCGGTTGACGGCACGAAGATACGGGCGGACTGGGCACCGGTGACGGGCGCGACGGGGTACAAGGTGGAGTACGACGATGACAGCGCGTTCGGCTCATCCACGACGGGGACGGTGGACAGCGGCAGCACGACGAACTACAGGACCCCTGCCCTGACGGCCAACACGAAGTACTACGTGCGTGTGATCGCCACGAAGACGGGCGAACTGGATTCGCCGGCGTCGGACGTGGTGAGCGCGACGACGAAGTCGAGTTCAGGGACGGGCGATTATGACACGGACAACGACGGGCTGATCGAGATTGACAGCCTGCTGAAGCTGAACGCGATTCGCTATGACCTGGACGGGGACGGGGCGGCGGACAAGTATGACTCCAACAATGACGGGGACTATACGGACACGGGCGAGTACGACTACAGCACGCAATACGCAGCCGCGTTCCCGAGCGCGGAGGACAACATGGGATGCCATGAGTCCGCCGTGTCGATCGCGAGCAACACCACGGGCAATCCGACGTGCGACGGCTATGAGTTGACCGCGAACCTTGACTTTGACACGGACGACGACGGCGACGTCGATACGAACGACTACGTTGACCTGGACAATGACAACACGAAGGACTCCAATGAGGACGCCATCATCTGGAACGGCGGGCTGGGGTGGAATCCCATCGGGGGCGGCAGCACGGCGTATACGGGAGAGTTCCACGGCAAGGACGGCAGCACGCAGTACACGATTGAGAACCTGTTCATCGACCGGGACGCCACGACGACAGGGACGAAGTACTACGCGGGGCTGTTCGGGCGGATCGATACGGGCGCGGTCATCCAAGACGTCGCGCTGACGGGCGTGTCCGTCACGCTGGAAAGCACGTCAACCGAGGATCCGCAGCCGGAGGTGTACGCGGGCGGTCTTGTGGGCTACCAGAAGGCGGGAAGCATCACGGGCAGTTCCGTGCGCGGCGCGGTCAAGGCCGTCACCAAGGCCGGCAATTCCACGCAGTCCACGTTCGCCTCCCACGCGGGCGGGCTTGTGGGGTACAAGGAGGCGGGGGACATCATCTCCAGCTACGCGCGCGCGACCGTCACGGCGGAGCAGAACGCGCAGTACGGCACGCTGCACGCCGTCGCGGGCGGGCTGGTCGGCTACCACAAGGCGGGGAACGTCATCGCGTCTTACTCAACCGGCATCGTCAACGCCAAGGTATCGGACGACAACGGGGTCGCCTACGCGGGCGGGCTCGTCGGCGAGCACAACGGCGGCGATATCAAGGCGGCGTACTCCTACGCGGCTCCGAAGGCGTCCAACGCGGGCAGCAGCAACACGTCCGTCACGCTGTACGTCGCAGGACTCGTGGCGCTCCAGTCGGGCGGAAACATCACGGCGAGCTACTCAACGGGGGCGCCGACGACGGACAAGGACGGGGCGACGACGGGGGTGACGGAGACCAAGGGCGGGCTGGTAGCGAGCAACACGTCCGGCACGACGACGGACGGCTACTGGGACACGGAGTTGTCCGGCATCACCGCCACCGGACAGGGCACGGGCAAGACGGCCAGCCAGTTGACGACGCCGAGGCAGTACGGCACGGGCAATAACGATATCTACAAGGATTGGGACATTGACCTGGATTCCGTGACAACGGGGACGCAGGACGGGTGGAACTTCGGCACGGCAAGCCAGTACCCCGTGCTCAAGCACGGGCTGACGCCCGCCAACCAGCGCGTGACCGTCACCATGTCCGCCACGCCGACGCCGATCTGGGAGCGCGCGCTCAGCACGCCGAGCCGCGTGAACGCCACCACCATCACCGCCACGCTCAGCGAGAAGCTGCTGAACGACGTGGTCGTGACGCCGCCGACGGACGCGGCCTACACCCTGGGCAGCAGCACAATGACCATCACGGCGGGCTCAACGACGGCAACGGTGTCGCTGACGGCGGTGAACAACCGGGTGAACGCGGCGAACAAGCAGGTGAACCTGGCGACGGGGGCGGGTTCCAGCGACCCGCGCGTGAGCTTCGCGTCTGCTACACCGACGTTTACGATCAATGACGACGACTCGATCTCCGCGCCGCCCAACCTGGTCCTGGCGCGCCAGGACGCCACCGAATTCGAGATCAATTGGGGTCGAATGGGCACCGACGTCGCCAGCTACAAGGTGCAGCACAAGCTGTCCACGTCCAGCACGTGGAGCACGGTCGTCACGGTGGCCAACTCGGACACGGGCTGCCGGGTCTCCAACAACACCAAGTGCCATTACACCGTCACGAGCACAGCCGGCTCGCTCTACAACACGCGCGTCACGGCGGTGCCGTCGGCGTCCGGCGAGGATGACAGCCCGTACGCCACGCTGAACGTCGGCGCGGGCATCGACTACGACATCGACGACGACGGGCAGATCGAGGTGTCCAGCCTGTTGCAGTTGAACGCGATCCGGTATGACCTGGACGCGGACGGCACGGCGGCGAGCGGAAGCACGGCCAGCTACGCATTGGCGTACCCGTCCGCGGCGCCCAGCATGGGCTGCGTCTCCAATACGTGCAACGGCTACGAGTTGCGCGCCAACCTGGACTTCAACACCAACGACAGCACGCCGACCGCCGACAATCCCACCGGCGCGAATACTGGCGACACGTACTGGAACAACGGCAGCGGCTGGAACCCCATTGGCAGCACCGCCGGCACGGCGTACACGGGCGGGTTCGACGGCAACATGGACACGGACTCCACCGGGGACGGCGGACCGTACACGATAAGCAACCTGTTCCAGAACTGGACCACGGGCAATTACGTCGGCCTCTTCGCCTACCTGAACAGCGCCGACGACGAGGTCTGGCACGTCGCGCTGGAGAACGTGGACATCACGTTCGACAACACCGGCGGCAGCGGCGCGTCCAGCGACGTGTACGCCGGCGCGCTCGCCGGCAGGAGCGGAACGGACATCACGCGCAGCTATACGACGGGCACGGTGACGGCGAAGGCCAAGGTCACCGCGACCGGGACCTATACCTACGCCGGCGGGCTGGTCGGACGGATCATGGACGCTGACATCCTCTCAAGCTATTCCTGGGCGGACGTGGAGGCGGACGCGACCACCTCCACGGAGGCGACGCGCGTCTACGCGGGGGGCCTCGCCGGTCTCACGGGCGAGGTGCCATTCACCAACTACCCGGACACGAACGTGACGGCAAGCTGGGCCGCGGGCGACGTGACTGCCAAGGCGAAGTCAGGCACGCCCGATACCGGCGACGCCTATGCCGGCGGGCTGATCGGCGCGTCGTATCGAGGCTCGGACATCAGGGCGAGCTACGCCCGGGGCGACGTCAGCGCAACCGGCGCAACGGGCAACGTCTATCGCGGCGCCCTCGTTGGGTTCATCACAGGCACGACCGACAACCAGGCGCCCAGCGCGATCACCGCCAGCTACGCCACCGGCGCGCTCAGCGGGACCACCCCCAACCCCGCCAGCAGGTGCGGAATCATCGCCCAAAAGCAGGACGGAGCCCAGATCAATAACTCCTACTTCAACGGCGACACCCTGGGGGTGACCGGCTGCGGCAACGACAACGGCTCCAGCAAGACGACCGCCGAGCTACAGACGCCCACCGGGTATGGCACGGGCACGGACATCTACGTGGACTGGGACCTCGATTTCAACAACGACACGAACAACGACGACCCGTGGGACTTCGGCACGTCCAGCCAGTACCCCGTCTCCAAGCACGCCGGCTCCACGGACAACCTGACCGTCGCGGACCAGCGCCCCGTCGTGAACCTGACGGCCAGCCCGACGACGATCTATGAGAAGGTGGGCGGGGCGACGACGTCGACGGTGACGGCGACGATGACGGAGGACTGGGACGAGGACATCGTGATCACGCTGCCGCAGGCGCCGGACGGCCTGACCGTCGGCGGCACCAACCAGTCCAGCGGCTTCCTCACCTTCACGTCCGGCAACAACGGCAACTGGGGCACGGCGCAGACCGCCACCGTCAAGCTGGCCGCAGACCCCGGAACAGGCAAGACGGTGGTGGTGGACTTCACGCGCCTCAGCGTCCACGAGCCGGAGGTCACGCCCAAGTACCTGACGTTCACGGGCGGCACCAGCGGCACCTGGGACACGACGCAAAACATCAGCGTGGTGTTCCTGGCAGAGCCCACGTCGGCGACCACGCGGGTGTCCATCACCAAGAACTCGAGCAACGTGACCACCGGGTACAAGGTCGATCTTAACGTGTACCGCCAGGCATACAACCTGAGCAGCCCGACGATCACCCTCGCCGTAGGCGCCACCACCGGCACGGTGACGCTGACGGCGCAGAACGATTACAGCGACCTGATCAACGGCTCGGCGACCCTGACACTGCTCGCGCAGCCGACGAACTCCAAGTGGGTGGTCAAGGGCGCCGGAGCCAACCCGGCGCTGACCATCACGGACGATGACGAGCTTGGGCAGGTGACGGGTGTCAGCGCGGCGCAGAAGACGGATACGCACGGGAACCCGGCGGGCGGGGCGACGGTATCGTGGAGCACGCTTACGGGGGCGACGGGCTACGTGGTGGAGTGGAAGTCCGGGACGGAAATCTACACGTCCACCAACCAGGTGGTCGCCGGGCAGGCGAACGCCACCAGCGCGGACATTCCGGCGGCCAGCCTGACGCCGGGCACGACGTACGACATCCGGGTGTACGGGACGAAGAGCGGGAGCGACCACGGGCTGTCGTCGAGCGAAACAACGCTGACCTACAAGGGGCTGCTGGTGTTCTCGGGGGCGACGCTTGCGGTGGAGGAGCCGAACAGCGGCTCGGCGACGGGAACGTACACGGTGAAGCTGTCCGTGCAGCCGAGCGCGAGCGTGACCTTGAACCTGACGCGCGGGACAGGCTCGTCCACGACGACGCCGACCAACCCGACGTTCTCGCCGTCGAGCCTGACGTTCACCACGAGCAACTGGAATGTCGCGCAGACGGTGACGGTGACGGTGACGAAGGACTCGGACGGCGTGGACGACGTGGTGAATATCCTGCATACGGCCACGACGACGGGCGCGGACTTCAGCGGCGTGACGGCGACGGTTGTGGCGACGGAGACGGACAACAACAAACCGCCGACGAGCACGAGCTTCACGCATTACGTGAAGGCGAAGAGCTCGTCGAGCCGGACGATCATGGCGGTGAGCCAGTCGTTCCGGTACGAGGATGAGAACGGAGACAAGCTGTCCTACGTTCTCATCGAGACGCTGCCGGCGTCGGCGCAAGGCCAGCTGCAGCTTGTCCAAAAGGGCCGGTTCGCGGGCAAGCCGGCATGCCGCAACAAGCCCAATCACCACCTGTGCCGCGATACGGTGACGCCCGTCACCGCCGGGCAGTACGCGCCGAACGACCAGCTCCAGATCAGCACTACCCGGAAGACCCTGTACTTCTATCCCTCGGACAGCTTCAGCAGCGCGACGTTCACCTACCGCGTCGTGGACTCAAGCAACAACGTTTCGGACGATTCGTACACGGCGACGCTGATGCTGGAGGGCTTGGCGCCGGCCAGGATCAACGACCTGACGGCCACGGGCGGGAACACGCAGGTTTCGCTGGGCTGGACGGATCCGGCCGACGCGACGATCACGCAGTACGAATACCGCTATGAGCAGAGCGGGAACCAGGGAAGCTGGAGCGACTGGGCGGAAGTTCCCATCGCGCTGACCAGCGCGGACACTTTGACGTTCAACAGCGGGAACTACAGCACGGCGCAGACGGCGAACGTGCAACTGGCCGCCGCGCCGGCGGCAGAGGTGAAGGTCACGCTTGTTGAGAGCGGCGTGACGTTCTCGCCGTCGGAGCTGACGTTCACCACGCAGAACTGGAACACCACGCAGGCGGTCAGCGTGACGCTGGCGACCGCGCCCACGGAGGACGTGACGGTCGCCGTCTCCTCCGGCATCTGGCGCAACGCGACGGCGCTTACCGTGACGGGTCTGACGAACAATACGCTGTACACGTTCCAGCTTCGCGCCAAGAACGCCGGCGGCAGGAGCCCGGTCGCGTCGATTTCCGCGACGCCGAAGCCGCCGCCGAAGCCGCACCAGCCGAAGGGGTACACGGCGACGGGGAGCGCGACGGGAGTGGCGCTGGCGTGGTCGACGCCCGCCCCCACCGCTCCGACCATCACGAAGTACCAGGTGCGCCAGCGCGTGCAGGAGGGGACGCTTTCGGCGGCGCCGGGCAACGGCGAGGTGTTCCTGTGGTGGGACAACCCGCTCGATCCCAAGGTCGGCAACTATGAGTACCGGTACAAGGCGGGGGCGGAGACCTACGGCAACTGGACGAACATGCCGCAGCTCTCCAACACGTCGTACACGGTGACGGGGCTGACGAACGGCGTGAAGCACACGTTCCAGGTGCGGGAGCGGACGCACGACACGAGCAACCCGCCGCTCGCCGCCATGGCCAACGTCGGCACGTACAGGTACGCCGTGCTGGACAGCAGCAACAAGGTGACGCTGACGTGGCAGAAGGCTGAGTCGTCGAATACGTACAGGTGGGAATACCGGCAGCGGACGGGCGCGGGCTCGTACGGCGCATGGACGCTTATCAGCACGAACTGGGAAACCACGACGTGGACGTCAGGCGCGCTGACCGCCGGCACACACTACACCTTCCAGGTGCGCCGCCTTGTGTACGTCGGGTCACAGCCGACGCCAATTACGTGGGAGTTCACCGCGCTGGCCAACGGCACAACCTCCAAGACAATCACGTGGACCGACCCGGACAAGGACTATATCGACAGCTACCAAGTTCACAGGCACGTCAGGACGGGCGCGACGTCGACGGGCGCGTGGACGGGCATCGCGGGCAGCAATCCCACGACGACGTCGTATACGGCGACGAACCTGGCCGCAGGCTCGTTCTACACGTTCCAGATCAGGCCGATGTACACGCGGCTGCTGGACGACGCGACGGCGACGCCATCGACGACGGAGGGCTGGACGGACATCACGAGCAGCGGCGCCACCACCGTCTCGCACAGCCCAACCGGCCTGGTCCGGGGCGTGGCGTATTCCTTCCAGGTGAGGGCGGTCAACTCATCCGGCGCGGGCCCCTCCACCGAATGGGCGTACGGAACGAGGCAGGCCGCGCAGCCGACGGGGCTGACGGCCACGCCGGGGGATACGAACGTGACGCTGGCGTGGACTGCGCCCAGCCCCGCCGATCCGACCATCGACAAGTGGCAGTACAAGAAGAACGCGGAGACGAACTGGACGGATATCTGCAACGCGCTGGCCGACTCCGGCTGCTCCACGACAACGTCGTTCCTCGTGACGGGGCTGACGAACGGCACGGCGTACACGTTTACGATTCGCGCGGTGAATGAGACGGGCAACAGCCCGAACTCGACCACGACGACCGCCGTCACGCCGCGCGCCGCCCCGGCCAAGCCCACCGGCTTCACCGCGGCGGGCAAGGTGGAGTCGGTCGCGCTGGCGTGGGCAACGCCAAGCCCGGCCAACAGCCATATCACAGGCTATGAGTACCGGCAGACCGCGCCCGTGAACGGCGTGACGGCGTGGGCCGGAGACCGGTCGATTGCAATCTCCTGGGACAGCCCGAGCGATACGACGGGCATCACCAAGTGGCAGTACAGCGCTGAGCGCACAGCGAACAACTACGGCGTGTGGGCGGACATCCCCAACAGCAGCGCGTCCACCAACTCCTACACCATCACAACCGAAACGAACGGCACGCCCCTGGCCAATGGCCGGACGTACAAGTTCCGGGTGCGGGCGGTGAACTCCAATACGACGGGTGGCCTGACCACTCTCGCCTACAATGGGCAAGTCGAACTGCACTGGACCACCCCCAACAACGCATCGAGCGTCCATAAGTGGCAGTATCGCTACAAGACCACCGGGGCCTATGGATCATGGAACACCATTTGCACCTATCACTGGTTTGGCAACCCCAGGTGCCCGAACCTTAACGTCACTACGGTAAATCTCCTGACCAACGGCACGCAGTACACGTTCCAGGTGCGGGGGATCGACAGCTCGGACAACTTGGTGAACACCGTCCTGGGCGACGCGACGGGCAGGCCGCTAGCGGCAGGGGCCGCGATTGGCGGCGGAACGGCAAGGCCGTCGGCGACGGCGGGCTGGACGGCAATCTCAAGCAGCAGCGCGACGACGATTGCCCATACTGTTTCGAGCCTGACGAACAACAGGCTGTACGCGTTCCAGGTGCGGGCGCGGATTCACAACTCGCTCGGCGCGGCGTCGGACGTGAAGTACGCCACGCCGAAGGCACTGACGGCGAAGCCGACGGGGCTGGCGGCGCGCTCCGGCGAGAATGCGACGGCGACGCTGACGTGGCCGACGACGAATACGGCAACGTCATGGCAGTACAGCAAGGACAACGGCGGGACGTGGTCGGCGGTGACGCCCACCACGGTTGGGACGAATTACACGTACCAGGCGACGGGGCTGACGAACGGCACAGCGGTTACATTCAAGGTGCGCGGCGTGAACGCGAACAGCCAGGCGGGGCCGGCCTCGGACGGGGCGACGGCGACGCCGCGGCTGCTGCCCGCTCCGACGGGCGTCGCGCTGGCCAAGCGGGATTCCTCGCTGTACGCGACGTGGACCGACCCGAGCGATTCGACCATCGACAAGTACGAATATCGCGTGACGGCGAAGGACAACACGTCCACGGTCGCCATCCCGTGGACTGAGGTCTGCAACAGCACGGCCGATTCCAACTGCGCAACGACCACGTCGCACACGACGGCGGCAACGCTGACGAACGGCACGGCGTATGACTACTACCTGCGGGTGGTGAACACGGCGGGGCAGACGAGCGCGGCGTCCGCGAAGGTGTCTGAGACTCCGCTGGCGCTGCCCTCTGCGGTGACGAACCTGGAGGCGCAGGTTCACAACACGCAGAACGTCTTCTACTGGGACGCGCCCACGGACACGACGATCACGAAGGTGCAGACCGGCCTGAGCCTTGGCGCGGGAACGACGACGTGGACGGACCACACCATCGATCTGACGGCAGCGACTGTCACCTTTACAACGCAGAACTGGAACACGGCGCAGACGGTCTCCGTGACGATCACGGACGCAGACAGCAACCGGCCCACAACGAGCCTGCGGGTCCGGCTGAAGCCGCAGGACGGCGTGGTGTTCACGCCGGCCATCCTCACGTTCCCCGGCGGGCGGAACTGGGGCGGCTCCCAGAACGTCGCCGTCAAGCTGGCGGCCCAGCCCAGTGAAAACGTCACCGTGGACATCGAGTCCGGCTTCCAACTCAACGGCTTCACGACGCGGAACTCTGGGCTGTACGACGGCTCGGAATACACGTTCAAGGTGCGCGCCTTCAACGCGAGCGGCACCGGGGCGGAGGCGACGGTTAAGTTCACGCCGCAGGGAGCGCCGCTTGCGCCCACCGGCTTTAAGGCAACGGCCAAGCACCAGTCCGTCCTGCTGACGTGGGACAAATTCGCGGAGCCGGACACCCATGCCCGGGCCGGCGCCGCCAGCTTTGAGTACGTGCAGATCAAGCCTGTGACAGGGTTTGCCGTCTGGCGCGCGATACCGGACAGCGACAAGGACACGACGTCCTACACGGTGACGGGGCTGACCAACGGCGTGGAGCATGAATACAGGATTCGCGCCGTGAACGGCCACCTGTACGGCACGGCGTCCTCCAAGGTGACCGTGACGCCGGTGCCTGTGCCCGCCGCGCCGACGAGCCTGACGGCGGAGGCCGGGGACAAATACGTCGACCTGACATGGACGAACCCTGCGGATACGACGGTCCTGAAGCAGCAGGTTCGGGTGGACACCGGCAGTTGGAAGGACATCGTCCTCCCGCTGGTGACGGCGCGCGCCGCCGCGTTCACCACGACCGACTGGAGCACGGACAAGACCATCTCCGTGAGCGTCCCGGCAAACCTGCAGCGGCCATCGGTTGACCTGACGGTGAGGCTGACGCCGCAGGACAACGTGATCTTCACTCCCGCCCAAATCACCTTCCCCGCCGCCACCTGGAAGCAGCCCCAGAGCGTCAAGGTCAAGCTGGCGTCCGCGCCCAGTGAGAACGTGAGCGTCAGCACGACGTCCGGCTTCGCCATCACCGCCGCCAAGGTCAGGATCGCCAAGCTCACCAACGGCACGGAGTACTCGTTCACGGTTCGCGCGGTGAACAGCGCGGGGAACGGCGCATCGGCGACTGCGGCGACGGCAACGCCGGGGCCGGTTCCCGCCGCGCCGACGCTGACCGGCTCAACACCGGGCGACGGCGAGGTGAGGCTGACGTGGACGTACGGCGGCACGCCGGCGGCAACGAGCTGGCAATACCGCATCGCCACGAGTTCGACGAGGAACAACACGACGACGTGGACGTGGAGCGGCTGGGGCAACGTCGCCAGCAGCACGGGCACGACACGAACGGCGACCGTCGATAATCTGACCAACGGCACGGAGTACCGCTTCGCGGTGAGGGGCAAGAACAGCTACGGCAGCGGCGCGTCGTCCAACGTCAGGGCCGCCACGCCGGTTTCGGTGCCCGCCAAGCCCGTGAACTTCACGGTGACGGCGGGCGATACGCAGGCGACGCTGAACTGGACAGACCCGAGCGATTCGAGCATCACGAAGTGGCAGTACGCGCAGAAGACCTCGAGCACGTACGGCAGTTGGCAGGACATCAAGAAGCTGACCACGCACCTGAACGCGTACAAGACGGTGGCGGGCAACGGCAGCGTCCTGCTGAGTTGGGACAACCCGAGCGACTCAAAGATCGAGAAGTACGAGTACCGGAAGGGCTCTTCCTCCACGTCGTTCGGGGCGTGGACGGACATCCCGAGCAGCAGCGCGTCAACCACGAGCTACAGGGTGACGGGCCTGACCGCCGGAGCGGGCCACTACTTCCAGGTGCGCTCCGTCTCCGCCAACGTCACTACTCTCACGTCCCACATCGTCACCGGACTCACAAACGGCACGGCGTACACGTTCAAGATTCGCGCCGCGAACGCGTCCGGCAACAGCGCGGATTCGGACGAGGTGTCGGCGACGCCGTACACGGTTCCCGCCAAGCCGACGGGGTTGAGCGCGACGGGCGGCAATACACAGGTGACGCTGAGCTGGACGAAGCCGACGAGCACGATCACCTCGTGGCAGTTCCGCTACGCGCTGGCGTCCGCGTCCTACGGCAGGTGGACGACGATCACGCCGACGGGAACGACGACGCTCTCGTACACGAAGACGGGGCTGACGAACAATTCCGCGTACAAGTTCCAGGTTCGCGCGGTGAACCTCATCGGCAACGGCGCGGCGTCCGACGCGGCGCAGGCGACGCCGGTGTCCGGCGTGCCGGAGGCGCCCGCTTCGCTGACCGCCAGCGGCGGCAATGAGCAGGCCACGCTAACGTGGACGAAGGCATCGAACGCCAGGTGGGTCAATTCGTGGGAGTACACCACGGACGACGGCACGAACTGGGTCGCCATGACCAACACGAGCGATTCAACGCGGAGCTACACCATTACGAGCGGCATCGCCAACGCCACGGACTACACGTTCAAGGTGCGGGGCGTGAATGACGCAGGGAACGGCGCTGCATCGAGCGGGGCAGATGCGCGCACCGCGCCGTCCAAGCCGTCCGGCTTCACGGCAGTCGCCAAGACGACCAAGACACCCGTCGTGCTATACACGACGGGACAGGCCGACCTGACCTGGACGGACCCGAACGATACCAGCATCACGAGCTGGCAGGTCAGGGAGTGGACGGTCGGAACGGGCGGGATGCACGTTCTCCCGGGCAATGCGTCGGCCACGCTTGGCTGGGACAACGCGAACGATTCGACCATCACGTCGTGGCAGATTCGCGAGTGGACGAGCAACCTCGGCGACTTCATCAGCCGCCAGAACTCGTCCACCGCCGTCACGCTGGAGTGGACGAACCCCAACAACTCCAGCATCGCCAAGTTCCAGTACAGCCCGGACGGCACGCTCTGGACGGATATCCCGTGCACGGGCTCATGCACGCTGACGACGATAAACTCGCACAGCTTCACGCGGACGTATACGCAGAACGCGCTGGGCGTGTACCAGATTCGCGGCCTCACGAGCAGCAACACGGCCGTGACGGTGAGCGGGCTGAAGATCTGGACGACCATCCCGTCCAGCGGGGCGACGACCACGTCGCGGACGGTGACGGGCCTGAAGAACGGCCAGGCGTACCGGTTCCAGGTGCGGGCGGTGAAGAATACCACGCCGGAGACGGCGCTCTCTGAAGTGAGCGTGACGCCGGCGTCCGGCGGGGGCTGGGCGACCATCCCATCCAGCGGCGCGACGACGACGACGCACACCGTGACACGGCTCACGCATGACACGACGTATAACTTCCAGATACGGGCGGTCAACGCATCGGCCAGCGGCCCGGCGTCCGACCCGTCGTCAGACGTCACGCCCACCCTGCCCACCCCGGACACGCCGACGGGACTGACCGCGGTGGAGGGCGCGGGGCAGGTGACGCTGACGTGGACGAATCCGAACAACTCCACGATCACGAGCTGGGAGTACAGCACGGACAACGGAACCAACTGGACCGCCGTGCCGTCCAGCAGCGCGTCCACCACCACCTACACCGTCACGAATCTCACCAACGGCACGTCGTACACGTTCAAGGTGCGCGCGGTGAACGACGCGGGGAACGGCACTGCGTCGGCGGGCGTAACGTCCACGCCGAAGGCGAAGCCGGCCGCGCCGTCAGGGTTCACGGCGATGGGCGGGAACGGGCAGGTCGTGCTGAGGTGGACCGGCCCTTCCAACTCCACGATCACGAGCTGGCAGTACCAGCAGAAGACCTCGGGCGCGTGGGGCAGCACGTGGACGACCGTCCCGAGCAGCGACTCGACCACCAGGACGTACACCGTCCCGAGCCTCACGAACAACACGACGTATACGTTCAGGCTCCGCGCCGTGAATATCAGCGGCAACGGCGCGTCGTCCGATGCGAAGACGGCGACCCCGGTGGCCGCGCCCGCCAAGCCGACGGGCTTCAGGGCGACGCCGAACGTCCAAAAGGTGAAGCTGACGTGGACGAATCCGAACAACTCCTCGATTACGAGCTGGGAGTACAAGCAGGACACGGGCAACTGGACGACGATACCGAGCAGCGGCGCGTCCACCACGACGTACACCATTGGCAGCCTCACCAACGACACGGAGTACACGTTCAGGATTCGCGCGGTGAACGGCACCGGCAACGGCACGCAGTCCGATGCGAAGTCGGCGACGCCGCGCGCGCTGCCGGGCAAGCCAACCGGACTGACGGCGACGGGCGGCAACACGCAGGTTAGCCTGTCGTGGACGAACCCGAACAACGCCTCGATTGCCCGCTACGAGCTGCGCTATGGGCATCCGTCGGCATCGTGGGGCCAGTGGCGGGCGATCGCCAGCAGCGCGACCACAACGAGCCACACGGTGACGGGGCTGGACAACAGCTCCAAGGTACGGTTCCAGATTCGCGCGGTGAACGTCAGCGGCGCGGGCCCGGCGTCGGACTCCGCGACTGCCGTTCCGGTGGCGAGCGCGCCCAACAAGCCGACGCAATTGAACGCGACCTCGCGTGACGGGAGCGCGCTCCTCCGCTGGTTCAACACCGGCCACAAGTACTTCCATAGCTGGGAGTACCGCTACAAGTCCGGCGGCAGCTACGGCGACTGGGTTACCGTCAACACCGAGCAGACGCCCGGCTACACGACGCACACTGTCGGTTCCCTGACCAACAACACGACGTACACGTTCCAGGTTCGGTCAAAGAACGACGCGGGTGCCAGCCCCATTTCCGATACGGCCACGGTCATTCCGCTGGCCCGGCCGTCCACGCCGTCCGGCCTCACGGCAACGGGCGGCGACGGCCAGGCGACGCTCCGTTGGACGAAGACCACCGACACCAGCACCACCGGCTACCGCTACCAGTACCGCTACTGGGAGGCCGGCGAGGGCGGACTGGAGGCCGTGCCGGGCAACGCGCAGGTTGTGCTGAACTGGACCGATCCCAACAATTCCAACATCACCAAGTGGCAGTACCGCTACAAGGAGGGCACGGAGAATTGGGAATCGTGGGCGGACATTTCCAGCAGCAGCGCGACCACGACGACCCACACGGTGACGAGCCTGACGAACGGCGCGTCGCACCAATTCGAGGTGCGGCCCTATACGACCGGCGCCGGGTCGGCGCTGGACACCGTGACGACCACGCCATCGACGAGCGAGGGCTGGAAGAGTATTTCCGGCAGCAACCATAACAGCACGACTCACACCATCACATCTGTCGCCAACGGGAAGTCGTACAAGGCGCAGCTGCGCGCGGTGAACAACGCCAGGCCGAATGGCGTCGGCGATGCCGCCACGTCGTCCAAGTTCGTCCAGTATCCGGCCAAGCCCACCAACTTCACGGCAACGGGCGGCAACGGGCAGGCGACGCTTGGCTGGGACAACCCGGACAACTCCAGCATCACCAAGTGGCAGTACCGGAAGAAGACCACGGGCACCTACGGCAGTTGGACGCAAATGAGCACGAGCGCGTCCACCACCACCTACACGGTAAGCAGCCTCGACAACGGCACGGCGTACACGTTCCAAATCCGGGCGGTCAACGCGACGGGGAACGGCGCGGCATCGGACGCGTCCTCGCCCACGCTGTATCCGGCCAAGCCGACGGGCCTGACGGCCGAGCCGGGAGACCGGCGGGTGGTTCTCACGTGGGACGACCCGGACGACTCATCCATCACCGGCTACCAGTACAGCAAGGATGGCGGATCGAACTGGTCTACCATTTCGAACAGCAAGGCGACCACGACCTCGTACACGGTGACGCAGCTCACCAACAACACGCCGTACAACTTCCAAATTCGCGCCGTCAACGGGACGGGAACCGGCGTTGCGACTGATAGCGTGTCGCAGACGCCGAGAGCCGTCCCGCCGCAGCCTCAGGACCTAACCGCCACCGCAACCGGCACGAACGTCAGCCTGTCGTGGACGGCAATACCGACCACCGGCAACAACATCACGGGTTGGGAGTTCCGCCAGAGGAAGGGCAGCGGCAACTGGGGCAATTGGACGGCCCATTTCCAACAGCGGCGCCAACACCAACTCGCACAGCATTACGTCTGGGCTGAACACCGGCACGACATACTCGTTCCGGGTGCGCGCCAAGAACTCCAACAACGTGTATGGGCCGGGCTCGGACGTCGCCTCCACCGCCACCACGCCTCTCCAACCGAAGGGACTGAGCTCGGCGGCGGGGCAGCAGAAGGCGACGCTCTCCTGGACAAGCCCGAACTACCCGTCCATCACCAAGTGGCAGATGCGGCATTGGACGGGCAGCAATGCGGACTTCATCGTCGGCAAGGGCGTCGCCACGCAGGAGATCACGCTGGAGTGGACGAATCCCAATGACAGCGGCATCACCGGCTGGCGGTACAGCACGGACGGCTCCGCGTGGACGAATATCACCTGCGCGTCGCCCTGCGCCGTCGGAACGCTCAACTCGCATACATTCACAAAGAATCTGACCAGCGGCGCGTCGTTCACCTACCAGGTTGAGGGCGTGAAGACCCGGCGCCAACCACACGGCGTCGGGCGTGAAGGCGTGGACGACCATCAGCGCGAGCGCGTCCGCCACGTCGTATGAGGCAACCGGCCTGAGCGACGACACCGCGTACAAGTTCCAGATCCGGTCGGTGAACCCGGCCGGCATCAGCCCCGCGTCGGCCACCGCGACGAGTTCGCTGCCCGCGAAGCCTGCCGCGCCCGCAACGCTGACCGCCAGCAAGGCGTACCTCCAGGCCACCAACAACTTCCAGGTCTCGGTCGCCTGGACGGTTTCGCCTGCCGACTCCTCCATCCTGAGTTGGGAGTACCGCGCGACCTCCGAGCGTCAGGACCTCAACAGCGCCGGTTGGACGGCCATCCCCGGCAGCAAGAACAACACCCGCAGCTACACCATCCCCTTCGGCGTCACCGGCCCCGGCGGCTACCAGTTCCAGGTGCGCGCGGTCAACTCGTCCGGCAAGGGCGCGGCGTCCGCCACCGCCACCGTCACGCTCACGCCGGGCAAGCCCGCCAGCCTGACCCTCAGCGATACGTACGTGGCGCGCACAAACGACTTCAACGTGACGCTCACGTGGGCGCCGCCATCCCCGGCGGATCCGTCCATCACGTCATGGGACTGGCGCGCCGCGAGCGGCGACACGGACACGACGGAGACGGAATGGACGACCATGCTGAACGCGGCGGAGTGGCGGGCTGTTCCCAGCAGCGACGGCGATACCAGGTCGTACGTCAGGACGAGCCTGGCCAATGACGTGTACCGCTTCCAGGTGCGCGCGGCGAACGTGGCGAGCAGCGCCGTGGACGGAGGCGTGCCGTCTGACGCGGTGGAGATCGTCCTGATACCGGAGATGCCCGACCAGTTCACGGCCAACGTGGTGGTGGACATCAGCAATGCCACGCTGACGTGGAATAACCCGAACGACCCGTCCATCACGACCTACCAGTACCGGACGATGGAGGGCAGCCTGGTCGCCCTCGCCGAGGACAAGGCGGTTCTCCTGAAGTGGGCCGATCCCAATGACAGCGCGATCACCAAGTGGCAGTACCGGCAGAAGAGCACGGGCGCCTACGGAAGCTGGACGGACATCCCGGACAGCACGGCAACCACCACGCAGTACCGGGTGACGGGCCTGACCAACAACACGGAGTACACCTTCCAGGCGCGCGCGTTCAAGCCGAACGATGCGATGCAGGTCACGCTCGACGCGGTGGGCAGCTGGAGCCTGGCCAACATCGGCAGCGCCAACCAGATCGCGCTGGCGTGGAGCGACCCGCAGAACGCCCGGATCATCAAGTGGCAGTACCGGCAGAAGTCGGGGACGGGGAGCTTTGGCGCGTGGACGGACATCGCCGGCAGCAGCGCGACCACCACGTCCTACACCGCGACCGGCCTGACCGTCGATACGGACTACGTTTTCCAGGTTGCGCCGGTGATCCAGGACGGGCTGAGCTATGTCCTCCCGCTCGTCGTGTACAAGACGTGGAACTTCACGACGTTCTCCGACACCAACCACGAGGAGACGCTCTCGTGGACTGATCCGAAGGACAACACCATCGTCAAGTACCAGTACCGGACGAAGGCGGCGGCGGATGACTGGCCGGCGACCGACCCGTTCGGCTGGACGGATATATCGAACAGCGGCGATACGACGACGTCGTACACGGCGACGTGCTCGCCCGCGGGCGCGTTCTGCGACTTTGAGATTCGCCCGGTGGTTCATCCGGCGCTGGACGAGGCGACGGCCACGCCTCCCACGAACACGGGTTGGAAGAACGTGTCATCCACCGTCGGCACGTCCGCGTTTGACGGCAGCGCGACGGCCAGCAGCAGCGTCACGCTGACGTGGAGCACGCCCGCCGACACCACCCATTTCCTCAAGTGGCAGTACCGGATGAAGGAGAGCACGGCGACCGAGTACGGCGCGTGGGTGGACATCTGCACAGCCGCCGACGACAGCACGTGCGTCGACAAGACGAGCCACCAGGTGGACAATCTCACGTCCGGCACGACCTATGACTTCCAGGTGCGGGCCGTCTTCGTCCGCACCAGCTACACGGTGACCGGCCTCAAGAAGGGCATGTCCTACAGCTTCCAACTGCGGGCGGTGAACGCGGCAGGGAACGGCGAGCCGACGCTGAACCAGTTGACGACGGACAACACCGCCCTCATCAGGCCCGCCGCGCCCAGGAACTTCGCGTTCACGCTGCCCAAGTGGGGCATGGCCAGGTTCACGTGGGATGATCCGGTTCCGGCGGACTCCGTCATCAGCCGGTGGGAGTACCTGCAGGCCAAGGGGACAGGATGCGACGCGACCGACTGCGACAGCTTCGACTTTGCGTCCGCGACGTGGACGACGATCTCCGGCGGTTCAGGCGCGCGCGGCTTCACGCTCACCGGCCTCGATCCGCTGTCCACTTATGCCTTCCAACTCCGCGCCGTCAACGCCGCGGGCGAGAGCACGGCGGCGGGGCCGGCCATGGTCAGGACGCGCGGCACTGTCGTCTCCAAGTCGAGCATCGACAATCTCGAAGAGGGCGAGTCGACCACGTATACGGTCGTCCTGGCAACGCATGCGCCGGAGAGCGACGTGGTTGTCAGGGTCGTGAAGACGGGCGATCCGGACATCACGGTCAGTCCGGCGACGCTCACGTTCACGCCCAGCAACTGGGATACGGCGCAGACCGTCACCGTGACGGCGGGACGGAACCGCGACGGCTCTCACGGCGAAGTCATCATGGCCCACACCGCGTACAGCCATGACCCCGGCTACCACGGCATCGCCATCAATCGGGTCGTCGTCAACCCGCGCCCCTTCGTCGATGCGGGCAACAACCGGTCCGAGTACAGCGGCGACACGGTGAGGCTGTCAGGCCAGGCCAACTATCCGGGCGTCGACACGAAGCCCGGCCTGTCGCTGGAATACACGTGGACGCAGACCGGGGACAACCCGCCCGCCACCGTCACCATCAACAACGCGTCGTCCCTGACGGCCACGTTCCTCGCGCCGACGGTGGAAAACGCCATCGTGCTGCACTTCGAGCTGCGTGTCCAGACCGTGGGCATACACGTCGAGGCGGGCCGCTACGCCACGGACGTCGTGAGGATCAGGGTCCTGCCGCCTCCGCCCACCGCCGCGCCTGCCGCGCAGGCAACGCCGACGCCTGCGCCGACGCCTGCACCGCCGCCCGCAGCCACGCCGGAGCCCGAGCCGGAGCCGACACCGCTTCCGACGCCCACCCCAACACCGGAGCCGCCGCCGGAGCCGACGCCCACGCCAACACCTCTGCCGTTGCCCACGCCGGGACCGTCGCCGACGCCCACGCCAACGCCCACGCCGCTGCCTGAGGTGTCCGAGGGAGGAGACCTTGTGTGGCCGGACAGCGCGACGGTGATCGAGACGCCGGACGGCCGGGCGCGGCTGATCATCCCGGCGGGGGCCGCGCCGGAACTCCTTGAAGTCCGGATGTGGACGCTGGACACCGGCTCCCTCGAGAGCGAGGCGCCTGTTGCGGATAATCTCGTCAACCTGGCGGTCGAGGTGAACACGTATATCGCGGGGACGGATATTCTCGCGCCGACCACGTGGCTGAAGGGCGTGGAGTTGTGGTTCAAGCTGCCGGAGAACGACCAGTCCGCCTGCACGGACAACCGCGCCCGGGTGTACCGCGTGGAGGCGGAGGGATGGGGGCGCGTGCGGCACGATTGCGCCGTCGACGGCTCAGGCAATTCCTGGACGGTCTCCGTGCTCACGCGCTTCAGTGTCTACGCGCTCGTCGTCATGCCGGCGCCCGTGGACGAGTCCGCGACGGCCGTTCCCGTGGCGACCGCCGTCTCGCTGCCTGACGTGGTGGACGATATAGCCGCGAGTGACTACGCGCCTTTCGTGATCGCCGGCGCGGGCCTGCTGCTCCTCGCCCTGATCCTGTTCATCATTCTGCGCCGCCGCAGGCGCGCGCGCCGGGCCACGACCACGGAGGAAACGGATGCGTAGCATTATCGCTCTGGCTATCCTCGTGGCAGCCATGGCAGTGGCCGCCTCGCCCGCCGTCGCCCAATCAGCCCCCGGCCAGGTGGCGAGCGTCACCGTCACCCGCGCCAACACGACCCTCACCGCATCGTGGGACGCCCCTGCCGGCGCCACCAAGTACCACGTCACCTATAGCTCCGACAACAAGAAGAGCTGGAGCCTCGCCGCCTACGACCACGCCACAACATCCATCGACATCACCGGCATCGACACGTCGAAGGCCTACGTCGTCGGCGTCCGCGCTGGCAACGAGCACGGCTGGGGCCAGTGGCGGAACTCCGCCTCCAACAATCCCAGCGGCCCGCCCGCTCGCGTCAGCTATGTCTTGATCAGCCGCAGCGACGGCTCGATAACCGCCTCCTGGCCCGCCGTCGTTGGCGCGGACAAGTACCACGTCACCTACAGTTCGGACGGCAAGAAGAGTTGGAGCCTTGCCGCCTTTGCCCACTCGTCCACCAGCATCACCATCAACGTCGATAACCAGTATCCCTACGTCGTCGGCGTCCGCGCAGGGAAGACCGACGGCGGCAACACGCTGTGGGGCAACTGGCGCAACTCCCCGGCGAGCGCCCCCTGGGTTCCTGCCGATCCGCCACCGTCCGCGCCCGCCAACGTCTCTCTCAGCCGCGCCTGTGAAGCGATGTCGGTCAGTTGGACGCCCGTGTCCGGCGCAACCGGCTACGACGTGAACGTCAGCACCAACAAGCGCAAGACCTGGAAGCGCGCCCTTAGCAACGTGACGTACACGTCCTGGAACTTCGCCAAGTGGAGCAAGAACAAGACCTACACCCTGGCCGTCCGCGCCCGCAACGCTGCCGGTGAAAGCGGTTGGACCAACTCCGCCACCGTCCCGCCGCCGTCCGTCTGCGCGGTCTCCGGCCTCCGTGCCGTCACCTCCACCACGCACGGCACGGACGGCGGCACAGTCACCACAACGTGGAACGCCGGCCAGGGTGCTAACGCCTACAACGTCAACTACCGCGCGGACGGCGGCCAGTGGCAGCGCATCGCCACCGACCATTCGACAACCACCCACACCCATACCGTCACCTCAACCGCCGCAGCCACCGTCGCCGTCCAGGCCACCAACGGCGGCGCGACAAGCCAGTGGCGCAACGCGCCCGTCCCCGGCTGGCTCACTGCCGGCAGCATCACCGGAGCCGAGGCGACCCTGACCCTCGCCGGGCACAGCGGCGCCTGGCACGTGAAGAAGACTGCGCCCGCCCCCGCCGGAACGTGCTCATCCGCCATCAGCGGCGCGACGCACACCTTTGGGAGCCTCTCTAACAACACCTCCTACTCCTACAGCGCCTACCACGACTCGTCGTGCTCGACGGAACTGGCGGGGACGTCCTTCACCACGACCGGGCCTACCGCGCCCGCCGCCCCGGCAGCCCCCGCCCTCACTACCGGCAACGCGCAGCTTGCGGCGCAGTGGACCGCTCCGTCTAACGGAGGTTCCGCCATCAACGACTACGATCTCCGCTACCGTCAGGTCGGAACAACCGACTGGACGCGCGTCTCTGACGGCGGCACCGTCGGAACGACCCCCGCTGGCGGCAGCGACACCGCCAGCAGCACGGACCCGATCGACTTCGGCAACATCGGCGCGGGGATAACCCGCGAGTCGCTGGGCAGCCACCAGGGCCTCTACAAGGTTTCCAGCGCCATCGACGAGATGGAGATTTACCTGCAGGCCAACAACGGCGCCAACTTCACCATGCGGACGGCGAATTCCAAGCCCTCTGCCCTCAACACGGGCACAGTCCTGGCATCCTCAGCGACGACGACGCCAACGAACAAGTTCCGGGAATGGGTTGGCCCCATCGCTGCGAACGGCTACTTCTGGGCGTCTCCCACCACCGGCTCGTCGACGTATGCCACTCGCTTCCACGCCATATACCACATGGACCTGGCCTCCACCGCCACCGCGTACACCATCACCGGCCTCACCAACGGCACGGCCTACCAGGTCTCCGTGCGCGCAGGCAACTCCGTCGGCGACGGCGAGTGGTCTGACCCCGTCACCCTGAAGCCCGGCTTGCCCGCCCGGCCCGCCGCGCCCACCCTCGCCGCTGGCAATCAGCAGATCACGGTCTCCTGGACCCCGCCCTCCGGCAACGGCTCCGCCATAACCGACTACGACCTGCGCTACTCCTCAGACAGCGGCGCAACGTGGACGGTGGTGACGGACACTACGTCCACCGACACCACCGCGTCCATCACCGGGCTCGACAACGGAACCGCCTACATCGTGCAGGTGCGCGCCGGAAACACCCACGGCGACGGCCTCTGGTCGCCCTCCTCAGCCTCCGCAAGTCCGCAGCTCGTCCCCGTCGCCCCGGCAGCCCCGGCGCTCACCACCGGCAACGCACAGCTTGGCGTGGCGTGGACGGCCCCGGCGGACGGGGGCTCAGCGATTACCGGCTACAACGTCCGATACCAGGCCGCCAGCGCCTCCGGGTGGAGCGTCCCGCCCGCGCTGTTCCCCAGCTACAACCCCGGCCAGCTTGTCGGAATCAAGACCAGCGACGGCTCAGCGGGCAGCGCGTTTGACCTGGGCAGCGTCAGCCTCTCCGGCCTGACCATTTCAAAGGTCAGCACGGGCGGCATCTCCAACGTCTACAAGATCGCCGAGCCCGTCTATCGATTGCGCCTGAAGCTGGACGCGCGGAATGCCAATAACGCTGGCCAAGGCGCTCTCACGTACCGGGCGCGCTACGCTTCGACCGCGCCAACGACAAGCAACATGAACACCCACGGCACGCTCCTGTGGGAGCAGACGGCTAGCGAGGCCGCCTCTATCACCGGCGATGCCTGGACGGGCGTCCTCCCCGCCAACACCCACTTCTGGATCACGACCACGAGCAGCGGCAGCACCGACAGCTTCTTCCCGCGCGTTGACGCCGAGATCGACGCGTCCGCCGCGTCTCGCTCCCTCACCATCACCGGCCTGACCAACGGCACGAGCTACAACGTCCAGGTGCGCGCCTTCAGCGCCATTGGACGCGGCGCGTGGTCCCCCTCCGGCACGCTCAAGGCCGGGCTCCCCGCCGTCTCCGCCGCCCCCACGCTCGTGTCCGGCGACGGTGATCTGGCCGCGAGTTGGGCTGCCACCTCCGGCAACGGCTCGGCCATCTCCGACTATGACATCCGCTACTCGTCAGACGCCGGCGTCACCTGGACCGAGTTCAACCCGTCCAACACGAGCACGACGACTTCGACAACCATCACTGGTCTCACCAACCACACGGCGTATGTGGCGCAGGTGCGCGCCACGAACACCCACGGCGACGGCCTCTGGTCGCCGTCCTCCGCATCCGTCAAACCCGGACGCCCAGACGCGCCTGCCGCCCCAACTCTCGCCTCCGGCAATGCCACGCTGACCGCCACGTGGACTGCGCCTGCGGACAACGGACGCGCCATCACCTCCTACGGCGTGGAGTACTCCACCGACGGCACGACGTGGTCGTCCGCAAACGTCAGCATCACGTTCGCCACGCGCACTGCAACCATCACCGGCCTCACCAACAACACCGCATACCGCGTGCGGGTGCGCGCCACGAACTCAAGCGCGACCGGGCCGTGGTCCGCATCCACAACGGACAAGCCCGGACGCCCGCCCGCCATGACCGCGCCCACCCTCACCGCCGGGACGCGGCAGTTGACCGTCACGTGGACCGCCCCAACCCCCAACGGCTCTGCCATCACGGACTATGACGTGCAGTACCGCAAGTCCGGGGCGACCGGCTGGTCTGAGTGGGCGCACACCGGCACAGCCGTCACCGCCACCATCACAGGCCTCGAAGGCGCCGCCACCTACGAGGCGCGCGTGCGGGCGAAGAGCGCGGCAGGCGAGGGCGGGTGGTCGCCCGCAGCCTCACTCGCGACCAACGCCGGCCTCCCCAACGCGCCCGACACCCCCACGCTCCTGCTCAGCACGAACCAGATCACCGTGCAATGGACGGCCCCGTACAACGGCGGCGCGTCGATCACCGGCTTCAAGGTCCGGTACAAGGCCTCGTCGAGTTCAACGTGGTCCACGCATACGTTCACCTCGGATGGCACGACGAGACAGACCGCCGTCGCCAGTCTCACCCTCAATACGAGCTACGATTTCCAGGTGCTCGCCACCAACACCCATGGCGACGGCGCATGGTCCGCAACGGCGACAGGCACGGCGGGCGCGCCGCAGCAGCCCGTCGTCACACTCACTCCCAGCAGCCAGCAGCTCGCCATCTCCTGGACGGCACCCGCGATCAACGGCTCCGCCATCACGGACTACGACGTGCGCTACCGCCAGACCACTTCGTCAAGCTGGGTGCGAATCTACGACGGCGGGAGTTCCGGCATTCGAAGCTCCTTCACTTCCGAGTTGGGCAACGGGCCGGGCGGCGACCCGATCAACTTCGGAACCGTCTCCCCCCTCACCAATGAGAGCAACGGCTTCTACAAGTTCGGCAGCAGCGCCATCGACGAGGCGCGGATACACGTCGCCGCCTACACGGTCAACCTGGGCGGCGACACCATCGTCAGCCTGCGGACGCACAGCACAAAGCCGTCCAGCAACATCCACACCGCCGGCACGCAGCTGGCCAGCCTCACAAACACGTCTGGGGCAAACAAACGCTTTGACTTCCCGTACGCGTTCTACGGCTCTATTACCGCCGGCCACTACTTCTGGGTCACGCCTGACCGCTCGCAGCACTTCTCCACGCGCAGCATGGACGTGGCCATCGACCTCGCCACCACCGCCACCAGCTACACCCTCAGCGGCCTCACCAACAACACCGAATACGAGGTGCAGGTCCGCGCCAAGAACGCGCGCGGCGACGGTCAGTGGTCCGCTTCCGCCTTCGGCATTCCCAGCGCGCGCACGCTCACATCCGGCAGCGTCACCGCCACCGGCGCGACCCTCACCATCTCCGGCCACACCGGGAGTTGGCACTACAAGGCCAATGCCGCGCCACACACCACGTGCTCGAGCGCGGTCAGCGGTACGACCGAAACGCTGACGGGACTGACGCCCGGCACGTCCTACACCTACACCGTCTACAAGGACTCCTCCTGCGTCACCGCCCTGGCCGCCGCGGCGGCCTTCACCACCGACGCCGCCCTCACCGCGTCCGGCGTCACCGCCACCGGCGCGACCCTCAACCTTGCCGGACACACGGGCAACTGGCACTACCAGGCCGACACAGGGCCGGACACCTCATGCTCGAGCGCGGTCAGCGCGACCACCGAGACACTGACCGGACTCTCGCCCGGCACGGCCTATACCTACAAGGCGTACAGCGATTCCGCCTGCACGACCGCCAACCTGCTGGGCACGGCGACGTTCACGACGGCCGCGACACTCACGGTCTCCGACGTCACCGCGACGAGCGCGACGCTCACCATCACAGGACACACAGGGCAGTGGTGGTACAAGGCCAATACCGGGCCAGACTCCACCTGCCAGGGCCCCGTCGCCTCCGGCACGTCAACCGAGTCCGTGACCGGCCTGACCGCCAACACCACCTACACCTATAAGGCCTACAGCGCGAGCGGGTGCGCCGATACGAACCTGCTCGCCACGGCGTCGTCGTTCCTGGCCGTCACCGACTTCGACGCGGACGACGACGGGCTGATTGAGGTCGGCAGCCTGGCGCAGTTGAACGCCATGCGCTGGGACCTGGACGGCAACGGCACGGCCTCCGGCGGCAACACGACCACCTACGCCACGGCCTTCCCCGACGCCAAGTCCAACATGGGCTGCAACGACGATGAGTCCACTCCGTCCGCGTGCACGGGCTATGAACTCACCGCCAACCTGGACTTCGATACCAATGGCAGCGGCACGGCGGACTCCGGCGACACGTACTGGAACAGCGGCGCGGGCTGGACGCCCATCGGCGATACCTCCAACGTCTTCACCGCAACCTTCGATGGCGGCGGCTTCACCCTCTCCAACCTCCACATAAATGCCAGCACCACCGCCGAGGACGCCACGCCCGACGTCGGCGGGCTCTTCGCGGGCATCGGCAGCGGCGGCGCGGTCATTAACCTCGGCCTGGAGAACGTGTCCGTCACCGTCAGCAGCACGCTGGAGGATGAGATTTTCGCCGGCGCTCTCGCGGCGGACAACCGGGGAGCCATCATCGGCGTCTGGTCCAGCGGCAGCGTGACGGGAAGTTCGCAGCGGACGTCCTCGACCACCTGGATCCAGGTGGGCGGACTGGTTGGTGTGAACGACAAGGGCGGCTCCGGCGCCACCGCGTACGAGGGCACCATCGGCGCCAGCTACTCCACCGCAGCCGTTACCAGCCGGGGTGTTTCGGCCAACGGCGACGCGCGCGCCGCCGGGCTGGTCGCAGTGAACAAGGGAACCATAGCCGCGAGCTACGCCTCCGGCAGCGTGCGCGCCGAGACCAGCGTTACCAACCAGGCCCTCGGCAATAGCCGCGCCGGCGGGCTGGTGGCAATCAACAACGGCGGTACTATCATCGCCTCCTACGCAACGGGCAACGTCAGCTCCAATGCAACCCGCGCATGGGACGGCGGCCTGGTTGGCAGAAACAACAACGGAACCATCACCGCCAGTTACTCCACCGGCACCGTCGGATCTAGCAGCGGCGCGAACAAGAACAGGGGCGGTCTGGTCGGCACAAACGAGGGCAGCAGCACGGTTACGACCAGCTACTGGGACACCACCACCTCCGGCAAGTCCAGCAGCCCTGCGGGCACGGCCAAGACCACCTCGGAGCTCCAGACGCCGACGGGCTACACCGGCATCTACGCGACCTGGAACGTGAACGTGGACGACGTGACGGGCAACGATGACCCCTGGGACTTCGGCACGGCGAACCAGTATCCGATCCTGGAGTACGGCGACTACCTGCCTGCCGCCGAACAGCGGCCCGCGCTGAGCGTGTCCAACATCTCCGGCACGGGCGCGACGCTGACCATCATCCGGCACCCGGCGGCCTGGCGCTACAAGGCCACCACCGGCCCGCACACGTCCTGCTCGTCGGTGGTGAGCGCGGGAACGTCCACCGCGACGCTGACGGGGCTGACCGCGAACACGACGTATACCTACACCGCGTACAGCGATTCCGCCTGCTCCACCGCGCTCGGACTGGCCACCTCGTTCAAGACCGCGCCCGCGCCGACGAGCTTCACCGCGACGCGGACGTACAGCGGATCGGACAACAGCGACAGCGTCGAGCTCTCGTGGACTGCGCCGGACGGAACGGGCATCACTGCCTATGAGACGGCGTACAGCACGGACAGCGGCACAAACTGGACCTCCGACAGCACGGCGATAGCCGCCACGGCCACAAGCCGCACGATCACGGGCCTGCACAAAGGCAACTCCTACATAATCCGCATCCGGGCCGTCTACGGCACCGGCAACAACAGCGCCTGGGTGCAGTCGTCATCCCTCCCGGCCCTCGCCGCCCCGGGCACGGCGACGGGCTTGGGCGGAGACAAGAATAACGTCCACTGGACCGCGCCCTCCAATACCGGCAACGGCCAAACCGGCATCACCAAGTACAACGTGCAGTGCAAGCGGGCCATAGCAGTTAGCGACGCGGGCGAGTCCACCACCACGAGCAAGTACGTGGGCGGCAACCAGCACTGCAACCACTACTCCAACAACGGCAACTACTTCCGCGTAAGGGCATTCAACCTAATCTGGGGCAGTTGGAGCGGCTGGCACCGCATCCAGTAGCCCACCCCCCACCGTGCGCCCTGCGCCCCCCCGTTCACCCTGAGCCTGTCGAAGGGCTAGGGTGAGGGGGACCTCTACTGCGGCGTGACCCAGTCGGCGATCAGGTGGACGTTGCCGGCCTGCTCTGCGGCACGGTGGAACCGACGGTCGGCAGTCCACAGTTCGCAGCCGAACTCTTCGGCCAGCGCGAGGTAATGGGCATCGTAGGACGCGCCCTGCCGGAGTTCACTGGCTAATTCCAGTGCCCGTGCGTGGAGGCCCGCTGTCTGATGTAGTTCAGGCCCTGACGACAGGAGATTCTCAACCATATCGCCAGCCCCTGCAACGCTTAGCTCGCCTTGTATAACTCGCTGGTGAAGAGCGTTGGTTACCTCAAAAGGCATGAGGTACGGGGCAGCCAGCCGTATTCCCTGATCTTTCCAGGACTGGAGGAGAGCGTGGGCCTTGTCGGAGTCCTCTTCCCTAATCAGCCACTTAACTACCAAGCTCGCGTCAACGACAACGACCCCGGGCATCACCATTCGGCCATTTGGGCGTCTCTGATCGCACGCGCCTCGCGGATCATATCGGCGGAATTTCCGGGTAGAATCTTGTCGCCAAAGTACTTCTGCCGCAACTCTGCGAACACTTCATGGGCGGGACGTTTGTCCCTCTTGCCTTTCGCCTCGTCTTGCGCAAGGGCATTGTCTATGGCGTCCTCGCAATACCGGCGCATGCTGACGCCCTTGCTTGCGGCGACGTCCTTCAGACGCTGCTGAAAATCGGCGTCCACATCCAGGCTGAGTCTCTTCTTTTTGGTAGTCATCGTAGGCACTCCTGTCTATTCAGTGTAGCAGGGTATGGGCGTGGTTCGTGCGGTAAACTCTGGACGCCGGGGATGCTGGCAACGGCGAGCCGGACGCCTGGCACGAGATGTGGGCGTACGAGGTTCGCTAGACGCCCTGGACGAGCACGATGTTGATGTTGGACGACCTGTGTCGAATATCATCGAGCGCGTGGTTCTCGGACGAGTCCAGCCATGCGCGGGCCTGCTCCATGCTGTCGAACCGGACAATGGCGAGGCGCTTCGGCGCCCAGGAGCCCTCGATGACCTCGATCTCGCCCCCTCGCTCAATGAACCTGCCGCCGTAGGATTCGATGGCGGGCGTCATCCGCTCGCGAAACTGCGTAAAGAGGCTTTCATCCGTAACCTCAACATCGGCGATCAGATAGGCGGACATGACCTGCTCCCTTCTTGCCCGGCGCTGCGCGAAACCGCTGTTTGAGTTGTAACACAGTGCGGCACGCCAATGCACGCACTGCTATAATCAACGTGTGCTGCGCCTAACGCAATCATTGGTGGGGAGGGGTAGGAATCTATGACGACAGACACAGTGGCCCGCGTGCCGGTGACGGTCACCATCAACGGCACGGAGTATTCGGCGGAGGTTCCGCCTCGACGAACGCTCGTCGATTTCATCCGGTATGACCTAGGCCTGACGGGCACCAAGGAGGCCTGCAGCGTCGGCGTGTGCGGCATCTGCACGGTGGAGATGGACGGTGTGATCGTCTCGTCCTGCATCCTGCTCGCCGTCCAGGCCAACGGCGCGAATCTCACGACCATCGAGGGCGTGGCGGACGGCGACAAGCTGCACCCGCTGCAAGAGGCATTCATGAACTACGGCGGGTTCCAGTGCGGCATCTGCACGCCCGGCCAGATCATGGCCTCGCGCGCCCTGCTCCAGCAGAATCCCGATCCCACGGAGGACGAGATCAAGGACTGGATGATGGGCAACCTGTGCCGCTGCACGGGCTACTACAAGATTATCGAATCCATCCAGAAGGCCGGCGAAATGATCCGGCTGGGCAACTAGGGGAGGGCGACATGAGAGACTTCCAGTTCCACACGCCCTCCACGCTGGCGGAGGCCCACAGCCTGCTGAGCGACTACGGCGAGGAGGCGCGCGTCATTTCCGGCGGCACCGGCTTGATCAACATGATGAAGCAAGACCTCATCTACGTTGACCACCTGGTCAGCCTCCAGAACGTCGACGGCCTCGACTACATCCGCATGACGGGCGAGGGCCTGCAGGTGGGAGGCCGCACGACGCAGCAGGAGATGGCGACGTCGAGCGTCGTCCATGAGAATGTCCCGCTCCTGACCGAGACCTATGGCGAGGTCGCGACGGTGCGCGTGCGCAACGCGGCGACGGTCGGCGGCGGCGTCGCCCACGGCGACCCGGCGCAGGACCCGCCCCCCACGCTCCTCGTGCTCGACGCGAGCGTTCACGTGGCATCGAAGGACGGGGAGCGGACGGTCAAGGTTCGAGACGACTGGTTCGTTGACTACTACACGACGGGCGTTGAAGAGGGCGAGATTGTGACGGGCATCACCGTTCCGGCGGCTCCGGCGAATGCGAAGACCACGTACATCAAGTTCCTGCCACGCACGGCAGACGATTATCCGACGGTCGCGGTCTCCGCGCTCGGGGTGGTTGACGGCGGCGTGGTGACGGACGCGCGCGTCGGCTTGGGCGCGGTCAATTCGACAGCCGTGTACGCGGAGAGCGTCGCGGGCGTGCTGGTGGGCAAGGCCCCGACGGCAGACCTGGTGCGTGAGGCGGCGGAGACGGTGCGCGATCTGTGCGCGCCGACGCCGGACTTCCGAGGCTCCGCGGAGTACAAGACGGACATGGCGGTGGTGTTCACGCGGCGGGCGCTGACGCGCGTGCTGGGACTCGAATAGCAGCCGGCCATCACCGGCGAAAGGACAATCACAGGGAATGAAGATCGAACAGGAATCGCAGGTGGGCGCGTCGCGTGAGGACGTGTGGGCGCTGTTGCAGGACGTCCCCCGCGCGGCGGGGTTGATTCCCGGCGTCAGGGACGTCGCCGAAACAGGCCCGGACACGTATTCCGGGAAAATGGAGACGCGCGTCGGCCCGATGAAGATCAGCCTCGACGGAGAGTTGACGACCACGCAGAACGCCGAGGACTATACGTGGCGCATCGAGGGCAACGCGAAGGCGCTTGCGGGCGGCGGGCTGCGCGTCATCGTCGACGCGGCCATCGCCGAGGCGGGCGCGGACAGTTCGACCCTCACCGTCGCAACGGACATCCAGTTCATGGGCAAGCTGGGCACGATGGGGCAGCCGTTCATCCGCTCCAAGGCCAACTCCCAGATGAAAGACTTCATCAAGAACCTCGAAAAGGAGTTGAAGAAGTAGGCTGACAGTGAGGTGAGCCTGTGACCTCCGGCGGCGACGGACAGCCCCTGATTACCGATGCGATGCGCGCATGGGTTGGTTCAACTGCGCCGCCGTTGACATCGCCGCCGATCTCCGAGAGCGATATCCGCCGCGCCGCTATCTCCATCTATTGGCCGGAGGTGCCGCCGCGCGTCTATTGGGACGCGGAGCACGCCGCGCAAACGCGGTGGGGCGGCATCATCGCGCCGGAGGAGTTCAACCCGTTCGCGTGGATGATTGGCCGCGCCCATGTCGGCCCGCAGCCTGATCGCCTGGACACGGCTCAGTCTGAGTTGGAAGAGGCCCGCAACCTGCGCCCGCCCGGCGCGCCGCCGAATTTCCTGTTTGGGGGCGTGGACACTGTCTACCACGAACGGATGCGGCCGGGCGATGAGATTACCAGTGTGATCACCGCGACGGACCTCTACGAGCGCAGCGGCCGTCTCGGCCCCATGCTCTTCTACATCACGGAGGAAACCTGGACAAAGCAGGACGGCGCGGTGGTCAAGACAACGCGCACGACGAATATCGCGTGGTGACAGCAACGGGGACGATGATATGACGACGCAAGAAGCAACGCTTTATTGGGACGATGTTGAGGTCGGTCAGGAGTTGCCGCCGTTTGAGCGCGTGACGGACTTGATGAACTGGAATCGCTGGGCTGCCACGTACGATGAGTTCGTGCCGTACCACATGGACGATGAGGGGGCGAAGGAGAACGGCCAGCCGGCGGTCATCGGGCAGGGGCGCATCCGTGTTTCCTACCTGCACACGCTGGTCCGCAAGTGGATCGGCGAAGAGGGCGTGATCCTGACGCTGAATGCCCAACTGCGCGGCATCAATTTCAAGAACGACATGCTGACGTGCACGGGCCGCGTGACGGATAAGCGCGTGGATGATGAAGGCCGGAACGTCGTTGATCTTGAGATGTTGATCACCAACCAGAAAGGCGAAAAGGTCACCCCCGGCGCGGCGACGGTAGAGCTACCGACCAAGAAATAGCGCCGCTACAGTCCCAGTTCCGCTGCCAGCGTCTTGGCGTTTGCTCCCGCCACCAGCTTGCCATCGATGACCGCCACCGGACGCCGCCAGTAGCGCGGCTCCTCGACGAGCAGGTCAAGCATCTGATCCTCGCTCAGTGACGCGACATCGATTCCTGCCTTCTTGAGCGCCTGCGACCTGGGATTGAACAACGCGCTGGGCGGCGAGTCGCCCAGCAGCGCGACAATCTCCTCCCGCGTCATGCGCTCCTTGAAGAAGTCGCGCTCCGCGAACTCGTGACCCGCTTGCGAAAGCGCCGCTTTCGCTGTCTTGCAGGTGTTTCAAGTCGTCCAATGATAGAACTCAATGTTTGGCATGGGATATGGTCTCCTGCTCTTCGGCGTCCTGTTGTCATGATACTCATGATGACCCGCCTGCGTAAGGGCGCCGCCGGTTGCCACAGATTGTCCAACGGAGTAGCCTTGGCGCATGGACATCTCTGACAGAGACGAGACCAAGGCCTCCGCCGGCGCTCCCGCTGAGCCCGGCCGGAACGGCGCGTCTGACGACGGATTCGGCGATGAGATGGGCCTCCTGAGGCCGGGCGACGAGGGCTACGAAGAGGAACTCGCGGACATCCGCGAGAAGATCCAGACCAGCATCGACCAGATCGCCCGCGGCGAGGTGTACACCGCCGAAGAGGTCTTCGCCGATGTGCGGGAGCGGATTCGGGAAACAGAGCAGCACGTCGAATGAGCCGTTGCGTCTTTTCCCAGCGATCACTCCGCGATCTTCAGCAGATTACCGACTACGTAGCCGATGACAGCGTAGCCAACGCTCACAGGCTGGTTGACCGCCTGGAAGCCCTTTGCTTTCGTCTGGCCGATCAACCACGCATGGGCGCATCACGTCCGGAGTCAGGCCTTGGTATTCGGACGTTCGCCGCGCCCTCAACTCCGTACGTGACCTTCTACCGGCCGATCGAAGATGGTGTGGAGCTTCTTCATATCCGGCACAGCAGCCGACGCTTCCCTGGATCAATTGGAGACTAAATTTGTATGAGCGTAGGCCATCCAGGCGCGGATGTCGCGTGGAAGCCATGTACCTCAAGGCGACCATCGGATTATTCTGAGCGACTCTGTTCTTCACGGATCTGCTTAAGCGTGCGCCCATCAGCGCCTTTCCAGATGTCAAGACCGGTTGATGACGAGCCCAAGATGGCATTAGCTGCCGTGGTTGGTGCACTAAACGAGTAATCTTGAGTGAACTCGTAGGCGTCATTTTTGTCCACGAGAACCCCCTTTTTCAGCAAGTCGGCTCGTAAGTCCGACATCGTTGGACGTATAGTCTTGGTTTCATTTTTGGCCGTCTGAGAGCCTTCCCTTACTACAAACCCCGATACATCCTCGTACCCCGTCGCGCGTAAAGCTGTTGAGTTGATAGTGAGATCCTTAAGACTTATGTCGCGTGGCCTTGTCCTCTCAAAGAAGTTTACCCCTAGCACGGGTAAGCACAGTAACATATCCGAGAGGTAATTCTCAGCCGTATCTCTGTCACCGGGAGACAGGTGTGGAATTCTAGGAGCGTTAGCATTCTCAAGTAGACACCGCTTCGCCTCGTCAGCCAACGCGATCAGTCTAGCTTCGATGTGGCGCACATGCGCCTTGTTCAGGTTCTGGTTACTGGAGCAAAAGGCGACGGCGTTTGTCCAGAAGTCCAGTTGCACGAATTGTTCATTGAGCCTATTGCGCAAGTGATCAGCCTCCCCCACATATACCCGCAGTAAATCGCTTTCGTCGGCTGGTCCCCAGAGAACGTAGACTCCTGTTCGTTCGAAATCAAACGATCCGCCGGTCCTGACTTCCGAATAAGACGTACGCGAGAAGAAGGCACCTTCGCCGTTCCAGTTGTCCTTTGACACCACTCTTAGGCTGTCGGGAACTCCAGATGGAACGTGAATCTGCATTACAAAGCCACGAAATTGAGCCTGCTGAGAACTCATCATTTGCCTCTGCCTCCTCCTTGCCTGCTCATCTTACCGCAGCACTCCCTCCCCCGTTAGCCCCTCTATCTCCGCCGTCGTCAGCCCCAGGAGTTGCTTGAACACGCGGTCATTGTCCTGGCCCAGGCCCGGCGTGGAATCCGTCGCCCAGCCAGGCGTGGCGCTCAACCGGACGGAGACGCCGGGGTGCTGCATCGTTCCCCACCAGTCCGGATCGTGGTGCGCGGTGACGATGGTTCCGCGGTGGCGAAGCTGCGGATCGGCCAGCAAATCCAGCGGGTTCTGCACCGCGCCGCACGGCACGCCGACGGCTTGCAGCGCAACCTGAATCTGTCCCGCCCAGCGCGTTGATGTCCACTCGCCCAGCCGCGCGTCCAACTCCGTCCGATTGGTCAGCCGCGCCTCCTGCGTGGCGTATTTGCCATCCGTCGCCCACGTTGGGCTGTCCATTGCCGTAGCCAGCCGTCCCCACTGCTCATCGTTCTCCACCGCGATGGATACCCACGCGTCGTGGCCGAGCGTGGGATAGACGCCGTGCGGGGCGTACACGTCGCTCGCGTTGCCGCGCGGCTGCGGGCTGACGCCGTTGATCAAATAGCTCAGCATCTCCGGGCCGAGTAGGGCTGCGAGTCCCTCCACGTGGGAACTCTCGATGTGCTGTCCCTCGCCGGTTTGGTCGCGGCGCTCCAGCGCGATCATCACGGCCATCGCCGCCTGCGCGCCCAGCACGAAGTCCGAATACGCATTCTTGGGGCGCGTGTCGATGTCGCTCTCCGGATGCCCCCACATGTAGGACAGGCCGCCGAACGCCATTAGAAGCTGGCCGAACGCAGGGCGGTCGCGCATCGGCCCAGACATACCGTACCCTGACATAGATGCCATGATCACATTCGGCCTGACCTTGCGCAGCTCCTCGTAAGAAAGCCCCATGCGCTCCATCACCGTCGGGCGGAAGTTCTCAAAGACGACGTCCGATTGCGCGACGATGTCCTTGATAAGGTTCTGCCCCTTTTGGGAGCGCATGTCGATGGTGACGCAGAGCTTGTTGCGATTAAGTTCCGGGTAGTTCGGCTGCATCGGCATCCGAAAGGCGGGCAGGTCTTCGGATTCGATGCGGATGACCTCCGCGCCGTGGAAACCGAGCAGCATTGTGCCGAACGGCCCAGCAAACACGCGGCTCAGATCGGCAATTCGCACGCCCTCCAGCGGCTGCTTGCGGCGGTCATGCCGACGCGCCACGTACTGCGCGGAGTCGGGCGGCGCGGACGACAGCCCCTCAATCATCGCGCGGAGTTCGCCGCCGTGCTCATCGATGCGCGGCGCGGGGCGATGGATGGCCCACGGCGTCTTGCTGAACCGGTACGGCGGGCCGGGCGCGCGGTAGTGGCCAATGACGGGGTGGGTGGCATCGACCACAAACTCACGGGCGATGGTATGGGGGTGCTCAACGAACTCCGCCATCGTGGACATCCGCGCCATCGGCACGTCGTGGATTGCCGCCTGCTCCTCGATCTCCGCCGCCGTCAGTGTACCCATGAACTCTCTCATGCGGACGTCGATGATGTCGTAGTTGTCGCGGCGGAAATTGGTGTCGTCCCACGCCTCATCGTCGAACGTGGAGTCCTGCATCCATCCCGTGACCAGGCCGCGGAACTGCGCGTTGGTGGACGGGAAGAATTGGATCACGCCGTCTGCGCAGTGGTAGATGCTGCCGATGCCGGTGGACGCCTTGCCGGGGCGGCGGAACACCTCATTGCGGAGCCCGACACGTGAGATGCTGCCGCTCACCAACTGCCAGACGCCGATGTCCTGACGCGACACGTCCACGTGCTGGCCGCGCGTGGACCACCGCCGCTCGCGCAGCGCCAGCAGGATGCCGTAGACCAGGTGCATGGAGCCGATGCGGGCGGTCGCGTCGCCCGGCACCATCGCCGGCGCTCGCTCATCATCGCCGTAGACCCACGGATCACCCGCCAGCGACTGGATGATGAGTTCTGTGGAGGCGTAGTTCGCATACGGCCCGTCCTGCCCGAACGGGGTGAGGGAGCCGTAGACAAGGCCGGGGTTGATTTCTGCTAGGTCGTCGTAGCCAAGCCCGCGCTCGGCAAGGTAGCCGGGCGCGCACGACTCGATGAGAACGTCCGCCCAGGCTGCTAGGCGTCGCGCGGATTCCTGCCCATCTAGGGTGTCGAGGTCAATAACGACGGATCGCTTGTTGAGGTTGTGGTCCAGGAACGTCAGGCTACGGTCGGGGTTTTCAATGTCGTTGGCAAACGGGCCAATACGCCGCGCGCCAACACCGCCGGGCGGTTCAACGAGCACAACCTCCGCGCCCATATCGCCAAGCAGGCGGCCCGCCATGGCCGCCGCGCCGCTGCCCTCGCCAAGCTCAACAACCTTCAGATGCCCAAGCGCCGTGCCGTCATCATTCGTAGTCATCATGGCGCTCACTGTGCCATCTTTGCCGTGATTCACGCAACGCTTTGACAGCATGAACATGAAGGTGGCGTATCCTTGCTTGGTACTCACAGAAGTCATCGAGGCGGACACATATGACAAGCAAGGCGCTGCAAGCAACGCGGGAGTTGCTCGGACGGACATCCGAGCCGGAGACACGGCCGCCCGTCACCTTTGATGAGATTGCCCGCTATGCCTACGCCGTTGATGACGTGCGCCCTTCGTATGTTGACGCGGAGCGCTCCAAAGACGGTCCTTACGGCGGCATTGTTGCGCCACCGCTGTTCACCGGCTTCACCAACTTCCCGCCGACGGCCATCGCCGACTTGCGTCCTGACGGCCTCCCGGATACGCGCAATGACCCCCTCCAACTGCGTATCCCCGGCGTGCAGTCGCGGTACACCGGCACGGACGTGACTCTTATTGAGCCCATCAGGCCGGGCGACGTGCTGACGCGCCAATCAACGGTCACGGACGTTGAGGAGAAGCAGGGACGCTCGGGTACAATGATCTTCACCACCAAGGAAATGACTATCACGAACCAGCATGGGCGCACGGTGATGATCGACCGCACCACGACGGCCATCGTGCTGCAGCCGTCATCGCAGGATGGCGCAGGGCGTGAATGGGGCATGCTCGAACTTGGGGATGGCGCGCAGGCGCGGCCCGCCGAGCCGCCGCAGTGGACAGACGAGCCGGTATGGGATGACGTTCACGAGGGCGACGAGCTAACACCGCTGCCACGTTTCATCTCAACCGTTCAGGTCTTTTTCTACGGCCTCGTCAAGACGAATAGCCATTTGATTCACTACGACCGCGCCTATGCCCAGGTGGAGGGCCTGCCGGAGCGGATTGCCCAGGGTGATCTTTCGGGGGACATGCTGTGCCAAACGGCGACACGATGGATGGGGCGGCGCGGCATCCTGCGGTGCTTTCGCGGAGAAGTTCGCTCCCCGGAGTTCATCGGCGAGACAATCATGCACTACGGCCGCGTCTCACGGAAATGGCGCGACGATGGCGGCGCGGCCCTCGTCGCGCTTGAGCTATGGAGCGAGGGCAACGGAGGCAGGCCGTGCGTCAATGGGAACGCGACCGTCGAGTTGCCGGTGCGCTAGCTTAACTGCCCTCTGCTGGTTGCGCGTCCCAGTCAACCTCGTCCAAGTCAAACGCCGGGCCGTCCATGCAGATGAGCCGGGATCCTTCGTAAGTGGTGACAACGCAGCTGTGGCATATTCCGAAACCGCAGGCCATGCGTGATTCCAGCAACAGGATTGTCGGTGCGGCCAGCAGCGCATCGGCGCGCATCCTGGCCAGGGCTGCCAGCATCGGCGTCGGACCGCAGGCGACTACTAGGTCCGCCTCATGCTGAACTTGCTGCAAAAGATGGGTGACGGGGGCGCGCACGCCGGCTGATCCGTCGTCCGTCGCCGTCATCTCCCGCACTGTGTCCGGGAGCAGGCGTGAGGGGTAGAGCCGCCACGCCGTCCGCGCGCCTGCCAGCAGTGTGACCCGCGAGCCGTGTTCCAGCGCTTCGTCGATGAGCGCCGTCAGGGACGCGATGCCAAGACCGCCCGCCACGAAGGCGATGTGCCGCGCGTCCTCGGGAAGCGTGACCGGCTTTCCCAGGGGACCCAACACGTCCAGGTGGCGGTCGCTCCGAGCGAGTGAGAGATTGCGCGTGCCGATGCCGATGACCTGGAAGAGCAGGGAGACCTCGCCCTCGGACGGTCGGATGCCGTGCAGGGCGAGCGGGCGATGGAGATAGGGCAGGTAGCTCCCGGCCGGGCTGTCCGTTGCGCGCGCCATCACGAATTGACCCGGTTTCGCGGACGCCGCCAGATCCGGCGCATGGAGGCGCAGCAGGAACATTTCCTGCGCCACCTCCTCCACCCCGATTATCCGGGCGCGATGCTCCGCCGGGACGAAGACGGTGTTCATGCGCCGTGAGTCTCCGCAGGCCCGCCGTTTACATATTCATCGAGGCGCATGATGCTGTACTCGCCCGCCTCCGCGCCGCCCGTCACGGAATCGACGGCAACCCGGAACGTGTCCAGGCTCGTATAGCAGGGAATGCCCTGCTCCGTGGCGGCTCTGCGGATCTCAAAGCCGTCTCTCAAGGGCACGCGGTTGCCGGACATGGTGTTGACGACGGCATGCACGCGGCCGTCCCGGATTAGATCAGTGGTCGTGCCCGAGCCGTCGCCGCCCTCGCTGACTTTGGCGGGGACGCCTGCAACCTCAATGCCCACGGCGCGCAGGATTGTTGCGGTGCCCTCCGTTGCGTAGACTTCGTAGCCGTGCGCGGCCAGGCGGCGGGCAATCGGCACCGTCTCCGTCTTGTCGCGGTCGGACACGCTGATGAGGATGCCGCCGGAGTGCGGCAGCATGAGCCGCGCCGCCTGCAACGCCTTTGTCAGCGCAGGGGCGAGAGAAGTGTCGATGCCCATGACCTCGCCCGTGGATTTCATCTCAGGTCCAAGGTACGTATCGACGCCCATCAGCTTGGACATGGACGAGACTGGCGCTTTGACTGCCACGAGCGGCTTTTTCGGCCACAGCCCGCTCCCATGGCCCATCTCCTTGAGCGTGCGCCCCATGATGACGCGCGTTGCGAGACTGACCATCGGCACCTCCGTCACCTTGGAGATGAACGGCACCGTCCGGCTGGAGCGAACGTTGACCTCAAGCACATAGACGGTGGACGGCGCGGGCGTCCCGTCCTGGTTCTCGTTCTGGACAACGACGAACTGGATGTTCATCAGGCCGATGATGCCGAACGCGCGGCCAAGCTGGATCGTATAGTCGACGATTTGCCGCTCATCGCCCTCCGACAACGAGGGGGCGGGGTAGACGGCCATGGAATCCCCGCTGTGGACGCCTGCCCGCTCGATGTGCTCCATGATCCCGGGAATCAGCACGTCCTCGCCGTCGCTGACGGCATCCACCTCCACCTCCATGCCCTCCAGGAACTTGTCCACCTGGATTGGGCGGTTATCCCCGACCTCCTCCATGGCGGTCATCACGTAGCGGGTGAACTCCGCCGGCGTGTGGACGATCTCCATTGCGCGGCCCCCGAGCACGAAACTCGGCCGCACGACAATCGGATAGCCGATGGAGTTGGCAACGGCCAGCCCCTCCTCGATGGACGTCACGCCGGCGCCGGGTGGGCGCGGGATGCCGAGCGTGGTGACGAATTCGTCGAACCGTTGGCGGTCTTCTGCCTGATCGACGGTCGCCGGTTGAGTGCCCAGGATCGTAAAGGCGCGCCTGCTCAACGGGCTGATCAAATTGATGGCCGTCTGCCCTCCGAATTGCGCTGCCGTGCGGGGGAACACCTCCTGTTCTCCCTGCATGACGCGCTCGTTCTCCAGGACGCAGGCGACGCCCTCCTCGTCAAGCGGCTCAAAATAGAGGCGGCTGGACGTGTCGAAGTCAGTTGACACTGTTTCCGGGTTGGAATTGATGATGATGCTGGCCGCGCCCTCATCCTGCAAAGCCCAGGCGGCGTGAACGGAGCAGTAGTCGAACTCGATTCCCTGCCCGATGCGGATTGGCCCGCTGCCGATGACGACCGCTGAGCGTCCCTCCAGCGGCAGGGCTTCGTTCTCCTCCTCGTACGTCGAGTAGAAATAAGGCGTGGCCGCCTCAAACTCCGCCGCGCACGTGTCCACCATCTTGTACACGGGGCGGATGTCCCATTCCTGCCGCAGTTCATGCACCTGCTCCGGGAGCCGGTCCGCCAGCGTGCTGATTTGTGTGTCGGAGAATCCGATGCGTTTTGCGTCACGCAGCAGGCGCGGCGTCAGCGGCTCCGCCAGCAGCTTGTTCTCCATGCCGACAATGGCATTCAGCTTGTACAGGAACCACGGGTCAACACCGGTCTTGACGGACAGGTCCTCAAGCGAAACGCCGCGGCGCAGCGCGGCCATCAGCGCCCACAACCTCTGGTCATTCGGGTGGAGCGGCAGTTCTTCGAGAGGGTCGGCAACTGCGCTCCATGAGCCGTGCTCCCATAGCAGGCTGTCCCCTGCCACTTCGAGTGACCGCACGGCCTTTTGCAGCGCGGCCTCAAACGAGCGGTCGATGGCCATCACCTCGCCGGTGGCCTTCATCTGCGTCCCCAATGAGCGGTCGCCGGACGGGAACTTGTCGAACGGCCAGCGCGGAATCTTGGCCACGCAATAATCGAGCGCCGGTTCAAATGCGGCGGTGGTGACCTGCGTGACCGCGTTGGGAATCTCGTCCAGCCGCTTGCCCACAGCGATCTTGGCTGCCACGCGCGCGATGGGATAGCCGGTTGCCTTGGACGCCAGCGCGGAGGAGCGACTGACGCGCGGGTTCACCTCAATCACGTAATAGGGTGATTCGGAATAGCCCGCATTCTGCCCATTGCCGGCCACCGTCGGGTGTGGCTCCAGCGCAAGCTGGACGTTGCAGCCGCCCTCGATCCCCAACGCGGAAATGATCTTCAGGCTGGCGGAGCGGAGCATCTGGTACTCCTTGTCCGTCAACGTCTGGCTGGGCGCGACGACGATGCTGTCGCCGGTGTGAACGCCCATCGCGTCCAGGTTCTCCATGTTGCAGACGGTGATGGTCGTATCCGCGCTGTCGCGCATGACCTCGTATTCGATCTCTTTCCAGCCGATCAGGCTGCGTTCAACCAGCACCTGACCGATGGGGCTGTACGAGAGTCCGGTGCGGACCTGCTCATCAAGTTGCTCCGGGGTGTACGCAATTCCGCCGCCCGTGCCGCCGAGCGTGTACGCGGGGCGGATCACCACGGGCAGGCCGAGGCGTTCTGCCACCCGTCGGGCGTCCTCGACCGTCGTGACGACTTCGTTCTCCGGCACGGGCTCGCCGATCTTGTCCAGCATTTGCCGGAAGAGGTTGCGGTCCTCCGCAGTGCGTATCGCATCCAGTGGCGTCCCAAGAAGACGGACGTTGTACTTCTCAAGGACTCCCGCCTCCGCCAGGTCAACGGCGAGATTGAGGCCGGTCTGCCCGCCGAGCGTTGGCAGCAGCCCGTCGGGCTGCTCCCGTTCGATGACACGTGTCACTGCCTCGACGGTCAGCGGTTCGATGTAGACTACGTCTGCGATTTCGTGGTCGGTCATGATCGTGGCGGGGTTGGAGTTGACGAGGATGGACGTGACACCCTCTTCGCGGAGCGCGCGGCAGGCCTGCGTGCCCGCGTAATCAAACTCGGCGGCCTGGCCGATGACGATTGGGCCGCTGCCGAGCACGAGCACGCGGGATGGGCGTTCCGGCGCGGTCGTCATGCCGCCCTCCCGCGCTGAACCACCGGGAGCGCCGGAGACACAAAGCCACGTGCCCCGGCATGGTGAACCGGGACGCGCGGCGTGTGTGTACGGTTAGCGCTTGGCCCTAGCCGAAGAGTGCCGGGCCGGCCATGATGGCCCAGAAGAGAATCCACGCGCCCATGAAGAGGAGCGGGATGATTCCCCACGCTGCCTGCTCGCCGGGCAGGAAGCTCTGCCGGACTGTCATTGACCGCAGGAAATCGGACAGATCCGCCCGCAGTTCCGGGTCGTCCCCCGCCTCCTGCTGCGCGAACTCGCGGATACGCTCCCGCTTGCGCGGCGCGCGCGATGCCGCGAGGTAGAACTCCATCCTCATTCCGAGGTTGCGTTCGATCTCCCGCTTGCGATGCTGCACCACCGATAACGCATTCAGCATGTGCCGCAGCATTCCCCACCAGATGAGCGTGAGCGCTATTGAAATGACCGACACGAAGCTGATGATTTCCGTGCGCAGCTCGTGACCGGCCAGCCCCATGGGCAGCACGGCCATGCCGAACATCGAAAGGCCAATCAGCACAAGGCCGGACAACCACATCCATTGATGGTGATGCATCCAGTAGGAGTCCAGAATCTCGTACTCCACCAACTGCGACTGCCGTCGCTGGGGCTCGGTGGGCGTGGGCGATATGCCCCGGTCCAGTGGCGCTTCCATTTCCAGCACCATAGACACCTCCTTCCAGACCCTCTGCCGCAGCGCGCGACAAGAGTCCGCAAACCAATTCCGCTTTACCCGCGCTTCGCGACACTATACCCTACCTGTATTCTCGAATCAAGTCTAAGAACCGGTCAAAAAGATACTCGTTGTCCAGCGGCCCGGGCGACGCCTCCGAGTGATACTGGATTGTCAGCAGCGGCATGTCGCGGTGCGTCAGCCCCTCAACCGTATGGTCGTTCAGGTTGATGTGGCTTACCTCCAGCCCCGGCGGCAGCCCGTCCGAGTCTACCGCGTAGCCGTGATTCTGCGCCGTGATCGTCACGAGATCCGTGGCGAGATCCTTGACGGGATGATTTCCGCCCCGGTGTCCAAACTTCAGCTTGTACGTCTGCCCGCCCAACGCCCGGGCGACAACCTGGTGGCCGAGGCAGATGCCCATGACCGGCAAACGACCGAGCAAGCCGCCCGCGGTCTGCACCACTCCTTCCAACAGCGCCGGATCACCCGGCCCCGGCGACAGGAGCACCCCGGACGGACGGAGAGCCATTACGTCATCCAGCGGGGTTGAGCTGGGGACCACAGTCACCGCGCATCCTCGCCGCCGCAAGAGCCGCAGGATGTTGTACTTCAGCCCCTCATCCATCACGACGACGCGCGGCGCGTCCGGCGGCAACTCGCCCGTTCCCTCCGTCCATTCGTACGAGGATGCCGCGATAACCTCGCTGACCAGGTCAAGACTGCCGTAGTCCGGGGCGTCACGGAGCCGCGTGAGCGCCTCTTCAGGCGATCCCCCGGTGGTGATGATGCCCATCATGACGCCGGCCATGCGGATTCTGCGCGTGAGCGCGCGCGTGTCCACCCCATAGATGCCGGGCACGCCCTCATCCCGCAGGAAATCGTCCAGCGTGCGTGTCGAGAGCCGGTTGCTGGGCAAGTCGCACGCCTCCCGGACGACAAAGCCGCGAACCTGAATCCGCGAGGATTCGACGTCACGGTCATTGATGCCGTAGTTGCCCTGCAACGGGTACGTTGGCACGAGGATCTGCCCGCCGTATGACGGGTCGGTCAGCATCTCCTGGTAGCCGACCATCGACGTGTTGAAAACGACCTCGCCGATGGCCTCCGCGCCGGCGGCGCCAAATGCGTAGCCGCGGTGGACGCTCCCGTCCTCTAGGACGAGAAACGACTCTTTCTCTTCGGTTCTGCCGACGAGCGTCATGACCGCGCCGCCCCTTGCCCGGCCAATGCCGGCGCAGCCGAGTACACGAGCCGTCCCCCGACAAACGTGTGGGTCACCATCCCGCGCAACTCGCATCCCTCAAGCGGGGTGTTCTTGCCGAGCGACAAAAAATCCTCCGCCCGGACCGTCCACGCCCGATCAGGATCGAGCACGACAACGTCCGCCGCCGCGCCCGGCGTCAGGCCGCGCAACCCCAGCGTGTTGGCAGCCGCGCCGATTATCGCGGCTGGGCCAATGGTCAGCCTTGCTATGAGGGTTGGCAAATCCAGCCGCCCCGTGTGGACAAGCGCCGTCATCAGCAGTCCGAAAGCCGTCTCGAAGCCGGATATGCCCGGCGCCGCGTCCACAAATTTACCAGCCTTGTCCTGCGCCGAGTGGGGCGCGTGATCCGTCGCGACGGCGTCGATTACACCCTCGCGCAGCGCGTCCACCAGCGCGTGCACATGCTCTTCCGGCCGCAGCGGCGGATTGACGCGCAGCGACGTGTCACCGACAGGGCCGTTCGGCCACCCGTGCTGTGGCCCTCGTTCGCCCACCAATGCGCGGTCTGCGAGCGCCAGGTGGTGCGGGGTCACCTCGGACGTTACCGGCAGGCCGCGCTCCCGCGCCTCGCGCAGCAGCGCAACCGCGCCGGCCGTTGAGGCATGCGCCACGTGCAAAAGCCCTCCCGTCTCTGCCAACAGCCGCAAATCACGTCCGACAACATTCGTTTCGGCTTCGGCAGGCGCGGACGGCAGTCCCAGCTCCGCTGCCGCCTCGCCCGCGTGCGCCACCGCGCTGCCAATCACCTCCGGGTCCTCGGAGTGCTGGCTCAGCGACAGCCCAAGCCGCGCCGATTCGCGCAGCGCCGCCCGCATGATTTCGTCGTCCGCAACGGCTGAGCCGTCGTCGCTCAACATGACGGCCCCTGCCGCCGCGAGTTCGCCCAGGTTCGCAAGCTCCCGTCCTGCCCGCCCAACCGTGATCGTTCCGATGGGCAGCACGCGGACGCTCGCTGTGGCCGCCGCCGTGCGTTTCACGAATTCGATCAGCTCAGGCGAGTCGAGGGGCGGCTCTGTATTGGGCATGGCGCAGACGGTGGTGAACCCGCCGCGCGCCGCTGCCCGCGCGCCGCTCTCAATGGTTTCCTTGTGTTCCTGCCCAGGCTCACGGAGGTGGGCGTGCAGGTCGATAAACCCGGGGCTGACGATCATGCCTGCGGCGTCGATCTGCTGTGTTTCTACGGGAACGTCAGGGCTATCATCCTGTCCGACACGCGTCCACACGACGCGGCCATCCTGAAGTAGAACGTCGCCCGTGGCGTCCAGATTCTGCCACGGGTCGATGACCCGCCCGCCGCTGATGAGGACAAGCCCCTGGGAAGTGGATGTCACAATAGACAAGTCTATCGTTCGCCCATCTATTCCCGCAAGCGAAACGGGCGGGAGAAGCGACCGATCCGGCCTCGCCCTCTCACAATGCCTCTCCCCGTGACATACTGGATACTGCACAGGCGCGCCCCGGCGCGTTCACGCGCATAGGCAGACATGACCAGACGACACCGCCATTTCACGCAATCAACGGGACGGATGCGCGTGCGCGGCAGCATCATCGCCGCGCTCGCCCTCCTTGCCGTCCTCGCCGCCGCGTGCAACGGAACCTCCGCAGCGGGCGACCGCGGCCTGATTCCCGGCGCGAGTCCGACGCCGCGTTCCACGCTGCCGCCCGCCGTGACGACCAACACGCCGGGGGCCGGCTCGTTTGAGGTCATCGACGGCGTCAACGTCTATGCGGAGATTCCGCCGCTCAGCGTGAACATTAGCCAGTGGCGGGAGACGGATTTCCGCCGCTGGACTGTAGACCCGGACGAGATCATCTCCGTAGGCGCGGGCCGAAACGGGATCACACCCATCTACCAGCCCCAGATGCGCTCGCTCGAGGACACGTTCCGCGACATCGCTATGCTGAACTGGCTCGCGGCCGATCACCCCGTCGTTGTCGTGGAGGTCAATGGCGACGCGCGCGCCTACCCGCTCGGCATCCTGACCTTCCATGAGATTGTGAATGACGTCATCGACGGCAGGCCGGTGGTGGTCGCGTATTCTCCGCTGGGCTACACGGCAATGGCCTATAGCCGCGTGGTGGACGACGTCGAACTGAACTTCGGCACGACGGGCAACGTGCGGCTCTCAAACACGGTGATGTGGGACGATGACACAGAATCGTGGTGGCAGCAGGCGGAGGGGCGAGGCATCGTCGGGGAGGCGGCGGGCCGGCGGCTCGAAAACATCCCCGCCTACATCACGTCTTTCGCGGAGTTTGTCCGCACGTATCCTGATGGCAGGGTCTTGTCGGCGGCGAGCGGCAGCCCGGAGTTCTGGTCCGTTTACGGAGGCTCGCAGTACTTCGGCTATGATTCGCCCAACAATCCGCCTGAGTTTTTCATCGGCCAGCCGGACGGGCGGCTCAGCCCCACGGAGCGCGTGCTTGGCCTGGAGATCGGCGGTGACGTCATCGCGTATCCGTTCGCCCGGCTCAGGCAGGCGCAGGTCGTCAATACGGAGATTGGCGGCGAGCCGGTGGTCGTTTTCTGGAAGTCCGGCACTCGTTCCGCGCTGGATGAAGAGAGCATCGCGGAAGCGCATGACACCGGCTCCGCCGCCGCGTTCAGCAGGCGGCTCGGCGACCGCGTCCTCGAATTTGAACCGTCGGGGCAATTCTTCCGAGACACAGAAACCGGCACTCAATGGACCCTCCTGGGCGCCGCCGACCAGGGTGAACTAAACGGCGAGCAGCTAACCCCCGTCAACGCCCACAACGCCCTCTGGTTCCTCTGGGCCGCCTTCAAGCCGGAGACGGAGATTTACGCGGGGGAGTGATTGAGGCGGGGTAGGGTCGTTCAAGAATCTGCATCCTTAGCTACTTTGTGAAGCCATATACATGGCGACGAAGAAGAGTACCCCGAGCGCGAGAGCGGACATGAGGATTTGCGCGAATGCCACCATCACGCGCTTGCCGCTGCCAGCCTGCGCCTTCGGCTGATCGGATACGGGCGGGGCATTGCGGGAGACATGGACGGTTTCGCGGAGTTCTTCCTTTTCGGCAACTGCGACGGGATCAACATCCATTGATCGCTCGCCCTCTGTCTTCCGCACAATGCCAGCGCCATCACAGACGTTGCATGGCATAACCCGACCACCCAGATAATGAGCTTGCCCGCCCATCATCTTGCCCGCGCCTTTACAATTCGGGCAAACCTTCGCCCAGCGACGCGTCTCCGCGTCTAGTTGCTCCTGCTCATTCAATGCCTCTGCGGCGGCGAGGGGTACATCCTCTTCTTCCGAATAAGCGCGCCGCGTCCTTTGACCCGATAGATCACGATAGTAATCCCTGTTTTCCAGAGGCATGATCCTCTCCCCGGCCCTCCTATGTATTGCACCTGCTCAATGACCTGTGCGTCTTCCCACCCCAACACGCGGAAATAGGAACTCATGTTCACGCCGAATCCCAACCAAGCTGCTACGTCTTCCACAGCCTCGTCAATCGCTCTGCTCGTGAACGGCGCGATCAGCATGCTCAACGTCCCATCGCTAGCTCTACGAAATGTCAGGACGTGTTCAGCGGGCGGGGTGGAAGCATGTGCAGTGTAGGCAGGGCATTATGCCGTGTCAAACTTCTGGGGCAGGCGCGTATCCTCCCCTCATTCCGGCGAAAGCCGGAATCCATCGGGACAGTTCACCCTGAGCCTGTCGAAGGGTGAACCCCTCCCGCGCTATAATGCCCAAAGGCAGGGCCAAACCCCATGGGAGTCATCATCGTGGCAACCGTGCGAGCACGATACGAAAAGGGCGTCCTGACGCCGCTGGAGCCTCTGGAAATCAGGGACGGCGCTGAGGTCATGGTGTCGGTTGAGAACGCGCCAAAATCCGCGCGTCCTGACGATACCCGCCCGAAAGGGCTTCTCGGCATCGCGGAGAGAGTGAGAGATGCTCAGAATTCCATGCCGCCGGAGATATGGGGAAACCTGCCCACTGACGGCGCCAGGAACAAGAAGCACTATCTCAATGGCCATCCCAAAGAAGGGACCTGATGCCGACGCTGTCATGGAGCAGCAGGGATTGACCCAGGCGCTGGCATATGACCGGGATTTCGAGCAGGCGGGCTTCGTCGCCCTCCTAAGAACCCCCTGAATCTTCTTCCCTGCCGTTCACCAATTCGCGCAAAAAACACCCGCCCGGGGATTTGGCATAGGCCGCATCCAGCGGACGGGGAGGAAGTACATACAGCCTACGGAGGGCATTGTGCCGTGTCAAATCTCCGGGACAGCGGCACGCCAATCACCGTCACCTAAATGGCAAGTCCATTTCAGTGCCCTCTTCACCAGGCCTATCCCGCAGGTATTGGGCGAGCGCAAAGCCGAGGCCGGCGGCAATGCCGACGGCGCAGAGCGTCATAATCACTCGCGGGATACCCGCCTGCAGCCAGATTATGTGCGCCAGCAGGAACATTACGTTCGTTGCTAGGAGGAAACCCACGACAACCGGCGCGTGCCGCCATCGCCGCCACGTCAGGATGAAAGCACCAGGGGCAATGGCGGCCAGGAATGGCATTGCCAAGATGCTGATTTCGTCACTGTTGAGCAACCACGTTAGAGTGAGGGGATTAACACCGGTATCATCGAAAACCAATAGTGCCCAGAAAGCCGCGACGAGTATCGCTCCACTCTGAGCGTATGCGACTATTCGACGAAACAGTGACGCTGGCCAGCGCAGTCTCAATGTGAGCGGCAACCCAATCGAAATGAAGAGCGAAACGCATACAATGGTGGGAACGACAAGCGCGTCCGAACTCCAATTGACTGCCGATGCGATTCCTGCGCTGAGTAATATGAAAGCCGCGTACAGGAAGCCGTATATGGCTAGGCAGCCCACTCCGGTGGTGGCTTGGATAAAGATGCTGAGGATGATTTCCGTAGCGGAGTTCCCTTCACGCTTGGGAATTCCGGCAATGATGAGTGCGCTCAGCGCTACTGTAAACGATAGTGTGAGTGATGCGAACCAAAAAGAAGGCAGACTCAGGAGTTCTCTCAGCTTCGACTCAAACGAGAAATCGGTTGGTGTGTACGGCCCCACGCCAACCCTGTGCCATTGGTCGTCTGGCGTTCCGATGACTACCCCCTCCAGCCCCAGCGCCAAGATGACGTTGCCGCTCGCCTCGTCGTGCACAATCGATTTTGGCTTGGTCGCGAGAATCCGGTAGCCAAGATCGGCGGTCTCCCGCCCTTGAAGCCAACTATTTCCCGCATGTTCCAAGAACGCGGTCGAATAGACTTGGCGAGTCTGACCATCCGGAGTCGTCAGCATCACGTCTGCTCCGTCAAGCGAATACAGACCTCGGGGCGTTGATGTCTCAGCGTCGCCCGATACGATCCCTGAGTCCACACGGGACGTTTCGCTCCAGGTGAAGCCCCCGTCGGCGCTCGCGTACGCATCAGACACTCTGTATATCAGTCCGCCGGTTGCGGCATAGATGCCTCCTTCCTGGTCAACGCCAACCTCTCTTACGCCCTGCTCAGGTTCCGCCGGCGATGTCGCAATGCTGGCGAGTACTGCGAGGCTTGCAATGAGCAGCGTCCACCGGCGGCGCAGGACGTTGCGCTCAACGCTCGCGCGTCTCCAGACCCAAAGGGCCAGCATCACCGCGAACGGAATGACAAGCGAATCGGTCGCGTCCTGGGGAGAGCTCGGCGTGTAGCGGAAGACCAGGCTGGCACCGTCGATGAGCAACCGGTAGACGGGCGTGAACGTGTTGTAGAGGAAGTAGAGTAGCGGCAGTCCCGCGTAGGAGACCGCGAATGCCCAGCGCCGGTAGCGCGCCCGTGTGGACGCCAATGACAGCAGCCACGCCAACAGCGGCATAGCGAATACCAGCCAGGCAAAATCGCTCAGCTTGCCGGTCACCCACGAGCCGGGCCACAGCGACTTCAGGAGCAGATCGTTGACGAGGAGCAGGCCAAGCGCGGCAATCGTGACCGGATGCGTGAGGGCGGACGCGGCACGGCGTCGGAAATCCTCCGCGCCTGCGTTCGGCACGGGCCGCGCATCGTCGACACCCACACTGTGGTCTCTCATGCCGTCACCCTGCGCCGCATTGTCCTCTGTTGCGCCGCCCCCGCGCAAGGCGAGTGGTGGGCTCCCCCCAACCCATACATGCCGTGCATTCCCCCGCCTAAAATGCTAGACTGGGCGTACGAATCACAGAGGTTTCCCGATGGTTCTTAGCGCCTGACTGCCCGTCGGCCCGGGATGGAGGCGATGCTTCATGGTTGAACGTTCCGTTGCTCTTGAGCGCCAGATGCGCGAGGCGTACCTGGACTACGCGATGAGCGTCATCGTCTCGCGCGCCCTGCCGGACGTGCGCGACGGTCTCAAGCCCGTCCAGCGGCGCGTCCTCTACGCCATGTATGAGCAGGGGATGCGCAGCAACACCGCCTACCGCAAGAGCGCCCGAGTGGTGGGTGACGTGATCGCCAAGTACCACCCGCACGGCGACTCCCCCGTCTATGACGCCCTTGTCCGCCTGGCGCAGCCGTTCTCTCTGCGCTATCCGCTCGTCGACGGCCAGGGAAACTTCGGCTCCGTCGATAAGGACCCGCCCGCCGCCATGCGCTATACGGAGGCGCGGCTGGCCGCCATCGCGGAGGAGATGCTCACCGATATCGACAGGCAGACCGTCGCGTTCGCGGAGAACTTTGACGGCTCAGAGCGTGAGCCGGTCGTCCTCCCCTCGCGCCTCCCCAACCTGCTGGTCAACGGCACGGACGGCATCGCCGTGGGCATGGCCACCAGCATGCTGCCGCACAACCTGACCGAGGTGTGCGATGCCATCCTGTTCGCCATCAGCCGCTGGCAGGAGACGCCGGACGGCGGCGAGTCCGACGCGACACTCGATGATCTGCACCGGTTCATCAAGGGGCCGGACTTCCCCACTGAGGGCATCATCCGCGGCACAGAGGGCATCCGCAGCGCATACGCCACAGGGCGCGGCCGGGTGATCGTCGAGGCCCGCGCGGAGATCCAGGACAGCGAGACGCGTGGGCAGCGTCCGCAGATCGTCGTCACGGAACTGCCGTACCAGGTGAACAAGGCGGCGCTCGTCGAAAAGATGGCCGACCTGGTTCGCAGCAAGCGGCTGGACGGCATCAGCGAGATTCGAGACGAGTCGGACCGCGACGGCCTGCGCGTCGTCATCGAGCTGCGGCGTGACGCCGCAGCCCACATCGTGCTCAACAACCTCTTTGAGCACACGGCCATGCGCTCGTCCTTCTCCATCAACGCGCTTGCGCTGGTGGACGGGGAGCCGCAGGTTCTCCCGCTGCGCCAGATCATCCACCACTTCATCCGCTTCCGGCGTGATGTCGTCATCAACCGCACGCGCTATGAACTGCGGCGCGCGCAGGATCGCGCCCACGTGTTGGAGGGGCTGCGCGTCGCGCTGGACAACCTCGATGCGGTCATCGAGGTCATTCGCGGGGCTGAGTCCGCAGACGCCGCCCGCATCACCCTAATCGAGCGCTACACCCTGTCGCAGCGGCAGGCGCAGGCGATCCTCGATATGCAGCTTCGCCGCCTGGCCGCGCTGGAGAGCCAGGCCATCGTGGACGAACTCGAAGAGCTCCGCTCCCGCATCGCTGAACTCGAATCCATCCTCGGCGACCCCACGCGCATCACGTCTGTCGTCCGTGAGGAGATCGAGGAACTCAAGGAGAAGCATGGCGACGAACGGCGCACCGAGATCGACGAGAACGAGCTCGGCGCGGTGCGCCGCGAAGACCTGATCCCGCATAACGAAGTCGTAGTCACCATCAGCCAGCGCGGCTACATCAAGCGCGTGCTGGCGTCCGCGTACCGGCGGCAGCACCGCGGAGGGCGGGGCGTGACCGGTGTGACGACGCGCGAAGAGGATATCGTCCAGCATCTCCTCGTGTGTGACACGCATGACACGCTGCTGTTCTTCACCAACCGGGGCCGCGTGACCACGCTCAGGTGCTTCGACCTGCCGGCGGAGGCATCCAGGACGGCGCGCGGCATCCCCGTCGCCAACCTGTTCCAGGGTAGCGCGCTCGCGCCAAATGAGCGCGTGACGACGGTGATGGCTGCGTCTGATCTCTCTGAACACGATTACCTCGTATTTGCCACGCAAAAGGGCATCGTAAAGCGAACTCCATTGGAGCGGTTCGTGAGGGTGCGAAGCACGGGCAAGAAGGCGATGAACCTTGAGGACGGCGATGATCTGGTCAGCGTGATTCTCGCGAAGGAAGAGGACCAGGTGATCCTCGTCACCGAGCAAGGTCTTGCTATTCGTTTTCTCATAAGCCCACTTAGGGCAGCGTCAGCAACGTCTGGCGGCGTGCGCGGCATCACATTCGGCAAGCGGGGAACGGAAGACAATGTCGTCAGTGCCGTCATCGCGGACCCGGAGAAATACCTTTTCGTCATCTCTGCGCACGGCTACGGCAAGAGCACTCGTATGGGTACAGGAGAAACCGTCGAGACACCACAAGGGCCCAAGACTGACGGCTATCCAACACGGAATCGAAAAGGTAAAGGCGTGGCGACCTTCAAAGTGCGGGATGACCGGCATAAGAGAACTGGTCTGATTGTGGGAGTCGCTGCCGCTACGCGTGACGAAGAAATCATGCTCATTTCACGAAAGGGCATCGTGATACGCACTACTCTCGACAACGTGCGCCCAAAGGGCCGAGACACCAGCGGTGTCCAGGTCATGCGTCTTGAGCAGGATGATGTAGTCGTCGCGATAGCCCAATTCCCGGAGCCGGAAGAGGAACTCCCCAAGCCGGAGGCAAAGAACGGCTCAGGCAAGAAGAACGGCGCAAAGGCAAAGGCCAAAGCCGGCGCAAAGACGAAAGCAACCGCCAGGAGCCGCAGGAACGGCAGGGCAAAGGCTGCAGAGGCAGAGGCCACCGAAGAATCAACCGCCGAAATCGTCGAGTCTTCTGAGGACATCGTCGAAATCGTGCCGGACGATGACGCCCCGCTTGAGGGTGAGGACACAGACGCAGAAATCCTCGAAGACGGTGATGACGTGGAGGAAGACGACTAGGCTCCCCGCTCCGTTATTTTCCACCCAGTCCGTCATTCCCGCGAAAGCGGGAATCTAGAAGCCCTTAGCTGTCCATGACAGGCTTTGTGCCTACTCCTCCGCGAAAAACTCGCGGTAATAATCCAGTGTTTAGTCGCCGTACTTGTCTAGGAAATAGTCAATCAGATCCTGGTCGATTTGAAACGCGGCCTGATCCCATTGCATGTCAGTGGGCTCCTGCGGAGTAGTGGAGACTATGCTGCCTTCGATTTCTATAGTATCGTCGCTCCCGTTGTAAATCAAGATGTTGTCCCCAATTCTCAATTGGCATTCCTCTTCAATTGTCTGAAAGGAGCCGGAAGAGCAAACCGTGGACGGCGTTACGATTCCTTCCAATACGTCCTCTGGTTCGGTTCCAGCGGGCAATATAGAGAGATCGAATGAACCGCCATTGTCGAGGGAAACCAATTCTATTGTGTATTTACCAGACTCGCATATCGGTGTACCCATATACCAATCCTGTGGCAACACTTGTCTAATGTCGTGATCAACCTCGAATCTCGAGTTCAGACTCCTGTACATGACGTTCTTGGGATCTGGGCTGTGTCCGTACCCAAATGCGTGACCAATTTCATGCCATAAAGTATGCGCTACCGTGTCGGCATCGAAGGCTTGCCAATCATCTTGGCAATTCGTGGTCCCCAGTCCGACATGGATATGAGTACTTATTTCTGTACCCAAGTGGTCGCCACCAAAATCGCGAATCCAACTAATGTGGATGTCGGCTTGGCTCGGCTGGACAGTTCGGCGAACTTCAGCGCCGTAAGGCTTTTGCGATTCGAGATCAGTGACGATGTCGTCGACAGCTTCTTTGACACCTTCAGCGGCATATTGGGGGACGGGATCAATATAAAAGAGCAATTCACCTTCAACGATTGCCTGTAGAGGAGGTAGTTGCCTAGCTAGAGTTGTTTCCCAGAGGTCGTCGCTGAATGCACTGTCAATCAACTCAAGTATGAACACTATGGCCAAGACGTAGAGCAGGAACTTTGCGATGGACCCAATGCAGCCTCCCTTGCCCCCCTTTTCAGGGCGATGACCGCCGCCCTCTGGCTCATCGTCGGAGGGTGGATCGTCACTTGGCGGCTCCGGTGGTTGTAGCGTTGGTCGACGGTATCCGGGCGGCGCGTCCGCTGGATTGATCGGAACCCCCTCCCAAGATGTTGTAGACGGTGTTGGTTCGAATTGCCCGGGGTCGGGCAGTGACGGATCAGGTATGCGTCCCATTTCTTGAGTTGAGTCTCCAGTATGAACGGGAGGGGTTGCCCCTCAACCCTGCGGCTCGCCGCACAAGTCCTTCCGGCGGAGAAGCTGTTCATGTGTACGAGTGAAATCCCTGTTCACAAGCGTCGTATAGACATGGCCGCGCGGCCTGTCAATCAAGCTCTTGTTTCTGAAATCGCGCTGGAGCATCCTGTCGTTCGAGTACAACAATCGGACTCCGCTGACAATCGCGAGGGCAAGGATGTGAGGGTCGTTCGACTCGTGTAATCCCGCCTCAACAACCACCGCAGTCCGAGCGTTGACACGGTCGTCACTTTCCTCTTTCAGTCGGCCATATCGGATAGCGGCTCTGGCCCAGAACCTGAACTGCTCCGATGCCCTGTACAATTCCTCGCGGGCCTTGCCGCCCGTCACGAGACGCCCCCGTCCGCTGTCTATCCATTCACGGAACCTGGTCCCGGCGCTTGGACGGTTCTCTCCGAACACTTCCGACACTGCGTTCGCATCCAGAATCGCGCACATGCCTTACAACCGGAGAGATCGCGCCGTTTCATCCATGAAGAAACGCCCGTAGCTGGGCGGCGCGCCTACGACATTGCCAAGTTTGTCGATCTGAATCGAGTGGATGGTGACGTCCATGTCGCGCCGCTCAAAGTAGAGGATTGAAACATCCTCCGGTTTCAGGCTCGATACGCCGTCACGAACGTCCATGCGGATGCGGTCAATCAGGTGATCGCTGTGGGTCTCAACGATCAGTTGCCGGCGAGCCGTGGCGACCTGGCAAAACAGGCTGCCGAGCGCAGCCTGGGCCATCGGATGCAGGTGAACCTCCGGCTGCTGGAGCAAGAACAGTGACCTCTGCGTGTGGTGCAAGAGTTCCGTTATCACCGGCAGCGCCTGGCTTACGCCGTAACCAACGTCGATGAGGTTGCGCCACGGGCCCTTGCGCGCGCCGTCAAATTTGCGCACTTGAACCTGGAACGGGTCGCTCCCGGACCTGCCCAACTGCTTGATGGATATTTCGTCGAAGAGGCCGGCCTGCTTGCCGAATTGAATCAACCCCTGTTGTAACCGGTTCCATGCCTTTTTGTCGCGATCGTACATATCCGCAAGGAGCATCGGTATGTACTGCCCTTCGGATTCCGGTATGGGCCGGGCCGGGTCATAGGTCCGCCGGGGGCTGGAGCGAACTGGGGCGCTCGCAAACGGTCTCCGGTCAGCGGAGCGTATCCCGACGAACGATCGCGCCACGTCGTCGAGCGAACCCAAATCGCCAGGGTCGATGGGGGGACTGCCGTCTATCGGCTTAAAGCGCGACGGTTCGTTCTTCGCGATGAAGAGGGACTGCCGCAACAAACTCAGAATGGACGCGATTCGTTCGTCATCGGCAGATACCCGGGCTCGCTCCCCATCCCTATCGATGATTTCCCACGTCCCCCTCGACGTTCCAACTCGCACGACGTTTGATTCGCTAAGCGCTGACGATTCTTCCAGCCACGCATGCGCCGAAGAAACACGCCTCCTGACTGGCACTGGGATTGTTCGGGAGCGTCCGAAGGTAGCGCGCAATTCGACGCTGCTTCTGGTTCGACGTCCAGACTCGCTAAACCCGGCCTCGAATGAATCCGACCGCCCGTTGCGCACTCCACGGTGGTGAACGATCTCATCGAAGCTGCCAAGGTCGTACGGAGCCTCCTTGAAATCGGGAATCCGGTTGTCTTTCGCGATGTCCCACAACGCGCGTATCAGCGCCAGGAAGGAGGTTTTGCCGGTGCTGTTCTCGCCGACGAGCAGCGTCAACGGCGCCAAACGTGCCGTCTGCTCCTCACGGAAACAGCGGAAGTTCTTGAGTGTGATTTCATTCATCGCCGGCTTGCCTTGTTTCCCACCCCAACGTATCCAGCATACACGCCCTTACTCCGCATCCCCCTCCACCCCCGCCAGCCCCTTTAGCCCCCATAGCACCCGCTCCGGCGTGAATGGGGTCTGGTGCAGGCGGACGCCTGTTGCGTGGTAGATGGCGTTGCCGATTGCGCCTACCGGCGTCACGAGCGGGATTTCGCCGACGCCGCGCGCGCCGTGCGGGCCGCTTGGGTTCGGGGTGGATACGATGACCGGCTCGATCATCGGCACGTCAACGGTCGTCGGCATCCGGTAGTCCAGGAAATTGGGATTGCGAATCATACCCGTCGCCACGTCGACGTCGTACACCTCCCACAGCGCCCAGCCGATGCCCTGCGCCGCGCCCCCTTGCATCTGCCCCTCCACGGCGAGCGGGTTGATCGCGTTGCCGGGGTCCTGGAAGATCGTGAACCGCGTGATCGCCGTGCGCCCCGTATCCTTATCGACGGCAACCTCAGCAATGGATGCGGCGGACGTTGGCGCGGCGGGGAGCCCCGTCGCCATGCCGATGCCCTTCAACTCATCGTCCTCGTTTGCGTCGACAGCGGCCTTGCAGGCGTCGGCCAGGCTCACAGAGCGATCCGAGTCACGAGCGATGAAAGTCTGATTCTCATAGTCTACGAACTGAGGCTCGACGCGCAGCATCTCCGCCGCTGTGGCGCGCAGCTTTTCCAACGCATCGCGGCCTGCAAGCAGGACGGCCGTGCCCGTCGTCAACGTCGTACGGCTGCCGAATGAGCCGTCCGTGTGGCCGACGGAATCAGTATCGCCGCTGCGGACGCTGACCTGTTCCATCTCCACGCCGAGTTCCTCTGCGGCAAACTGCGCCATCGTGGTGCGCGTGCCGGTCAAGTCCACGGAGCCCGTCGTCACCTCAAACGTGGCATCAGGATTGATCAGGATTTCCGCGCTGGAGGTGAGCGTCGCACCTCCCCAATACGCCGCCGCAAAGCCGCGACCATGCCCCTCCGGCACAGGATCAGTCCATGCCGGATGCTCCTTGGCGGCGAGCAGGATTTTCTTGAGTCCCCACACGGGCATGTTGAGGCCGTTCGGGAGCGGATCGCCCTCTTCCGTTACGTTCATGAGCCGCAGGTCGATGGGGTCCATGTCCAATTCCTCGGCAAGCTCATCCATCACGACCTCCGTGGGATAGTTGCCGATGGGGCCGCTTGGCGCGCGGTACGCCATCGCGACGGGCTTGTTGGTCACCACGTCATAGGCGTCCACGTAGAGGTGCGGGAATCGGTAATGCGACGCTCCGGTCAGGGCGGCGGTGGCGGAGTGGGTGAATCCCGTCATCGCGCCCGTGTCCAGCAGATAGCGTCCCTCGAATGCCGTCACTGTGCCGTCGCGCATCGCGCCGATGCGGAGATTAATGACGTGGGCGCACGTGGGGCCGGAGGCGCGGAAGACCTCCTCCCGCGCAAGCACCAGCTTGACCGGCTGCCGCGCCTTCATGGCCAGCAGCGCCGTCACGAACTCGATGCCCAGCCCCGCCTTGCCGCCGAACCCGCCGCCGATCTCCAGCGGCACGACGGTAATCTTGTCCTGCGGCAGGCCGAGGATGATGGAGAGGGTGTCACGCAGGTTGAAGCTGATCTGGCTTGAGGAATAGACGGTCAGATGGCCGTCATCACCCACGTCCACCGTGCACGCCTGCGGCTCCAGGTAGCCCTGGTGAACCGTGCCGCCGCGGAACGACCGCTCGATGACGATGTCCGATTCCGCGAAGCCCTTTTGGATGTCGCCCCGGCTCAACTCCACGCGGCGGGCAATGTTGCTCGGCTTGTCCGACGGCCCGCCGGCGAACTCCCACGTATAGAGATCGTCATGCACGAGCGACGAATCGGGCCGAACGGCGCGCTCCACGTCGACGACAGGCTCAATCGGCTGGTATTCCACCTCGACGAGCGCGGCGGCCTCCTCGGCAATCGTCGCGTCGTCCGCGGCAATGGCCGCCACCGCCTGCCAGTGGTAGAAGATGCGATCCTCCGCCATCTGCATCCGGCGCTGGTCGCGCGGCGTCATGGTGATCTCGCCGCCGACTGCCTGGTTGCTCATGGCGATGTAGGGGAAATCCGCCGAGGTGACGACTGCGCGGACGCCGGGCAGGGCAACCGCCTTCGATACGTCGATGCTCAGGACGCGCGCGTTGGCGTGCGGGCTGCGGACGAGCTTGGCGTACAGTGTGCCGTCGGTGGTGTGGTCCGCGCCGAAAACGGCCTCGCCGGTCAGCCGTTCCGGGCTGTCAACCCGCTGAACGCCGCGCCCGACGATGCGTGTGGGTTCCTGCTGAGTCTGGGTCATCTAGGTTGTCCTTTACCGTCTACGGCTCCCAGCGCCGCGCCCTGTCCAGAAAAACGTCCGGGTCCGCCTGCCAGTCCTTGTAGCCAATCGCGCGATTGTCCGTCAGATAGTTGATCGTGTCGTTCAGGCACGACAGCAGTTCCGGCTCTGCGGCGGACACGGTAAAGCCGCCGTACTCCACCTCGGGATCGTAAGCCGAGACGACAAGCCCGCCCTCCGGCGCGTTCGCCGCCGCGTCGATGTTGCCCAGGCCGTCTCCTGCCACGGCGTCAACCTCCTTGTTATAGAGCGCCGCTATGAGCTCCGCCTCTCCGCCCTGTGCGTCGTCCAGGTAAACCAGCTCAGGGATGTCCGCGGACGGCGGGGCGATTCTGCTGCGTCCATCGAGATTGGGCGTTGCGCCCGCTGCCGTAATCGCGTACGCGGGCGTCCCGTCCGCCGTAACGACTCCCGCAGGCGTCGTCACCATCGTCCCGGCTGCCAACGTACCGTCGTCATCCGCCAGGCCCGTTAGCTGCAAGAGGCGCGCCTCGCCGGTGGTGGCGACGAAAACCCCAACCCGAACGTCGCCCGTCAGCGCGTCGAACGAGTTAATCCGATTCGCGTCAGCCTCTCGAACCAGCAGTGACTGCCGGAAGGCGATGTGTCCGTCAGTGAATCGGACGCGATCATTGCCGTCCGCGTCCTGTTCGCGTGATTCCCGAATTGTGATGCCGCCGCCGGACACGTCGAAATCCGGCCCTCCTGAAAGAAGCCAGTTGTCAGCCCATTCCGTGACAGGGGAGCGCTCGAACCGGAGTTCCGCTCCTTCCATCGCCTCGAGGGCCGTCAGCAAGTCGGCCTCGTAGCCCCTGTGCGTCAGGAAGCCCGCTGAATCCGGGTCGGGGTCTTCCGAGTAACTGACGGGCTCGTACAGCGCGTAGAAGCTGAAGCCCAGGGGCGTCCCGCCGGTGCATGACGCCGTGCTCTCCGTCTCGCTCGCGTCGCACGCCATCGCCAACATCAACGCGCCAAACGCCAGCAGGACTCCGGCGCGCCGCAAAACGCGCCGCCCCACGACTTCCCTCCAACCGCTGCCAGTTGTCATCAACTGCTCTCCGGTGACCGCTATCCCGAATCCCCTTCAATGCTATAGGATTAGTCTTTCACTAGCATGACTGGACAAGGTTCTGTAGGTCACGACCATGGCTCTTACTCCCATTGAAAACGGCTCCGTCACCTCGCCGCGCGGCTTCCGCGCAGGGGCGGTTCACGCCGGCATCCGCTCGGATACGCCGGAGGACGTCATGGACGTCACCATCCTCGCCGCGGATGGCGAGACGACCGGCGCGGCTGTCTTTACGAAGAACAAGGTCACGGCCGCGCCCGTCATTGTCAGCCGTGAGCATATCGGACGCGCCGCCCCCCGCGCCGTCGTCGTCAACAGCGGCAACGCCAATGCTGCCGTCGGAGAGCAGGGCATGACGGACGCCCGCGCCTCCGCGCAGATGGTGGCGGACAAGCTGGGCCTGCGCCTGGAAGAGGTCCTCGTTTGCAGCACCGGCGTCATCGGCGTGCCCATGCCCATGGACGTCATGCGCCGCGGCATAGATGCCGTTGAACTCGCGGATGATGCCGGCCACAACTTTGCGCTTGCAATCATGACGACGGACCTTGCGTCCAAGGAGAGCGCCGTCACGGTGGAGATCGGCGGGCAAACAATCACTGTTGCGGGCGCGACAAAGGGCTCAGGCATGATCCACCCGGACATGGCGACGATGCTCGCGTTCATCACGACGGATGCTGCCGTGGAGCAGGGTTGCCTGCAGAGGATCGTCACGCGCGCCACCGACCGCTCCTTCAACATGATCAGCGTGGATGGCGACACGTCCACGAACGACACCCTGATCGTGATTGCCAACGGCGCGGCGGGCAACGAGGCGATTAACGGCGGAGAAAATGAGAAGCTCATAGAGGACGCCGTCACCTACGTTTCGATGGAGTTGGCCAAGGCCATCGTGCGTGACGGCGAAGGCGCAACCAAGCTTATTGAAATCACCGTGTCCGGCGCGCTCACTGACAACGACGCGAGGCAGGCCGCCCGCGTCATCTCCACGTCCCCGCTCGTCAAGACCGCCGTCTTCGGCAATGATCCCAATTGGGGCCGTGTCATGATGGCGCTGGGTCGCAGCGGCATCGAAATGCAGGAATCCCGCGTGACGCTGCATTTCAACGACATCTGTGTGCTGGAGAACGGGCAGGCTGTGCCCTTTGACAGGGACGACGCCGTTGAGCGCATGAAGCAGCCAGAGGTGCGATTTGACGTGGCACTTGGCCTCGGCGGCGGCGCGGCCACGGCGTGGACGTGCGATTTCTCCTATGAATACGTCCGCATCAACGGCGAATACACCACCTGAGAGCGCGCCGGTACTGCGCGCGTTCCCCGCATTCGCTACTCTGGTAGTCTGAATGGTGCCGCGTGATGCGGCTGGCGTGGAAGGATAATGGCAGAAAACGCGCGAATCGTGGTCAAGATCGGCGGAAACGCCCTCGGCCCTGAGGACACCACGTTCCAGGACCTGGTCGCCGTGCAACGTCAGGGCGTCTCGCCTGTCGTCGTCCACGGCGGCGGCCCCCTAATCTCGAAGTGGCTCGACCAGGCGGGCGTCGAATCGACCTTCGTGCGCGGACTGCGTGTCACGAGTGATGAGGCCCTGGATGTCGTCACCGCTGTCCTCTGCGGCTTGGTCAACACCCGCATCGTGGCGGCTATTGGAGAGGCGGGCGGCCGAGGCGTTGGCCTGACGGGCGCGGACGGCGCGGTTATCGCCGCCGAAGTGAGAGACCCTGAGCTTGGCCGCGTCGGCGAGGTTGCCTCCATCCAAACCGACCTCATCACCGGCCTCCTCCATCACGATTTCATCCCCGTCTTTTCCCCCGTCTCCGTCGACGTGAATGACAAGGGCAGGCTGCTGAACGTCAATGCGGACTCCGTGGCCGGCGCGCTCGCCGGCGCGTTGGAGGCGGACCGCGTCATCTTCATGACAGACGTTCCGGGTGTGTTGGGTTTGGACGGGGAACTGTTGGCCACCCTGACGGAGGAGCGCGTGCAGGAACTGATCAGGGATAATGTCATCACCGGCGGCATGATTCCCAAGGTGACGGCCTGCCTGAATGCGCTTGCCCATGCCCGGACTGCGCAGATTATCGATGGCCGCGTGCCGAATGCCCTGCGTGACGCGCTCGAGCACGGCGCCGGCACGAGTATTGTGAAGGAAACTGAACCGGCCGCAACGGCAGGAGCAATGGCGTGAGCTTTCTGGACGAATTCGAGCGGCGAGAGCCGCCCCGCCTTTCATCGATTCTCAACTGGGCGATTCCGCTCGGCGCGCTGCTTCTCCTCTGGATTGGCGGCTCGATAGCTGCCAACATCTACGTCGATTGGCTCTGGTTCGACAATCTGGGCTATCTGTCCGTCTTCACGACAATCCTCACGACCCGCGTCACCCTGTTCGTGGTCGGCGCGTTGGTCTTCGCCGCCGTCTTTGGGGCGAACGTTTACCTGGCACAGCGGTATTCGCCGAAGGGGATCTCGCCAGAGGCGGCGCTCAACATCCCGCTCGAGGCGCTCACGTGGGCGCGGCGGCTGGTCGTCATCGGTCTCATCGTCGCCGGCGTCCTGCTGTCGATCGTCTTTGGCGCCGCGGCGTCCGGGTACTGGGAAACGGCGCTGCGGTTCACAAACGCGGAGATGTTCAACCTGACCGACCCGCTCTACAACCGCGATGTCGCGGCATACCTGTTTGATCTCCCCTTCTATCGATTCCTGCAGGGGTGGGCGCTGGGTGTGGTCATCGTCAACGCTCTCTTTGCCGTGGGCATTTACGCCATCAACTTCGCGCTTGGCGGCTTCCAGTTCCAGCTGACGCCGACGCTCCGCGCCCATCTCTCCGCCCTGGGTGTCATATTCTTCCTGCTGCTTGCCATCGGTTACTGGCTCAGCCTGCAGGAGCTCCTGTACTCGGCGCGAGGCGCGGCATACGGCGCGGCGTACACGGATGTCGTCATCAGACAGCCCGCGCTGCGCGTTCTCATTGTCATCAGCATCCTGGTCGCCATCCTGCTTGCGGCCAACTCGTTCCTGCGCTGGCAGGGCCTGCCGTTTGCGGCGATCGGCATCTGGTTCCTGGCGCTGACCGTCGGCACCGGACTCCTGCCCGCCGCCGTTCAGCGTTTCCAGGTTCAGCCGAACGAGTTTGAGCGCGAGCAAACCTATATCGAGCGCAGCATCGAGATGACACGGGAAGGATTTGCGCTCAATCGCATTGAAGAGCAGCCATACGATTCAAGCCCGGAGAGCATCACCCATGAGATCGTGGACGATAACCCGGGCACGTTCGAGAACATCCGCCTCTGGGATCACCGGCCTCTCCGTGATGTCTATAACCAGATCCAGTTCTTCCGGCTGCAATACTCGTTCCTCGACATCGATATCGACCGCTACACCATTGACGGCGACTATCGCCAGGTGATGGTCGGCACGCGGGAACTGGTGCAGTCACAGTTGGACCCGCAGGCCCAAACGTGGGTCAACCAGCGGCTTCAATACACGCACGGGTACGGCGCGGCAATGAGCCCTGTGACGGAATTCACACAGGACGGCCTGCCGGAGTTCTTTTTGCAGGACATTCCACCGGAGCCCGTCACCGGCGCGCCGGGCGTCGACATCCCGCAGGTCTATTTCGGGGAAGCGACGGACGATTGGGTTATTGTGCGAAGTACGACGCCCGAATTTGACCATCCAACAGACGCCGGGCCGGTCTACCAGTCGTTTGAGGGGGACGGTGTCTCCATCAGCGGGTTGCTGTCCCGCATCCTCTTCGCGTGGCGATTCACTGATCTCAACATCCTGATCACAGGCGCAATCACTGACGAGAGCCAGATACTGTACTTCCGGGACATCCAGGAGCGCGTCGGCCATCTTGCCCCGTTCCTTGCACTCGATTCCGACCCATACATCGTCGTTGCGGACGGCAAGCTCTACTGGGTTCAGGACGCTTACACGATCAGTGACCGTTTCCCGTATTCGGAGCCCGCGCCCAGGGGATTCAACTACATCCGCAACAGCGTCAAGGCGGTGATCGACGCCTATGACGGCTCTGTCGATCTCTACATCGCGGACGAATCGGACGGAATCATCAGGACGTACCGGAGCGTGTTCCCGGACCTGTTCAAGCCGATGAGCGAGATGCCGGAGTCCCTGCGCTCCCACCTGCGCTACCCGGAGGACTTCTTCACCATCCAGGCGGACAAATATCTCAAGTTCCACATGACGGACCCGCAGGTTTTCTACAACCAGGAGGATCTGTGGAACTTCCCGCTGGAGCTCTTCTTCAGCGACCAGGCGCAGGTCATGGAGCCCTACTACCTCATCATGGGCCTGCCGGGTGAAGAGCAGGAGGAGTTCGTGCTGATCATGCCGTTCACGCCGGACGGCAAGCCGAATCTTGTCGGCTGGCTGGCGGCCCGGAACGACGGCGAAAACTACGGCTCGCTCATCGCCTACACGTTCCCGAAGGAGCGGCAGATAGACGGCCCGCAACAGGTTGAGGCGCGCATCACCACCAACCCCGAGATCTCCCAGCAATTCACGTTGTGGGACCAGGCCGGATCAAACGTCCTGCGCGGGAATCTGCTCGTCATCCCGGTCGGCGACAACATCATCTATGCGGAGCCAATCTACCTCAAGGCCGAGGACATTGAGTATCCGCAGTTGACGCGTGTCGTGCTCGTCCAGCAGGGCGAGGAGCCCGTGATGCTTCCGTCGTTGAGCCAGTCGCTCAATAACCTTCTCGCCAGGCAGGGTGGCACGACCGCCATCCGCGAGACGCGGCCTCAGCCAACCGGCGAAGACGGCACAACGCCGCTGACTGTCATCGAGCGGCTGCGCTCCGAGCTTGACGGCCTGCGCGATTCTGCGGAGGAGCTCACCCAACAAATCGAGGACATCGCCCGAACGATAGACGAAGCGCTGGAAGAAGAGGAGGAAAGAGCGGCGTAAGGCTAACCGGCTGGCCGACTCTCAACCTCCGTTGTATCCACCGGCGGCAATGGAGAGAATCACATGACAACGTCGAAAGACTGGCAGCAGGTAGAGTCCGACTATTACATGCAGACGGTGCGCCGCGTTCCGGTCACCCTCGTGCGGGGCAAGGACAGCACGGTGTGGGATGACAAGGGGAAGGAGTACCTGGACTTCGTGGGCGGATGGGCAACGGCCACACTGGGACACTCCCACCCGGCCATGACAAAAGCGATCGCCGAGCAGGCCGAGACACTGATTCAGACGTCCAACGCCTTCTACACCGTTCCGCAGATCGAGCTCGCGCAACTTCTCATCGACAATTCCTGCATGGACCGCGTCTTCTTCTGCAACAGCGGCGCTGAGGCCGTGGAGGGCGCGATCAAGGTTGCCCGCCGCTACGGCGTGCTCCACAAGGACGGCGCCTATGAGATCATCACCGCCCTGGAATCGTTTCATGGCCGGACGATGACGACCGTCGCGGCCACAGGCCAGCCGCACTACCAGGACGGTTTCAAGCCGCTCACCCCCGGATTCGTCCACGTCCCGTTCAATGACATGGCCGCCATCCGCGAGGCGACATCGGAGCGCACCGTGGCCGTGATGCTGGAGCCGGTGCAGGGCGAGGGCGGCGTCAATGTTCCCGATCCCGATTACCTGCCCGGTGTTCGCGCATGGTGCGATGAGAACAACCTGCTGCTAATCCTGGATGAAGTGCAGACAGGGGTCGGCAGACTCGGCCATCTCTTCGGGTACGAGGCGTTTGGAGTAGAGCCGGACGTCATGTCATTGGCGAAGGGACTCGGCGGCGGCGTGCCCATCGGGGCGTTTCTCACCAAGGACCACGCGGACGCGCTCACCTACGGCGACCACGGTTCCACGTACGGCGGAAACGTGCTGACGACTGCCGCCGCGCTCGCCGTGCTCCGCACCGTTCTTGCGGAAGACATACCGGGGCGTGTCCAGGCGTCCGGGGAGCGGCTGCTTGGCGCTCTCAAAGGGGTGGCCGACCGGCAATCTTCTATCGCTGAGGTGCGCGGCATGGGCCTGCTCGTGGCCGTGCAATTCACTGAGGAAATCGCGGGCGATTTGCTCGCGGCCTGCCTGGAGCGCGGCATGTTGGTCAACCGTGTGCGCCCAAACGCGCTCCGCCTCATGCCCCCCCTCACGCTCTCAGACGAGGACATGGACAAGGGCGTCGCAATCCTGGAGGACGCCATCGCCGCCGTGACGGGCTAGCGGATGTTCCCCTGCCTCTCGGCGTGCGCTCCCGCCTGAGATTTGGTATCCTAGCCTTTGTTTCGCTGAGGCAATGACCGGGGAGTCTAGCCTGATGGTCACCGGTAGGTGAGAGTGGACGACGACAAGTTGCACGACGCTTGCGGCGTCGTTGGCATCTACCTACCGGGCGGCGATGCCGCGCGGGCTGCCTTTTTCGGCATCTTCTCCCTCCAGCACCGCGGCCAGGAAAGCGCCGGTATCGCCGCCTCCGACGACAACCAGGAGCTCCACCTGTATCGCGGCCTCGGACTGGTGAACCGCGTCTTTGATGAGCACACCCTGAACGTCATCCCAGGCAGCCTCGCCATCGGCCACACACGGTACTCCACCACCGGCAGTTCCACCCTCGCCAATGCGCAGCCGATTCCGGCAAACGGCCCTCTCGGCGAAGTTCTCATCGCGCACAACGGCAACGTCGTCAACGCTGAACTCCTGCGGGAGGAGGCGCTGGAACTTGGCGCGCAATTCGTGACAACGACGGATTCGGAAGTCGTCGCCCAGCTCATTGCCGTCCTCCCCGGCACAACGTGGGAAGAGAAGATCATGGCGGCGATGCTCCGACTGGAGGGCGCGTACAGCCTCACCATTCTTACAAAGGACGCCGTCTATGCCGTCAGGGACCCGCACGGATTCCGCCCACTGAGCCTCGGGCGCGTCGCTGAGTCCGGCTGGATGGCCGCGTCCGAGACGTGCGCGCTGGAAAACGTCGGCGCGGAGTTCGTTCGCGAGGTGGAGCCCGGCGAGATTGTCCGCATTGATTCAACCGGCATCCATTCCACGTTCGGACGCCGCGAGGCGCGATCACTCTGCATCTTCGAGCACATCTATTTCTCCCGCCCGGACTCCGTCCTTGAAGGCCGGCGCGTCTACCTGAGCCGGGAGGCAATGGGCAAGGAACTGGCCCGGATGCACCCCGTCGAAGCGGATATTGTGAGCGCCGTACCGGACTCCGCCACCGCCGCCGGCATCGGCTACGCGCACGGCTCCGGCATCCCCTTCTACGAGACGCTGGTCAAGAACCGCTATGTTGGCCGCACGTTCATCCAGCCGGATCAGCGGTTGCGCGACGAGGGCGTGCGCCTGAAGCTGACGCCGCTCCGCGAAGTGATCGAGGGCAAGCGCCTTGTGATCGTGGACGACAGCATCGTGCGCGGCACGACCACGCGCCACCTGATCGAACTTCTCCGCAGCGCGGGCGCGAAAGAGATACACCTCCGCGTCTGCGCTCCTCCCATCCGCTATCCCTGCCACTACGGAATCGACATGCCGAATCGGGCGGAGCTGCTCGCGTCGGATCGCAGCGTTGAAGAGGTGCGTGACGAACTCGGTGTTGAAAGCCTCGGATTCCTCGATGTCCCGAGCCTGTACCAGTCAGTCGCCCAGGAGGGCCCGGGATTCTGCACGGCCTGTTTCACGGGCGAATACTCTGTTCCCGTCCAGGTTGAGCTTGATAAATTTGCGCTGGAGCGGCTCCCCCTGCGTGTCTGAGTCGGAGTCGAGCTACGCGGCAGCCGGTGTGAACATCGGCGCGGGGCAGGAGGCCGTGCGCTTGATGCGCCCGTTCGCGCAGTCCACGTACAACAGCCGCGTTCTGGGTGACATCGGCGGCTTTGGCGGCCTGTTCAAACTCGATTCCTACCGTGAGCCGATACTCGTTGCCAGCGCCGACGGTGTCGGCACGAAGATCAACGTCGCCAGGCAGGCTGGGTCGTTCGCAAGCATCGGCGCGGACCTCGTGAACCACTGCATCAACGATATCTGGGTGCAGGGCGCCGATCCGCTCTTCTTTCTGGACTATATCGCCGCCGACAGCCTCAATCCGCAGGACGCCGCCGACATTGTGCGCGGCATGGCGGAGGCGTGCAGCGCGGCAGGCATTGCCCTCATCGGCGGCGAAACTGCGGAGATGCCCGGCACATACCGGGAGGGCCATTACGACGTTGCCGGATTCATCGTTGGCGCAGTCGAGCGGTGGGACCTCATTGACGGAACGGGAATTCGCGCGGGCGATGTCCTCGTCGGCCTGCCGTCAACTGGCCTCCACACGAACGGCTACTCGCTGGCCCGCCGCGTCTTTGACCTGGACGAACACCCGGAGAATCTTGACGAAAGGCCGTCTGAACTCGGCGGCGAGACGCTGGCGGAGGCCTTGTTGGCCGTCCACCGGCCCTATTATCGAGAACTGAAGCCGATGCGGCGGCGTATCCGCGGCCTCGCGCATGTCACGGGCGGCGGCTATGCGGAGAACGTGCCGCGCGTCCTGCCGGACGGCCTGCGCGCCGTCATCGACTGCGGCGCGTGGGATGTGCCGCCCATCTTTCGGCTGATCGGCAGCCGCGGGGAAATCCCACTGACGGAGATGTATGGCGTGTTCAACATGGGCATGGGAATGATCGCCGTCGTGCGCCCGCAGGACGCGCCAATGGTCATGTCCGCCATGCAGGGCAGCGCGCGGATCGGCACAATTGAAGAACGCCCGCCGGACGGCGAGCGCATCATCCTGAGAATGGAGCGCGAATGACTTTTCGGGCAATCATCGCCCCGTCCAACAAGGACGGCGCGGACACACTCGCGCACGGGCTGACCGGCCTCGGCTGGGAGGTCTATGCGACAGGTGGCACGCACCGCTTCCTGACCGGCGCGGGCGTCGAAGCCAAGCACATCGAGGACCTAACCGGCTTCCCCGAGATACTCGATGGCCGCGTCAAGACCCTCCATCCCCGCGTCCACGGCGGCATCCTCGCCAAGCGCGAGGAGCCGGACCACGTGGCGCAGATGGAAAAGCACGGCATCGGCACAATCGACCTCATTGCCGTGAACCTCTACCCATTCGCGGAGACCGTTTCCAGGCCGGACGTGACTCTCATGGACGCGCTGGAGCAGATTGACATCGGCGGCCCCACGATGGTCCGCGCCGCCGCCAAGAATTTTCCGGCTGTGATCGTGATGATCGATCCTGCGGACTATGCGCCCGTTCTGGAGATGCTCCGCGCAGGCGTCGTGCCCGTTGCCGAGCGCCGGCGCCTCGCCCGAAAGGCGTTTGAGCACGTCTCCGCCTATGACACTGTGATCGCCGGCTATCTTGGGCGTGACATGGGCGCAGCGGGCATGGACGATGAGGCCGCCGCGCTCCCCGCTGAGCGCGTCCTCCCCCTCCAATCCATTCAGTCGCTGCGGTATGGTGAGAATCCCCACCAGGCGGGCGCGCTCTATACGATCAACGATCCGGGCCGCCCCGCGCAGGGCATCCCCTCCGCCCGCCAGGTGCATGGCCGTGAGATGTCCTTCAACAACATCCTGGACGCCGATGCCGCGTGGAACGTCGTGAGCGATTTTCCGGACGCGCCAACGGTCGCCGTCATCAAGCACGGCAACCCGTGCGGCCTCGCCACCGCGCCGGAGCTCGTCACCGCGTTCACGCGGGCCCTCGCGGGCGACCCCGTCTCCGCGTTCGGCGGCATCATCGCCGCCAACCGCCCGATGGACAGGGCGACTGCGGAGGCCATCAACGAGGCATTCTATGAGATCGTTATCGCCCCGTCCTACGACGATGACGCGCTTTCCGTCCTCACGCAGAAACGCAACCTGCGGTTGTTGGAGATGAACGACGCGTCCGCCGCGACGCCGTCCTTGGACATCCGCACGGTGCGCGGCGGATTCCTCGTGCAGGCCGCAGACATGGGCGAAATGGGCGAGTGGCGGACGGTCACGGAGCGCGAGCCGACGGACGCGGAGCTTGCCGATTTACGCTTCGCATGGAAAGCCGCGCGGCACGTCAAATCCAACGCCATCGTGATCGTCAAGGACGGCGCGCTGCGTGGGATGGGCGCGGGGCAGCCGAATCGCCTCATCAGCGTGGAACTCGCCCTGAAACTGGCCGGAGACGAGGCGCAGGGCGGAGTCGTGGCGTCGGATGCCTTCTTCCCGTTCGCGGACGGGTTGGAGATGGCGCTGGCGGGCGGTGTCACGGCGGCGGTGCAGCCCGGCGGCTCCGTCCGTGACGATGAGGTCATCGCCGCCGCCAACAGCGCCGGCGCGGCCATGGTGTTCACCGGCGTCCGTCACTTCCGCCACTAGAATACTGCCATGACGGACACCCTCTCCGCCGACATTGTTATCCCCGTTTACAACGAGGAGCGCTCACTGCCGGTCTGCCTTGAGCGCCTGCTACCCTTTTGCCGCGAGAACCTGGCCGGCTATCACTGGCGCGTCGTCATCGCGGACAACGGCTCCATCGACGGCACGCTTGAGGTGGCGAACGATTTGTCAGCGCAGTATGAGGGCGAAGTGGGCGTCGTTCACCTGGAGCAGAAGGGACGCGGCAGGGCGCTCAAGCGGGCGTGGGGCGAAAGCGACGCCGATATCCGCGCCTACATGGATGTCGATCTCTCGACTGACATCAACCGCATTCCGGACTTGCTCGACGCGGTCAGGGACGGCCATGACGTCGCGACCGGCTCCCGCCTCAAGCGCGGCGCAGAGACCACACGCTCATTCAAGCGGGAGTTCGTCTCGCGCTCCTACAACCTGATGATCAAGTCCGTGTTCTGGAGCGGGTTCTCGGACGCGCAGTGCGGCTTCAAGGCCATCAGCCGCCGCGCAGCGGACAACCTCCTGCCCCTCATCAAGGACAACGCGTGGTTCTTCGATACGGAACTGCTGCTCATCGCCGAAAAGAACAGCTACCCCATCGCCGATTTTCCCGTCGCCTGGGAAGAAGACCCGGACACCCGCGTCAAGATAGTCTCCACCGCCTGGGAAGACATCAAGGGCCTGGCCCGGCTGAGGTTCAAGGGCAGGCCAAAGGTGGGGTGAGGAGAGGCCTGCGTTAGGTGGCGCCCGCCAGTCTACCCAGCCGTCCCTGGCGGCGGGAGGAATGCGATTAGGCCGCTCAGCGCGAGCGCCAGCGCCAGGAATGCCATCACAGACAGCACGGCGATGCGGCCGAATGTCCAGCCCTGCCGGTTTCCTCCGCGTGACCGGTTTCGGCGCTGTTGTCCACGCCGCATTCCCGCCGGCGCGTCCGGCGCAACGTCTTCACGCACGCGAATCCGCTCCAGGAACGACCGCCGTTCCGCCCGGTTGCCGCCCGCGTTTGGCTGGCCGCCTCGACCGCCACGCCCATCGCGCCCGCCGCCGCGCCCCGGCCTTGGTGTCTGGTTTCGTCTCCTGCTCATACTTCAATAGTACCCTTTGCCGTCGAGTCCTCTCCAATCGCGCCCGGATGCCGCCTGCCCCGCCCGTCCATGGACAGGATCGCCGTGTGCTTGTCCACACAGGCAAGGCGCAGCCCTTTCGGCAGATCGATCTCCGAGCGAGTACGGCCCGTGGTGATCATCGCGTCAATATCCCGGTAGTTTCGCCGGTTAAACCCCGCAGTCGACCTAAGCAGCGCAATCACCGCCCGCTCGTAGATTACGTGCCTCAGCGCGGTGTGTGACCGACGCATCACGTCGCGTTCGATGCGAACCGACCCGCGATTTGCCGCAACCTCACACGCCTCCCGCCACAGCCCGTCCGCCTGCCCCTCGATATACTCCAGTGCCGCGCGAGCATCCTCGGATGCCCGCCCGATGGCGTCCTGCACCCCCTCGCGGATGCGCTCCATCAGCGGAATCAACTCATGCCGCACGCGGTTGCGGAGATGCGCCGGGTCCGCGTTGGAGGCGTCCTGACGGGGCCGCAGCCAGCGCTCTTTCAAATAGTCAATGACGTCCGCCCGTGTCACGCCAAGCAGGGGACGGAGAATTGGCACGCGCTCTCCGGCGGGCAGCGTGAACGGCGAGTCCGACTCATCCGCCATACCCGCCAGGCCGCGCAGCCCCGCCCCGCGCAGCAGGCTCAACAGCACGGTCTCGATCTGGTCGTCCGCCGTGTGTCCGAGAACGATGCCGTCCGCCTGGAATGCGGCCGCCTCCTCCAGCAGCGCAAGGTGTCGCGCCCGCCGCGCCGCCGCCTCCACGGACAGCCTCTCCGCCCTCCGCAGCGCGGGAACATCCACCTGCCTAAGGGCCGCCGTCACCTCCCACTTCCCACATAGACGCCTCACATACGCCGCGTCGCCGCGCGCCTCCGGGCGCAGCCCGTGATCGACGTGGACGACGTGAAGTTCAAGCCGGCACTCCTCGCGCAGCTCGACGAGGCTCGAAAGCAGCGCGGTTGAATCCGGCCCGCCGGACACCCCCACCAGCAACCGTGCCCCACGGGCAACGTAGCCGCCGGACGCCAGCGTGTCGCGGACGCTGCGAACGAGGTGCGACTCTGCCGACACGTTGATTGGCGTCATGGCGAAGCTAGTTGGCCGCGGTTGGGGCAGGCGTGACGTTGAGGCTTGTCAGCGCCCACTGCAACTCATCCGCAGGCCCAATGACATTCAGCGCGCGCGACACGAGGAGGCTGTACGAACCCGGCGTGATTCGCAGCCGCCCGTAGTTGGACAGCGGCATCCCCAGCGCGCGGCACATGATTGAATACAGGGCAAAGGCGTGGGACACGATGATCACGTTGTCCTGCGCCTCGCGCGACCGCGCGACCGCCTCTACGACGGCCCAGGTCCTGTCCTGGAGCTGTTGGAGCGTCTCGCCGCCGTCCGGGAACTGCGCCGTGGCGGGATCACGGGTCCAATGCTCGAAGAAATCCGGGAACATCTCGCGCATATCCCGCAAGGGCGCGCCGTCCAGCCCGCCGAAATTGAGCTCTAAAAGGTCATCATTTGGTGTCACGACGAGATCGTGCGGCGCAGCGATAGCCTCTGCGGTACGGACTGCCCGCCGCGAAGAACTCGACATAACTGCTGATACGTTCAGAGAGGCAAAGTTGGCCGCCAGCGCCAGCGACTGCGCGATACCGGCCTCGTTGAGCGGAACGTCGGCGCGTCCCTGCGCGCGCCCCTCGCGGTTCCACTCCGTCTCCCCATGCCGCACCAGGTACAGGTTCATTTAGTCCGATTCCGCCCCATTATTCTGATTGTCGTTTTGCCATGCCGCGTAGATGGCTTGCAGCAAAGCGGTCAGGCGTTCCTTGTGAGTGTCCCAGCTTTGCAGGGTCAGGTGGAACTGAATCTCTGCCCTGGGGTCGTCCAAAGGGTCTCGATTTTTCGGCCAGGTTGCATATGGAATCTCTTGTACGGGTTCTCTGAACTCATCCAGGCACAGTGCCTTGGTACGGCGGAAGAAGACTACGCTTATTGTTTCGTCTCTCCAGGCGTCAATGCGTGCATGTGGCGTATATCCTTTACGGCGATCTGTATGGGGAAATCTAATGTGGAGTCCAAAGCGGTCTGGGCGTCCTGTCACTCCCGGCCAATGTTCGTTGAACATTCGGTGAGCTGCATCGACGAGATCACGCGTCCCATACTTTTCCATCTTCTCGTCGAAGTCCCGGTTTAGCTCTTCTTGGGTCCGCCGCCGTTTTCTGGGGCGGCGATCGGGTTCGGCGGCTGCTTCCACCTCCACTTGCTTGGCAAGGATGGTCTTGCCGTCGTAGTCGAACGCGTGAAAGGTGAGCATCGAGATGTCCATGCCGCTGTTCTGGGCGAGGAACCTCACCATGCGCTCCGTTCGCTCGTCCGCCCCCAGCCCGACCAGGAACAAGCGCAGCGGTTTCAGCGACTCCAACTCCTCGAAACCCTCGCTGCTGTACCACTCTTGAAAGTTATCGATGTTAGCAATGCCGTGAGCGCCTGACTTTTCCGAGATGTGCTCGGCGAGGGCATCGAGATCCAGATTGTCGAGAAAGGATGCGTAATCAATGATTTGCGCGACGGCGTCACGCGACAGCATGTCGCGCTTCAACTCGAACACGACCAGCTTGCCGTCCGAATCTACACCCAGCAGATCAAGCGCTCGTCCACCTTCGGTGGGAGTCTGCCGTCCCACCAGTGTCAGGCCGTCGAGCAGCAGTTCCGGGTTCTCGACGAGGGTATCTTCAAATGACTTCTCGGACTTCAACTTCTCATTCGAACCCAACGGCTTGGCCTGAGTTCCGGCTAGTTCCCATAGTTTGATGTTTTCCACCCAACCCCTCCAAGAATGTTCACTATTCCCCTCACCCTGCGTCCTCCGTGCGTACGGTGACCTCGTCGATGCGCGCGCCGTGGATCTGCGCCACTGTGATTTCGTAGGGGCCGTGGACGATGGCCTCTCCCTCTTCGGGAATCCGCCCAAGCTGCTTGAGCACGAAGCCCGCGATGGTCTCATACTCGCCGTCCCCGTCCGGCAGGTGGATGTTAAGCTGCTCCGCCAGCTCGTCGATGTGCATGATGCCGTCCACGCGCACCGTGCGCTCATCCACCGCCTGGAACGCCTGCGGATCGCCGGGGTCATCGACGCGTCCGACGATGAGCTCGATGGCGCGGCTGAGCGTCACTAGGCCGGAGATGTCGCCGAACTCGTCGACGACCATCACCATCCGCGACCGCTGCGTGCGCATCTCGTCCATGAGGTCGTCGATCATCTTGGTCTCCGGCACGAAGTGCGTCTCGCGCAGGTCTGTTGTGACGGAGCTGTTCATGGTGAGTTCACCCTGGGCGTGCTTGTGGAGGACGCTCTTGATGGAGAGGATTCCCGCGACGCCGTCCGGCTCATCGCCCTGGACCGGGAAGTGGGAATGAGAATGCCGGGCGTAGATTTCAAGAAACTCCGCAAGCGTCGTTCCGTTCCTCACCCAGATGATCTCCGTCCGCGGCGTCATGATCTCCCGCACCATGCGGTCGCCGAACTGGAACACCTTTTGAACCAGTTCCGCCTCCCGCTCCTCCACGGTGCCCTGTTCCACGCCGGCCCTGATCATTGCGCGGAACTCCTGCGTGTCCACCACGGCGCGGCGCGTCCCGCCCGTCACCCACGCCACGAACCCCGCGAACATCGTGAACACGATCGTCACGGGCGCGAAAACGAACGAGAACACGCGGAACGGCGGCGCGGCGACCACCATCACGCGCTCCGCGTGGCGCGCGCCGACTGTCTTCGGCGTGATTTCCGCGAAGACAAGCAGGGCGATTGTGGTGATGACCGTGGCGGCGACAAGACCCTGCTCCGAATTATCGAGCAGCGTCAGGGCGATGCTGGTTGCGATGGCCGCTGCAGCCGTGTTGGTGAGGTTGTTGCCGACCAGCAGCGTGGAGAGGAACCGCTCCGGCCTCTCCTTCATCCGCGCCGCGATGCGCGCCCCCCGCGAACCATTCTCGGCGCGGTGCCTCAGGCGATGTGGTTGAGACGCCAGGAAAGCCGCCTCCGTGCCTGAGAAGATTGCCGAAAAGAGAAAGGAAAGCCCCAATAGCACAAGGCTAATGGTTTCGACTTCCTGCATGTCCGCGTGATTCTCCTCTCGATAGGAGCCGTGTGCCCCTCTAGGTGACTATTCTACATCCCATGCGGCGGGTGATTGCCTGTGTCTGCGCCAATAGACCCCACTGGTATGATTAAGGGGAATCCGGCACACGAGCGCGGAGACTTTTTGGATGGCAGCACACACGACGGCCAGTTTCAGCATCACGGGCGGCGAGGCCCAGCCGCTTGCCCCCTATATCCGCGTCTGGAATGAGGGCCGGCGAGACGGGCTCGATGCCGTCTACGGCCTGGTTGAGGTCGTCTCAGGCCCCGTAACGACGGTCTCTGACATCGTCTGGGAGGCGATTGAAGACGCGCTGAGCGCGCAGCGGCGGCTCTCGACGACACGCTATCTGCAGAACGCCATCGAGGCCGCGCAGTTGACCCTCAGCGGCTACTCGGTGCGCGGGTGGCGCGCCGGCGCAGCGCTGGCCGCCATCACCGGGAATGAGGTCTACTTTGCGTGGGCCGGGCCGGCCGTCTCCTGGGTCGTGACGAGCGAGCAGCTCTACTATCCGGGATACGTGACGCCGGACAATGTGAGCGGCGCGCTCGGAGACGAGGGCGAGGTGCCCATCTACGTCGCCAACGAGCAGGTTGAGGCAGGCGATACCATCGTGATCGGCTGGTCTCACATGCCGGAAATCGTCGAAGAGGATCACATCTCGACGATCATCAAGTCCGGCATCGATCCCGCAATGCGCTCCCTCTACCGCATGGCGGCGGAGGAAAATGAATTCGCCATGTTGATGCTCCAGTTCGCATGAGAGTTCTTGGCATCGAATCGTCCTGCGATGAGACCGGCATCGCCATCGTTGACGATGGCCGGCGCGTCATCGTCCATGGCCTGTCGTCGCAGGCGGACATCCACGCGCGGTTCGGCGGCGTGGTTCCGGAAATCGCGTCACGACAGCACCTGCTGACATTCCCCACGCTCTTGCGTGACGTCATGCAGCGGCATGACGGCGACCTGAACCTCGATGCCATTGCCGTCACGTACGGCCCCGGACTCGCGGGCTCCCTGCTGGTCGGCGTCAACTTCGCCAAGGCGCTGGCGATGGCGTGGAATCTGCCGCTCTACGGCATCCACCACTTGGAGGGCCACGTCTACGCAAACTGGATCGCGGACGGGCAGTGGGACAGTGAGGCGCGCGGCGATCCGCTGCTGCCGTCCGTCGCGCTCATCGTCTCCGGCGGCCATACGGACATCGTGCTGGTCGAGGAGCACGGGAACTACCGGCTGTTGAGCGAGACGCGGGACGATGCCGCGGGCGAGGCGTTCGACAAGGTGGCGCGCCTGCTTGGCCTCGGCTATCCCGGCGGCCCGATCATCGAGCGCGTCGCGAAAGAGGCGACCGATCCCGTCCGGTTCCCCAGCCCGCTGATCAGGGACTCATGGGATTTCAGTTTCAGCGGCCTCAAGACGGCGGTGCTCCGCGTGGTGAACGAACGGGGCGGGACGGACGCGCTGAGCCAGGGGGACGTCGCCAACATCGCCGCAGGCTTTCAGCAGATCGCAGTCACCGGCCTGGCTGACCGCCTGCTGGAGGTGGCGCGAGCCGCGAAAGCGAAGTCCGTCATGCTGTCCGGCGGTGTGGCGGCAAACAGCGCGCTGGGCGAAGAGGTCCTCCGCAAAGCCGATATGCCCGTATGGCGTCCGCGCCCCGGCCTCTGCACGGACAATGGGGTAATGATCGCCGCCCGCGCCGCCTTCGTGATAGAAAACAACGCCCAACCCGACGACGGCACGCTGGACGCCACCCCCAACCTCCGCATGACAATGGCGAGGGACACCGCGCTGTCATTCTGAGCGCAGCGAAGAATCCGCCTTCCGAATCCCCCGCGTAGGCGGGGGCAAACCCGGCGGCTTAGTCTTCGGGGGAGCCGCCCTCGTCCAACTCGAATTCGGTCCCTTTCAAGACCTCAGCTAAGCTTGGCAACCACGTATCGTGCGCCCAACCAGCTTCCATGCCCATGATGCCCTCAGTGGTTTGAATGTCCATGAGAGCGAATTGTAGTTCCACCAAGCCGCCCTCAAGCAGCGGGTGGAAGAACATCATCCCCTGACCATCGTCAAAGATCAGCTGAGTGCGGTCGTCAGAGTCGGGGCGCAAAGAATACCCAAGGCGACGGTACGCCTCAATGACGTAGTCCTTGGGGATTTCCATCTATGCTGCCAAGGGTAGGGCGTGCTTATCGGTGGCCTTCCAGTTCCCCTTCATCAGGGTGGCATAAAGGCCCCGTGCGTCCATGCTGGGCGCAGGCGGCCCAGCAAGGTACTCCACGTCGCCCTTGTTGGAGGGATACTCGGATTCCGGGTACCATTCAACGCCCGCCGCGTTTAGGAACTCTTCAAGCGTGCCGTTCTCTCGCCGCACACGCACGAACGTGACGAACAGACGCTTCAGCGACTCCAGGGCTTCGTCTCGCGTCGTGCCAAAGGAAGTCAGCCCCAGTTGAGGAAAGCGCGCAGCGAAACGGTCGTTCTCCTGATGCTCAAAGAACGACGGCTCAAGCAGGACAATCACGCGATCCATAGATCACCTCGCCACGAATACTCTTCCTTGCTGCACGTCATTGTAGACCAGTATCGCCGTTGGGCGAAACCGGCCGCGTCCCATCCAGCACGATGCCATCTTCGACGTACAGCCCCACCTGTCTGCAACAGGGATCGAAACTCCCGTGTCACTTATCCATCATACGCATGTTGCGGAGCTTCGTCACTCCCACCCATGCGCGACTCCAGCGCGGCCCGGATGGGGTGGGGAGTAGTAGGCTATCCTTGAAGCATGATTGCCCTCCATCGCGCCTTTGCGCCCCTGCTCCTCATTGCAGTTCTCGTGCTCGCCCTCGCTGCGTGCAGCGAGAATCCCCACACGCCTGAACCGACGCCTCCGACACCCGCGCCCACCCCCACCGCGCTGCCCACCCACACGCCCACCGCGTCGCCGACGCGCGTGCCGACGGCCACTCCCACGCCAACGCCGCGCCCCACTCCCACGCCAACACCCACCCCCGAGGAACTCGCCGCCGCAGACAGGGATGTTCTCGTGGCGCTTTACAACGCCACGAGCGGCCCAAAATGGTCGGTGTACGCCCACCACAACGCTTGGCCGAGCGATCACAAGTGGCTAAGCGATCATCCTATCGAGGAGTGGTTCGGTGTTACCGTCGATGCTGGTGGCCGTGTGACTAAACTGGATTTCACCAAATTCCCATTGGTTGGCGAGTTCCCGCCTGAACTCGGCAAACTTGCCAACCTGAAATTCCTGGACCTCGCGCGGAAGGGGTTGACTGGCGAGATACCGCCTGAACTGGGCAATCTCGCCAACCTGGAGTATCTGAATCTCCAGCAGAATCAGTTGAGCGGCGAGATGCCGTCTGAACTCGGCGCTCTGGCCAGCCTGGAGTACCTGAATCTCGAGTGGAATCAGTTGAGCGGTGAGATACCGCCTGAACTCGGCGGTCTCACCAACCTGGAATACCTGAATCTCCATGGGAATCAGTTAAGTGGTGAGATACCGTCTGAACTCGGCGATCTGGCCAACTTGGAATACCTGGGTCTCGCGCGGAATCAGTTAAGTGGTGAGATACCGTCTGAACTCGGCGATCTGGCCAACCTGGAACACCTGAACCTTACGTGGACCCAGTTGGGCGGAGAGATACCACCGGAACTTGGAAAGCTAGCTAACTTGAAGTCTTTGAGTCTTTTGGGTAACCAGTTGAGCGGAGAGATACCGCCCGAACTCGGCAGCCTTACCAGCCTGTGGCAGCTGTATCTTGGAGAGAATCAGTTGAGGGGCGAGATACCGCCCGAACTTGGCAACCTCGGCAACCTCAGCATCTTGAATCTTGAGGAGAACCAGTTGAGCGGTGAGATACCACTCGAATTCGGCAACCTTGCCAGCCTCACATCCCTGGATCTTGCAGACAACCAACTGAGCGGCGAGATACCGCCCGAACTTGGCAACCTCACCAGCCTGCAGGAACTGAGTCTTGAGGATAACCAGTTGAGTGGCGCGATACCCCCGGAACTCGGCAGCCTGGCCAATCTGCGTAGGTTGTACATTCACCGTAATGAACTCAGCGGCGAGATACCCCCGGAACTGGGCAATCTGACCAATCTGATATGGGTGAACATCCGGGACAATAACCTGAGCGGTGAGATACCGCCGCAACTGGGTAACCTGGTCAACCTGGAGGAGTTTCTACTCGCGCGCAACAACCTGACTGGGTGCTTCCCGTACATTCCGCTTCTGAGGTTCGACTACTATGGCAGCATGTCCCTTTGCGAATAGTGAGGGGCGACCCGCGCGATCGCTACGGCCTTGCCTGCCACTCATACCGGCGAAAGCATGCCCCGTGCTTCGATACGAGGCCGGAATCCATCGGGCGTCATTCTGAGCGCAGCGAAGAATCTCCCGCCGCCCGCCGTTCCCCCTGAGCCCGTCGAAGGATGACCTTTCCGTTCTTCCGTCGCCGCCTGGAATCCATCCTCACTCGCGCCACCCAACCAAAGACGCTACATTGGACGCACGACAAGGAGATGACCAATGATGTTGGCAAACAGCCCGAAAGGTCGGTCGACACAAACGACCGACCTTTCACAAGGCATTCTGGTTCGGACATGGAAGGATGGAACGAATCTACTTCGATCCGCTGTGTTCCTGATTCTCGACGCGTTGTTGGCCCTCCTGATTGCTTTAGCAACTCTATCGAATGTCAGTTGGCCACTACCGCTGATAGCGACGCTGGGATTACTGTCTTTCCTTCTGTTGCCGTTCTTGTTTGCGTCCGCAAAGGCGCCCTTTGCTCAGCGCAATGAAGCGCGGCGAGAATTGGCCACCATGCGTGAGGCGCTTAAGCCGAAATTACGTGTCGTGGACATCCGCAAATCGGACGATTTGAACGAAAAGCTTGCGGATGCATTGATAGATACGGAATACCTGCACATAACTGTTGCGAATCAGTCGAATTCGCGGGCATTAGACTGCCGAGTACTTCTAACAGGTATGCGGCCGCGACAACGCACTGCACCATCTGCTGGAACTAGTCAAGCGTACTGGGCAGCATACAACTACCGCGGATATGAGTTCGTGCCTTACCCAGTTGAATTGACATGGGCCGACCACGCCTCGCAGCAGTACCCAACCAGTAGGTCTATCGCTCCGCAATCTCAGGCGCAAGTGGATGTCTTAAGTTTCTGGTCCAACAGGGGGTTGAGAATTGCTTTCGGTTCTAGGGCACAGCGTGGAAGATTTCAGTTGCCGCCCACTGAACTAATCTTTTCTGTTCAACTGTACTCCAGCGATAGCCTACCCTATTGCTATGTCGTGCGTTACATGCCGAGGGCTCCGCTCAAGGGCGATGTCAAGCCGTTTGAGATTCTCTACGAGGGGGCCGACACGCCAAATCTGGAGGACTTTAGGGTGGACGTGCTGGAACAAAGCGAGTGAGGGAAACTGACCGGATGCCTCGTCAAAATCTCGCCGCCTAGGCGGAAGTAGTTGTCGCCCTAAAGCCGTGGCCGCACTGGAATCGGTCTCTGTACTTAACTTGGGCGTACAGGAAACCACAACACGGTGCGCTCTGCGGAAGAAGGGCAGTTCGCTATGCGTGGCCAGGAGGGGTTGGCGGAGTCCAGAGCCCGGGTTCGGCATCGACCAAACTTTGCACAACAATTGCTACATCATGAATGCCTGCCTGGACAAACAGCCATTGTCGAAGGAGATCATGCACTTGCGCGTGAACGATGCCGACCGCCTCAGCGGTGTCCTTTACGTTTCCGTCCGGCAGGGGCCTACCGGAAGGGTCGGAGTTGCGATGAGTGTTGGCTAGCCAGAGGGTCAAGTCAGGCTGCCGACCTTCCTCCTGCATGTAGCGATCGCGATGCTCCCTAATTTGACGGGCATCGTTCGTCCTTGTGCCGCCCGAATAGCCTTTGACTTCCACAATGGCATTCCACTTAGGGCGTTCAGGGAGTGTCAGTCGCAGGTCTTCGCGCTTGGGCTCCCCCTTCTCCAATTCGGCATCCATATCCCGGACTCTAAAGCCTAGGCCGGAAAGAATCTTCATGGTCGCAGCAGTCAAGTCGTCTCCGTCTGCCCAGAGAGCGCGCCGAATCCCTGCATCGGCCTCTGTCGTCTTTGCGGCCAGTAGTTCTTCCAGACGGTCATGCTTGTCCCTTAAAGCGGTGATTTCCGCGTTGGTTTCCGAGATTTGAGCAGCCAACTCCCTCTCATCAGGCGTGTACCAATCTGATGGATCGCTCAGACGAGGCGGGGCATGCGGAACCTGGTGGGGATTCCTTTCATGTACCCCCGAGAGGAAGGCTCTGAACCAAGCCGCGAGGTTAGAGACGTTAGGGAGGAGGAGTGCGACCGCCTGTACTGACTTCCTGTCCGGCCCTTCTTTCTGGGATGGCAAATCGATGTGCAAGGCGACGGGACGTTTTGAGGTAGTTGAAACCAAGGCCTTACGCGATCCTCTGGAAGTCTCGATCACTGTAGGGGGGCTCTGCCTTGTCGGCAACTCCCTGACCAACTCATTGGCGAGGTCTCTGTATGAATCAGGACAAGAGCCCGTGACCGTAAGTTCACGTTCCGTGTTCTCGCTAGTCGATGCGAAGTGTTCGGTAGCGTGATCGTGCCTTACAAAATACGTATCCGGCCACATAACATACAAGTCACCAAAAGCGAGTAGATTGACATCAGGATTGATTTTGACAGGAGAAGGATCATTCTCCCAAGAATCGAAGTCACGCGCTACCAAAATATCCGTTTCCGTCCAACTGTAGAGCTGGCAATATTCACCCAAGGAGTCGGCTGGCCTAAGCTCTCCGCAAAGCGGCCTGATAGAATCCAGATGCGAGGCATCCAGACCTATGGCACCCACCCTCGGCCGCTGGGTCACTGTCATGTACCCTCCAAATGCTGCCCCAGATCCCTTCGATTTGCCGTCCATACTCAGTATACGGTGCCCCCGCCTACGCGGGGGATTCGGAGGGAGTGCTAGATTCCTCCGTGCACGGGAATGACAGCCCCCCCCATGTGCCACCACCCCTTGCACCAAACAAAACCCCTGTACTAACCTCCCCACATCGAAACAAGCCTTTTCGACGGCGGCGAGGGCAAGTTAACACCCGGGCCGTCACAACAATCCCCGGGGGCGCGCAATGGAGGGCGCTCCCTGCGAGGGGTGCATCGGCGACAAGGCCCTCCGGTTTCCCGGCCAGGAAACCACGACGGGTTTGCTCGTGGCCACGGGCGGCCAGTGACGGTGGGCTGACGGGGCGTATAGGGGGGCGGCAATCGCGGCGCAGCGAGAGTCGTCCGGCGCCAGGGTAGCTTCTGGCGCGAATATCTGGAGACCGGAGCGCGGCCTAAAACGGTGGCCGACGCGATGGAACAAAGCTCCCACTGCGCCGAACCGATGACGGCTCAACCAAAAGGCTGGAGGCCCGCAGCGCCGATGCACCCCCCAAGACCCGCCAAACCGGAACGAACCGAAAGGAGAGCACAAGGGACACCACGAAAGAAGAACCCCAATGACTCCCTGGAATGAGGGGAGATCAGCGGCCTACCCCCGCCCCAAAAACGGCTGTTTGATGGGCAGGACTGTCGCGTCAAGCATATTGGCGTAGGGTGGCATGACGGCCATTGCCAGCGCGGCGATGGCGACGTCGTCCACGGACATGGTCGCGTCCGGGTCTTCGGGGCCGCGCCACTCCAGCGTGACGCTCCCGGGATGAAGCGCGCCCGCCGAGATGCCGAACGGCCTGCCCTCGAGCGCGGTCGACTTGGTGAGCCCGATGATTGCGTGCTTGGTGGATGCGTAGGCGGCCGAGTTCATCCTGGGGATGCTCGACGAGATGCTGCCGATGTTGATGATCCGCCCGCCTGCCTGCGGCTTCATGATCTTCATGGCCTCCCGTGTGCAGATGAAAACCGCGGTGAGGTTGATGCTGATGACCTTGTTCCACGTCTCCAGCGAAAGCTCGTCCACCGGCCCGCCGTCGAACACCCCGGAGTTATTCACCAGGATGTCCACTCGCCCATATTCCGCCATCGTCGTCGCAAAGAGGCTCTTGATCTGCTCCTCGCTGGTCACGTCCGTCTGGACCACGAGGGTAGGCGATCCGTACTCGCGCATCTCCTCGGCGGTCGTGTTGAGATGCTCAAGCTGCCGCGACGCCAGGACAAGGGTCGCGCCCTCCTTGGCGAACGCGCGCGCGATCCCCTTCCCGATGCCCCTGCCGCCACCCGTAATGATGCAGACCTTGCCGTCGAGTTGTCCCATGAGTTCACCCCCCTGACTGATGGTACAGGCGCTTCAGCCAAACAACCAATCACGGCCAAAAAGAACGTCCCCGCTCACCGGCCGGTGAGCGGGGACGTCTCTCGTCTGAATTGAGCCGCGTTCGCCTAGTAGTCCATCGGCGGCTGCGCGGGCATCGCCGGGGTCTCCTCCGGGATGTCCGTCACGAGCGACTCCGTGGTCAGTACCATGGCGGCGATGGACGCGGCGTTCTCAAGCGCCGTGCGCGTCACCTTGACGGGATCGATGATGCCCCGCTCGACCATGTTGCCGTACTCGTCGCGCCCGCCGTCGTAGCCCTCGCCCTGCTCAAGGCGGCGCACGGCGTCGACGATGACGGAGCCCTCCTTGCCGGCGTTCTCCGCGATCATCCGCATCGGCTCTTCGAGCGCGCGGCGGACGATGGCCGCGCCCGTCGACTCGTCGCCGTCGAGCGTCAGCTCGTCCAGCGAAGCCGCCGCGTGCAGCAGCGAAACGCCGCCGCCGGGGACGATGCCCTCTTCAACCGCGGCGCGCGTGGCGGACAGGGCGTCCTCAACGCGCATCTTCTTGTTCTTGAGTTCGACTTCCGTCGCCGCGCCCACGCGGACCACGGCCACGCCGCCGGCCAGCTTGCCGATGCGCTCCTGCAGCTTCTCGCGGTCGTAATCGGAGCCGGACTCGTCCATCTGCGCCTTCAACTGCGCGATGCGCGTCTGGATGGCCTCGTCGCTGCCGGAACCCTCGATGATCGTGGTGTTGTCCTTATCGGCCACCACGCGGCGGGCGCGCCCGAAATCGGTGGGCTCAACGCTGTCCAGTCGCTTGCCGACCTCTTCGCTGATGACCGCGCCGCCGGTCAGGATGGCCATGTCTTCCAGCATCGCCTTGCGGCGGTCGCCGAAGCCCGGCGCCTTGACGGCCAGGCAGTTCACCGCGCCGCGCAGCTTGTTGACCACCAGCGTTGCGAGCGCCTCGCCCTCAATGTCCTCGGCGATGACGATGACGTTCTTGGAGATGGCGATGGCCTTCTCAAGCGCCGGCACGATCTCGCTGACGGCGGACACCTTCTTGTCCGTGATGATCATCACGGCGTCGTCGATGGCGGACTCCATGCGCTCGGAGTTCGTGACGAAGTAGGGCGAGACGTAGCCGCGGTCGAACTGCATCCCCTCGACGTATTCCGTCTCGTACTGGATGCCGCGCGACTCCTCGACGGTGATAACGCCGTCCTTGCCGACCTTCTCCATGACCTCGGCGATCAGGTTGCCGATCTCGGAATCGGATGCGGAGATGGACGCGACCTGCGCGATCTGCTCGCGCCCGGAAACCGGAATTGCCAGGGTCTTGAGTTCGCCAACGGCAGCGTTCGTCGCCGCCGTGATGCCGCGCTGCAGCACCATGGGGTTCGCGCCCGCCGCCACGTTCTTCATTCCCTCATGGATGATGGACTGCGCCAGGACGGTCGCCGTCGTGGTGCCGTCACCGGCGATGTCGTTGGTCTTGGACGCCGCCTCTTTCACGAGCTGCGCGCCCATGTTCTCGAACGGGTCCTTCAGGTCGATCTCCTTGGCGATGGACACGCCATCGGAGCTGACCGTGGGCGGGCCGAAGCGCTTGTCCAACACAACGTTGCGCCCCCGGGGGCCAAGCGTAATCTTGACCGCATCGGCGACGGCGTCAACGCCGCTGCGCAGGGAGCGCCGCGCATCCTCGCCAAATATGAGCTGCTTTGCCATTGAGTGTGCCTCCTGTGTCTGTCCCTGTCGTGACTAGCTGATTTTCGCCAGGATGTCGGACTCCCGGAGCACCAGGTAGTCCTCGTCGTCCTCCTTGAGTTCGGTTCCCGCGTACTTGGCGTACAGGACCTTGTCGCCGACGACGAGTTCCATCGGAATGCGGTTGCCCTCTTCCGTGAGCCGTCCCGGGCCTGCGGCGATGACCTCGCCCTCCTGCGGGCGTTCCCGCGCCGTATCCGGCAGAACCAGGCCCCCCTTGGAGACCTCCTCCTGCTCAATCGGCTTGATCACAATCCGATCCCCCAGCGGCTGAAATGTGCGCGCCATACCTCTCTCTATCCCTCCTGTAACCGTTGTTTTCGCACAATTAGCACTCTCGGCGTGAGAGTGCTAACACTCGCAGTATAGCCAAATCCTCGCGCCCCGCGCAACAGCGGCGTCTCTCCTACGCGGCCTCAACCACCAGCGCGATGCCCTGGCCGCCGCCGATGCACAGCGAGGCCATCCCGAACTGCGCCTCCCGCTTCTGCATCTCGTGTAGCAGGGTCACGAGGATGCGCGTGCCGGACGCGCCGATGGGGTGCCCGATGGCGATCGCGCCGCCGTTCACGTTCACCCTGTCGGAGTCAAGCTCAAGCTCGCGCGTGACGGCCACGGACTGCGCCGCGAACGCCTCGTTCAACTCGAAGAGGTCGATGTCGCTGATGGACAGCCCGGCGTGGCGGACGGCCTTCTGCATTGCGCCGATTGGGCCGATGCCCATGATGCGCGGCTCCACGCCCGCGGACGCATACCCGCGCACTTTCGCCAACGGCTTCAAGCCGTGCTCATTCGCGAACTCCTCCGAAACGACGATGGTCGTCGCCGCGCCGTCGTTGATGCCGGAGGCGTTGCCCGCCGTCACCGTGCCCTCGCCCGTGAAGGCGGGACGGAGGCGCCCCAGGGTCTCCGACGTGGAGTCCGGGCGCGGGTACTCGTCGGTATCCACCACGACCGGGTCGCCGCGCCGCTGCGGGATTTCCACGTTGACGATCTCATCCGCAAACCGGCCGCTGCTCATCGCCGCGCCGGCGCGCCGCTGCGACTCCGCCGAGAAGGCGTCCTGGTCATCGCGGGTGACGCCGTACTCTGCGGCGACGTTCTCCGCCGTGATGCCCATGTGGCAGTCTTCCATCGCGCACCACAGCCCGTCGTTCACCGTGGCGTCGACCAGCTCGGCGTTGCCGAGACGATAGCCGTAGCGGCCGTTCTGCACCAGGTACGGCCCTGCGCTCATGTTCTCCATGCCGCCCGCGACGATGTAGCTGGCATCGCCCGCGCGGATGGCCTGCGAGGCCAGGATGACGGTCTTGAGGCCGGAGCCGCACACCTTGTTGATGGTGGTGGCGGGCACGCTGACGGGCAGGCCGCCCTGGATGGCGGACTGGCGGGCCGGGTTCTGTCCGAGTCCGGCCTGGATGACATTCCCCATCAGCACCTCATCCGGCAGAATCTCGTCCGGAATGCCGGCGCGCCCAATGGCCGCCTGGATGGTGACTGCGCCCAGCTTTGGCGCCGCCACGTTGGAAAGGCCGCCGCCCATCGTCCCCACCGCGGTTCGCACCGCGCTCACGATCACTGCATCGCTCATGGTCCCAATCCCCCCTGGGTTTATCCCGTTTGCCGCCGGAGTCCTAGCGGTAGTACATCCCGCCGTTCACGTCGATCGTCGCGCCCGTCATGTAGCTCGCCTCGCTCACGATGAAACGCACGACCTTCGCGATCTCCTCAACCTCGCCGAGGCGGCCAAGAACGGCCTCCTTCTTGAGGTTCTCCTTCATCTCCGGCGTCAGGCCGGAAATCATATCCGTGTCAATGAACCCGGGCGCGATCGCGTTCACCTGGATGTTCGTCCGCGCGCCCTCCCGCGCCGCTGTCTTGGTGAAGCCCAGGAGCCCCGCCTTGGCGGTCGAGTAGTTGATCAGGCCAAGCCGTCCTGCCTCGCCAACGAGGGAACTGATGTTGACGATATGGCCGCCGCCGGCCTCGCCCATGATGTTCCAGACCTTCTTCGTCACGTTGAACGTTCCGGTCAGGTTGACCTCGATGACGCTGTCCCACTGCTCGTCGGACATGTTCCTGAGCGTCCTGTCCGCCGTCGCGCCCGCGTTGTTCACCAGGATGGTGACCGGTCCGAGATCGGACACAATCTGATCGATCTGCGAATCAACCGCCGCGCGGTCCGCGATATTGAACTGGTACGCGCCGGCCTTGCCGCCCGCGCCTGTAATCTCGCTCACGACCTCATTGGCCGCGTCCGCGTTCGCGTTGTAATTCACGGCAACTGCCGCGCCGCTCGCTGCCAGTTCGATTGCCGTTGCGCGGCCAATGCCGCGAGAGCCGCCCGTCACGAGCGCCACCTTGCCGTCCAACAGTCCTGCCATCGTCCTTACCCCCTCTTCTGTAACCTTCCTAGCTTCCCTACTAACCCTGTAATCCTACCCCGCCGTCTACACCTCCACCGGCGGCGTGTATTCCCCAAACACGTCGCGCAGCGCACTGCAGATCTCGCCCGTCGTCGCATACGCACGCACCGCCCCCAAAATGGGCGCCATCAGGTCATCGTTGCCTCGCGCAGCCGCCCGAAGAGCCTCCAGCGCGTTGTTCACGTCCTCCGCGCTGCGCTCGCCGCGCACGCGCTCCAACGACTGATGCTGCTCAGCGACGACGCGGTTGTCCACGCGGAACACTTGCAGCGATTGGTCTTCGTTGCCGTCCGTGAACGAGTTGACGCCGACCACAAGCTGATCGCCGTTCTCAATGGACTGGGCCATGTCATACGATGCCTGCGCGATCTCCTTCTGGATGACGCCATTCTCGATTGCCGTCACCGCGCCGCCCAGGTCCTCGATTTGCCGCAGGTACTGCCACGCCTTTTCTTCCAGGTTGTTGGTCATCCACTCGACGAAGTAGGAACCCGCCAAGGGATCGACCGTGTCCGCCACGCCCGTTTCGTGCGCCAAAATCTGCTGGGTGCGCAGCGCGACGCGCTGCGCCTCATCGGTTGGAATTCCCAGCGCCTCGTCGTAACAGGACAGCGCGAGGCTCTGCACCCCGCCCAGCACCGCCGCCATGGCCTGGTAGGCCGCGCGGACGATGTTGTTCTGCGGCTGCTGCGCCGTCAGCGTCGAGCCGCCGGTCTGCGTGTGCGTGCGGAGCATCCATGAACGCGGATCCTCTGCCCCGAACCGCTCCTTCATGATCTTCGCCCACATGCGGCGTAGCGCTCGGTACTTGGCGACCTCCTCTAGGAAGTTGTTGTGCGTATTGAAAATCCATGAAACGCGCGGGCCCCATGAATCAGCGTCGACACCGCGTTCAACGAATGCCTCGCCGTACGCAATGGCGTTGGCGAACGTGAACGCAATCTCCTGCGCCGCAGTGCTGCCCGCGTCACGCATGTGGTAGCCGCTAATCGAGATGCTGTTGAATCGTGGCATCTCCCGCGCGCAGTAGCCCACCAAATCCGCCGCCAGTCGCAGAGACGGCCCCGGTGGATAGATATACGTCCCGCGCGCAATGTATTCCTTGAGCACGTCGTTCTGCGCCGTGCCGGTGAGTGCAGCGGGTTCATGACCCTGCTTCTCGCCAACCGCCACGTACATGGCGACCAGCAGGGCAGCGGGCGCGTTGATCGTCATCGACGTGCTGACCTTGTCCAGCGGGATGTCCTGGAACATCAACTCCATGTCGCGCAGCGAATCAATCGCCACACCGACCTTGCCGACCTCCCCGAGCGAGTGCGAATCGTCGGAGTCATAGCCAAGCTGCGTTGGCAGGTCGAATGCCACGGACAAGCCTGTCTGCCCCTGCTCCAGCAGGTAGCGGAACCGCTCATTGGACTCCGTCGGCGTGCCGAACCCAGCGTACTGCCGCATGGACCACAGCCGCCCACGGTACATCGTGGGCTGGACGCCGCGTGTGAACGGGTACTCGCCCGGGAAACCGACGTCATTCAGGAAGTCCAGGTCAGGGACGCTCTGGGGCGAGTAGGCTCGGCTGATGTCCTCGACGGAATCGGTGCCGAACGACTCCTTGCGCTCGCGCGCGCCTGCCGTCTTCTCCTCCCACGCCGCCTGCGCCGCGCGGATATCCGCCTCAGAGGTGGGTGTTGCCATCCCTGCTCCCCCTAACCCTCGCTGTCATCCGGCTTTCGCGGAATCAGCACGCTCCGCTTGAACGTCATCACCGTCTCTTCGCGTTGATTCGTCGCCCGCGTCTCAACCGTCACGACGCCCCGGTCAGGACGGTTCTCACTGGCCCTGACGGACAGCACCTCGGTCTCCGCATAGATAGTATCCCCGTGGAACGTCGGCTTGTGGAATCGAATCTCGTCCAGCCCCAGGTTGGCGATTGCGCGCCCGGACACGTCCGGCACGCTGAGGCCAAAGGCGATGTCCACGACGAGGTTGCCGACGACCACGTTCTGACCAAACTGGCTGTTCCTGCCGAACTCCTCATCGATATGCAGCGGGTGGTGGTTCATCGTCAACATGCAGAACTGGATATCGTCCGCCTGCGTAATCGTCCTGCCGGGCCAGTGCTTGTACACCGCCCCCTCTTCAAACTCCTCAAGATACCGTCCGAATTGCATAAGACCCTCTCCCACCTAGCTCACAGCGTACCGTTGCAGCACGCTTCGCGCGATGATCGTCCGCTGGATTTCGTTCGTCCCTTCATAGATCATCATGCCGGGCGCGTCCCGGAAGAACCGCTCCACCGGCATCTCCTTCGTATAGCCTATCCCGCCGTGGATGCGCATGGATTCCAGCGTCGCCTCTGTCGCGACCTCCGTCGCAAACAGCTTGGCCATGCCGACTTCCGTGTCGGCGCGCCCCCCCTGGTCCTTGACGCCTGCGGCCCACCGAGCCAACAGCCGCGCTGCGGTGATGTTCGTGTACATGTCAGCGAGCTTGAGTTGAATGGCCTGGTGCTCGCCGATTGCCTTGCCGAATGCCTGCCGCTGCTGCGCATACGTCGCCGCGGCCTCGAATGCCGCCCGCGCCACGCCGACGGCTCGCGCCGCCGTGTTCACGCGCCCCACCTCAACGCCGCTCAGTATTTGGAAGAATCCCTGGCCCTCCTCGCCGCCGAGCAGGTTGCCTGCCGGCACACGGAGATCGTCCATCGATAGCTCGGATGCCTCGATGCCCTTGTAGCCGAGCTTCTCGATGTCTCGTGTGACGACGAAACCGGGGTAATCGGGCTGAACGAGCAGGCAGGAGATGCCGCGGTAGCGCGGATCGGTGGTCGGGTCGGTCTTGACGGCCATGGCAAAAAGCCCGCCGCGCCGCCCGTTGCTCACGAACAGCTTGGAACCGTTCACCACGTAATCGTCGCCGTCCTTTACTGCAACCGTTTGAATGGCCTGTACGTCGGACCCCGCGTTGGGCTCCGTGATGGTGAGCGCCCCGCGCCGTTCCGCCGTCGCCAACTGCGGCAGGTAGCGCTTCTTCTGGTCGTCAGTGCCGTATGTCGAAACGAGATGCGTGATGATGACGTGGGTGTTCAGGATTCCGCCGAGGCTCATCCACCCCCGCGCCAATTCCTCCACCACGCCGGAGTAGCTGACGTACGTCGCGCCGATGCCGCCGTACTCCTGGGGAATCATCAGCTCGAAGAGGCCGAGTTCCCGCATCCCCTGCACGAGTTGATCCGGGAAGGTGTTGTTGTGCTCAAGCTCATCAACGACCGGGACAACCTCCCGGTCAACCCATCGGCGCACCTCAGCCGCGATGGCGTCCTGCGGTTCGATGACGGGATCAGGCATGACGCTCTCGGACGGCGACTTCTCTAGGCGACGTGTCGGCCCGCTTGCCGCAGCACGTCATAGCCCGTGATTTCCGCATGTCGCGCGGCGTGCTCGGACAGCCAGCCGGCCTCCACCTTGCCCGCCTGCGCCGCCTTGGCCAGCAGCACAAGGTAGCCCTTGGCCGTCGCCTCATCCACGAATTCGCCCGTCTCCTCGAAGACGAACGCGCCGCCGCCGCGCTCATGGTAGTTGTCAATCAGGCGGGAGGCGTACTCGGTGAGAGAATCACTAGGCGTATAGGCCATGTTGGCCATGGGAGCCTGCTGGGGATGGATGATCCACGTGCCGTCCATGCCCAGGTTCGCGGCTTCGACGTTCTTCTGGAGCAGCGCCTCGTTGATCTTCGCACCGTCCTCCTCTGACGTGTCGCGCCTCACGAGGGTGAAAAACACATTGTCGATGGCGTGCAGCTCGGCTGCCTTTGCCGCGACTGCCATGTGCTGCTTGGCGTAGTGGAAGTTCTTGTTCTGATCCTCAACGACGTCCACGACGCCCATCACCGCCGCAAAGTCCGCGATGCCAAAAATCAGCCCCGCCATCCGCGGCGACGCCGTTGCGATTTTGCTGACGTTGACCATCGCCTCCGGCGTCTCGATCAGGGTCTCAATGGCCACTTTCGTCGTCCATCCCGCCTCAAGCTCAAGGGCATCGAGCAGGCGGGAAACGTAGATGACGTCCTCCGGCCCGGTGACTTTGGGCAGGATGATGCCGTGGAACTTGTCCACTGCCCCCCGCATGATCGTCTCAACGTCGCCCAGGAAGAACCGCGAGTGGATGTTGTTGGGGCGGAACGTAACGACCTTGGTTCCGTAGTCGAGCGTATTGAACGCCTCCATGATGGCGCTCCGGGACGCCTCGCCCTTGAACTCGTAGGGGCAGGCGTCCTCGAGATCCGCCATCACGTGGTCGACGGGCGCGTTGGCCGCATTCTCATGCATCCGCATGTTGTGGCCCGGATACGTCATCTCTGTTCGCGGAACGACGATCCGGCTGCCTTGGTCAAGAACAAACATCTGGCCTCCTGCGTCATTCCTCCCGCAGCGTGTCGAGCAGCACCTGCGCCTCGCCGGTGAGGACTGTCTCCTCATTCTGGTTCGCGCACGTCGTGGAGAGGGTTGCCCGGCGCCGTTCCGCGTCCAGCGCAGTCACCTCAAGTGTGGCAGTGATTGTATCGCCGAGCGCCACGGGCCGCTGGAACTGGAGCGTCTGGCCGAGGTAGATGGCGACGCCGTCGGGCACGAGCTTCGTTCCGATGGCGGCTGAGATGACGCCCGCAGTGAGGATGCCGTGCGCGATGCGCTGCCCAAAGCGGGATCGCGCCGCCGTTGCGTCATCGAGATGGAGCGGCTGATCGTCTCCGGACGCCTCGGCAAAGAGTTCCACGTCGCGCGCCGTAATCTGCTTGGTGAACGTCACGACGCGCCCCACGGACACGCCCAGAACCTCATCCGCCAATTGGTACCCCCTTTTGCGCAAGGCAGCTCAGGTGGCCCCACCACTGATTCGCGCTGCTCCTGGCATTTTCGGACACGGGTATCGTACCACACCCCTCATTCCGCGCTACACTGTGTGGTCAAAGGGGGAAGAGACTTTGAGGGCAGTACGCGGCATCTCGCTGGCATCCCTGGTGATGCTTGTCCTCGTTGGCGCCGCAGGCGGCGGCGAGCAGACCAACTCAGGCCGCGGCCTGTGGACCGTGTACAACGTCGAGAACACCAGCATCGCAAGCTGGTATCTCACGGAAATCTACGAAGACGCCCATGGGCGCAAGTGGTTCGCGGGCTTCGACAATGGCGCGTCTCTCTATGACGACGGGGCGCTCATCACGTATAACGCGGACAACAGCGGCATCACCGCGCGCGTGACCTCGTTCATCCACCATCCGGGCGGCTCCGTTTGGGTCGGCACGGAGGACGGCATCGTGGTGCTGGACGAGGGCCAGTGGTCCCCCCTCGATGACGCGGACAGTATTGGCCTGGACGGAGTGTTTGTCTCTGCTCTCCTGCTCGACAGCCAGGAGCGAATATGGGTCGGCACCTGGGGCGAGGGCATCCGGCTCTTTGAAGATGGGCGGTGGAGATCATTCGGCGTAGACGACGGTCTTCCAGACGATCGCATCTGGACTTTTTACGAGGACGCGGAGGGCAGTATCTGGGTCGGTTCGAAGGACGGCATCGTGGTGTTTGAGGTGGACGGCAGCCGAACCGTTTACACAAAGGACAACAGCCCTCTTGCCTCGAACGAAATCCGTGTCTTCCTAGAGGACTCCAAGGGCGATCTGTACATCGGCGCGTACGGCGGCGGCCTGAATGTGCTGCGCGCCGACGGCGAATGGCGGGAAGACGCGTATACCATCCAAAACGGCATGCCCTCCAACTTCGTGACGGCCCTTGCCGTCCAGCCCCCAGACGAGGACACGGTCAACGATGAGGAGCTCTTGTGGATCGGAACGGAAGTCGGCCTGGCGAGCTTTGACGGCGGGTCGTTCTCCGAACCCCTCAGCACGCGCTATCGCGAACTGTCGCATCACTTCATTGAAGACCTCCACTTCGACGAAGACGGAACGTTGTGGATCGTGACCTTTGGCGGCGGCGTCAACATTTATGACCCTGCGGAAGAGACCTACGAATGGCTCTTCCCGACGGAAACCGGCCTCCCCGCCAATGACGTCTACGGCCTCCTGGAAGACAGCCAGGGCAACATCTGGGTGGGCACGTCCCAGGGGGTCGCCAAGTTCGACGGGCGCGCCTGGGAGACCTTTACGCAGGGAAACAGCGGCCTCGCCTATCGCTATGTGACCGGCCTCGCGGAAGACAAGTATGGCCGGATATGGATTTCCACCCTGAGCGGCGGCTCCGTCTACAACCACGGCGAATGGATTGAATACGACAGGTTCGGCGACGCGGACGGAGAGCAGCGCCTGCCCAGCAATTCCCTCTTCAACGTCTATTACGACAGCAATGACCGGGTGTGGTTTGCCACCGGCCTTGGTGCCGCCGTCCTCGAAGACGGCGAGTGGACTCTCCATAACCGCGGCGACGGCCTGAACACCAACATCATCAGCGTCGTCACGGAAGATTCCGCGGGCCGCGTCTGGCTCACGCACTGGCAGGGCATCAACATTCTCGACAACGGCGTCTGGAACAGCCTCCGCACGGAGAACGCCGACATCCGCACTGACCTCGTCCTCGCCTCCCGCGAGGACAGCCGGGGCCGTATGTGGTTCGGCACAATCGGCGATGGTGCAGCCATCTTTGACGGCCAGCAGTGGAGCAAGCTGAATCGCGCCAATGGAGGCCTCCCCAACGACAATGTTCGATCCTTCGCCGAAGACACGGCCACGGGCCGCTACTGGGTGGGCACGGACGGCGGCGTCATTGGGCTTGTGAACGACGAACTGTGGATGGTCTACACGGCACAGTCAACGCCGCTGCCCCATAACCGCGTCAATGAACTCCTGCTGGATCGAAACGGCAACCTGTGGATTGGCACGGCAAACGGCGTTGCCGTCTTCCACCCCGGGGAGGACTTCCCCCTCCTGGATACTTCCGCAAACATCTTCCCATGGCGAGAATCCGCCTGGAAGGACGCGAGCGGCCGGGATCAGGGCGACCTGGGTTAGCCGGGGCGCGCCTATTGCGCCGCCACAGGCTCCGCTGCCCGCCCGTTTGAGGATGCAGGGGCTGACGAGGCCGCAGACTTACGCGGCGTGCGGCGCGTCGTCCCGTTCGTCGTTCGACGCCGCCTCTTGCGCGCCGGCTCCTTGTTCACCCACAGGTTCTCCTGGGTCAGCAGGTCCGGCGTGAGAAGCGTGCGGAGGTCGGCCTTCTCCCACAGATCAGGCGACTGGTTCGATTCGAACGTCACAACCTGCACGTACTTGCCGAGGTTCTTGAGCGTCTGGATGGCATAGGCGAAATCACCGTCGCCGGACACCAGCACCGCCATGTCGTAATAGTCCTGCCACGCGTAGTACAGCAGGTCTGTTGCGAGCATGATGTCCACGCCCTTCTCGACGATCTGGTCGCCGCGGACGCGCGTCGTGCCGAACCGCGTCTCCACGTAGGGGATCAGGTGCAGCGCCTGCAAGAACCGCTGCTGCTGCGCGTATTCCGTGGGGCGGCGCTTCTCATCCTGGATGATGTTGTAGTAGTACGTCCGGAAGAGAGGACGCTCCCCCGCGATCCACTGGATGAACGCTGCGAAATCCAGATCAGTCCGTGAGCAGGATTCCTCCAGGGCGTGATATAAGTTGCTCCCGTCGATAAAGATGGCGATGCGCTCGTTGCCCTCGCGCCACGGGCGGAGCTCATCAGTCAAGGCCGAGCTTGCGTTGTCAGGGGCCGTAGGACACCTCCTCGTCTGCGAAACAGCCCATTTTGAACCGTTTCAAAAAACTCTCTTGACGTAAGTATACCCCAACCCCCCATCCGTCATTCCCGCGAAAGCGGGAACCTAGATCAAACTCCGTGACTGCCCCCCGTCAATGTTGATTGTCGTCCCCGTCAGGAATCCTGCCCGCTCCGAGCACAGAAACGCAATCAGGTCGCCCACCGGCTCCGGCCACCCGAACCGCCCCATCGGCAGGTTGTTGGCGATGAAGTCCCGCACCACGTCCGGCTCGTTCTGCGTCTGGAACCGATCCCAACTCCCCGTCGGAAACACCACCGACCCCGGCGCGACGGAGTTGATCAGTATCCCGTCCTTCGCATAACTCAACGCCGTGCTCTTGGTAAACGCGATGAGCGCCGCCTTGGTGGTCATATACGCCACGCCGCCGCCGTGCTCGCGCCCCCAGATGGACGATACGTTGACGATGCGCCCCCACTGCCGCTCCTGCATCCCCGGCAGTACAAGGCGGCTCAGCCGTATCGGCCCCAAGACGTTCAGCGCCCACAGGTCCGACCACTCCTCCTCGCCGATCGCCAGCACGTCGCCCCGCCGGCTCGCGCCCGCGTTGTTCACGAGGATGTCCACCGGCCCAAGCTGTTCGACGACTGCCTCGCGCAGCTGCTCCAGCGAGGCGGCGTCGGTGACGTCCGCGGCTATCGCAGCGGCGGCGGGCGCGCCCGCCGCCGTCAACTCCGGCAGAACGACATCGAGATTCTCCTGTGTGCGAGCGCAGATAGCGACTTTCGCGCCCTCGCCGGCAAGGCTCAACGCCGCCTGCCGTCCCAGTCCCCTGCTCCCGCCCGTAACGAGCGCGACCTTTCCCGCGATTCCCAGGTCCATGCCGTACAGCCTCCCCGCCGTTTCCTATAGTCCCTCTGCCGCGTTCGCCGCCAAATGCCGCCACACGCCGCCAACCGCCGCCTGCGCCCGCGTGCCACTCACCAGCTCCCGGAAGTGCGGCAGTTCAGCCGTCGGCGGCTGAGCGTTGTTTTCCGCGATCTGCTCCTCCGTAATCCGCGCATGGCCGGGCCCCGCCGCCGCGTACGCGTACCAGTTCATCCGCGCCTGCTCCTCCAGGTGCGCCATGTTCATCACGGCGTCCCCTGTCGACGTGCCCACGCTCACCGCCCCATGCCCTTGCAGCATGAGCACCGTCGCGTCGCCCAGCGCCTCAGCCACGCCAACGCCGTCCTCCTCCGTCAGGATCAGCCTGCTATGCGGAAAGACAGGAACCGGCTCTTCCACAAGCTCCAACCCCTCGCGGCACATCGGCACAAGGGTGACTCCGAGAATGCCCATGACGATTGCGAAGCGCGGATGGACGTGGACGATGGACTGCACGTCAGGCCGCGCGCGAAAGATGGCGGAGTGAATCTTCACCTCAAAGCACTGCGTGATGCCGGGTGGCCCGCCGACCTTGAACCCGTCGAGGTCGCACACGACCATCCCCTCCGGCTCCGCGCGGGCGAGCGCGTCGATGGCGTAGCCGCGTCCCTTGACCACGAACGTCTCAGGATTGTCCGGCACGCGCATGCTCACGTGTCCAAGCGATCCCAGAACCCCTGACGCCAGCCCGATATCCGGCAGCACCCGATTGGCAATGGCCACTTCTCGCTTGACGTCATCCAACTGCATCGTCATGAATCACCCCCCAAGCCCCGAACGGTCTGGGCAAATCGTAGGCGGACAGCGCGCCGCACGTAAAGCGGGGGACTAATCAGGCTGAGACGTCATCCAGCGCCGCCATCTCCTCCTCCGTGAGTTCCCACCCCAGCGCCCCCGCGTTGTCCGTCGCTTGCTGTGCTGTCTTCGCGCCGGGGATTGGGAGAGTTCCCTTCTGGATCAGCCAGCGTAGCGCCACCTGCGATGGTGTCTTGCCCTCATGCCGCTCTCCGATCTCACGCAGCGCCTCGACTATCGGCTGAACCTGCACCACCTTTTTCCGCAGCCGCCACCCCCGATAGCCGGCAGGACGATCATCCGGAGTGTACTTCCCCGTCAGCAGCCCCTCCGCAATCGGGCTGTAGGCGATCACCGTCATGTCCAGTTCCCTGCACGCGTCAAGCAAACCCTCGTGCTCGATGTGCCGATCGAGCAGGCTGTAGGGCAGTTGATTGGACGCCAGCGGGATGCCCGCGCGAGACAGAAGCTCATGCGCCCGCCTGGTCAACTCGGCATCAAAGTTGGATACCCCGACCGACGCCACCAGACCCTCGCCGTGCGCCCGGACCAAACCCTCCATCCACTGCCCAAGCCGCGGACGCGCTGGCACAACCGGCCAGTGAATCTGGTACAGATCGACGCGCTCCAGCCCAAGACGCCGCAGGCTCGCCCGTAGCGCGCGCGTCACGTCACCCGCCCGCCACCGCCACGGCAGCGGCATATACTTCGTCGCAACAAACGGACGCTCTCCGCCCGCCGACTCCTCATCCAACTCTCCCGCCAACCGCCCAAGAATCCTCTCCGAACTGCCCCGCCGCCCATACACCTCCGCCGTATCGAACAGCGTCACGCCCGCCGCGAGCGATGCCCGGAACGCTCCGCGCACGTCATCCTCGCCGTACGATTTCCCGTACCCCCAATACCACGTAGACCCCCAGGGCCACGCCCCCACCCCCAAAGGCGCAATCGAGACACCAAGCTCCGGCGGGCCAAATTGGCGGGTTTCCGAGGCGCGCGGTCCTTGATCGCTGTTCATACTGGCTTTGAGGTGCAGGGGTTGAATTCGGCGATATACATTTGATTGCGCTCAGTCGCCAAACTGAGGCGGCTCACGCATGGGTTCACGGGGAGGGATTGGCAGTTCAACGCCACCGAACGGCTTGAAGATTTCGTGTATCGTCGTGCCGAGTTTCTCGGCCGGCGCGCCATGGTCACTCGTGCATTCCGTATTGCTGGCCATCGGCACCTCCAATCGTGTGGAAAGTTCGCATGATTGCGATGCTCTCACTGGAATCAGTATTGACCGTCCGGCATACAGTGGCAACATAGCTAGTCCGCCATGCTGCTCCCCTCACTCCGGCGAAAGCCGAAATCCATCGGGGTTGTCCCTGCCGACCCAACGGATCAGTCGTAGACAAGAGGATTCTACTCTTGCCCTCTAGAAGCCTAGCGAGTGGGCCTAACCGCTCTCGTTGCCCCTCAGTTCCCGCGCCTCATTCAGATCAATCCGGGCGCTGTGACCATGCTTTTCCAGCAGTGACAGGAGTTCGGAGCCGTTGATCAGCGTGATCGGCAGATCCTTGGCGTAACTGACCGAATCGGCGCCATAATCTGACGTGGTTACCAAGATGCCACGGTTGGCACCCTCTTTGGTGACTGTGCCGTGCAGTTCCCTGACCGCGCTTACGGGTACCGTCCGGGTATAGCGCTTAGCCTGTATAACATATTTTCCACCGCGAATCGGGTCAGGGTCGTAGGCAACCGCGTCTACACCGCCATCCCTGCTTGCCTGAGTGACCTTTACCTCTCCCCCATGAGACACAAACTCTCTTTCGAATATCTCCCGCACCAAATGTTCAAAGTCCTCCCAATCCATGGTTGCTAGGTTCGATTCGTCTGACAGATCACTGGTGACGTCCCTGGACTCGACAAACCGTCTGTCGCCAGTGTCAAGTTGCAAAATCGGCTGGACAGGTGTAAGAGTCGCCAATTTCGCCGCTGACACGCCCCTTAGTGCGCGATAGCAGGCTTGAGGTTCGACTGATTCAAGGTTTATCTTGAGAAACTCTTCACGACGTGCTTGTATGGACATGATGCAGTTATTGCCGGACTGCCCAGTCGCCGGATTAGTGCTCTCGACCCAACCGTTGAAAACAATGGCATCGAGGGCCTTGGCATCGTCTGTGCTATAGAGCTCGTACATCGTGCGAAGAGCAATCTGGTGCAGCGCACCTTCGTACAATTGCTCCTGTTCGCGCTTTGAGATGACCTTTTGCTGTAATTCGTCACGGGTCTGAACATAAGTAACACTCTGGACTGTAGGCATCGATGCTCTCTGCGGCAGCGTGTAGTTGATAATGATCGTCCTGGTCTCAACTTTGTAGCCGAGATCAAAGTCGACCTTAATCCAGTCTGGATAGTCGGAGGCGTTCAGTACCAGTTCGGTGTGCTCCTCAATGGTCTGGCTACTGTCTCCCGCCCACTCCTCGTACTTGTGGCGCAGAGCATCAACCTCGGCATTGGTCGCCTCTTGATTCGCCTTGTATTCCGCGAGTTCAGTATCCCACTCCTCTTGCTCGGCGACCAGAATCTGCTGACGTTCCAGATCCAGGCGCTCCACTCTGTCTGATTCAGCTTGTTGCCTTTCTTGCCATCCACGAAGTGCCTGGTCGAATTCAAGCCGGGCCAGTTCTTCCTTGCCCTCTTTTTTCCCTGCAATGCGATCCCAGAAGCTCAAATTGGGTTGCCTATAGGTCGGACGATTTTCTCGTCGAGGTTCAACTGAAATACAGGCCGCAGGTCTGCCTGTCTGGGGATCGTACTTTATACCTGCAGTTCCCTTTGACTTGCGAATCATGGGGGAATGGTTCTTGAGCGATTCCCAATCAAAACGAATATCTGTTCGTAGCGCGTGCCGCAATATGTCGCGGCTTTCTTGTAACGCTACTTGAGCCTCCCTTGTGAGCTCTTCGGCGGTATCTTTGCCCCTTGACGACGCGCCTCACGATCTCTGCGCTCAAGAAGTATGCCGTATTTCTCTGACCAACGGTGCTGGAGGGCTTCCAGCTTGTTCTGCAAGACACCTGGGTCACGATCCTTCAGGACGCGGTGTTCACCCAGGCCATCGTGCCAAACCTCGACTTGGAACGCGGAGAGGCGCCCAGTAGCAGTTCTTGACTGCGTTGTCGGTCCCACCCGGACGGGATTCCTTGCTTTAGATGCCATGCGTTTCCCCCCGACAACCTCACTCCCGCCCCATCCACCTTAGCACCGGCCGCCGCGCCGCCAGCGCCTCATCAATCCGGCGGACCGGTGTTTTGTGCGGCGCGCCCCGAACCAGGTCAGGGTTCTCCGATGCCTCCTGCGAGATGGAGATCATCGCGTCGATGAATGCATCCAGCGTCTCGCGGCTCTCCGTCTCCGTTGGCTCGATCATCAGCGCCTCTTCCACGATCAGCGGGAAATAGACCGTCGGCGCGTAGAAGCCGTGGTCAAGCAGCCGCTTGCAGATGTCTCCCGCCCGCACGTCGTGCTGCCGCCGCTGCCGCGTGGCCGAGAAGACCGCCTCGTGCATGCAGATGCGGTCGTATTGCAGATGGTAGTGTTCCTTCAGGCGGGCGCGGATGTAGTTCGCGTTCAGCACCGCCGCCCCGCTCACCTCTTTCAGCCCGTCCGCCCCGTGCATCCGGAAATACGTGTACGCGCGCAGCAGCACCCCGACGTTCCCCGCCGCCGAGCCGATGCGGCCGACGGACTGCGCGGGCGCCGCCAGGTGCAGCATCCCGTCATCGCGGCGCTCCACGTGCGGCGTCGGCAGGAACTCCGCCAGCCGCTCCGTGACGCAGACGGGGCCCGCGCCCGGCCCGCCGCCGCCGTGCGGCGTCGAAAACGTCTTGTGAACATTGATATGCACGATGTCAAAGCCCAGGTCGCCCAGCCTCGCCCGGCCCAGCAGCGCGTTCAGATTCGCCCCGTCCCCGTACACCAGCCCCCCGGCCTCATGGATGAGGCGGCAGATCTCGGCGGTGTTCGGATCGAACAGCCCCAGCGTCGTCGGCATCGTCAGCATGATGCCCGCCACTTCCGGCCCCAGGAGCGGACGAAGCGCGTCCATGTCCACGTTGCCGACCGGATCGGTCGGCACGGTCACGAGCGTGAATCCTGCCATCGCCGCCGACGCAGGATTCGTCCCGTGCGACGAGTCCGGCGAGAGGACGACCGTGCGCTTACTGTCGTTCCGGCTCCGATGGTAGGCGCGGAACAGGAGCATCCCCGTCAGCTCGCCGTGCGCGCCTGCCGACGGCGCGAGGCTCGTCGCATCCATCCCCACCACGCTCGCCAGCATCTCCTGCAGGCTGTAGAGCGCTCCCAGCGTGCCAGCGCAGACCTCCGGCGGCAGGTAGGGATGCGCGTTCGCGAACCCCGGCATCCCCGCCACCGTCTCATTCACCCGCGGGTTGTACTTCATCGTGCAGGAGCCGAGCGGGTAGAACGTGGTATCGACGGCGTAATTCGACTGGCTGATGCGCGTGAAATACCGCACCACGTCCAGCTCGCTGATCTCCGGCAACAGCAGTTCCCTGCGTAGCGTTGACTCGGGAAGCGGTGGCGCCGTTGGCGGAACCGCGGGAACGGGTGTGGTCACGCCGCGCCGCGCCGGTCGTGAAATATCCAGCAACAGCGGCACGCGCATCTGCTCAGGGTCGCCGGTGGCCAGCACGATCGCGTCCCCGCCTGCCGGTGTCTCGATGGCCGGCCAGTCCGAGAGGCTTGTCGCTGTCGCGTCACCGTCGCCACTTTCCGGTGAGTCCACGCCAGCGATACGGGCAAGAGCGCCCACGAGCCGATCGATGTCGGACGTGGTCGATGTTTCCGTGATGCAGAGCAGGAGACCGTTCGGCACGCGGTCGGATACGTCGATGCCGCCGATGATGCCGTGGTTCTCCCACAGCCGCCGGTTGACCTCGGCGGGCGGCGCCGGGCACTCGACCACGAATTCCTTGATGAACAGCGCGTCCTCGCCGCCGTAGATCGAAAACCCGGGCAGCTTGCCAATGCGCCGCGCCGCGTTATGCGTGGCCTGGTAGCAGCTGAACGCCACCTCCCGGAGTCCCTGCGGGCCGAGAGCCGCCGTATGGACTGCCACCGCGATGGCGGCGAGCGTTTCCGCCGTGCAGATATTGGACGTCGCCTTTTCGCGGCGAATGTGCTGCTCACGCGTCTGGAGCGTCAGTACAAACGCATCGCGCCCGTCCGTGTCCACGCTCCGCCCCACGATGCGTCCCGGCATCTGCCGCAGGTACTCATTCCTGGACGCGAAGAAACCGACGCCCGGCCCGCCGAATCCCAAGGCGATTCCCAGCGGCTGCCCCTCAGCCACGACGATGTCCGCGCCGTACTCACCAGGCGGCCTGATTAGCGCGAGCGACACCGGCTCCACGGCCACAACCAGCAGCCCGCCCCGTTCGTGAATCGCGTCGGCAAGCTTATCAGGGTCGTCATCTATGATGCCGTCATATGAAGGCTGCTGGATGATCAGGCAGGCAGGTTCGCCATCGGGCGCGGCGTCGAGACCGTCGACGACCGTGATTTCCTGCGCCCCCGCATACGTCTCCAGGGCGGCGCGATAGATGGGTGAGACGCTTTCGTGGACGGCGACCGTGCGCCGCCGTGTCAGGCGGCACGCCATGAGAGCAGCCTCCGCCAATCCGCTTGCCCCGTCGTACATTCCGGTGTTGGAGGCGTCCATCCCTGTCAGTTCGCACACGACGGTCTGATACTCGAACAGCGCTTGCAGGATGCCCTGGCTGGCCTCCGGCTGGTATGGCGTGTACGGCGTCAAGAACTCGCCGCGGGAGATGATCGCCCCCACCGCGTTCGGCACGTAATGCCGCGCATACCCGCCTCCCAGGAAGGACGGCGCGGCGTCTGCGGACACGTTCATAGCCGACAAATGGCCCATGTGCGTGACGACGTCATGCTCGGACAACGCCGGCGGCAAGTCCAACTGCGGGTTCCTGAACTCAACGGGAATATCCGCGAATAGATCGTCAACTGCGTCGACGCCGATGGCATCGAGCATGTGCTGCCTGTCGGTAGCCGTCATGGGAACAAAGGGGGCAGGGTTGCGCTGTTCAGTCACCGCCGCTCAACTCCGTCAGAAATTCCTGGTACTCATCGTGAGAAAGCAGGCTTTGCAGCTCCCGCTCATCCGCAATCGTCACCCGCAGCATCCACCCCTCCCCGTACGGGTCCTCGTTCACCAGCTCCGGCTTGTCCTCGAGGGTGGAATTGACCTCGGCCACCGTCCCGCTCACCGGTGAGAACAGATCGGACACGGACTTCACCGACTCTACCTCGCCAAATGTCTCAAACTGTTTGACCGCAGAGCCGGCAGCGGGCAGATCGACGTAGACGACGTCCCCCAGTTCCCCTTGCGCATAGTCCGTGATGCCAACGGTCGCCGCGTTGGCATCGGATTCGTCGCGCGCCACCCATTCATGCTCACGGCTGAAGAGCAGCCCTGCCGGATCAAATGGCATATCACGTCCCCCAATCAAAGCGCCTACTCATTCTAGCGGGTGAACGGCAGCGATACCGTCGTCGCGCGCGCCGTTCGGCCGCGGATATCGACATCAACGACGTTTCCGGGTTCGGATACGTCAATCGGCAGGTACGCCAGTCCGATGCTGTGCCTGAGCGAAGGTGAATATGCCCCGCTCGTAATCACGGACTCCCTGCCGTCCCCCGTGTGTACTGTATATCCATGGCGCGGCGCGGAACGACCCTCCACCGTAAGGCCGGTGATGCGCTTCTCGATCCCATTCTCAGCCTGCCTCCGCAGTGTCTCCACGCCGATAAAATCCTTGCTGAGATCGACGAATCGATCAAGCCCCGCCTCCGGCGGCGTCACGGTCTCATCCATGTCCTGCCCATACAGCATTAGGCCGGCCTCCAGGCGCAGCACGTCGCGGGCCGCAAGACCGCATGGGGTCACGCCGCTTTCGTCCACCAGCGTGTCCCATACGTGCTGGGCGTCCGAAGCTGCGACGATCAGTTCGCACCCGTCCTCCCCCGTATAGCCCGTGCGTGAGATGAACGCGCCCACGCCCGCCATCCTCCCGCCATTGCCCGCGAAACGCCCCAGTTGGAGCGGGGACGGATGAAAGCGGCGCGCCACGGCCGCCACCGCCTCCGGTCCTTGGACAGCCAGCATCGCCGTATCGTCGCGCCGGTGTGTTATCTCCACCCTGTCCGCCGCGTTCTCGCCTATCCACGCCGTCACTCGATCCCACCGCGACGCATTGCATACCACGAGATAAACGGACTCCGCGCGGCGGAACACGACCACGTCATCAAGGATGCCGCCGGATTCGTCACAGATCAGGCCGTATCGTCCGCGCCCGATGCGCAGCTTGCCCACGTTGCTCGTGATGAGCCGATCCAGGAACGCGCCCGCGCCGTCCCCCTGCACGTCGATGCGCCCCATGTGCGAAACGTCAAATATACCTGCCTGTCGCCGAACCGCCGCGTGCTCCGCCAGCACCCCGCTTGCGTATTGAATGGGCATCTCCCACCCGCCAAACTCAACCATCCGCGCGCCAAGCGCAACGTGAGAGTCGTAGAGGGGTGTGCGCAGCAGAGACATCAGCCTTCAGCCTGTGAAAAATCTTCGGTTTCGTAGAGAGGACGAATCTCGATCTCTGCCATCCCGGGCATCGGCTGCGGACACCGCTTCACCCACGCCACGGCCTCATCCATGTCTGCGACCTGCCAGACCCAGAATCCGGCAATTAGTTGATTCGTCTCTGCGAAAGGCCCGTCCGTGACCGCGTTCCCGCCGCCGTCAAGAACAACACGCCTGCCGTGCTCAGACGGCCTCAGCCCCTCGCCGGCAAGCATCACGCCCGCCTCGACAAGCTCCTGGTTGTACCTGCCCATCGCCTCCAGCAGTTCAGCGGAGGGCATGATCCCCGCCTCGCTCTCGGCTGTCGCCTTGATCAGCGCCATAACCCGCATCGTCTCATTCACTCCCGTCTGGTACCCCAATACTGTCATCATACCGATGCCTCCTGCCGGCGTCGCGGCAGAGTGTACCCCTTGACGATGGATTGCGTTACTGCGAATCTAGCGCAGGACAGCTTCTCCGGTGAGAGGCGAAGGAGTGGGGGCACACAATGGCTGAATACGCAAATCCAAACGCATTGGTGGACACGGAATGGGTCGCGCAGAACCTTGACGCGCCCGGCGTCCGGCTTGTGGAAGTCGACGTCGATACCGCAGCGTACGACCAGGGACACGCGCCCGGCGCCGTTGGCTGGAACTGGCGGTCCCAGCTCCAGCAGAATGTTGTGCGCGATGTTGTCGAAAAGGGCGATTTCGAGCAATTGCTCGGGCAGTCCGGCATCGGCAACGACACGCGCGTCATCCTGTACGGCGACAACAACAACTGGTTCGCCGCATGGGCCTACTGGCAGTTGAAGTACTACGGGCATGAGAACGTCCAGATCATGAACGGCGGGCGCGCCAAGTGGCTGGCAGAAGGCCGTCCAACGACGACTGACGTTCCCTCACACGCCGCGCAGTCCTACACAGCGCAAGAGCCGGATACGTCCATCCGCGCCCTCCGTGACGATGTGCGCGCCGCCCTCGGCACGTCCGTCCTGGTGGACGTTCGCTCCCCGGCGGAGTTCAGCGGCGAGCTCCTTGCGCCGGAGAATCTCCCGCAGGAGGGCTCCCAGCGCGGCGGCCACATTCCCGGCGCCGTCAACATCGGTTGGGCGCAGGCCGTCAACGAGGACGCCACGTTCAAGTCCGCCGACGAACTCAATGAGATCTATGGCGGGCGCGGCGTCACGGCGGACAAGGATGTCATCGCGTACTGCCGCATCGGCGAGCGTTCCTCTCACACGTGGTTCGTCCTCAAGGAATTGCTCGGTTACGAGAACATCCGCAACTACGACGGCTCCTGGACCGAGTGGGGCAGCGGCGTCGGCCTTCCCATCGAACGCTGACCCTTGGTAACAACGGCACGACTCTACCGCAACGCCGCCGGTCTCTCGGAGGTCGGTGAATGGCTGGAGCCCGGTGACACGGTGCTGGCCGGAGAAATCCCGATGGCCGCGCTGACCGAGGCCGACCGTCTCCGTCTGCTCGCCTATCCCGGCTCGCTCGCCCGCCGCGTTCTCAGGGGCAATCCGTCTGCTCGGTTGCGCATCGTCTACGTCGTGCCGGACGTGGGCACCGATGAGGCTTCCTTCGAACCCGGCCGCCCGTACAACCTGACCCCGTCCGGCAAGACCTACGGCCTCCAGCCGGATCCGGAGGCGTCCGATCTGTCCCGCGCCCAGTACTGGGAGGCCCTCTTTGACGCCCATGCCCAGGAACTCAAGGACTCCGCCCGCGCCGCCCAGGTGGAGATCGTGCGGGCATCGGAACTCGTCAATGACGCCGGCTTTCTCTCCGTGCTCCGTCTTGCCCTCCGCTCTCCAACCCAGATCGCGGACGCCGTACGCGAATCACTCCCGGCGGCTGAGATCGACGATGAGCCGCTCGCCTTTGCGGGCGCAACCTGCCGCGAATGCGGTTCGGCTGATGGCTCCACCGACTATGATCCCGATTGGGACCGCGCCCAATTCAACTGCCAGGACTGCGACCACGCGCAGGAGGCGGACATCCGCGAGCAGCCTTTGTGGATGCAGGAAGACGTTCTGCGCGCCGCCGTCATTGCTGCCCTCGAGCCAAACGTCGTCATCCGACGCCCCGGCGCACGGTGGGACGCCCGCGAAAACCTGGTCGATTCACTCCTCATGCTCGCCATAGGCGAAAACGCGGAGCCGCCAACGCGGCTCTCTCCCCCAAGCCTGGACAGCGAACAGGGCGGCGCTCCCCTGAAAGACCTCATCCGCCTGGCGGAAGACTGGGAAGAAGACTACGCCGAACTCCCCTAACCCCCGTACGGAATGCTCTCCAGATCCTCGATTCCGCCGTCCGACGTAAAGCGCCACACGCCGGTGTAGCCGCGTGCCAGGTCCCCGTGCTCATCCCACTCCATCACGCCGGATGTCCCGTCGTAATCGACGTCTTCCCCGTCCGCCAGCATGGCCAGCGCGTCGGCCACGCCGTCGGCAGTGCCGGGGATGCTCTGCCCCGGCGGCCCGGCGATGGCGCGTAGTTGATCGCGGACCGCCTCGCCGTCGACGGTTCCCGCCGCCTGCGCCGCAAGCGCAATCGCGATTGTCGCGTCGTACGTTTCCTTCACGTAAGCCAGAACGGGCAGTTCGCCGTATTCGGCGATGTAGGAATTGTCCCAAGCCTCAGACGCGGTGCTGTGGGGCGCGCGGGCGCTTCCGGTGCCGTACATCCCCGCCATCGCGTCCGCGCCGATCTCCTGCGGAAGACTCAGCCGCTTGGCGGAATCCGCAAAGACAAAGTTGTTGTACGTTCCGCTGTCGATGGCCTGCCTGACGAGGGCCAGCGCGAGTTGCTCAGACGCGATGACGATGAGGGCTTGCGGGTTCTCTATTGCGGAGTCGCTCAACGCCGCGGCGAATTCCCGTTGCTCCGGATCGACGGCGACGGCGCGCTGCGCGCCGTTCCATGACGCGGCGAACGCCTGCGCAAGGCCGGTGCCGTACGCATCATCCTGGTAGATGAGTCCGACGTTGTCGAAGCCCTGCTGGTGGGTGATGCGGGCCAGGACGGGGCCTTGCGCCACGTCGGAGAGCGCGGTCCTGAAGAAGTAGCCGTCATCGTCGGCATTCGTCAACTGCGGCGAGGTGGCGGACGGGCTGACGGTCGGGATGCGGCGCGTGGCGGAGACGGTCTGGGAGATTGGCAATGAGGCGGAGCTCGCGTTCGGACCAACGATAGCGTGGACGCCCTCCTCGTCGATCAGACGTTGCGCCTCACGGGCGGCGGTGTCGGGGTCGCCCGTTGCGTCCGTCGAGACGCCGGTTACCGGCATCCCAAACACGCCGCCGGCCTCGTTGATGTGGAGGATGGCCAGCTTGAATGCGCGTTCCCTGTTCTCCGATGTTTCCGGCGAACCGGTGAAATTGAGGATTAGGCCGAGTTTCAGCGGCGTCTGCTCGGATTCCTCCTCAGAGGTTGCCCCGTTGCAGCCGACGCCGAAGGCGATGGCAGCAAGCAGCGCGATGACGATCAAGGCCGTCCAGGTGGCTGGATTTTTCACTCCGCTGTCCTCCCGCGCCATCGCACTGCTAGACTCAATTCATGATGCCCTTCAAGCATAACGCGGGAGCGCCGCATGACCGTCTCCCCTGAAACTCTCGCTGAACTCTCCCTCTCCCGCCAGGAGTACGACGAGATTGTCACCCGCATGGGACGGGAGCCAAACGACGTCGAACTCGGCATGTTCGGCATCCTCTGGAGCGAGCACTGCGGCTACAAGCACTCCCGCCTGCTCCTGCGGCTCTTCCCAAACGAAGCTCCCTGGGTTCTCATCGGCCCCGGTGAAGAGAACGCGGGAGCTGTCTCAATCGGCGACGGCCTCGCCGTCATCATGAAGGTGGAATCGCACAACCACCCCTCTGCGATCGAGCCGTACCAGGGCGCGGCGACGGGCGTCGGCGGAATCATCCGCGACATCTTCAGCATGGGCGCGCGGCCAATCGCCCTCCTCAATGCCCTGTTCTTCGGCCCGCTGGACGAAAGGCCCCGCAATCGCTACCTCTTTGAGGGTGTCGTGGCGGGCATCGGCGGCTACGGCAACTGCATCGGCATCCCGGACGTTGCCGGGCAGGTGACGTTCGCGCCCGCCTATTCAGGGAACCCGCTCGTCAACGCAATGTGCGTTGGCATCGCCAAAGAGAACGAGATCATCCGCGCAAGCACGGGTGGCGCGGGCAACGTGCTGCTGCTTGTCGGCGCGGACACGGGACGCGATGGCATCCACGGCGCGACGTTCGCCTCCGTCGATCTCTCTGAAGAATCCGCCGAGCGACGCCCCGCCGTGCAGGTTGGCAATCCGTTCCTTGAAAAGCTCGTTCTTGAAGGATGCCTTGAGATTGCCCAGGCCGGACTGCTCGTAGGAATGCAGGATCTCGGCGCGGGAGGCCTCACGAGTTCCGTCATCGAATGTGCCGCCCGTGCCAACAATGGTGTCGATATAGATGTCGCCCGCGTCCCGCGCCGTGAGGACGGCATGACTGCTTATGAAGTTATGCTCTCCGAATCCCAGGAGCGGATGTTGCTCGTCGTCCCCCCCGAAAACGTCGCAGCCGCCCGTGCTGTCTGTGACAAGTGGGAGCTAGCCTGCGACGAGATCGGCGTCGTCACAGACGGCAGCCGCGCAATCATCCGCGATAACGATGTCATCGTCGGAGACATGCCCATCGCCGCCCTGACCGAGCCGCCCGCCTATGAGTTGTCCGGCAAGGAAGCCCCGGAAATGGCTGACTTGCGCGAACGCGACCTCTCCGATTTACCCCAGCCGTCTGATTGGAACGCGACGCTGCTCGGGATGCTCACAGCTCCCTCCCTCGCCAGCAAGCGCGCTGTCTACCGCCAATACGACCACCAGGTTGGCAACAATACCGTGCTGGCGCCTGGGCAAGCGGACGCCGCCGTCCTCCGCATCAAGGGAACAAACAAGGGCGTTGCCCTTACGATTGATGTCAATCCACGCGCCTGCTATCTGGACCCGTATGCCGGCGGGGCGCTTACCGTCATTGAAGCCGCCCGCAACCTCTCTTGCGTTGGCGCGCGTCCGCTGGCAATCACTGACTGCCTCAACTTCGGCAACCCCGAGCGCGAGCCCATCGCCTACCAGTTTGAGCAGGCCATACGCGGCATGGCCGATGCCTGCCGCGCCCTGGACATCCCCGTCATCAGCGGCAACGTCAGCCTGTACAACGAATCCGCCGACGGCCCTATTGATCCCACGCCGACAGTCGGCATGGTCGGCCTGCTGGACGACCTCTCCGCGCGAGCCGGGGCGGGATTTGTCGGGGAGGGGGATCGCATCGTTCTGCTTGGCACGTCAAGCGCTGACTTGCCTGTTGCCGCGCTAGGGGGCAGCGAGTACCTCTCCCGGATTCACGGTGTCGTCGCCGGCCGACCCACCGTTGATCTTGATGGAGAGGCGAGGGTGCAGTCCCTCGTGCGGGATGCCATCGGCAACAGACTGATCAAATCGGCGCATGACGTGTCGGAGGGCGGGCTGGCGGTCGCCGTGGCGGAATCCTGCGCCATCGGCGGCATCGGCGCGTCCCTTGACCTCGTCCTCGATGACCATGACCGAATCGACGCTGCCCTGTTCGGCGAAGCGCCGGCGCGTATCGTGATCTCCGCTGCGGCTGAGAAGTTGGAGGAACTCCGTGACCTCTGTGAGGAGCGGGGCATGCCCATGCGCGAAATCGGCGCAGTGGGCGGCGACGCGCTCCGCGTCACCGGCATCATTGATATGCCGCTCGCAGAGGCCGCAAACGCATGGGAGAGCGGGCTTTTAGCCTCCCAAATTGGTGGATAACTCGCAGCCAAACTCTTGCCGTCACCCGCCCCCGTTCCCTACCCTTATCTCTTGTGTGCCGTCTCGCAGGCCATCAGGCCGTGGTGGAATGCTTGACGGATAAGAACGCACGTACTACTATTCGTTGAAAGGAACTCCGATGAAAGTTGTCCTGATCGATGAGGCGCCCGGCTTGGGCATCGCGGGGGACGTCCGCGATGTCAAGGATGGCTACGCCCGCAACTTCCTCATCCCAAAGGGCTTGGCTGTGCTGGCAACTCCCCAGGAACTGGCCCGCGCAGACGCCCGCAAGAAGGCCGAAATCGAGCGTCGCACCAAGCTCAACCTTGAGATGGAGAGCGTCGGTGAACGGCTTTCTGAGGAGCGCCTGCTGATTCCTGTGCGTGTTGGCCCGGGGGGCCGCCTGTACGGCAGCGTCACGTCTGCGGAGATTGCGGACGCCGTCAATGAGGCCATGGGTGTTGAGATTGATCGTCGCGCCGTCCAGCTTGCCCAGCCGATCCGCGAACTCGGGCACCACCAGACCCCTGTTCGCCTTGCCCCGGATGTGATTCCCTCCGTCACCATCACCGTCTACCAGGAGGGAACGGAGCCGCCTCCCCTCGTCGAAGAGGGCGCGGACGAGGGCGACGATGCGGCAATCGATGAAACCACCCCAGCCTCTGACGATGCCGCCGAAGAATCCGCGGACGGCGACGACGAACCCCAAGAGGGTCAAGAAGAGGAGTAAGGGACTCGGAAACCCGTCCGGATTTGCCATGCGTGGACGCGTGGGACGGGGCCGGGGTGCTTTGTGTACACAGAACAACTGCCGCCACACGACGATGAAGCGGAGGAAGCCGTCCTCGGCTCAATGCTCATTGACGGCGAGGCCGTGCCGGGCCTTCAGATCATCCTGGAGCCGAATGACTTTTACCGGCAGCGTCACGCATGGATATTTGAAGCCTGCGTAACCCTTTTCACGCAAAACAAGCCCATCAGTCAGATAAGCGTCGCGGACGAGCTTTCCCGCCGGCAGCGGCTCGAAGAAGTCGGCGGACTCCCCTTCCTGAGTCACCTCATCGCCGTTGTCCCAACCTCCGTGTACGCGGACAGCTATGCCCGCGTCGTTCGGCGGCTCTCCATCCACCGCCGTCTCATTGATGCGGGAGGCCAAATCGCGGGGATTGGAACACGCGCCGAGGAGGATGAGGAAGAATCCCTCCGCAAGGCCGAAGAACTGCTCTACAGGATGCGGATTGGGCAGACCACGCGGGATCTTGAGGCGCTGCGGGATGTCCTGGATAGATACGTCGAAGATAGTGAGCAAACTGCCGGGGGCCGCGCCGGAGGCGTCGAAAGCGGCTTTGTCGACCTTGACCGCCAGCTTGGCGGTGGGTTTCAGGCCGCGGACCTCCTCATCCTTGCTGCCCGCCCTGGCGTCGGCAAGAGCGCCTTTGCCCTCAACGTCGCGAAGGCTGCCGCGCAGACCCAAAGACCGGACGGACGCCCCCGCATCGTCGCGTTCTTCAGCCTCGAAATGGCGTCGGATCAGGTCGTGGAGCGCCTATTGGCAGGCGAGTCCGGCATCAACTCCACGCGCATTCGGGCCCATATGTGGACCGACTACGAAGAGGGCGCAATCATGAACGCCGTCGGACGGCTCGCCGAGTTGCCCCTCTACATCGACGATTCGGTCAACCTGAGCGTCGTCGCGCTTCGCTCCAAGGCGCGGCGGCTTTTCCTTGAAGAGGGGCTTGATCTCATCGTGGTGGACTACATGCAGCTGATGTCCGGCGCGAATTTCTTTGGCAACCGCGTGCAGGAGATCAGCGAAATCTCGCGCTCGCTCAAGGCGCTCGCCCGCGATCTGAACGTCCCGGTGCTGGCTCTTTCACAGCTTTCCCGCGCGGTTGAGAATCGCCCCCGCCATGAGCCGCTCCTGTCCGACCTGCGGGAGAGCGGCGCGATCGAGCAGGATGCGGACGTCGTCCTGTTCCTCTACCGCCCGGACATGGTATTCACCGGCGAGGAATGGGAGCGGCAGCACCCCGACCAGGAATATCCCCGCGGCATTGCAGATGTCATCGTTGCCAAGCACCGGAACGGACCGACGGGTCGGATGCAGGTCGTCTTTGAAGAGCAGACAACCACGTTCCGCAATGCTGCCCGCGCCGGCGGCGGCCCGGACGATTACTACTTGACAGGGTGAGCCGAGCAAGCCGCCATGCGTGACATTGACGCCTTTCAGGGCTTTCCCACACCCACACAGGCCACTCCGGTTCCGGAGGCGTTCTTTGCGGAGATTCTCCCGTGCCTGACAAGCGTCGAGGAGATCAAGCTATTCCTCGTTGTCCTGCGCCGCATCCGCAGCCGCAAGGGCGCAATTCGCTTCGTCACCGCTCGTGAACTGGCTGGTGCGCCTGAACTCACGGAACTGACAGACGGCGCTGTTGTCATGGCCGACTTTGTGCGCGCCGGCGTGTTCCTCGAAGTTGGGCTCGAAGATGGAGACGCGGCGTATTTTGTGAATGACTCTGAGGGACGGCGGGCCGCCGAACGGGTCATGGCCGGTGATGCCGTATTGTCGCCAAAGAGGGTGAGAGCCCGAACGGAGGAGCCGTCCTCGCAGCCCGGCGAGATATTCCGGCTCTACGAAGACACGATCGGTCCGATTCCGGGAGCGGGCATCGCGCAGGAACTTTCGGAGACGGAGCAGGAATATCCAGCCGCCTGGATACGTGAGGCCTTTCAGGAAGCGGCAGCGCAGAACGCGCGGCGTTGGGCGTACGTGCGCTCGATTCTTCGCAACTGGAGAGACAGGGGTAGGGGAGATGGAACGACTCAGCGACGTCCTGCGAAGGACCGCTATCGCGGAGGAGAATACGGCCAGGTCGTCCGCTGGCGCTGACGTCCCCAAACGTGACGCGGTCCCGGACGCCGAACGCTGCCCCGTCTGCGACGGCTTGGGGTGGGTCAGCCGGGAACTGCCCCTTGACGACCCGGACTTCGGCAAGCTCATTCCCTGCGTGTGCCGCGCGGAAGAGCTCAAGAGTGAGCGATTCCGCCGCCTGCAACGCTATGGGCAGCTTGAGCCATTTGCCCACGTTACCTTTGAATCCCTGCAGTCCGAAGTGGAACGGTCGGTTGGCAATGAGAGGCATGGCACGTATGCCGATGCGCTGGCCGGGGCCAGAAAATATGCCTCCGATCTGGACGGCTGGCTCGTCCTCCACGGCCCCGCCGGCAGCGGAAAGACCCGTCTCGCTGCCGCCGTCGCCAATGACGCCATCCACCATGGGTTGCCTGCCTTGCTCGTATCCGTTCCGGATTTCCTTGACTATCTGCGTGCCGCATACGCCCCGAACGCTGAGACACCGTTTGACTCCCTCTTTGAGCAGGTGAAGGAAGCGCCGCTGCTCATCCTGGACGACCTCGGCGTTCAATCCGCAACACCGTGGGCGCGGGAAAAGCTCTTTCAGGTCTTGAACCAGCGATTCATCGAGCGCCGCCCGACCGTCGTTACGCTCAGCAGACCCCTCATGGAAATAGAACCGCAGCTCCTCAGCAGGCTCACCTCTCCGGGAGTGGCGACTGTCCTCGCGACCGGCGCAGTCAGCAGCCGCCTCCGCGCGACGGACGCGTTGGACCTCCCGCGCTTCGCCGATATGGACTTTGCGAACTTCGATCCGCGGAAATATGACTCCCTGGACCGCCATCAACGCCAGAGCCTTGAGGGAGCCATCAAGACATCGCAGAGCTATGCGGAACAGCCTGACGGGTGGCTTGTTTTCACCGGCGACAACGGCGTGGGCAAGACGCACCTTGCCGCCGCCATCGCCAATCACTGCCGCGCCAATGGGATCGCAACACTGTTCGTCGTTGTGCCGGACTTGCTGGATCACTTGCGGTACACATTTGGCCCGCAAAGCGATGTTTCCTATGACGAACTGTTTGAGGGAGTCAGGACGATTCCACTGCTGACCCTTGACGATTTGGGCGCGCATGCCACGACATCATGGGCGCAGGAGAAGCTGTATCAGATCATCAACTACCGCTACAACGCGCGGCTCGCGACCGTCGTGACCATGAACATCTCCCTCGATGAACTGGCGCAGGATGAGCCCCGTATAGCGTCGCGCTTGGCCGACCCGCGTTTCAGCATCGCCTTTAACATCGATGTGCCCAACTACTTGCTGCGGCGCAACGTCACGCAGCCCATGTCTGAGTCGCGGTCGCGGCGCGTCCACGGTTAGACTTGTCGCATGACGGGTGCTGCGCCAACCTACTGCGTTTTCTGTGAAATCATCGCCGGCCGCGAACCGGCCGAAATCTGGTATGAGGACGAGACCCTGATCGTCTTTCGCAACCACCTGCGCTGGCTGCCGGTTCAACTGCTCATCGTCCCGAAAGAACACAAGACGCAGGAGCAGTTCTGGAAGGAGGACATGGAGCGCGCATCGGCGCTCGCTGTCGAGCTTGGCAAGCAGCACGCGCCGGGCGGATTCCGTATCCTCTCCAATTTCGGCGAGGACGGCATGCAATCGCAGCCCCACGCGCACCTTCATCTCCTGGGCGGGAGGCCGCTCGGCATGTACGTCGAGTCTGTGCGCCGCCCCCCGTTCTGGGTCTGAACCCATTTCGATTCTACTGTGTGAATTTTGGCACAACTCCCCGCGCCTGCCGTCCGCGTGGTGGGCACGCGCTTAACGGCTCTCGGCGCGTCCGAAATGGGGATTGACACCGACTCTTGGCGGCGTGTACCGTTTCGTATTGATGCGTATCACAAAAATCCTGCCTGGGGAGTGCCTAATCCGTGACTGAAATCGACCCGCAGTCATTGACGGCGGCAGATTGGGATCAGATTCAGACCACTTTGGTCTACCTGTGGGTTCTGTGGGTGGCCGTCATCACGATGGCGATGTCCCTCCTCGTCGCGCACGCAATCATTCCGTCGCTCACCACCACCGGCCACCTCGGGCCGCGAGTTGAGCGCATTCGCCCGGTCTTTTACGCCGCCGCCGCCGCCGCCGCCGCGGTAGCCCTCTTTGCGTTTGTTGGATTCCTGGCCGAGTCGGAAGTCCTCCGGACGATCTACACCAAGGTCTGGATCTAGGAACGGGGCGTTCGTTCAGATGCGACAGCGAGTAGGGGCCCTGCCACTCCGTCTAATCGGAGTGCTCATTGCAATCCCCCTTGCCCTGATCGTTGTCGGAATCATCGCGTTTTCCGGCGGAACCGCCGCGCTTGGCGCCGTCTATTCCGTGCCGGAGAACGAAATGGAGTTCCCCCATGACCAGCACGTGAACTCCCTTGCCATCGAATGCGAGTTTTGCCACCGGGCAGCAGACACGTCGCGAACGGCGACTGTGCCGTCGGTGGAACAGTGCATGTTCTGCCACAAGACCGTCGCGACCAACAATCCCAATCTTGAGCCGTTGCGCGCCGCGTGGGAATCCGGGGAGCCCCTCAATTGGGTGCGCCAGCATCGACTCCCCGACCACACGCAATTTCGACATGAGCCCCACATTACGGCCGGGTTTGAGTGTTCCGAATGTCACGGCGACGTGGGAAGCATGAGACAGGTTGAACAGGTAAGGATTCTCAAGATGGGAGACTGCGTCGGCTGCCACAAGGAAAACAGCGCGCCGACCACGTGCTCCACGTGTCACTCTTGAGGGAACTGACGAGAGAAACGGACGGATAAGGCGAGATGGACCTGACAAGGCGGGACTTTCTGAGGGTAGCCGGAGCCACTTCAGTGGCCGGTGTCCTCTTTGCGGGTTGCGCCATTCCCGAGCGGGAACTCATCAAGCAGAGCCCGCGCGATCTGCCTGAGGACCTCGCCCAGGGACTTGAGGACATGTACGCCACGTCGTGCACGTGCTGCAACGAAGGCTGCGGCATCCTCGTGCGTGTCGCAGAAGGCCGGGCCAAGAAGATCGAGGGCAACCCGGATCATCCGCTCAATCGGGGCGGACTGTTGGCCGGCTGCCTGGCCGGCGTGCAATCGCTTTACCATCCTGACAGGTTCAGCGGCCCCATGGAGAGTGGTCGGCAGACGACGTGGGCCGGCGGACTTGCCCGCCTCGATGCCCTGCTGAACGAGGCGAATGCGTCTCGCACCCTCCTGATCACGCGCCCAAACCGGGGCCATCTCGGGGCGGTGACCCACGAATTCGCGGAGGGTTCCGGCATCCAGCACCTGGAGTTGGAGCCGCTTGAAAACGCCGCCATCCGGCAGGCTGCCAAAGATGTGTTCGGCCAGGACAGGCTCCCCTTCTTTGACATTGCGAATGCCGGTTCCGTGCTCTCAATTGGAGCCGATTTCCTTGAGTCATGGCTTGCGCCGGTTCACTACAACAAGGCCTACGGCCACTTCCGCCGTGGAGAGGGCAGGAGCCGGGGGACGCACGTCCATGCAAGCCCCCGCTTTTCCATGACCGCCGCGAACGCGGACACGTGGCTGCCTATTGCGCCTGGACGCGAGGGCATCCTGGCTCTTAGCATTGCGTACGTTCTCGCCCATGAGGGACTTGCCGATGAGGCCACCGTCAATGCCATGACGAATGGCCAGGGCGTGGTGGCGCTTGCCCCGTATCGCCCCGACGTGATTGCGGATCAACTGGGCGCAACGCCCGGCGTGTTGACTGGCGAAAAGATCACGGACATCGCGCACGGCCTCGCAGCGCACGGCCCAACGGTCGTGCTGGTCGGAAGTTCCGCCGCAGCCCAAACGAACGGCCTTTTCAACGCCAAAGCAGGCATGATCCTCAATGGTGTTCTTGGCAGTGTCGGCCGGCGGGGCGGCGTGCAATTCAATACAGGGCCGTCGTTGCCGGAACTCCAGGGACTGCCGAGTCCGACGACATATTCTGAGTGGCGGGCGGTTCGCGACCGGCTTGATCGCGGCGATATTGACCTTGTGCTTGTCGATGGAGCGAATCCCGTTCATGCGCTGGCCAGCCTCAAGTTTGGGCAGGCCCTGAGCCGCGCTCGAAACGTCGTCAGTTTCTCGTCCGAACCGAACGAGACGACGGCAATGGCCGACCTCATCCTTCCCGATCAGCATTACCTGGAATCCTGGGGGACGGATGTGCCCAATCCCGGTCCGGGCTATGAGGTGCTCACAGTGCAACAGCCGGTTGCCGCGCCCCTCCTGGACAGTTCGCGGCGCGCCGTGTACGACTCTCGAGCGATGGGCGACGTGTTGATCTCACTAATGCGGAGTCGCGGTATGAACCGGAAGACGCGCGGCGACAGCATGGAGCAGGTGGTGCTGAATGCGTTGGCGGACCTGCACGCCATGAATCGCGGCCGGGGTTCCGTGCAGGGTTCGACGCTGGCAGCATTTACGACGGGCGTGCTGCAGCGCGGCGGCTGGTGGAACATCGCCGGCCGCGGCGTAACGATCTGGGAACGACCGTCATTTGACCTGAGCCCTGCCCTGGCCGCCATGCCGGAGCGTGTAGCCGAGCATACAGACCGCTATCACCTGATTCCGTTCGCCAGCGCCACCGTCGGCGACGGCAGCAGCGGACACCTGCCCTGGATCCAATCCGCTCCCGACCCCGTCACGTCGATGGTGTGGCACAGTTGGGTGGAAGTGAATAATCGAGAGGCTGCGCGCCTGGGCTTGCGTGACGGTGATCTGGTTGCCCTGGAATCCGCCAGCGGCGCGGTCGAGGTTCCGGTGTATCTCCATCCCGGCATTCCGCCCAACGTGGTTGCCGTTCCGTTCGGACGCGGCAGGTCATTCTCAGGGCGTTACGCTGACAACCCAGACGGCAACGTGAATACGGTGCTCGAAGATATTGAAGTCAAGGGCACGGGCTCCCAGGCCTGGGGCGCGACAACAGTCACAATCCGGCCGCTCGGCCGCCGCATGCGCATGGCGCGCATGGAGGGCGGCTTTACGGGACAACAACTCGAGGGCACGCATATCATTCAGTTGGAGTACACCTAAGCAGGAAGGGCGACGGAGAATAGCGCGATGACAATGTCAGACTACAAGTGGGGCATGGCGGTCGATATCGACGCCTGCACGGGTTGCCAGGCGTGTGTGATCGCCTGCGCTGCTGAGAACAACCTTCCCATCAACCTGGAGCGCGACTTTACGGAGCGGCGTGCAATTGCCTGGATTCGCATCGAGCGCTACTGGGAGGGCGAGTATCCGAATGTCCACGCCTACTTCCTGCCGGTGCTCTGCCAGCATTGCGGAAACGCGCCGTGCGAGCCTGTGTGCCCCGTCTACGCGACGTACCACAATCCCGCCGGCCTCAACGTGCAGGTGTACAACCGCTGCGTCGGCACCCGCTACTGCGCCAACAACTGCCCGTACCATGCCCGTTTCTTCAACTATCGCCGCCCGACGTGGCCGGCGACGTTCCACAACTACCTGAATCCGGACGTGACCGTGCGCGAGCGCGGAATCATGGAGAAGTGCACCTTCTGCATCCAGCGCATCAACGCGGCGGTTCGCATCGCGAAGCGCACGGGGACGAGCGCGCCGGATCACTTCATGACGGCGTGCGAGCAGGCGTGCCCGACGGACGCGCTTACGTTTGGGAATTTGAATGATCCGAATAGCCGCGTTTCGCAGAAATTTGCGGACGAAGCGAGGGCGTACACGCTGCAGGGGGCCATCGGGACGGAGCCGAACGTTCGCTATCTCAAGGGCGTCGCCACGTCAAAGGCGGGTTCGGACGAGATGGCGGAAGCGGCCCACTGAGGGAAGAGGATGCAGAACACCCACAACGGTCATGAGGCGCCCGGGCCTCCCGCGACACAGGACGAGCTGACACAAGAGCTCATCCACGACGCGCGGGAGACCGGCCCGCGCATGCGCCGCGCGATGTGGATTCTCGCCGCGATCACAACCCTGGGGGTTGCGGCTGCGATCCTCATGATGCTCGGCGGCCTGGACGACCATACGCGGTGGAAGTACTACGCCGTCGCATATTTCTACGTGTTCTCGCTGGTGATGGGCATCCCGATGGCGGCCATTGGCCTGCGGTTCGCCCGGGCGCAGTGGCGCCGCCCCACGAGCAGGGCGGCAGAGCTGTTTGCGCTCGCCGGCCCCGTCATGTTGGTGTTCTACCTGCCGATCATGGCCGCGCACCCGGGCCTGGAGGGGCGCAACAGTCTGTGGATGGACTGGCGGCTGGCCCCGTGGTTCCCGGACCTGCTGATGCTGACTACGTTCGTCTGCATCGGGCTGATATTCCTGTACGTCTCCGTGCTGCCGGATCTGGCGGCTGTGCGCGATCATGGCAGCGGGCGCACGCGCGGCATCGCGTCATCGCTCGCCTACGGGTGGATCGGCACGGCTCAGCAGTGGGCGATGCACAAGTCGGCGCTGGGCATCCTCGGCGCGATGTACATCGCCGCGTATGCCACAACGCACATGGTGTTCGCGACGGATTACGCGATGGTGCTGACGCCGGGCTGGAAGGATCCGATCTTCCCCGCGTTCCACGCCGTGACCGGCCTGCAGATGGGACTCGGACTGTTCATCGTCGTGCAGTACGCGCTGCGCAAGTGGGGCGGTCTGGCGCGCTATTTCGAGCTTGAGCAGTTCTGGGCGTACGGGCGGCTGTTGCTGGCGTTGACGCTGTTCTGGTTCTATTTCTTCTGGAGCGGATTCATCCTGTTCTGGTACGGACGCTTGCCGCATGAGCAGCAGATTCTCGCGCTCCTGGCGTTCGGAGACCCGGCGGTTGAAAACTTACTGGCGCGTCCACAGCTCTGGATGTTCGTGGGCGCCATCGGGCTGTCGTTCATCACGGCATTCCTGCTGATCATGTGGAACCCGGTGCGGCGAAGTATTCTCGGGCCGGCCGTGGTGGGCGTGATCATCATCATCGGCAACTTCTTTGACAGGCTCCGCATCTACGTGAATACGTGGTCAATCGAGCAAGTCGGCGGCCACGAGCTGCACGAGATTCCGCACAACATCGGCTACCCGGGCATTCTTGAAATCCTGGTGTTTGCCGGAATGTTGTCCGCGGTTGCCCTAATGATCCTGTTGGCCTCGCGGGTTGCGCCGTTCGTGTCCCTCTGGGAGACGCGGGAAGCGCTGCTGCTGCGCGTGGTGAGGCCATTCGGTGTTGGACACGCGCATGTTGTGGCGAAGCCGGACTAGCGGAGAGACGAGGTAATGCGAGATCGACCGGTCCTGACGGCCAGCCAGATCAACGACGAGTTGCTCTGGCCGGTTTTCGAACTGCGGAGGCGGCACGTGCTGGCCTTCCTGCCGCCGTTCATCCTCGTTATGGCGGGGGCGGTCGCCGTCACGATTTTGATCTGGCAGGGACTGTGGATCACGGGCCTACAGCGTCCGGCGTTCTGGGGATTCTTCATCGTCAACTTCGTGTTCTGGATCGGCGTGAGCCACGCCGGAACGATGATCTCATCCATCCTGCGGTTGACGCAGGCGGAATGGAAACGCCCAATCACGCGCGCGGCGGAGGTGATGACGGTCTTCGCGCTCGTCACATCGCTTATTCACCCTGTGATTCACGCGGGGCGTCCGTGGCGCATCATCTACTGGCTGCTGCCGTACGACTTTACGCGGGGCGTGTGGCCGGACGTTCGCTCGCCGCTGGTGTGGGACCCGGTCGCCATCACGACGTACCTGACGGGCAGCATCCTGTTCGTGTTCACGGCGCTGATTCCCGACTTCGCGATCATCCGCGACCAGAGCACGGGGATGCGGCGGACGATCTACGGAATGCTGGCGATGGGCTGGCGCGGCACGCCGCGGCAGTGGCAGCTTCAGGGCATCTTCGGCATCCTGATGTCCGCGCTGATCCTCCCGGTGTTCGTGTCCGTCCACAGCATCGTGTCATGGGACTTCGCCGCGTCCGTGGTGCCGGCGTGGCACGTGACGGTCTACGCGCCGTACTTCGTCATCGGCGCGGTGCATTCCGGCGTGTCGATGGTGCTGACGCTGATGGCGTTCATGCGCTGGATATTCAAGCTTGAAAACTTCATCTGGGAGGATCATTTCGACGCGGTTGGCCGTCTGCTGATCTTCATCGCGACGGCGTGGCTGTTCTTCTTCTTCCTGGACTTCGCCTTCTCCTTCTACACGCGGGAGGAGCAGGAGGTCGCGGTGATGGAGCGACGGCTGCTGGAGTGGCCGTTCAACGCCATCACGATCATCATGGTGCTGACCTCATACGTGATACCGATACCGTTATGGTTGAACCGGAAGGTCCGCCGGAACATCGCGTTGATGTTCTGGACGTCGATCCTGGTCAACATCGGCATGTGGTTGGAGAGGTTCTTCCTCATCATCCCGGCCATCGAACGGAAACAGGAGTTGACGTTCTTATGGGCGAACTATGTCCCGAGCCTGACGGAGAGCGTGATCGTTCTTGCGTCGTTCGGGATGGTGGCGATGCTGCTCATCATATTCGCCAAGCTGGTGCCATTAGTGCCGGCGTGGGAACAGAAGGAGGGGCAGGTCTTCCGATCCGAGGTGCAAATCGGTGAGGTGACGGTGCCCGCCATCGTACGGGAATCAGAGGAGCCGCGGGCCTGGTAGCCCGCACAGTGGGAGCGAAGGAAATGGCGAACCAGAGTGTTCTTGGCCTGTACAGCGACGCGGACTCCGCGGCGGAGGGGGCGCGCAACCTGCGCGGGGCCGGTTTCACCAGCGACGATTACGAGGTGATGACCGGCAACCCGTACCCGGAGGGCGCGTTCGGGGAGCATATCAAGAAGAACAAGCTCTTCCGATTCTCCCTGTTCGGGGCGTTTATTGGGTTCATCACCGCGTTCCTCTTCGTTTTTGCAACGCAGACGGCGTTCCCGCTTGTGACGGGAGGCAAGCCCATCCTCGCGATTCCGGCAAGCATGATCATCATGTACGAGTTCACGCTGCTGGTCGCGATGATCTTCACGGTCATCGGGGTTATCTTCGAGAGCCGGCTGCCGCGCCCCGGCGGCGTAGGCCCGCTGTACGACGCGCGGATCACGCTCGGCTACATCGGCCTGCTTGTCACGGTGGACGAGTCGAAGATCGGGGACGCGCAGCAGGCGCTCCGGAGCGGGGGCGCGGAGGACGTGATCAACGAGCCGTCGTAGGGGCGGCACAACGACTTAGAGAGACGACACAGCGAACAGGCGCAGAATAATGCAGAGAGCAGCAAAAAGGACGTTGAGTTGGCCGGCACGGCGAGTGGGCCTGGTGGCGCTTGCCCTGGTCGCCGTCGCCGTTATCGCGCTGACGGGCTGCTCGACGGGCGCCTATCCGGTGGACTATTTCCAGGAAATGCACTATTCGCCTGCGGTTCGCAAGCAGGAGGGGCCGTCCATGTCGCTGCGGCCCGGCACGGTGGCGTACAAGAGCGGTGGCGGGCCGGAAGAGCAGTTGAATGCGGATCTGCGCCTTGAGCACTTCGACTTGATGCCGGACGAGGAACTCAACGGCGTTGACGGCAATCCAATTGTCGTTACTCCCGAGGTGCTGGAGTACGGAAATTTCCTGTTCCAGCGCAATTGCGCGATGTGTCACGGGGCGACCGGGGACGGCGAAGGGCTGTTGCAGGTCACCATCGCGTTTGAGGCGGCCGGCGTGAACGTGCCGAAGAACCTGACGGAGGACGATACGCAGGCACGAACGGCGGGCGATCTGTACCGCATCATCAGCCGGGGCAACGGCGATTTCCCAACACCGGCGTGGACATCGAATGACGGCGCATGGCAGAACATGACAAACATGCCAGGCTTCGCCCAGTTGCTGTCACCGGCAGAGCGGTGGATGCTGGTGGCGCATATTCGAACACTGGACGAGTAACGGGGCGGCGAAGCGCGTTTTCGCGCCGCGCTTCGTGACGCCGCGATTGCGAGTCAAGACTGTGGGAGTATACTGACCAGCGTGTATCTGTTGCCGTAGGAGAGGCTGATGGTTGCCACGGTTCACTTGGACATCAAACGTCGGCTCGCGGAGTTGCGTGATCTGGAAGACGGTTGGGCGGACGGCATGCAAAACGTCCGTGACTGGGGCAGCGGTTTTGGGAAAGCTCCCAGCCACGACGGCCTTGATTGGCTCGCCGCGCAGTTTGAGCGTTTCTATCCTGATGACGCGCCTCATCCCTACCTGTACCCGACACCGGAGGGCGGCGTTCAAGCAGAGTGGTCTCTTGGTGATATTGAGAGCAGTCTTGAGATTGACATCGACGCCCACACTGCGGAATGGTTTTGCACCGATCTGAGCACAGACTTCCTAGAGGAGCGCGTCGTTAATCTGGATGACCCTGTAGACTGGCAGTGGGTTGCCGATCAGTTGCGCCATCACGCGAACTAGGCGGATGGAACCCGAAACTCTCCTCCTACGCCAAATTAGCCGTAGCTGGATCAGTAATGGGCGTCCGACGTCTCAAGCCTTCAAGCCAACACGGAAAGATCAAGGCCGCTTATCAGTTCACGATGGGGACCACATCACTCCCGATGAAGCCTGGAGAGCTTACACAAGCCAAGGCCACTCGTCCGAAGGAGTTGTGGCAGTGACGGTTGCCGAAGTGCGCGATCAAGATCTTGCCGCCATCGCCGATCCCACGCCGGACTCACCGGAACACGCAGTCATTGACTTCACGCCCGTTTCCCCGGGGCAGACCAAGAGGGTCGCAAGCGCCCTCACGCGAAACGCAAACCAACGCGGCTGGTTGTATCAGCCTTAGCTTTTCTCAGGGTATAGTGTCTCAGATCGCCCTGCGGAGAAAGGAGTGAGGAAATGGCGGAATTGCGACGTGTCGATTATGGGCGTCTGAACGCCCGACAGAAAGAGGCATACAACTTCCACAAGGTAGCCGCCAAGCTAGCCGATTACGGGTATAACTGCATCAAGTTGTCGGATGACTGGCAGGGTGCTGACTTCCTAGCGTACCACAAGGACGGTGAGGAGACGCTAAAGGTTCAATTGAAAGCTCGTGTGACTATCGGCCGTAAGTATCTCGACAAGAACCTGTACATGGCCTTTCCAATTGGTGCGGATTGGTACTTGGTGGCACACGATGAATTGGTTGCCATCTTCGCGGAAACTAATCCCGCTGCGCTGAATTCAGCATCATGGACGGAGAAGGGTTCGTATCATATCGCGCCGGCGTCCTCTGCCCTGAGAGAGGCACTTGTTCACTGCAAGTTGGTGTGATTTGTGATTGTGCTCCCCCTGGATACACCTTGACGTGGACGACCCCAATGCCGAGCGGTACTAGCGGGCGAGGGGACGGATTCCGGCGTTCGCAGGAATCACGGGTTGGTAGGGGCTGGCGGTGCTAGATGCGCAGGCGGCTGACGTGTGCCAGACGCTCATTGACCGGATCGACGACGAAGCCTAGAGCTTCGAGGGCGTGAACTCCAAGGATCGGCTCAGCGTCCTCGGGTCCGAACGTGACCGTCGTTCCTCCTTCGTTGTCGTCAATGATGACAACAGCAGGACCGGTGTCCTGACGCTCAGTACGCCCGTCCGCATACTCAAAGACGTAGCTGTTGGCCCGCCTAATCCCGATCTGCTCCAGGATCGATGCAGGAACCATCGTGTACGTGGACCCGGTGTCGACAGTGCCCCGAAACTCGCGGCGCTGCCCGCCGTTCCCGCTTTCCAACTGAAACGTGACGCTAAACATGCTCATATCCGCTTTCCCTCCGCGCTTCCCACATAGTATGCCGGATTTTTCTAGGCGCTGCGGGTGGAGAGGTTTGTGGTTATTTGCTGTTGGAGTTGGGCGAGCGCGGGGGAGATTTCGACGGGGTAGGCTGCCGCGCCGGTTAGGGTTTTGATGTCTTCCGGGAGGGCGGCGAAACCTTGTTGGAAGAGGCTGCGGGACTCATCGAGCGTTGGGTGGGGGCGCAGGGCGCTGCCGTCCCGCATGACGTCTTCCAGCAGCGGGGCTGCGCCGTTTGGCGGAGGCTCGTCCGCCATGGCGATTACGTCTCGCGCGTAGCCGCCGCTTTCGTCTTCGTACCGGTAGATTTGTTTGCGGCCCGGGAGCGTTTCCTTGCCGACGCTCAGCTTGAGCACCGGTTCGCCGGCGTATTCGACCAGCTTGTAGACGGAGTCGGTCCAGGGCGCGTCGGCGGAGGAGCCGATGCGCGTTCCGACGCCGAAACCGGCGATCGGCGCGCCGTCACGCAGCAGTCCGTCGATGACGAACTCATCGAGTTCACCGCTGGCGACGATATCGACATCCTCCAGCCCCGCGCCGTCCAGCATGGCGCGCACGCGTCGTGAGAGGTTGAGCAGATCGCCGCTGTCGAGCCGAACCGCGCCGAGCCTGTGGCCGATGGCTTTCATTTCCAGGGCGACGGTGATGGCGTTGCGCGCGCCCTCGATGGGGTCATAGGTGTCAATGAGGAAGGTGGAGGCGTCCGGGAAGGATCGGGCGAAGGCGCGAAAGGCATCGAGTTCCGTTGGGAATGAGCCGACGAATGAGTGCGCCATGGTGCCCATAGGGGCGATGCCGTGCTGGGCGGCGGCGAGGACGTTGCCGGTGCCCGCAAAGCCGGTCATTGCGCCGACGCGGGCCATCTGGCCGGCGGCATCGACGCCAGGGGCGCGCCGGGAGCCGTAGTAGGTGACGGGGCGTCCGCGGGCGGCGTGGATGACGCGGGCGGCTTTGGTGGCGAGCATGGTCTGGAGGCTGACGCGGTTGATGACGTAGTTTTCGAGAATCTGGCACTCGATGACGGGTCCGGAGATTTCCATGACCGGCTCATCGGCAAAGAAGATCTGGCCCTCTCGCATTGCGCGGACGTTGCCGGTGAAGCGCAGATCAGCCAGGTATTCAAGGAAGCCGCCGTCGAAGCGGTCAAGCGAGCCGAGGTAGGCGATGTCCGCCTCGGTGAATCGGAAGTCGGCTAGGTAATCGAGGATGTCATGGATGCCGGCGAGGACGAAGTAGGAGCGGTTGGGGGGGAAGCGCCTGATGAAGAGGCTGAAGGCGGCGTGGTGGGCGTTGCCGCTCTGCCACCACGCCTGCGACATGGTGAGTTCATAGAGGGCGGTGAAGATGGCGAGGCTGTGGCCGGAGGAATCGCGCGCGCCGCGCGGGGACATTGCTCCGCCCGATGAGGGCCGCCATGTTCATGTCGGCAGGGAGCCGGCGGTGCCAGGAGTGGCTCCCTCGGCTACGACTCGGACTCAGGCTCGGGCTCTGCCAGCGAGCCGAAATAGACGATAGAGTTGAAGGAGACGACGGCGGTGAATCCAACGAGGAACCCCGTCACGACGTCCGCGCCGGCCTCAAGGGAACTGAACATGTAATGTCGGATTAGAATGGTAGCGAGCATGGTGCCGACGAGGATGCTCACGTCAGTGGCGAGCAGGCGAAGCTTGGCCTCCAGGCCCGGAATGAAGAAGCGGTACATCGCGTTGAGATAACTCACCCGTGCAAACCTCATTGAACGTCAGTTGCTTCTGTTGCGTCGAATCGCGCATGACGATGATACGCGGGCAGCTTGAAAGCGGTCAAGGCAAAGCGGGCTGCGTATGAGTCGGCTCGCCGGTTTGACGATCGCCCTGCTGTTGACAGTGACGGCGGTTCTTGCGGGGGCGTGCGGAGGGCAGGCGACGCCGGTTCCAACTGAACTGCCCGAGCGTCCGGCGGGGGCGCCGTTCTCGGTTTCGTCGCCGACGGCAGTCGCCGATGCTTTTCCCCGGCGCCGACGCCCCCGCCGACGTTCGCCAGCGTCGCAGTTCTCACCACGGAGCAGTTGCGTGAGTCGCTGACCGCCGCCCTGTATGACGAGCCGGACATATCGACAGGGGGGTCACTGACGGGCTTTCTTGCGCCGGGGGTAGGACGTATTCGTCTCACGAAAGACCCGCGCAACGCACCGTTTTTGGTTGACCTGTTGACCGTGTATCCGTATGGGCAGATCTATCGGGGGCACTTGCTGGATACGCTGCGGGATTTGACGGGGGAGTACATCCCTGGGGCGGACAGTTTCGAATGGCTGGAATGGGTGGGGGACCATCCCGAATACGATGCGCCCGAGCCGTACGCGTGGTGGAAGGGGCGAGATTCTCAGCACGGTGGACGAGCGGTTCCGCGAATTCCTGCCGGAGGAGGGCGCGGCGCACACGATCCGGCTGGAGGAGATCGTGTGGGGCGGGGTGGTTGTAGACGGCATCCCGTCGCTGGACAACCCCGCGGTGATTCCGGCGCATGAGGCGCGCTATCTTGAGGCGGATGAGCAGGTGTTCGGCGTGTACCTGAACGGGGAGGCGCGCGCCTATCCGCTGCGGATCATGAATTGGCATGAGATGACGAACGACGTGGTGGGCGGGCAGCCGTTCGCGCTGGCGTATTGCACGCTGTGCGGCTCCGGCATCCTGTATGACACACGGCGGGGAGGCGGGCAGGAGCCGTATGTGTTCGGGGTCGTCGGGGCTGCTTTATCGATCGAACAAGCTCATGTATGACGCTGACACTAAGAGTCTGTGGAACCAGTTCATGGGGGTTCCGGTTGTCGGGGAGCTCGTTGGGGAGGACATCACGCTGCCGATCCTGCCGGTGACGCTGACGACGTGGGGCGAGTGGAACCGGCAGCACCCCGATACGACGGTGTTGTCACTCGATACGGGGCATGAGCGGCCGTATGAGAAGCCGGGCACGCCGGGGGCGGCATACTACGATTATTTCTCCAGCCCCAGCCTGATGTTCCCCGGCGGTCCGGGCGCGGGGAATTCACGGCTGCGGCCAAAATCGCAGGTATTCGCGGCGATCCTGGACAGCGGGGAAAGCAAGGCGTATCCATTGGAAACACTTGAGGAATTGGGCCCCGGAGTTGTTCTCAATGACATGGTGAGCGAGGGTTCCGATTGTGGTGGTGACGGATGAGGGCGGAGGAGTGCAGGCGTTTCTGCGGGAGGATCGGACGTTCAAGGCGGGGCCGGACGGGGGGGTGTTTGATGGGGATGGCGGGGAGTGGCGTGTGACGCCGGATGGGTTGAGGGGGCCGGGCGACGAGGCACTGGCGCGCATCCCAGGCCACGTGGCGTTCTGGTTCGGGTATGCGTCGTTCAGGCCGGACGGGGAGGTGTATGTGGGAGAGTGACTCTCGCCAATGCCGACGTAATCTCTTGTTGGGCGGTTGGGGTCTGGTTCAGCGTCGTGGGCATCTTTCAGTGCCGCAACGGAGTCTTCAGTCCTGATGCGGCCTAGGGCCCAGGCGGCGTGGCCTCGGACTGTGGGGGAGGGGTCTTCGCGGAGGACGCGGGCGAGCGGGGCGACGGTTGCAGGGTCTGCGATGTTGCCGAGGGCGATGCAGACGTTGCGGCGCATTCCCTCCGGCTTGGCGCGGAGGACGGCGCTGCCGCGGAATCGGTCACGGAAGCCGTCGTCGTCCAGTTCAAGGAGTTCGACGAGTTCGGGGCGGGCGCGGTTTTCAGCGTCTCGCGTGAGTTCCGTGTAGGCCTTGCCAACCTGCGCCTTGCGGTTGACGGGGCAGACATCCTGGCAGACATCGCAGCCGAAAATCCAGTCGCCGATTTGCTCACGCAACTCAATGGGAATCGGGCCACGATTCTCGATGGTCAGGTAGGAAATGCACTTGCTGTTGTCCAGGACATAGGGGGCGACGATTGCGCCGGTGGGGCAGGCATCGACGCAGATGTTGCACGCGCCGCACGTCTTCTTGAGCGGCTCATCCGGCGTGAGTTCGAGGGTCGTGATGATCTGCGCCAATAGCATCCATGAGCCCTGCGACGTGAGGATATTGGTGTTCTTGCCGAACCAGCCGACGCCGGCGCGTTCGGCGACGGCGCGGTCGAGCATCGGCCCCGTGTCCGTGTACCAGCGCGTGCCGATGTCAGATTCTCCCGTCACGTCCGGCAAAGATTCGATAAATGCGCGGACCTTGCGAGCAAAGACACGGTGATAGTCTTCGCCCCATGCGTAGCGGGCGATGCGTCCTCGGGGCTGCGTGTCAGGGGCTTCCGCGGCGTGCTGATGGTGATGGCTGAGGGCGAGGGAGATGATGGAGCGGGCGCCGGGCAGCATAGCGGCCGGGTCCATTCCGCGTTCGACGCGGTCTTGCGTGAACCAGGGCAGGCCGTCCATGAGTCCCTCGGCGACGCGCTCTTTCGTTGTCTCCCCGCGCTCACGGAAGACATCCGCGGAGGCGATGCCGACGACGTCAAAGCCGGCGTGGGTGGCGGCATCCTTGACGGCCTGCGTTCGGGTTGCGGCATTACTGCTACGATTCATACGTGATTGTTGCACGAATTGACCCCAGCGCCCGCATCTTCATGGTCAACGTCGGCGTGAATGCCTCGCATGGGGCGCTCCGCAGCCCCGTCTTTGCCGACGGCACATTCGAGTTTCTGCCGATCCCGGAGGAACGGCGGCTGTGGTCGCCGACGCTGCCTGCGTATCCAAAGCTGGCGGCCTATAACGATCCGGACAAGACGCTTGCGGACTATGCGCCCGTCTCACGGTGGAACGATCGGCTGCACGACGACCCGGAGTTTCGCGCGTTCACCTACGGAGACAACCCGCAGACGACGGGCAGGGGGGCGGGCCTGAAGGCGTGCGGGCCGGGCGACTATATCGTTTTCCTGGCGCGGCTGGTTGGGCACGACGGCAAGGATCGATTCATGGGGCCGGCGGGTTTCTACCTGATTGGGTTCTTTCGCGTGGCCGATGTCTTGCGGGACGTGGAGACGTATCCAACGGGGCGGGATTTCACGGTGTTTGGCGCGAACGCGCACATCCGGCGTGCGGCGTATCACGCGCGGGCGCTCAACAAGTTCTGGGTATGGAAGGGCGATCCTGAGGCGTCGCTGAGACTGCCGGTAGCCGTGCCGCTTGATCGTTCGCTGGCAGAGTCGACACTCTTGGATGCTCGCGGCCGTCCGTGGACGTGGAAAGCGAACCGCAGCGAGTTACAGACCATCGGCTCTTATACGCGCTCGGGCAGACTCGTCATCGATCCGGCTAAGGCGGAGGGCAAGGAGAGGGCGCGGCTACTGTGGGAGGCGGTGGCGCGGCGGAACAGCGAGGTCATTTTGGGTCAATAGCTCGTTGGGTCAGGCTGTCGATACCCCTATACTTAAGGCATGACTACTATGACGAGTGGTTTCGCTCCGTTTACAGTGCGGGCGCCGGCTTCGACGGCTAATTTTGGCTCTGCCTTTGATGCCGTGGGGATGGCGCTTGACCTTTGGCTGGAGCTTCGCGTGGCGTCGGCCGACGCCAACCGCTTCCAAATAAGTGGAGAAGGCGAGAACGAAATCTCCGGGCCGGCGAATGCGAATCTCGTGTTCCGCGCCGCCTATGTCGGCGCGGCGAATCTCAGGCAAACACTGCCCCCGCTCCACATATCCGCCGCCAACCAGATTCCGCTGGCGCGCGGCCTTGGCAGCAGCGCGGCTGCGTGCGCCGCCGGGCTGCTCATCGCAAACAGGGTCCTGGGGCGTGAGCGCGACATCGAGGATATGATTGCCGACGCGACGCGGATCGAGGGGCATCCCGATAACGTTGCGCCAGCCCTGATGGGAGGCGCGTGCCTGGCGGTCATGTCCGAGGAGGGCCGTCCGGTGGCCCGACAACTCGATTTTCCGTCCGACCTAGACTGCATTGCCTTTGCCCCCGATGAGCAGGTGCCGACCTCAGAGGCGCGGGCGGCCTTGCCGGGCCACGTTCCGCTGGGCGATGCGTCATTCAACGTGGCGCGGACGGCGCTGCTGATCCGCACGTTCATGACGCATCACTGGGCCGACCTTGCGCTGGCGACAGAGGATCGGCTGCATCAACCATACCGCGCGGAGCTGGTTCCCGGCCTCGCGCCCTTGACGCGGGCGGCGAAGGACGCGGGGGCGTACACAGCATTCCTGTCCGGCGCCGGCCCAACCATCATCGCCATGTCATCGCCTGAGCGGGCGGACGACGTTTCAGCCGCCATGCAGGATGCGGCGCAGTCGCTGGGCATCGCGGGCCGCGCATTCGTCCTTGCGCCGTCTGAACAAGGCGCCCACGTCGTTACGGAGTTGTAGACTCAATGCTCCGCGTCCAGAAGTACGGCGGGAGCTCGGTCGCCTCCGCCGACCACATCAAGCGCGTGGCGTCACGGGTGGCGAAGGAACGCGAGGCCGGCGATGACCTCGTGGTGGTCGTATCCGCCATGGGGCAGACAACGGATCAGCTTATCGGGTTGAGCCGCAGCATTTCCCATAATCCCGCGCCCCGCGAGATGGACCTCCTGCTGTCAACGGGCGAGCTCGTATCGGGCGCGCTGCTGGCGATGGCGCTGCGCGATCTCGGCCTCGGCGCGGTCAGCCTGAGCGGATTCCAGGCGGGCATCCGCACGGATACGGATTTTTCCCGCGCGCGGATTACCCAGATCGAACCGAAACGTCTCAAGGATGAGATCGGCCGCGGCAACATCGTCATCGTGGCGGGGTTCCAGGGCACGACGGACGATATGGAGATAACGACGCTGGGGCGTGGCGGATCAGACACGACAGCCGTCGCGTTGGCTGCGGAGTTGCGCGCGCCGATCTGCGAGATTTACACGGACGTGGACGGCATCTACACCGCCGATCCGCGCATCGTTCCCGATGCCCGCCGGCTGGTGGACATCAACTACGATGAGATGTTGGAGATGGCGAGCGAGGGGGCGCGTGTCATGCACAACCGCGCCGTCGAGCTTGGCTGGGTGTACGACGTGCCCATTCTTGTCGCCTCAAGCCTGCTGGATGACCCCGGCGGCACCCGCATACACGGAGGAGAACTCATGGAGAATCGCAACAAGGTGCGCGGGATCGCGCATGACGCGGGCATTGCGCGGGTGACGCTGCTGGGCGTGCCCGACCGTCCCGGCATTGCCGCGCACGTCTTCTCGCCGCTGGCAGACGCGGGCATCAGCGTGGACATCATCGTCCAGAACGCGGGTCAGCACGGCCTCAGTGATCTCTCGTTTACTGTCACGCGCGACGATTTGCCGGAGACCCTGGAGCGGACGCGGGCGATACAGGCCGAGCTTGGCGCGGCGGGCGTGACGGCGGACGACCATCTCGCCAAGGTGAGCATCGTCGGCGCGGGGCTGACCAACTCGCCCGGCTACGCGGGGGCGATGTTCCGCGCGCTGCGCGACGCGGACGTGAATATCGAGATGATCACAACGGCGGAGATCAGCCTCACGTGCGTCGTCCACCAGGACAGCGTGGAGGACGCCGTTCGCGCCCTGCACCGTGCCTTCAGCCTCGAAACGCCGGACGACATCCCGCTGTAGCGCGGGGCGAGGCGTTTCGCCATGACTGACCAGGCCGCGCCCCCGCTGTCCGTCATCATCCCCGCCTATAACGAGGAGGCGCGGCTGCCGGACGCCCTGGATGAGACGACGGCCTACCTCGATGCCCATTTCCCGGATGCTGAACTGATCATCACGAGCGACGGCAGCACGGACGACACGGAGACCATCACGCGGGAGTTCGCCGGCCATTCGCCGCGTGTGCGGCTGCTCTCGCTGCCTCACCGGGGCAAGGGGCACGCGGTTCGGCGGGGGATGCTGGAGGCGAAAGGCGACGTCCGGCTGTTCATGGATGTGGACCTGGCCGTGCCGGTAGAGACGATTGGCCCGTTCGTTGCGGCGACGCGGGATGCGGACATCGTCATCGGTTCGCGCTCCATCGAGGGGGCGGAACGCATGGGGGAGCCGATTAGCCGCCGCATCGGCGGCAAGGTGGTCAGCGGGGCGACTCGGGCCATATTGGGGCTGTCGGTCACGGATACGCAGTGCGGGTTCAAGGCGTTCAGGGCGGCGGTGGCGGAGCAGCTGTTTGGGGCGCAGCGAGTGGACGGTTTCGCGTTTGACGCGGAAATCCTGTACCTGGCGCGGCGGTGGGGAATGCGGGTGGTGGAGATGCCCGTCACGTGGCGCTACGGCGAAATGAGCACCGTGCGCCTGCACCACGGCCCCCAGACGCTGGCAGAGATAGTGCGGGTTAGGCTGCGGGGGGGCCGTAACATACCGCCACGTTAGGGCGGGAGGAATGCGGCTGCCTCTCCCCGTGTGGTTGACATGTGTTAGACAATAGGTTTTGGACTGAGTTTGAAAACTGCCGTCCGGTAGCGCGGGGAGGCGGCAGGGATCGGGGCTCGGTGGCCGGTCGTCGTCTGCGGCGGGATTAGGAGCCGTTGTGGGCGTGTGGTCGGGCTGCCGTGTCGTGGTGGTGTCGCATTTTGCGTGTTGTCCCCGCGCCTGAGAGGCGTATCGCGAGGGACGAGAGACCGCAAAGGCAGGACATCCGACATGGCGACGACACAGATCGATGAACGCGACCAAGCCCGTGAGGTGAAGACCCAGACGGATGCCGCAATTGCGTCCGCGCTGGCCCAGGATTGGGGAAAGGCCGTTGCGGCCAACAGGGCCGTCCTGCGGATTGCGCCTAGGAACATCGAGGCGCTGAATCGACTGGCCAAGGCGCTGCTTGAACTGGGAGAGCTGTCGGAGGCGCGGGACGCGGTTGACGGCGCGCTGCGGCTTAATTCATCGAACACGATCGCCTGCCGGAATCGCGACCGGCTGGAACGGGCGGAGGTAGCTGCTACGATCACCGCATCCGCGCCCGCTCCCAACGGCGCCGGAGCAATCGGCGAGACGGCCGCCGAGTATGCGGCCGGAGACGCGGCGCAATCCGAGGCGCCGAATCGGAACGTCCTGTCCTCGCATCTCCTGATGAGCGAGGCGGGCAAGAGCACAATCGTAACCCTGGTCGATGCGACCGACCGCACTGCAGTCGGGCACCTGAGCAGCGGCGAGGCGTTGACGCTCAGCCAGGAGGGAAACAGGCTGCTGGTTCATTCCTGCCGGGGGGAACCCGTCGGGCGCGTCCACCCGCGTCTTGCGCAACGGATCATCTCGCTCATGGACGCCGGCAACCGGTATGAGGCCGCGTTCCTGCGGGATCATCCGGCGGAGGGCGTGCAGGTGATCATCGGCGAGGTTTATCAGCATCCGTCGCAGAAGGGGCGGCCATCGTTCCCGCCGTCAGGCGCATCCGATTTTCGGGGCTATGTTCGCAGCAGCCATGAACTGGTGGACAGCGGCCTCGGCGGCCCGCCGGCGCGGGATATATCCGATGATGAGGACCCGCCGGAGTTCGATGCGCTGGTGCGGGCGCATGACCGGGGGGAGTTGGGGAAGGCGCGCGGGGCGGCGCGGGAGGATATGGATTAGTCCGCGCTTAATGACCTAGGGGCGCATGCTACGCTTGTGGCGACATGGTTGAGGTTAAGCCCGTCGTCGCAAAGAAGCTGGTCAAGGAATTCGGCGATCTCGTCGCTGTGCGCGGCATTGATTTCGAAGTGAGGCCGGGGGAGTGCTTCGGTTTCCTGGGGCCGAACGGCGCGGGCAAGACGAGCACCATGCGCATGATCACGTGCGCCTCGCCCGTCACGTCCGGCAGCCTGCTGGTGAACGGCCTGTCTGTGCAGACGGAGGCGCGGGCGGTCAAGTCCGTCATCGGCGTCGTGCCTCAGGGCGATAACCTGGATGATGAAATCACCGTGATCGACAACCTGCGGCTGTATGCCGGGTATTTCGGCATCGGCGCAGAGGAGGCCAACGCGCGCGCAACGACCGCCCTTGAACTCTTCCAGTTGATGGATCGGGCGGGTTCAAAAGTGGATGAGCTTTCGGGCGGGATGAAGCGTCGGCTGCTCATTGCGCGGGGGCTGATCAACGAGCCGTCGATCATCGTGCTGGACGAGCCGACGACGGGGCTGGACCCGCAGGCGCGGCACCTCGTGTGGCGCACGCTGCGCCGCCTTAAAGACCAGGGTGTGACGATGCTGCTCACCACACACTACATGGACGAGGCGGCGACGCTCTGTGACCGGCTCATCGTGATGCACGAAGGACAGATTCTCGCGGAGGGCACACCCCAGGAACTCATCCGGCGCATTGCGGGCGAGACGGTCATCGAGGCGCATTCATTGGACGTCGCCGCGCTTGACCGCATCGCCGACCATCTGCGTGACGCCGGCGCGGAAATCGAGCAGACGCCGGACACGGTGCACGCGTTCGGCCTCAACGGCGCTGATGTTGCTGAATCCACCGTGCCGGGCGCCCAGATCTATTCACGCCCCGCCAATCTTGAAGACGTTTTCCTGCGCCTCACGGGGCGCGGGCTGGAGGAGTAGCCGTGATACTGACGCCGGACCGCGTTCCGTTCGGCTTCCGCGTCTGGCGGCGGAATTGGACGGTCTTCAGGCGCTTTGCGCTGGCGGAGGTGGGGCCGCTGTTCGTGGAGCCGCTGGTGGTGCTGGGGGCGATGGGACTCGGTCTGGGCGCGTACGTCTCGCTGGGCGGCGAGGTTAGCTACGTGCAGTTCATCGGGCCGGGGATCATCGGCGGGTATTCACTCTTTGGGGCGTTCTTCGAGTGCACCTATGGCTCCTATACGCGCATGGCCATACGCGGGCTGTACGAGGCGATGATCGCCACGCCGTTATCGATTGAGGATGTGATCACGGGCGAGGTCTTATGGGGCGCGACGCGCTCCTTCTTCAGCGCGACGGTGATCATGTTCGTGCTGGCGGTGATGGGATTCGTTGAGTCGCCGTTTGCCATACTAATCCCGCCGCTCGCGTTCTTCGCGGGAATCCTGTTCTCGTCGATGGCGCTGCTTGTCACCGCGCACGCGCCGTCGTTCTGGACGTTCAACTACGCGATCACGCTGGGCGTGATGCCGATGTATTTCTTCGGCGGCGTCTTCTTCCCGCTGGAGCGGTACCCGGACATCGTGCGGGAGCTGGCATGGATCATCCCGCTGACGCCGTACGTGGCAACGATCAGGGAGCTCGTCAACGGGACGCTGACGATGACGAGCGTGTGGTCGCTGTTGTACCTGGTCGTGCTGGGCACGGGTTTCTACTACCTGGCGGTAGCGCGAATGAAGGCGCGGTTGATTCGATGATGGGTCGTGTCGTGACGGCGGCAGTTCTGGTGGCTGTGGCGGTGGTCGCGGCGGCGGCGTTGGCGTGCGCGGCGCCGGAGAGGCAGGATGGGCGGGCGCCGTCGGCTGAGGCGCGCCGGAGCGATCAGGCGGCGTACACGCAGGCGTTCGTGCAACGGGCCATTGACCGTTATGAGGCGGACGGGCTGGAGGACACGCTTGCCCATTACAGGTCTGTGGAGAGCTTCGACGGGCAGTATTACGTGTTCATCGCGGATGAGGGCGGGACGCTCATCGCCCACCCGAGCCCGGAGGTGGATTTCCAGGGGGTGCATCTTTCCGAGGTTCGAACCACCAACGAGTATCCGTCCGGGCAGATGGTACTGGATGCGGCAAGCGAGGACGGCGTGTGGGTGCGCTATGAGTCCCTGAATCCGTCCAACGGCCGGATGCAGATGAAGCACGCGTGGCTGATCACGCACGACGGGCTGTTGTTCGGCTCAGGCTGGCACGAGGATTTGCCGCGCAAGTCGAATCATGAGGCGTACACGCAGTGGCTGGTGGAGAAGGCGCTGATCCTGTACGACGCGCCCGGGTTCGACGTGACGATCGACTACTACAACAGCCGGGAGAATGTGGACGGGCCGTGGTACGTGTTCATCATCGACGCGAGCACGGGGCGGACGGTGGGTCATTTCCGCCCGGAGATACGCCAGCGCGACCCATCCGAACGCATCGACTCAACAGGCTACTTCTACGGCGACGATCTGCTGAGCGCCGGCGAAGAAGGCAAGTGGATACAGATCCGCTTCCTAAACCCGGAAACAGGCGAGGACGAGGTCAAGCACGTGTGGGCGATCCACCACGATGGCTACGTGTTCGGCTCCGGCTGGTATGAGTGAGGGGGGCGCCGTTAGCGGTCTCCGTAGCCACGCGGGCCGGGGGCTTGTTGGATTTCATAGATGACGCGGGTTTGGCGGTCGAAGGTGGCTTTGACCCACATGCCTTCTTTCATCCAATCGTAGCCGCCTCTTCGCATGGGGGCGGGGTCCAGCCGGTAGCGGATTCCGCTGATGATGATGACGAGGACTGAGTTATAGCGCGGCTTGTTGGAGAAGAGTCCCGAGCCGGAATCTTCGGCTTCGACGTCTTCCATGGCCATGCGGTCGATGCGGCCTTCCAGTTCGGCGGGTTCGAGAAGGGGGCCGGCGGGCAGGGGGGCGGGCGGCGGTTCGGGCCGGGTACGGCGAAAGAGGATGATGAGGCCGACGGTGAAGAGGACCGGCAGCCCGATGAGGAGCGTGATGTAGAGGTTGCCGGTGAGGATGATGATGAAGACAGCGAGGATGACGATTGTGGCAAATACCCACGAGTTCGGCTGCATGTCAGATTCGCTCCCTGCTCCCGCCTGCGGGCGTCCACTCAGCGCGTCCACCCGCTATAGTTGCACTAATGCTTGACACCGACACCCCCGGAACTGAGACCAGCAAAGCTCCCGCTTATCGCTTCGTCATCTATGCGCTTGTCGTCCTCATGCACTTCATGCTGGGGATCGCGTTCCTTGCCCCGGCGTCGGTTCTGCCGCTCATCACGGAGTCGTGGGACCTGAGCAAGTCGCAGGGCGGCTTTGTGGTCACGAGCATCACGCTGGTGTTCACCCTCGGAACCATCCCGGCCTCAATCATTCTCTCACGATGGAATATCCGCGCGGTGTACGGCATCGGCTGGGCGCTGCTGGGGGTCACGGCGTTGACGCCGTTTCTGCCGGGATTCTGGTGGTTCATCGCCCTGCGCTCGGTGCAGGGAATCGGGGCGGCGGCCATCACGCCGCTCACGGCGGCCATCATCATGCGGTGGGCGCCGCCGCGAGAAGTGCCAATCGCGAACGCCGTCGCGCTCGCCTCGATAACCGTGGGACTGGCGGTTGCGCAGTACATGGGGCCGGTGTTGGCGGACTGGACAACCTGGGAGTGGGCGATTGGCATGGAGGGGGTCATCACGGCGGCTGGGGCCGTGCTGTTCGTGTTTCTGTGGCGGGAGCGGGAGGCGCTGGGCGGCGCGCCGCCGGAGCCGGTGAAGATCGGCGCGATTCTGAGCGTTTTCCGGCGGCGCGAAACGTGGCTGATGTCTTTCGCCGTGATTGGCCCGTGGGCGCAGTTCATCACGCTGAACACGTGGCTGCCAACCTTCTACGAGGAGGAGCTCGGGCTGAGCCTGGCGATGGCGGGGCTGATGGCGGGCATCTTCTCACTGGCGGGGGCGCCGGCCAACGTCATTGGAGGGGCCATCGCGACATTCATCGGGAAGAGGCGGCCGGTCATCATCTGGTCCGGACTAATACTGGGCGCGGCGGGAATGACCACCATCTACGCGCCCGTCGGGATACTGCTGCTAACGGCCGTCATCGTGACCGGCTTCCTGCACTGGTTATATGAGCCGTCGCTGTTCACCATCCCCATCGAACTGCCGGGATCATCGCCGGAGCGCGCGGTGGCGATCTGGGCGGCAATCCTGACGGCGGGCAACGCGTCCAGCTTCATTGGGCCGATCATCGCGGGATTCCTCATCGATGAGACGGGGAGTTTCCTGATCGGCATTGGGGTCATCGCCGCGACATCGTTCACGCTGTTCATCGCGGGAATCTTGCTGCCGGAGACGGGGCCGGGGCGGCTGAACACGCCGCAGGGGGCGCGAACCTGAGCTTTGCCCTGCCCCAGTGCTACACTACTAACGACCAACCTGATCACGATAGCGATTGTCCTTGGAGTTCAGTGCATGACGTCATCGTCCCGTTCGGCGCTGTTGGGGCCGACGCCCGCCGCGCGGCGCTACTTTCAGCAGTTCCTGGGCGAACTCGCCGAAATGACCGACGACGACATGCGGCTTGTTTCGGCCATTGAGCCGATGGAGCAGGGGGCGCTGCTGGCGCTGGGCGACGCGGTGTATACGGCCATCGGCAACGGGGACGCGCCGCTTAGCGGGGATGGCGCGGCGGCTGCGCTGCCGGCGGGGCTGGACGGGGCCGGCCTACGCACCGCGCTGTATATCGCGCTGATGAATACGGTGACGCGGGAGTTGGAGATCGAGCCGCCGATCGAGGCGCGGGCGGCGCAGGGGGTGGCAATCCAAGGCAACGTGCTGCCGCGACTTGGACACGACCACCTGGTGCTGGCGGCACGGTTTTCGCTGGACACGATCCAAGCGCCCAAGCCGCCTGGCACGTTCCAGGGGATGGTCGATCTGACCGTCGAGCGGCTGTCGTCGCTGGTGGAGTTGGCCTCGCAGGCGATGATGGGGGCGGACGTTGATCCGTTCGAGACGTTTGAGCACAAGGACTGCGAGAAGTGCGGGCATCTTCTGCAGTTGCACGTCGGCTTTGAGAGTTGGGACGACGTGATGACGGAACACAATGCGTGGTGCCCGGCCAGGCGCGGGGCGTGACCGCTCCCCGTGGTTTTTTGCGCCGATGACTGAATCCACCGCCGTCCGCGTCACCGCCCTGCTGCTGGGGCAGGATTCTTTTCGCGATGAACGCGGGCGGGCGCACGTCATCGGCATCTTCGACACGGTTGGGGCGCAACAGTTTCCGATGGCGTTCCAGTTCTCCATCTACTGCCGCCTGCACGGCGAGGGATCGCATGAACTCATCCTGCGCGTGCTCGATCCGAACGGCATGGAGATCGTCCGCAGCGAGCCGATCATGGCGAACCTGCTGCCGATCCAGGGCCACCAGTTCTTCATGAGCCTCGGCATACAGGCCGAGAATGACGGGTTGTACCTGGTGCAGGCCGTGGTGGACGGGAGTATCGCTCAGGAGGCGCCGCTGCTGGTGGAGTCCGGTGATAATGAATGGCACCACTGATTGGGATCGACACGGGCGGGACGTTCACGGACATCATCCGTCTCGATGACGACGGCTCCATTCGCCTGATCAAGGTTCCGTCGACGCCCGCAAACCCTGCCCAATCGTTTCTTGCCGGCGCGCGGGAGATCGGCGGGGACGGCGAAAAGAACGATGAGGTCGTTCACGGCAGCACCGTTGGCACGAACGCGGCGCTGGAGCGGCGCGGGGCGCGGACGGCGCTTGTTGCGACGCGGGGCATGGCGGGCGTGATCGAGATTGGGAGGCAGGCACGGGACGACCTGTACAGCCTGAGCGTCACTCGCCCCGCCCCCCTTGTTCCGCGCGAACTGCGCTTTGACGTGGATGAGCGCGTGACGGCTGAGGGGGAGGTTTTAAGGGAGCCGGATGCGGCAGAGCTTGACGCGCTTGCTGCGGCAATTGCGGCGTCCGGAGCGGAGTCGGTGGCGGTTGCGCTGCTCTTCTCCTTCCTGCGTCCTGAGCATGAGCAGGCCGTTCGGGATGCCCTGCGGCGGCGTTTGCACGCCGATATTCCGATCTCACTGTCAAGCGACGTCGTGCCGGAGTTCCGGGAGTATGAACGAACGACGACGACCGTGCTGAACGCCTACGTCGCGCCCGTTATGCAGTCGTACCTGTCACGAATTGACAAATCAGTGGATTCGACGGTGCGGATCATGTCGTCGAACGGCGGGAGCATGACCATTGGGCAGGCGCGCAGCTTCCCGGTGGAGACGCTGCTGAGCGGGCCGGCGGGGGGCGTGGTCGGGGCGTTCGAGGTGGCGCGGGCGGCGGGGTTCGACCGGATCATCACGCTGGACATGGGCGGCACGTCCACGGACGTTTCGCTGTGCGACGGGGAGGTTCAGCGCACGTCCGAGGGCAGCATCGGCGGATATCCGCTGCGTGTTCCGATTGTCGATATTCACACGGTGGGGGCGGGCGGCGGATCACTTGCAAGCGTGGACGCGGGGGGCGCGCTGGCTGTGGGGCCGCAGTCCGCGGGGGCGGAGCCGGGGCCTGCCGCGTACGGACGGGGCGGCGGCCCGACGGTGACGGACGCGAATATCACGCTTGGCAGGCTTCCGGCGGACAGGCCGCTTGCAGGGCGGCTGACGCTGGACGGGAATGCTGCGGAGGCGGCGATGGAGGGCATTGGCGGGCAGCTCGGCATGACGCCAAAACAGGCCGCCCTGGGCATTACGCGCGTCGCCAACGCGAACATGGAGCAAGTGCTGCGGGTAGTCTCGCTGGAGCGGGGACACGACCCGCGCGATTTCACCCTGGTGGCGTTCGGCGGGGCGGGGCCGCTCCACGCTTGCGAACTCGCGGACGGGCTTGGCATTCGCAGCGTGCTGATACCGCGCCTGCCGGGCGCGCTGTCGGCGTGGGGGATGCTGAACATCGATGTGACCCGCGATTTCTCGCGCACCGTTATGTGGGACATGGAGTACGCGACGGTGACGAATGTGTGGCGGATGCTGGGGCGGATGGAAACGGACGCGCGGCTCGATATGGGCGCAGACGGCCTACACGCTTCCAGCTCGCGCTTTGCGGCGTTCGCGGACGTGCGGTACAAGGGGCAGGGGTACGAGTTGTCCATCCCGGCAGGCGGCGGTGACGGCCTGACGCTGGAGGAACGCTTTCACGCCGCCCACCAGCGTCGTTTCGACCATAGCCATCCCGATTGGCCGACGGAGGTCGTCACGCTGCGGCTGCGCGCGACCATACCCGCGCGCCGCCCTGAGTTCGCTGTTGCGAACGGGGAGGGCGGGCCGGACGCGAGCCATGCACGACTTGGCGAGACGACGCTGACGACGGACACGGGAGAGACCGCCGCGCCGCTCTATGACCGCGACGCGCTGATGGCGGGCAACCGCATCGCCGGCCCTGCCGTGCTTACGCAGACAGACTGCACCACGTATGTGCCGCCGGGGTGGGTTGGCCGTGTGGATGAGCGCCTGAACCTCATTCTCGAAAGGTCGTCCGCATGAGCGTTGACGCCATCTCGCTGGAGGTGTTTCGGCGGTTATTCGCGGCCATCGCGGAGGAGATGGGGGCGGCGCTGGGGCGGACGGCGTGGTCGCCGAACATCAAGGAGCGGCGTGATTTTTCCTGCGCCGTCTTTGATTCCACGGGGCGCATCCTAGCGCAGGCGGAGCATATCCCCGTCCACCTGGGCGCGATGCCGGCGTCGGTGCAGGCCGCTATCGAGCGGTTCGACATTTTTGAGCCGGGCGATCTGATCGCGCTAAACGATCCGTATCTCGGCGGCACGCACCTGCCGGATTTGACTTTGATCTCGCCTGTGTTCATTCCCGATGGCATTGATGACGGGGATGCTGGGGAGTTGGCGGGCTTCGTGGCGTCGCGGGCGCACCACGCGGACGTGGGGGGCATGGCCCCCGGTTCGATGCCCGCGTCAACGTCCATCTACCAGGAGGGGTTCATCATCCCGCCGATCAGGCTTGCCAAAGCAGGCGTGCTCAACGACGAGGCCGTTGAGTTGTTCATGCGGAACGTGCGGACCCCGGAGGAGCGGCGGGGCGACCTTGCGGCGCAGATCGCCGCCAACCGCATTGGCGAGGGGCGCTACGAGTCGCTGATCAGGCGGTATGGCTGGCAGGCGGTGACAGAGCACGGCGACGCGCTGATCGAGTACGCCGAGCGTTTGGTGCGGGCCGCGCTGCGCGAGATACCGTCGGGCGAGTATGCGTTCTCGGACGATATGGAGCCACCCACGAGCGGCGGGGAGCGTCCCCGCATCGCCGTGACCATCACGAGCGACGGCGACGGTTCGCTCAGTGTGGATTTCACGGGCACGTCGCCGGAACAGCCGCTGAGCAATAACAACGCGGTGCGTGCCGTTACCGTCTCGTCGGTTCAGTATTGCGTGCGCTGCCTGGCCGGGCCGCGCGCTCCGGCGAACCAGGGCTCGTTCGCGTCCGTGGAGGTCATCACGCCGGAGGGATCGCTGGTCAATCCGCGCCCGCCGCGCGCCGTCGCGGCGGGCAACGTGGAGACATCGCAGCGGATAGTTGACGTCGTGTTTGGGGCGCTCGCAGACGTTCTGCCCGACAAAATCCCGGCCGCAAGCCAGGGGACGATGAACAACGTGACCATCGGCGGCACGGACCCGCGCACCGGCCAGCCCTTCGCATATTACGAGACGCTCGCGGGGGGAGTCGGCGCGAGCCCCGACGGGCCCGGCGAGTCGGCCATCCACAGCCATATGACGAATACGCTCAATACGCCAATCGAGGCGCTGGAGTACCAGTACCCATTCCGCGTGCTGGAGTACGGGGTGCGGCGCGGCTCCGGCGGGGCGGGGCGGTTCCGGGGCGGCGACGGCCTTGTGCGGACGGTGGAGTTTTTGGGCGACGCGACGGTATCCCTGCTGACGGAGAGGCGTTCGCGCGGGGCGTGGGGTTTGGCGGGAGGGGCGGACGGCGCGCCGGGCCGGAATACGCTGCGCAGAATCGGTGGAGACGATGATGAAGAACTACCGGCGACGGTGACGGCTACCGTTGGGGCGGGGGACAGGCTTACGATAGAGACGCCGGGCGGGGGCGGGTGGGGATTGGCTGGCTCGCCGCCATGAACGCGGAGGAAGGCGACTTGTGAGCATACGACTGCACATGTGGGCGGGCGTCCTGGTTGGCGCGCTGCTGGTTGCGGCGCTGATGATGCTGGCCGCCGCGTGCGGCACGGGCACGGAGGAGACGGCACCAACCTCACCGGAAAACGGGACGCCGGCGGAGGCCGCGCCGGAGGTCGGCAACCGTGTCGGCGATCTCGCGCCGGACTTCTCCGTGACGACCACATCCGGCGTGACGCGGTCGTTGACGGATTTCAAGCAGGCGAACCAGCCTGTCGTCGTCTATTTCTTCGCAAGCTGGTGACCGTCATGCCGGTCTGAGTTGCAGACTGCCAAGAGTGTTTACCCCGACTACCAGGATGAGGTGGCGTTCATCGCGGTTGACGTCGACCCGGACGAGACTGCGGAAACGATAGACAGATATGCCGCACAACAGGGATACCCCTGGGAAATGGCAATTTATCACGGAGACGTGCAGACGGCCTTTGGCGTCATCCGCCAGCCCTCCAAGGTCATCATCGACGGCGATGGCGTCATCACGTTCCGGGCGGCGGGGAGAAGCCACAATGCTGAGCAGTGGCGGGAGGCGCTTGACGCGGTGACGACGCTCCCGTTGACAGGCACGCAGGTCGATACAAGCGCCTCGCAGCCGGATACCAATGCGACCGTGACGGGGACCCCCCAAGCGCCGCCGACGCTCACGCCACCAACCGTCGCTCCGCCTGCGTTGCTGCCCGGAACCGCCGAACCGACGCCTCCCACGCTGTCAGGCACAACGCCGTCAACGCAGCCTACGGACACGCCTGTGCCCATCCCGCCCACCCAGCCGCCCGCCCAACCCGCTCCGCCCGTTGGCAACCGTGTGGGGCAGTCCGCGCCGGACTTCACGGTGACGACGACGAATGGCGTAACCCGCTCGCTGACGGACTTCAAGCAGGCCAACCAGCCCGTCGTTTTGTACTTCTTCTCAAGCACTTGACCGGTATGTCGCTCTGATTTGCAGAGCCTCAAGGATCTATACGGAGATTACTCGGACCGGGTTGCCGTTCTCGCCATCGCTGCCAGTCCGATCGATGATGAGAGCAGTATCCGCCGATACGCCGAGAGACAGGGGTATCCCTGGGGCATGGCGGCGTTCGATGTGCATTTATCGAATGAATACGGCATCAATACTCACGCGTCTGCAGTCGTCATCAACGGCAACGGTGTCATCACGTACCGGAAGGGATACCCTAACGGCCTGTCTACCCGCGAGTGGCGGGAGGCGCTGGATGGGGTGGCGGGTGGGTAGCTAGACCCCCAAAAACTCTCGGGTGGCGGCGATGAACTCCTGTGGCTTGTCCACCGTGACGACGTGGCCTGCGTTTGGGACGTCCACCCAGGACATGTTTTTGGCTGCGGCGAGCATTTTGTCCTTGATCAGGTCGTCGATCAGGGGGCTTTCCAGCCCGCGAACCTCCAGGATCGGCTGCTCAATGGTCTCAATCGCCTTCCAGTAGCGGTTGATCAGGGTCTCATCCGTGCCGTCCGCGAGGGGGACGTTGAACAGGGCGGCGTCCGCCTTCCACGTCCATGACCCGTCCGGCGTCTGCTTCACCTTATCCTCGATGTCCTTGCGGAGCCGCGCCCCGGCCGCCCAGGGGTTGCCCTCGCGGGCCCACGCGAAGGCCTCATCGACGCTGGCGAAGGACATTGGCGTCGGGGGGCGGTCGCCCCACTCCACCTTTGACCGCTCGCTGGGCTCCGGCCCGATGTCAACGATGACGATGCGCTCCACCTTCTCGGGATGCTTCTCGCCCGTGTAGAGCAGGGAGTGCCAGCCGCCCATGGAGAGGCCGACCAGTACGAATCGATTAAAGCCCAGCGCGACGACCAGCTCATCCAAATCCTCGACGAAGCGGTCACGCGCGTAGCCGGTGGAGGCGTGCTCGCTGCCGCCGTGTCCGCGCTGATCGACGGCGACGACGTGGAAGTTTGGCGCCATGGCCTCCGCGAACTCGTCCCAAATATGTGCCTGTCCGGTGTGGCCGTGCAGGCAGACCATGGGCATCGCGCCCTCATTGCCGTAGTCGAAATAGCGGAGCTTCACCCCGTTGACGGTGACGTGCTTTTCCTGAACTTGCGTGGCGGTCATGTCCCAGTCCCTCCTGCCCCGTGGCGTGTCACTCTACCCCCAACCGATGGGGCTATTGTAGCAAGCGCGGGGCGGGATGGGTTGGGGAGGAAGGCGGGGGAGAGATGGGGCGGCCCGTCCCTCGCGACCCGGTTCGATTCATGCGGTGGGGGGAAACGAACGGGATTCGCAAAGGAGGAGGAGAAGGGCCGCCCCGGTTCAGGCGACTGGCGCCTGGACTAGATAACAACGCTCCAGGAGTCGAGTAAGACTCACTCAATCCCTCATATCATGTATAATATACACGACATCAGCCGATTGGCAAGGGTGAGGGGCAGTGGAAGGGCACACGCAGTTGTCGGAGGCCCGGGAGAGATACCTGGATGCCCTGGTGGCCGGGCAGGCCGCGCTGGCGCACTCGGTGATCGACCACGCCCTGAGCGGGGGGGCGGGCGCTGCGGCCATCTGCCTGGACGTGCTTGCGCCCTCACAGGCCAGGATTGGCGAACGGTGGCGGAGCGGACTGCTCAACGTTGCGCAGGAGCACCTGGCGACGACGATCACCCTCGGCGTGCTGGACGCGCTGAGCCGGAGGCGGACGCCAGGCCCCGGCAATGGGCTGCGGGTTGTGGTGACGCCGCCGGAGGGAGATCCGCACAGCATCGGGGCGCGTTTCGTGGCGGAGTTCTTTGCGATGGACGGGTGGGACGTGGACTTCCTGGGGGTGGGGACGCCGGGCGAGGATCTGGCGCGCTTCGCGCGGGACCGCGCTGCCGATTTGGTCGCGCTGTCTGCCACGCTACCGGGTTCCCTGCCGCGCGTGACGCGGGCGTCCAATGAGATTCGAGCGTTGGGAGATTCGGCGCCCCGGATCATCCTCGGCGGGCAGGCTTTGGCGGGGCAGAGCGTGACGGCGGCATCTCTGGGCTGCGACGCGATAGCGCACGCCGCTCCTGAGGCGGTCAGTGAGGGCCGGCGGCTTGTGGGGCTTGGGAGCGTCAAGCCGAGCTTGGAGCAGCAGCTCGGCGCGCTTGGGTCGACCATCAGCGCGATGCGCTCGCGTCGGAGGATGACCCAGAGGGAACTGGCGGAGGCGTGCGGTCTGGATCGAACCTACATCAGCCTGGTTGAGAACGGGAGGCAGAATCTATCGTTCGGGGCGCTGTCCCGGATAGCGGACGCATTGGGGGCATCCGTGGCGGATATGGTGGGGGGTGGGACGGGGAGAGGCCGGGCGACGCAGTGATTGTTCGCGGAGAGGTTGGCCATCAGCTAGAATCTGGTGCATGACTACTGAATCGCGACGGATTGCCGTGTTGATTGACGGGGACAATGCTCAAGCGTCGATCATTGAGGAGATCCTAGCCGAGGCTGCCAAGCATGGGGCTGTCACGACGCGGCGGGTCTATGGGGATTGGGCGGGGTCCACCATGAAGAGTTGGAAGGATGTCCTCAATCTTCATGCGCTCCAGCCTGTACAGCAATTCAACACCGTCAAGGGAAAGAACTCGACGGATATTGCCCTGATAGTCGACGCCATGGACATCCTGCATGGAGGGTCCGTGCAAGGGTTCTGTATCGTCTCAAGCGACAGCGATTTCACTCGATTAGCAACTCGAATTCGTCAGCAGGGCTTGTTTGCAATGGGCATTGGGCGAGATAACACCCCCGATGCTTTCAAGAGCGCATGTGACATTTTTGTCGTGACGGAGACCTTGGCGCCAGGGGAAAAGGCTGAGACTCGCAAAGAGGAACCTTCCTCGATGGGATGGATTGAACTTACGAGGCAGGCAATCGAGGCGACAGCGAAGGATAATGGCTGGGCGCGCATGGCCGATGTTGGTACTACGCTGCGCCGCCTTAGGGAAGGCTTTACGCCCAGCGACTATGGTCATAAGCAGTTGACGCAACTCATCAGATCAGCCCCTGACAGATTTGAAGTGGGAGGGGAAGGTACGCAGACTACTGTGCGGCTAAGGGGGTAGTCTGCTGGGAGTCGGGCACGGTTGGCGTAATGCGTCCTAGATTCCCGCTTTCGCGGGAATGACGCGGCGGGGTGGGGTGTGTGGCGGGGGCGTCTATCCTACTCCTCTCCCCACACCCCCGTATCCGGGAATAGGTCTGCCCAGGCGAACCAGAATGATGGGGTGGTCGGGATTTGGGTTAGGGTTGCGCCTTCGAGCGGGCCGGAGATTGCTTTGCCTGTGTAGGCGCTCCAGATTGAGGCTGTTTCGCGGTCTCGCATTACGGGGCTGGAGACTGTTGGGTCGTTCCCCAACTGAGCCGCGTTGGCCTGCTCAAAGGTCAGGTTTTTTGGGGCGTTCATGCCGAAGGGGCCTTGGGCTATTGCGTGGGCGGCATCGTTTAGGCGGCGGCTGTAGGCTGCGGCGAAGCCTGCGTCCGGTTCGTGGATTACTACGATTTCGTGGTTGGCGAGAGTGTCGTTCACTATCGGCGTTTCGGCCAGGGCGTCGTAGGGGTAGGCGCGTTGTGCCTCGCCGATTTCTATGCCGAGGACGAGGTCTTTTAGTCCGAGCCTCCGGTCATTGATGCTCCGGCCCAGGATTCCGGCCTGCGGGTTCGTGTAGTACGTGTCGTAGTTGTCTCGGCGGTAGAGGCCTCGCTTGTCAAGCACGAGGGTGTCCGGGTAGAGGCTTTTCCACGCCTCCCATGACATTAGCCGCGATGCGACCAGTTCGAGTTCCGCGCCCTCTAGGGGGCCGGAGATGGCCGCGCCGTATGCCTGGCTCCACTCGGAGTCCGTCTGGTCGTCGAACATGACGAGGTTGTTGAGGATGAGCTTGCCGGAGACGCCGAAGGTCAGCAACTGCCCGTCCACCTCTCGGCCATACACGATGGCCGTGTAGCAGAGGGGTCACCACGTCACCGCAATCGGCGCGCCTCCCACGGTGTCGTTCACAATCTCGTGGCGGCTGAGCATGGCGGTTGGATAGGCGCGGGCGTCGCCGTCGATTTCGACGCTGATGATCGGCTCATCGGGGTTCATCCACGACTCGGCGGCGTCAACGTCCACGAACTCCGGCGAGCGGATGGCGGGGATGGCGTCTTTTTCGAGGACTGTTACGACGTCCATGTCCTGGTTGGGGGCGGCGGGGGTTGGGGGCGGCAGGGCTGTGGGGGGTGGTGACGTTGGTTGGGCGGCGCCGTTGGCGCAGGCGGTTAGGAGAAGGGCGACCGTCGTCAGGAGCATTACTGTTTTGCTCATGATGTCAGTTTAAGGCGTCGGTTGTGGAAGCAAAGTTGGCGAGCAATTGGTGGCTTTGGATTCTTCGCTGCGCTCAGAATGACACGCGTTGCGTTGACGCTTTGGGCGGGCGCTCCTATTCTGTGCGTGAGCTTTCGGTGAAGCTTTGAAGTGAGGATGCCATGACGAACGGGACGAGCGCAGGCGAAACTGGGGCGCTCAGCGGGCTGACCGTGCTTGACCTCACGGGGCCGCAGGGGCAGCCGTGCGGGCGCATTCTCGCCGACCTGGGCGCGGACGTGATTTTGGTCGAGCCGCCGTCCGGCAGCCCGTCGCGGCGCATGGCCCCGTTCGCTCACGGGGAGGCCGGGCCGGACAACAGCCTGTTCTTCATCCATTTCAACACCAACAAGCGCGGGGTCACGCTCGATCTCGATTCGGCGGAGGACAAGGCGCGTTTTCTTGAACTGGTCAGGGACGCGGACGTTGTTCTCGAATCCGGGCATCCCGGCGAGATGGAGGCGCGCGGCCTCGGCTACGACGATCTCGCCGCCGTCAATCCCGCCATTGTCGTCACGTCCATCACGCCCTTTGGTCGCACAGGCCCGTACCGAGACTTTGTTGGAGCGGATATAGCCGTCACCGCATTGAGCGGCTCCGTTTACTCGGCGGCGCGGCAGCAAGGGCGGCACCGGCCCCACCCAGTATTTCCAGGCGTCCGACGGCGTGTGGGTGCAGCTTGCGCTGACCTCGCCGCGCCAGTGGGTTGAGTTCGCCAATTGGGTTGCCGACCCGTTTTTGCTCGACCCCGCCATGCGCGAGCTAAGCGGGCGGGACGACAAGACAGACCGCATCCAGGCCATCGCCAAGGATTTCATCAGTTCGATGACAGCGGAGGAGTACCTGGGCGGCGGCGTGGAGAGGCACGTCACAGTTGCGCCCGCGAATACGCCGGCGGATTTCGCCGCGCACCCGCACGCGGAGGTGTACGGTTTCTTCTCGCCGATGGAGCATCCCGTCCTGGGCAAATACAAGATCCCGGGCGGGACGGCGCGTTTCGGCGCGAGCCCCCTGAGCGTCCGCCGCCCCGCGCCCCTGCTGGGGCAGCACCAGGATGAGATTCTTGGGACCGCGCCCGCCGAGCGCCAGGCGGTTCCGGTGGGCGCGTCGAACGGAGCGCGGGAATCCCGCCTACCGCTGGACGGCGTGCGGATACTCGCATTCGAGCGGGTGTGGGCCGCGCCGTTCGGCACGCGATTCATCGCCGACTACGGCGCGGACGTCATCAAGGTCGAATCGACCAAGTTCCCGGACGGGCGGGTTCACGACCGCGAGCGCAACCCGACGGCATGGCGCAGCACCAACGCGGCCTATGGCGAGAACAACCGCAACAAGCGGTCTATCGCCATTGATCTGCATACGCCGGACGGGCAGGAGTTGTTCAGGCGGCTTGCGGCGGAGGCGGATGTGGTCGTGGAGAACAACGCGCCGGGCGCGATCGACCGATTCGGCATCAACTATGACGCGCTCAAGCGGGTCAACCCGCGCCTGATCATGGTGAGCTGCCCCGGCTACGGCGCGATGGGGCCGATGCGAAATTTTACAGCAGTCGGCCAGTGCCTGACCTCGTTCACCGGCTTGGGTTATTTGTGGGCGCAGCCGGACGCGCAATGGCCCGCGCGCGGCAGGAACGCCTACCCGGACTTCATCACCGCCGGCAACCTTGCGTTGTCGATCATGGCGGCGCTGCATTTCCGCGAGCGCACGGGGCAGGGGCAGTACATTGAGATTCCGCAGTTCCAGGCCGCCGCTAGCATGATCGGCCTCGCGTTCCTCGAGACGCAGTTCGGGGCGGAGTCCGCGGAGGCATGGGGCAATCGCGACCCGAACGCCGCGCCACAGGGCGTCTATGAGTGCGGGGGCGGCGACCGGTGGTGCGCCATCTCATGCCCGGACGACGACAACGCGTCATGGCACGCGCTGGCGGAGGTGATTGGGCGGCCTGAACTCGTCAACGACCCGCGTTTCGCAACGTTCGCGGATCGGCAGTTGAACCACGACGCCCTGGATGAAGAGATCACGGCGTGGACGCAAACCCGCTCGGCGCACCAGGTCATGTACGCGTGCCAACGCGCCGGGGTTGCGGCGGGCATGGCGGCCACCGGCGAGGATCTGTACCTCGATCCACAGCTTCGCTCTCGCGGCTATGTCGTTGAAGTGAATCACAACGTGCCGGGCCCCGTCGAGCACCCGGGCATGACGATCAAATTCAGCGAGTCGCCGGGCAGTGTTCGCATGGGCGCGCCCACGCCCGGCCTGCACACGCGGGAGGTACTGACCGGCATCCTGGGGATGTCCGACGAGGAATACGCGGGGCTCGAGGAGTCCGGCGCAATCGGGTAGAGCCGCTGCCCGTGCGACCGCTCGCCACGTCCGCGCGCAACTCGCCATGACAGGCAGGCGGCTACCGCGTCAGATGACGGTGGTTCCCGCGTACCGCCTGGAGGGGCACTTCGCGGAACAGGCCCTCGGCCAGGTTGGGCAGCCCCCGCTGGAATTGTTCAAGCAGCGGCTGCGGCTCTACGTCCGGCGCCTGCTGGCCGGGGAGCAGCCGTCGTTCATCGACATCGGCGAGCACTGGACGATGACGCAGACGGGCGATCCTGAGCTCAACGCGTTCATCCGCGCGGTGAACGCCGCGGACGCCGCCGGGCCGCGCGGCATCGTGGAAGACACGCTCTACCGGTGCTCACAGGCCCTGCCGCGACCGGACCTCATGGCGCGCGTCGTCATCCTCATGGGGGACGGCGAGAGCCGCGGGTTGACCCAGGCCCTGCAATACGCGAACGGCGTCAGCCTCGGCTCCGGCGTGACGCTCGTATTCGTGTGGCCCGCGCACAACTGGACGGAGACGCTGGCGTATATCACGGCGCACGAATACGTCCATCTTGTCCGCAATTGGCTGTTCCCGCGCGGCCTCACCGGCGGGCGCATGATCTACGTCAAGAACAATGAGCCGGACACCCTGCTGGACGCGATGGTGACCGAGGGGATTGCCGATGCCTTTGCGGGCGGCATCGTGCCGGAACACCGGCCGCACTGGGTCGGGGCGCTCGCGCCGGAGGTTGAACGCGCCATCTGGCCCAACGTGGAGAGCCGGTTGAACGATACCGATCCGCTGGAGATTCGCCGCTACCTGTACGGGGACGACGACCGCGTGCCGGTGTGGGCAGGGTATTCGATCGGCTACGCCATCGTGCGGTCTTACCTGGAGACGCACCCGGAGGCGCGGGTGGCGTCGATCATCGGGTTGCCGGTGCGTACGCTGTTTGAGGAGAGCGGGTACGTGGCTGGGGAGCGGTAGACGGAGGGGCGCGGCATACATAGAATGAATCTCACCCGCACAGTGTTGCGGCAACGCGCATGATACGGGTGGCGTGGGCGGTTAGCTCAGTTGGTTAGAGCGCAGCGTTGACATCGCTGAGGTCAGAGGTTCAAATCCTCTATCGCCCACCATGTTTCAGACGAGCCGCCGGTACGCAAGGAGGAAGAGATGAAGCACCCGATTATCGCGCCACTTCTGCTCGTTATGTCCTGCATGCTGATCATCGGCGCTGCCGCGGGCTGTACCGGGGACGATGAACCGGAGACCTACCGCATCGGCGTTATGGCGGCGCTTACCGGCCCCGGCGAAACGTACGGGAACCTCTCCCACCGGGCCATGCAGTTGGCGATGGAGGAGATCAACGAGGACGGCGGCATCAACGGCACGCCGCTCGAGCTGGTTGCCGAGGACTCCAAGTGCAACGCCCAGGACGCAATCACGGCGTACAACAAGCTGACGGACGTGGATGACATCAAGATCATTCTCGGCACGTCCTGCAGCGGCGCGATGCTGGGCGCGGCGCCCCTGGCCGAGGAGGATGGCGTGGTTCTGTTCTCGTCATCGGCGACGAACCCGGATATCGCGGACGCGGGCGACTATATCTTCCGCACCGCGATCAGCGATGAGAAGCTGGGCATCGAGACGGGCAACCTGCTGTGGGCAGACGGCATCCAGACGCTGGCCACGATCTCCGAGTCGACGGACTATGCGGAGGGAGTGCGGCGCGGTGTTTCCGATCGGTTTGAGGCTCTTGGCGGGCGGGTCGTCGGCCTGGAGCGTTACCAGACGGAGACACTGGATTTCAGGACGCAGTTGACCCTGCTGCGCGAGGTGAATCCGGACGCGCTGCTGGTGGCGGCGCAGGCGGAGGCCAGCGCAGGCTCAATCATCAAGCAGGCGCGCGAGATCGGGTTTGACAAGCCGATCTACAGCGAGGTTGTGTCCATCGGCTCGACGTCGCTTGAGGTTGCGGGCGAGGCGGCGACGGGACTGAAGGCGGTGATCGCGGATCTTGACCCTGCCAATGACAAGGGACAGAGCGTTCTGCAGGCCTTCCGGGCGCGGTACAACTACGTGACGCTGCCGTGGTACCTGGGTTCCGCGTATGACAGCGTGTACATCACTGCGGAATGCCTGAAGGAGACGGAGGACGACCAGGACGCGGACGCGTTCCGCGACTGCCTCTATGAGGTTACGTGGAGCGGCACGATCGGCAACAACTACTCATTCGACTCGCGCGGCGAGGTTGTGGGCCTCTCCAACGTCGTGATCGAGATTCTACCGGTTGCCGACCGCACCGAGGAGAACCAGGGGTATCGCGTGCTCGGGCCTGCGCCGACAGGGTAGACGGCCACGTTTCGATGGAATCGGGCGGCGCTCCCAACGTGGGAGCGCCGCCATTCTTCTTTAAGCGGGAGCCTCGTGCTCTTCGGCAGGCTCGATGCGGACGTCCGGGAGCCAGCTTAGCCAGCCGGGCAGATACCAGTTGCGCGCTCCCAGCAGCTCCATGGTCGCGGGCACGAGGACGGAACGCACCAGCGTCGCGTCGAGGAAGATGGCGACCGCGAGGCCAAAGCCGACCTGCTGGTTGATGATCGTTTGACCGGAGGCGAATGCGCCAAAGACGGCGACCATGATCAGGGCCGCGCCGGTGATGAGGCCGGCGGTCTCCCGCAGTCCGAATGCCACCGCTTCAAGGTTGTTGCCCGTCTGGTCGAACCGCTCACGGATACGGCTCAGCAGGAAGACGTGGTAGTCCATCGAGAGGCCGAACAGGATGGAGAACAGGAACAGGGGAATCCAAACGTCGATGACGGCAGCCTCCTGGAATCCCAGCAGGTCTCTGCCGTAGCCCTTCTGGAAGACCAGGACGAGCAGTCCGTATGCCGTGCCGACGGACAGCAGGTTCATGAAGACGGCCTTGATGGGGATCACTATCGAGCGGAACACCACCATCAGGATCAGGAAGCTGACACCGAGCACAAAGGCGAAGACGATGGGGGTGTAGCGGGCAACGACGTCAAAGACCTCAGCCGCGACAGCGGAATTGCCGCCAACGAGCACCTCCGCGTCCACGCCGTCAAACGCGGCGGGGATGTGCGTATCCCTGATGGTATTCACGGCATCGACGGCGGAATGGCTCGCAGGCTCGCCCGGAATGACGACGCGCAGGAGCCCCAGGTCATTGGCGGTGTTCGGCTCGAGCAGCGTGGGCAACGGGAATGCGGGGTCGGCCAGCAACGCGGCCTGGAGCTGCTGCACGGCGCCCTGGACGCCTGGATCAGCGAGATCGCCGTCAATGACGACCTCCGTCGGGTCGATCAGGCCGAATGAGAACTTCTCCTCCATGACGAAGAACGCCTCGCGGGTCTCCGCTTCTCCGGGGAAGACGTCCACGCCGTTCAGGCCGGTCTCGATGTCGAAATAGAAATACGTGGCGACGACCATCGGAACGCCGACGAGCACGATGCTTAGGACGGGATTGCGCATGACGACGTGGGTGATTCGATCCCAGAAGCCGCCCCCGCTTTCCTGTTCCGCACGCGGCTGAGACCGCCCGAACCTGGGGATGGACAGCATGTTGACCCGGGGCCCCATGAGGGCAATGACCGCCGGAAGGAGAGTGAGGCTGGCGGCGACGGCGACGATGACGACGAGGATTGCGCCGATGGCGAGCGACTGGAAGAAGCCGAACGGGACGACGAACATGCCGCAGAGGGCGACGACCACGGTTGCGCCGCTGAACAACACGGTCCGCCCCGCCGTTTCACCCGCCTTTACCGTCGCGTCAAAGGCGGACAGCCCTCTCTCCAACTCTTCGCGGAACCGCGAAATGATGATGAGGGAGTAGTCGATGCCCACGGCCAGGCCAATCATGATGATCATCAACTGGACAAAGAAGACCAACTCGTAGAACTGTCCGATGACCGCCGCGAGGCCCAAGGCTGCAATGACACAGATCAGCGAGAGTCCAATGGGGACAAGGGCGGCGACGACGGCGCCGAAGAGCAGCACGAGGATAATCAGCGCGACGGGAATACCGACTCGTTCGCCCTGCTGCAGGTCTTGTTCGGACAGTTCGTTGCGTTCGAGGGAGATGCTAGCATCGCCGACCGTCAGGACACGGAATCCGTCCTTGCCGTTCTCTTCTTTCGCAAGGTCAAGGAGATAATGGACGTTGTCTTCCGCCTCCTGCAGGTCGCCCGTCATGATCACAGGAACCAAAGTGGTGCGGCGATCCTGAGACACGAGGACAGCGGCCTGCAGGGGGTTCTGTTGGCTTAGCGCGTAGAAGTTCAGGACCTCGTCAATGACGTCATCGCCCAATTCCTGGATCTGTCCGGTTAGCGACGTGACGCGGGACTGGAATGCGGGATCATCAACGGTGAGGCTTTCGGACTGGACGATGACCATCTCCGTGATCGGTTTCGGCCCGCGCATCCGATCCTCGAGCAGCTGCTCCGCCCGTTGGGACTCAAATCCGCTGCCGAGCTTGAGTTCCGTCGTCAATGCGCTGTCCAGGAGCTGCGCGATGAGCGCTCCGCCAAGGAGGGCAACCGCCACCCACAGGAGGATGGTCACGATGGGCCTGCGGGCGCTGAGTCGGGCGAGTCGTTCCGTCATATCGGTTTGTTCCTCCCCGTGAGGTTCCGGGCGCGAAGGGCAAGACGCCTTTAATGTGCATCGCAACCTAACGACGATGCAAGAGAGGGAGAGAATCCTGGTCGAGGCCAGGGGCTATGAGTCGTTCAATGAGGCCACGCTGAAGACGACGGAGAACGGCTTGCAGTAGATAACGACGCTGCCCATTGCGGAAGCGTCCACGCCGGCGGGAATCATGTAATTCTGATCGCCGCGATTACCCTTGAGCGGGCCAAGGTCCACGTAGCCGGGCTGCTTGACGTCCGACGGGCGCATCGGATCCGGATGGGGAGAAAGGATGACGTGCAGAGCCGGTCCGTTGGTGACGTTCAGGTCCTCAAGCCGCAGCAAGAGACCGCCCCCGGGCGCGGAATAGATCGTCGCATCGCCGCTGCCCCTGTGGAAGCTGTCCGCATCGCGGAAACTGCCGGCCTTTAGCGCGACCGGCGCGCTTTGTTGTTCCATATCGGACATCATTTCGGCCTCGACGGCCATGACCGGTGTGCCCGCCATCACCATGGACGATGCAGTCATCGATGAACCGGGCGGCATGTCCTCCACCATCACGGGATCGTCCACCATTGCCATGCTCGCCATTGCGCTCTCAACGTCCTCGCGTTCCATGCCCTCGGGCACGATGGCCTGCGCGGCGAACGGGAACTCCTCCTCGACGGTGACGTTGATGAAGAGCGGCGACGCCAGTGACCAGGCCAGGAATAGCCCGACAAGGACAACCGGCGCGCCGCCAATCGCGAACGGCACACGATGCTCCCACACATACCTATGCCACTCTTTGCTCACGACGAGCCAGGCGAATGCGGCGCCGATCACTATGGCGCCAACTGCTATGAACCACCTGTATTCATAGAGGCTTGGCAGGGCGCGTTCCAGGTCGCCAAACGTAGGCACTGTTTTGATCCTTTCGGTGCGCGTAATTCCTTGACTCTATCCTAACCGGAGAACCAGGATCCCCGGTTGTGTGAGGAAAGCCGTTGCGCCGCTGGTTTATCATTAAATAGCCGTCAGGGTGACGGCAGGGAAGCGCGTGGGAAACAGGAGGACACGGGAATGGTTGTTGCATTGCGCCCGGAAACCGGGGCGGCAGGTCACACGGATATCTTCCAGTCTTTGGACGAGGAACACCAGAAAAACGTGGCGCGGTGGGCGCTGGCCAACAGGGCGCGCGTTTCTGAAGAGGCGCGGGCTGCCCTGAACAACGCGCTGATCGGGCACGTGTCCGTTCGCGGCTTTCGTGAGTCGGACGTGCCGGACGCGCCGGCCATCATGCTGATTCAGCCCGTGCGAAACGCGGCCCTTGTTGTCGATGCAATCGCCGAGTCCGTGCTGACCGTGTGGCGCGAGTCACGGGTTGAACTGCGGGGAATCGTGGAGGCGGCAGTCGATGATGTGGCCGAAAGCGGCGGTTCCACATTCGGCGCGCCCGGGGAGAACCTATCGACAACGCTTGCGTCGGCGCATCCGCAGTATTCATCGGACGACGTTAACCTGATGATTGCGCTGACTCTCCATGAATCGCTACAGGAGATTGAGGACGAGCCGGACGTTGAGGAGGAGCACGAAGAGGAGGTAGAGGCGGCGCCGCAAGCGCTCGCCGTCGATCTGCCCCAGGACGACCGCTCCCACCTGCGCGACAAGATTGCGCTGGCGATGCAGGCGTTGGAGGAAGCGGCGGCGCTTATCGAGGCGGAGTCGATCATCGAGGAGATCATTCCATCCGATGAAGAGTCCCCGGCTGACGAGGCTGAGAAGCAGTATCTGCGCGAGATGGTGGAGGCGCTGCAACGGGAGAATGTGCAGCTTAGGTGCGCCGCGCAGGCCACAGAGGCATATTTCCAGGCGCTCATACTCGAGCATAAGGCAACCCATGAGGCGACTGAATCCAACGGCCCGGCCGCCGTTGAGGTTGAGGAGCCGGCGGCGGAGGTAACCGCCGCGCCGCCCGCCGTCGAAATCGTTGAGGTGGAGGAGGCGGAGACGGTTGCGGTTGAGGAACCTGTTGCCGAGGTTGTTGAGGAGGACACGCCGGAGCCGGAGATCGCGGAGACGCTTGCCGCGCCGCCGGACTTTGGCGACGTGGCGTCGGTGCTGGAGTTCGTCGAGAACCGGTGGCCGGACGAGCTGCGGCTCGCACTGAACAGCGGTTCCGAGCACAAGATGTACTTCGACCAGCCGAACCAGGTGTACAGCGCGCTGGAGTGGCTGGCGACGACGTACCGCAATTCGCGGACGGGCGAGAAGCCCGTGGGGAACCTGGACGTGTCGCTGTTCACGACGTGCGGCTGGCGCTACCGCCCCGTGCAGCTTGACGGCGCGCCCGGCAGGCACCGCTCCGATTACCAGACGAACGACGACGGAAAGACGTACACGCTGGAGGAGCACATCGGGCGCGGCACAGGGCGCAACGCCCGGGCAGATCCGGGTCGCCTTCACATGGGATGAGGAGCGCAAGGTGGTTGTGGTGGGGTACGTGGGCCGCCAGCAGCGCGCCAGCGTCGTCTAATCGAACGCCCTTCTCCTGTCTGCTGACCCGCCGTGTCCTGCCTCGCGCTTGCGGGGAGGGCATGGCGGGTTTACCATAAGCCGTCACCGTTCGCGTGGATTGGTGACAGGCGCGGCGCGTTGGGATGCGGCGCGCGTGGTGTGGTGAACTGGGGAGAGGGGATGAGACGATGGATCGTCTGACGACACCGTTAACGGATTTGCTCGGAATCAAGTACCCGATTCTGCTGGCCGGGATGTCGCTTGGGATGGACGACCGGATGCCCAGCCCGCCGCGGCTTGCCGCCGCCGTCACGGAGGCAGGCGGACTGGGCGTGATGGGATGCGGCAGCCGCAAGCCGGACACGATCGACCGGTGCATCCGTGAGTTCAAGCAGCTTTCGAGCGGGCCTTTGGGCATCGACCTGCTGCTGCCTGCCACGATGGCGGAGATGGGGGCGCAGGACACCAAGGCGATGGTGCGGGAGCGGCTGGAACGCGAGCACCCGCAGCACGTCGGCTTCGTCAAGGAGTTGATCCAGGAGCACAACCTGCCGGACGTCGCGCTGGCCGATGACGATGCGGAGGCGATGTCGCCGGATTTGCTGCGCCGCCAGTTCGAGGTCGTGGCGGATCACAACGTGCCGATCTTCGTCGCCGGTCTGGGCGATCCCGCGATGATCATGGACGTGGCGCGCGCGCACGGGATGAAGGTTGGCGGGGTTGTCGGCGCGGTGCGGCACGCGCAGCGGCAGAAGGCCGCAGGCGTGGATTTCGTCATCGCGCAGGGCACGGAGGCGGGCGGCCACACGGGCAACATCGCGACGTTCCCGCTGGTGCCGCAGGTGGCGGATACGATGGGGGATACGCCCGTGCTCGCGGCGGGCGGAGTCGGGTCGGGCAGGCAGATTGCCGCCGCGATGGCGCTTGGCGCGCAGGGCGTGTGGATCGGCTCGGCGTTCCTGGTCGCGGAGGAGAACGCGATTCCGCTGGAGCACCAGGAGCAGATCGTCGGGGCGCGGTCAGAGGATTTCACGCTGACCAGGTACAACACCGGCAAGCAGTCGCGCAGCTACAAGACGCCGGTCAAGGAGGCGTGGGCCGCGTCCGGGATCGAGCCGCTGCCGATGCCGCTGCAGGGCATCCTGATGGAGCCGCTGTACGCGGGCGCGCGGCAGGCGGGTCGGCTGGACATCGACGCGGCGAGCGCGGGGCAGGTGGGCGGGATGCTCAAGGCCCGGCGGCCGGCGCGCGACATCCTGATGGACATGGTGAATGAGGCGGAGGAGACCATCGAGCGGATGCAGGGCAACCTGCGCTAGAGGATAGGAGGACACAATGGCAAACAGGCTACACACACCGCTGTGCGACACGCTCGGCATGGAGTACCCGATACTGCTGGCTGGCATGGCCGTGGGCGGCAGCCAGGACCTTGCGCCGACACCGGTTGAGATGGTGGCGGCGATCACGAACGCCGGGGCGCTTGGGGTGCTGGGCGACAATTTCCGCAATCTCGATGAGATGGACGAGGGCATCCGCCGGCTGAAGTCGCTCGTGGGCGACAAGCCGTACGGGGTGGACTTCCTGGTTCCGGCAACGCGAGCCGAGGTGACGGCGACGAGCAACCGGGAGCTGTATGCGCAGGTTGCGCCGCAGTACCCGCAGCACGTGGCGCTCGTGCAGGAACTCATTGAGGAATATGGGTTCGAGGCGGAGGAAGTCTCTGAGCAGCCGCCGATGTCCACGGAGTTGCTGCGCAAGAAGTTTGAGATCGTCCTGGACAACAAGGTGCCGCTGTTCGCCGCAGCGACGGGCGAGCCGCCGGAGTGGTTCGCGCAGCAGGCGCACGCGCAGGGGATGAAGCTGATCGGCATGACGGGCGCGGTGCGCCACGCGCAGCGGCAGGTTTGCCGCGGACGTGGACATCATCACGGCGCAGGGCACGGGAGGCGGGCGGCCACACGGGCAAACATCTCCACGTTCGTGCTGGTGCCGCAGGTAGTGGACGAGGTGTCCCCGCGGCCCGTGCTTGCGGCGGGGCGGCATCGGGACCGGGCGGCACGTGCGGCGGCGTATGGCGGGCGCTTGGGGCGCAGGGCTGCTGGGTCGGCACGGCTTTCCTGGTGGCGGAAGAGAACAACATCCCGGACGCGCACAAGGACCAGATCCTGGGGGCGCGCTCGGATGAGTTCACGACGAGCAAGTTCTCGTCCGGCAAGCAGCAGCGGGCGTACCAGAACGCGGTGAAGCTGAAGTGGGCGGCCTCCGGTCTGGAGGCGCTGCCGATGCCGCTGCAGGGCCTGATCCAGGAGCCGTTCACGAAAGCGGCGCGCAAGGCGGGCAGGCTCGATCTGATCGGGAATCCGTCCGGGCAGATCGGCGGGATGCTGAAGGAGCGGAAGCCGGCGCGGACGATTTTGATGGAGATGGTGAACGACGCGGAGGAGACGATCGAGGAGTTGCAGGGGAATTTGCGGTAGAGCGGAAAGTTGAGCCAAGATGCCGCGCTCACCCTACGGGGTGAGCGCGGCGTGTTTTCGTGATACACTGTCGGCACATTTGTACTGAGTGAGGGCGATAATGACTGCAACCGGCGTGTCTCGGGGCCTGGCTACGAACGGAGACGATGCCGTTGCGGTAAGAGATCAACAGTCACTGGCCATCTACACCCGAGGAGCGCCGGCCCCCGCCCCGAACTCCGGCTCAAGTGATGAGGCCGCCAACACCCGCGATTACGGTTCTTTCAAGGACAGCCTAAAGGCTCCGATACACCGCTGGTTCACATATCCGGCAGGCTACTCCCACAAATTCGTTGAGGCAAAAGATCAGCCAGTATGGCATCGGCGCCGGAGATGCAGTTGGCGACCCATTCCTGGGCACAGGCACGACCTCGCTCGCAGCACGTATGCTTGGCGTCCACTCGGTTGGCGTAGAGGCTCACAGATTCGTGCACTGGGTGGCACGAACGAAACTCTTTCTCAATCACGACCTTGCCGGGCTTGCCAAGCTGGTTGCAGAAACACTCGACCGGGCCCGCGATGCCATGAGGAAGACTGACTACGAGGGCATCTGGCCGGCGCTTATCTACAAGTGCTTCAGCCAGGGTAATTTGCAGGAACTCGCCGCGCTGAGGCAGGTTATCGGACACACTGATATGGCAGAGGAGTCGCGGGACTTTCTCAAGCTCGCGCTGACCACAACATTGAGAGTCGTTACGACTGCGGGCGCCGGGTGGCCGTACATCGCGCCGAGCAAGTACGCGGAACGCAAGGTGGAACGGCAGGCGCTCAGCGAGTTTCAGATTCAATGCCACAAGATGCTCGACGACCTGCAGGTGGTACAGGGATTTGGGTTGCCCTTTTCGTCGCACCAGGTCCTGCTTGGCGATGCCCGTCAATTTGGCGACTATACGGGTGAAGAGGTTCTGGATTTGGTCGTTACGTCACCACCCTATTTGAATAACTACGATTACGCGGACCGCACGCGCCTGGAGACGTATTTCTGGGGTGAGATGTCGTCGTGGGCGGACATCACGCGTGAGATCCGGGACCACCTCGTCATGGCGGCGACAACGCAAGTTTCGATGTCGGCAATGAATGGTGTGCGTGAATGCCCGGGCATTCGCGCCGCGGCCCCCGACGTTCACGCTGATCTGGCTGACATCATCAGCCGCCTGGCTGACATGCGGGCCGTGAAGAGCGGCAAGAAAACCTACGATTATGTGGTTGCCGGTTACTTCGAGGACATGCTTCGTGTTATGCAGAGCACGGAACGAGCGCTCAAACCGGGCGGACGCTTTGTCCTGGTCGTCGGCGATTCGGCGCCATACGGGGTGCATGTAGCCACCGAGCACATACTTGGGCGGCTGGGGTTGGCCAGCGGCTTTACGTCATACGATGTCGAAGAGTTGCGTACTCGCGGCGGCAAGTGGGGGCACAACCCCCAGCGGCACAAGGTTCCGCTGCGAGAGAGCGTGCTCACGCTAACGAAGTAAAGAAACTCCTAGATGCCTAGAAATGCTGCCAGCGCTCTTGGTGAAGCCGTGGGCAAGCTCTTCGAGGAGGCTGTCCGCGAAACCCTGCGCCCGATCGTAGAGGCTCGCGGGTACAGCATCCGCCCGGAGAGACTCAGGAACGGGACGGGCAACGATTACCAGATCGACGCCGTGGTCTTCGACAGTGATGACCGGCCGGTGATCATGATTGACCCCAAGTACATCAGGTATACGAAACACAACAGGGACAAGGGCAGCTGGTTGTGTGTCGCTCATTACAACCTGCGGAAGTCCCACCCCACAATCCGCAAGTCGATAGCCGTTCTCGCAGGCAGGTGGTCCGCGCCGTCCCAAGCCCTCATGCGGAGTTTCGGTGTCGAGTTGTTTCATGTTCCCTTTGAACACATGGCATCTGTGCTGAGAGGACACGGTGTGGAGTTCGACTGGCCGGAAAATGCCGCTGAGCCTACTGCCTCATCTTCCCTGGTCATATTCGAGAGCCTGGGCGATGACGCGCTATCTGAGATACGGCAAGAATGTGTCGTTGAGATCGCCGAACAACTGCAACAGGAAGTGGCCCAAGTCCTGGACACTGACGTCAATACGATTGGCAGCAGGGTCAACGAGGTTGAAGTCCTGCTCAAGACGAATCAAGGGGAAATGATTCTCTCCTCATACGCACAAGTCACAGATGCGCTGGCTGCGATGACGCGGCTTGTTTCTGACAGGCCTGACATACGAGGGTCATTCTGATCATGCACTCCACGCAGCCGAGCGATAAACTGTTCCCTGGCATTTCTTGAAGGAGGCGACTCAATGACCAATCGGACGCGGTTGCTCGTTTTTTGGGATTTCCAGAACGTGGGCGTTGCCGCCAAGAGTGTTCAGGACGTGAGCCGCAGGATGAGGGCTGCGCTGCAAGGGCACTTTGGAGGGGAATTGGTTGAGACGTTCAAGGCTTTCGGCGGGACGAATCAGTCTGCGGCACTCGAAGAACTTAGCAAGCTTGGGTGGCGGGCTCGACCGATCGACGACAACGTGGATGACAAGCTCATTGCCGAAGCCAAGAGCGTGTGCGGACAAAACCCGGAGGAAACAGTTTTCGTCCTCATCAGCGGAGATACCGGCTATTCAGGCTTGATCAGCGACTTGCAGGGGCAGGGGGTTGACGTTCACCTGTTGCAACTCCTCGGACCCACGCTCAGGAATGCTGTCGGGGGAAGCAACGTCATCGATATCATTCTTTAGGGGGTCTGAGCGCCCCTAGAGATGAAACGGCCCTGCGTCGTGCCTTAGTCGTTCGTTGGGGACATCGACAATCAGGTCCAGTTCCTGCATGGTTATCGCGCCTAGCAGCGGCTGGCAGCCGTCCGGGCCGAAGATGACCTGGGTTACGGTGTCGAGGCCGTTGACCGCAACGCGCGCTTCTCCCATGTCCATCTCGACGACGCGGCCATCCGCCATCTCGAATTGCCGCCGCCATTTAACGGGCGTTTGCATCCGGTGCAGCATATCGCCAGGCAGCATGGTGCGCCGCGATCCGGTGTCCACGAGAGCGTCGACCTCTCGCGGGTTTTCGCCGGAGGGATCGGAAACGGTCATTCGTACTTCGAAGGCGCCCATGATGGTTTTATTGTACAGGACGGGATGAGGCGCAGCTGTCGCGCTCCTCGCTCGCATTCCCGCGAAAGCGGGAATCTGGCCCTGTCTGGATAAGGGTCGTATACGTAAGCATCACCATCGCCATCGTCGACTGACGTAGTATTGATTGCAGGAATGCTTGCCTTCGCCACGGTCGGACGGGTCGAAGAACACCCTGGAGCCGTGGAAACACTCCCAGTACACTACGGGCTTACGGCAATAGCGGCAGATAGTCCGATAACTCTTGGTCATGCATTGTCCGTATCTGTGCGATGAGTACATCATTCCCCTGCGCCCTTGATCTTGCGGGCCTCTGCCCAGCCGGCTTCGGTCAACTCCCAGACGCCCCTCTGTGAATCGTTTCGTAGCAGGCCATCATTGACCATCTGCTGGCGCTCCCAGTTAGCGGACTTCTCCCAGCGCTTCTGCTGCCCACTGGGGAGGATCTGATAATCGACATGCGAAAGTCGGTTACTCATCCTGCGCTCCACGGCCTTCAGCACTTCTCGGGCATGACCGCGCCCCTCCATCTCTTGGAGTACCATAAGGATGGGATTACGAAAATCACCTTGGGGCACTTTGAGCCCGTGCCCCAGCCGAGAGTGACGGCGTTTCTGAGGCGCAGGGGCACCGGTGATCGAGGGTGTGTTTGAGTGGTGGCCAGCTGTAACAACACTAGGCAAAGGTGTGTCCAGAGACTGAACTTTACCTGTTGCATATCCGTCCTTGCCGTCAGGCAGGTCTTGGTTGTCCGTCGCATCCAGTAGCCGCCGTACGACATCGTCAGGAGTGTCTTCAAACGGCTCGGCTCGGCCCTTTAGCCTCGCCCATGTTTCGTCGGTCAATAGAATCTGCGGCATTTTCCCTCCATGGCCCTGCTTACTACATTGCTATAATACTGTAATGCTAAGAGAAGTCAACTCAAGCGCCCACGCGGTTATTGCGGCCGGAGAGCTGCGGCCCGATGGATTCCCGTTTTCGCGGGAAAAACGGAGGGGCGCCCTTCGACTGCGCTCAGGGTGAACGGCATGGGTAATTGGGGCTTTGGATTCTTCGCTGCGCTCAGAATGACACCAAGGGCGCTCAGAATGACAAATCCGATGGATTCCGGCTTTCGCCGGAATGAGGGGAGGCGCCTCCCCTAGAGCCTTTCCAGGCCGAGGGCGATTTTGTCCCTGGTTGTGAGGTCTGTTGAGGCGTCGTTGAGGGCTCGCGGCGGCGCGCCTGCGGGGATGCCGTGAGCGGACTGCTGCTCCGTGTTCTCGTTCGCGGACTCCATGCCTTCTAGGAGGCGGGTTCGGACTTGGTCTACTACTTCCTTTGCTTTTGCCAGGGAGGTTTCGAGTTCTTCGGCGGAGCTGCCGCTGACCAGGTCGCCGGGGATTTCCGGGGCGGCGTCCAGGAGGGCGAGGCGGTAGCGGGAGACTGTCGTTGAGAGCTCGCGTTCGAGCGTGATTACTTGTTCTTCGAGGGCGGCGACGCGCTCATCACGGGCGGCCAACTCGGATTTGAGTTCCTCAACGGTTGGCTGTTCGGGGTCTGTGGGCTGTTCGCGCTCTTCTGCGGCGGTCGTCTCATGCTCATTCGTCGTGGTCATGGCAGTTCCTCCCATCAGTTGATTGGTCGTCTGATGGGGTTGTAACGCGGATGGGGGGCTTGGGGCAAATGGTCGTGTCACATTAGGGGGAGACGGGGAAGGAGGTTACTGTTACTGAGCGGGCGCCGTTTGGGTCTGAGAACTCGACGATGGAGGAGAGGCCCACCCACGTGGGGGAGCCGGGGTAGTAGGCCACCACGTCGCCCTCGCTGATGTCCATGTGGGCGTCCCAGTGGCCGAGCGCGACGTAATCGCGCCCGCAGTTGGCGATCTCCGCAGGGAAGATGGGGTAGGAGCGCCCCGCGTCCGCCGCGTCGCGCACGTAGTGGCCGTGGCACATGGCGATCTGCCAGGGCTCCGGCCCGGGGGGCGGCGGCTCCTTGAGGGGGCAGAGGTCCACGTCGTCGTAGCTGATGTGCGGCTTGCCCCACACGGCGATGCCAAGCTCCGGGTACGTCACCGTCTCGCCCTCCGGGTCCTTGATCAGGTAGACGTTGGGCGTGCGGCCCTCCAGGTCCATCCGCCAGTAGACGGAGTTCTGTTCGAGCGGGTCGTGGTTGCCGGGCAGGATGACCGTCGGCATCGGCAGGCGTTCAAGCTGCTCCATCACGTAGTCCGCCACATCCGCCCGAATGCGGTTGTGGTCGAAGAAATCGCCGGCAATGAGGACGGCGTCCACCTTTTCCTCAAGCGCGCGGTCCACGACGATTTTGAAGGCGTGGAGGCACTTGCGGGGCTGGGGCGACCAGCGCTCCGTGAACGCGCCGATGTGCACGTCCGACGTGTGGAGGATGCGTACCGTGTCTCTGGACATTTTTCGTCGTGGGTGATTGCCTTTAGGTCAATTCAGGGGATTTGCGTGAGTGGTGCCGGGGGAGGGACTCGAACCCCCACTCCTTTTTGGGGAAGCGGATTTTAAGTCCGCCGCGTCTACCGTTCCGCCACCCCGGCACGTGATCCTGTTCACATAACCGGGGAGTCCCGTCGGTGTGTATCGTCATGTCAGCCATATCGGCGCGGCGGGGAGATCAGGCGGCCTGGGTCTTGTTCAGGAGGCGGGCGAGGCGGCTCTTGCGCCGATCGACGTTCCTGCCGTGCAGCGTCTTGCCCTTCGCGCGGTCGAGGGCGGCCATGGCGCGGCGCACGGTATCCGGCGCCTCCTCCACCCCGTCCTCGATGTCCTCGCGCGCGTTGCGGATGAGTGTCCTGATTGTTCGATTCCGGTGGCGGTTGACGTCGCGCTTCCTGAGGGAGCGCCGATGCGCCTTGGCCGCCGAGATTCCCTTTGTCACGTTCTCCTGCTCCTCGATGTCCGGTAGACGTTGAAGACGCCCGGCAGGTCTTCCAGCCGGGACATCATGCGGCTGACCTGCGGCAGTCCGCTGGCTTCAACCGTGAGAGTTATCGTAACCGTCCTATCCGCATCGTGTCTATCACGCACCCCCGTGATGTTGATGTGATCGGCTGACACGAGCGTCGTGATGTCGCGCAAAAGCCCAACGCGGTCCTGCGACGAAATGACGACGGTGGAGGGGTATTTCTGCTCGAAATCCGGCCAGCTCACGTCCATCAACCGCTCCGGCTCGTCCTCGTTGAGCACGTTGTCGCAGTCGGCCCGATGCACGGTGACGCCGCGGTTGCGCGTGATGAAGCCGAGGATTTTCTCTCCCGGCATGGGGCGGCAGCAGGGCGCGGAGCGGGCGCGCGTGGGGCCGAGCCCGGGCACGTTCACGGCGAGTTCGCCGCTGGAGGGGCGGATCTGGATTGTCTCCGGCTCTTCCTTTGGGGGCGCGAGGCGGGCGGCGATCTGGTTGACGCCGACCTGCCCGGTGCCGAGCGCCAGGATGAACTCATCCGCCGTCTGGTAGCCGAACAGGGTCGCCAGGTGCTGCGGGTCAAGCTGCATGTGGAGCCGGCGCGCCTCGCGTTCCAGCATCTGGCGGCCGCGCGCGGCGCTCTCCGAACGCTCCTGCACGCGGAACCAGTGGCGAATCTTGGAACGCGCCAACTCCGTTCGCACGTAGCCGAGGTCCGGGTTCAGCCAATCGAGGCTCGGCCCCTTGGCGTTCTTGGACGGGATGATCTCGATGGTGTCGCCGTTCTTCAGCGTGTAGCTCAACGAGACCATCCGCCCGTTGACCTTCGCGCCCGCCGTGCCGTAGCCGACGTCCGTGTGGATGCGGAACGCAAAGTCGATGGGCGTGGATCCGGCCGGCAGTTCGCGAATCTCGCCCTTGGGCGTGTAGACGTAGACCTGGTCGACGAGTATCTCGTGCTTCAGTTGATCGACGAATTCCTGCGCGCCGATCACGTCGCGCTGCCAATCAAGGAGCTGCCGCAGCCACGCGATGCGCTCATCGAACTCGCCGCCCGCCGCGCCCTCCTTGTAGCGCCAGTGCGCCGCGATGCCGTATTCCGCCGTCTGGTGCATGTCCGCCGTGCGAATCTGCACCTCCAGGGTGTTGCCGTCCGGCGTGACGACGGTTGTGTGGAGGGATTGATAGCCGGTTTGGCGCGGGTTGGCGATGTAGTCGTCGAACTGGCCGGGCAGGGGGCGCCAGATGCCGTGGATGATGCCGAGCACGCCGTAGCAGTCCTGCACGTCCTTCACGACGACGCGGACGGCCTGCAGGTCGTTGATGTCTTCGAAATCGCGCCCGATCTCGCGGTAGCGCTCCATCTTCTGGGCGATGCTGTAGATGCTCTTGGTCCTGCCGGAAATCTCAACGTCCTTGTAGCCCTGCTCAGCCAGGGACTCCGTCAAGGCCGTCAGAGCCTCACGGACTCCCGTTTCGCGCTCCGTGAGGCGGGCGGCGACGAGGTAGGAGATGCGGCGATACCGCGCGGGTTCCAGGTGGAAGAATGCGAGATCATGGAGTTCCGATTCGATGCTGTCAATGCCGAGCCGGTGGGCAAGGGGGGCGTAGATGTCGCGCGTCTCCAGCGAGATGCGGTGACGCTGCTCAGGGGCGAGGGCGTCCAGCGTGCGCATGTTGTGGAGGCGGTCGGCCAGCTTGATGAGGACGACGCGGACATCCTGCGCCATGGCGAGGAGCATTTTGCGGAGGCTTTCGGCCTGGTAGACGCTGGCGTTGGCGGGCTGCGCGGCGAGGCGAGACAACTTTGTGACGCCGTCCACAAGTTCCGCGATCTCCGCGCCGAAGCCCTCGCGCATCTCGTCGAGCGTCATGGGGGAGTCTTCGACGACGTCATGTAAGAGCGCCGCCTGCAGGGTGGGCGCGTCCAGCATTTCGATGCCGGTCAGGATGAGGGCGGTTTCAAGAGGGTGGCAGATGTACGGGTCGCCGGACTTGCGGAGCTGGCCTTCGTGGGCGCGTTCAGCCGTGTGAAACGCTTCACGGATGGCGTCGATGCGCTCCGCCGGGAGCCGGTGCGCCTTGAGGCGCGTTTCAAGCTCACCGAACGCGGGGCGCGGGGGTGCTGCCGCCGCAGGATCATCGCCAATTGCCGCTCGGGCAGTCTCGATCATCGGTATAGTTTAGCGTGTTCGGGGGAGAGGGTCTCGGTTGGCTCCTTTCTGGCGGTTCGGTTTGTTGTTCGAGTTGGGGGGCTTGGAGGGAACGCATCGCTGCCGGTTCCTGGCTGTTCGTCGGTTCGGGCCGGTGGCGCGCTTGGGTCGCAGCCAGGGGACGCCTGACGCTGGGCGGGTCTGCTGCGCCTGCAGGTTCCTCGCCCCATGTTGGGTGGGCACGGGCCTTTCGATGGCGTTGGCCGTGTCCGCCTCCCGCCAGGCGATCACGTCGCCGGACGGGAAGTTCGTCCCTCGCGCGCAACACGCGGTTAACGTGAGCGGCGGCGGTCCATCCTCGCACAGCCGCGATGCCACTTCACGGATGTACGGCATGCCCCTAACGCAAATGCCGATGGCACTTGACCCGCGTCGGACGTTGCGCAGGGCGGCCCGCCAGGGTCATGGCATGTTTTGGGCCGCTACGCGCTCCCGTCAGCCCACCGTCACTGATCGCCCGTGGCCACGAGCAAACCCGTCGTGGTTTCCTGGCCGGGTATGTTGAGGAACCTTGGCAGCGATGCGTTCTCTTTTCCCGTGCAGGGGGCGCCCTCCTGTGCGCTCCCGGGGATGGTGGCGGCTCAGTTGCTAGCGTGTCGGGCCGCCGTGGGATGGCTCGATGTGGGTGACTTTAGGACAGGTGTTTGGGGTGCGTCAAATGGAGGTGTCACATGGGGGGCATCTTTCGGCGGGCTCAGGGTGAGCGGAGGCAGGTCGGTATGGCTTAGCCCAGTCGCCACTATTGAGACCTTTGATAGCCGTATCGGTACACGGTACAATTCGATGGCTATGAAGGACCCGCCCCATCCTGGCCGCAGCATCAGGGAGAATTGTCTGGAGCCCCTTGGCCTGAGTATCACTGAGGCGGCGGGGGTTCTGGGTGTCGCCCGTCACACGCTTTCGCGGGTGTTGAACGGCCATGCCGCGATTTCACCCGACATGGCCATTCGTCTCGAGAAGGCCGGATGGTCAAACGCGGACTTCTGGCTGCGCCGGCAGACCTCCTATGACCTGGCGCAAGCGCGCAAGGGCGAGGATCAGATACACGTCGAGCGGTACCGGCCGCAGACTACGGCGTAAGGAATAACCTAAGTCGGTTTGCGATAGCGCCCACTGCCGCTCTGCTGTCATTGTGAGCGCAGCCGAGGAATCTAAAGCGTTGGCAGGCGTCAATTGAACCTACCCAGTTCCCGCGCTTTTTCCCAGCGCTCTCTCAATGCATCTGCTTTCGGCCTGTGCGCAGGTTTCTCCGGCACCTGTGCCTTCTTGCCCTCCAACTCAGCGTATTTCGTATCCTTTAGCTCATTGCTAATCCAGACATCTCCCGTATCCGGATCTATACCGAGTAGATATGCGTCAAATAGGTTATGTATGTCCGCGCGCAATAGCAGCCCATTATCAACACGATCGGTTTTGCGTCCCTTGTATGGACGAATGTGGGCTGCCTGCAGTGCTTTCTCCGCATCGTAACCCGTGATAGCGCAGTGTTCTCCGTATGCCTTCAGGAGTTTTTCACGAAACTTATTCTGGCCTGGGCGAGGGACGATTGACGAAAGCTTTCTTTCTAGCTCATCCTCCACAATCGCTGGGTCAAACTCGCTTAAGTCTTCAAAGAGTTGCGCGACCGCGGTTTGAACGAAGTCCCGATTGCGACTTACCCATGCGGCATGCGACAACGACGGAATGCTGGCCACGCGCGAACCGGCTTCTTTCGCCTCTTCTAGGTTGCGGAGAATATAGTCGTTGAGTTCAAGATAGTTGTCACCGGTAAAACCCCTCTTATTGCCGCTCTGGCTGGCCTTGTTGGCCTTACCAACCAATGGGTGCGGGAAGTGCCGCTCCATGTACAGGAGGTTAGGCTCATCGAGCGCGACAAAGGTGTTTGGCCGAATCCAAAAGAGACCCATGGTCAATTTCTTTAAGCCGTTGTTCTTGACCCCGAGCGCGACATTGAACGAATCTGCAAATGCCGCCTTCGCACCGTCGTCATCAGGATTCTTATCAAGCGCTAGTGCGTCTCGAAAGACCTTCCACAGGGATTCGATGTCACCCGGTTCCGGTTCGCTTGTATACGGAAAAAACCGCCATTGCTGACTGTTGACGACAGGGATGCCGTCAAATTTGGAAGGTGAATCTGCTCCAACGCTCAGGGAATGCCTCAATGCGATCGAGATCTTCTTCCTAGTCTCGTTGCTAGTCGAAACCCCTCGATTGAATGACGCCATCACGCTGAACGGGCAAGTGGCACCTTCGTTGACGCTAGCGTCGCTCTTCACGGCTGCCAACGCTTCCCGAACCGCCTGGACTAACTCTCCTTGCCTGGTATCGTGCCCGTAATCTTTCCTGAGCCTGTTGGCAAACTCCTCGTAGAAGGGCACCCAGCCAAGATCCGGCCCATTCTGTGTCGTCATCCTCTACTCACCGTCCTCTCCATTTTCGAGTTGCCTCCGCCTAACACGCACCCCCACCAGCCCCAGCAAAAGTCCCCCGATCAGCAGCAGGTCCGATGTAGCGGCGCCTGCGAAGCAGCCGCCGCCGGTGTCGGCGTCGCTGTCGGCGGTGGCATCATCGGGGTTTGTGGTGGTGGCGGTGTCGTCCGGGGCTCCGCCCGTCGCCGTCCCATCGCCCGTCGCGGACGCCTCCACCGTCAAAACGCGTTCTGAGACTGTGGAGAGTTGATCGCTGTAGGCGGTGATGGAGAGGCGGTAGAGGCCGGGGACGAGCGCGGCGGTCTCCGACGCGGAGAGGTTGACGAAGGCCTGTACGGGAAAGCTTTCCGCGATTTCCGCGTCGCCGCTCTTGACGACGTTGCCCGTGGCGGGGTCCGACCAGACGTAGCGGACGCCCAGCTCACCGGGGCCGTTCACCGTTGAGCCGACGCTGAAATCCTGGCCGATGACGATGCTGCCGGGGCTTCCGGTCTCAATGCTGATGGGCTCTGCCGCGCCGAAATGCCAATCGCCGGGCTTGAAGGGGTAGTTCTCATCGCGGAATGCCTTGAGTTCGGCGAACTGCGCGGGGGGATCGAACCGCTCCAGGTAGAACGGCCCGTTGCTGATGACCATGAGGCCTTGCTCATCGAACCACGCCTGCGCGGCGCGGTAGCGCTCCATGGCCTCCTGCTCCGTGACGAGCGCCTGCCCTCCGATGGTGAGCGCCGCCATGGGCACAAAGCCGTCGCGCTCGAATTGCCCAAGCGCGCGGTCAACGGTGCGGGCGTCACGGTCCTGCACCAGGCTGAGCCACGGCACGCCGAACCGCTGGGCGGAGGTGTCGCTGTAGGCGGCGCGGCGCTGGTTGAATACCACGTCGTCCATCGCGGCGAGGACCTCCCACGGCATGGTCATGCCGCCGGGCACGGCGTACTCCGCGATGTAGTCGTCCACGAAGTGCCAGTAATCGACGTAGACCTCGATGCGGTTCTCATCCAGCACGCGGAAGCCGCGGACGGTGTCCAGCAGCGGCTTGGCGGTTGTTGCGAGGGCGAATTCGACCTGGGACTTCTCCGGCCCGTACACCATGTCAAAGGTCTGGTAGATGTCATAGACAAGGTCAGCCATCGTGATCTGTTGGCCGTGATGCCAGGGGGCCTGGAAGAACTTGCTGTAGTCGAAAGTGACCTTGGACGTGGCCTCCACGCCATCGCCCACGCTCGCCCACTCCCCGGCGTCCGCGTCCCAACGCTGGACGGTGGACGGCACGGAGAGCTTGCCGCCCGGGCCTGCCGTCTCCACCTGGTAACCGGCGCGCATGGGGATGGGCAGGCCGGTGAAGGGGTGGCGCGTCATGGCGGGATCGGCCAGGTTGCGCCACACGTCGCTGCTGTAGACGTCACCGAAGCCGGAAACGGGGTTCCACGTGCTGCGCTCCGTCCAGACCCACAGGTGGCCGACGGTCAGGGTGTCCTGCCCCGGCGCGTACGCCTCGCGGAACGTCCACTGGAGCTTGGGGCCCGCCGCCACGTCCTGGGTGACGCCGACGATGTTGGCGTTGGCGGGGAACGTGGTCAGGATTGTCGCGAGCCAGACGCGGACGGATTCTTCGACGGAGAGGCGCGTGACCTCCCGGTAGAGCGCGTCGCGCTCCTCGCGGTTTTGGAAATCGCCGCGGAAGATGCGCTGGCCGAGGTCATCGATGCGCGCGTTTTCGTACTGCCAGAAGCCGGTCTCCTGCCAGCCGGGCATGTTGCCGAGCCACGGGGCAGACATCTGGTTGATGGTGGCGGAATCGTATCGTTCCGCCGCGCCGCGCCCCCATCCCTCCGTGTACAGGTGCCATTCGAAGAGCTGCGGGTCCGTGCTGTAGACGGTGAGGATGGCGGGGGCGAACTGGTGGTAGACGGGGGCGATCAGGAATCCCGCCTGCTCCAACTCGGCGCGGATCAGGTCGCCCACCTCGCGGCGCTCATCCTCCACGCGGATGATGAAGCGGAGGCGGATCGGCTCGCCGTTGTAGTTCCACGCGCCGTCCACCATGGACGCGCCCGCCTCCGTCATGGCGTGGGCGATAACCGCGCGCGCGCGCCCCGGGTCATAGGACAGGTCTTGCCGCGCCAGCATCTCCGCAACGACGGTGTAATCGAAGTCGAACGGGTTGACGTGGGTCTGCATGGGGCGGGCGAGGCCCTTGTAGATTTCCTGCGTGATGAACTCGCGGTTGACGAGATGCTGGACGGCGCGCCGCACCTCCGGCAGGGAGAAGGGGTTGAGCTGGCCTTCCGGGGCGGGGGCGGGGTTCAGGATGAGGGAGATGGTGGACGCGGGCGCTTCGTACAGTTCGATGGAGTCATCGCCGCGCAGGGCCTGCGCCGCGTCCGTCTTGAGGTTGAAGATGTACATGTCCATCTCATCGCGCTGGAGTTCCTGCGGGGCGAGATCGACGTTGAAGGAGCGGTAGTGGAGGGTGTCTACGGCGGGGCCGGGGCGGGCGTGGGGGGGGGGTGTAGTCGTCCGGGGTTTGAGCGAGGGCCGCGCCGCTGCCGGCGAGGATGCCGAGGATGAGGGTGAGGCCGAGTATGAGCTTACGCATCGAATTCATCTCCGTCCTCGTTGTTGGCGCGGCGGCGTCTGCGCGCATTCAACTGCAAGCCGCCGATGATGCCCAGGGCGATCAGGCCGACCAGCGCCATGTCCGCCGTGGCGTTGCCGGTGGTGCAGCCGCCGGCGTCATCGTCCGTGTCACCGGCCTCGATGCGCTCCAACGCCTCCTGGATGCCGGTCAGCGTCTCCGAACTCAGCGCGGCCTTGATCTCCGCGATGTGCTCGGCGGTCTCCTGGAGGTTATCGAAGCCGAACTCGTTGTAGAAAGACGCGGTGGCGGAGTTGCCGGAGGCGTCGAAAACGGCGACGCTCTGCGGGCCCTCGCCGGCGGTGGGGAAGAAGAGCTGCGTTGTGAAGCGCCCCTCATCGTTGGATTCGATGGTGGAGACGAGGACGCCGCTGACGAGGATGAAGATGTCCTGGTCAGCCTGGAAATTGAACCCCTGGATTGTGACGGTTGTGGCGGATGCGCCGCGCGCGGGTGAGAGGAAGATGGACGGGCTGGGCATCTGGCGCATCCGGGCGAATCCGATCTTTTGGTTCGTGCCCTGGAACTCGCCAAGTCGGGTGTCAGGCCATACGAGGTACACGTCCTCATCGGTGGCGGCTATTCCCATGTAGTCGCCAATGAACTGGCCGCCGGGGAAGCCGAAGTTGGGGTTGGACGCGGAGTCCGTGACGCGGGAGTTGATGCTGAACGATTCCCCGTTGTCCTCGGAGACGGCGTAGTAGATGTGGTAGCGGAGGTCGATTCCCGGATCGTCCCGCGTGTCCGCCCACATGACGTGGATCTTGCCGTCGGGGGAGGTGTCGATGGCGGGGAAGAACTGGATGCCGGACGTGCGGTCGTCGTTGACGCGCAGCGGGGGGCGGCTCCACGTGCGGCCCTCGTCCATCGAGCGGATCATCATGACGTCCGCGTCATCGGACGGGTCGCCGGAGGGCGCGGCGGAAAACACCACGTACAGTTCCTCATTCGGCCCAATGGCTATGCGCGAGAAGGCCGACCCCCAGAAACGGTAGAAGCTGCTTCGCGGGGAGAAGCCCAATTCCAGGAAGCTGGCGGCCTGCCGTCCGTCCGCGAACGTGTCGCCGCCGTCCTCGGACTTGGCGACGTACATCTGCGCCAGCCCTTCAAACGGGCCGTCGTCGGAGGAGTCCATCCACGACACGTAGACGGTTCCGTCATCATGGGCCGCCACGTACGACCCCTGGACGATGCGCTTGAGGCTCTCGATCACCTGCCCGCCGGGGATTGCGTCCGGCGATTGCAGGGAGCCGGGGTTGTCCTCAATCGTCACCTGCTCCGAGCCGCCAAACTCGAAGACCTGGCGAATGGTCGGGCTGACGATGACGGGATCAGACCAGCTGATGCCGCCGTCTTCTGAACTGACGACCTCAATGGTGGTTTGGAGGACGGGGTTGCTGAGGAAGGCCAACTCATCCGTGTAGGAGATGCGGTAGGTGGTGTTGAAGTGGGTGTAGGAGATATAGATGATGTCCGACTCCGGCTCATCGGGATTCGGGCCGACGGCCAGCCAGGGCTTGTCCAGGAAACCGATGGAGACGGTGCCGCGCGTGCGTCCCAGCGAGTCGATTTCGAAATCGGAGGTCACCTGGCTCCTGACCGCCGGGGAGCCCTGCGTCCACGTGAATCCGCCATCGCTAGACGAACTGAGCGCCATGCTGGAGACGACCGCCGATCCCAGCAGGTTGCCGACGGTGAACTCCTCGATGTCCAGCGAGATGAAGGTGTTGTAAATGGAACCCTCACGGTCGAACGCAAGAACGGGGTCGCCGCCCGCGCCGAGTTCTTCGCGGGGTCGCTTGATCACCGCCGGGCCCTCCCACGTCACACCGCCGTCGTACGTCACGTACATGGTGGTGCCCGGGAAGTTGTAGTCGATCATGCCGGCGACGATGTGGTCGGGATCAAGGGGGTCGACGGCCAGGTGCGGCTCCGTCTGTATGGGAGCAGCGCTGAAGTCCGTGGGGATGAGGATGTTGCGGCTGAAACGCGCGGAGGGGTCGCGGTAAGGGACGAGGACGCCGCCCTGCGAATCAGGCGCGCCCTGGGCGGATGCCACGGGGCCGGTCTGTCCCTCGCCGCCGATGCTTGCCGAGTCCGCGTCCAGCCCCTGCGCGATTAGCGAAACGCGGCCGGACAGGTAGCGGGCGGCCTGGTCCCGGAAGGCGAGCGCGTCCGGCGCAAGGTAGGGGTAGTCCGGCGTGAGGATGCCGGGGGAGCCGGACGTTTGCCTCTCGCCCTCCTGCGCCCCGGCAAAGGACGCCGGGGAGACTGCTAACAGGATGGCGATGATGGCCGTTAGTACTAGTAGTCGAGCTGGATTCCGCCGCATGTGCTTGCTACCTCCGCGGGATTCTCCCGCCTCGTATCATAATAGGGACAAAGCCGCTTTCGCATAAGCCGCCCGCATGGTGAAAATCCGGTCCACAGGAGGATTGAGTACGTGTCACACATCTTTGGCAGCCGGAGCGCGCCGCGTTCGCTGATCCTCGCGTTCACCCTCGCCCTTGTCCTCGCGCTTCTTGCCGCGGCCTGCGGGGACGAGGACGCCTCCACGCCGGCGCCGGTTGAACCGGCGACGCCAACACCGTCTGCGACGCCTGTGATATTCCCCACCTCTGCTCCCCCCGCTACCCCCGTGCCGATCACCGATCCACCGACTGCAACTGCCATACCGACTGAAACGGATGACGAGGACGAAACGCAAGCACTCATTCCGTCCGACCTGAAAACCTACACGGACAAGCTGTACGGCTATGCGCTTGAGGTTCCGGAGGCGTGGACGACCACGCGCCCGCAGGCCGGCCTCCTGAGCGCTGCCCTTGTGTTTGAGACGGGTGATGAGGATATAACCGCCCAGACCTTCGTCCTCTTCCGCGCCGAGGAGGCGCACCCGGCCGACATCGCGCAGGAGCAGATCACGCCGCTTGCCGGCCTGAGCGGGTTCCGCACGATTACGGAGGCCGACATCATCCTGGACGACGGCTCGGAAGCCCACCAGGTCTTCTACAGCTACGGCACCGGTTCCAACGAATACCGCGGCGCCGTTACCTTTGTCGCTCGCGGAACAATGGCCATGGGCATCCAGACAGAGGCGCCGCGCACCATCTATGAGCGCAATTTCGACGTGATGGAGGCGGTTTCCACCAGCATCCGCCCCGTTGATCCGCAGCCCTTTGGCGCACCGCGGGACGACACCCTCGTCCTCTACCTCGACCAGGGCCCACTGACGCTCGACCCGGGCATATCCACGGACGCCGGCTCGTCGCAGTACATCCGGCAGATATTTAGCGGCCTTGTTCGTCTCAACGAGGATCTGATCCCTGAGCCTGACCTGGCCATATGGGACGTGTCGGAAGACGGAACCGTCTACAGGTTCACCATCAAGGCCGGGGCGCAGTTCCATGACGGCACGCCCGTTACGGCGCAAGACTTCGTCTTCTCATGGGAACGCGCGCTGAACCACAACCTGCCGCCCGTCGGCGGGAGCGCGGGCAGCTACCTGGACGACATCGTCGGCGCGAAGGAGTATCACACGGGCAAGGCCGACTCGGTGACCGGACTGGAGGCCGTGGACGATTCAACGCTGGTCGTTACCATCGACGAGGCCAAGAGCTATTTCCTCTCCAAGCTGACGCATCCGTCCGCCTACGTGGTGCTGCAATCCAACGTGCCGGAGGTTCCGGACCCTCGCCTCGTGGAGGAGGACGAGACGGGCGATGATGAGGAATCGTCGTCGGATGAGCAGTCCGACGATGCGGAAGAGGAAGACATCCCTGATCCGTGGTACTACACAGCTATTGGAACCGGGCCGTACCGGCTTGCCGAGTTCCAGCGATCCCGGGCGGCGCACCTGACCGCGTTCGAGGACTATACGGGCCCACAGCACGCCATCGGCAACCTGGTGTTTCGCTTCCATGCGGGACTGGCCACGGCGATGGTCGAAGAGGGATTTGTTGACGCAACCACCTGGATCGGGGCGGGAGATTACGATTTTCTTGTCGAGGAGGAAAGCCCGCTGGTCGACCAGATCACGCAGACGGACGCCCTGAGCGTCCAGTACCTGGCCTTCAACACGACAGTAGAGCCGTTCGATGACCCGGACGTGCGGCGCGCGTTCCTGTGGGCGGTGGACCGGGAGGCGATCTTTGAGGAGCTTGCCGCTTCAGGCGTCAAGGTTGCGCACGGATTCATGCCGCCCGGCCTGCCCGGCTATGACGAGGACATCGAGGACGTCAGGTACGATCCGGGGGCGGCAAGGGCGCTGCTGGACAGCACAGACTTCGGCAAACTTGGCGATGAGCAGCCGACAATCTTCGTCGCAGGTTCAGGCGACGTGGGAGAGATCTACCGCGCCATCTTCACTCAATGGGAGGACAATCTGGGCGTCCGCATCCAGTATCGGGCCATTGGGCGCGCGTACTTCTACCAGCTGCCTGCCGTGATCGAGGCCGGCTACAACATCTATAGCTACGGGTGGCTGGCGGACTACCCCGATCCGCACAATTTCCTGGATGTTCTCTTCCATACGGAGTCGCCGCACAATGACGGCAAGGCGGGCTCGGAGGAGATTGATGAGCTGCTGGAGGAGGCCAGGATCGCCGGAGAGGACCGGCTGGAGCAGTACCGGGAGATCGAGCGCCAGATGATCGAGGAGGCCGTGGCGTTTCCGCTGTACTTTGGGAATGACTACATCCTGGTGTCCGAGCGCGTGAGGAGCCTTTCGTTGGATGCGCAGGGGTTTTTGAGGTTGGAGGAGGCTGAACTGGTGTGAATGGAGGCGACGGCGGGATTCGAACCCACGAATAGGGGATTTGCAGTCCCCCGCCTTAAACCACTTGGCTACGTCGCCCCGGTTCCGGCTGATGCCGTGTCACTGACAGAGTACCAATCGTGGCGTCGTTGTCCAGAGGGTGGTGCCGAGGAGGAGATTTGAACTCCTACGAGCTTTCGCCCACTGCCCCCTCAAGACAGCGTGTCTACCAATTCCACCACCTCGGCATCTGATCGCCCGCCTGCGCGGGCGCGTCTGGCCCTGTGACAACGATTTGAGCCTTTTGGGCTCTCACGCCGGAGCGCGTTGGCAGGAGCGGAGGGATTCGAACCCCCGACCGACGGTTTTGGAGACCGTTGCTCTTCCGGACTGAGCTACGCTCCTGCACATACGCCACGCAATTATGCCGAGCGGGGGGCGGAGCGTCAAACGGTTTCGCCGTAGAGGTGGCATTCCACGGTTCGGTTGGGTTCTATCTCTACCAGCGGCGGCGGGGTGGTGTCGCAGAGGCCGGATATGAATGCGGGGCAGCGGGGGTGGAAGCGGCAGCCGGTTGGGACGTTGGCGGGGCTTGGGGCTTCGCCGGGGAGGACGGGGCGCTCCGCGAGACGGTTCGACGGGTCAGGCTCCGGCACCGCGTCCAGTAGCCCTTGCGTGTAGGGGTGGAGAGGGTTGCTGATCAGTTGCGCCGTTGGGCCCTGTTCGACGACGCGTCCCAGGTACATGACGGCGGCAGTCGGCGCGAAGCGCCGCGCCGTCGCGATGTCATGCGTGATGTAGAGATAGCCGATGCGATGCCGCTCTTGCAGTTCGCGCAGCAGCGCGAGTATCTCAGCGCGGCTTGAGGCGTCGATCATGGAGACGGGTTCATCGGCAAGGATGTACTCAGGCGTCAGGGTCAATGCCCGCGCGATGCCGACACGCTGACGCTGGCCGCCTGACAATAAGTGGGGGAAGCGGTCGAGGAAATCTGACGCCGGCCGTATCCGCACTTCGTCCAGCGCCCATTCCACGCGCTCCAGCCGCTCGGAGGGCGACCCCTCGCCATGGATGACGAGCGGCTCCTCAACGATCTGGCGGATGGTCATGTAGGGATCGAGGCTCGTGAACGGGTCCTGGAAGATGCCCTGCGCCCGCCGCCTAAACTCTTTAAGCTGGCCATCTTTGAACTCAGTGATGTCCTGGTTGTTGAAGAGCACACGCCCAGCCGTCGGTTCCAATAGACGCAGTGAGACGCGCCCCAACGTTGTCTTGCCGCAGCCGGACTCGCCCACGATGGCGATGGTCTCGCCGCGATCCAGCGTTAGGGAAACGCCATCCAATGCCCGCACCGTCGTCGTGCGGAATCCGCGTCCGCGTGACTTGAAGTGCATCGCCACGTCCCGCAGTTCCAGCATCGGCGCCGGGTTCGTTGCGTCCGCAGCGGTGATGATTTGCCCAGTCGTCATGACGCCGCCTCATCCAGGAGCCAACATGCTGCCGTCGACCGGCCGCTTGGCGTCGCAAAGCTGCCCGGGTCCTCAGTGCGGCACCTGTCCATTGCGAATTGGCAGCGGGGGTGGAACCGGCAGCCCGTTGGCGGGTCGGACAGATCGGGAGGCGCGCCCGGAATGAACTCCAGCGGGTCGTCCGAACGGAGACGAGGGATGGCGGCCAGCAGCTTCTGCGTGTAGGGGTGGGACGGCGCGCCGAGAATATCCTCCGACGGGCCGATCTCCACAAGCCGCCCCGCGTACATCACGCCGATGTAGTCGGCCAGGTCGCTTGCGAGTGCGATGTCGTGGCTGATGAAGACGGACGCGATGCCGAGGTTCGACTTGAGCCGCTTGAACAGGTTCATGATCTGCGCCTGCACGCCCACGTCAAGCGCGGACGTTGGCTCGTCCAGCAGGATCAGCGTGGGATCGAGCGCGAGCGCGGAGGCGACGGCGATGCGCTGCTTCATGCCGCCGCTCAGTTCATGCGGGTAGCGGTTGAACGTCTCCGGCGGCAGCCGCACCATGTCCAGCAGCTCGCGCGCGCGCTCGTCCGCCGCGTCGCGTGATTGGCCGCCGCGGGATGTTAAGATTTCCCGAACCTGATGCCCCACCTTGTAGATCGGGTTGAGCGATTCCGTCGCGCCCTGGAAGACCATTGAAATCTGCCGCCAGCGCACGCGGCTTCGAAAGTCGCCGTCGGACAGCGCCATGCAGTCCATGCCGTTGAGCGTGACCTGTCCTTCAAACTTGGAGGTGTTGCGGGGGAGGAGGCGGAGCAGGGCGAGCGCGAGGCTGGTCTTGCCGGAGCCGGACTCGCCGACGATGGCCAGCGTTTTGCCCTGCTCCAAATCGAACGACACCCCGTCCACGGCACGCACGTCGCCGCGGTCGGCTGCGTAGGACAGGCGCAGCTCGCGGACGGAGAGCAGGGGCGTATTGTGGTTCGTCATGCCGCCGTCTCCCGGAGGCGCGGATTAAGAACCGGCTCCATTGCCAGCGCCAATAGCACGAACGTCATGGCGGTGATCACGATGAGGATGCCGGGCGGCAGTATCCACCACCAGTAGCCGATGAAGATTGCGCCGGTGCGGAATCCCTGCTCGAGGATCTGTCCCCACGTCGGCAGGGACGGGTCGCCGAGGCCCAGGAAGCTCAGCCCCGCCTCAGCGAGAATGGCCGCCGGCGTGAAGAAGATCATCTGCGCGACGATGAACGGCGCCATCTGGAAGAAGACGTGCCGGAACATGATGCGCCACCGCGACGCTCCGAGGGCCTGCGTCGCCTCCACCAACTGCCCCGAGCGCACTTGCAGCACCATCGAGCGGAGGATGATGGTCAGCCCGGGCCAGCCGAATATCACGAGAATCGTCATCACCAGCCAGAGTTTCTGGCCGAGAACGAAGATGAGGAAGATGAGGATGGGCAGCAGCGGGATGTTCGTCATCACGTCGGACAGCCGCTGGATGATGGTGTCCGTCCTGCCGCCGGAGAAGCCGCTGAGGATGCCGAAGAACGTGCCGAGGATGGTGGCGGCCACGCTTGTTAATATGCCGATGATGAGCGCGACGGGGAACCCGAACAGCAGCCCCGTCGCAAGGTTGCGCCCCTGCGTGTCCGTTCCCATCAACCCGAACACGCCGCCTGCCGCCACGAAGCGCACGCTCTCCACCGAGTCGCGCGGATCATAGGTGACGACGCGGATCGTTGCGGTGTATTCACCCGTCAACGGCGTGAATTCTGCGGCATCGCTGTTCGCGGGCGCGCCGAAGAGCGCCGCCTCCAGGTTGCCCTGCATCTCCGCTTCGGTGAGGCGCACGTCGAACTCACGCTGCAGAAAGCCGGTTGCCGCAGTGAGCGCGTTGGCATCTCCCGTCAGGTAGATGCGGCGGGGCTCATCTGCGAACCGCGTGACGGGCGGAGTTTCATCGGGACGCTGTCCGCGCACGACCTCTTGCAGGATCGTTGCCGAGCGTCCATCGGGCCGCGCAAGGGTCATCGAGATTACCGGCGGCCTGTCGTGGAACGTGACCTTGCCGACGGACACGGAGAGGAATGTGGGCGGCGACTCAGACTCATGGTCGAACGTGAAGGAATAGAGGCGCGTCGTTGCCGGGCCGGTCGGGATCTCCTGCGTGGGTGTTTCGGCGTCGAAGACACGATGGCGCGGGGCTTGGTCGCCAACGAGGTTCGTCCAGGCGGGCGGGGCGGCTTTCGGGTTGTCCGCCCAGGCGATGGGGTTGTTCCAGAACCGCAGGCCGAAATCCAGCGGGTAGAAGAACGGCACGAGCATGGAGACGAAGACGAGGACGGCCAGCAGGCCGATGCCCAGCCGCCCTGAGCCTGATTTGAGAACGACGCGCAGCGCCTCGCCGGGCCTCATTGCGCCGTATACCTCACGCGCGGGTCAAGAACCACGTACAGCACCTCCAGCACAAACCGCGCCGCGACGTACATCAGGGTGAACATGAACGTCAGCGCGACGATGACGGCCTCATCCGCCGTCGTGATGGCGTCGAAATACAGCCGCCCCATTCCCGGCCAGTTGAAGACCGTCTCCGTCAGGATTGCCCCGCCGATGGAGCCGGTCAGGGCGAGGATGATATTCGTGGCGATGGGCGGTGCGGCCACGCGCAGGATATGCCGCCGCATCACCTGTCCCTCCGGCAGCCCCCGCGCCCGGGCCGCCGTCACGTGGAACTCCTGCGCGGTGTTCAGGAGCATGGTTCGCACCACGTACGTCCACGCGCCCACGGAGACCAGCACGAGGGTCAGGATGGGCAGCGCGGCGTGCCAGAGCAGGTCCATGAACCGCAGCAGGCCGCCATCGGGCGGTGGAGAACTGTATAAGCCGCCGGAGGGGAATATCCGCAGTTGGAACGAGAGGACGAGGATGAGCAGGATGCCCGCCCACCACGCGGGCAGGGCGTTCGACGCGGCGGCGAGGTAGGATGCGAGGCGGTCGCTCCGTGTGCCCACGCGCGTCGCCAGTTTTGCGCCGAGCCATAAGCCGATGATGGCCGTGATGACGAGCGACGTCGTTACCAGCATGATCGAATACGGCACGCGCTCCAGGACGATGTCCGTGACGCGCGACGAGCCGTCGAAACTCCGCAGGTTGCGCGCGGAGCCGAGGTCAAGGGTCAGGACTCGCCCGACCATGCCGGGCAGCCGCGTGTACCAGGGGCGGTCAAGTCCGTAGAACTCTTCGAGTTCCGCGCGCCGCTCCCGCAGGGTCTCTTCGAGCCGCTCCGGGTCTTTGATCGTTTCTGCCAGGGCCTGGCGTGTCCCGCGCATCTCTTCCGAGACGATGGCGGTCAACATGCGGTCGGAGAATCCCGTCGCGCCAAGCGTCACGACAACGAGCAGAAGGACAACGAACACCACGCCCACGAGGCTGAGGGCGCGCAATCCGAGTGTGTACGCAAGCGCCATATCGAAAATCGACCTTTAATCGTCCATCCAGCATACGCCCCAACCACGCCATTAGTGATTTTCCGCACAATGTTGACACGTTATCGCCTCATGCGTAGAGTGCCGTGTACAGGGGTTGCGGCCCCGCAGAAACGGCGCCCCCGGGGCGCCGGCGTCAAGGAGGGAAGACGGCATGATGCGGTTGTACGCGGAGTACGTCACACGGAAGTTCCCTTACGCGCGCCTCGCTGTGGAGGGCACCGGCTGAGCCGCTGAGCGGCACCAGATCAGCCACCCCGCCATAGCGAGGCAAACAGGGCGGCCAGTGGCGCCCCGCACGGAGCGCCCGCACAAACCGCCCGAAGCACGGTGCGATCGCACGACAGGCCCGGACTTTGAAGGAGTCCGGGCCTGTTGACGTCCAGGGTTCAGTCGAATGAGAGACGGATTAGTCGGCTTCCCGCGGGGAATCGCCGCTCTTGAAGGCGGCGATGATCAGCAGCAGGACGATCAGGACGACGCCGACCCACATCAGGGTCTGCGTCATGTCGCGGCTGCGCCTCCGGTAAATCATGCCGCGCCCCCCGCGATTGCCGGCACGATGACGATCTCATCGCCGTCTTTTACTTCCGTCTCAAGCCCACGCAAGTACATGATGTCGTTGTCATTCAGGAAAATGGAGACGAACGGGTGAATATCGCCGGTGACGTCGTCCAGCACCCGCGTCTTTATGCCGGGGAAGCGCTCCTCCAGGATGTCCAGCGCGTCCGTCAGCAACCCCGCAGGCACGTCGATACGGTCGACGCCGTCCGTGATGCGCCGCATGGCCGTCGGAACTTTTAAGCTTGCCACCATGGTCTCGCGTGCCGCCTCCCGGTTGATTCCGCCGCGTTTAGTATATCGCCTAGGGTACAGCGTTAGGCGGACTCGGAGGCGGACTCGGCATCGAGCCGGAGCGAGGCGGAATTGAGGCAGTAGCGGAGGCCGGTTGGGGCAGGGCCGTCCGGGAAGAGGTGTCCGAGGTGCGCGCCGCACTTCCCGCACATGACCTCCGTGCGGATCATGCCGAACGAGCGGTCCTGTTCCTCCTTGATGACCGCGTCCGCCAGCGGCTCGTAGAAGCTGGGCCACCCCGTGCCGGAGTCGTACTTGGTCTTGGAACTGAACAGGGGCGTATCGCAACAGATGCAGCGGTAGACGCCGGGCTCATGCTCGTTCCAGTAGATGCCGGTGAAGGGCGGCTCCGTGCCCTTTTCCTGGGTCACGTGGTACTGCATGTCCGTCAGCTTTTCGCGGTAGCGAGCGTCTTCTGTTGTGCTCATTGGTACACCCCCTCACCCTAACCCTCTCCCTCAGGGAGAGGGGATTTAGGCAGTTGCTACGTTTGCCAGGTACTTTTGGCGGAACTTGGCGACCTTTGGCTCGATGATGACCTGGCAGTATGACGCGCCGGGGTTGCTGCGGAAATACTCCTGGTGGTAGTCCTCCGCGCGATAGAAGACGTCCAGCGGCTCCACCTGGGTCACGACGGGCTCCCGGTACAGCCCCTCGTCCGCCACCCGCTTGATCGCGGCGTCCGCCTCCGTTTTCTGCTCGTCGTCGTGGTGGAGGATGATCGAACGGTACTGCGGGCCGACGTCGTAGCCCTGCCGATTGAGGGTCGTTGGATCATGGATTGTGAAAAAGATGTCCAGCAGGTGGGCGAACGAAACGACTTGCGGGTCGAACGTGATCTGCGTCACCTCGGCATGGCCGGTCGTTCCGGTGCAGACCTGCTCATAGGTGGGGTTTGCGACGTGGCCCGCCGCATAGCCGGACACGACGCTTTCGACGCCGTCGACCAGCTCGTACACGGCCTCCAGGCACCAGAAGCACCCGCCGCCGAGCGTGGCCGTTTGCAACTGCCGTCCGCCGTCACCAGCGCCGTTCACCATGTCATCCGTCCTTTCACGTACCGTAGCCGGCAGCGCCCATTCGCTCGGCGCCGCTCACCGTTCCATCATACGGATTTAACCGCTGCCGGCGGCCAGCAAGTCTCCGTGCTCCTTGCTGCCCTCTTCCAGCGCGGCGAGTATCGCGTCCACGAGCTGCCGCGCCGACTCCGCGCTGATCTCCACGGCGACACGGTCTCCCAGCGCGCCGTTCTCGTTGACGAAGTCGATGTTGACGCTGTGGTCCATGAAGGCGTGGGCGGGATGGTCATAGCAGACGTTGGCCTTCGTGATGGGGATCCAGCCGTCTGCGGACTTGCCGCTGCCGTTCAGTTCTGCGGATTGGACTATCCAGGTGCACATTTCTGTTGCCCTCACCCTAGCCCTCTCCCAGGGGGAGAGGGGATTGTTCGCTTTGCGGCCTAGGCGGCCAGATGCTGGGCGAAGAAGTGGAAGAGCTTCTCCCAGCCGTCCAGCGCCTGCTCAATGCGGTAGTTGGTCCGGTCGTAGTAGAAGAAACCGTGCCCCGCGCCGTCATAGCGGTGGAACTCGTATTCCTTGCCGTGATGCTTGAGGGCCTCCTCCAACGTGTTCACGTGCGCCTGCGTCGGGTTGGTGTCGTCGTTGCCGAACAGGCCGAGGATGGGCGCGCTCAGCTTCTCCGTGTAGTCGATTGGCGCGACGGGCATCTTCTCGGACTTCTCATCGTCGGACATGACGATGCGCCCGCCCCAGCAGTTCACGACGGCGTCGAAACCGCCGGCGCAGCCCGCCAGGTAAGCCTGGCGTCCGCCGGAGCACGTGCCGAACACGCCGACCTTGCCGTTCGTTTGGGGCAATGAGCGGAGGAATCGCATCGAGCCGTCAATATCGCCGACGGCCTGATCGTCCGCCACGCCGCCTGCGGCACGGACTGCGGCGGCGACATCGTCCGGGCTGCCGGTCCCCTCGCGTTCATAGAGGTTCGGGGAGATTGCCAGGTAGCCGTGATGGGCGAACTTGCGCGTCGCCTCGCGGTACCATTCGTCCCAGCCCGGCGCGTGGTGTATCAGCACGACGCCCGGAAAGGGGCCGGGGCCAAGCGGGCGCGCGTAATATGCCGCGATTTCATCACCGTTGTAGCCCTTGACCGTCGTGATCTCCGCAATCATGCCCTCGTAGCCAGCCATGTAGCACCCCCACTTGTCTTGGCTTTCACATTCTCGCCCCCACCCCGGAACCACGGGAGGCGTCCGCCCGCCCATGTTGCCCCTTTTTGGCGTCCCCACGCAAGCCACTTTGCCGATGTTGTGCGCTAGACTCAGTGGGTGGGGAGTTAGGCGGGCCGTTAGGCCGGGGAGGCGCCATGACGACTGAGTATCGGGTGATCGGCAAATCGGTCCGCGCAGTCGATGGGCCTGACAAGGTTACGGGGCGCGCCCGGTATGCCCTGGACGTGGCGCCGCCGAACGCGCTCTGGCTCAAGTATCTTCGCTCACCCGTGCCGCACGCCCGCGTCACCAGCATCGACGCCTCGCGCGCGCTTGCGCTGCCCGGCGTCCACGGCGTCCTCACCGGGGATGACGTGCCCGATATCCGCGCGGGGAACCTCTACGTGGATGAGCCGATACTGGCGTCTGCGGACCGCATTCGGTTCATTGGCGACAAGGTGGCGGCGGTTGTCGCGGAGGACGCCGACATCGCGAATGCCGCGCTTTCTCTGATCGACGTCACTTATGAGGAACTGCCGGCCCTGCTCGACCCCGAGGAGGCGGCCAGGCCCGACGCCGTGCTGCTTCATCCGGAGTACAACTCCTATCGCGGCGTGGAACAGCTCGACGAACTGAGCAACAACTATGGGCGGATGGCGCATGAATGGGGCGACGTTGACGCGGCGTTCCGTGAGGCGGACGTCATCGTCGAGCGGGAATTCCGCACGCCCCGCGTCCACCAGGCCTATCTTGAGCCGCACGCCTGCGTCGTGGACGTGGACGAAGAGGGACGCGCCCATATTTGGATGTCATGCCAGATGCCGACGGGGCGGCGTCCACACCTGGCGCGCGTGATGGGTTTGCCGCGCGAAGACGTGATCATCCACCCCGTCCCTCTCGGAGGGTCGTTCGGGGGGAAGATGGACCCGACGGGCGTGGCGGTGGGCTATTTCCTTGCGAAGAAGACCGGCCGGCCGGTCAAGTGGGTCATGGACTACGCGGAGGAGTTCTCCGCCATGAATCCGCGCCATCCGTCGGTTGTGCGGGTGCGCGTCGGCGCGCGCCATGACGGGCTGATCGTGGCGTGGGACGCGGAGGGCTTTTTCGCAACGGGCGCCTACGCCGCCTACGCCCCCGTTCCTGCCTACGGCGGCATGCTGCGCACCGCCATGGTGGAGCCGTATCGCATCGAGAACGTCCGCATCATCTCAAACCAGGTCTACACGAACACCGTTCCATGCGGGTATTTCCGCGGCCCCGGCCTGATGCAGTCTGTCTTTGCCTCCGAGTCGATCATCGATGAGGTCGCCGCCCAGCTTGGTCTCAATCCGCTGGACCTGCGGCTGCGCAACATCGTCCATGCCTCCAGCGAGGCGCACCCGGACCGGGGGTGGAGCCCCGTTACGCGGCGCGGCTTGCCCGGCTACCAGGCGCTGCGAGCCGAGGAAGTTCTTCGCGCCGCCGTTGAGGCAGCGGAGTACACAACGCCAACGTTCCGAAACGTCGGACGCGGCATCGCCCTGCACGGCCAGAGCGATACGGGGTTCGATTCGCCCGCCGCCGTCACCATCCATCCCGATGGCCGCGTTGTCGTCAATACGATGACCTACGACCCCGGCGTCGGCACCGGCACCATCCTTGCCCAGATCGTCGCCGAGGAGCTTGGGCTGCCAATCGAGCGCGTCACCGTGGAGGCATGGTCGACGGAGGCCGGCGTGCGCGACTGGGGGATCGGCGGTCAGCGCGGGGCGCGAGTCTCGAGCCGGGCGGCGTTTGAGGCCAGCCAGGAGGCCAAGCGGAATCTGCGCCGTTTGGCTGCGGAGTTCTACGGGTGGACGGAGGAGTCAATCGAGTTCGAGGACGGCACGGTGAGGGGCGAGGGCCGCGCCGCCGCAGTTCCCATCGAGGACATCGCATCGCGGGCGGGAGAGCCCGTCGGCGGACAGGTCAGCGTGGATGAGGGAGACAGCAGCCCGTATATCTCGTTCGGGGCGCATATCGCGGAGGTGGAGGTTGATCCGGAGACCGGACGCGTGACGCTGCGCCGCTACACCGCCGCGCATGAGACGGGGCGCGTGCTGAACCCGATGGGCTTCGTCGGCCAGATCGAGGGCGGCTCCGTGCAGGGGATCGGGCACGCGCTTTCCGAGGAGCTCGTGGAGCAGGACGGGAGCATCACAAACCCCTCCTTTGCCGACTACAAGCTCCAGACGCAGGGCGACGGGGCGCGTATGGACGTGGTGGTGCTGGAGTCTGAGACGGGGCACGGGCCGTACCAGGTGCGCGGGATCGGCGACACGCCCATCGTGTTGTCTTCGCCTGCCATCGCCAACGCGGTTGCCGCCGCGTCCGGGGCGCGAGTCACGCAGTTGCCTATCACGGCGGAGAGGGTGTACCGGGCGCTGAACGGGCAGGAGTAGAGACGGGGCAATCGAGATGGCGTTAGAAACCACTTATAGGCGGGTGCTCCTGCTGATTTTGGCACTGGTACTTTCGACCGCGCTGATGGCCTGCGGCGTTCCGCGTTCGACGGCTACGCCTGAACCTACACCTAACCTGATACCTATAGATGACAGGGACAGAGACATACTGGAGGAGTTCTATTACTCGACGAACGGAGACAACTGGAGCCGCAAAGACAACTGGCTAACTGATGCGCCTCCTAATGAGTGGTATGGTGTGGTCGCCAATGACAAGGGGCGTGTCACGGCATTGATCCTCATGGAAAATGAATTGAACGGCAGGATACCAGCCAAACTAGGGGAATTGAGCCACCTGGACTTTTTAGCTCTCCAAGAAAACCAGTTATTCGGCAGAATACCGACGGAGTTGAGTAACCTGCCCAACTTGGCAGTCTTGGACCTTGCAAAGAACCAGTTGACTGGTGACATACCGACGGAACTGAGTAGATTACCCAACCTGACAGGTATAATACTCAGCGGTAACCAACTGGATGGTGAGATACCAGTGGAATTGGGCGATCTGACTACATTGAGGGCCTTGTATCTCTCGAACAATCAGTTGAGCGGCGAGATACCGTCAGAGCTAGGCAATCTAATAGAGTTGACAGGGTTGGGTCTCGACGGAAACCAACTGAGCGGCAGCATACCACCGGAACTCGGTAACCTGACATTACTGACATATTTCTTTCTCGCAGACAACGAGTTGGGCGGTGGGATACCAGCAGAACTGGCTAGCCTGACAGACTTAAAGTGGCTCATTCTTGGAGACAACGAGTTGAGTGGCGAGATACCCGTGGGACTGGGCAACCTGACCAACCTGATGGGTTTGATGCTCAGCAACAATGATTTAAGCGGTGGAATACCCGTGGAACTAGGCAAACTGACAAATCTGACGTGGTTGACCCTTGCCGGCAATCAATTGGAGGGGTGTGTTCCGGCAACCCTGCGAGATGTGCAGTCCAACGACTTTGGCCGGCTTGGCCTGCCGTTCTGTTAGGGGGGTTGCGCCGTTATAGTTGGTGGGGGATTCGTCCTCGTGGACGCAGGGTTGATCGAACGCAAGGAGTAGATGGGATGAAGGCGGTTCAGATTTTGGGGTATGGCGGGCCGGAGGTTTTGGAGTACGGGGAGGTTGATGATCCTGTGGCCGGGCCGGGGGAGGCGGTGGTGGAACTTGCGGCGTCCGGCATCAACTATATGGACGTGTATGGGCGGACGGGGCTGTATGGGCAGGGGCCGCTGCCGACGATCCTGGGGGGCGAGGGCGCGGGAACTGTCGTGGAGGTTGGTGACGGCGTCGCCGCGCCCGCCGTTGGCGATGTTGTCGCGTACACGGGCGCATCTCGATCCTACGCGGAGCGGGTCGTTGTTCCTGCAGACCGCCTTATCGTCCTGCCGGACGGCATCTCGGCGGAGCAGGGCGCGGCGTCGATGCTCCAGGGCATGACCGCGCACTATTTGTCCCATTCCACGTACCCGCTCACTGCCGGCGATACGGCGCTTGTGCACGCGGGCGCGGGGGGCGTCGGCCTGCTGCTGGTCCAGATGGCCAAGATGCGCGGCGCGACGGTCATCACGACGGTATCGACAGAGGAGAAGGCGGAACTTGCGCGGGGGGCGGGCGCGGATCACGTGGTGCTGTACACGCAGGAGGATTTCCAGGAGGCCGTGATGCGCGTCACGGACGGCGCGGGCTGCCAGGTGGCCTATGACTCTGTTGGCGCGACGACGTATGAGGGTTCGATTGCCAGTCTCGGCGTGCGCGGCTACCTGGTGATGTACGGGCAATCGAGCGGCGTCGTGCCTCCGATCGCGCCGCTCGCGCTGAACGCCAAGTCCCTGTACCTGACGCGGCCTTCGCTGTTCAACTACACGGTTACACGGGAAGAGTTGGAGTGGCGGGCGGGCGACGTGCTGGGTTGGATCGCGGACGGCAGGCTCTCGCTGCGAATCTCGGAGCGTTTTCCATTGCAGGACGCCGCAGAGGCGCACCGCCGCCTCGAATCCCGCCAAACGACCGGCAAGCTGCTGCTGATTCCGTAGCTGCGCCCACTACATGACCACGGAAGAAATCATTATCTCGGCGGCGCGTATCGCGGGCGCGCTGCTCGTGTTGCGGTGGGCGTTCGCGGGGTCGATTGCGGCCATCCTGATCGACTTCTCGGACCTGTTCATGATGAACCTGCTGGATATGGGCGGCGTTCGGAACTACCAGGCGCTCGATAAGTGGCTCGACCTCACCTACATGGTGACGTTCCTGTGGGTTGCGCTGCGGTGGAGCGGCCCGCCGCGCAGCATCGCCGCCGCGCTGTTCGGATTTCGCATCGTCGGCGTGCTGGCATTCGAGGTCATCGGCGACCGGTGGGTGCTGCTGTTCTTTCCGAACGTGTTCGAGTTCTGGTTCGTGTTCGTGGCGGGGGCGCTGCGGTTCAGGCCGGATTACGAGCTGACGTGGCGTCGCTCGCTTCTGTGGCTCGTGCCCCTTACCGCGCTCAAGGAGTTCCAGGAGTATGCGCTGCACGGCGCCCAATGGCTGGACAACTACCGCGCGGTCGACGTAGTAGTGGACGCGTGGCGTTGGGTGACTCAGGCGCGGTAAGACGGCAACAAGCGGATTCCATGACCGCCTGTGGTTGCTAGTAGTTCCTGTAGCGGCGGATGGGCGGGGCGGGGGCGAGGAGTTCGTTCACCGGATCGACGGTGAGGCGCATCTCCTGGAGGGTGAGCGCGCCAAGCAGGGCCTCCGTTTCGTCCGACCCAAATGAAACCAGGGTGATCACGCTGTGGCCGTTGACCGCCAGGGTCGCATATCCGATGGCCTCTTCAATCACGCTTCCGTCCGCAAGCTCAAACTTTTGCGTCTCATGCGGCGTGACGCCAATCTCCTGAAGCAGCGATGACGGGACGGACGACAGGTACGAGCCCGTGTCGACGACCGCTGACAGCGCCCGTTCATTCTCGCCGTTTCTAGTCGACACCTGAATGTCGACTTCAATCATGCCCATGCGTGTATTCTACACCGCGCCCCGCTTGTGAGTCCTACGCGGCGCGCCTACACTGGCAGGAGGGGTTGGAAAGGGAGCGCATTCGGTTTATGTCCACGTCAGTCATCCAGGTCAAGGGCGCGCGCGAGCACAGCCTGAAGAACATCGACGTCACGATTCCGCGCGACAAGCTCGTGGTCATCACCGGCGTGTCCGGCTCCGGCAAGAGTTCGCTTGCCTTTGACACCCTCTACGCCGAGGGGCAGCGCCGCTACGTGGAATCCCTCTCCGCCTACGCGCGCCAGTTCCTGGGCCTGATGGAGAAGCCGGACGTGGACTACATCGAGGGGCTGTCTCCCGCCATCTCCATCGACCAGAAGGGCGTGTCGCACAACCCGCGTTCTACAGTTGGCACCGTCACGGAGATCTACGATTACCTGCGGCTGCTGTACGCCCGCATCGGGCATCCGTCCTGCTACAACTGCGGACGGCCCATCGAGAGCCAGACCGTGCAGCAGATCGTGGACGCCATCCTGGACTCCGAACCGGGCAAGCGCGTGATGCTTCTTGCGCCGCTGGTTCGACGCAAGAAGGGCGAGCACTACGGCCTGCTGGATGAGACGCGGCGGGGCGGATTCGTGCGCGCCCGCGTCAACGGCGAGATACGCGACCTTTCCGAGGACATCAGGCTGAACAAGCAGCAGTGGCACACGATCGAGGTCGTTGTTGACCGCCTGGTGATTCCGGAGGATCGCGGCGAGATACGCAGCCGGGTGACGGACTCCGTTGAAACATCGCTGCGGCTTGGCCAGGGCGTCGTCCAGACGTTGGACGCGGACAGCGGCGAGGAAGAGTTGTACAGCGAGCAGTTCGCGTGCGTGCAGTGCGGCATTTCGCTGGGAGAGATCGCGCCGCGCACGTTCTCATTCAACAGCCCGCACGGCGCGTGCCCGGAGTGCACCGGCATCGGCTACAAGCTTGTGATTGATCCGGAACTTGTGATTCCGAATAAGGACCTCGCGCTGTCCGAGGGCGCCGTCTTGCCGTGGGCGCGCTCCGGCACGATGGCCGGCTGGTACACGTCCATGCTTGCGTCGGCAACATCCATGGTTGGCGCAGATATGAATGCGCCGGTACGCGAGCTGTCTCCGGAGCAGCTTGATTTTGTACTGTATGGCCCGGATTCCGGAACGACGGTGGAGAAGATCCAGGTGCGGCATCGCACACGAAGCGGCCGCATTGTCCGTTATGGCGCGCGGTTTGAGGGAGTGATTCCCAACCTGACACGCCGCCACCGCGAGACGGAATCCGACAACCAGCGGCAGGAGATCGAGCGGTTCATGGCGCGCCGCCCGTGTGCTGCCTGCGAGGGCAAGAGGCTGCGCCGAGAGGCGCTTGCCGTCCGCGTGGACGACAAGACGATTGTGGAGGCGACGGGGCAGAGCATCGACCGCGCACTCGAATGGGCGCAGCGTCTTGCGGACACTGAGAACGGGCCGCTCAATAACCGGGAGTCCACGATTGCCCGCCAGATCCTCAAGGAGATTTCGGCGCGGCTTGAGTTCCTGGTGAACGTGGGGCTGGAGTACCTGACGTTAGACAGGACCGCAGGCACGCTCTCCGGCGGCGAGGGGCAGCGCATCCGCCTTGCGACACAGATCGGCAGCGGGCTGATGGGCGTCGTGTATATCTGCGATGAGCCGTCCATTGGCCTCCACCCCGTCGACAACGCGCGCCTCATCGAGACCCTCAAGGGGCTGCGCGATCTCGGCAATACTGTGATCGTGGTGGAACATGATGAGGCGGTCATGCGCGCGTCCGATCACGTCATCGACATGGGGCCGGGCGCGGGGGAGCATGGCGGCGAGGTTGTTGTGACCGGCACGCTGGACGACGTGACGGCAGCCGAGGATTCGATTACCGGGGCGTATCTGAGCGGTCGACGCGAGATTCCCATGAGAGAGGAGCGCCGCGCGCCGCAGGAGGGCCGCGAGCTTGTCATTCGCGGCGCGCGCGCCAACAACCTCCGCAACCTGGATGTCCGCATTCCCCTGGGTCTGCTGACGTGCGTGACGGGTGTCTCCGGCTCCGGCAAGTCAACGCTTGTCTATGAAGTACTGTTCAAGCGGCTTGCCCAGACGCTCTACAGGGCGAAGGACATTCCCGGCGCGTCCGACGGCGTGGACGGGCTCGATCTCATCGACAAGGTCGTGAACATCGACCAATCCCCCATTGGGCGCACGCCGCGCTCCAACCCCGCCACGTACACCGGCGCGTTCACGCCCATCCGCGAGCTTTTCGCGTCCATGCCGGAGTCGCGGGTGCGCGGCTATGCCCCCGGGCGTTTTTCCTTCAACGTGAAGGGCGGGCGGTGCGAGGAGTGCAAGGGCGAGGGCTACCAGCTTATCGAGATGCAGTTCCTGCCGGACGTAACCGTTCCGTGCGATACGTGCAAGGGCGCGCGCTACAACCGCGAGGCGCTGGAGATTACCTACAAGGGCTACAGCATCGGCGACGTTCTGAACATGACGCTCGATCAGGCCGTCGAGGTGTTTGAGTCGATCCCGCGCATCGCCAACAAGTTCAAGACGATGAAGGACGTTGGCCTCGGCTACATGCGCCTCGGCCAACCCGCGACGACGCTCTCCGGCGGCGAGGCGCAGCGCGTCAAGCTGGCCGCCGAACTCTCCAAGCGGGCGACGGGCAAGACGCTCTACATCCTCGATGAGCCGACCACCGGACTCGCGTTCTCCGACGCGGAGATGCTGCTTGCCGTCCTGCATCGGCTCGTGGACGGCGGCAACTCCGTCCTGCTCATCGAACATCACCTGGACATGATCAAGAACGCGGACTGGATCGTTGATCTTGGCCCCGGCCCGGGCGAACGCGGCGGCGAGCTGGTTGCAGAGGGAACGCCGGAGGAGATCGCCGCGGCCAGCGACAGCCACACCGGCGATTTTCTGCGGGAGGCGCTGGGCATCAAGCAGAAGCCCGCCAATGGCCGCAAGCCCGCCCGCGCCACACGCCGCGAACGAACGCCCGCCGGAATCACGTAGCCCCCGCAGCCCATGCCTGAAGCCGCAGGTCCCGAAGTCGTTACGGGCGCGTCTCTCCTCGATGAACTGATCCTGACGTACATGCCGGAGAGCCTGGCGTGGTGGATTGCGTGGCCGTTCGCCCTACTTGGCCTTGCCCTCTGCCTGCTTGGGTACTACGCCTACCGGCTGGTCATCGCGCTGGCGGCGGGCGTTTCCGGGGGCGCAGTCGTGGTCATCGCAGGCCCCGACCTGCTTGCGCTGGAGGGCACGGCGCTGCTGACCACCGCCGGCGGCGCGGCGATGATACTCCTCGTGCTTGGATCGGTCTTCTACCGCGCGTCCGTCTTTATCGTCGGCGCGGGCATCGGTTTCGGCATCGGCGCGGTGTTCTGGTTCCTCGTGTCCGGGGACGTGGAGCCGGGCGGCGGGGGGCTGACGCTGAGCGGCTGGAACCGGTTCCAGATAGTCGTTGGCTCGCTTGTGCCTGCCGTCGCAATTGGAATCATCTTCCTAAGTTGGGAACGACGGCTCATGACACTGAGCACGGTCATCATCGGCGCGGGTCTCATGTTGTTCGGCCTGCGGTACAGCGGGCTGCCGCTGGGCGCGCGCGAATGGACGCCGCTGCTTGCGGGCGCGGCCATCGTCGCTGGGCTGTGGCTGAGCCTGCGGCGGGAAGGGCAGCAGCCTGACGAGCCGGAGCAGCGGGACGAGCCGAGCTACTACTTCCCATGACGCGCGAATCTCCCCCACACATCCTGCTGGCATCGACGAACCCCGCCAAGATTGACAGGCTCCGCGACTGCCTTGACGGGTGGGCGTTCGAGTTCCGGCGTGTGGGTGATTTGCCAGAGTATGAGCCGCCGGAGGAGACAGGCGGCACGCACCGGGAGATTGCCGAATCCAAGGCGTTGGAGTGGGCGCGGATAGGCGGGTGTTTGGCGATTGCGTCGGATGGCGGCATCGATATTCCTGCTCTCGGCTCCAACTGGGACAGCGTGCTGACGCGGCGGGCGGCGGGGGAGGGCGCGACGGATGAGAACCGGATTAGGCACCTGTTGGCTCTGATGGAGCATCTGGAATCGGATGCGGAACGGGAGGCGACGTGGAACGAAGCCCTTGCGATAGCCTCACCGTCCGGCATCGTGCAAACGTGGGAGGTCACGGCCCCGACGGGCATCATACGGAATGAGCCATCAACCAAGCGTATCGAGGGTTTCTGGCTGGCGGGTCTCTGGTATATCCCGGCCCTTGGCAAGGCGTACACCGAACTCTCGACCGAAGAACTCAGGCCGGCACGAGACCCCTGGCTGCGGCTCGCGGCAGATGTGCAAAGATGGCTTGCGGGCGGGGGATATGAGGGGTTGCGCACACCTCAAACAAAGTAACTTGTCCGCATGTCATTTGATTGGGTCAATGAGATCCAGATTCCCGCTTTCGCGGGAATGACGGAGGTGGGGTTACTGTGGCAAGGCTGCTAAGTCTCCCTTGACCATAACCAATCCATCCCTTTCCAGCGCGGCCAGCAGTCCCCGCAGCCACTCCAGGTGTTGGGCGGGGTTGTACTCATCTCTGACCTGAGGACCGAGTTCATCCAACGGCATCGCGCCGTTCACATGGTTCCGGAGGGTTTCAACGATGCGGCCGCGGTAGTAGCGGGTTGTGCCGATCCAGCCCTGCTGTGTTGGCTGGGGGCGTTCGGCGATTCTGAGCGTGGGCATCGTCTCGGACAGTTCCGCGTACTTGATTGACGCGGCGGATTTGTCGTGGATGAGCGGTCGCGCGGCGCATAGATCGTTCACTGGGCACTCATTGCACTTTGGCCGTCGCGTTGTGCAGACCGTCGCGCCCAGGTCCATGAGCGCCTGGTGCCATGCCGATGCTTGCGCGCCGTTGCGGGGCGCTGCCGCCTCTGCCAGCGCCCATCCCGCTGCGGCGTCGACATCGTTGTGGCCGGTCAGCAGCCTGCCCAGCACGCGGCGGATGTTCGTGTCCATCACGGGCACGGGCTTGTGGAACGCGAAGCACGCGATGGCCGCCGCGGTGTAGCGGCCAATGCCGGGCAGTTTTTCAAGCGCATGGGGATCGCGCGGAATGACGCCGCCGTGCTCCTCCACGACGGCCCGTGCCGCCCGCTGCAGGTTGACGGCGCGGCGGTTGTAGCCGAGTCCGCTCCACGCGCGGATCACGTCGGAAAGCGGCGCGGCGGCCAATGAGTCGAGCGTGGGGAATCTCTCCAGGAACGATGCGTAGGCGGGCAGGACGCGGCCCACGCCCGTCTGTTGCAGCATGAACTCCGCCACCATCGCGTGATACGGATCGTCGGATGTCCGCCAGGGCAGATCGCGCCCGTGCTTGCGGTACCATTCCAAAACCCCGCCGCCGCAGTTTTGGCAGCGTCGCCTTAGCCATAGCCGAGGTCGTGGATGTGGTCTTCCGAGAAGCCCAGGTGGTGTGCCAGCTCGTGGAGGACGGTCTTGCGGATTTCTTCCACCGTCTCGCGCGGGCTCAGCCGCAGGGCTTCGATCGGCTTCTGGAAGATGGTGATCTTGTCCGGCGCGACCATGTTGTAGCCCTCGCCGCGATCCGTGAGGGCGATGCCCTCGTATAGCCCGAGCAGGCCGTACCGGTCGCGAATGCCGTTCTCGTCCATCTGGTGGCGCGTCGGCCAGTCCTGGATGACGATGGCGACGTTATCCAGGCCCGCCTCGATCTCCGGCGGCAGCGAATCCAGCGCCTGCCCAACCAACTTCTCGAACTCGTCAACGTCCATACCATGACAGTACCACTCCGCCCCGCAAAAAGTGCTATCGTGTACGGGTTGGTATCGACGCAAGCGTATAGGTTTCCCCGTAGTGGGGCTGAGCGGAGGAGTGGGGCGATGACAGAGGGGCAGACGATAACCGAACGCCGGTTCCTCTACCCGGACCAGGGTCACGGAGCCGTTCTGGGAGGCGACCAAGGAGGGGCCGGCTGATGATTCAGCGCTGCCGCACGTGCGGCAGCCGCTTCTTCTACCCGCGCGAGCGTTGTCCCGAGTGCCTCTCCGATAACCTGGAGTGGATCAACACGAGCGGCAAGGGGCGCATCTATAGCTTCATCGTGGTGCGGCAGCCCGGCCACCCCTCGTTCAATGAGGACGTGCCGTATATCTACGCTGTGATCACGCTGGATGAGGACGTGCGGATGAACGGCAACGTGAAGGGCATCGCCATCGAGGACGTGGAGATCGATATGCCGGTGGAGGTGTACTTCGAGGAGCGGGGCGACCAGATGCTGCCGCAGTGGAAGCCTTTGGGGGCGGCAGATCCGGAGTAGCGTTGCCCCAGTTTCGACTCGTCCCCACTCAGTCTGTAGGCACTGTGTGCCCGCGCCGCAGATTTCGAATGCTTTTTCGATCTGCTGGATGGTGGCGGCGTCCGGCAACAGGTGGGATAGGTCTAGGGAGTCGTCCTGCGGTGCGTCTTGACGTAGGTTTGGATTAGCTCCAGGAAGTCGGCGCCGTATTGGTTTAGCTTGGTTGTGCCTACGCCTGAGATGCGGGTGAAGTCATCGGTGGTCTGGGGGAGGCGGGCGGCCATTTGCTTGAGGGAGGCATCGCCAAAGACCACGAATGCCGGCACGTCTCTTTCGTCTGCCAAACGCCGCCGCAGCGCGCGCAGTTCTTCAAAGAGTCCGTTGTCAAATGGCATATCCAGCGACGATTGGCCGTGACGGGAGGCGACGCGGTCCGTCCCATCGTCCAGTGGGCGAAACAGGGAAATCGACAGTCTCTGCTGCAGGAACTCACGCCCTGTCACCGTTACTCCCAAGACCGGGTACTTGTCGCCGACGTTCGCCAGTAGCCCCTTTGATTCCAGTTGTCCGATGATCTCCCGTAGCTGCGGCCTGCCGTAATTCTGCGCGATGCCGTAGACGCTCAGCTTATCGTGCTGCATCTCCAGGATTCGCTTATCCCGCCCTCCACGCAGCACCCGGATGATGTGGGCTGCCCCGAACCTCTCTCCGGTGCGAATGACCGCCGACAGGACTTTCTGCGAAATCTCCGTCGCGTCGAATTCGTCCCTGGGATTCAGGCAAACGTCGCAGCCGCCGCAGTTCTCCTCCGGCCATTCCTCTCCGAGGTAGCGCAAGACGTACTGGCGGCGGCAGGTCGTCAGTTGGGCAAACTCCACCATTCGCGCCAACTGCTCGCGCGCGACGCGCTGTTCTGTTTCGTCCGCTATTTGGTTGATGAAGTAGTCTTGCCTGGCCTTGTCCGCAAACGCGTAGAAGAGGACACATTCTGCGGGCAGCCCGTCTCTGCCTGCCCGCCCCGTCTCCTGGTAATAGCCCTCCAGCGACTTTGGCATGCTGTAGTGGACGACCAGACGGACGTCAGGCTTGTCGATGCCCATGCCAAACGCGATCGTCGCTGCGACGATAGGAACGCGATCACGCAGGAAATCGTCCTGCGTGTTGCGGCGCGTCTCAGTGTCAAGGCCGGCGTGGTACGGACGAGCCTCGAAGCCCCGGTCAGTCAGGTCGGCGGCCAGGTCCTCGGTCTCCTGCCTGGAGAAGCAGTAAATGATGGCGGGCTGCTCCTTGTGGCTTTCGAGGAGGGCGAGGAGTTCTTCCCACGCGGCGCTCTTTGGCCGGACGGTGTACGTGGAGGTTGCCCCGATTGAAACCGGAGACGAACACGCCGCCTTCATGCAGGCCGAGTTGGGTGATGATGTCGGCGCGAACGCGTTCTGTCGCCGTGGCGGTCAGCGCGATGACCGGCGTTGACGGGAACTCCTCACGCAGTTGACGCAGGTTGCGGTAATCCGGGCGGAACTCATGGCCCCACTCCGATATGCAGTGCGCCTCATCAATGGCAATCAGGCTGATGTCCAACTGGCGCAGGACGTTGCGGAATCCCTGGAGCGCAAGTCGTTCAGGCGCGATATAGAGCAGCTTGATGCGCCCCTCCCGGACCTGTGTTTCCACTCGCCGCGATTCGGCGGCGGACAGTGAGCTGTTGATGAAACCCGCCGGGATGCCGGACTCGTTCAGCGCGTCCACCTGGTCCTTCATGAGGGCTATCAGGGGCGACACGACGAGCGTCGTTCCCCCGAGAAGCAGGGCAGGCAACTGGTAGCAGAGAGACTTGCCACCGCCGGTGGGCATGAGAACCAGCGAGTCTCGTGACGACAGGACATTGTCGATGATCTCAGACTGGAGCGGGAGGAAATCGTCGTACCCGAAACGCGACTTCAGGACATCCAACCGCGAATGTTGGTCAGTCATGCCACCCCTAGTACGCCAGGCTGGTCAGGCTCAGAATCTCCGCCGCTGCCTGCCCGTCTTCGATAGTCAGGATGCCCCACGTGGCCCGGTTCGCGGATGTTGCGGGGGAGGGCGGGGCTGCCGGGGTTAACGATCAGGACGCCGGACTCCGTGCGCTCGATATGCGCGACGTGAGTGTCGCCGCAAACGATGACGTCCACTGGCTGGTTGAAGTTGCGCTCCATCAGGGCCTCAGTCGTGATCCACGGGGTGTCCTGCGGGCAGGGGAAATCCGTGAACCAGGCCGATGCTGACGCCTTCCGCTTCAACCACGTGGGCGTGCTTGACGCGGGGATCATCGTCCGGGAAGGGCGGGCGGAATCCGTCGCCGTCGCCGTTCCCCCCGCGCCCCGATGACAGGCGCGATGGCCTCCAGCCAGTCCAGCACGTCGATGAGGTGCATATCGCCGCCGTGCATCACCATGTCCACACCTGCGAGCAGATCAAAGACCTGGGCGGGCATACGCTCGCCGGCCTCGGGGACGTGGGTGTCCGAGATCAGGCCGATACGCATCGGGCTAGGGCAGGATGATGCCGCCGGCCGGGAGAGACGCCCGGCGTCTGTGCATCCGCAGGCGGGAGGACGCGGGCTACCCATTGGGCCAGGTCTCGGAGCTCGGTTGGCGTTATTTCATGCGCCGCGCCATCGTATTCGTTGTAGACGAGGTCACCGTAGCCCCACGCCTGCAACTGCGTGTTCGCCGAACGGCCCCGGTCAATGGGCACGACCTGGTCCTGGTTGCCGTGGCCGATGAAGATGGGCTGCGTCTTCTCGTCGGGCAACTGTGCCGCAAGCTCCTCCATATCGTTGATCGATGCGCTGAGCGCGCCGATGCCGGCGAACACGTCCGGCCTGGGGAGGCCGTAGCGATAGGCGATCCCGCCGCCCTGCGAGAAGCCGATGATCAGGGACTTGCCCGGCGCAAGCTTGTACGGCTCGCGCATCTCCTCCATGAAGGCGTCGAACGCCTCCTGTGAGCGCTTGTCCTCCTCCGGGTCATTGAAGCCGCCCGGCGTCGTCCACCCGTATCCGACCTGCCCGCCGCCGATGTCCAGCGGCACGGTGCCGTTCGGGCAGAGGTACACGTAGCCCGTCTGGTGAATTGCGGGCGCAAGGCCCGCGAGGTCGTACATGCTCGCGCCGAACCCATGCACCAGGATGATGACGGGATAGGCGCGGGATTCGTCATAGTCCGTTGGCGTGATGCTCACGTAGTCGAGGGCGCCGCCCTTGTTTGCCGTTCCCTCCATCGGGCAGTGCCCCCTTTCCTCAGCCGCCGCGCCGCGCGGCCCGGCGCATGCGAGAGTTCAACTCCCGCGCCAGCAGCAGCGCGCCGCGCAAGCCGTTGTCGTCTCCGAGTTCGGTCACTTCAAATCGAACGGTGCGGTTCTGGAGTTTGAACGCGCGCTCCCGCGCGACGCTGATGCCGTGCTCTACGTATTCGTCCTGGCCGCGCGCCAGCCCGCCGCCCAGCACGATCAACTCCGGGTTGAAGATGTTGACGATGTTGGCGAGGCCGACGCCGAGCGCGTGCCCTGCCTCATCGACCACCGAGCGCGCAAGCGCATCATCCTGCTCCGCCGCGTCGAACACGTCACGCGCCGTAATGCTCTCGCTGCCGCCCTCCCGCGCCTTCTCAACGAGAATCGAATCGCCGCCCGCCTCGATCCGCATCCGTGCCATGCGAGCGATCGCCGTGCCGGAGGCGAGAGTCTCAAAGCAGCCGGACGACAGCCCGCACGGGCATTGGATGCCGGCATTCATGCCGATGGTCATGTGGCCGAACTCGCCCGCCGCTCCCGCGATGCCGCGCAGCAGCTTGCCGCCGGAGACGATGCCGCCGCCGATGCCCGTGCTGATGGTGAGGTAGATCATCTCCTTCGTGCCGCGCCCCGCGCCCATTTGGTGGACGGCGTGGGCGGCTGCGGTGGCGTCGTTCTCGATCTCGATGGGGATGTCCAGGCGCTCGGTGAGCGCGTCCGCCATCGCGAACTCGCGCACCATGGGCAGATTCGGCGATTCGACGATGACGCCTGTCGCAGTGTCCACCGTGCCCGCGCAGGCGACGACGCCCGCGGCGAGTTCGCCGTTGGCCTTGCCGATGAGTTCGTGGGCGGCCTCGACGATGCCGTCAATGAGGAGTTTGGGATCGGAGCGGGCGGGGGAGGCGAATGCCGTGCGGCGCATCGAGCCGCGGGGCCTGCGGGCGATGGCGACGCGCGTCTGCGTTCCCCCGACATCGACGCCCAGCAGGTACGGGTTGGCCATGTTCGTGCGCGTTCTCGCTGCTCTTCCGCAAAAATAATTCTGGCGACCCGGACGGGATTTGAACCCGTGATCTCTGCCGTGACAGGGCAGTATGTTGAGCCAGACTACACCACCGGGCCGCGCTAGCTCATGCTACGAACGCGCCAAATCTGTGTCAAGGAGCGCCGCTGCCGCCGCGCGCGTTCGTGCCGCCGCGCGCTCCCGCCCAATTGCTTCAAGCGTGACGAAGAGGGGCGGCGCCGCTGTCCGGCCCGTCGTCGCTACCCGCACCGCGCCGAACAGCTTGCGGCCGGACGTGCCGAGCTCCTCAACGAGGGCGCGGAAACGGCTTTCGATGGCGTCGTGATTCCACGACTGTATCTTCTCGATGGCATTGGCGGCGGCATTCAGCCATGCGGACACCGTTGGCGCGTCCTCCGGCAGCAGCACGCGCGACAGGTCTTCGCCGCCGTCCGCCATGCGCTTCATGGCCTTGTCGCCCATGCCGGCCCAGATCAGCGCGGGCGGGAACGACACCTCGTCCGTGAAGAAGAATTCGCACAGCTCCGGCATCTCGCTCAGGAGGCGCGCGCGGTCCTGGGTCAGGATGGCCGCCTCTCGCGCCAGTTCGTCATCAAGCGGGCGGGGGATTGCCGTTGGCAGCCCGTCGTCCAGGTAGGGGCGCGCTGATTCCACGAACGCCTCCGGCGGCATCTCGCGGATGTAGACGCCGTTGAGCCATTCCAGCTTCTCGCGGTCGAACATCGCCGGTGATGCGGAGACGCGATCAAGTGAGAATCCCGCGATCAACTCCTTGCGCGTCATCTGCGTGGTCTTGTCGTCGAGCGACCACCCGAGCAGCGCCAAAAAGTTCAGCATGGCCTCCGGCAGGAATCCCTCATCGCGGTAGTCGAGCAGGGAGACGGAGCCGTGGCGCTTGGAGAGCTTGGTGCGGTCGGAGCCCAGAATCAGCGGCAGATGCGCGAACACGGGCGGCGTGTAGCCCAGCGCGTCGTAGATCATGGCGTGGCGCGGGGCGGAGGACATCCACTCATCGCCGCGGATCACGTGGGTGATTTCCATCGCCACGTCATCGACCACGTTGGCGAGATGATAGGTGGGGAACCCGTCCGACTTGAGAATGACGAAATCATCTATGAGCCGGTTCTCCCATGACACATCGCCGCGAATGACGTCCGTGAACGTGGTGCGCCCGCTGAGGGGCGTCTTGAAGCGGACGACGCGATGGGCGCTGTTCTCCGCCTCTTCCCGCTCGCGCTCCTCCGCGCTCAGGTTGCGGCAGCGGCGGTCATAGCCTGTGGGCACGCTGCGTTTCTGCTGCGCCGCCCGGAGCGCGTCCAACCGCTCGGGCGTGCAGTAGCAGTAGTATGCGGCGTCCCGTTCGATGAGCCGCTTTCCCGCCGCGCCGTAGCCCTCGAGCCGCTGCGACTGCACATACGGCCCGTACGGCCCGCCGATGTCCGGCCCCTCGTCCCACTCGATGCCGAGCCAGCGCAGGGAGTCGAGGATGCGCTCCTCGCTACCCGGGATGCGGCGCTCCTGGTCGGTGTCCTCGATGCGGACGGCGAACACGCCGCCGGTGCTGCGGGCAAACAGCCAGGCAAACAGGGCGCTGCGAACGTTGCCGACGTGGGGATCGCCCGTCGGGCTTGGGGCATAGCGCGTGCGCGTAGGCGCAGTATCGGTGGGCATGTCTCTATTCTAGCGCAGGGAATCGACGAGGGCGGACTCCGGTGTTCCCGCCGTCAGCTCCGTGAGACATCCGGCAAGATCGTCCGCCAGCGGGGAACGAATCTCCAGTGGCTCTTCGCTCTGCGGATGCGCGAATTTGAGCGACAGCGCGTGCAGGAAGAGGCGCGGCACGGGATCACGGCTGCCGCGCGCGTAGATGACGTCCCCCGCCACCGGATGGCGCAGCGAGGCGAAATGCACGCGAATCTGGTGAAGACGACCCGTCTGCGGTCTCGCCTCAGTGAGCGTGTAGCCGCCTTTGACGTGGGCGAGGACACGGTAGCGTGTCGCGGCGGGGCGGCCCGCTGCGACGACGGCCATTCGCTGGCGATGGCGCGGGTCGCGGCCCAACGCGGCCTCAATCACGCCGGTTGGCGGCTCCAGCAGCCCGCGCAGCAGGGCGGCGTACACCTTTTCAACGCTGCGAGACTGGAACTGCCGCGACAGCGCCGCGTGCGCCGCGTCGTTCTTGGCGACGAGCATCACGCCGGAGGTATCCTTGTCCAGCCGATGGACGATGCCCGGCCTGTCGTCGCCGCCAATCGTGGACAGCGGGCCCTCGCGCCCCAACAGGGCGTTCACGATGGTTCCCGTTGTGTGGCCGGGGCCGGGATGGACGGCGATGCCGGGCGGCTTGTCGATGGCGAGCAGGGCATCGTCCTCATAGAGGACATGCAGGGTGGCGCGCTCCGGCTGCAGGTCGTCACCGGCGTCAGTTGAAATATCGCCCGCAATCTCAATCACGTCGCCCGCTTCGACGGCATGGCCGCGCTTGCGGGGGATTTCACCGTTGACCGTGACGCGCCCATCCTGGATCAGACGCCCAATCAGGGACCGCGAGACATCATCGCCGAGCGCCGCGGCCAGGAACCGATCCAGCCGCCGCTCCGCCGGCTCAGCGGGAACCGTCAGTTGGGTAACTAGATTCTTCACTCCGCTGCGCTCCGTTCAGAATGACAGTCCATAGGAATCCTGCCCCTTATTTCGTGTGTCATTCTGAGCGCAGCGAAGAATCAGCTCCCTCGCCATCCTCCGCCTCCCGCTTCTTCTCCGTCGCCCGATTCCTCAGCACGTAGAAAGCCAGCGCGAACAGGCCGATGGTCAGCGCGGAATCCGCCACGTTGAACGTCGGGAAGTAGTAGTCGCTCCACACGCGCACGCTGATGAAATCGACGACTGCGCCGCGCACGAGGCGGTCTGTCAGGTTCCCCAGCGCCCCGCCCAGCAACAGGGCCAGGGAGTACCGGAGCAGCGCGCTTTCGCGTCCGTTGGCGCGGTAGTAGAAGATGACGCCCAGAACGCCGATCAGGCTGACCAGGACGAGGAACTCCGTCTGGCCGCGCAGCAGGCCGAACGCGCTGCCGCTGTTCGTCACGTAGGTCAGCCGCAGCAGGCCCGTGTCAAGGACCGACTCATACAGGCGCAGATTGCTGACGATCAGCAGCTTGGTCGCCTGGTCGGCGATGTAGACGGCCAGCGTGACCGCGGCGAATGGCACGAACTGCCTGCCGAATCTGCTCGGCGCGTTCGTGCTCTGTGACGGGCCGCCGTCGTCGGCTACCACCAGATCTTGCGCCCCATCTCCGCGTCGATCTCATCGAGCGGGCGCGTCCACAGCCCCGTTGACAGGTACTTCCAGCCGCCGTCCGCGAACAGGCAGACGATGTTGCCGCTGTCCATCCGCTCCGCCAGCCGCTGCGCGCACGCCAGCACCGCGCCGGATGAGATGCCCGCGAAGATGCTCTCCGTCTGCAACAGTTCCCGCGTCTTCTCGAATGATTCACGCGACGTGATGATGAACTGGCCGTCCAGCACGGTCGTATCCAGGATCGGCGGGATGAACCCGTCCTCGAGCGAACGCAGGCCCTGGATGCGCTCCTCCGGGTGCGGCACGACTGCTATTATTCGCGCGTCCGGGTTGTGCTCCTTGAGACGCCGCCCGACGCCGGTGAGCGTGCCGCCCGTGCCAAGCCCCGCGACGAACGTGTCCACCTCCGGCAGCTGACGGATGATCTCCTCGCCCGTGCCGTCGTAGTGCGCGCGCGGATTGGCCTCGTTGCCGTACTGGTACAACATCACGTACTTGTCAGGCTCGTCGTTCGCCATCTGCTGCGCGACTTCGATCGCGCCATTGGTGCCGTGACGGCCCTCGCTGAACACGACGTTCGCGCCGAATGACTCGATCAGCGTCTGCCGCTCTTCGGTGACGTTGTCCGGCAGGACGACGGTCACGTCGTAGCCCTTGTAGCGGGCGACCATGGCGAGGGAGACGCCGGTGTTGCCGCTGGAGGGTTCGAGGATGATGCGGCCGTCGCCGAGCGTGCGGTCCGCCTCGGCGTTCTCCACCATGAGGAGGGCGATGCGGTCCTTCACGCTGCCGGTGGGGTTCTGCCCCTCCAGCTTGGCAAAAAGGCGGACGCCCGGCTTGGGCTGAAGCCGCTTGAGCTCAACGAGGGGCGTGTTGCCGATAGTGTCCAGTATGCTGCCGGTCATGTGTCTAGTTTATCGTGTTGCGGACGGCGGGGTGGGGATGAGCGGTCCAAACCGACTACAATGGCAGCCGGAGGGTCATCAGAGATGCTGCGAGAAGTACACCTAAAGGCGGAAGTCCTGCCGGGCGGCAGGATCGAGGTGGCGGACGCGGAGCTGCCGGTCGGCCAGACGGTCGAAATTGTCGTGCGGCACGAATCCGAGCCGGAGTCGAAGCCCGCAGGCCGCTCAATCATGGAGATTCTCAACAGCGGCCCTGAGCGCCGCCTGTTCCAGTCAGCCGAAGAGGTGGACGCCTATTTGGCGGAAGAAAAGGCATCGTGGGACAGCTAGAGCTACCGATTTACGCTTCCGAATCCCCCGCGCAGGCGGGGGCAATGTGACGGGATAGTTACGCTAACCAGGGCAACAAACTAAGCACCTATGTCAGCAGGCTCCAAGCTACGAGCCCGCTGATGGCTAGCACAGTGACCGCAGCCAAACCTATGGTCACTGCCTTCGTGAGCCACGGGAATTTCGGATCGGCGCTTTCCTCAGGGATTCTGCTGAGGTTCTCGGCAAACTGATCCTTGCAATCTGTGTCCTTGCAGAAGAATATCCTGTACTCGTCCAATGGCAGGTCGTGTTGCCATGCCTTGTGAATGCGGTAGGCGGCCGTCCCAGCGATCAGAGTGACTCCAGCGATTTGAAGTGGAACCCCGAAAGGGCCGAGTGGTATCCCAACTCCAATCGCTTGTGCACCTGTTGAAAGCCCCCATACCCCAACCCCAAAGGCGCCCGCCTTGGCCGTATCAAATCCCGCGTCCTTGGCAGCTTGTTGGCGAGATTTTCTGCCACGCCTGTAGTGGAGGATATTCTCAGGAATCGATACAACAGCCTCTAGCGCTGCCGAAATGATTCCCGCCTTGCTACCTCCCTTGAGCGCCGCCTTGCCTCCCGCTCTGAACCCGGATGGACGTCTCGCTTGATTCGCGGCGGCACGATCGGCCTTTGGCATATTTGCACTGCCTCGCGCTCTGTTTTTCCCCGCATCTTCTAGGATTACGTTGCTCGGCGCCTTGGCCATTGAGGGATCATTGGCTACTGACCTAATGTGGCTGAAATCCTTTCCGTCCAGAAAATCCTTGACGGCAGCCTCTCCCATGTTTCGCACAGGGGCAGGAACCTCTTTCTCGTACAGTCGCTGCGCCATCTTTCGAGAACGAATGCCGAGGCCACGACCCAACCCTCCTCTCTGGAATCGTCGCTGCATCTCGGGGCTGAGATTATGCCAGTCAGCAGGTTGCGGTCTAAGGGATGCCCCGGTCGATACTCCGGGTGCTGCGCCGTAGAAATGGTCTGAACCGTGATCCGAGTCAGAGTCCATTTCGGGTTGAGGCCAAGCGTAGATTTTCTGAGAAGCTGTCCATGTCCATCGTGGTATCGTCAGCCCACAATGAGCACAAGCGAGGGACTCTCTGGTCACATCCCTGGTGTGCCAGTGATTCAGCCGGCGAGCGTAGCAGCTAGGCTTGCCAGCATCGCATTCAGTGCAGTCGATGCAGAAATTCTCGTACTTCTTGCGCTTGAAGTCATCTGGCATTAAGGGAGGCATCTGTGACAAGCACAGCGCCCCACGTGGGATGGTGTGGGGGCACTCTGTGCACTTGATATCCTCTTCTGTGATTACATGCCACATATCGAAATCCTGATCATGAAGACGGTACCACACTTTAGCAGAGCGAGGGTGGCTTGCGATACAGTCGAGATGGACACGGTGCCGACTAGGAGTGTAGTTGATGCCTACAGCCTACTTTCCGTCTGACGAGGGTGCGTCGTCAGCGTTAGCCGATTCAGCCTCTAAATCGGCTGCTTGCCGGCTTGCTATAAGGGCATCCCTGTAGCTTCCGAAGACCAGCTTCAAGACTAGCCACCATGCGTAAACAGACCAGTAACCCTGGCTCTCCTGGTCGTCAAGAAGTCCATGAGCGACGTCGTTGCGCAGGTTTCCGCCCAACGATTCACAGAATATGGCTCGAATCTCGAAAGCCAAATCTGGCTCGAACAGGTCTTCGGTTTCCTGCATATCCATCAGAGCATTAAGACTCTTCTCTGTTCCAACCCCAGTAGGGTCAAGGAGTGTAGTTACTACACGAGCGGACTTCAAGCGAGAACGAACAAGATGCTCCATCTGAGAAGTAAGCAGGTGGACTGCTGTTGCGTAGTCACCGCAGTATCCCGACCACAAAGCCTTTGCAAACAAACGCTCCCGCCCGATAGGAACTATGGGAGATTTCCGGGTCAAGGTAAAAAAATCTTGCTCTCGAATCCTGTGTTCGAGATGCAGCACCTCAAGGGCAGGCCTTATGCTAATCGTCACACTACCCGCGACGTATGCCTGTCCATATAGACGCAGCATCTGATCTTTTACTGCCTGTTCACGGCTATCAGGATCGCCGATTGTTAGCCCAGGAGACACATGGCTCACCCTGCCGTCACCGCTATAGGTGATGCGGGGGAGTAGCACGTGTAGAGGAGACTCTTCAATTATCTCGCTTGCTTGCCGTTGCAGGTCGTGAACTCGAAACGGGCTGAGCCTGCCAAATGCCTCCAAAGCGCCTAGCAAAGAGCGCCCCTTTACAGCGTCTCGGGCCTTGTTGACAAGCTTCGTGATATTCGATTCGAAACTGACCGTCTTCAGTTCATTCACAGCCTCCTGATTGTACTGAGCAAGACGCAATCGAAGCTCACGTATCCTCTTGTCAATGTCCAATGTCGTCCTACTTGCCCTGGGCACCGTCCGGAGTATTTGTACCGCGTTCTCAACGAAGATAGCTGCGTTCATATGGCTAGAGTCATCGGACTCAAGAATGGCCTCGGCATCCATGACGCACGATTCTGCCTGCGCGATGGTCATTTCAATGGCTTTTTGATTTTCGCCTGCCCGGTCGAACCATTTCGCCGCTTCCTGATAGTAATCAAAGCAGCGAGTGAAATCTCTTGCTCCGGCAAACTGGTGTGCCAATGCCTCCAGTTGAGCGGCGATGTTCTGCGCCTCACTCTTACCGAGTCCTTGAGCGTCCAAGACATCGGCGACGCCAGCAGCCAAATACTTGTCTTCAGTCTTGGCATTCGCGACGACGTCAAGCAGAGATCGCTCTAACTGTAATTCTCTGTCTGCAGCAACTTGTCCCAGAAGGCGACACAGAACCGCGGCCCGGTGCCAATTGTCGCCTTGATGTCCGAACCAAGAATCGCTCGTGATCGGCACTTCAATATAGGCGTCAATGGCAGCGAGCGCGAATTCGTGCTTACGCGGTTGGCTTTGAATCCACAGGACGTCGGCAAGGCGCCCCTTTACAAGCGGTGCCCGTACATGGTCAAGCAAACCCTCAAGAACAGTGATTTCGTCGACAGTCAGAACTACCATCTGGCCAAAGGGTTGGGCACTATTGTCAGGGCTATGTGTGAGGTCGCATATAGCTTGAAGTAGCCCTAGGGCATGGCCTAGTTGCGCCGCGCCGCGCTCGTGGGCTGACTTGGATTCCCTCCTCAGCAGATCTGATACCGCAAGGTAAGTATCTGCTCCACTGACATCAAGATCGAGGGCATTGAACTCGTCTATTAGCCCATCAAGCTGGGCCGGGGCGTCCGATGAGTCATCTGTAGGCATTATGAGCTTTTTCTCCTGAGCGCCGCCGCGCATCGCTCTTGGAACTGTAGAATTATCGTGCATACGTTCGTATCATAGCGTGTTTGCGCCCATTCAATCAAGAGGCTGGCGAACTGTGCACTAGATTCCCGCTTTCGCGGGAATGACGGAGGTGGAGGGGCAAGGCTCTTGCCGTCGCTCTCCTCCCCCTACACCTCAAAAATGTCCTTCACGAGGCAGGTGAATTGGGGGAGGACGTCTGAGCCGGTTAGCGTGTCTGTTTCACGCAGGGTGGTGGTCTGTTCGCCGGGGCGATGCACGTCGATCATTCGCGTTTCCGGCCAGATTACCCATACCAGGCGCACGCCGGCGCCGACCCACATGCGCGCCTTGTCTGTTACGGCGTTGGTTGAATCGCTCGATGAGGCGACCTCGATGACGAGGTCGGGCGGGATTTCCGTGTACCTGCGGACGACTGTCCCCTGCGGGCGGCGCTCCTCCGTGATGAAAGCGATGTCGGGCTCACGCACGGTATCGGGGTCCCATTCAAGCTGCACGCCGGAATCGGACGCCATGAGTCGGCCCAGCTTGTTGGGCAATACCACCGTTCCCAACAGCATCACGAGTTTGGCAACGATGGCTCCGTGCTCCTCAAATGTCGGCATAGTTGGACAGAACACCCCCCGGATCAGTTCTCCGCGCTTGCCTTCCGAGTGCATCGTCAGCAGCTCGTCCGCCGTGATGGGGCGGGTGCCCATGACAGTCAGTTCCTGCTGTGTTGTGGCCATGTCCTTCTCTCCGTGTTCAGGATGACAAGGGGCGCCTACTCGAACGCGGGCATGCCGCAGAAGGCTTCGTAGTCGATGAGCTCCGTGACCGTTGGGTTCTCGCCGCAGGCGGGGCAGTTGGGGTCCTTGCGAATCTTGACGGTTCGCATGTCCATATCGAGCGCGTCGACCATGAGCAGCCGGTTCACGAGCGGCTTGCCGACGTCCAGGATCAGCTTGATGGCCTCCGTCGCCATGAGGGAGCCGATGATGCCGGGCAGGACGCCCAGCACGCCCGCTTCGGCGCAGGAGGGTACCATGCCGGGGGGCGGCGGCGCGGGGTACAGGCAGCGGTAGCAGCCCTGCGCGGGCAGGAACGTGGTCACCTGGCCGTCAAACATGAAGATGGAGCCGTGGACGACGGGCTTGTCCATCAGCACGCCCAGGTCATTGATGAGGTAGCGCGTGGGGAAGTTGTCCGTGCCGTCGATGAGGATGTCGAACTCTTCGGCGATCTCCATGGCGTTCTCGGAGTTGATGTGCCTGGCGATCTTGACGATCTCCGCGTCCGGGTTGATCTCGCGGATGGTGTCCTCGGCGGAATCGACCTTGGGGCGGCCGATGTCGTCATGGCCGTGCAGGAGCTGGCGGTGCAGGTTGGTGATGTCGACGTCATCGAAATCGACGATGCCGATCTTGCCGACGCCGGCGGCGGCCAGGTACATGGCGAGCGGGGAGCCAAGCCCGCCCGCGCCGACGAGCAGCACGCTCGCGTCCATCAGCTTGCGCTGCCCGATGCTGCCGACCTGCGGCATGATGATGTGGCGGCTGAACCGCTGCACCTGCTGGGGGGTGAGCGTGCGGGGGGCTTCAATGATTCCGTTCGCCGCCGCCCCGTTCGCAGTCGTTGTCGTTCTTGTCGTGGTAGCCATGCTCAGAGTCTCCCTTGTGATGTTCCGTTCAGACAGTATAGGGGATTGGGGGTGGGGTGGGTGGATTGGCGGAGCGTACACACCCTGCGGCAAAAGCGTTACGCTAATAACGTCTCGCATTGAGAGTTTGGATCGTGGAGGGAGCCATGGCAACGGCGGTAAAGGAGCGGCCGCAGTTGGAACCATTCGCGGGTATCTACACCGCGCCGGAGGCGGCGGGAATTATCTCTGTGACGATGCCGCGGGCGGAATCCGTCAACATTGACGCTGGCAAAGTGCGCCGCTGGATTCGAACCGGCGTAGCCGATCCAGGTTGGAGAGGCGCTCCGGCGGGAAATGTGCTGATCGATTTTGAGGACCTGGTGTCGATGCGGGTCATAGCTGCTCTGCGAGCGGCTGGCGTGACGTGGCCCGCCATACGTGAAGGGGAGGAGTGGCTGCGAGATTATACGGGCGCGCTAAAGTCGTTCGCCACGGCAACTCTGTGGCATGGCGCCGGTGACATATATTCCGAATGGGCCGACCGCTTGATAGCAGCAAGCCGATATGGCCAGGCGGCGTTTGAGATGTTGCGGGAGTACATTATCCCTCTTCACGGCCTTGTATTCGATGATGAAACCGAGCACGCGAAATGGTGGCAGCCACAGGAAGAGATCAGATTGAATCCCAAGATACAGTTTGGCTCTCCGTGCATCGCGGGAACACGGGTGCCGACAAGCGCCGTCTATGGCTCAGTCGCAGGGGGCGACTCAAAGGAATCCATGCCTGACGACTATGGCATAACGATGAAACAGGTTGAGGCCGCGCTTGACTGGGAATCCCGACTCCGCGCCGCGTAGGCCCCGCTGAGTATTCCACGCCTGGAGCGGGTGGCGGTGTGAGGGGCGGTGGTATTGACGGTGCGGGGATTTGCCTACTGCACCACCTCATTCTTGGAGTAGAGCGAATGAAGGTCATCCGGCCCTATGTAGAACTTCGTGCTGTGGTCTCGCGTCCTGCCATCATCCCCGGAAGACGCGCCAGCATCAACGACGATGGTTCCATCCTCGATAAGTTGGGTTAGCTGCGTAACTCTCGGTTCCCAAAGGAACTCTGCCGAATCATAGGATACCAGCCGCGCCTGCCCATTCCATGACCCGCGAACGAGGACCAGATAAGCGGCCTTCGGGGCGAACTCATTGATCAGGTCGTCTTGCGAGGCGGCCTCATGCGGAATGACGTCCCCCGGGGCTGGCTCCATGTCAAACAGCACTGGCTTACTCGCTCCGTCCGTAAAAACCACCTTCCACGCGCCTGCATCAGGGAGCGCCTGCGGCGACGCCTTCAGTTCGCGCAGGAGGTGTAGCAGATACGACCGAGGTGCCTCCGCCCCGTCAAACTGGCCGTCGGACGGCACTCGGTAATCCCGCGTCGCGAGAATCTCCTTCAGCCTTGTCCTTATGCTTGCCCGTGCCACTCCCATGTTGTCTCCAGCGAACCGCCTTAGCTTATTACCCGCTCCGTCACCGGCATGACCGGCGCGGCGATTGTATTCTGGCGCTTCCGTAGGCGTCCAGACCAGTGTAGGGGATTGGGCTGAGTGGCTTACTCGGCCTCCTCGTCATCTTCCATTTGGGCCGAGTCGAGCAGGAAATCCCATTCAGATGCGAGGTGGTTCTGTATCACCTTGCCCCGCTTGCTGATGAACTCAAGATAGTCGCCCTGAGTCTTATCTTGTCGTTGCATCAGTTCCAAGCACTCAGCATCAATGAATGAGGTGTCAAATAGGGCGGTCAACTCGTTTGGCCAATTATCCCGAACGTCCTTCACCTGATCAGAAGGGTTCATCTTAGCCCATCTTCGGTTCGTATCGCCCGTGATAGGCATCACGTTCAGAGACAAGTCGGAATCAGGTGCCCTTCCACCATTGCCTAGGAAGTCAGCCACGAAAGCCTTGGGAAAGATGTGGTGACCATGCGCTGAGACAATGGCGGCGCCAGTTCCCCCGACAGGCTCCTTGTTCAGGGGATCCTTAGGCTGCCTCCTACTAATCAGCATCGAAATGAGTTTACCGATTGCGCTGGAGGGCTTGATCGTGTCCAAGGAGCCTACGCGAACGTTCTTCAGCCAGGAAGGCTCGTTCGCTCCGTTCGAATCAATCCACTCCGACAGTTCCCGTTCATCTCTTGCCTGCGTTGTCGGCTGCGCCTCTGTATAACGTTGGCTGATGACCGTACCTACAAACCATCGCTCAAGCCGGTCATGCCATCTTGCCTTCTCGTGGCTGGGACCACTGTAGACGGATTCAACTTTGGCGAGCGCAATGCCGAGTGGAGGGAGAATTGCAGGATATGGAATCAACTGTCCCGTGTGGTCTAGTCCGGCCCCAAGGCGATTCGTCAGAAATTCCCCGACCCTGTCTAGCGCGTCAATCGCATCATTCTTTCGCTTTCTGTAATTGATCTGCGTTATCGTCTTCGGCAACAAAGACCTCTTGGGATTCTCACGTTCCAGCAGCGCCACCGTTTGCAAGAGTAATTCACCATTGGCGTCTATGTGCCGATAGTAAGCCGATAGTTCCTTGAATTCATCTATGTCTTGTCGGAGGTGAATTCCATGCGAATAGAGAACCGCAACAACAATCTCAACAGGAGTCAGTCGCTGGCCAGAAGTGTTGAGCGTGGCGAACACGCGAGTTATCGCCTCGATCGGCATTCCCTCGTCGAGTTCTGTCAGCGGAACGGTAGGCGGAGGCCCAATCTTGAAATATGTGTCAATGAATCTCTCCAAAAACTTGCGACGATTCGGGTGTTGCTTCAGATACCGCTCCTTTGCGTCCCCAAACAGATCGTTGTCCGCGAGTGCGGCAGTCCATAGCAGATGCGAGTCGACAAGGTCGATTGGATTGTTGTAGCGGCGTCGCGCAACGAGGTACTTGTCGTCCTCGTCGAGGTCCTCTGCCAGAGCGCGCAAGCCTTCCTTGGAATGCTCGGGAGTGGGGACGTCTGGATCGGCAATATCAGGGGCTACTTCGACTGCCCTTTCCCACAAATAGGCTAGATTCAAGAAATAGTGTGATGATCCAAGCCCTCTGTAAAGCGTTAGACCAGCGGTAATGCGCTGCTGGCCGTCGAGCACATAGGATCCTATTGAATCCTTTTCCTGAGCAACGCCCTCGAAGAGGCGAGGAGACAGATTGAGGCGGTTCGAGGCCTCAAGCGTCAGGAATGCCCCGATCGGGTAGTTCTTTCGGACCGAATCGTAAAGGCGCATGACCTTCGCCCGCGTCCACTTCCAATCTCGTTGAAACTCAGGAAGCCTGAACTTACCCGATGCGGCATGATCGACTAGCGTCTTGAAGCCAATAGTCTCCGTCTTCAATCTCTCACCCCGGCACTATCCCTTAGCGTCGCCACCTTCATTGTGACACGACTAGGCTATGTCTGTCGCTATTCGAATCCCTTTTGGCGTCCGATGCGCACCCACGTGTAGCCCGGACTCGCCATCGCGCGATGGGTGGTGCAGAGGTGCGCCCACCGACTTGACGCCATCGTCGTCACGCTGGCAGCGGTGTCCGATAAAACTGGTATATGCGGCCATTCGCCCCTGCTTGTTCGGGGACGGGAAGCCTGGGGCGGTACTCAAAAGGTGGGGGCTCCAGCTCGATCCTGATGTTCTGTTCTCGCAGGACATCATCGAGGGTGCCGATCTCGACGAGTCCTTCCAAATGGAGGGCTATGGCATCCGCAAGCATCGCAAAGGCGTCTTCGACGGTGTCGCCGCAACTGGTTACGCCAAGTTCCGGGCAGAGTGAAACGTATTGATCGTCCTCGCGCTCAACGACTCCGGTCAGCAGAATGTACGCCTCCGATTGCACGTCATCCTGCTGGGCCGACTCTACCATTTGACCTTTCCTCCCCATCCGCTCGGTGGCCTGATCGCCGGTGTATCTGTGAGGGCAGGATACTGGCGCGCCCGGCAGGATTCGAACCCGCGACCCTCGGTTCCGAAGACCGATGCTCTGTTCCGCTGAGCTACGGGCGCTCTGTATCTATCCTACTCCGAAAGGGGCGGGGCGGGGTTCCCGCGTGCGCGGGAATGACGGAATGGGGAGCGCGGGGGTGACGGAGAGGGGGCGGATTCCCTTGCGGAATCCGCCCCCTGATTGTGGCTTGGTTAGCCCGTCAGGCCTGCCTACTCGTCCTCCAGCAGGTACGTGTGGGCGTGGCGGTAGAAGTTGCCGTAGGACTGTGAGGGGACTGTCGGCATCACGCCTGCTACCCGATCGGAGAAGACGGGAATGGCCAACTGGAAGCCGCCGAGTGTGCGAACCTGGTCGCGCAGGATGATCTCGCCCGCCTGCCACGCCAACTCGCGCCGCCGCTCAGGGTCGAGCTCCACGGACTGCGCGTCGATCAGGTCGTCCAGCTCGGGGTTGGAGTACTGCCCGTAGTTCCGGCCGGAACCGGAGTAGAAGTACTCATACAGGATGAAGTCCGGGTCAAACCCGCCGATCCATCCCGCGTGGCCGCCCAGGTCGAAGTCGCCGGCGTTCATCCGGGTGTAGTAGTTGCCGGTTTCCATCTCACCGCTTTCGACGGCGATTCCGACCTCGTTCAGGTCCTCAAGCACGGTTGGCGCGTACACCCCGTAGAACGGCGCGTAGATCATCGTGGCCTGCAGCTCGCCCGGCTCATAGCCGGCGTCCGCCAGGATCTGGCGCGCGCGATCCTTGTTCGCGGCGGGATCGCTGTAATCGTGGCCCGTGATGGCCTTCAGCCGATCCTCAGGCAGCGCGAAGTAGCTGCCGGGGAGGAACGGGCCGCCGGTTCCCGGGGCGATCCAGTCGTTGTATCCGAGCTTGATGAGGCGGTTGCGATCGATGGCCAGGCTAATGGCGTCGCGCACGGGCTGCGTGTTCCACGGCTCGCGGTTGAAGTTCGGGATGACGGAGAACATCATGCCGGGGTGGACGGCGGACGCCCACTTCTGGCAGATGTCGCACTCGCGCAGCAGCGTGTTCGCATTGGCGCCGTTCCATCCGCCCGCGCTGCCACCGATGTGGATGCGGCCGGAGCGGAGGCCGGCGACCTGCGCCTGGTTGTTGAGAATCAGGATCTCAATGGAGTCCAGGTACGGGAACGGCTGATCCCAGTAGTCAGTCTTGCGCTCCATGACCATCTTCTCGCCGGGAATCCAGTCTCCGACAACGAACGGGCCGGTCCCGATTGGCGGCTCCTCGCGCATCCGATTCATGTCATCGGCATAGAGGTGGCTGGGCTTGACGACGTGGTAGGGCAGCCCGATCACCTCAAGCAGCGAGGGCTTGGGGCGCTCCAGGTGGAAGACTGCCGTCAGGTCGTCCGCGCACGATGTGTCGGTAAGGGACGCGAAGTGGGCGGAGCGCGGGTTGCGGAGCAGCCCGTCGCCCGTGCGGAGCGTGTCATACGCAAACTCGATGTCCGCGCACGTGAAGGGGACGCCATCGGAGAATTGGATGCCGTCACGCAGGGTGAACGTCCACGTCAGGCCGTCCGTCGCCTGCTCCCAGTCGCTGGCAAGGTCGGGAACGATGGTCCAGTAGTCCCCGTTGATGAAGTTCTCCTTGTTGCCCCAGTCCTGCTTGGAGACGAGCATGTTGCCCACCGGGTGGCCGTAATGCGGCGCGCTCCCGGCTGCCTCCTCCCAGTTGCTGAACGTCGGGCCTTCGGACGTCGTCGCGATGATCAGCTTCCCGCCGTAGCGCGCGTTCGGATCAACCGGCACGCCGCTTATGGAATGTGTCATCACGTCGCCGCCCATGTCATCGTCCGCGTCGTCGTCCATGGACGTGTCCTCGGCGGGCGTGTCTGCCGACGTGTCAGGCTCGTCGTCCTCCGCCGTTGTTCCGCACGCCGCGGCGAACACAAGGAACGCTGCCGCCGCGAGCGCGAGCAACAGGAATGTTATCCGATTCGTCATTAGCCAGCCTCCTCCCCAATCTGCATGGCTATTAGCTACTATTAGCACTAGACGATAATGAACCGCTTGCAGTCAGGGGTCAATACCTAGTTATGCACGGTTGGGGGGCTACATCTGCTCCGGGGCAGTCATGCCCATTAGGGTCAGGGCGTTTCTGAGCACCGTTCCCGCCGCCTGCGTGAGGCGAAGGCGCGCCAGTGTGACGCGCGGCTCCTCGCCCAGCACGCGGTGTTTCGTGTAGAAATCATGAAAGTCCGTGGCGAGTTCATAGGCGTAGTGCGGCAGGTGGTGCGGCTCCAGGGTGCGCGCCGACAGTTCCACCACCTCGGGGAAGCGCAGCATGGAGCGCGTTAGCCGGAGTTCTGCCTCCTCCGTGAGCGCGTTGAAGTCGGCGTCCTGCGACATATCGTCCGGGTCGATGCCGTCCTGCCGCGCGTTGCGGAGGATGGATGAGATGCGGGCAAAGGCGTACTGGATGTAGTAGACGGGGTTGTCCGGCGCCTCTTTCTTGGCGAGTTCGAGATCGAAATCCATCTGCGAGTCAGCCGACCGCGCCAAGAAGAAGTAGCGGCAGGCATCCGGGCCAACCTCGCTGATGACCTCCGCGAGCGTGATGATGTCGCCCGTGCGCTTGGATACCCGCACGACCTCATCGCCGCGCTTGAGGGTGACGAGCTGGACGAGGATGAATTGCAGGCGGTCCGGGTCGACGCCCAGCGCCTTGACGACGGCTTTCATGCGCGGGACGTGTCCCTGGTGGTCCGCGCCCCATACGTTGACGACGCGGTCAAAGCTGCGGCCCAGGAACTTGTCGTAGTGGTAGGCGATGTCCGAGGCGAAATACGTTGGCGCGCCCGTCTGCCGCACGAGGACGCTGTCGCGCTCGTCTCCCAGGTCAGTGCCGGTGAACCACACCGCGCCCTCGCGCTCAGCCGTGTAGCCGTTGTTTGACACTTCAGAGAGCGCCTTTTCATAGGTTCCGTCGGCAAAGAGGGAGCGTTCGCTGAACCAGCGGTCGAATTGAACGTCGATGCGTTCGAGGTCTTCGCGGATTGAATCAATCATCCGCGCCATGCCGATTTCCCCGAGCTCGCGGGCGCCGTCCTCGCTGTCCGCGAACTGATCGCCGTGCTCGGACGCCAACTCCTGGCCGAGTTCCACGAGATAGGCGCCGTGGTAGCCCTCGGTCGGGAACTCCGCGTCCCTGCCAAGCGCCTGCAGATACCGCGCGTGCAGCGACTCGAAGAAATTGTCCATCTGGCTGCCGGCGTCGTTCACGTAGTATTCGCGCTGCACGGTGTAGCCGGATGCCTCCAGGATGTTGGCGACGGCGCTGCCCTGTACCGCGCCGCGCCCGTGGCCGACGTGGACGGGGCCCGTGGGGTTCACGCTGACGAACTCGACCTGCGCGGTGACGCCTGCCCCGCTGCTCCCGTGTCCGAAGCGGTCTCCCTCGGCGAGAATCGTCCCCACCTGCCGCATGATCCAGCGGCTGTCCAGGCCGAAATTGACGAAGCCGGGCGGCGCGACGGTGACGGACGCGACCTCCTCTTGCTCCGGCAGGCGCTCCCGCAGGATTTCCGCGATGGCCAGCGGGGGCATCCGCGCCGACCGCGCCATCTTGAGCGGCAGGCTGGAGGCGTAGTCGCCGTGCTCCTGGTTTTGGGGCCGCTCAACGGCGGGGTCCAGGCGCTCCAGGGCGGGCAGCGCGCCGTCGGCCTGCGCGCGGCGCAGCGCCTCGGAGAGCATGTCGGCAATCGTGTCCTTGATCATGGGAACTTCAAGTATGCCATCTAGCCGCCGTCAACGTCGCTTGCCCGGTCCCAGAATCGCCGCAATTGCTCGCGCAGGGGCGCGTGCGCGCCCGCCGCAAGCTCCGGGTCGTCCTTGGCAATGGCAAGCGCATGACCACGCGCCTCCTCGATGAGCGCCAGATCATCGAACGTGGCGACCTGCAGGTCCGGCAGGCCGCTCTGCCGCGTGCCGAGCAGTTCCCCCGGGCCGCGCAGCTTCAGGTCGGCCTCCGCCACCCTGAATCCGTCGCTCGTCTCCTCCATCACCGCCAGCCGCTTGTTGACCTCCTCTGTATCCGACTCCGACACGAGGATGCAGTAGCTCCGCTCCGTGCCGCGCCCTACACGGCCCCGGTACTGGTGTAGCTGCGATAGGCCGAAGCGGTCTGCGCCGTCTATCATCATCACAGTTGCGTTCGGCACGTCGATGCCCACCTCAACGACCGCCGTCGAGACGAGCACGTCAATCCCGCCGCCATGCAGTTCCTCCATGACGCGCTCCTTCTCTTTAGGGCGCATTCTGCCGTGCAGCAGCCCGATGTTCAGATCGGGGAAAACCTCCCGTGAAAGGCGCTCATGCTCTGCCACGGCGGCCTTGGCGGCGACGGCCTCGGACTCCTCCACAAGCGGGCAGATGATGAACGATTGGCGGCCCTCTCCCGCCTCCTTGCGGATGAATCCGTATGCCCGCTCGCGCTCATGCGGCGGGACGATGGCGGTCCTGATGGGCGGCCTGCCCGGCGGCATCTCATGGATCGTCGAAACGTCCAAATCGCCGTAGACGGCAAGCGCCATCGTTCGCGGAATGGGCGTTGCGGTCATCACGAGCAGGTGCGGGGCGAACCCCTTGTTGCGGAGCGAGGCCCGCTGTTCGACGCCGAAACGGTGCTGCTCATCCACCACGGCAAGGCCTAGGTTGTTGAACGCGACACCCTCCTGGATGAGGGCGTGGGTGCCGATGACGATGTCCACGTCGCCCCGCGCGATGAGTTCATGGAGCTGCGCCTTTGCGCCCGCCGCCATGCTCCCCGTCAACCGCGCGATGCGGAGCGGCCTGTCCGGCAGGATGCCGCTGAACCCGTGAATGGGGTTGTTGCCGTTCGCCTCCCGCTGCCCGTAGCTGAAAACACTGGTGAGCGTCCGAAAATGCTGTTCCGCAAGCACCTCCGTCGGCGCCATCAACGCGCCCTGAAAGCCGTTTGCCGCTGCGGTCACGAGCGCCAGCGCTGCGACAACCGTCTTGCCGCTGCCCACATCGCCCTGGAGGAGCCGCATCATGGGCGCGCTGCCGCCGATATCGTTGAGAATCTCCTCGATGACGCGCTCCTGGTCTGCCGTCAGAGTGAAAGGCAGGGCGCTCAACACGTTGCTCACGGCCTCGTTATTGCGCGGGATCGGCGCGCCGAGTTCGCGCTGCTGCTGCCTGCGCCGCTCAAGCAGGCCAAGTTGGAGCAAGAAGAGTTCGTCGAACGCCAGCCGCCGCCGCGCCCGCTCATCGTCCGACAGGTCTGCGGGGTGGTGGATCAGCCCCAGCGCATCCCGCAGACCGGGCAGTCTCGCCGCCCGCATGACGTCATCCGGCAAGAACTCCTCCACGAGGGGCAGGGCGCGTTCCGTCGCCGGGCCGATGAGACGCCTCATCCCGCTTTGCGACACGCCCTTGGTGAGCCGGTAGATGGGCACCAGGTCGCCTGCCGCCATGGTCTCGTCCGTCCGCAGGTGCTCATACGTCTCAACGTGAAATTGGGCGCGGTTGCGGTACTCGCCAAGCCGCCCAATGAGTAGCAGGCGCGACCCTTTCTTGAGATTCCTGGCCACCCAGGGGCTGCCGAACCACACGGCGGTTAACTGCCCCGTCGCGTCGCTCACCGCCGCCTCAACCCGTATCACCTGCCGCCGCGCCGTGAAGTTGCCCCCGCTCTGCTTCTCCACGCGCACGGAAAGCGCCGTCTGTTCGCCGTAGGCCAGGTGGGCAACCGGCGAGACCGGCACGTACCGCCGCGGGAACGCCCACAGCGCGTCGCGATACGTCTCAACCCCCAGCTTTCGGAGGCCAGCTTTCATGCGAGACGGCGCGCCCAGCGGCTCATCGAGGGAAGTGACGGGCGTGGCTTTCGGGCTGTGGCGGGGCGGCGCGCGCTTCTTTGGCGGGGGAGGCGCGAGCCTCTCAGCAGGGGACCGATGATCCGCTCCGGAGCGAGTGGTTGCAACTTCTTCAATCCGATTCCACCCCGGGTCGGGCGGCACGTCCATGCGCGGCGGGGCCTGCTGGCGGCGTTCGACGCTGGGCGGCGCGGCGGAATCGGGGAGTCGTTGCAGCGTTTCTCGCACCCACGCGGCGCGGCCGTCCGGTGGCAGTTCCTCATAACCCGGCAGGCCGATGCCCGAGTCTTCCAGCGTCCGCTTGATGTCCGGGTCTTCAATCCAGCGTTCAAGGAATGCGTCCAGGCCGCCAATGACGGCGCGGTTCGCGTGGTTCTGGTCGCGTTCCAGCCGCAGCACGTGGCGGATGGTCTCCACCTTGCGCGCCACGCGATCATCCTGCGCCGCCGTGGACGGCGGCTCGGTTGGCGGCTTTCGCGGGGGGCCGTCAGGCATGCGGCCCTGGGTCATTGTTCGATTCCCGTTAGTCCGGGCGCCGCTCGGTGAACGCGACGCCAATGCAGCCCGGCCCGACGTACGTGCCGACCGCGGTGCCGATGGTGTAGACGGGCACGTCGTCCAGCCGTATGCGCTCCTGCGCCCGGTCCGCCAGTTCGCGCGCCCGGTCGTGATCCGTTGTGGTTCCGAATGCGAGCTGCTCCGGCCGTCCGGCGCCTGCGATATACGACTCCAACAGGGCGTGCGCCTTTGCGCGTGAGCGCGCCCGCTCCATGGGATGAATCTCGCCGTCCTGGAGCGCGAGCACCGGCTTGATGCTCAACAGGCCGCCGAGGAATCGCTGCGCCTGGCCGATCCGGCCGCCCCGCGCAAGATACTCCAGCGTATCCACCGCGAAGAAGATGCGCGTCCTGCTCGCCGTGTCGCGCGCCCACTCCGCGAGTTCCTCGATGCCGACGCCTTCGCGCGCCTTTTCCGCCGTGGCGCGCGCCACCATGCCCAGACCCATTGAGGCCAGCAGGGAATCCACCACCTCAATGGCGGCGTTCGGATGATCCTTGAGAACCATGTCGCGGGCGATGAGCGCCGAGTTATACGTTCCGCTCACCTTGGAGGAAACCGTGAGGGCAAGGATCGGGCCGTTGGGCGCCAACTGCGAGAACGCGTCCGCGAAGTCCTGCGGCGAGGGCTGCGCCGTCTTGGGCGTAATCGACTTCTGTTGGAGGCGTCGATAGAACTCTGAACTGCTGAGATTCACGCCGTCACGGAACTCCTGATCGCCGAAGAAGACGTACGCGGGGACAACGGTCAGTCCTGCTCCTGCCGCGTCCTCCTGCCGGATGTCGGACGTGCTGTCTGTCACTACCTGGACAGCGCCTTGCGATGCAGTTGTCACATCTACCTCCCGCGCCCATCATGACGCTATTGGCAGAATGGCAAGTCGCGGTCAGCCTGTCAACGCAGGCGCGGCCTCATTTGGCGGCGCTCCGCCGGGGACGGGGTGGGCCGCAGGCCCCACCGGACCTCGCGCCGGTAGCGCGCCGGGCCGTACACAACCGGGTTCTTTGGGGCCGCTCCGCTCGCGGGCGCTGCATCGCGTGGCTGAACTGCTGCGGTGGTGGTCATCGTTGCCTCCCTTCATGTACCGCACGTGTGTTCTATACCATATAGAATAGCACGTGCGTTTCATAATGCAAGCCCCGGCTCCGCGCGGCCTGTCGTGGCGGCGAACGGCGGTATAATGCGGCAAGCTGCAAGCACACGAGGATATGGCCGTGATTGAACTGAATGGGATTGCCAAGCGCTACGAAATCGGCGCCATCACCGTCACCGCCCTTGAGAAAGTCGATCTGACAATCAACGAGGGCGAATTCGTTGTTGTTTTGGGCCCCTCCGGCAGCGGCAAGACCACCCTGCTGAACATGATCGGCGCGTTGGATACCCCGACCGAGGGCAGCATCACCGTCGGCGGGCAGGAGGTTACCGGCGCGTCAAAGGGCCAACTCTTCGCCTATCGCCGCTCGAAGGTCAGCTTCATCTTCCAGAGCTTCAACCTGTTCCCCGGCCTCACCGCCCGCGAGAACGTCCAGTTTGGCATCGACGCCGCCGAGAAGCGGAACGGTGATGGACGCAGCGCCGTCGACGTGCTCGCGGACGTCGGCTTGGGCGAGCGTGTTGCCCATTTCCCGCATGAACTCTCCGGCGGCGAGCAGCAGCGCGTCGCCATTGCCCGCGCCCTCGCCACCGGCAATCCTGTTGTCCTTGCGGACGAGCCGACCGGCGAACTGGATTTCACGACCGGCGCGCAGATATTGGAACTCCTGCAGCGGCAATCCGGCGAGGGCAAGACCGTCCTTGTTGTCACGCATAACAGGGAAATCTCCCGCATGGCGGACAGGGTCATCGAGCTGAGCAGCGGCAGCATCGTCCATGACGGCCCGCCGGAGGGCGGACGCGCCGCCATCTCCGACCTCCGCTGGTAGCCGCCAAAGCTCACGCCGATGACGCCGCGCCTCCTGCTGACCTGGTCACTGCGCGATCTGCGGGCGCGCTGGGTCCAGGTCGTCACCATCGCCCTGGTCATCGGGCTTGGCACCGGCAGCTTTGCCGCGTTCAACAGCATGACGGCGTGGCGCATCGCCTCCAACGAGGCCAGCTTCGAGGCCACGCGCATGTACGACCTGCGGGTGGACCTCAGCGACAACAGCTTCGTTCCCCAGGGGCAGTTGACCGAGGCTATTCAATCTATCCCGTCCGCGAGCGTCATCGAGGGCGTAGAGGAGCGTTTGTCCGTTCCAACCCAAGTCAAGGCCGCATACGAAGTTGAAGACGAAGACGACGGCAGTACGCGAACCGAGACCGTGCTCGTGCCCGGCCTCTTGATCGGAATGGACTTTAGCGACCCCGCCGGCATCTCCGTCAATCGCCTGCATCTGACGGAGGGCCGCGAACTGGGGCCGCCGGACGCCGGCGAATTGACCGTGCTGCTGGAGCACAAATTCGCTCTGGCGTATAACCTGCCGCCGCAGGGCGAGGCGCTCATTGCCGGCGGCCACACGGTCAACTACGTTGGTCACGTCCTGGCGCCGGAGTATTTCATCGTGCTGACGGAGGGCGGCGGGTTCTTTGCCCATGCCAGCTACGCCGTCGTGTTCGCCTCCCTCGAAACCGTCCAGGACATTGCCGACCGTCCCGGGGTGGTAGACGAGGCCCTGATCCGCATCAGCGATGACGCCTCCCGCGACCGCATCATCGGCGAACTGGAGCAGGCCATTGGCGGCGCGCTGCCCCGTGTCGGGTTCCACGTGGCGGAAGACATGGACGATCCGGCCTACCGCGCGATCACGGAGGACGTGGAGAGCGATCAGCAGACGACCAACATCATCGCCTTTGCCCTCTTCATCGGGGCGGTCTTTGCCGCGTTCAACCTCACGTCACGGATGGTCGAGACCCAGCGACGGGAGATCGGCGTCGCGATGGCGTTGGGTGTCACGCCCAGGCAGATCGCTCTCAGGCCGTTCATCGTGGGCGGGCAAATCGCCGTCGCCGGCATTATTTTTTGGCCTCATCGTTGGCTGGCTTCTTGCCCAGATGCTGAAGGGAGTGCTCAACGAGTTCATGCCCCTGCCGATCTGGCTGTCGCCGTTCCAGTTCGCGATTTTTGGCACGGTGACGCTCGTGGGGCTGCTCGTCCTGTTCGTCGCCGTCGCCTATCCGGTGTGGCGAGCAGTTGGCGTCAATCCAATCGACGCGATCCGCACGGGCCACCTGGCGGCGCGCGGCAGGCGGACTGGCCCCGATCATGTCGCGCCTGCCGGCGCCGGGCAGCACGTTCGCGCAGCTGCCGTTCAGGAACGTGGCGCGCGCGCCGCGCCGCGCTTTCCTGACCATCATGGGAATTGCCGCAGCTGTTGCCGTCACCGTCTTGCTGGTCGGAGTGCTCGATTCCTATTTGGAGACACTGCGGCAAGGCCGAGATGAAGCGCTGAGCACATCGGCGGACCGCCTGGAAGTCGATCTCGTTCTGCCTGTGCCTGTCGATTCGACGGTGGTTGAGGAAATCCGCAGCGCCGAGACGATAGCCATGATCGAACCCGGGCTGCGTGTCTTCTCATCCCTCTCAGCCCCGGATACAGATGAGGAGTTCGACGTGCTTCTCAGGTTCATGGACTTCGGCAGCGAGATATGGGCGCCCACTGCCGTTGAGGGCTCCCTCAATGCCGAAACGCGGGGCATGGTCCTGGCGAAGAAGGCGGCGGCGGACCTTGGGGTCGGTGTCGGCGATTCCGTGGTGCTTACGCATCCGGTTCGGGAGGGCCTTACGTCTTTCTCCTTAAGGGATACTGCGCTGCCGGTTCTCGCCATCCATCCCCATTACCTGCGAACCTCGGTTTACATGGACAACCGCCATTTGGACCTGCTGAATGTACCGGGGCCTGACCAACCGCATCACCGCAGTGGCGCACCCGGGAACGGCGGTGGTGGACATCAAGGAAGAGCTGTTCCCAATAAGCGGCGTCGTGTCCGTTGCCACCGTTGCGGAAGAGGCGAACCTGACGGAGGAGCTCCTGAACCAGTTCATCAGCGTCATGCGACTCATGCAGATCGTGCCCCTGCTGCTGGCCATCCTGATCGCCTACAACACGGCGAGCATCGCGATGGATGAGCGGCGCAGGGAGCACGCGACGATGGCAGCGTTCGGCGTGCCGTACCGAACCGTTCTGCGCATGGCTGTCATCGAGAGCGCGATCCTGGGGGCGTTTGCGACGGTTGTCGGGGCGGTTCTCGGCTTTGGGCTGCTGCTCTACATCACGGAAGTGCTGCTGCCGAGAACATCGCCGGAACTGGGCCTCATCATCACGTTCTCGGCGATGTCTGTGGCGACGGTTGTCATCCTGGGTGTTGTCGCTGTCGGGCTGGCGCCGTTGCTGACTATGCGCAAGCTTCGCCGCGCGGATCTGCCCGCCACCCTGCGGGTGATGGAGTAGCCGCCGCTCATCCTGACGCTTCGAGCGAACTCCGCGCTGGACAAGTCGCGTGGCGTCCTCGCGTGCCTAGCCTCCGTTGCGCTTTTCTTGGAGGGCCGCGTAGACCTTTTCTGCGGTGATTGGGAGGGTTGTTATGCGGACTCCTACCGCGTCCTCGATGGCGTTGGCGATGGCCGGCGCGGTCATGATGTTGGTGTGCTCGCCGATTCCGCGCACCGCGTACGGGCCGTCGCCCACGTCCGATTCCAGTACGATTTCGTTCAACTCCGGCAAATCACGGACTGTGGGTAGCTTCATGTCTGCGAACGAGGGGTTTGTGACGCGGCCCGATTCGTCGTAGACCGTCTCCGTCATCACCGTCTCGCCAAAGCCGTATACGACGCCGCCCTCGAGCTGCCCATAGAACGCGACCGGGTTCAGTACGCGCCCGGTCTCATGGACGGCGGTGATCTTGAGCACCTCGAAATCGCCCGTTTCCGGATCGACCTCTACCTCTGCGATCTGCGTGCCGAAGGCAGTGTAAGGGCTTGTGCCCTCCTGGATATCGACGCGCGTGACGATAGGCTCTCCAGTCCGAGCGGCTATCTGCCCGAATTCGATGCTCTCGCCGCTCTCATTCACAACGTTGCCGCCGTTCAGCGTCAGGCGCTCCTCGTCCCAGCCCTGAAACTCCGCCGCCAAACGTCGGAGCTTGTCCGCCGTATCCGATGCCGCCATGTGCCCCACTGTGGCTCGTCACGCGCGCGCCTCGGCTGCCGCCAATGCCCTGCAGCGGCCCAAGCTGGTTGCTTGGGAACGAAAGCGCCTCGACATCCTGCGGCGATACGCCAAGCTGCTCCGCCACAACCTGGGCGATGATCGTGAACGTGCCGCCGCCCGTATCGAACGTGGAGAAGTGCGCGGTGATCGCGCCGTCCGCCGTGATCGTCACCTGGCACGCCGCCGCGCCGCCGCCCTGCGAGTGGTGGCCGGTGCCGATGCCGATCCCGACGTTTGCCGGCCTGTTGCCGGAATAATCCGCCGCCCGCAGCGCCTCCTCAAGGGTTGTGTCGGCGCGCAGGGCCTGGTACTCATCCCCGTTCATCAGCGGCTCGCCCTCGTGCAGGATGTTGCGCGTGCGAAACTCCGCCGGGTCCATGCCGATTGCGCGGGCGCAAAGGTCGATGTGCGACTCTCCCGCCCACAGTCCCTGCGGCATCCCGGGCGCTCGCGCGAAACCGCACGGCACCAGGTTGGCGTACGTGTGCGTGATGGACATGGCGATGTTCTCGCAGCGGTAGGCGCCGCCCATCTCGAACACGCCCCGCAGCCCGTTCGGAACGGGCGCGTAGGATACGTACGCCCCGAAGGCCAGGTATGCGTCTGCCTGCCACGCGGTGATCGTCCCGTCGCGCTTTACGCCCGCTCTGATCGTGATTTCAGACGGATGGCGCGGGTTGGACGCCATCAACTCCTCTGAATAGTCGAATACAAGCTTGATTGGACGGCCTGTGCGCTTGGCGAACTCATACATGATGTAGACGCCCACCGCGTCCGTCTTGCCGCCGAAGGACCCGCCGATGTACGAGGAATTGATGACGATCTTCTCCGCCGGCAGGTCGAGCACCCGCACCAGCTCATTGAAATTCGCCGCCGGCAACTGGCACGACATCCATATCTGCGCCGTGCCGTCCTCTTCAACGTCAATCAGAACGGAGTGCGGCTCCAAATACGCCTGGTGCTGGTGCGGCGTCGTGTACGTCTCCTCGACGATGACGTCCGCCTCCGCAAACCCCGCGTCCACGTCGCCCCGCCCGCGATCCAGCGCCACGACAACGTTGGTCGGCGTCTCCGGCGCGTCCTTCACACCGATGTAGTTGGCAAAATCCGGATGCAGGATAGGAGCGTCCGGCTGAGCCGCCTCCCGCGCCGACAGCACCGGGGGCAGCTCCTCGTATTCCACCTGGATAAGCTCAAGCGCGCGTTCGGCAACATCCTCGTCATCCGCCACGACGGCGGCCACCTTGTCGCCCACGTACAGCACCGTGTCCCAGCACAGCGCAGGCTCGTCCTTGATGGGCGCGCGGTTCGTGCGCACGCCCTCCAAATCCTTGCCGGTCAGCACCATGTGGACGCCGGGCAGCGCCGCTGCCTCGCTGGCATCGATGCTGACGATGCGCGCGTGGGCGAAAGGGCTGCGGAGAATCTTGCACCAGAGCATCCCCGGCAGTGCGCGGTCCATCCCGTAGATGCCGCTGCCCGTCACCTTGTCCGGGCCCTCCGCGCGCGGTGTCGCGTGGCCGACGATGTTGTATGACGCAAGTTGTGTCACGATGACTTCCCCTCCCCGGTTGATGAGTTCAATGAATCATACCGCGAAATCAGATTCCCAACCGTATCTGCCCCCCGGCCGCCGGTCCCTTCTCCGCTGCATCCGGTTGATCCAGCGCAGGCTCCAGGGACGCCACCGCCACGCCGATCAGCCGGAACTCCCGCCCCGGCGCCAGTTCACGCCGCAAAATCTCATCCGCGACGCCCAGGATTGCCGCCTCATCGTCCGTGGGGCGGGGCAGGGACTGCTGCCGCGTAAACGTCGTGAAATCCGCCAGCCGCAGCTTCAGGCGAACCGTCCGCGCCCGCAGGCCCTTGCCCTGCATCTGCCGGACCACGTCCGCCGCCTGTTCATGGATGATGCCGAGAAGCGTCTCACCGTCGTCCGTGTCCGTCCGCATCGTCGTCTCGCTGCTGATCGACTTGACCTGCCGCTCATCCTCGAATTCGAGTTCAGATGACCCCCTGCCCAGCGACCTTTCCTTCAGCCAGGCCCCGCGCGTCCCAAACTCCCTGGCGAGCCAGTCGTCCTCTGCCGCCGCGAGGTCTCCCATCGTGCGGATGCCGCGCGCATTCAACGCGCGGAGCGTCACCGGGCCGACACCGCTCAGCAGCGACACGTTCAGCGGCGCGAGGAACTCATCCTCTGTCGCCGGCGGCACGATCAGCAGGCCGTCCGGCTTGCCCACCTGCGACGCCACCTTGGCGACGGTCCTGTTCACGCCGCCGCCGATGGTCACGGCCAGGCCCGTCGCGCGCCGCACGCGCCTCTTGATTTCCTTGCCGAGCGGCTCCAGCATGTCCGGCCCCGCAACATCCGTGACGTCCACGTAGGCTTCATCGACGGAGAGTTGCTGCACGTGCGGTGTTACGCGGCGCAGGATGGTCATTACCTGCCGCGAGATGTTGCCGTATCCGCCGGGACGATGCCCGACACGAATGATGTCCGGGCTGAGGCGCAGCGCTGTTGCCATCGGCATCGCTGACCGCGCCCCCAGCTTGCGCGCTTCATATGACGCCGCCGCCACGACGCCGCGCGATTCCGGCGGTCCGCCCACCACGATGGGTTTGCCGCGCAGGCTTGGATCATCGCGCTGCGCGACGGACGCGAAAAACGCGTCCATATCCGCGTGGAAGATATAGCGCCACGGGCGCGGCCACTCACCCATGCCGCATTCTACGCCCGGTTCGGCCTCTTCAACGTCAGCACCAGCACAATGCAGAGGAACAGCGGCATGAACAGCAGCAGAATCGGCATCTTGTAGTCGTCGTATGTGTCGAACCACCAGCCGACGAATATCGGGGAGAGTATTGAACCGATTGCGGATGTCCCCGTTTGTATTCCCATCAGACGACCGAAGATGGCGCGCCCCCAGAGTTCGCCCTGCAATGCGAGCCGCGATGGCGTTGTCATCCCCCAGCCGATGCCGTGCGTGACGCCGTACAGGATTGCCCAGCTCAGGTTGGTCGTCGTCAAGAAGAAGAACAAGCCAACGAGTTGCATGATGAACGCTGCGGCCAGCACCAGCCGCTTGTCGAACTTGTCCGCAAGGAAGCCGGAGGCAAGCCGCCCCGGCAGCCCCCCAACGGTCCAGATCAGGACTGCCAGCCCAGCCTCTTTTGCAGATAACCCGAAGGTTTGGAGCGCCGGAACCTGGAAGATGACCAGCGCGGAGAATCCCATTTGCTGCATCCCAAGCGCAAACACGTACTGGTAGTAGCTGACGCTTCGCAGGACGCTGCCGATTCCAATCAGCGATGCCTCACCGACCGGCACGCCTCCCCCGGTGAGCGCGACGGGCGCGCCTGTCGAATCTTCGGCGGGCGGATCACCGTCCGGCCTCTGGCCGTATGCCTCCGGCGCGCGGCGGATGATCATCGCGAGGGGAATGCAAATGATCCACATCGCCACGCCAATGCCGGCCAGGGTGTATCGCCAGCCGAACTCCTCGATCAACACCACGATGCCCAGCACGAGGAAACCCGCAAAGCCCGGCCCGAGGAAGAGGAAACCCAGCGCGCGGCCACGCATGCGGTTGAACCAGTTTGTGACCGCCGCGCTGACGATCAGGAATGACCCGGCGCCCAGTCCGAGCGCCAGAAACATGTACGCCGCGTAGAACTGGACAACATTCTGCGTCAGCGACACGAGGATGAATCCCGTTCCGCCGATCACGAATCCCGCGATGAGGATAAGTCGCGGGCCGATCCGGTCGACGAGGAACCCCATGATCGGCCCCAGGATTCCCGATTCGGCCCGCTGAATAGACACCGCCGCCGCCACGACTGTGCGGCTGCCGCCCGCAATTGAGTCCGCAATGGGGTTGACGAAGGCCGAGAAGCCATAAAAGCCGACGCCTGTCGAGAACAGCATCAGCAGGAAGCCGGACAGGACGATCCACCACCCGTAGAACACGCGGCGCGGATTCAATTTCCCGATCGACGACCGCGATTGAACTGCCATGTCCTATCCGCTGCCCACCACAGCCGCCCTCCCGTTTGCGCAGGGCTCTATTCCACCGAGATCAAGTACGGATACAGCGGCTGGCCTCCGCCCTGGACCTCAACCTCCACCTCATCCGAACAGACCGCCCGCACGGCCTCCGCCGCCGACTCTGCCTGCTCCTCCGTCACGCCCGCCCCATAGTAGATGGTTACGAGGTGCTCACCCACCGGCGCGATCCGCTCGACCAGCGACTGCGCTACCGCCTCCGGCGTCTCGCCTGACACGACCAACTCGCCCTCCAGCAGGCCGATCGGCTGCTCAGCCGTATAGGCAACGTCGCCGGATTGGCCGTCTCGCACCGCGTAGGTCACCTCAGCCCAGCGCAGTTCATCGACCGCGCCCCGCATCCCCTCCAGGTTGTTCTCTACCGAATCGGTGGCGGAGTATGTGAGCAGCGCGGCGATGCCCTGCTGAACGGACTCCGTTGGGAGCACCGTGATTGTCTTGGTGTGGATGAGGTCACGCGAGACCTCTGCGGTCGCCGCGATGTTCTTGTTGTTAGGCAGGATGATGATGTCCGGCGCGGGGATGGATTCCACGGCCTCCGCGATCTCCTCGGCGGACGGGTTCATGGACTGTCCGCCCCAGATGATCGAACCTGCCCCAAGACCCCGCATGATTCGCACGAAACCGGGCCCGGCGGCCACGGACACGACGCCGCAGGCCACGTTCTCGATGTCCTCCCCGTGCCCCGCCAGGAACTGCTGGTGCTGCTGGTCCATGTCACGGATGGAAACCTGCTCCAGCCGCCCCATCCCCTCGGCCTCGGCCAGCACGGTCTCCGGCTCGGACGTATGCAGATGGACACGCACCAGGTTGTCGCCCTCAACGATGGACTCGGACTCGCCGAACAACGCCATCGTCGCGCGGATGCTGTCCATGTTGGAGGAGGGTTCGATCAGCACGAACTCCGTGCAATAGCCCCACGCCTCGCCCTCCTCGCCTGAGTAGAGACTTGGATCGATGGTTGCGATTGTCGGCGCTTCGAGGGCCGGGCCGGGGTCTTCTCCCGTGAGCCGCGCGAGCGCGCCGCGCAACAGCACTGCGATGCCCTGTCCGCCGGAATCAACGACGCCCGCGCTCGCCAGCACGGGCAGCAGTTCCGGCGTGCGCGCGGTTGACGCGTCAGCCTCATCTGCCGCCGCCCGCAGCGTCTCGATAACGTCTGCGGAGCCGCTCGCGTTTGCCGCCTCGCCCGCCTCGCGCCCGACGGTCAGCATCGTGCCCTCGACAGGCTTGCTCATGGCGCTGTACGCCGCGCCGGACGCAGCCTGCAAGCCCCTGGCGAGCGCGGGGCCGTCCATCGTTTCGACGCCGTCGAGGCCCTGCGCAAGGCCCTTCAGGTACTGCGACAGGATGACGCCGCTGTTGCCGCGCGCCCCGCGCAGCGCACCCTGTCCGATGACCGCCGCAATCGCGCCGACGGTGCCGTCGCCGGGGTTCTCATTTGCGTCACGCAGCGCCGTCTGGAGCGTGAGCATCATGTTCGTGCCCGTGTCGCCGTCCGGCACGGGATACACGTTCAGCGCGTTCACGGCGTCCACGTTCGCCTGCAGCCACTCCGCCCCGCCCGCCAACGCCGCAAGCAGCCCTTGCCCGTCCAGCGCGCCTGTGTCCGTTGTCATCGCACACCCCCACCGTGTTGCCTCACATCCCTGACTCTGGTAGCATACGACCTCGTGCAGTAACGGTGTAGCCGCCCCTGCGGGCGCGCGAGAATCATCCCGAAAACGATAGTTGATTAGCAACCATGGCAAAGTGTAAGTTCTGTGACCGCGGCCCCCAATTCGGCAACCGTGTCAGCCACTCGAACCGCAAGACGCGCCGACGCTGGAACGTCAACATGCAGCGCGTCTCGCAGTATGATGCCAACGGCGTCCGCACCCGGGTTCGCATGTGCACCCGCTGCATCCGCACGCTCGGCAAAGCGGCGAAATAGCCCGCCTCTCCGCGTCCTTGCTACAATGACGCTATGAATCAGTCTGAGCACGCCCAAACGGCCCTGGATTTCCTAACCGCGTCTGATGAGGAGTTCGGGGCAGGGGATCATCTACAGGCGTCCGAGAAGCTGTGGGGCGCCGCCACACACGCCATCATGGCCGCGGCGGAAAAGCACGGCTGGGAATGCCGCTCCCACCGGGCCATGAAGAACGTTGTGCAGCGAGTGGCCGGTGAGATCGACGAGGTGTTCTTTGCGGGCGGCTTCGCGGCGGCGGAGAAGTTCCACAAGAATTTCTACCATGATGAAATGGAAGACTACGAGGTCGAAGGCGACCGCCCGCTCGTCCACCTATTTGTCCACCGCATGTTGTCCTACGTCGAGTCGCGGGAATGACGCAAGGGCCGCGCCGCATGCCTGAGAAACTTGTACTTGCCTATAGCGGTGGGCTTGATACGTCCGTTGCGGTGCGGTGGATCCAGGAGAACTACGGCTATGACGTGGTTACCCTGACGGCTAACCTGGGCAACGTCGACAACCTGGATGAGATCCGGCAGAGGGCGCTTGAATCCGGCGCGGTCGGGGCGCATATCGCCGACGTGCGCGACGAGTTCATCCGCGAGTTCGTCTTTCCCGCCCTCAAGGCCAATGCGCTTTACCAGGGCGTCTATCCCGTCGCCACGGCGCTGGGCAGGCCGCTAATCGCCCGCCTCATGGTGGAGGCCGCGCGGCAGGAGGGCGCAACCGCCGTCGCCCACGGCTGCACCGGCAAGGGCAACGACCAGGTGCGGCTCGACGTGTCCGTCGGCGCGCTCGCCCCTGATCTCAAGGTGGTGGCTCCTGCCCGCGAGTGGGGCATGACCCGCGTCGAAGAGATCGCCTACGCCCGCGAGCATGAAATCCCCGTGCCCTCCACTCTCGAAAAGCCCTATTCCACCGACGACAACCTCTGGGGGCGCAGCATCGAGGCGGGGGCGCTGGAGGACGCGTGGCGCGAGCCGCCGGAGAACGCCTACGAGTGGGACGGTCGCGCCCGCATGAGGCGCCGGATGAGGCCGCGCTACGTTGAAGTGCAGTTTGAGCAGGGCGTCCCCATCGCGCTGGACGGCGCGGAGATGGAGCCTGTCGATCTTGTGGAAACCCTCTCAAAGGATTGGCGGCGAGCACGGCGTCGGGCGCATCGACCACATTGAAGACCGCTTGGTCGGCATCAAATCACGTGAGATATATGGAGGCGCCGGCGGCGACGATCCTGCTCAACGCGCACAAGGCGTTGGAGGGCATGGTTCTCACGAAGGACCAGGTGCGGTTCGGCGAGAATGTGTCCCGCGAGTACGCGCAGTTGGTGTACGACGGACTCTGGTTCAGCCAGCTGCGGGAGGACCTGCAGGCGTATGTCGACAGCAGCCAGCGGGCGGTCACGGGCGCGGTGCGCGTCAAGCTCCACAAGGGGCACGCGACGGTGGTGGGCCGCAAGAGCGACTACGCGCTGTACCAGCATGCTTTGGCCACCTACGACGAGGGCGATGTGTTTGACCAATCGGCCTCGCCCGGCTTCATCCACCTCTGGGGCCTGCCCATCCGCACGCAGGCGCGGGTGCGGCCGGAGGAATAGCAGCTATCAGGGCATTGCTGCCCTCAATACCATGATCAACTCGCGGATAGCCTACTGTCGGACGACTGCGGGGAGCGTCAACACCTCGATGGTTTCGCCGGAGTCGGGGCAGCCGAAGAGCTTGGCGGCCTCGTCGCCGAGCGTGGCCAGTTCGCTCTCGTCCATCTGATCCACGTCGAGGGGCGGAACGCATGCGTCACCGTAGCACAGAATCATGACACGATTCGAGAGGTCGCGGCATTCGGCGCTCCGTGGCCGTATCCTGTATGTATGGCGGATCAATTCAGCACGAACCCGGCGGATTTCCTGGCCTCGCTGCCGTTTGATAAACGGTTGGCGGCGTATGACGCGCACGGCTCAGAGGCGTGGGCGCGCGCGCTTGGGCGGGCGGGCGTGTTGGATGACGACCGAGGACGCGGGCGATCCTGGGTGGTCTGGAGGCAATCACGTCGGAGTTGGAGGACGGGTCATTCCCGTTCAGGTTGGAGTTGGAGGACATCCACTTCAATATCGAGCGGCGGCTGATCGAGCTGATCGGGCCCGTCGGCGGCAAACTCCACACGGGCCGCTCCCGCAACGACCAGGTTGCGACGGATACGCGCCTCTACGTCAAGGACGTGATCGAGGGCGCACTGCGCCGCCTGAATGAGTACCGCCGCGCCCTCATCGAGCAGGCGGAGGCGGGAATCGACGTCATCCTGCCGGGGTATACGCATCTCCAACGCGCGCAGCCCGTGCTGCTTGCCCACCACCTGCTGGCCTACGTGGAGATGGCGGAACGCGACGCGGGACGGATGCGCGACGCGCTCACACGGGCGGACGTGATGCCGCTCGGCAGCGCGGCGTTGACGGGGACGGCGTATCCCATCGACCGCGGGGCGCTGGCGGCTGACCTGGGCTTTGACGCCGTCAGCCGCAACAGCATGGACGCCGTGGCGGACCGCGACTATATCATCGAGTTCCTGTCCGCCGCCGCGCTGACGATGACGCATCTTTCCCGCCTTGCAGAGGAGATCATCCTGTGGTCGTCGGATGAGTTCGGCTTCGTCCGTGTCGGTTCGGATTACGCCTCCGGTTCCAGCATCATGCCGCAGAAACGCAACCCGGACATTGCGGAGCTGGTGCGCGGCAAGACGGGGCGTGTGCTTGGCAGCCTTGTTTCGCTCCTCACAGCCGTCAAGGCGCTGCCACTTGCCTATAACCGTGACTTGCAGGAGGACAAGGAGCCTTTGTTTGATGCGGCGGATACCTTGCTCGGCAGCCTGGAGATGATGGCGGGGATGGTTCCCACTCTGGAGTTCCGGGCGGACAGGATGCGCGGCGCGGCTGAAAGCGGTTTCCTGCTTGCGACGGAGTTGGCGGATTATCTGGCTGTAAAGGGCGTGCCGTTCCGGGAGGCGCACGGCATTGTGCATGACCTGGTGGAGGGGGCGATAGCGGACGGGAGGGAGCTGCGCGATCTGACGCTCGATGATTACCGGCGCGCGTCGCCTCACTTCGGCGATGATGTCATGGACATAACCGTCGAATCCGCCATTGCCAAGCGGGACGTGGCGGGCGGGACGGCGCCCAATCGCGTTCGTGAGGCTATCGCAGCCGCCCGCTCACGGCTTGAATCGGACGAAAGCTGACCGCCTGAATGTCGCATCACGACCGCATCAAGATTGCGCCGTCGATCCTTGCGGCGGACTTTGCGCGGCTTGGCGAGGAGGTGGCAGCGGCGGCGCAGGGCGGCGCGGACTATATCCACGTGGACGTGATGGACGGCCGGTTCGTGCCGCCGATCACGTTCGGCGCGCAGATGATCGCCGCAATCAAACCCTACGCGGACGGCATTCCGCTGGACGTTCACATGATGGTGGAGGAGCCGGGGCGACAGGCTGCGGACATCGCCGCGGCGGGCGCCGACATCATCGTTGTTCATGCGGAGGCGTGCGCGGACCTGGCGGGGACGGTGGCGGCGGTGCGGGAGACGGGCGCGAAGGCGGGGGTGGCCGTGAAACCCGGAACGCCTATCGACGTGATTGAGCCGCTGTTGGATCAGATCGCCGTCGCGCTGGTGATGACGGTGGAGCCGGGCTACGGCGGACAGCCGTACATACCCGAAATGGAATTAAAAATCGCGCAGATGCGGAAACTCATCGACGAGCGCGGCGCGGACGTTGAACTGGAAGTAGACGGCGGCATCAACGAGAGCACGGCGGCGCGGGTGGCGAGGGCAGGGGCGCGGCTGCTGGTGGCGGGCACGGCGGTGTATGGGCGCGCGGAGGCGGTGGGGGAACGGATAGCGGCGATTAGGCGGCTGGCGGAAAGCGCGCTGCCGGACTGAGGAGCGCCTACCCTGGCGGGTTTTCTCCAGGGGGCCACGAGCCGAGGCCGTCTGCCTGGTAGGCGGCGGCGAGGCGGGCGTAGTACTGGCCGCCGCTTTCCGCCATCTGCGCGCGGCGCGCCGGCTCCGTCTGCCACAGAACCTCCGCCGGCACGCCGGCCGCGAATGAGTCATCGGGGATGATTGCGTACGGCGCGACGGCGCCGCCCGCCGCCACCACGCAGAAATCGCCGATCTCCACGCCCTCCGACACCGTCGAGTTGTTCCCAATCAGGCAGTGGTCGCCGAGCTTGCGCCCGTGAAACGTTATGGCGTGGCCGAGTGTATTGTCCGTGCCGATCGTGATGTCGCCGTTCGCGTGGACGACGGCGTTGTCCTGCACGTTGGTGCGGTCACCGATGACGATCTTGCCCATGTCGCCGCGAATCACCGCGCCGGGGAAGATGGTGCATTGCTCGCCAATCTCCACGTCCCCGACGATATATGCCGCCTCGCTCACCCACGCGGTGGGGTGAATCTTCGGCGTTTTTCCATTGAAAGGTCGGATCATCGATGAGCCTCCATCAGCCTCGGCAGCGCGATGCTGCGCCGCGCGGGCGTTCGTGTTGTGGCCCTGCACGGAGAGGATGCGCTGCTCCCAGTCGTTGATTGTCCTGATTGCGACGCCGGGGATGCCGGAGACGCGGGAATTGTGCGGAATGACGGCGCGGGGCAGGACGACGGCGCGGGGTTCGATCCAGCACCACTCGCCGACCGCTGCCGCTTCGAGCACTGTTGCGTTGTCGCCGACGCGGGTGAACCGTCCGACGCCCATAGAATGCACCATCGCGCCGACGCCGACGTGCGCGCCCTCGGCGATCTCCGTCGTGCCGGAGATTGCGCCGACTCCGCCGCCGTGAACGACGGCGCGTTCCAGGACGGCGGCGTTGCGGCGAACGATGATGCGTCCGCCCTCCGCGCGCAGCACCGCGCCCGGCCAAATGCTCGCGCCCTCGTGAACCTCAACGTCGCCCATCAGATAGGCGTTCTCGGCGATCCACGCGGTGGGATGGATGGTGGGCGTCCTGCCCTGAACAGTGCGTACGGCCATGGGATATGGGCGCATTATCGGCGTCGCGGCGGTTGAGGGTCAATTCTCAGCCAGTCATCATTGATACGAGGCACAAAAAAGTTGATGATGACGGGTAGGGCAGGTGAGGCGAAGGAGGGGCGGTTCAATGGGTGATGTCGCAGCGTGGGAGAGTCTCGCGCAACAGCTCAGGGTTGATTCCGTGCGCGTGGCCGCGCAGGCGAGTTCCGGCCATCCGACGTCCAGCATGTCGTCGGCTGACCTGGCGTCAGTCCTGCTGAGCGATTATCTCCGGTACGACCTTGAACGCCCCGATGCCCCCAACAACGATCACCTCGTCTTTTCCAAGGGACATGCCTCGCCGCTGATCTACAGCATGTTGAAAGCTGCTGGCGTCATCGATGAAGAGGAGTTCCTGACCTATCGCACGGCGGGCAGCCGCCTCGAGGGGCACCCCGTTCCCAATCTCCCAACCATCGACGTGGCCACGGGCTCGCTTGGGCAGGGGCTGCCGATTGCCGTTGGCATCGCATTGGCGGGCAAGCGGCTCGATAAGCTGCCGTACCGCGTGTGGGTCTTCTGCGGCGACAGCGAGATGGCGGAGGGTTCCATGTGGGAGGCGGTTGAGCACGCCGCCTTTTGGAACCTGGACAACCTGACTGCCATCATCGACGTGAACCGGCTGGGGCAGCGCGGCGAGACCATGTACGGGTGGGATACCGGCGCGTACGCAGCCCGCCTGCAGGCGTTCGGCTGGCATACCGTCGAGATCGACGGCCATGACGTTGACGCCGTCAACGCCGCTTTCCAGGAGGCCGTTGCCACCGAAGGCCGTCCGACTGCCGTCATTGCCAGAACCATGAAGGGACGCGGCGCGTCGGCGGTTGAGAACAAGGACGGCTTTCATGGCAGGCCCATCGCGGACGCGGAAACCGCCATCACGGAGCTTGGAGGCGGCACCGGCGCGACCGTGACAGTGCAGATGCCCGCCAATTCGGTTGAGGCCAACGTCTTTCGTGTCACGCCAAGCGGCGGACTCCCGAAATACGAGGTTGGCTCACGCATGGCGACACGACGCGCCTACGGCGATGCGCTGGCAGCGGTTGGAGGACGCAGAGGGGACGTTGTGGCGCTGGATGGAGAGGTGAGCAATTCCACGCACGCGGACATCTTTGGCAAGGCGCACCCCGACCGGTTCTTCGAGTGCTATATCGCGGAGCAGCAGGCGGTTGCGGCCGCCGTTGGGATGCAGGTGCGGGGTTGGACGCCGTACGTGTCCACCTTTGCCGCGTTCCTGACCCGGGCGTATGACTTCATCCGCATGGCGTCCGTCAGCCGCGCCAACATCCGGCTGTCCGGCTCTCACGCGGGCGTCTCCATCGGAGAAGACGGCCCGTCGCAGATGGCCCTTGAGGACATCGCCATGATGCGCGCCATTCACGGGAGCACGGTGCTCTACCCCTCGGACGGCAACCAGGCGGCGCAGCTTGTCGCGGCAATGGCCGATATTGACGGCATCTCCTACATCCGGACAACACGTGAAGCGACGCCCATTCTCTACGAGCCTGATGAGATATTCCGCGTGGGCGGCTCCCGCGTGCTCCGATCCTCAGACGATGACAAGCTCACGATCGTGGCAGCAGGCATCACCGTCCATGAGTCGCTCAAGGCCGTTGATGCAATGGCAGCCGACGGCATCAACGTTCGGCTCATTGACCTCTACTCGGTCAAACCCATTGACGCGGCGACCCTTGAAGCCGCCGCGAATGACACGGGCACGCTCCTGACCGTTGAAGACCATTGGGCAGAGGGCGGAATCGGCGACGCCGTGCTTGCGGCGCTGGGCGGCCTTGCGTCGCCGCCGCGCGTTATCAAGCTGGCAGTGCAGGGGATGCCGGGCTCCGGCAAGCCCGCGGACCTGCTGTCCGCCGCAGGCATCGACGCCGCCCACATCGAGGCGGCCGCGCGCCTGCTCGCGCAGAGCTAGGAGGGAACAGCAATGGCAACCGTAATTCACAACACCATCATCGTTACGTCCGACCCAGAAGGCCGTATCATCCACGATGGCGCGATTGCCATCGGCGATGACGGCAACATTGCCGCCGTCGGCCCGACTGACGAGGTCGTCAGCGCCCACCCAAACGCCGAGATGATTTCGGCGCGCGGCAAGGCGGTATTCCCCGGCTTTTTCAATTGCCATACGCACCTGACCGCGACGTTGAGCAGGGGCATCCTGGAAGACCTGGGCTTCCCCTCCCCGCTCCGTTTCCCGGAGCAGGTTGCGGCCATGCTGTCCGCCGAGGAGATGCAGGTATTCGCGCTGCTCGGCGCAATCGAGGGCATCCGCAGCGGCACGACCACGTTCTTCGAGCAGGGCAGGGGTATATCCAACTACGCGCAGCAGTTGGCCGACACCGGCGCGCGATTCGTTCTTACCGAATCCATGACGGACGTCAACTACAACGTCATCAGCGCCGGAACCCTCCTCAAGTCATCCGCAGACTTCTCCGAAGAACTGGCAGAGCAAGCCTACCAGCGCGCAGTCGATGTCTATGAGGCGTGGCACGGCAAGGCGGACGGTCGGTTGACCGTCTATTTCTCGCCGTCAACGACCGATTCCGTCTCTCCGGCCATGCTGCGCCGCTCGCGCGAATTGGCGGAAGAGCGCGGCGTCGGCTACACCATCCACCTCTCCCAGAGCAAGCAGGAGGTGGCGGGCGTCATGGCGGCGTGGGGCGTGCTGCCTACGCACTACCTGGAGCAGAATGAATTTTTGGGCCCGCGCCTCGTTGTGGCGCACTGCCGCGAGATCGTCGAATCCGAGATACAGGCGCTTGGGCGGCACGGCACGGGAATCTCCAACAACCCTGCTATCGCCGCCCGCCGCGGCGCGGCGGCGCCCGCGCTGGACCTTGAAGAGGCCGGCGCCGTGATCGGGATTGGCACGGACAACATGGCCGAGGATATGGTGGAGGCCGTCCGAACCGGCTACTTTGTCGAGCGTGTTCGGCGTGATGACCCGTTCAGCCCGTCCCCTGAAAAGTTGATGGACTGGGCCACCATCGGCGGCGCGCGCATCATGGGCATGGATGAGACGCTCGGCTCGCTTGAGGTAGGCAAGCAGGCAGACCTCTTCATCTCAGATCTGCGCCGCGCCCACATGGTGCCGGTCCTGCGCGTCATATCCGACTTCGTCAACAACGGGCAGGCGTCCGACGTGGAGTCGGTCATGGTGGCGGGCAACTGGGTGATGCGCGACCGCAAGCTGCTGCATGTCGATGAGGACGACATTCTGCAACGCGGCGAGGAGTTGGCGCATCGGGCATGGAAGCACCTCCAGGAGAAATACCCGGACGTTCAGATGCCATTTCCTCTCTCGGAGGGCCCGGCGTTTTAGCAGGGTCGTGCATTGAATTTACCCGAGCGTGAGCGTGCGGTAGTTCCCTGGGAAAAATCGAGCGACTATTTGCTGGCGCTTGACCATCCGGACGGAGCCCCCAAGGCCAAGTTCTTTACGGATCATGGCTTTAGGCGAGAGCAACCTAATGAGCTTGTTGACGCGCTATTCAGGCATGGCCAGGAACACTCGGTCATAAAGATGCAGGAGACCCCCTGGGGAACGAGGTACACAGTTGAAGGCAATATGCGCTTGCCAGATGGCAGCGAGCATCTTGTTCAGACTGTCTGGCAGTTTGACGTCGGAACAGACTTCCCTAGACTAATCACTGCGCATGCTGTCTAATGGTGCATCATGTACAAGGAACACTCGCGAGTCATTCTCACGGAACCCGTCAAGGACGACGACGGGGGAATGATGTTGCCCGGGGACGTCGGTGTAGTGATTCACGTACATCCTAGGGCCGAAGCCTATGTGCTTGAGTTCGTGGGAGTGAATGGAGCCACCACGGCGATCGCAACTGTTACGCCCAACCAGATCCGTGCAGTCACCTCCCATGATGTCCTCCATGCGCGGGTGATGAATGAAAGCCCTGCGCGAGTCAACTAAGGCTATCCAGGCCAACATCCTCCACCAAGGCGATAATCTGCCAGTCTTGCGCTCCCTGGAATCGGAATCTATCCACCTGATCGCCACTGATCCCCCGTTCAACAAGGGCCGCGAGATACGCACCGACTCCGAACGCCCCGCCGCCAACGCCCAATTTAAAGACCGCTGGCAATGGGAGCGCGACGTGGACCCTGAATGGGCGGCGATACTTGCCGATGCCTGCCCTGCGGCCTTGAGCGTCATCGAGGCGTCGCGGGCAACTTACGGCGATGACATGGCAGCGTTTCTCTGCTTTATGGCCGTGCGGTTGGTGGAGATGCGGCGCGTGCTCAAGAGTGACGGCAGCATATATGTCCATTGCGATCCCACGTCCAGCCACTATTTGAAACAGCTCCTGGATGCGGTGTTCGGCGTCGCCAACTTCCGCAACGAGATTATCTGGAGCTATGGCCTCGGCGGCTCATCTCCCAGGCGCTACTCCAGCAAGCACGACGTGATTCTCTTCTACACCAAATCGGACAGGTACACGTTCAACAAGCCGCAGACGCCGGCCACGTCCCAAAGACTGAAAGGCCAAATGAAAGGAGCCACGGACGTCTGGGACATTCCCTCGCTCAACAACATGGCGAAGGAGCGCACCGGCTACCCGACGCAGAAACCATTAGCCCTCTACGAGCGCATCATCTCCGCCAGCACAAACGAGGGCGATCTCGTCCTGGACCCCTTCTGCGGCTCCGGCACCACCCTCGTCGCCGCAGGGAGTCTCAACCGCCGCTGGATAGGGATAGACGACAACCCTGCGGCCATCAAGACGGCAGGAGAGCGGCTGGAGAACACGCGCACTGTTCGCTTGGCTAAAGCCTAGTCTGGAGTGGAAGCCTTCCGCCCCGCTACCGTGGCAGGCCCAGGCCGCGTTGGGCGATGATGTTTTTCTGGACCTCGGTTGTGCCGCCTGCGATGCTGATGCCGATTGTGCTGGTCGCATTGGAGTTCAGGAACCCATCCACGGGCAGTCTGAGCGGCAGCTCCGTCGTCGGCAGCACCTGCCCGTAATCGCCCAGCACGCGGGAGAAGTAGCGGTACACCTTCTGCGTGATCTCGTCGCCCCAGAACTTGGTCATGGACGCCTCGCGCACCGGAATCTCGCCCTGGCTTTGCATCCAGCCCACGCGGTACGACAGCATCCGCATCGCCTCGATCTCCAGCCGAAGGTTGGCAATCTGGTGCCTCACGACGGGGTTGTCCAGCGGGCTGTCTCCGTGCTGCCGCACGTTCCGCGCGTAGTCGATAAAGTCCTCCATGATGCGAATCAGCATCGCCGGCCCCTCGATGTTCGACCGCTCGAAGCTCAGCGTCGTCATCGCCGCGTACCAGCCGCGATTCTCCTCACCGATGATGTTGTTGGACGGCACCCGCCAGTCCTCGAAGAACACCTCGTCCCACCGATGCCGTCCCAGCGCGTCGGGGATCGCGTTCACCTTGATGCCGGGCAGATAGTTCCCGTCCTCGTCCTTCAGCCGCGCCAGCAGGTACGTGATGCCGCGGTGCTTGGGCTGCTCCGGATCCGTCCGCACCAGGATGTGGATGAACTTGGCCTTGTACGTGCTCCAGATCTTCTGGCCGTTGATGACGTAGTCGTCCCCGTCGCGCACGGCGCGCGTCTGCAGGCTTGCGAGGTCCGAACCGGAGTCCGGCTCGGAGAAACCCTGTGAGATGTACGAGATGTCCGCGTTGGCGATGCGCGGCAGGAAATACTCCTTCTGCTCGTCCGTCCCGTGCACCATCAGGACCGGCGCCACCAGTCCCCCGCCCAGCGTGGCCGGCGCGCCCGCGTAGACCATCGCCTCCCGGTACGCCATCTGCGTCTCGATGCCCGCGCCCTTGCCGCCGTATTCCGTCGGCCAGTGCATCGTCCACCAGCCCTTGTTGGCCAGCTTCTTCTCGAAGCCGTTGATCATGGACTCAAGCTCATGGTTCTCATGGTCCCAGGAAAGGGCGTAGTAGATGCCCTGGCCGTCGCCCATTCCCTTGGCGTCCCACTCACGCCGCGTGAATTCCATCGCCTCTTGTCGGAGCGCCTCGTCCTCGGCTGAAAATCGAAAATCCATTGCGTGCCCCCTCCCGCGTCAACGCGCCGTGCCTCGCCGTCAAGCTTAGTGAATGACGCCCGCGCGGGCAAGACAGCCCCCCCCCACGACGCCCGCGCGAATAGCCGCTGTCTCAATCTGCTATAATTCACCTGACAGGTGTGTTTGGACACTATCGACCGCACAATCGCTTGCACCAACCACGTAGTCGGCCGGAGAACGCCGCAGCATCCTTGGGCGCTGAATGTCGGGGCAGCCTTTACGGCAAGTCCCATGGGCGAGAGGCCCCGACTGGTGATCACGCGCGAATCGTGGTCGTCGGACAGGACAGCGCAGAAGGAGACAGACGGGATGACGATGGCCGATAAGACACTCACGTGTCGTGACTGCTCGACGGAATTTGTCTTCACGGCAGGCGAGCAGGAGTTTTACGCCAGCAAGGGATTCACACGAGAGCCGACCCGATGCCCGGAGTGCCGCGCGGCCCGCAAGCGCGACCGCGAGGGCGGCTACGTCGGCGGCACGTACACATCGGGCGGGCCAACCTCGGGGCAGGTGCCCGCCGGCAACTTTGAAAGGCGGGAGCGCCGCATGTATTCCGTCATCTGCGCAGACTGCGGCAAGCAGGCGGAGGTGCCCTTTCAGCCGCGCGGCGACCGGCCCGTCTACTGCTCAGACTGCTTCAGGAACCACAGTGCCAACCGATTTTAGGCGCAGCCAAGAAAACATGGCTTGGTGTCAATGGCATCGGCGGAGTCTGTCTGGGCACGAGGTGTGGGCCCGGGGCTGCTGAGGGAGTGATGCGAACATCGGTTATGTTCGTCGGCTTATCTGCCACGGCGGCCATTCTTGCCATGGCGTGTACGCGTGTCGACGCTATTCCAACGGATATTGCCGCGCCGGTGAGCACACCAATGCCCAGTGAGGCGGCCCCGACGCCTACGCCGAACGTCATTGTAATCACGGCGACGCCAGCCTCCACGCCAACCCCTCAAGTGATCATCGTAGCGGCGACGCCAGCACCCGTTCCGACCCCTCAAGTGATCGTCGTAACAGCAACGCCTATCCCAACCGCTACGGCTTGGCAATGGTTAAATTTTGAGCCTTGGGGCTTTGCAAATGGCGCGGGCTTTGTTCGTCCTGGCGATCACCTCTTCCTACCAGATTTTGGGGGGGGGTGGCGAAATCCATTTCCCGATGGAAGGGTTGACGTGGAATTCAGTTGGCACGCTCGTGAGGCGACTCTCCGCCGTGGCTTCTGGAAGGATGAATGTTACCGACAGGGTGATGATCTGGGTACCTTCACACGGCAGAGCGGCGCTCTGCCGAATCCTGGGATTATCGACATCAGCACCGAATGGATAGCCCCACTCTCCCCGCCAGCGGCGCTTGCCGACATACTCCCATTTGCTGCCTACGAGCTTACTGGCAAGTATCACCAAGATGATGGCACTACAAGTGAGAACTGGTATTTCGCGCTTGTTTGCTTTGCTTCCGACGAGGAGTGTCAGCAGGCTTACTATTTGGCTGGACAGCGCAACCTGCCTGGACTTGACCAGGCGTGTGAATAAGGAGATTTTGTGCTTCGAAAACTGCTAGGCCGCTCGACGGCCTCCACCTCCTCAACGGCTTCCACCGTTACCCTCCCGCCTCCCACCAGACCGGACATCTCCGCCGCGCCGCCGGCGCCACAAGAAACCCGGACGATAGAGCATCCTGACGGCGCCCCCTCGCGCAGGCGGCCTCGACGCCGCCGCAAGGACAAGCCCACGCCGGCAGATCGTCGAACTGAGCAACAGTCCGTGAATGGTGCGAGTGATCCCCCCGCCCGCCGGCGAAAGCCCGCCCCGCGCATTGAGGTGCAAGCGGGGCCCGTTCGAGCGTGACAAGACCTTCGGGACAGTCGCTGTGTCCGAGCCGATTCGACGGGCGCTCGATGACATGGGCTACGAGAACCCCACGCCCATCCAGGTGGAGGCCATCCCCGTCATGTTTGAGGGCAGGGACGTCGTCGGGCGCGCCCCAGACGGGCACCGGCAAGACAACCGCGTTCGGCATCCCGATGATTGAGCTGCTTGACCCGACGCGCCGCGAGGTGCAGGGCATCGTGCTGGCGCCGACACGGGAACTCGCAGTGCAGGTGACCGGTGAACTGCGCCGCCTCGCGAAAGCATCGCGGCATCAAGGTCGTCACGCTCTACGGCGGCCAGAAGATCGACGTGCAGTTGAAGGCCCTCCGCGAAACCCCGCAGATCATCGTCGGCACCCCCGGCCGCGTCCAGGACCACATGCAGCGCGGCACGCTCAAGCTGAACAACGTCCGCATCGCTATCCTCGATGAGGCCGACCAGATGCTGGATATCGGCTTTGCCGAGGACATGATCCGCATCCTCCGCGCCACCCCGCGCTCACGCCAGACAGCGCTGTTTTCCGCCACCGTCCCGTTCTTCATCCGGCGCATGATCGAGCGATTCCTGCGCGACCCCATTCACATCGGCATCGGCGAAGAGTCCGAGGCTGCCGACACGATCGAGCAGATCTACTATGAGGTGGCCTCTGAGGACAAGCTGGCCGGCCTGGAAGAGGTTCTCCGCACCGACCTTGAGGGTGAAAAGACGCTGATCTTTTGCCGGACACAGGTCGGCGTGGATCGGTTGTCGCGGCGTCTCCAACGCGCGCGGATTCGCGTTGAGCCAATCCACGGCGGCATGAGGCAGAACCAGCGCGAGGCCGTCATGCGCGCGCGTTTCGCTCCGGCGAACTCAAGGTGCTGGTCGCTACGAACGTCGCGTCGCGCGGGGCTGGACATTCCCGAAATCTCCCACGTCATCAACTACGATATGCCCGGCAACCTAGAGGAATACATCCACCGCATCGGCCGCACGGGCCGCATCGGCAACGCAGGCAAGGCCGTCACCTTTGTCGGCGAAGATGATTTCGATATGCTCCAAACCATCAAGGAACACGTCGGCGATTCCCTCGCCAAGGGCCGCCTCGCCATCTACGCCCACTAGCCTTTGCCCATGAGTGACCAACCCGTGAGTGACCAACCCGCTGCCGCGCGCGGCCCCGTCGCGGAATCGGACCGCATCCTCAGCCTCGACCTGATTCGCGGCGTCGCCGTCCTCGGGATCCTGCTGATGAACGCCGTCTCCTTTGCCTACGGCATGGTGCCGTATCGCAACATCAGCGCGGGAGGCTCTGATACCGGCCTCGACATGGCCGTCGCCATCCTCGGTGAGATACTGGTCGACCAGAAGTTCATGGGCATCTTCTCGCTGCTGTTTGGCGCGGGCATCTTCCTGTTCATCGAACGGGTGGCGCGGCGTGAAAAGCGCCCAACCCTGCTGAACGCGTGGCGCAATATCCTGCTGCTCGTCATGGGCATCATTCACATGTTCATCTGGGAGGGGGATGTCCTAACGGCGTATGCGCTCTCCGCATTCGTCCTCCTGCTGCTCAGAAAGCTGCCGTCCCGCGCCATGGTCGTGCTCGGCGTGATCATCTATCTGGCATCCGTGATCCCGTCCCTCATGCTCCAGGGCTGGGTCGACACGACGGACGTGTCGCTCGCCGGCATCTGGACACAGCCCGAGGCCGGAGTTACGCCATCGGGGAACGACTATGACGCCATTTCCGGCCTGGTAGTCTTCGCCTACTTCATGCGCGCGCTCGGCCTGATTCTCGCAGGCGCCGGGCTGTACCGGACGGGGTTCATGCAGGGCGCCCTCTCCGATCGGTTCTACCGGAGGATGGCGATTGGCGGACTTGCCGTCGGGTTGTCGCTTGCCACGGTTGGCGTCGTCATCACGCATGCGGCCGACTATGGCCGCGAGGTTTCGTTCATCGGCGAGATTCCCAACACGTTCGGCACCATCCCCGCCTCGCTTGGGTACATGAGCCTCATCATTCTGTGGCAGCGGACGAGCGGGCTGATGTGGCTCAAGGACCGATTCATCGCCGTCGGCCGCATGGCCCTGACCAACTACCTCTCGCAGACCGTCCTCGGCGTCCTGGTCCTGACTTGGCTGCTCGCCGATGTCGAGATAGGCCGCGCGACGGTCCTTGTCTTCGTGCTGGGCGTCTGGCTGATCCAGCTGTGGTGGTCGCCCGCGTGGCTGGCCCGATACCGATTCGGCCCTATGGAATGGCTCTGGCGCGTCGGAACCTACCGCGCCCGCCAACCGCTCAGACGATAAGCCCCCGCCATGGCGAAGACGATCTACCTGGCAAATCCCTACGGTTTTTCTGAGCAGCAGCGCGCCCTGCTGCTGCCGCCGATAATCGCTGCCCTGCAAGAATTGGGGCTGGAGGTCTGGGAGCCCTTCGCGCGGAATAACCAGGTCGACGTCACCCAGGAGGGATGGGCCTACCAGGTGGGGCAAAAGGACTACGAGGACGTCGTCGAGAGCGATGCCACATTCGCCATCGTCAACGGCGTCCCCCCGGACGAGGGCGTCATGGTCGAACTCGGAATGGCCATCGCGCTCAAGAAGCCGACGTTCCTGTTCCGGGACGATTTCCGCCGCGCCACGGACAGCGAGAACTACCCGCTCAACCTGATGCTCTTCACCGGCCTGCCTGAAAAAGGCTGGCAGGACTACTACTACACCTCAGTCACCGAAATAACCTCGCTGGACAAGGCCCTGGCCCGCTGGGCCACTACCCCCTGATACTCCCCGGCACTTCTCCAATGCGGGTACAATGGGGATAGTATTCGGAGGAGCATCATGGGCGCCGTCAAATACGAAGACTACATCACGTTTGAGCCGGGCAAGCGCAGCGGCCAGCCGTGCATCCGCAAAATGCGGCTGACCGTCTACGACGTGTTTGAGTACCTCGCAGGCGGCATGACCATCGAAGAGGTTCTGGGCGATTTCCCGTACCTGACGCGTGATGACATCAGCGCCTGCTGTGATTTCGCAGCGCGTGTAGGCAAGCGAACCATGTGGGATTGGCCAAGCGCGACTCCTGTTCGATCAAAATCTGTCGCCTGACCTGGTGTATCTTCTGAGAGAGTTGTATCCGGACTCCTCCCACCTTCACCTAATGGGCCGAGCGGGCCACTAAAGTTAGACCGACGTTATGGGCGAAGCTGACAACTACTGGGACTACATAGCTATCGAGAAAGTAGACGGGCATCCACAGCCTGTGCTCATCGGCAAGAACATCACCCTCCACGATGTCTTGGAGTTTCTGGCCGAAAGGAAATCCGAGGAACAACTCTATGAGCGCTACCCCCAACTCACCCGCCTGGACCTCCTCGCCTGCTTCGCCTTCGCCGCCGAACCCACCCGGCGCATCTATACCTCCCCACCCTAAGCCGGCCGCTCAGCCAGACCCACCCCTCCCGTTCACCCTGAGCCCAGTCGAAGGGTGAACCCCCACCGCATACCCGCCCGCACTCACCCGTCATTCCCGCGCACGCGGGAATCTACAACTTGGAGTGCAGCCAAACCCAGTAACGTCCTCGAACCGTCATTCTGAGCGCAGCGAAGAATACAACAGCCGATTGCGCCAACTGCCCCCTTCTCCATTGCGCAGTTGGGCTCTCTGGCGCAATGCGCACGAATGTGCTATTCTGCTCAAAAGGCGCGTGACAGACACCGTTGAGAGACAAACGGCACACCTGTGTTGGCCACGCAATCACTGGGGCGAAAGGACACTTCGGAAATGGAAACAATGAAGGAAATCCTGGATGCGGCCCGTGAGCGTCGGGGCTACTCTGGCACTCTAGGCGACTATATGGCTGACCTTGCTAGCAAAGATTGGGAGGTCAGAGATACCACCTTCCCCCGCGCCCCCCGCCACCGCCGCCCCCAACGAATGGTGTAAGAGGCACAGACTGTGAATACTCTCCGCTTCAGAGCAGCACTGTTTATCGCGCTGTCGATAACAGCCTTGGGTTTGCTGGTCTTCCTGGCTACTCTTGTGTCGGAGGACATTTATCCCTACGGGGAAAGGCTGCGGGATTACGCGCTCTTTGTTCAGGGTATCGTTGCTGCTGTTGCGATAGGGGCAGGCGCATACGTAGCGGACAGGCGATTCCAGATTTTCAGGACGTTTCAACCCCATCTGACCATCGCCCACAAGGTTAGCCACCGCCAGTTGAGCGACAGTTATGTCCACATTGAGGTTACGGTAATCCTGAAGAATAGCTCTAGGGTCCACGTGGAGTTGCGGCGAGGCTTGGCAATCATCCAGGAAGTTGCTCCAATTTCTGATGAGGAAGCGGAGGCTATCTATAGCGGAGGGTTGGATAACGAGGATGATCCCAGTTATCAGTGGCGTACCATCGCGAGGACAAATCGTGTGTGGGGTGACAAGGAGCTAATAGTCGAACCCGGGGAGCAGCATGCGGAGACATTCGAGTTCGTCATTGAAGGCTGGGAGAGCCAGACTGTGCTCCTCTACACGTATTTCTACAACGAGCACAGAGAAAGGGATACCGGAGCCGGAGAGGGCTGGGCAGCAACGACCATGTATGATGTTGGAGAGCAGGCTTAAGTGAACGCCAGACGGACGGCGAGGCAAGACGTGATGGCTAAGCAAACTGGGTCAGGTAACAAGGGCAAGGACGCGGCAACGGCCTTGCCCGGTACGAAGACGACCAGCCCCAAGAAATTCCCCCCGCCTCCTCCGCTGACGGGCAAGCCTCCAGGACGTCAGTCCACGGCTCCAAAGCCCAGCAAATAGCCGGCCTACCCCAGCCACTTGGCCAACTCTGTGCGGTTGCGTTCCAGCCAGAGGCGGTTTAGTTCTATGCGCTCCAGGGATTGCTGGATGGCGCGTGTGGCGGACGGGGTGGGGTGGGCATCGAAGAAGTCGCGGACTTCCTGGGCTGCTTCCTCCGTGGCGAATGCGCCTGTGATGGAGACTAGCCGCATGATGGCGAATCCGCCCCCCGCGTAGCGTCGCTCGATCTCCGGCCAGTTGCTCTTCATGAACTCCCACGCCAGGCTCAGGCCCCGGAGGTTGCCGCCCACGCCCATCAGGATGCGCGGCGCGTCCTGCACCCGTATCTGCTCCTGGTCGACGGACATCGCGAGCGCCCGCTCCAGGAGCTCCGGCCGGCTGAACTGCGTCAGCGCCATCTGCATCCGCACCTTCTCCTCCTGCAGGTCGAACTCCCGCTCCAGCCGCGCCATCGTCTCGAACATCTCATCGTCGCCCTGCTCCGCCGTCAGGTTGTACACCACCGCGCGCAGGTCCGGCCGCAGCGATGACTCATCCTCCAGGAACCGCCCGAACCGCGCCGCCGCCTCCGACAGCACTGCCTCATCGCCGAAGCCGCCCGCCGCGCTCAGCGCGACTGCCCGGAGCAGCGTCCGCAGATGCGCCTCATTCTCTGGCTGGTCCCAACCGACCTTGCCGGCGACTGTTTGAGTCAGCCCGCGGGCGAACTCCTGGTAGCGTTCCAGGTACGGCTCGTTGCGTGACAGCGCCTCGATTGCGCCGAGCTGGGATGCCATCGCCGCCCAGATGCTGTAGTCCTCATCGTCCGCGTATGCCTGCGCGAGTTCGAGGTAGTTGCGGGCCGGGATATGGCGGGCGCGGGACAGCGCGTACGTGTCCTCCAGCAGCGTCAGGCGGTCCGGCGCGGACAGTTCGCCCGTCCGCACCGCCGCGATCAGCCGGTCCAGCTCATCCTGCTGATAGCCGACGCGATAGAACCCCGTGCCGCCGGCGTTCACCTTGATCCAGCCGTCTGCCGTTGCCGCCGGAACGTCGATGGATTCCGTCCGCCCCGTGAACAGGGCCCGCGCCTCATCCGCGCTTCCCTGCGTCGTGACGCGCGCGGGCACGTGCCATAGGGTCTCATCGTCGCTCGGCCCTGAGTAGAGGAACCGGCGCTGTGTCAGCGAGACGGTCGCGCCCGCGTCGCTGCGGGTCGTCTCCGCCGTCACGACGGGATAGCCAACCTGCTTGATCCAGGAGTCCATCATGCCCACGATGTCCTGGCCGGAGGCATCGGCCATCGCCCGCCACAGGTCTGCGCCCTCCGCGTTGGAATAGGCGAACGCGGCCATGTAGTCGTTCAGCCCGCTGCGGAAAGACTCGGGGCCAATGTGCTGCTCCAGCATCCGCATAATGGACGCGCCCTTCTCGTAGCTGATCGCGTCGAAGAGCTGGCTGACCTCGTTCGGATTCCGCACCTCGGACTCGATGGGGTGCGAGTTCTCCAGCCCGTCCAGGCTCATGCCGGGCGCGACGTCCGTGGCGATGAACTGCGTCCAGATCGCCCAGTCCGGGAAGAGCGTGTCGGCAGCCTTTGCCGCCATCCACGACGCGAAACTCTCGTTCAGCCACAGATCGTTCCACCACGCCATCGTCACGAGGTCGCCGAACCACATATGTGCCATCTCGTGCGCGACGATCTCCACGATGCGCTGCCGTGTGCCGGGCGACGAACTCGCCGGATCGAAGAGCAGCGCCACCTCGCGGTACGTCACCGCCCCCCAGTTCTCCATCGCCCCCGCGGCGAAGTCCGCCAGCGCAATGTGGTCCAGCTTCTCCAGCGGGTAATCCACGCCGAAGTAGTCGTTGTAGTAGTCCAGCACGCGCACCGACGTTTCCAGCGCGAACCGCCCCAGCTCCGCCTGCCCCACGGTCGCCCACACGCGGTGGAGCGTGCCGTTGGCCGACCGCGCCTCGATATACTCCATCTCCCCCACGATGAACGCGAGCAGGTAGGTGGACATGATCGGTGTGGTCGGGAAGCTGACCCGCTGCCTGCCGCCGTCCACCGGCTCCGGCGCGGACTCCAGCGTGTTTGAAATCGCCGAAAACCCCTCGGGAACGATCAGGTCAACCTGGAACGTCGCCTTGATTGCCGGCTCGTCCCAGCAGGGGAAGCATCGCCGCGCGTCCGACGCCTCGAACTGCGTTGCCGCCATCCGCCGCTCGACGCCGTCCTTGTCGCGGAACGTGCTCAGGTAAAACCCGTGCAGTTGATCGTTCAGCGTCCCTGTGAAAGAAATCTCAAGCGTCCCCGTACCGACGGGCAGCGCCTCCGCAAAACTGATCGTGGCAGTCTCGCTGTCCTCGTCATATATGATGCCAGTTGATTCCGAGGTCTCTCCGCCGCGCGGGGTGAACGCTGCGGAGCCTAATTCGAGTTCGGTGGCGTTTAGGACGACCTGCTGTGTGATTTCCGTCACAAGCACGTCGATGGACGCGGACCCCGTAAATGCGGCATTTTCCAGGTCCGGCGTCAGTTCCAGCTTGTAGTGCGACGGCCTAACCGACCGTGGCAGAAGGGTGAACCGTCCGTCAATGTTTGTTGTCATGTCCCCACTAGTCCCCTGGTTGGCCGGGTCGCGTTTCCGCCCCCGGCATGACTTTGCTCACTCCCAAGAGTAGATACGTGCGCCATGCCTAAGCAAGCCGCAGATATTCCCATCCTCACACCTCGCTCCGAGTTGCCACAGCGTCCGGATGCGGCGCCGGCCGCGCCAGCAGCATCGCGAGGGCGCTGAGCAGATAGAGCGCGGCGAACAAGATGAACGCCGGCAGGTATGTGTCGATGAAATCGTACGACAGCGTGCCGATGATGGGCCCGCCCGCCTGCACGATGACCTGGAACGGCGTGGTAAACCCGCGTATCGCCCCCTGGTGCCGCCTGCCGTAGTAGTCCGCCCATACCAGGTTCATCAGCATGGGCAGCGAGCCGAACGACAGGCCATGCACGAGCGAGAACACGAGCGCCGTCGGCACGTCATCCGTGATGATGAGCAGCCCGACGCCCGCCGTCGCGAACGAGAAAGCCAGGGCCATCACGAACCGCACGTGCATCCGCTCTGCCACGAATCCCACGATCAGCGACCCTGTCGCGCCCACCAGCGACCACGCCGTCAGGATCATCGCGGCTTGAGCCTCCGACATCCCCTGGTCGGTCATGTACGGGAAGAGGTTGAAGTTGATGCCGCCGATGTTGAAGGCAAGGGCGCTCGTGGCGAACAGGATTAGGTAGAACGCGCGCGTGCGCAGCGCCTGCGACAGCGTGAATGACGCCTCTTCGGTCGCGGCATATGATTGGGGCGAATCGAATCCGTCGTCGTCCTCATCTACAGGGGTGTCGCCGTCGGGCCGCAGCCCCATGTCCTCCGGCTGCCGCCGCAGGAACAGCGCAACCGGCACGAGGGTCATCGCCCATACCAACGCGCCGAGGGCAATCGCGGCACTCTGCCAGCCAGATCGCAGAACGAAGAACGTTGCGTAGGGCGGGAAGATCGCCTGGCCAAAGCGGATGCCGGTGATGGAGAACGACATTGCGCGCCCGCGCCGCCGGATGAACCACTTGGAGACGACGACGCCCGCAACGATGGACAGGAAGCCTGTATTCAGTGCCCGGTTCGTGATGATGATCGTGTAGAACTGCCAGACTTCGGATATCTGGCTCAAGGACATCACAACCCCGCCCAGCAGCATGAACGCGATCAGGGTCGGTATGCGCGGGCCGCGCCTGTCTAGGATCGGCCCGATGATCACGGCGAGGCCGGCGCCGACGATTCCACCAATGCCGATCGCGGTCGAGAACGTCGTGCGGCTCCACCCGAACTCCTGGGTGATGGGTTTGACGAAGACGCTGATGGCCGGGTTGTACTGGGCCGTCTGGGCGACGGAGACGATGAACATCGTCGCCACAATCACCCACCCATAGTAGAAGCGCCGTCCTCCCCGGGGCGGCGCGGGCGTTTTCGGCCTTGCATCCATACAGACAGACTATCCGCCGACGCGCCCAAAATGAACCACGTGCCACAGTTGAGACTGAATCGCAGAGGGTCGATGTTAATCGACGATCTTCGTCATCCCGGCTCGCAGTATTCGAGGCCGCTTGCCTCTACCCATTGCTGGCCTAGTTTAAGCGGGACACACCCGACGAAGTTGTTGCCCTCAAGGCTTAGGCTAGCAGGGTTAAGGGGCGCCAGCTCGGGTGGCAAGGTTCCGTATAGTTCGTTAAACGAAAGGTTTAGTTTACGCAAAAAATAGTAGTCATTCCAGGCACCCTTTCCGAGGTTGCCCAATTCCGGCGGAATCTTGCCGGTCAATCGATTGTTTGAGATGTCCAACTCAAGCAAATCTACAAGACTGCCGAGCGCTAAGGGAATCTCCCCGCCAAGCCTGTTGCCACTGAGGTCCAGCGTCAACAGACCGGCGAGATTGCCCAATGACGCAGGGATTTCCCCCCCAAGTCTGTTCCCACTGAGGTCCAGCTCCCTTAGATCAGTGAGATTGCCCAACGACGCAGGGATTTCCCCCTCAAGCCTGTTGCCACTGAGGTCCAGCTCCCATAGATAGGTGAGAGCCCCCAATGACGGCGGGATTTCTCCCTCAAGGTCGTTGTTCCCCAGATCCAGCCCGTAGAGAGGCGACAGTTCAAATATCTCGACCGGGATGGAGCCGGTGAGCCCTTTGTCCCGAAGATCAAGCCCCGAGACACCGCCGCCACCGTAATCGTCATAGGTTTCGATGAGTGAGACGCCGGGCCATGCGAACATGTGGACGGAAGTGCTCCATGGCAGGAAGATACCTCGGTCGGCAAAGTGATTCCGGACGGTCAACAGCGTAAAGCAATTGTTGGGGTTAGGTTCTTCCCACCACCCCCGGCGGTAGACCGAAGAACCGTTGGAGCATGTCTCGGTACTGACGGGTATCTCCATTAGGGTTCGCATGTCCGACCCGTCGAGTTCCACGGAGATAATCTGGTAGTTCGGGTGGTGAGTCACGATTCGCTGTCCATCCGGTGACCATGCAGCGCGAGTGGACCTCATGGAGCCACCGGACAGTGTGCGCAGCCCATTGCCGTCCGGTCGGATAACATGCACGCCCTCAGAGACGAAGAGTATCTCGGAACCGTCCGGCGACCACACCACGTTTGATATTTGGCCATTGCGTATCGACGGATCATCCCAATTCCAGTCCTGGCGAAAATCAGCGATTTCCCTGTCCCAGAGTCGACGCATATCCATGCCATCCCGCCGAACGGTGTAAAGGCCCGTATATGACCCGTCCTCTTCAGTGACCTCCGTCAGTCCAAATGCAAGGTAACGACCGTCCGGGGACCATGTGGCAGGCGTTGTAGCCGGCCCAATCCTGTGCACCGCCGAGCCGTCTGCGCGAACCACGTAGAGCGCGCGGACATACGATTCAGACCATCCCACTACTTCTCCCTCGTTGACGGCAACGGCCAGGTGCTGCCCATCGGGCGACCATGCCGGTGGGCTTAGCGCGAGGCGAGACGGCTGTGGCAGAAGGCGAACGTGTCCAGTCGGCAGAGACAAGATCGCGAGTTGGGCGGCGTCCTGATAATCATGTGAGCCGTCGTTCACCAGGAAGGCGATCTTCGTTCCGTCCGGCGACCATGCCGGGTAGTGCTCAAAGGAATCATTGTCCGTCAACCGGAGTTTACTGGTGCCGTCGGCGCCGATCATTGCGAGTTCATAACCCTGCGCCGCCATTCCCTGTGCTTCTTCATCCCATTCTGTCAGCGGATACTCGCAGGTAGAGTAGACGATCTGAGAACCATCCGGAGAGACATCGGCATAGAATCCGTATGCCATACGGGCTCCAAATGGTTGTCGATCGAAGCTTCTCCTGTGTGATCTGTCGAGATTGTCATAATCTGTGTCGGTGTCGACAAGCTCTGCCAGGTGTCCGGATTCGGCGTCAAGGGCCCAGATTGTATCGTCGATATCGAAGACCAAACGGGAACCATCTTCAGCCCAGTGGACAAAATGTTGATGGGATTCATGATAGGTTACGTCAAAGCGGTATCTGAAGCCCGGTGTATAGTTATGTCGGCTGCGATAATGAAAACTGACGTGCTCCTCAAGACTCAGTTCTCCATGGTAATGGAGATCGCCATGTGTGGAAGGAGTGCACGGTTCTTGGGGCGCCGGCACGTACCCCTTCTCCTCCGGCGCGGGTGTTGGCGTCGGAGTTGGTGATGGAGTTGGCGTTGGCCGGGGCGTGAAGGTTGCTGTTGGAACCGGTGTTGGAGTTGGCGTAGCCGTCGCGGTTGCCGTCGGCGCGAGCACCTGTATGGATGGCAGAGGCAGGATTGAATCTCTCATCTGGGGCGTAGACGGCGGGTCAGAATCGCAGGCTGAGGCTGTCGCAAGCGCGAGGAGGCAGCCCGCCGTGAGCCACAGCATCCGTGCGCGCCTCGCCATGACGTGTCCGCCTCTCTGCACTGTCTCGTCATATCCCGGCGAGCCGGGAGTCATTTCGTCTACGGACACGATACCGCGCCTGTCTATGCCGCGCGGCGGCTACAATGAATGCGTTATGGCGTTGGCGCAGTACACGGTCATCATCGAGCCTGAACTTGCCGGGGGGTTCTCTGTGCATTGTCCGGCGCTGCCGGGGTGTGTGGCGCAGGGTGAGACGCGGGAGGAGGCTTTCGCGGGTATCGAGGCGGCCATCGGGCAATCGTTGACGGCGTGGGCTGAGGACGATATGCCGCCGCCCGCGGATTCGGTGGATTATGTGGGCGATGAGCTCTACGAGATTCTCGCGGCGCGCGCTGACGACGACCTGCCGCTGACGTGCGAGACGGTCGAGGTCCAGGTGGACATCGGCGATCAGCAGCAGAGCGCGTTTGAGGACGAGCGCCCGCCTGTTTTGGTCGCGCCGGGGGTGCCGGGCGTGGAGATGATCAAGCGGGGCGCGCTCAAGGCGCTCATCCGGCACTCCGGGATGACGCCGGAGGAGTTCGGGATTTTCGCCCGGACAGAGGCGCGCATGCTCGCCCTGGGCGACGGCTTTCCTCCCCTGACCGTGGGTGGTGACGGGGACGCCGGGTAAGGCGGCATCGCGTGTCCCGCTGACGGCGCGAGACGCGGCTCAGGTTGACCGCTCAATAGGGGAGGCGGTATAATCACTGCTGTTGTCCGTCAGGGGACGGGCGTTTTTGATTCCGGTTATCGAGTACGGACAGTCACATAGGCGCGGGGAACATGTCCACACTCACCGACGAACTTGCTGACGCTGAGAGCAGCGCGCTCGCTGAGCTTGGGCGCATCTCGGACAGGGATGCGCTTGAACAATGGCGTGTGGCGTGGCAGGGGCGTCGTCAAGGTCGTCTTCCCAAGCTGCTGGAGCAGTTGCCGACGCTCCCCATTGAGGATCGCCGCGAGGCGGGGCAGCTTGCCAATCGCGTTCGCTCTGCCCTTGAAAGCGCGTATGAGGAGCGCCGCGCCGTGCTTGAGCACGCGAGCGTGTCGCAAAGGCTGTCGGCAGAGGCCATTGACGTGACGCTGCCGGGACGCCAAGTCCCCTCCGGCGGGCTGCACCCCACAACCCAGACGATGCGCGAGATCATCGACGCGTTCAAGCCGATGGGTTTTCGCGTCATCGAGGGGCCCGAGGTCGAGTGGGACTACTACAACTTCGAGGCGCTGAACATTCCGGCAGACCACCCGGCCCGTGATCAATGGGACACCCTGTGGCTCGACATCGAGGATGATGACGGCAAGAGGCCGCTGCTGCTGCGAACGCACACGTCGCCGATGCAGGTGCGGATCATGGAGGCGCAGGAGCCGCCGATCCGCGTGCTCGTTCCGGGTCGCGTGTTCCGGCACGAGGCGACGGACGCCTCCCACGAATCCGTCTTCTTCCAGGTTGAGGGCCTCGCCGTTGACCGCGGCATCACGTTCGCAGACCTCAAAGGCACGTTGTACGCGTTTGCGCGGCGCATGTTCGGCCCAGACCGCCGCGTCCGCTTTCGCTGTGACTTCTTCCCCTTTGTTGAGCCAGGAGTTGACATGGCCATCGACTGCTTCGCTTGTGACGAGGATGGCTGCCGCATCTGCAGCCAAACCGGCTGGATTGAGATCATGGGCGCCGGCATGGTTCACCCGGAGGTCCTGCGGCGTGTCGGCTATGACCCTGATGAGTACACGGGCTTCGCCTTTGGGATGGGGCCGGAACGGATAGCGATGCTCCGGCACGGCATCGACGATATACGGCATTTCTACGCCAACGATCTGAGCTTTTTGGAGCAGTTCTAGGTTGGTGGGAACAGCGCGGGACGCAGAGAGGGAATCCGAGAATCGGAGGAGGTTGAGATGACTGAACGGGCAGAACAGGTAAAGGTCGCGCTTTCGCTGTCGCCGGAGGAGTTCGGCATACTGTTGGGGTGCGTGGGTTCGGCGGCCGAGAGGTCGATTGACACGGACCGGCGCGTCCACTTCATGGAACTGGCCGACAGACTGCGCGACGCGCAGCGCGATATGCTTGGCCCGATGTCGGTTGCCGAGGGAATGGGGGTCGTCCGTGAAATCCAGGATACGGAGCAGGACACTCTTGTCTCGCTGCGCGAGGCATAGTTCGCTGGCCGGGGGCGCGCATACGGCATGACCACGCTCGGCGGTCCCGTCCCCACCCGGCAGAATTGCCCCAGCTGCAATGCCCTCGTCTACTATGAAGGGCATAGCCGGTTGCCGTCGAACCTGGTGCCGCACCGGTTTCACTGTCATGCGTGCGGGAACGTGTACCTTGTGCGGTCAACCTCAAACAAGCCGCCGCGCTTCCGCCTTACGATGAGGCACATGGCGGCGGGGCCGAGCGACCTCGCAACTGCCGAGTCCATCGCGCAGCAGGGGCAGGACCACGGTGGCGACGACGGAACTGAAACGGCTGACGATACGGAGCGAACGGAATAGGACGACGCGATGCGCGTGTCGCTCAAGTGGCTAAGAGAATACGTCGATTTTGACCTGACGCCGGAGGAGCTGGCGCATCGGCTGACGATGGCCGGCCTCGAGGTGGGCTCCATCGAGCGCGTCGGGGGGGATTGGGACAACATCCTCGTCGGCCACGTTGAGCGGCTTGGCCCGCACCCGAACGCGGATCGTCTCAAGCTGGCCACCGTCGATACAGGCTCGGAGCAACTGGAGGTCATCTGCGGGGCGCCGAACGTGGAGGGCGGTCAGAAGATCGTTCTCGCCCGCGTCGGAGCCACACTGACACACCCGGAGACGGGCAACCGGGAGACGCTGAAGGCGGCGAAGATTCGCGGCGTCGTCTCGGAGGGGATGATCTGCTCCGAGCGAGAACTTGCGCTTGGCGATGACCATGAAGGCATCCTTGTCCTGCCGGATGATGCCGTGCCCGGCACTCCTCTGGAGGACTACCTGGGCGACGTCATCCTGGACGTTGAAGTTACGGCCAACCGGCCTGACTGCCTGTCCATGATGGGCGTTGCGTGGGAGGTGGGGGCGCTTACCGGCAATCCGGTGCGCGTGCCCTCACTGGAGTACGCCGAGGACGGAGACCCGATAACAACGACGGACCTTGTTGACCTGCGCGCGCCGGAGTTTGCGCCGCGCTATACATCGGCACTGGTCACGGGCGTGACCGTCGGCCCTGCGCCGGGCTGGATGCAGCTGCGGCTGAAGTCCGCCGGTGTGCGGCCCATCTCCAACGTGGTCGACATCACGAACTACGTCATGCTGGAGATTGGGCAGCCGCTCCACGCATTCGACCGCGACACCATTGCGGGCGGCAAACTCATCGTGCGGCGCGCGACGCCGGATGAGCCGCTCATGACGCTGGACGGGCGCGTCCACACGCTTTCCACAGAAGACCTTGTCATCGCGGATGAGAACGGCCCGGTCGGCCTGGGCGGCATCATGGGTGGTGAGAACTCGGAAGTCTCGGATTCCACGACAGACATCATCCTGGAGTCTGCGTCATTTGGCTTCGCCAGCACACGCCGCACGGTGCAGCGGCGGCGCATCGAGGTGGGCGGCAAGCGGGGCACGGAGGCATCCCAGCGCTTCGAGCGCAATCTGCCGATTACCCTGCCGCCCATCGGCCTCCGCCGGGCCGCCAAGATGCTGGTTGAACTCTGCGGCGGGACTGCTGCCAGGGGTATCGCGGACGATTGGCCGGACCGCCGCGATCCTGGGGTTGTGACCATGACATCGGAGCGCATGAAGCAGGTGATGGGCAGCGACCCGGGGCGTGAGGTATCGGAGCGGACGCTGCGTTCGCTCGGCTTTGAGGTGACGGCCACGGACAGGGCAGACGGTGAATACACTATCGACGCGGTCATGCCGCACTGGCGGACGGACATCGGGATACCGGACGACCTGATCGAGGAGGTGGCACGGATCGTCGGCTATGACGCCGTGCCGGTCACACTGTTGCCGGCCACCGGCGAGCCTGACCTGCCGGAGCCCATAACGCAGATCAAGGACGACGTGCGCGATGCTCTCGTGCGGCTTGGCAACCGGGAAACGATTTCCTATCCACTGGTGCCGATGGATTTGCTGCAGACCACAATCCCCGGCGACGCGCCGCAGGACCCCCTGCGCGTCTGGAATCGCATGTCGCCCGACCAGGAGTATCTGAGAACCACGCTGCGGGGCAGCCTGCTGCGAACGCTTGCGAACAATGAACGCGGCATTGGCAGGGAATCGTACCGGCTCTTCGAAATCGGGCAGGCGTACCTGCCGCACGGCCCGCGCCACCAGCCGGAGGAGCGGACATACGTCACCGGCGTGATGGCGGGAATGCGGGCGAATCGTTCATGGATCGGCGGCAACGAGGCCGCCACCGACGAGATGGACTTCTTCGACGCGAAGGGACTTGTCGAGAGCCTGCTTGGCGCGATTGGTGTCCGCGCACGCTACGAACCCGCCGAGGACCGCATCCTGGCGCATGGGCGCACGGCTCATATCCTGCCGGAGGACGGCGGACGGCCTTTCGGGACTATCGGCGAGGTTCACCCGGATACGCTGGCGGCGCTCGATATTCGCGCACCGCGTGTCGTCCTTTACGAGATTGATCTGCACGCCGCCCTCGACCATCGCCGCGAGGCCGAGCGGACGTGGCAGTCCGTCTCCCGCTACCCCGGCGTGCTGCGGGAGTTGTCGTTGATTATCGACGAGGGCGCGCCTGCAGGGATGGTGGGGGACATCATCCGCGACTTTCCGTCCGTCGTGCGAGCTTCCCTCGTGGACGTCTATCACGGGCCGCAAGTGCCGGACGGGAAGAAGTCTCTCGCCTTTTCGCTTGTATGGCAGTCACCGACGCGCACATTGACGGATACTGAGGTAGACGTGGCAGAGGCGCAGTTGTTGGATAAACTGCAACGAGAGACGGGCGCGGCGCTTCGCTCCCAGGCATGATGGCAAGCGCCCATGCGATGAGAGGCGCGAGTAGACGGCATGACGACACAGACCGGGATGATCCTTGTTGAAGAGGCGCTTGAGCGCGTTCTGGCCGACGTCCGGCCATTGACGCCTGCGCGCGTTCCCCTTGCCGACGCCAACGGGCTTGTCCTGTCTGAGGACGTTCGCTCCGCCGTCTCCATACCGCCGCTGCCGAACTCCGCGATGGACGGCTACGCTGTCCGTTCAGAGGACGTGGCGGGCGCGCGCCAGGACTCACCCATGGCGCTGCCCGTCATTGGCGAGATCGCGGCGGGATCGCCGCCCGAACCCGCCGTCACGCCGGGCGCCGCCGTGCGCATCATGACGGGCGCCCCAATCCCGCCCGGCGCGGACACCATCGTCCGCTTCGAGGACACGGACGAGGAAAGCCGCAGGGAAAAGGGGCTGCCGCTTGACGCCATCGGGATATACGCCTCTCCACGATTGGGCATGTCAATACGCGCCGCAGGTGAGGACGTGCAGGCAGGCGACACGGTGCTGACAAAGGGCACGCAATTGACTCCCGCGCGGCTTGGCGTGCTTGCGTCCGTCGGCATGGCAAGCGTTCCCGTTCATCCACGCCCCGTTGTGGCGATACTGGCGTCCGGCAATGAGATTGCCTCGCCCGGTGAAGAACTAAGTGTAGGACACATCTATGACATCAACACATATACGGTGCAGGGCCTCGTCCAGCAGATGGGCGGCATCGCCCGCCCGCTGGGCATTGCGCGCGATACGGAGGAGTCGGTTCGCGACCACGTGGCACGAGCGCGGGACGCCGATTTCCTCATCACATCCGCAGGCGTCTCCGTGGGTTACTACGACCTTGTCAAAGAGGTATTGCAGTCGCTTGGCGACCTGCGCGTGTGGGCCGTGCGGATGCGCCCGGGAAAACCCGTCGTGTTTGGCATCCTGCGCGGCGGGGCGGAGGAACCGTGGGGGCGTGACGTGCCGCATCTCGGCCTGCCCGGCAACCCCGTAAGCGCAATGGTCGTGTTTCACATGTTGGCGCGTCCGGCGTTGAACAAGATGATGGGGCATGCCTCCTGGGACTCCCCGTCGCTCATGGCCGTGCTCGATGACCCAATTGAGAATGAGGATGGCCGCCGCGTATACGCCCGCGCCCACGTGTATCGCGGTGACGACGGGCGGATGCACGCGCGCCTGTCCGGCCCGCAGGGGTCCAATATCCTGACGGCGATGGCGCGGGCCAACGGCCTGGCGATCTGCCCGGAGGACGTGACACGGCTTGAGGCGGGCGACGAAACGCGCGTTGAGCTGCTGGGTGAGGACGGCCTTTCCGGCGACGTTGGGCCTGCTGCCGGATGAACCTGATTCTGGCGCGCCGGGCTGCAGTTGCGGCGCTGGGGCTGTTGGTTGCCGTCTACCTGATCATCGGGTGGATGATGGTGTCCGCCGCGGTGGTGGCAGAACGCGAGTCTGTAGAGGCCAACCCCGGCGACTACGGCATGAACTTCGTGGATGTAGGCTTCATGCCGCGCATGATTGAAGAACGGGCGGATGACGAGCCGATCACATTGCGGGGGTGGTGGATTCCCGCCGCGCGTGATGAAGCCGGCGAACCCTCCGCGATCATCGTGGTTCACGGACTTGATTCAAACCGCGCCCGCGAACCGGAGGCTTACATGCCTTTTGTGCGCGACCTGCGTGATGAAGGTTTCTCACTGCTCCTCTTCGATCTGCGCGCGCATGGGCAGTCGGGCGGGGAGATCACGTCAGCCGGCTACTACGAACGCTACGACGTGCTTGGCGCGATGGACACCGCCACTAGTCGTTTCGGCGTGCCGCCTGAGCGCATCGGCGTGCTGGGGTGGTCGTTGGGAGGCGTCGCGGCGTTGCTCGCCGCGACTGAGGAGCCGCGGCTACAGGCCCTGGTCATCGACAGCGCCTTTGCGAACATCAATGACCTGTTCGCGGCGGAGGTCGCCGACCGGACACCGCTGCCGGCGTGGAGCGTCGGCGCGCTCCGCCCGGGCATGGAGGTCGTCGCGAGAGTACGCTACGGCATACGCCTCTCGGACCTCAAGCCAGAGGAATTCGTGGATCAACTCGATTTCCCGATACTGTTCACTCACAGCGAGGACGACGACCGGATACCGATTGAACATTCGGAGCGTATCGCGGATGCCGCCACTCATGCCCAATCCGAATTGATCCGCTTCCCCGGGGATGGCCACAGCCGGGCCTTTGAGGCCCATCCCGAGGCGTTCCTGCAGGCGGTGGCGGAGTATTTCAAGGGCCGCTTCGACGGGGCATCGTCGTAGGCAGCCGCGATTGACACTTTCGCCCGTCCGCGCCTAGAATAAGCCGCCTTTGACGGCTTTGGCAGGTAGGGAATTCTGGGGGGTTAACGTGGCCACTCGCGCTTTCATACTGGTAGAGACTTCCGTCGGCAAGACGCAGGATGTCGTCAATGAACTCAAGAAGGTTCCAGAGATGACATCCGTTGATGCGGTCACGGGCCCGTACGATGTCATCGCGACGATCGAAGCAGAAGACCTGAATACAGTCGGCAGCCTCGTTGCGAGCCGTATCCACACGATTGGGGGTATTCTGCGCACCGTCACCTGTCTCTCCGTCTCACTTTGAGGAGGTCAGGGCCATGGATTTTCGATTCTCACCGGAAGATGAGGCGTTTCGCCAGGAAGTCCGTGACTTCGTCACCACAGAGTGGGACGCCAAGGGCTACGACTCCGTTGGCGCGTCCATCGCGTCCTATGACCTCCACACGCATGAGGCGATAGACCTGGTCAAGGAATGGCAGCTAAAGCTGGCCGACAAGGGTTGGTGGACGCTGCACTGGCCCGAGCAGTTCGGCGGGCAGGGCGCGCCCATCTCGCGCCAGCTCATCTACAGGGAGGAAATGGCCTACTGGGGCGCGCCGGCCTCCGGCGCGAGCGACCTCGTCGGCCCCGTCCTCATGTTCCACGGCAATGAATGGCACCGTGATGAGTTGCTGCCCCACTATGCAACGGCGGAGATCGAGTTCTGCCGACTCCTCTCCGAGCCCGGCGCGGGCTCCGATTTGGCCAGCGTCCAGACGCGCGCGGTCGAGGACGGCGATGATTTCGTCGTGACCGGCCAGAAGATATGGACGTCGATGGCTGAGATGGCGGACTACGGGCAGGCGCTTGTCCGCACTGATCCTAAGGCCGCCAAGCATCGTGGCCTCACCTATCTCATCATCGATATGAAGTCGCCCGGCATCATTCTCCGTCCACTGTATGACATGCTCGGACGCCGCCGCTGGAGCGAGGTCTTCATGGATGAGGTTCGCGTGCCTAAGCGCAACATGGTGGGAGAAGTCAACCGGGGCTGGTACGCCACCATGACGCACCTGTCCTTTGAGCGGTCGAACATCGGCGGGCCTGCGCGGATGCTGCGCACCCTTGAGGAGTTCATCGAATACGCCAGAGAGGCAAAGGTAAACGGCGAGCCGTTGCTCAATGACGTTCGGGTGCGGCACATCCTCGCGGATATGCGCCTCCAGATCGAAGTGGCGCGCATGATTTCCTACCGGGTGGCGTGGATGCAGACGCGGGGCGAGATTCCCGTCAAGGAGTCCTCGCAAACCAAGCTGTGGGGCGACGCGCTCCACCAGGGCATCTACCGCGGCATCGCGTCCATCCTGGACGACTACGGTCAACTGCGCCCGGAGGACAAGTGGGCGCCGGCGGGCCGCTTCATGGGCGTGAACTCCATCCTCGCGACGGGCCTCAGCATCGGCGGCGGCACGCGGGAAGTTCAAAAGAACATCATCGCCCAGCGGGCACTGGGACTACCGCGATAATCCTCTAGAATCCGCCTTGCGTGGTATGCTGACGTTGACTGATTTAAGGAGAGGCAGGCAGTAATGGATTTCACATTTGCACCTGAGGATGAGGCGTTTCGGCAGGAAATCCGGGAGTTCGTTCGGCGGGAATGGGACCCCAAGGATTACAACACGGACCTCAACGTCTTCGGTTACGACTTTGACAGCGCGGAGTACCGCGAGGACGCCAAGGCCTTCCAGAAGAAGCTCGTCGACAAGGGCTACTGGACGATGGCGTGGCCGAAGGAGTACGGCGGGCAGGGCATTCCGCTGTCCCGGCAGGTTATTTACGCCGATGAGCTTGCGTACGCGGGCGCGCCACAGGGCAGCCCCAGCGCCAACATCACCGGCGCGATGATGTACCACGCTGAAGAGTCCATCAAGAACGAGTTCCTCCCCAAGATGGCGACCAACGACATCGACTGGGCGCAGGGATTTTCCGAGCCGAACGCCGGCACGGACCTCGCAAGCCTGACAACGCGGGCGGTCGAGGACGGCGACGATTTCGTTGTGACAGGCCAGAAGATATGGTCGTCCGGCTCTCATTACGCCAACTGGTATCACGTGCTGACCCGCACGGACCCCTCCGCGCCCAAGCACCGCGGCATCACGTACCTGATCATGCAACTCAAGGACGATGACGGGGGCCAGATGCCCGGCATCACGCTCCGGCCGCTCTATGACATGTTTGGCCGCCGCCGCTGGAATGAGGTCTTCATGGACGAAGTTCGCGTTCCCAAGCGGCAGGTCATTGGCGAGGTCAACCGGGGCTGGTACGCGGCCATGACGACGCTCAACTTCGAGCGTGCGGGCGGCACGGGCGCGAGGAACGTCGCCGTGCTGGAGAAGTTCCTCGACATGGCGAAGAACCTCAAGTTCAACGGCGAGCCGGTGCTGAACGACCCTCTCGTCCGTCATCAGCTTGCCGATCTCCGCATTCGTGTCGAGACGGGGCGGATGCTGTCCCTGCGCCTGATCTGGCTCCAATCCAAGGGCGAAGTGCCGCAATCGGAAAGCCTGATTGCCAACCTGTACTCCTCGATGATGGCGAAGTTTAATTTCTGGCCGGCGCTGGCGCAGATCATGGGCCCGTACCGCGCGCTGCTGCAGGGCGAGGGGCGGTCTCCTGACAATGGCATGTACGGCACGAACTACGCCCTCTCCATGGTGACGGGTTACGCGGGCGGCGGCGGCATCCTGCTCGCGCCGGGCTTGATTGCCCAGCGGGGTCTCGGCCTGCCGCGTTAGGGTCGTCCATGGCAACGATGACCGGCGGCGAAGCGCTTGTTGCCTCACTTGTTCGGGAGGGCGTCGAGGTTGTCTTCGGCATCCCCGGCATCCACATGTCCGGCATCGTCGCGGCTATGCGGGATGAACCCTCCATCCGGCTGGTTACAACGCGGCATGAGCAGGGCGCCGTGCACATGGCGGACGGGTATGCCCGCGTGTCCGGCAAGCCCGGTGTCGCGCTGCTTGTCCCGGGCGCGGGCCTCTACAACGGCGCCTCCGGGCTGGCGACAGCGTACGCGCGATCATCGCCGGTCTTGGCCATCGTGGGGCAGATACCGCGCGCGCTGATTGGCAAAGACCTCGGGGCCGTGCACGAGGTTGTCGATCAGATGGAAACCGTGCGCCCCGTCACGAAGTGGCGCAGGCAGGTTCTGCGCCCCCGCGACATACCGAACGCCATGACGGAGGCCTTTCGCCAGATGCGCGCCGGCCGTCCCCGTCCCGTGCTGGTGGAGCTGCCGCCGGAAGCCGGTGTTGAGCGGGAAGAGATACAACTGCGCGATCCCGCGCCCGTCTCGCGCATTGCGCCCGCTCCCGACAACCTTCGCCAGGCGGTTCACGCGATCACGGAATCGCGCTTGCCGATCATTTACGCGGGCAGCGGCGTGGCCCAATCCAATGCGGAGGAACTGCTGGTTCGCCTCGCGGAAGCAACGAATATCCCCGTTGTCATGTCCAGCGGCGGCAAGGGGGTCATTCCGGATAATCATCCGCTCTGCTATGGCTCCTGCTTTGGCCCGCGCGCCGAACTGGACGAGATGAACCAGGTGTATGAGGTGATGGCCGCCGCCGACGTTGTCATCGGCATCGGTGCGCGATTCTCCATCGGGAACCCCGCAGGCGAGTCATCGACTCTGGTCAACATCAATATCGACGACAGCGAGTTGACCCGCGTGCAATCCAATACGATTCCGCTGCACGGCGACGCCGGAGCGACAATCGAGGCGCTGCTGCCGCTCCTGGAGGAGGCGGGCGCGGGGGATCGCCCGTCCCCTGAAGAGGCCGTCATCGCCACGCGCAGGCTCATCACCTACTACGATATCCGCGAAAAAGAGCCCCAGTACGGCGTTCTTGAAATGATGTGGAACACCCTGCCTGAGAACACGCGCATCACGTGGGACGTGACGCAGTTTGGCTACTATGCGCGCTCCCATTACCGCGTGAATCATCCCAAGACGTACATCGATTCAGGCTATTCGTTCAACCTGGGGTTTGCGTTTCCCGCCGCGCTTGGCGTGAAGACCGCGCTCCCGGATGAGCCCGTTCTCTGCGTGACCGGAGACGGCGGGTTCATGTTCAACTCGACGGAGTTGGCCACGGCGGTTCAGTACGGCATCAACGTCGTGACCATCGTCTTCCGCGATGATTCCTACGGAAACGTTGCGCGAGACCTGGACGAGGCTTTCGACGGGAGTTACGGAACTGACCTGCAGAATCCGGACATCGTCCGGTTCGCCGAGTCGTTCGGCGCAGTCGGCATGAGGACGAATGATCCGTCCGAACTCGAATCGCTGCTGCCGGAGGCGTTGGAGCGGCAGGCGCCGGTGGTCATCGACGTGCCGTTGCCGCCTGCCGCGTCACTGCCGCGGGCCAAGATGTTTCGCGGCGCGGCGCAGCCCCCATGGACCGTGCCGCAGGACGGTTTGATCGACGGCTAGCGACTGAACAAAGCGATGAGGAGAGCCAAGAATACTGCGGCGCTTCTCACTGTTGTCGTTGCGGTGTCGATTCTTCTTGGCGCTAGCGGCATTGCTTGCTCCAGCAACTTTACACCGAGTGAGTCGTCGAGCGAGCCGGCGCCATCCGATGATTCACTTGCTATGGCGGGCTCAGAAACATACGCTGCCAATTGCGCCGAGTGTCATGGAAACCTCGGACAAGGCCACGCCGACTGGCAGGTTCGCAACGTCGATGGCACGTTGAATCCGCCGCCCCTCAATGGTGACGGCCACACGTGGCATCACGCCGATGGCCTGCTTTACCGAATTGTGAGGGATGGAGGAGCAATTCCGAGCCAGCCGGATTTCAAGAGCGGAATGCCCGCCTTTGGCGACAAGCTGAGCCAGCAGGAAATCATCGAGGTGTTGCGGTATATCAAGACGTTGTGGCATGGGAAGTCGACCACGGGCGTCTCCATCGCGGAATTGCAGGCTCAGAGAAGCGTGAATGACCCGTTCCCAGCCCAAAAAGGTTAGAGGTCTCGTACACGGGAATCCTATGCGCTGTATCATTACCGCGTACCGTCGCGTCGCGATGGCGGGATTAGGGGGTGAACGTCATGGATTTCAGGTTCTCTGCTGAGGATGAGGCTTTCCGGCAGGAGGTTCGCGAGTTCGTCCAAAGCGAGTGGGACGATCGCGGCTACGACCTCGTCTCCACGATGAACACGTCGTGGCACCTGGACGACAACGCCGCCCTGGCGCTCCAGCACGAGTTCGAGCAGAAGCTGGTCCAAAAGGGCTGGTGGACGATGCACTGGCCGGAGGAATTCGGCGGCCAGAACGCCGGCATTGAGCGGCAACTGGTCTACCGCGAGGAGATGGCCTACCAGGGCGCGCCGTCCGCGCTCGGCGGCGGCCTCGTCGCCCCGCTCCTCATGATCCATGGCCAGGACTGGCAGAAGGAGTATTTCATCCCGCGCCTGGCACAGGGCGAGTTCGAGTTCGCGCAGGGATTCTCAGAGCCGAACGCCGGCTCCGACCTCGGCTCCCTCCAAACGCGCGCTGTCGCGGACGGCGATGATTTCGTCATCAACGGCCAGAAGATATGGACATCCACCGCGCACCATCCCCGCGCCAAGTGGGGACACATCCTGGTGCGGACGGACCCGGACGCCGCCAAGCACCGCGGCATCTCCTACTTCCTGATCGACATGGAGAGCGAGGGCATCTCCCTGCGCCCCCTGTACGACATGCTGGGACGCCGGCGCTGGTCGGAGTGGTTCCTACAGGACGTCCGCATCCCTGCCCGCAACCTTGTCGGTGAACTCAACCGCGGCTGGTACGCGGCCATGACGACGCTCTCGTTTGAGCGGGCGTCCGTGGACATCCCCGCCGCCCTTCTCCGCGAGTGGGAGAAGATTCTCGACTATCTCCGCACGACCAACATGAATGGGGAGCCGTTCACCGCCAATCCCATCGTGCGAAATGAGATGGCCGATCTGCGAATCTACATCGAGCTGGGGCGGATGCTTGCGTACCGCGTGGCATGGATGCAGGCGAAGGGCGAGATGCCGCAGGCGGAGGGGTCGCTGGCGCGCGTGTGGGCGGGAGAGGCGACGCAGCGGATATTCCGCACGGCCTCGCGCCTGATGACGGACATGGGCACGCTGATTCCGGGCGGCCCGGCGCGGTGGTCGCCGATGGGGGGCTACGTCGGCGCGAACCACTACCTCTCGACGGGCAGGACATTCGGAGGCGGCGCAAAGGAGATCCAACGCAACATCATCGCGCAACGAGGGCTGGGTTTGCCGCGCTGATTTTCGCCTCCACCCCTCGCTAGATGACCTCCCGAAACCGGACCTATTACGAGATTCTCGGTGTCTCCGAGGACGCCACGTTCGAGGAAATCCGTGCTGCGTTTCGCCAGCGAGCTCGTGAGTTCCACCCGGATGTCAACAAGAGCCCGGACGCCGTTGACCGGATGCAGGAAGTCAATGAGGCGTATGAAGTTCTGCGGGATGAGGAGCAAAGAACGGCATACGACCGGGCGCACCGACATTTTGCGGCGACTGGTGGGCGGCTATCGCAAGCTAGAGCTGCTGCTATTGTCGTCGTAGGTGAACTGGCATTTCGCCTCGGGTGGGATGTTGGAGCCAGGACTAGCAATGAATGGGTAAGGGCAAGAATCGGGGACACGGATACCCCTGGCGCTCTCTGGGCCGCCGTCTTTGAGGCAGCGCTTGAATCTGCTCTCGATGGCGACGATACAAGCACCATACAGGAAGCCGCCCGAGAAGCTGCGTGGGTTGGCGCTCACAATGAGACAGCGCGCCAGGCCCGCAGGCATGCCTTGTACGAGAGCGCCGAAAATGCTCAGATGGCCATAGCCACCGACATCTCCATAACCGTTCTGGGTGTTCTTGCGAGTTCATTGGGAGGCCATCTTGGTGAGACGGGCATTCGAGTAAAGCCCAGGACGCAAGGGTGGCAGGATGTCTTCGCCGCGGCCCATGATGCGAGCCTTGAGGGCTTGTCACGGTACAGAGACATACTTGACAGAGGCGACCGCCTAAGAGAAAGCGTATTTGGCACGATAGCAAGTCGCGCTGTAGAGGCAGGTCGCGCTGCATTGGAGCCATACGCCAGGCGCATAGATGTTGAAAGACGGCAAGCTCGGGGGGATCAACGTGTTGGCACTGGGTGCGTTGCCAATATCATTGCGATAGCAGTCTCGGTGGGACTCCTCATTCTCTTGACTCAAGCCTGTTGAGAGGGCGTTTCTGCTGAAATCCGAATGCCGACCAATGGGCAGACATGGCGGCAGAGTCGTTCGGAAGTGGAGGTGGGGGCGTATAATGCGGCAGGCAGGGCAGGAGGTTCGGCGGGGGCGCAAAGGAGATTCAGCGCAATATCATTGTGCAGCGGGGGTTGGGGTTGCCGAGGTGAAGTGATTGCTGGTCACAATTCAAAAGGTAAGTGCGGGACACTGTCGTGAGTAAGGCTATGAGTTCAGAAGACAGCCTAATGACGGACATGACAGACGCTCTTGGCGAGCGCTGGCGGGCTGCATTTGAAACTGCACAGATTGTCCTAGGTGAAATGTCCTATGGATACGGTGTTCGTGGCGGCGATGCACCAGATGGATTCTGGGAGTGCGTTTTTCTCCCGTCACTACTTGCTGCAATGGATACCGACGACCTACCTACGGTCAAGGCTAAGGCACAGGAATTCGCCGGAGAGGCGTGGAGTAGCGAGGCATGTCGTTCCCGGGGTACTCGTCAATTGTTTGAGCAATCCATGCTGTTTAGCTGGGTGTTGGCCCCGACCGATGTGCCGAGAGAGGCGACTGCCCTGTCGCTGGGGGTTGCAGTAAAGTTGGTGGGCAGAATTGGGATTGAGGCAGGACTGCTCGCCGCACAATTCGGTTTGTCAGACCCTCCTCCACCAAAGGCATGGCGCGGCGCATTTGAGCAAACCTTTCATGCTGCGCTAAACGGAATAATCATGGGAGAAAGGTTCGAAAGGAGATTCGTGCACAAGATATGGCTGAGTGGAGTTGAGGCACTGGAGCCCTACATCTCTCCGAGCGTATTTGCCCAACTAATCGCAGATGCAAGCCCACGCGGCCTAAGCCGTTCAGGGAAGATCGTCAGCGCAGTTGTGGTTGTTGCAGCCTCAATCGCCCTAGGTTCAACCCTGTACTTCGTAGCGACATGAACGCGTTCGTATTGGCTCGCGTGGAATCCTGTAGCCTCTCTACTTCACTGGCCGCAGCCCCTTAGAGAGCAACTGCATGACCTCCCAGAACCGGGACTACTACGAAATCCTTGGCGTCTCTCAGGAAGCCACGTTCGAGGAGATTCGTGCCGCCTTTCGTGAGCGCGCCCGTGAGTATCATCCTGATCGCAATCCTAGCGCCGACGCTGCGGGGCGTATGCGTGAACTCAACGAGGCATACGAGGTTCTGCGGGATGAGGAACAACGGGCAGCGTATGATCGGATGCGCTACGCTCGCTCCAGCTCATCATCGTCAGGCGGAGGCGGATCTCAATTCGATTCTAGTAGAGAGAGCGAACGGTTCCCAGACGAGAACTCTTGGCGCTGGCTGATACAATCCTGCTTCTATATCTCGTTTCTCCTGCTTATTGTGCGGTCGACCCCATTCGCTGTCGATCTTTGGACCCTCCTCTGGTACATCCTTGCCGCAGTACTAGCCGTGTCCGCCGTCGTTATTTTTTTGAGGGGTTGGCTCAAGGCTCAGGGTTCAGACAAGGGCTATGCCGCCTCCGTCTTTGCCGGAGTTCTTGGTGGGCAATCGTTGCTGCAGTATGTCGATACTCTCAACCATGACCTGATTCCTGGCCTTCTCGTATATGCCATGCCACTTCTCTTGGGCGGCTTGGTTCTCTTGGGAGCGTGGCCAGCGGCGAAATTACTGCGAACCACTGTGTGGGTGATTCCTTTCAGTATCCTCATACTTGTATCGGGTTTTCTCCTTTATGAGGCGTCGTTTGCGGAAGAAGAACCCGTTGCGGAAGAAGACCCCGCGACAGTTCCGACGAATTACTTGAACACGTATAGAATCGGTGACTGCTTTACGCTAGAGGAACCCTCTGCCTTGATTCCCTGCGATACTCCAGGGGCGTTCCGAGTTGAGGCAACCAGACTGTACGCGGACAGTGAGGGTCCGCTGAGTTCTGACGAAATCAGGGCTCACGCAGAACTGTATTGCCCACAGACGACAGTGCTTCCGATTGGTCCCACGGAGGAATTGTGGGATCTGGAATATCGTCTCCTAATGTGCCTGTCAGGCGGGCCTCAAACAGCCTCCGGTGACTAGATAGCTTGTGGATCGGTAGAGTGCATGGGAGCACCTCCGCATGATGGAGCGCGAATGGGCGTAGCGCGCGTACTGCTGAGCGGGGTCTTAGGAGGAGTATAATGCGGCAAGCCGGGCTGAAAGTGAGGTGGTGATGAAGCAGACATATTTGTGCCTCTTTGCGTATGATCAAGAGGTCGGAACCTATGCCGTGTTCACGCCTGATATTCCGTCATGCGCGACCTCCGGCGATGATCTAGAGGACGCCCGGGTGATGGTCAGAGAGTGCATGGATTTGTGTCTACAGGGGGCATTGGAAGATACCGGGTTGATTCCAGAGCCGCAGATGTTCACGCGTGATGAGGCGCTCAAGTGGTTTCGAGAGCTTGCAGCGTACCCGCTTGAGGGTGAGACGGAGGAAGACCGCGCCTTTGACGAAGACGATCTCCATATCGAGATGATCGAGGTTGAGGTTCCGGCGGCGCAGGCTGCTGCGCGATAGCCGGCGGGAGAGGGGGAGACACGATGGATTTTCGGGAAGACCCTAAGGATCAGGCATTTCGCGCAGAGGTGCGTGATTTCATCAACAGCAATTGGGACGACAAGGGCTTTGACGGCCACAGCATGTCCGTCCGCTCGTGGGACTTCGATATGGTGGAGTCCCGTGAGAACGACAAGGAGTTCGTGAAGAAGCTCGTCGACAAGGGCTGGTACACCATGACCTGGCCCAGGGAGTTCGGCGGTGGTGACTATCCTATCAGCCAGCAATTCATCTACAAGGAAGAGCTGGCTTATGCCAATGCCCCCAACGGCTCGCCGCAGTCCAACATCACCGGCGCGCTCATGTTCCACGCGTCCGATGAGGTCAAGCAGGAGTTCCTGCCGCGCATGGCCAACGGCGACATCGAGTGGGCGCAGGGCTTCTCTGAGCCGAACGCCGGCACGGACCTTGCCTCGCTCCAGACCCGCGCCGTCGAGGACGGCGACGATTTCGTCATCACCGGCCAGAAGATATGGTCGTCCGGCGCGCATTTGGCCGATTGGTACCACGTGCTTGTGCGAACGGACCCGGAGGCGCCCAAGCACCGCGGCATCACGTATCTGCTCATGAACCTCAAGGATGAAAATGAGAACCGCCCGGACGGGCTGACGCTGCGGCCGCTGTACGACATGATGGGTCGCTGGCGGTGGTGCGAGGTGTTCATGGACGGCGTGCGCGTGCCGAAGAAGTACGTGCTGGGCGAGGTCAATCGCGGCTGGTACGCCGCGATGACCACGCTGAACTTCGAGCGCACCGGCACCGAGGGCCCCGTTCGCCACATCGGCATCCTGGAGCGGTTCATCGACGTGCTCAAGGAGACGACCTTCAACGGGCAGCCGATCCTGGGCGATCCGATGGTTCGCCACAAGCTGGCGGATCTGCGCGTCACCATCGAGGCGGACAGGCAGCTTGCCAACCGCGTGGCGTGGATGCAGGCGCGCGGCGACGTGCCGCAGCATGAGGGCGCGATTTCCGGCTACCGCAACCAGGTGACGGCCAAGCTGCACTTCTGGCCGACGCTCGCCAAGATCATCGGCGACTACGGGGTCCTGAATCGCGGCGAGGGCAGGGCGCCCCACAACGGCTACTACGGCGCGTACAACGCCATCTCGCTGTCGCTGGGGTTCGGCGGCGGGGGCGGCATCCTGCTGGGGCCGAACATCATCGCGCAACGGGGGCTGGGCCTGCCGCGCTAACGCCAGGAGATTGACCGTTGAAACAAGCAGTTGTGTTGCTCGTCGGGGCGCTTGCCCTGGCACTTGTCTTGGCGGCGTGCGGCGAGGACGCAACGCCCACGCCTCCTCCACCGGAGGCCACGCCGCCCGCCCCGGATGTCGCCATCGTGACCCCGACGCCGACTCCCACCGCCGGTTCAGCGCCCGCTCCTACCGCAATCCCGGCGCCCACGGAGGCGCCCAGCGAGGCCCCGCAGCTTTCCGTTACCGATCAACTCAAGGCCAACGCGGAGCAATTTCAGTATGCGAATGGCGAACACGGCGGGCAGCTAACGATTGCCACGATTTCCGATCCGCTGACGTTCAACCTTGCGATTGCGACTGACGCCTCATCCTCCGGCGTCTTGTCCTACCTCTTCGAGGGCCTGACCGAAACATCCTGGCTGACCGATCGCGTCGAACCATCGTTGGCGAGGTCATGGGAGACATCTGAGGACGGGATGACGTGGACGTTCCACCTGCGCGACGACGTTCGCTGGCACGATGGCGCGCCGTTCACGGCCCGCGACGTGGAGTTTACGTTCAATGACATCATCTACAACGATGACATACCCGCGAGTTCCCGCGCGGCCTTCAACTTCCGCTACCTGGATGAGGAGACCGGAGCGTGGAAGGAAGCTCCCATGACCGTCGTGGCCGTGGATGAGTACACCATCGTCTGCGTCCTGCCGCAGCCGTTCGCGCCGTTCCTGCGCAGCATGGGCACGGCCATCTATCCCCGGCACATCCTGAAAAAGCACGTGGATGACGGCACGTTCAACTCGACGTGGGACATTCAGACGCCTCCCTCCGACATCATCGGAACCGGCCCATTCACCATCGACACCTACATTCCGGGAGAGCGCGTCGTCATGGCCCGGAACCCTGATTACTGGCTAAGCGACGGCTTCGGCGGCAGCTTGCCGTACCTCGATCGAGTCGTGCACGTGATCGTTCCCGAGTTGGAAGATGAACTCTCGTACTTCCTGTCCGGCGTGGCCGACATTCACGGCGTTCTTGGCAAAGAGTACGCGCAGCTTGAACCCCGGCAAGACGATCTGAATTTCACGATCTACAGGCGCGGCCCCACCTTCGGCACAACTTTCCTGGGATTCAACATGAACCCCGGGCAAAATCCTGAAACGGGTGAGCCGTACCTGGAGCCTCAAAAGCGTGAGTGGTTCAGCAACAAGCAATTCCGGCAGGCCATTGCGCACGTCATCGATAAGGAACGAATCATCGATGAGGCGCAGCACGGGTTCGGCTACCGGCAGTGGTCGTCCATCAGCCCGGCAGCCGGCGACTTCCACAACCCGAACGTCAGGAAGTACGAATACAGCCTGGACCAGGCGAATGAGATTCTCGACGAACTGGGGTGGGTCGATACCGACGGCGACGGAATTCGCGAAGATGGCGATGGCAGGACAATCGAGTTCACGCTAATAACGAATGAGGGCAATAGCGTCCGTCAGACCGTCGGCTCAATCGCCCATGAGGGGCTGCAGGCCATCGGCCTGGACGTTGACTACACCGTAATTGACTTTGGCGAACTCGTGACCCAGTTGAGCGCCACCTACGACTGGGAAACAGTCGTTATCGGCTTGACCGGCGGGACGGAGCCCCATGGTGGAATCAACGTCTGGCACAGCAGCGAAGGCTTGCACCTCTGGCATCCAAACCAATCGCAGCCTGCCACGGAATGGGAAGCTGAAATCGATGAGCTCTACATCAATGCCAGCAAGGAACTGGATCGCCAAAAGCGCGTGGCGTTGTACCACCGGGCGCAGGAGATCGTGGCGGAGAACGTGCCGATCATCTACACAACGCTCTCAGAGAGAATCTCCGCCGTCCGCAATGTGTTTGGGAATATGACGGCCACGCTGTACGGTCTCTTTGACGTAAGGTACGTGTACAGGACGGATTAGCATGGAAATCAATATCATTGGCATCATCGCCGCGACGGTGACATCGTTCGTGCTTGGCGCATTGTGGTTCATGCCGCGCGTCTTCGGCACGTTCTGGATGCGGGAGAACGGCTTCCCGGATGATGATCCCGGCGCGCCGCCGCAGGCGTATCTCGCGGCGTTCATCCTCATGCTCATCGCGAGCTATGTCCTCTCGTTGATCATCGGGGAGGACGCCACGATCATGGAGGGGCTGCGCGTGGGTCTGGCTGTCGGCGCGGCATTCATCGCCGTCGGCATCGGCATCCTCTACCTGTTTGAGCGGCGCTCCGTCACGCACTTCCTCGTCAACGCCGGCTACATGATCGTCGCCTTCACCGTGATGGGGACAATCATCGGCGCAACGTCATAGCGGACGGCCCGCGCGCGATACACTGGCAATTGGCCATGAGAGAACGATTCAGGGACAAGACGCGGGATGAGTTGGCCGACGCGCTGAACAGGTTGGGCGTCCGGGCCAACATGGTTGAGCGCGGGACGGCAGCAGAGAACCGGCGCAAACCAACGTGGGCGCGCGCCCTGGGAGCGGTCGATCTGCCGGACGGAGGGCCGATCAAATCCATCAATGTCTTCAAGCGTGACGGCAGCCAGTATTCCGCCCCAAAGTGGTGGGCGGCGCTGTATATCCCGGATGAGCGGCGGTTCTCGCGGAATCGTCCCATCACCGTCAAGACTGTTCGCAAGCGGAGTTTTCCCCAGTTCTGGAAGGTCACCGGCGTCACGTGGTCAGGGGAGGACGTCGGCACCGGCCTGCTGCGGACGCTGACCAATGACCGCGCGGTGCGGCGCATGGTGATGAGCCTTGGCGACGTGGAGATCGAACGGGAGGCCATCAATGACTTCACCGGCTGGATCGTGACGATCCACAGCAAATTCGCGCCATCTGCCGAACAGTGGGGCACGGTGCAGCAGATCATCACGCACTTGCTGGAGTCCCGCAGCGGCTGAGCCGACCACTCCCCGCCTTTACCGCGCGCCCGCGCGGTGCTACATTGCCCGCATGGACGCGGAGCCGCCGCGATGATGGCGCCGCGAATCATCGCCGAACAATGAGGGGGAGGCAGGATGGATTTCTCAACGAACCCCGCCGATGAGGCCTTTCGAGGCGAGCTGCGGGAGTTTCTCTCCAGGGAATGGGACCCCAAGGACTACGACGCCTACGCGATGAACGTGTGGTCGTACGACTATGACAATCCCGGCGCGCGCGACCACGCGGAGGAGTTCCAACAGAAGCTGATTGACCGCGGTTGGTGGACGATGGCATGGCCGGAGGAGTACGGCGGGCAGGACGCGCCGATCTCACGGCAGTTGGTTTACTCCGAGGAAATGGCGTACCACAACGCGCCGGCGTCCCAGCCGCAGGCCAACGTCGCAGGCGCGATCATGATCCACGGCACGCCCTGGATGAAGGACACGTTCCTGGACGGGATGCGAAACAACACCGTCAACTGGGCGCAGGGATTCTCTGAGCCGAACGCGGGAACCGACTTGGCCTCGCTGGCGACGCGCGGCGTGGAGGACGGCGATGATTTCGTCGTCACCGGCCAGAAGATATGGTCGTCCGGCTCCCACTTCGCCAACTGGTACCACGTGTTGGTGCGGACGGACCCGGAGGCGCCCAAGCATCGGGGCATCACGTACCTGGCCATGCAGCTCAAGGACGATGAGGGCAACCAGATGCCCGGCATAACGCTGCGTCCTTTGTACGACATGCTCGGGCGGCGCCGGTGGAACGAGGTGTTCATGGACGAAGTCCGTGTGCCGCGCCACCAGATCATCGGCGAGGTCAACCGCGGCTGGTACGCGGCGATGACGACGCTCAACTTCGAGCGGACGGGCATCGACAGCGCGGCGCGGCTGATTGGTGTTCTTGACCGCTACCTCCAGGAGATGCGCGGCGTGACGTTCAGCGGGGAGTCGCCGCTGAAGAACGACATTATCCGGCATGTGTTGGCCGATGCGCGAATCACGCTGGAGGCAGATCGGATGCTGGCTTATCGTGTGGCGTGGATGCAGGCGAACGGCGAGGTACCCCAGGCAGAGGGCGCGATTTCCGGCTACCGCGCGCTGGCGACGGCCAAGTTCACGTTCTGGCCGGCGCTCGCCAAGGCCATCGGCCCATACAGGGCCTTGCTCAAAGGCGAAAGCCGCGCGCCGGGCAACGGCAAGTACGGCACCAACTATGCCCTCTCCATGACAACAGGCTTCGGCGGCGGCGGCGGCCTGGCGCTAGGCCCCAACATCATCGCCCAACGCGGGCTGGGCCTGCCAAGGTAGGTTTTCATCAACCCTGCATGAATCTACCGATAAACAGGCGCGCAAGAGTTGGGACTGCCCTTGTTGGCCTCATGCTGTCGCTTGCCCTCTTCGCCTGTAGCCCGGCGGGTGATGATCAGCAGGCGGAGCCCTTCACGGTTGGGGTGATGGAATCGTTGACGGGCGCGGGGGAGACGTACGGCACGGTGGCGAGCCAGGCCAAGCAGATGGCTCGTGACGAAATCAACGAAGCAGGCGGCATTGATGGCCGCCCGCTTGAGTTCATCGTCGAGGATTCAAAATGCGCCGCCCAGGACGCCATCGCCGCGTACAACAAGCTCACGCAGGTCGACGGCATGAAGATCATCCTTGGCACTTCATGCAGCGGCGCCATGCTTGCCGTCGCCCCCCTGGCGGAGGAAGATCAGGTCATCCTCTTTTCCGGCCTCGCAAGCAACCCTGACATCGCCCATGCCGGAGACTACATCTTCAGGACGCAGATCAGCGACGTGCAGGTGGGCATCGATACCGGCAACACCCTGTGGGCGGACGGCATCCGCACGCTTGCAACGATCACGGAGACCACGGACTACGCGGAGGGCGTCCGGCGAACCTCGGTCGCCCAGTTTGAAATGCGCGGCGGCCGGGTTGTCGCCACGGAGCGATACCAGTCGGACACCCTCGACTTCAGGGTGCATCTGACCAAGCTCTTCGAGGCCAACCCGGACGCGCTTCACATCGCTCCTCAGTCGGAGTTCTCGGCAGGCTCGATCATGAAGCAGGCCCGCGAATTGGGCTACACAGGCCCGATCTACGCCGAGACCGTGTCAATGGGAACGACTGCGCTAGAGATTGCCGGCGACGCGGCGACGGGCGTTAAGGCGATCACCGCCGACCTGGACCCGAACAACGAAAAGGCGCAGGAAGTGCTCGCAGACTTTAGGGAACGGTATGACTACGTGACCTTGCCCTGGCACCTGGGGTCTGCATATGACGATGTCTACATTGCCGCGGAGTGCCTCAAACAGACTGGTGACGACAGCGACGCCGATGGATTCCGGGACTGCCTCTACGGAATCACCTGGAGCGGCGCAATCGGCGACGATTACAGCTTTGATGCCAACGGAGAGGTCGTAGGACTATCCAGGGTCGTCGTCAAAGTCCTCCCGCTTGCTGAGAGAACCGAAGACAAGAAGTACACCGTCGTCGGCCCCGCGCCCCGCCCCTAGTCTGGCCAAGCTCCGTTCTTGGCCTCCTGCTAGTCAACGCGGTAGACCTTCATGACCTCGTCGCCCAGGTGGTTGATAACCTTCACGGCAATGCGCCCGGTCTCCGGCTTCTCGAACGGCCGCGAGACCGCGCTGTGGAGAGATGCCCATGCTTCCTCGTTGATCTCCGCCTTGAGTGTTGTCTTCAACGCCTTGTAGGGGTCGTTTGCGCCGAGGAAGTAGGCCTGTCGCACGAAGAACGCCTCCTCGTTGTAGTCGGTGTCGATGAACCAGCACGCGATGCCGTCTGGGCCGTCGCTGCGCACCTCGCCGGAATTCGGGTGGAACACGTCCACACCGTTGACCCTGACCTGAATCTGGTCGTCCGGCGCGTCCAGGACGTCGATGTCCGGTTCGCCGAAAATGACGAAGAGATTGCCGCTGCCGGTGTTGCTCAACTCGTCTGCCATGTGGAGATCGGCGTTCATCCGCGCCTTGAGGACGGGGATGCTCCCAAGCCTCTCGAACTCAGTTGAGTGCGCATCGTAATTGAACGCGCAGGCGATAAGCACATCGAAACCCGCCTCGGCAGCCTCGCGCGCCGCCTCGACAAGATCGGGCCGCGAAACAGTGCCGAACTCGGGCCCGATGAAAATGGCCGCGCGACGCTCTGTGCCGGTGACAGGCTCGCTATCGTCGGCAGAACCTGCGCCGCCCTCGATGTAGCGGCCATCGGCGCACACCAGGTCGCCGGGCCACGGCGTCAGAGACGAAAACTCAATCCTGTCCTCCCGATGCGCCTGCTGGACGCCGGAGCGCTTGAGATTCTCCAGGATTGCCGTGCCGAAGTCGTACCCTGTCGAGTACACGTTCCGCGCCTCAGCGATGCTGTCAAAGGTGTCGCCATTCTCGTCGACACCGAGAGTCCGGTGCGGCGACACGCTCTCAACGGTAAACGGCCCAGCGACCCGCACCTTGCCCCGATCCTCGTACGGCTTGTCGTAGAGGTATTCGAACTCGGCGTTGGCCGCGATGGAGGCATCAATTTCCTTCTGGCGGGCGATGCGCCTCTCCCACCATTCGGAATGGACGCCGCGCGCATCCTCAGACCAGTCAGGCTCCGGTTCACGCGGAATCTCCCATTCCTCCCATGACTCGCCGAGTGAATCGTTCAGCTGCGTTCTGAGCGGTTCCAGCTCCTGCTGATACTGTTCCCAGATGACGTCGATCTCCGCGTTGTTGGCGATGTCTCGCAGCGTAATGTGAGGCACGCGCTCATACACGAATCCCTGCCGGATGTTGCCGTACGTTGGCGCCTCGTCGATGTCCTTCTGTGAGAGTTCGGCTTCCTTTGTCCGCCCGTCCGCGCTGTCCGCGAGCAAGTAGTAGGGGTAGCGCGCGCCCATGATGCGAGCGCGCGCGAGCGCCAATGCCACTCGTGACGTGTCGATGGTGATCCACCGGCGTCCCCACTGTTCTGCGACGTAGGCCGCTGTGCCGGAACCGCAGGTTGGGTCAAGTACCAAATCTCCGGGGTCGGTAGTCATGAGGACGCAGCGTTGGACGATCTTCTGTGCGGTCTGAACAACGTAGATCTTGTCCTCCGTGAAAGAACCTGTCAGAGTGTCTGTCCAGAGATTACCGATGGGCGTGACGGAAAAATCATCAATGAATCTGATGTAGCTCAAACTGTTCCGCGCATGTCCTAGACGCATAGAACGGGACAGGCGCGTCAGCCCCGTGAAATTCGTCTTCCAAAAGCCGCGACCTGGATTGAATTTACGACCTTGGTCGATGAACTCGAAACCAGTAGTCTCCCCTCCACTTTGGGCTGTCAACGTGTCGTGCCTGTACACCCTAGCGTGGAGAGGGATACTTGCCCTATTCGAACGCTGTTCAGCCGTCATTGGTGTTCTGCTGAAGTCAGGCATTTGTAGCCTAGAATATTGACCGCCGGCGGTAAAATCCGCGCCCTTCTCTAAGAAGGGCCTTCGGAACTTAAGCATTTGTTCATTTCTTGCATACCATAGCAAATAGTCAGAGACTGAAGAGAGATTCTTGTCCGTCTGACTACTGGTCTTTTGAATCGTCAGAATTGAAACGCAGTTCTTCTCCCCGAACACCTCATCCATCACCGCGCGCACTCGGTGGACGTTCTCATCGCCTATCTGGACAAAGACTGAGCCGCTGTCAGAGAGGAGGTCGCGTGCGATTATGAGTCGATCCCGCAGGTATGACAGGTAGGAGTGGATGTCGTCCCGCCACGTGTCCCGGAAGGCCTTGACCTGCTCAGGCTCCCGCGTGATGTGGTCCTTGTTGCCGTCCCGCACGTCCCGGCTGGTGGTGGACCACTGGAAGTTGGAGTTGTATCGGATGCCGTAGGGCGGGTCTATGTAGATGCACTGCACCTTGCCCCGGAGTCCCTCTCGCTCGGCCAGGGACGCCATCACGTGCAGGCTGTCGCCCAGGATCATGCGGTTCGACCAGTTAGCGTCATGCTGGTAGAACTCTGTCTTGGCGTCCTCGGAGGGCAGGCCGTTGAAATCAGAGAACAGGTCGGCGAAGCCGCTCTGCGTCTGGTCGGCGGCGTCCTGCTCGGCTCGCCTGCTCGCGCGGGTTAGATCATCGATCAGCGCCTTTGGATGCACGCGCTCCTGGATGTACAGGGGCGGGGCATCGATCTCTAGAGGGTTCTCCGACTTGCCCCGCCAGACGAATTGGGGGTCAAGATCGGGTTTGCGGCGCTCGAGGGCCAGGCGAATCGGGCTCTTGTCCTCGTCGCGCATCAGCGGCTCATGCTCCGCGCTGGGCAGATTGCGGCGCTTTTCTCCGGCGTGAGTGAGCGTTTCCACCGCCTTGCCGGATTTGGGCTTCGCTCGCCTTGCCATGATTTACCTCCCGGCACCTTGCGATCATATCATCTTACCCTGTGAAGGGATTTAGGATGCGAGCCCCCAGCCCCTGAACGTGTTTCGTGTTGCGAGTCACAAGCGTGAAATCGTTGACGATAGCAGTTGCGGCCAGCAGCGCGTCCTCGACGGGCACCGGCCGGATGGCTGAGATGCGTCCCCATGTCTCGGCAACTTCTTCATCAACTGGCAGGACACGCGACATGAACTTATCTCTTACAGTACCAAGCCATGATTCAAGCACATCGGCCTGCGGATTGTCGCCGCGTTGACGGGATTGTTCGATTCCCCGCCGAACCTCGCCGATTGTCAGGACACTGAGGAAGAGATCCGCTTCAGGGATGTTTGCATACCATTCCGCTACGCCCGGGTCACCACGCCCCCGCCGTCTCACGTCCGATATGACGTTAGTGTCCAGGAGAAACATCAGAGATCGAGGTCTCGCGGGGGCGTCTGGGATCGTTCCAGATTAATGCCGTCTAGCGGCGCAGCAGCCAGGAGGTCTTTGAAGTTCATTGTGTCAAATGACGTGTCTTCAGGTGAGGCTGTCGCCGCAATCTGCTGCTCGATCACACTGTTGAACTCCGCCTCAATGTCGAACATGCTCGTGAACTCCGCGAACGCCCACCGGCCGTAGCGCCCAAGATTGTTGACGCCCGGTATCCAGTATGTGTCCATGGTTCTCTTCTTGTCCCTGGCGTCTTGTCCTCGATAGCCCTTGATCTCAACGACCAGGTGCAGCAGATCGTCCTTGCCGCGCCCGTCATCCACGAGCACGATGAAGTCCGGCAGGTAGTTGCGAGTCGTTGAGCCGGAGCGATAGGGAACCTCAAAGCCCAGCCCGTGGTTTTTGACGTACGAACGAACGCGGGGATTCGACTCCGCCACGCGGCACAACTCCGCCTCCCAAGCGCCGGTCTGACCGTCAAGAACGAGATAGTTGACGTGGCTCTTGTCTGGGGCTGTCTCCCAAAGGTTCGCCTTCGACGTTGTAAGGTTCACGTGAGCGGTTGAGCCTGTTGGGTTGTACGCATCCAGAATGGCCTTGATGGGATGCTCGTCCGACCTGGTTCTGTTGATAGCGTCCATGATGATGTTGCAGGCTCGATCCGCGAGTTCCTGATACATCAGCTGGGCGGGGTACGTCCCTCCCCGGCAATCTAGGTAGTTTTCCAGCCACTCGCTGACGATTCTGCGGGCTGGTCCGTAGAGATTGAGATTGATGTCCTTGTTGGTGTCGCGGAATTTCGTCTCCAAGAGCCGCTTGGTCAAGTGCATCGCAAGGGTGGGGAGGCGCAGGTTCCCCGTGTGAACGACGGTAAGGTCGACCCCTTCCCCGATAATTGCCTGGTCGCGAGTAACGGTTGGCCCCACTACATCGGGCGTCAGCAGGAATGTCGAATCGGGCGTGAAGCTGGCACGCAGTTCTTCCTTTGGGAGTTCCGCGCGGTAGCCGCGAACGCGAGGAAAAATGATTTCGAGGTGATCCCGCTCAGGCCTCATCGATTTGACTTGCGTTGTCTTTTCGGGTTTCTGCGGCGGGCTGATGACGGGCCTGCTGGTGAAATCGAATGGGACACCGAGGATGTCCGCGTACTGCACGCCGAATCGCCCGTTCTCGTTCAGATCGTAAGAACTGCGGCGAAGCGCCCGCCCGACAACCTGTTCGCATAGTAGCTGCGTTCCGAAGGCGCGCACGCCGAGAATATGGGTAACCGTGTTGGCGTCCCATCCCTCGGTCAGCATTGATACTGAAACCACGCACCGGATGGATTCCCCGAGGGTTCCCGGTTTGCCGACGGTGTTCATGACCTCCCGCAAGAGATCCTGGTCGGAGATGTTGTCTGCTTCCTCCCGATTGCCGGAACGCTGTAAGCGCTCACGGCGAAAGCGGTCAATTTCCTCTTTGGCCACAGAGCGGAAGTTTGAGTCCAGCGCATCGCCTGATTCAAGCTGTTCGCTGTCGATGAGCAGCGTGTGTGGCCGTGAGAGGGGATTCCCCTGCTCATCGAAGTTCCTGAACAACTCCAGGCGGCCTTGCTCTGCGCGTATGGTCCCGTTAGATGTCTGCTGGGTGAAGCCCGCGATGTAGTCATACACAAGCTTGGACGTCGCCGTGTTGTTGCAGACGATGACGAAACAGGGTGGGACCTCGATGTCCGCCTCCTGCCAGTAGCGGAATGTTTTTGCGTAGTGCCCGTACAACGCCTCCAGCGCCGTTTGTAGTTCTACTGGCAGGCTGAGTGGATCAAGGTCGCCGGATCGGGCGCGGCCCTTCCTTGGCATCTTCGTTCGAATATTCTCCCAGAGGTTGCGGTAGCGTGGCATGTCGTCTCGTTGGATGTTGTCGGCGATAGGCACGCGCGGCAGCTTGACGATGCCCGACTCAATCGCGTCCATGAGTGAGAAATCGTTGACGGTCCACGGGAACAGCGTCCCCTCCACATAGCCGGAGCCGCGCAGGAAGAAGGGCGTGGCCGATAGATCAATGACCTGCCTGACCCCAAGGACACGCTTGACGCTCTCAATGCCGTTTATCCAGACGCGGGCCTGCTCAGTGTTCTTCTTGGCCTCGTCACGCTCCTCCGGAGTCAGAGTTCCCTCCTCAGACTCACCGGGCTTTTCCCTGTAGCAGTGGTGGCCCTCGTCATTGAGCACGAGGACACCCTTCATATTCATGAGGGATGGCATGACCCGCTTGACCATCTGTCCCTCGGTCTCGCGAGTTTCGAGGTCAGGGCCGCGCCCTCTGAGGAGCGCCTTGCCGCCGCGCGAAATGGTGAAAACCTCGCGGCGCTGCAACGCATGGAAGTTCGTGATGATGATGTGCGCCTGCTGTAAATCCTGCCGCATGTCTTCCGGAACTAATCCGCGAGTATCGTAGTAACTCTCCGGGTCGTTTGGCTGGAGGACGCGCAGGCGATCCCTAATGGTGATGCCCGGCGTGACGACCAGGAATCCCCGGGTGAAGCGGTTGCTCCCCGGGTGGCGGATGGCATTGATGGTCTGCCAGGCGATCAGCATGGCCATGACAGTTGTCTTGCCGGCGCCGGTGGCCAACTTGAGGGCCATGCGGAGGAGTTCAGGGTTAGCTTCGCGGCTGGCGTTCTCCAGGTTCTGGAGGAAGACCCGAGGCGTTGCTCCCTGTTTGGGGGCTACTTCGGTTAGCCAGATGACGGTTTCGACGGCTTCGACTTGGCAGAAGAATGGGCGGAATTGGCGCAAACTGTCGTCCCGCCAATGCCTGAGCAGCCGGGCAGTTTCGGGCGTGACACCCCAGTCCCGCTCATTCGGGAGTTGTCTCCATGCGTCGACCTCCTGCCGGATTCCGCTGATGAGCGCGGCAACGGCCTCATAACGCTGGTCCTGGGTCGACAGCCCCGTGCCTTCGTCGACCATTAGCCCAGGCTGTGCTCGGCTCCGCTTGCGCGGCTTGGGGATGGGCGTGATGAAATCGGCTGCCCGCCGGTGCTCGACGATGTCTCCCGTTGGCTGCCCATCAAGCAGCTGCCAATGGCGCCGCGGGTAGTCATAGGGTGAGTTCAGAATCGGGTTCTTGAAGAATTGTTCTTCCACGAAGATCGCGCCTCCTTAGGGTTGGACCGTCATAGTATATCGGGAGAATCGCGCGGCATTCGACGTTGACCAACGAACGCCCCGCTGAGGCTTTACCTTGACGGCGTGCGCGTGCTATCGTTCACGAGTTGAGTCAGGGGGGCAACTCGCGGGGCGTCACGCGGCGTCCGGCGGGTTGTGGAAAAGGGGGAATCGATTACATGGACTTCCGATTTACGCCGGAAGCGCAGCAGATTCAGCAGGAGGCTATCGAGTTCACCCGGAATGAATGGGAGCCCGGCAAGTGGGACACCCAGATCCTGGTCAACTGGCACCACCAGGTGGATGAGGCCGAGGAGGCCATCAACGAGTTCGAGAAGAAGCTCGTCAACAAGGGCTGGTGGACGATGCACTGGCCCAGCGAGTTTGGCGGGCAGGACGCCTCCATCGAGGTTCAGTTGGCGTATCGAGAGGCGATGTCGTATGCGGGCGCTCCCGCATCACTGGGCGGCGGCCTCGTCGCGCCGGTCCTGATGCTCGCCGCGCCCAAGTGGATGCAGGACGAGTTCCTGCCGGGCATCGCCAACGCGGACATTGAGTTCTCGCAGGGCTTCTCAGAGCCGGACGCCGGCTCGGATCTCGGTTCGCTCAAGACGCGGGCCGTCCGCGACGGTGACGACTATCTCATCAGCGGTCAGAAGATCTGGGGCACGTACCGCAATCCGTGGATTCATATCCTGGTGCGGACGGATCCGGATGCGCCCAAGCACCGTGGCATCACGTACCTGCTCGCGCCGCTCAAGGACGCGGGGGGCGACTTCATGCCGGGCGTGCAGGTGCGCAAGATTCCTGACGCGCTGGGTCGGCATCGCTGGGACGAGTTGTTCATGGAGAACTGGCGCGTGCCGGCGCGGTATATCCTCGGCGAGGAGAACCGCGGCTGGTACACGGCAATGACCACGCTCTCGTTCGAGCGCTCCAACATCCAGGCGCCCGCCACAATGCAGCGCCAGATTGAGGAATACATCGCGTTTGTCCGCCAGTTGAAGGCGACGCGCGGCTTCAGCCCGCTGGATGATGCGCCCTTCCGCAACCAGATGGCCAATCTTCGCATTGAGATCGAGACCCTGCGCATGATCGCCTACCGGGTCGGCTGGATGCAGAGCCGCGGCGAGATTCCCCAGAAGGAATCCTCCATGAGCAAGCTCTGGGCGGACGTGCAGTACCAGAAGACGATGAAGACCCTTGCGCGCGGCCTCCAGGAGTACGGCAACCTGCTGCCGACGCAGGAGGGCATTGACATGCCGAACGAAGGCTTCCTTAACAATCGCGCGTTCATGTCCGGCACGCTGAGCGTCGCCGGCGGCACAACTGAAGTGCAGCGCCAGATCATTGCGCAGCGGGGACTGGGCCTGCCGCGCTAACGCCGCAGAGCCGGAACCGCTGCACGAAGGGGTAAGCAAAAGGAGGAAGGTGTGGACTTTCGATTTTCGGCGGAGGCGCAGGCCATCCGTGATGAGGCCGAGCAGTTCGTCAGGAGTGAATGGCAGAATCCCGGCTATGACCTGACCGGCGGTCTCGCCGGTTGGCACGGCAACGAGGAGGAGCGAGAGGCGGGGCACGAGGTTGCCCGTCAGTTCGCCAAGAAGCTCGTCAATAAGGGCTGGTACACCATGCACTGGCCCAGTGAGCACGGCGGGCAGGACGCTTCAATTGAAAAGCAGCTTGCGTACCGTGAGGTGATGTCCTACCACGACGCGCCCGCATCGCTCGGCGGCGGCCTGGTGGCGCCGGTTCTCATGGTTCACGGGCAGGACTGGCAGAAGCAGCAGTTCCTGCCGCTCTTGGCCAACGCGGACATCGAGTTCTCGCAGGGGTTCTCGGAGCCGGACGCCGGTTCCGACCTCGCCGGGCTCAAGACGCGCGCCGTTCGTGACGGCGACGACTACGTGGTGAGCGGCCAGAAGATCTGGGGGACATACCGGAGCGATTGGATTCATATCCTGGTGCGGACGGACCCGGACGCGCCCAAGCACCGCGGCATCACGTACTTGCTGGCGCGGCTCAAGGATGAGGACGGCAACTACATGCCCGGCATCCAGGTTCGCGGCATCAAGGACGGCACCAACAATCACCGCTGGGATGAGTTGTTCATGGAGAACTGGCGCGTGCCGGCGAATAATATCCTTGGCGAGGAGAATCGCGGCTGGTACGCGGCCATGACCACGCTCTCGTTTGAACGCTCCAATATCGGCCGTCCGGCGCAGCTGCTCCGCACGCTGGAGCAGTTCATCAACTGGTGCGGCATGGTGCGCGACGAGGGCGGCGATACGCCGATCGACCGGTCGGAGATTCGCCACCGCCTTGCGGAGTGGCGCATTGAGATCGAGACGCTGCGCTCCCTGTGCTACCGCGTGGGCTGGATGCAGAGCGAGGGCATGATTCCGCAGAAGGAATCCTCGATGGTCAAGTTCTTCGGCGACCAGCTCTTCCAGCACATCTATCGCGGACTCGCGCAGATCATGGACGGGTACGGCAACCTGCTGCCGACGAACGGCGACCGCTTCGCGCTGCCTGATGACGGCTTCCTGCCCGCTCGCGGCTGGCAGTCCATCGGCACGAGCATCGGCGGCGGCACGCGCGAAATCCAGAAGAACATCATCGCGCAGCGGGGCCTTGGCCTCCCGCGCTAGCTGAGAATCCACGGACATAAGAGAGAGCAAGGGACACAGGAGGGGGAAATGGATCTGGGACTGACTGAAGACCAGGAAATGCTGCGGTCGATGGCGCGAGAGTTCATTGAGCAGGAGACACCGCGCACATTCGTCCGGGACATGGAAGAGGATGACCGCGGTTTCACGGCGGACATGTGGCAGAAGATCGCCCAGGTGGGGTGGCTCGGCCTGATCGTTCCCGAGGAGCACGGTGGCACCGGCCAGAATCTGGTTGATCTGGGCATCCTCCTCGAAGAGGTTGGCCATGGCGTCATGCCGGGCCCGTTCTTCAACACCGCGCTCGTCACGGTCGCCATTCTCGATGCCGGAACCGACGCGCAGAAGGCTGAATACCTACCCCGGATCGCGGCAGGCGACCTGATCGCCACCGCCGCCATCCTTGAGCCGTATTCCCGCCTCGATGCCAACGGCATCAACCTGGAGGCGTCCGCGTCCGGCGACGGCTACACGCTCAACGGCACAAAGATGTTCGTGGAGAACGCCCACGCAGCCGACTACCTGCTGGTCGCGGCGCGCACGGGCGGCTCCGGCGAGGACGGCGTCACCCTGCTCCTCGTTGACGCGCAGAGCAACGGGGTCTCCGTCGATAAGCTGAAGACCATCGCCACGGACAACCAGTGCGAAGTGACGTTCAACAACGTCTCCGTTCCGGCGGCCAATGTGCTGGGCGAGGCCGGCAACGGCTGGTCCCATCTGCGCCTGCTGCTCCAGAAGGGCGCTGCCCTGCGCTGCTGCCAGATGGTTGGCGCGCTGCAAGAGGTCCTGGACATGACCGTTGAGTACGTGAAGAACCGCGTGCAGTTCGGTCGGCCCATCGGCTCGTTCCAGGCCATCCAGCACTACTGCGCGAACATGGCGACGGACGTTGACGGCTCCCGCTTCATCACCTACCAGGCGATCTGGCGGCTTGGCGAGGGCCTGTCGTCCGACCTGGAGGTTTCCTCCGCGAAGGCGTGGGTCAGCGATTCCGCGCAGCGTGTGGCGGCCACCGCGCACCAGTGCCACGGCGCCATTGGCTTCACGCAGGAGCACGACCTGCAGTTGTTCACGCGCCGCCTCAAGGCGTGGGAGGTCTCCTTCGGCGACGGCGACTACCACCGCGAGCGCGTTGCCCAGGCGATGGACATCTAAGCTCCGATAGATACACGAGACCGTACGGAAAAGGGGGCGTTGCCGCGCAAGGGGCAGCGCCCCCTTCTCTTATACGCACCGCGCAATGGCGGGTGGGGGGTGAAGAATGCAGTACATTCGATTTGCCGCGGCGTTTGTCGTCTACTTGGTGATCGACGTGGGATGGAATATATCACCAATGGCAGTGGCCATGTATGAGAACTTTCATGAGGGAAGCGGCCACAACGAACTCTTCGACGCCTTCGGGAAGCAGATTGACACATGGGGCGGGACCGAGATTCTCTTCGCGCTCATCTTCTTTGGACTGATTGCGCTCGCCAACAGCTATCTTGCGATTGAGCCTGCCGTGAAGGAGAGAGACCTGACCAAAGCGATGAAGAATAGCTTTGTGCTGGGAATCGCCGCCTACGCGACATACAGCGTCCCGACGTTCCTGATGCTGTCCACATGGTCGACGGCGCTTGTGCCGATCGACATTCTCATCGGTGGACTGCTCAGCCTCATCACGTCAACGAGCGTCACGTGGGTCACCCTCCGCCGAATGAGGTCTGAATAGCGCATCGCATCAGCACCGTGCGGCGGGCCTGCCAGCACGGGGTGAGCATCCATCGAAAAGAAGGCGGGCGACCCAACTGAGCCGCCCGCCTTGCTTTGTGTTTCTGTGCTTACTTCTTGGGTGGGTTGTTGTCTCTGCCTCCCCCCGACTTTTCACCGGGTTTTTTGCTTGGCCAGCCAGCAGGCCCCTTGCCACCCTTTGCATTCACAGTCTCGGACATCACGATACCTCCAATCCGTCTTTGGCTCGGTCGGATACCGAGCCGATTTTCTTGCCCAACCAAGTATATGGATTACTTTTCCGAATGCAAGTTGAATATCCCGCGCCCTCGCCTGTCGATGAAGTGCTTGACTCTGCGTTATCATGGTTACTGTCCGTTCAGAATGACGCGTGGTTGCAGCATCAGGAGGAGGACATGGCCAAGCCCGGACGCACGGTGCGAGTGCCCCTATTGTTGGAGCCCCAGCCTGAGGGCGGGTATACGGTGACGTCGCCCGCTGTACGTGAACTGGTTACCGAGGGTGATACGGTTGCGGAAACGATTGAACACGCCATTGATGCCTTCTACACGGTGCTGGAGTTCTACGAAGACGACAAGCGGCCTCTCCCGCGTGAGCTATTCGTGAATGAGTCAACAGAGCAACCGATCAGAATTGAACTGCTTCTTGCGGTGAAGAATGAAGCTCTGGTACCTGCGTGACCTACAGGGAGTTTGCACGCCGCCTCCGCCAACTGGGCTGTGAGGAGATGATCGTGAGAAGGCGGGGTTCCCATCGCAGGTGGTTCAACCCCGCCAACAACGGGGAGGCCTCTGTTCCTGACTGGGGAAGCCGCGACCTGAAGATCGGTACGCTTCGCGCAATTGCGCGCGATTTGGGCCTGAATTGGGATGACGTGAACCGGGGGCGTGGCTAGGTTCTACGCCGTCCGCACTCGTTCCAGCAAGTGGGATGCGCCCACCAGGTAGTTGCTGCTCCATGGTGTGGCCGGGTTGCCGTCGAAGTCCAGGGAGACGGCGTCGGCGTTGGTCTCCTGGATGAACAGCAGGCCTGCCGCCACGTCCCACGGCTTGAGCGCCAGGTGGAAGTATACGTCGATGAGACCTGCCGCCGCGTATGCGAATCCCAGCGCCCCGGAGCCCATTAGCCGCACGCGGTGCATGGGCACCAGCGCGCGGATGATGTCAAATGCGCGGACGTTCAAATCCTGCTCCGGCCCGATGTCGAAGCCGATAGTCGCATCCAACAATTCGGCGGGGTAGGCCGGTGAGACAGGGGCTCCGTTGAGCGTCAAGCCGTGTCCGGCGATGGCGAGGAACGTATCGTCCCGCACGGCGTCATAGGTGATGCCAAGAGCCGGGACGCCGTCACGGAGCAGCGCGATAGTCGTACAGAAATGGGGAATCCCGCGAGCGAAATTCGCCGTGCCGTCGATGGGATCGACCGTCCAGACATACCCGGAATCCCCGGCGGATTCGCCCGTCTCTTCTCCGAGGAATCCGGCCTGCGGAAACTCCCGCGAGAACAGCGCGCGCAGTTCCTGCTCGATGGCGATGTCGACGTCCGTCACAACGTCCGCGCGCTGCTTCTCTCTCGCGCCCACCTCGTCGCCGCGAAAATGCTGGAGATGAATCTTGCCCGCGTACTGCGCGGCTTCCAACGCGACGGACTCCGCCGTGCGGCCTGACGCGGCCAAGGGGAGTCCGTCAGGAGAAGTTGTCACCTAGAAGAACCCGATGCGGTCACGGACTTCTTCCATCGTGCGGATGGCGACCGCCCGGGCGCGCTCCGTTCCGGTGGCGAGCACGTCCTCAACCAGGTCTGGCCGCTTTTCGTACTCCGCCCGCCGCTCCCGAAACGGTCCAAGGTACTCATTGATGGCGTCTGCAAGCGCGCGCTTATCGTCCACGCAGCCGATGGTCGCCGCCATGCACTGGTCATACACCGTCTTCGTGTACTCCTCGGTGGAAAAAATCTGGTGGAGCGCATAGACGTTGCAGACCCATGGACGCCCCGGGTCCGTGCGGCGGGCGCGCTGTGGATCGGTCACCATGGACATCACGCGCTGCGCCGTCTCCTCCGTCGTTGCGGCCAATTCAATCTGGTTGTCCAGGCTCTTGGACATCTTCTGGTCGCCGTCCGTCCCCTTGATGCTCGGCGTGTCCGAGAGAAGAGCGTCCGGCTCAGGAAAGATCTCGCCGAACTGCCCGTTGAACCTCCGCACGATCTCCCGCGACAGTTCCACGTGCGGAACCTGGTCCACGCCGACGGGAACCTTGTTTGCCAGGTAGATGATGATGTCTGCCGTTTGCAGGACGGGATAACCCACGAGGCCGTAATTCATGCTGTCGGCGCGGGCGCGGAACTGCTCCTTGAAGCTGGGCACGCGCTGCAATGACCCCATCGGTGTGACCATGCTCAGGTAGGTGTGGAGTTCCAGCACTTCCGGAACGCGCGATTGGATGAACAGCGTGCTTCGATCCGGGTCGAGGCCCGCGGCAAGCCAATCCAGCGCCATTTCCCGCGTGTTCTGTTTGAGGCCGACCGTGTCCTCGACGGTCGTGAGCGCATGGACGTCGGCGACGAAGTAGAAGCAATCATACTCGTCTTGCAGGGACACCCAGTTCTTCAGCGCGCCGAAGTAGTTGCCAAGGTGCAATCGGCCGGTCGGCCGCGCGCCGGAAAGCACGCGGCCCTTCTTGCCGCCAGGCAGGTCAACAGGCAGGCTCGATGTCATGAGAGGCGCTCACTCCTTTATCTGAGTTTAGCAGGGTGGCGCGCGGGCGTTGAGTGCGGTTCAGTAGGGTCACGCGGTACACTATGGATATGAGCCAGACAGTTGCCGGGGCGGGGGTGCACGTGTCGTCGCATCCTATTGTGCGGGACAAGCTGACGCAACTTCGTATTGCAGAGACGCCCGCACGTCGGTTCCGGGAACTGGTTAAGGAAATCACAATCCTGCTCGCTTATGAGGCGACAACAGACCTTTTAACGGAACCAACCAGCGTCCTTACGCCGCTCGCCAACGCCCCCGGCCAGCGCCTGCGCGGCTCCATCGGCCTCGTGCCGGTTCTCAGGGCGGGTCTTGGCATGGTGGAGGGTCTGTGGGAGATGATGCCGGACGCCGTCGTCTGGCACATCGGCCTCCGCCGTGACGAGCGCACACTGGAGCCGATGCAGTATTACGCCAACAAACCCCTTGAGCCGGACGTGCAGGCGTGCCTGCTGATGGACCCGATGCTCGCGACGGGCGGCTCTGCGTCCGCCGCGTGCGACCTGCTCAAGGATTGGGGCGTGCAGCGCATCCGGTACATCGGCCTTATCGCCGCGCCGGAGGGCGTTGAACGGCTGCAGCGCGATCATCCCGACGTTCGCATCCACATCGCAGGTCTCGATGAGCGCCTGAATGAGCAGGGGTTCATCGTGCCCGGCCTGGGCGACGCGGGCGACCGCCAATTCGGCACGGCGTAGGGAATTGCGTTGAGAATCGCCTTCTTTGGAGCGGGAGCCGTCGGCGCATACTTCGGAGGCCGGCTGGCCGAGACTGGCAGGCACGATGTTTCCCTGATTGCCCGCGGCCCGCATCTTGACGCCCTTCAGGCCCAGGGGCTCCGTATCGAAAGCCCCGAGGGTAGCGCGCAGCTGCCGCCCGGATCGTTCATGGCAACGAGGAACCCGGCGGACGTGGGGCAGGTTGACGTCGTATTCGTTACGGTCAAGACGTGGATGGTTCCGGAGGCGGCCGTCGCGATCGCGCCAATGGCGGGTGAGAGCACAACGGTCATCCCGCTCCAGAACGGCGTTGAAGCGCCGGACCAGCTTGCGTCAGCGGTGACGAACGGCCACGTCATCGGCGGCACGTGCCGCATCTTTACGGACATCGTTGAGCCGGGCGTCATCCGGCACACGGGCGTGCCGCCGACCATCACCATCGGCGAACTGGACGGCAGCGCGTCCGAGACGGTGGAGGACATTCGCGCCGCTCTTTCCGATGCCGGTATTTTCGCCACGACACGGGCGGACATCCGCGCGGCGTTGTGGGAGAAGCTGTTGTTCGTGGGGCCGCTGGCAGGGGTGGGCGCGGTGACGCGGGCGCCCATTGGCGTCTTCCGATCCGTTCCGCGTTCCCGCGATCTGCTCAAGGCGTGCATGGAGGAGATAGCCGCCGTCGCCGCAGTGGAGAGCGTCGTCCTGGCGTCCGATGCTGTTGAGGGCGCAATGCGGCTGGCGGACCTGGCCCCGGCGGACGGAACGGCGTCCATGCAGCGTGATATTGCCTCAGGGAGGCCGTCGGAATTGGAGGCGCAGGTCGGCGTGGTTCCGCGCTTGGGGCAGCGGCATGACGTTGCCACGCCCGCCCATGATGCTGTGTATGCGGCGCTGCTTCCCTCGGAGTTGAAGGCGCGGGGGCAGTTGTGATGGCAGCCTCGCTTATAATCCAACCATGACCACTGACAAGAGACGCATCCCCAGTCCCGAAGACCCCGACTGTCTCAAGGCCGCAGAAGAGATTCTGCATCGCCACGGGAGTTTCCAGCATGAGGACAACATCCGAGCCGCCATCTGCGAGTTCCTCAGAGTCGCAGACCTCGCCAGGACGACCGAGGTAAACCTTGAAGTCCATCCCGCAACCAAATCCGGCCGCGCCGTCGACCTCACGGCTCTCGATACGTTCATCGAATGCAAGCAAAACCTCGGACTAGCAGCATCCGGCGCCCCGGACCAGGACTACGTCGACCAACTGGATAACTACCTCGCTGAATCACAGCGTGAGGGCAAGCAGCGCATGGGCGTGTTGACGGACGGCAAGCGCTGGCTGCTGCGGTGGCCGGGCGCGGGAGAGCCCAAGCTGACAAAGCCGTATGCCATGACCCTGGACAATGCCAATCAGTGGACCGATCTCTACGAATGGCTGCGCGATGAGGCCCTCGTCGCCCTGGAGAATATCCCGCCAAATCGGATAGACATCGAAGCCCAGTTCGGCCCCAAAAGCCCACGCTATGCCCAGGACATCGACACCCTCAGGGTGCTGTACGAGAAGGCCCGGGAGAATCCCAGCATCGCGGTCAAACGCCGGCTGTGGGAAGACCTGCTGCGCACGGCGTTGGGCGAGATTGCGCAGGGCGAGCAGGCGATGGATGACCTGTTCATCCGCCACACGTATCTCACTACCGTCATCGGCATCGTCGTGCAGGCCTCCTTCGGCATTGATATCCGTGAGCTTGCCGCCAATGACCCGCACGATCTGGTGCTCGGACGGATATTTCGCAGCAACACTGGCATCGAGGGCGTGGTGGAGTCGGACTTCTTTGCATGGCCGACAGAAGTCGGCGGCGGCCCCTTCCTCAGCGCGCTTGCCCGCCGCATCAACCGGTTCAACTGGCTTGCGGCCCCGGAAAACGTCGCCGCCATCCTCTATGAGGCCGTAATTCCGCCGGATGACCGCAAGCGGCTTGGCGAATACTACACGCCCGACTGGCTCGCCCGCGCCATGGTGACGGAGTTGGTGGATGACCCGTTGAGTCAGCGCGTGCTTGACCCCGCCTGCGGCTCCGGCACGTTCCTCACGGAGGCAATCGCACACTTCATTTGGACGGCTGACAACAACCCTGATCCGAAAGACACGTATACACCCGCGGAACTCCTGAATCGGCTGCGCGACAAGGTCATCGGCATCGACATCCATCCAGTCGCCGTCCATCTGGCGCGCGCCGCGTGGGTGCTGGCCGCCAAGCCGCTTTTCGACGGATTGGGCGGCGGGGCGCCATCGTCCAACTTCTCCGCGCCGGTCTACTTGGGGGATTCACTCCAACTACGAATCAGAGGCGACATGTTGTCCGGGCCAAACGTGCCTATCCAGGTTGGAGGACACGACAACATTGAACTGAAGTTCCCGGTGTCTCTGGTAAGCCGAGCCGAGAACTTTGACAATGTCGTTGCTGATGTAACCAGCGCGATTGAATCGGGTGACGATCCGTCCTTTGTGCTGGATCAGGCGGGCGTGTTTGAGAGCGAGCGCCCCGTGCTTGAGCAAACTATCCGTGATCTCCAGAGATTGCATGCAGAGGGGCGCAACCACATCTGGGCGTATTACACGCGCAACATGGTGCGCCCGGTGGCGCTGAGCCGGCAGAAAGTGGACGTGATCATCGGCAATCCGCCATGGATCAACTACAACCAGACCATCAAGGACTTGCGTACAGGACTTGAGCGACTGAGCAAAGACGTGTACGGCATCTGGCAGGGCGGGCGGTACGCCACGCATCAGGATGTGGCGGGGCTCTTTTTCACCCGCTCAGTTGATCTCTATCTTGAGGACGGTGGCATCATCGGCATGGTGTTGCCCCACAGCGCGCTGCAGACAGGGCAGTACGCCAGGTGGCGGACGGGTGTCTGGAAAATCGGGATCGATGGCGGGGTGCTGGCCGTGGATTTCACGCATAAACCCTCTTGGGACCTCGAGCGGTTGAAACCCAACACGTTCTTTCCTGTGCCCGCAAGCGTCGCCTTTGCGCGTCGCGTCGTTGCAGAGGGCGCTAATGATCCGCCTGCGAAGCCACTCGCGGGAACGGTTGAGCGTTGGACTGGGGAGACGAAAAAGCAGAACTTCGGAAGGGTGCCCGCTACGATCACCGACACATCTCAGGTCGGCGAATCTCCATACACTCGTCGCACAAGTGAGGGAGCAACCATTGTTCCTCGCAGCCTGCATTTCGTCGAGCCAGCGGAAAACACGGCCATTATCAAGGCGCCCGGAACCGTCACGGTCAATCCGCGTCGTGGGTCGCAGGACAAAGCCCCATGGCGTGACCTTGACCTCTCGGCGATCACCGGCCAGACCATTGAGGAAACTCACGTCTTCGATGTCCATTTGGGCGAGACGCTCGTGCCGTATGCGACACTTGAGCCTCTGAAGGCGGTTCTTCCAATTCGGCAGGACAAAGAGAGGCTTTCTAAGGACGGCAACCCGCTTAGCGTCCTTGATTCGTCCGGTCTGCAAAGACGAATGCGGGGTCGATGGAGGACGGTCAGCCGCCTGTGGGAGGTGAATAGGGCAGAGGCCAACAAGCTATCTTTGCTGGGCCAAATTGATTGGTGGGGCAAACTGACAGCCCAGATCGAATGGCAGCAAGACAATGGTGAGATGCCGGTGCGGGTCATCTACAACCAGTCTGGTACCCCAACTGCGGCCATCCTTACTAATGATGAATCGGTAGTCGACTACACTCTCTTTTGGGTTGCCTGCGTTAGCTTGGCCGAAGCCAAATACCTGCTGTCTATCATCAACAGCGATACATTAGAGGAGGCAGTCAATAGGTACACCGTCCCGAACTGGGCGGGTAGGACTCGCCACCTCCACAAGCATCTATGGAAGCTGCCGATACCCAGGTTCGACGAGAATGTAAACTTGCACCGAGAACTTGCGCAGGCAGGGGAGGCGGCGGCCGAACGTGTGGCGGAGATGCTGCCGGAATTGCGAGCGCGAGAAGAGGCACGGGGCAGGTCGCTGACGGTGACGGTGGCGCGTCGTGAGATACGGGGTTGGCTGCGGGGGTCTGCGGAGGGAAAGGCTGTGGAGGGGTTGGTGGGGAGGCTGCTGGGAGGTGGGGCGTAGGGAATTAAAGTGCAGGACGACCACCTGGTCGTCTTGCCCGGTGGGACGACTCGGATTATTCTGGAGCGCATGAGCTACTCGACCGAGATCGCAGTCTATCACTATCGCGACGTCATGACCGACTACGTGCGCGAATCTTTGCGGTTGACTAAGCGTCTGCTCGCTGAGGCAGACTTTGAGAACTCATTCCCACAAATCTTCGCCGACCCGACGGATGAGGCTCCCGAGTTGTCCGTGCGTGACGAATGCGGCCTCTTTCTTCGCAAGGCTGAGATTCACATGGTCGCCGTGCTTGGAGCCAACGACCATCACAACCTGCATTCCCTGGCCGTTCACATGCGCGTCATTCTGGAGTGCGCCGCACACATTATCGGAAAGGCAAGAATTGCCTACGAGGGCTCCCCCCAAGAACAAGCACGGAGCTTGAATGACATAGAC
>CAXXET010000006.1:0-584573 GCA_963666115.2 Dehalococcoidia bacterium | reverse complement strand
CGCGCGAGTCGTCTTCTCCGGCGTGTCCTTGCGAACGGTAATCGGCGCCTCCGCCAGCCACCGCCCCCGCTGTTCGATGTCCGAGAACGCGCCGTAAAGTTCAGAGAGCGGCACAGCCACCGTCTTGCTAACGCTAACCTGGTACCCGCGAGTCGTCTGATACCGCTCCCGCATCCCGCGCGCCCGCTCATACTCGACAGTCACGTGCTGGCTCCACCACGGAGATACGCCGTGCTCCTCCCGGAGCAATGCCGCAATCTCCTTATGAGTCATCTCTCGCGCCCCAGCCGCATCCAAAACGGAGTTCCACTCCTCCGGCCCCTTGCCGGTAGCCTTGATGACGGCCTCCGGAGAGGCTTCGGAATTTCGCTTGGTTGTCATGGCAAATGGCGGTTCGGTTGCAAGTGAGAACCCTGCGACTAGTAGCCTTCCAGATTGGCGTCATACGCCTTTTGAATTAGGGGCAACGCGTCATTGACCTCAGAAACGACGGCATCCAAGGCCAACCGGTCGGGGTGATCGTACCGAGTATCATCGTCGTCCATCCTGTTCACAAGGAACTCACGTATCTCCTGGACCCGTTGTAGGTTCCACATGGCCGCGTTCAGATGCGCGGCGATGCTTCCCCGGTCATGTCCGTAGTTGTAATGCTCGGTGTCCGTCATGGCCACATCCACGACACATTCTCCTTTCCGTCGGTTCGTCATTGTGTTCCCCGAACGTTAGGTCGATACTATGTTACTCTATCATCACGTGGGAAGTGCGAGGGGGTTCGGTCAGACATGGACGTGGTCACGGAGTTGGCGAGGGAAGAGGGCTTGCCCATAGAGGCCAAGCCGTCGTTCGGCTACTCCCCTACATATGTTGAGAGACCGTTCGTAGACTTTGAATCCATCGCTGAGGGCACGGATCTGGCGGCGCTGAATCTCAACTGGACGGAGAGCGACCTTCCCCAGCGCGTCCGCACCAAGCACGTCCACAGCCTCCACCCCTACCTCGGCAAGTTCGTTCCTCAAATAGCCGAGATTTTCTTGCGGAAGTTCCTGCCGACAACAGTATGCGACCCATTTAGCGGCTCCGGTACAACTCTCGTCGAGGCGGCAACACTCGGAATAAACGCGGTGGGGTGCGATATATCGTCGTTCAACAGCCTGGTCACAACAGTCAAGACCGGCAAGTACGACGTGGACGTGCTGGAATACGAGACCGATGACATTCTGAACCGATCATTGAATACGAGCCAGCCTCAATTGAGCGAGTCTCGCACGCCATACCAGCCCAGCGATTACCTGACGGCATGGTTCGCGCCAGAGGCGCTAAAGGCGTTGCTGGCTTACGAGCGCCTAATCCACGAGTATCGCTATTCCGATGCTCTGCGCCTCATATTGTCGCGCGCCGCGCGTTCGGCCAGACTGACGACACACTTCGATCTTGACTTCCCGAAGCAGCCCCAAACTGAGCCGTACCACTGCTACAAGCACGGGCGAATTTGCACGCCCACGCAGAACGCCGCCCAGTTCCTCCAGCGATACAGCTTGGATACAGTCAGGCGCATCCGGGAGTTTTCGGACGTGCGCAAGGATGTGGCCCTGTCCATCATCACGGGAGACACGCGCACAGTTGAGTTCCCACGCTTTGACCTCGTGATTACGTCCCCACCATACGTCGGCCTGATCGATTATCACGAGCAGCACCGGTATTCATACGAGTTGCTCGGATTGCCATGGAAGGCAGACAAGGAAATCGGCGCCGCAGCATCCGGCACATCGATCAAGGCGCGTGAGGCATACGTCAACGACATGGCGCAGTCATTTGCGAACGTTCGCCGGGGGCTGGCGAAGGGAGGGCGCGTCGTCGTTGTCGTCAACGACAAGCTCGGCCTGTACGACACAATCCGAGAGCAAGCAGGCTTCGAAATGGAAACCCGGCTTGAGCGGCACGTCAACCGCCGAACTGGCCGCCGCGCTGGTGATTTCTTCGAAAGCATCCTAGTGTGGAAAGCCGGGGACTAATTCTATGCGCTCTGAAACCAAGGATGCGGTAAGGGAAGTGTTCAGGTCGTTCATCAGCGACCAACACACAAAGCTTGCACGGAAAGGAATCGGCGACATCCGGCTGGCATATCCGTTTCATCGGCTCTTTTTCACAGAGGCACAGGTGGGGGCAGCGCGCACGGAACGCAGCGTTGTAACGGCGATGGGATCGGTGCTTTACCCACAATTGGCTCAAGCAGTCGCCCTCGACAGGTTCACGGACGTCCATCTTGAGCTTGAAATCGCAGGAACAATCAATGATGCCGCCGTGAACATGATTGAGGAGATCGTAACGACCCTCAGGACGGGCCCGCGCCAGCGAACTGTCGATAGACGACCCGATCATGAAAGGGAACTGAGCGAAATTCTGAACTCGCTCGGCGGTGGTCAATCCCGGCGTTCCGTCATCGCCGACCTTCACATCGGTGACTTTACGGGAGGCCCGCTCTTCGTGGAACTAAAGACACCCTTGCCAAACCTGGATATCGCGGCGGAGTCGAAGAGAAAGCTCCTCTACTACCTAGCAATACGTGCGCGAGAGAGGGATTGGGAACGCGCAAGCATTCCTGGGACTCACCTACAACCCTTATCTCACACGCGAGAGATACGGCCATTCCGTCACCAAGCAGGTGATGGACATGAAAAGCCAGGTTCTCATCGGTCAGGAGCTATGGGATTTCATTGGCGGCCCAGGCACATACGGCGAAATCCCTTGAATTGATCGACGAAATCGGCCCCTCTGACGCATAGCCCGCTCCCCATTGACCCCCCACCCCCCCCTCCCATACACTGGCAACAGCCACCGACCGACTGGTCATGTCGGTTCCCCATGGAGGACAAGAATCTCAAACGCTCAAACACGTGCAGGACGCGGGCAGCAACGGCGGCGCGAAGGCCGCCACGCGGGAGCGCATCCTCGAGGCAGCGGCGCAGGTCTTCGCCGAATCCGGCTACCACGGCGCGAGCGTCGATGACATCGCCACCGCCTCCGGCGGCTCCAAGGGCGGCAATCTACTTCCATTTCCCCGGGAAGCGCGAGATCTTCTTCGCCCTCGTCAACCGCTTTGCGGACAGGCTGCTGTCCGATGCGCGCGAGTCCATAGAAAGCAGGCAAAGCGGCGCGCACAAGGCGGGCGCGGTCATCGAATCGACGCTGGACACGTTCGCCGGCCACGCGAAACTCGCCAAGGTGCTGCTGGCCAGCGGCGTCGGGCTTGGCCCGGCGTTCGATGAATCCCTGCTGCGGCTCCATGGACCGCTTTGCCCGGCCTGATTCGCGAGCGGCTGGACGCCGCCGTCGCGGACGGCTCCATACCGCCGCTCGATACAACGCTCGCCTCCTACGCGTGGATGGGGGCGCTCAATGAAATCATCCTGCGGTGGCTGTACACGGGGCGAGCCGTCCCCGCTCGCGTCCGCCGCCCCGCAGTTGAAGTCGATTCTGCTTTCAAGCGTGAGGGCCAACTGGACCATGGCGCAGAACTATCGAGACCTCGGCGAGTTCATCACGTTCCTGGAGGGGCGCGGCGAACTCAGGCGCGTCACCGCGCCCGTCACGTGGGACCTGGAGATCACGGAGATCACCCAGCGCGTCCTGCGTGAGGGCGGCCCCGCCCTGCTGTTCGAGAACGTGGAGGGGTACGAGGGCGCGCCGGCGCTGATCAACCTGTACGGCACTGAGCAGCGGGTTGCGTGGGCGCTCGGCGTGGAGAGCCTGGACGAGCTGCCCGCCAGCATCGAGAAGATGATGGCGATGGCGCAGGGCGGCCCGCCCGAAGGCCTGATGGGCAAGCTCCGTATGCTGGGCGACCTCGTCAAGCTTGGCCGCATCGGCCCGCGCCGCGTGGATCGCGAGGACGCCCCGGCGCAGGAGGTCGTGATGGAGGGCGACGACGGTCGATCTCCTCTCGCTGCCTATCCTCAAGACCTGGCCGCAGGACGCAGGCCGCTACATCACCCTGCCCCTCGTCATCACGAAAGACCCCCGACACCGGCGTCCACAACCTTGGCATGTACCGGATGCAGGTCTACGACAGGAACACAACCGGCATGCACTGGCAGACGCACAAGGTTGGGCACGCAGCATGAGCGGGCGTCGGCGGAGCGCGGCGCGGAACGCATGGAGGTCGCGGTGGCGCTCGGCGGCGATCCGACCCTCATCTGGGCCGGGTCAGCTCCGCTGCCTGCGGACGTCAGCGAGTACGTGCTGGCCGGATTCCTGCGCGGCACGCCCGTGCCCGTCGTCAAGGGCGTCACCGTCGATCTGGACGTGCCCGCGAACGCCGAGTACATCCTGGAGGGCTACGTTGATCCCGCAGAGCGCCGCCCCGAAGGCCCGTTCGGCGACCACACCGGCTACTACTCCATCCAGGATGAATACCCCGTCTTTCACGTCACGGCCATAACGCGCCGCCGCAAACCCCATCTACCCCACCATCGTCGTGGGGCGCCCGCCGCAGGAGGACTATTGGATGGGCGTCGCGACGGAGCGCCTGTTCCTCCCCTTGATGCGGTTGATGCTGCCGGAGATCGTGGACGTGCACATGCCCGCCGAGGGCGTCTTCCACAACCTCGTGCTCGTCTCAATCAAGAAGGAGTACCCCGGCCACGTGCAGAAGACGGTGAGCGGCATGTGGGGGCCTCGGCCTGATGTCGTTGGCCGCGCGCCATCGCAGTCTTCGACGATGACGTGGACATCCACGACCCGTCCGAGATCGTCTGGCGGCTCTCCAACAACGTCGACCCGCGGCGTGACATCTTCTTCGCCGACGGCCCAATCGACGATCTCGACGTTGCCTCACCCACGGCGCGCGTCGGCAGCAAGATCGGCATCGATGCCACGCGCAAGTCCGGCGAGGGCGAGATGGGCGAGCGCCAATGGATGCCGGACATCACCATGGATCCGGCCATGGTTGATCAGGTAACACGGCGCTGGAAGGAATACGGCATCTGATGGATTCCATTGGACGACCGCCCCTGCCCCGCCCCTGGTCGTACATGGGACGGCTCGGCATCATGCTCGATTCCATCCGGTTCGAGCATTCCGTCTTCGCCTTGCCGTTCGCCTACCTCGGCATGATTCTCGCGGCAGGCGGCTGGCCGACGCTCTCACAGTTCATCTGGATCACCGTCGCAATGGTCGCCGCGCGAACCGTCGCCATGAGCGCAAACCGCCTCATCGACCGTGAGATGGACGCGGAGAACCCGCGAACGGCCATGCGCGCGCTGCCCCAGAGGCTCCTCCGCCCGTCGGACATGCTTGGCATGTTGATCGTCAGCCTGGTCATCTTCTTCGTTGCCGCCGCAATGCTGAACACGCTCGCGCTGATGCTCGCCCCCGTCGCCGCCATCATTGTCATCACGTACTCCTACGCCAAGCGATTCACCTGGACGGGGCATTATTGGCTTGGATTCGCGGACGGCATCGCGCCGGCGGGCGGCTGGATCGGTGTCGCTGGCGAACTGCCGCTCGAAGCTGTAATTCTTGCGATGGCCGTCACGACGTGGGTGGCCGGATTCGATCTCATCTACCAGTGCATGGATCGCGACTTTGACATCCCGCGCAACATTCACACCATCCCCGTCAAGTGGGGCATCGCCGCGTCATTGCGGTGGGCGCGCGTCACGCACCTGCTGACAATCGTCTGCCTGGTGGTGCTTGGCGTCATGATGAGTCTCGCGTGGCCCTACTACATCGGCGTTGCCATCGCAGCCGCCCTCCTTGCATGGGAACACTCGCTCGTCAAGGCCGACGATTTTTCCCGGGTCACTATCGCCTTTTTCAACATCAACGGCGTCATCGCCATCATCGTATTCGTCTTCACGGCGGCTGCCGTCCTGATAGGGCCGGGAAGCGGATATGCAGCATAGACCGCAGCAAGGCCAACCGCCCGTCATCGTCGGCATCTCCGGCGGCAGCGGCGCAGCCATCGCAAAGCGCATTATCGACACCCTGCTGGAGCGCAACGTGCCGGTGGTCTGCACCATCACCTCCGGCGGACGGCAGGTGTGGGCGCAGGAGATGGACGAGCCGTTCTCACGGGCGCTGGATGCGTGGTCGGCCAATGAATGTTTTTCCTACTACACGTCCAACCAGCTTGGCGCGCCGGTAGCCAGCGGCGGAATCCCGACGCGCGGCATGATCGTGGCGGCGTGCAGCATGGCAACGGCGGCGGCCATCTCTCATGGCCTCGGCGACAACCTCCTGCGCCGCGCGGCGGACGTCACTATCAAGGAGCGGCGCCCCCTGGTTCTCATTCCCCGTGAATCGCCCCTGTCCGCCATCCACCTGGAAAACATGCAGCAGCTGGCGGCGGTTGGCGCAACGATTCTCATGCCCGCCCCCGCCTTCTACCTGAAACCGCGCACCGTCGATGACATCGTCGATTACTTCGCGGCGCGGGCGCTCAACGCCATTGATCCGACAGCCTTCCCTCTCCCCGGGGGCCTCCTGTACGAGGGGATGCCGGGCAGCGGGGCGGCAGACGATTCAGCAGGAGAAGAAGCAGAAGACTCGTTTAGCGAGGAGGAAAGATCGTGAAGATTGCTCGACTTGGTTTTATGCTGGCCGGCCTCGTGCTTGTGGCCGCCGCGGTTATGAGCATGGCGTGCGACGCGTTCGCCGAAGACACGCCAACGCCTGTGCCGACGGCGACGCCCGTGCCGCCCACGCCAACACCGGCGATAGATGACACGCCCATCCGCGTGGGACTGCTGCCCATCATCGACAGCGTGCCGTTCTACCTTGCCGAGGAGGAGGGCCTGTTCGAGGCCGCCGGCCTGAACGTGCAGTTTGAGACGTTCACCAGCGCGCTGGAGCGCAACGTGGCGCTTGAATCAGGCGCCATCGACGGCCAGCTCGCAGACCTCATCGCAACGGGGTTGATCAACGGCGAGGAGCACAAGGTCTCGATAGTCAAGACCACGTACCGCGCCACCGCCGACGTGGCGATGATCGCGCTGGTGGCAGGCGCGGACAGCGGCATCGAAACGCCCGCCGACCTGGAGGGCAGGAGCGTCGGCATCTCCACCAACTCCCTCATCGAATACCATCTCGACCTGTACCTGGACGAGGCCGGCCTGGCTCGCGATGCCGTCGAAAAGACGGAGGTCGCGGCAATCCCCGTCCGCATGGAACTGCTGTCGCAGGGGCAGCTTGACGCCGCCGTCCTGCCTGAGCCGCTCATCACGCTCGCCGTGAACGCAGGTGGCACGGTCATCCTCGACGACCGCGAAAGCCGACTCGGCATGAGCGTGCTTGAGTTCAACGTCGATTACCTGGCGGATCACGAGGCCAACGTGAAGAAGTTCCTGGAAATCCATGAGGAGGCCGTCCGGCGAATCAACGCGAACCCGGACCAGTACGCGTACCTCCTGCCGGAGAAGGCCCGCCTGCCGGAATTCCTGGTTGGAATCTTCCAGGTGCCCCCGTTCCCCAGCAACAATGTCCCAACTGCGGCTGAAACGCAGCAGGCGTCAGACTGGCTCCTGGAAAAGGGACTGATTGACGCGGCGCGGGAGTACGGCAGCTGGGTTCATCCGCGATTCATTCCGTAGGGATGATCCGGCCCGGATGCCCGCGGCCTGACATGTCTGAACAGAAGCCGATTGCCGCCCTCGGGGACGTGACCTTCGCGTACCCCGGGGGCGCTGCGGTTCTCCGGGGATTCTCATGGGAGATGTCCGCCGGTGAATCGTGGGCAATCATCGGCCCGTCCGGATGCGGCAAGACGACGCTGCTGTACATCCTGGCCGGACTGCGCCTGCCCGACAGCGGCGAGGTCACAGTCGCCGGAGAGCGCATCGACGGCCCGCGCCGCGACATCGGCCTGATCTTGCAGGATCACGGGCTGCTGCCGTGGGAGACGGCGCTGAACAACGTGGGGATGGGGCTGCGGCTGCGCGGCGTCGCGGGCCGAGAGTGGCGAGCGGAGGCCCAATCCTGGCTGGACCGCCTGCGGCTGGGAGAGCTGGCGCGGCGGTATCCGGGGCAGCTCTCCGGCGGGCAGAAGCAGCGCGTCGCCATTGCCCGCACGCTCGCCGTCTCGCCTACCCTTCTGCTCATGGATGAGCCATTCAGCGCGCTTGACGCCCTGACGCGGGAATCGCTCCAAATGCTCGCGCTGGAACTTGGCATTGCGCGGGGGAGGAGCGCGATCCTGATCACCCATGACATCAACGAGGCGGTGACTCTGGGCAACCGCATCCTCATCATGGGGGGCGGCTCAGGCGACCCGCCAACGATTATCGATAATCCCGGCGCGGGCCGCGAGGGCTACGTCGGCTCGGCTGAGTTCCATAGCTTGGCCGCAGGCGTGAGGGCGCGGCTCAACACCAACCCGGAAGCCGCGGCCGCCGTATGAAGGAATCGGCGCTTGGCCGGGCGCGGGCGCGCGTCGCGACCCTCGGCGGGGGCGCGTCGGTCGTCCTGGCAGGCCTGCTCATATGGCAGGTTGTGTCATGGCTCGTGGACACGAACATCATGCCCGGCCCGCTGCCGGTCATCGCGGCGTTCATCGAGCAGCTTGACGAGGGCTTGCTTGAACATGCGGCGGTCAGCGCCTACCGCGTCGTCATGGCCATCGCCATCTCCATCGCCATCGCCGCGCCGCTGGGTCTGATCCTGGGCACGAACAACAGGCTCTACGCCCTTTCAGCACCGATCATCTACCTCGGCTACCCGATCCCCAAGATCGTTCTGCTGCCGATCATCCTGCTCTTTTTGGGGCTGGGCGACGCGAGCAAGGTGACGATGATCGCGCTCATCCTCTTCTTCCAGATACTGATCCTCGTGCGCGACGAAGTGCGAACGGTGCGCCCGGAACTGATTCTCTCGGTTCGCTCCCTCGGCGCGAACCGGCTCCAGCTCATGCGCTACGTGTTCGTGCCGGCGTCTCTGCCCGGCCTCTTCACGGCGCTGCGGCTCAGCACCGGCGTCTCCATAGCGGTGCTGTTCTTCGTGGAGAGCTTCGGCACGCGGCAGGGCCTGGGCTACTACATCCTCGTCGAGTCGTGGGGACGGCTGGCATACGAGGAGATGTACGCGGGCGTCATCGCCATGGCCCTGCTTGGGCTGGGCGTCTACTACGCGGTTGACGGCATTGAACGCCGCCTAACGCGCTGGAACCGCGAAGACCGCTAGCATCTACCCCAGGGGCTAGTCGGCGTCGGGATCGTTCTTGAGCCAACTGGGGTGCGAGTCGTCGGCGGGATTGTCCGTCAGGCGAACCGGCTCAGCCCCGTCGGCCATGCTCCACAGATAGATCTCCTCGTTGCCGTCGCGGTCGCTCACAAACACGATGGTCTGCCCGTCCAGCACGGTTGACCACGACGGTTGCATGTTGTTAGAGGGAACTTCCGGCGTGCGGTCCGCGCTCCGACGTCCCTGTGACGAAACGTACCAGAGGTGAATGGCGTCGCTGGGATTCGTAACCGCAGAAGCGTTCGACTGCATGATGACGTCCCGGCCGTTTGGGGCATAGTCCGGGTAATCCTCAGACGCGTTCGCCGCCCTGAACTCTCCCGTCGGCCTCAGGAATGTCTCTTGGGGAATGATGCGGATGAATCGTCCGTCGCTGTCCAGCACGTGAACGTCAACGGCGTCGGGTGAGAGGCTTGCCGACACCGCAATCTCCTCGCCGACCATATTCAGGCGCGGATTCCGGTAGGAATACGTGGTGTCCTGTCCCAGCAGGTTCATGCCCGTCCCGTCCGCAGCCATCCCATCCGCGCTCATCCAGTAGAGCTGCGGGCGCCCGGACGCGACCTCGATGCTCCACAACGCCACGAGCAGGCGCTCCCCGTCCGGGTACCACGTCAACGACTCAACCGTCCCGCTCACGAGGCCGTTCGTCAGGTTCTGCTCGTCATCCCCGTCCGTGTCCATCAGGATGATGTCGGTCGCATTGCCTGAACGCCTGATGAACGCCAGCTTGGACCCGTCCGGGCTGACGGCGGGATAGATGTCATCGAGGACGTTGTCGGTGACTTGCGTCTCACCTGTGCCGTCATGCTCGACGGAGTAGATGTCCCAGTTTCCGTTGCGATCGGACTGGAAGTAAATCGTGTACGTTACCTCTCCGCCGCAACCGGATACGATGACCATGCCCACGGCGGCAACCGCCAGGAGGACTGCCGCCCATTTCATGGGGTCAAGCCAGAACATCCCCCGGGAATCAGCGTCCCCGCAGCCGCGGGTCGAGCACGTCCCTCAGCGCGTCGCCAAACACGTTGAACCCGAAGACCGCCATGCTGAGAGCAAGTCCGGGGAACACGATGATGTGAGGAGCAAGCTCGGCAAAGTCCAGCGCGCTGGCGTTCAACATGCCGCCCCAGGACGGGTGCGGTTCAGGGACTCCCAAGCCGAGGAAGCTCAGGGATGCCTCGGTCGTGATTGCAGAGCCCAGGCGGCCGGTCACAACGATGATCCAGGGCGCCATCGAGTTGGGCATGATGTACCGGAAGATGAGGCGGAGGTGGCTGGCGCCGATGGTTCGGCCTGCCAGCACGTAGTCCGTCTTCGTTATGGACAATGCCTGCCCGCGCACAACGCGAATCATGGCAGGCAGCGCCGGAATTGAAATCGCGATGATCGTGACCTCGATGCTGAAGGTCTGGAGGATGGCGACAATGGCCATCGCAAGGATCAGGCCCGGGAACGCCTGGAGAACGTCAACGAGGCGCTGGCCCAGCAGGTCAACCCAGCCGCCGAAATACGCGCTCGTGATTCCGAGGATGCCGGCAATGGTTCCCGCTCCCATCGCGACCGCGAAGCCAACGTACAGGGAGATCTGCGCCCCGAAGACAATCCTGGTGAACAGATCACGTCCATAACGGTCACCGCCCAACCAATGCTCCGCGTTCGGCGGAACCAATTGAGCCGATATCTGGGACGCATAGCGGTACTCGATAAAACCGTCATAGTTCGAGGCGGCGGATGTTGCAATCTCCCAGAGCGACGCCGTGGCCGCCATGAGAATCAGGATGAAGACCAATCCCAATCCCACCAATCCAAGTGGCCGACTCTTCCACAGCAGCCAGTTGCGCTGCAGGATGTTTCGCCGCCGCCGTTGACCGATGATCTCTGCGACCGCTTCAGTCTGTGCCGCCATTTCTATCGCTCCCCTTGAGTACCGTCTACTCGATTGTCAGCCCGAACGTGGCTGGTTCTCTTCTCACACGCCTGCCGGACGGCCTAGTACCGGATCCGTGGATCAAGCCAACCGTACAGCAGGTCCACGCCCAGGTTCGCGGCGACGACGGCAAAGCCGGTGAGCGTCACAACGAGCTGAACGACCGGGAAATCTCGCTGGTTTATGGAGTCCACCATCATGCGCCCAATGCCCGGGAGGCCGAAGACCTGCTCCGTCACGACGAGGCCGGTCACCGTGATGGGCAAGAAGATGCCGATCAGGGTAAGCACCGGGATCAAGGCGTTCCGCATGGCGTGGCGCACGATGATCACCCGCTCCTTGAGGCCCTTCGCGCGCGCCGTGCGGATGTAGTCCTCCCGCATGACTTCAAGCATGGTGGCGCGCATCATGCGCAGCGGCACGCCCATCAGGAATCCAAGGCCGATGATCAGCGCCGGCCAAATCAACTGCGCCAGGTTGGCAATCGGATCCTCCCAGATCGGGATGTACCCTTGCCGGGGAATCCAGTCAAACACCCGGACAAAGATGAGAATCAGCATCATGCCGCTCCAGAACGTCGGGACGGAGATGCCGAGAATCGCGATGCCGCGAATGAGGTAATCGAAGAATGTGTCCTGCTTGAGCGCGGCGACAACTCCGCCGGCGATCCCAAGAGTGCTGCCGATGATGAGGCCCATCACGCCAACCTGGAGGCTAAGGGGAGCCTTCCTCGCAATCAGCCGATCCATGTCGGCGTTGTAGAAGAAGGACTTGCCAAAGTCGAGGGTGAGGAGCCCGTACACCCAGCCCAGGTACTGCTCATAGAGCGGTTTATTCAGGCCTAACTCGGTTCGGATTCTCTCCAGCGCCTCCGGATCGATTCCGCCGCCGCCTTCGCCGCCGCCAAGCATCATGATGGCCACGTCGCCAGGCGCGATGCGCATGATCAGGAAGACCACGATGGTCACGCCAAGAATCGTCGGCACCGCCAATAATATGCGGCGTATTACATATGCCCACATCTGCTTTCGCCCCTCCCCGTAGGCTACAAGCCAGCCTGCGTCATTGCCGTTCGGGCCGTTGCTTGCGCCCCGGCGCGTTGCCCGCGTTTCGCACCATGCTATGGATGCCCCCTACCCATGTCAAGCATTTGCGCGCCCGCCGCGCCCGTTTTGCCGCATTCTACCGCCCTAGTACCGGATCCGCGGATCGAGCCACCCGTACAGCATGTCCACGCCCAGGTTCGCCAGCACCACCGCGAATCCCGTCATGGTGACCACCAGTTGAACGACGGGGTAGTCCCGCTGGTTGATGGCGTCCACCATCATGCGCCCCACGCCGGGCAGGCCAAACACCTGCTCTGTCACCACCAGTCCCGTCACCGTGATCGGCAGGAATATCCCAATCAACGTGAGCACGGGAATGAGAGCGTTGCGCATTGCATGGCGAACGATGATCACCCGCTCCTTGAGTCCCTTGGACCGCGCCGTGCGCACATAGTCCTCGCGCATGACCTCCAGCATCGTTGCCCGCATCATGCGGAGCGGCACTCCCATGAGGAAGCCGAGGCCGATGATCAGCGCAGGCCAAACTAGTTGCGCCAGGTTGGCAATCGGGTCTTCCCAGATCGGGACGTAGCCCTGCCGCGGAATCCAGTCAAACATCCGCACGAAGATCAGGATCAGCATCATCCCGCTCCAGAATGTAGGAACGGAAATGCCCAGGATCGCCGTGCCGCGAATGAAGTAGTCCGTAAACGTGTCCTGCTTGAGAGCCGCGATGACACCGCCCGCAATGCCCAAAAGGCTGCCGAACACCAACCCCATCAGCCCAACCTGAATGCTCAGCGGGGCCTTCCGCGCAAGCAGCTCTGACATCTCCGCGTTGTAGAAGAACGACCGCCCGAAGTCCAGCGTCACGAGGCCAAATAGCCAGTCGAAGTACTGTACGTAGAGCGGCTTATTCAGACCGAGCTCCTCGCGGACGCGATCAAGCGCGGCCTCATCGAAAGCGCAGCTCTCGCCCGTGCCGCAAATGATCATCAGCGCCAGGTCGCCCGGCGCAATCCGCATGATCAGAAAGACAACGACCGTGACTCCCAACAGCGTCGGTATTGCCAGCAAAAGCCGGCGCACAATGTATGCCCACATGGTTCACGCCCTCCCCGTGCGATTCACCTCTGCGCATAACCGCCCCAACGCGGCTTCGTCCGTCACCGCGCCGGATATTCAGGCCAGTCTAATCATCGGATTGCAAGGGTCAAGGGCTGTGGGCGCTTGGCTGCTCTCGGTCAGTTCGCCGGCTTGTTCTCGTTCAGAAAAGCGAGCAGCGTCCGGTTATATTCCTCGTGCCGCTCGAACGGCGTGCCGTGCCGCGTCGGAAACACCTCCACGCCCGCCTGCGTGCCCGTCATCGCCGCAGCAAGCGCCCGCGCCGCCTCCGGCCCCGTGTACTGGTCCCCTGCCCCAACGATGATCAGCGTGGGCGACGTGATGTTCGCCACGTCCACCCCGGACGGGCCGCCCATGCCGGCCATCACGCGGATGTACTTCTCAGGGTCGTTGGCCGTCGTGATCGCATAGTGGGCATCCACGATCTGCGGCCGCGCCTCACGGAACTCCGGCGTGTACACCTGCTCGCGCCACCCCTCGAACACGAAGTCCATGCCGCCCGCGCGAATCCCGGCAATCCGCTCATCCCGCATCGCCTGCGCCGCCCTTGCCTCCTCCTCGTTCGCCGGTGGCGGAGGGTCGAGCCTGCCGCCGTTGGAGATCACCGCCCCCCACACACGATTCGGGTGCGTCGCGGCAAAGTTACGCACAATACCGCCGCCCATCGAGTAACCGATCAACGCCGTGCGCTCGATGCCGAGGCCGTCCAGCAGCCCCGCGAGATCTTCCACGAACGTCATCTGGCTCAGCGAATCGGATTCCGGCGTCTCGGTGTCGCCGTGCCCGCGCACGTCATACGTGAGCACGCGGAACGACTCCGCAAGCGCCGGAACCTGGAGCCACCACCCGTTGCGGTTGTCGCCGGAGCCGTGAACCAGCGTCACCCACGGCGCCCCCTCCGGCCCCGCTGTCTCGTAGCATTGTGCAATTCCGTTTGCCGTGATCATCTGCGCCGCCATCGTCTCCCCCTAATCCCTCTTAATTCCTTGCCCGCCCCACTACAATAACAACGGAGCCCGCAGCGTGGGTGGGCATAAACGAGACGGGAGTGGCGTCATGTCAATTGAGTTCAACATTGAAATCCATTTCGACGCGCCCCCGCAAAAGGTCTTTGACGCCCTGACCAACGTCAACGCATTGATCGACTGGATGCCTAACCTCAAGGAGGTCAAGGTCCTCTCCGAGGGCGACTTTGGGGTGGGAACGGTTTTCGAGGAGACCCGCCGCATGTTCTTCCGCGACGCCACGGAGCGCTTCCAGGTGACCATCTTCGAGCCGCCGGAGATGCTGGAACTGACCGTCGACGGCTCGCAGGGCAGCAGCGGCAGCGGCCGGTACACGTTCTTCTACCACCTGGAGGAGGACGAGGACACCGGCGGCACGAGCATGTCCATGCACGGCGAAATCACGGGCCTCAACAAGGTCATGGAGTTCATTGGCCATCTCACCGCGCGATTCATGGCCCGCTCCATCCGCAAGGACTACCGCGCGCTCGCCAACTACCTGGCCGCGCAGCCGGCAGAATGACACACCGCCTTGGCAGCGAGGAAAGCCACCGCCTCTACGGCGATCTCGCGTATCTCTGGCCGTTGATGAGCCCGCCGGAGGAGTACGCCGACGAGGCGCCCCACTGGCGCAACCAGATCCTGACGCGCATCCACAATCGCCCTGTAAGCGCCCTGGAACTCGGCACGGGCGGCGGCCACTTCATCTCCCACCTCACGGACATCCTGGACGTGACCGCCGTCGACCTGTCCGACTCAATGCTCGAAAACGCCCGCCGCCTAAACCCGGACGTTGAGCACGTCGTCGGCGATATGCGCTCGATCCGCCTGGGACAAACCTTTGATGTTGTCCTGATCCACGACGCCATCGCCTACATGACGTCAGAGGATGATCTGGCCGCCGCGTTCGCCACTGCCCGCGCGCACCTTGAGCCGGGCGGCGTGTTCATCACGATGCCGGACCACTACATCGACCGACCCGTCTGGCCCTATGTCAACCATCGCACGCACCGCCGCGACGACCGCGAACTCACCTATATCGAATACTCGTCGCCGGACGTCAACGACCCGTCCCTGCTGCAATCGTCGTTCCTGTTCGTCATCACGGAAAACGGCGAGCGCCGCATGGAGCTCGACCACCACACGACGGGACTCTTCCCCGTTGACACGTGGCGGCGCCTAATCAAGGAAGCCGGTTTCAGCGTGGAACGACTCAACTACCCCGTCGCAGACGGCCCAATCAGCCAATACCTCTGGATCGCAACGGCGCTCTAGGGAAACAGCGCGAACTCCTCCAGCCCCTCTGTCTCTGGGGCCCCAAACATCAGGTTCATGTTCTGGATCGCCTGCCCCGCCGCCCCCTTAACAAGGTTGTCCAGCGCCGTCACGATGATGATCCGCCCCGTCCGCTGATCGATCACCGGGTAGACCTGTGTGAAGTTGCTGCCGGACGTCTGCTTGGTCTGCGGCGGCTTCTGCGTCACGCGCACGAACGGCTCGGCGGCGTAGTAGTCCGCAAAGAGGTCGCGCAGGCGCTGCGCCCCCTCAGGAGACGCTGGCAGGCGGTCGTCCGATGGCGTCACGTAGATGGTGCTCAGGATGCCGCGCGTCATCGGAATTAGGTGCGGCGTGAACGTGACGTTCCACTTCTGCGACGGGTCGATCTCCGCCAGCTCCTGCGTGATCTCCGGCAGGTGGCGATGGCCGGACAGCCCGTAGGCGGACACGTTCTCGTTCACCTCGGAGAAATGGACGGTCTGGCTGAGCGACCGCCCCGCGCCGGACACGCCCGATTTTGAATCAACGATCACGTTCGGCTCGATCAGCCTTTCCTTAACAAGGGGCGCGAGTCCGAGCAGCGCGCCCGTCGGATAGCAGCCCGGGTTGGCGACAAGCCGCGCCTCTCTGATCGCGTCGCGGTGCAGTTCCGGCAGGCCGTAGACCGCCTCTTCAAGGAAAGAGGGCGCGGGGTGCGGCTGGTACCACGCCTCGTACTCCTCCACGTTGTGCAGCCGGAAATCGGCGGCGATATCGACGACGCGCGCATTCTTGCCCAGCATCGCCACGCACGCCTCCGCCGACGCCTTGTGCGGCAGTGCGGAGAACGCCACGTCCACGTCATCGAGCTCATCCTGCTCGACGATGGGCAGCTCCATCTTGTCCAGGTGCGGCAGGTACTCGTCGAGCTGCTCGCCGGCGGCGGATCGGCCCGTGACGGCGGTCAACTCCACGTCGGAATGCCCGCGCAAAATCCGCGCAAGCTCCATCCCCGCATACCCCGTAACATTGATAATCCCCGCCCGAATGCTCATGGCGCTTGTCCCTCGTCGGTCAGTCGCGTTGCTGCTTGGTGTATCGCGTGAACACCCATTTTATCAGGAAGGGACGCGCTCATACGGGCGGGCAAAAGCAGCAGTGCGCCCAACGGTAACACACGTGTTACTATAGGACCGTGATTGAACTGCGCGAATACATCGACGAGTCAGGACGAAGCCGGTTCGGGCGATGGTTTGATCGGCTTGATTCCATTGCCGGAGCCCGGGTCGGAACAGCGCTTGCCCGCTTGGAGGCAGGGAACCTTTCAAACGTGCGAGGCGTTGGAAGCGGAGTCCTTGAATGCCGTATCGATTTTGGACCCGGTTACCGAGTGTACTTTGGAAGAGACGGGGAGATGCTAATCGTCCTGCTAGCAGGCGGAACGAAGTCGCGGCAACAGGGGGACATAGAATCGGCAAAGGAGTTGTGGGCTGAGTATCGACGCCGAAAGCGGCAGGAGGAATAGGAATGCCACTTACAAGGAGTTTCAGGGAGACGGTTCAGGCGCGGGCGCAACAAGACCCTGCCTTTCGTGATGGGCTGCTCAGGGAGGCCATTGAGTGTTTGCTGGCAGGTGATGTCGAACCCGGCAAGATCATCCTGCGAGACTACATCAACGCGACGATTGGTTTCGACGAGTTGGCATCCCGCGTCGACAAGCCGCCCAAGAGCCTCATGCGCATGCTCGGCCCACAGGGAAACCCTAATGCCCGCAACCTCTTCGACGTGATCGGATGCCTCCAGGAGCACGAGGGCGTCCACCTGGAGGTCCACGCCGTCCGCTAATGCCCCCCCCCGCCGCCAACACGTCAACCATCTGTCATTCTGAGCGCAGCGAAGAATCCGCTATCCTTAAAACATGACTAGCCTACGAATAGCCGCCCTAGCCCTAACCGCCCTAACCCTCGTCGCCTGCACCCCCGTCGAATCACCCCAACAAGACCAGCCGCCCTCCAATAGCCCCGCCTCCCCCGCCAATGCCCCCACCCCCACCCCATCCATAAGCCCCACCGCAACCCCCGATATCCACGCCACCGCCGAGACCCTGGCCGCCACCATCGTCGCGGAACAACTCGCCGCCGCTGCCCCGACGCCCTCCCCCACCCCGCCCCCCACAGCCACGCCCGTCCCCACCGCCGCTCCCGAACCCACGCAAGAGCCAACACCCGTCCCCCCGCCAACGCCAAAGCCCACCCCGGACCCGCCCCCCGATAATGACCGCCAAGCCCTAATCGCCCTCTACCACGCCACAGACGGCGACAACTGGAAGAACAATGAGCATTGGTTGAGCGACGAACCGCTTGATGAATGGGTAGGTGTGGTAGCAAACAGCGCTGGCCGCGTGACATGGCTTAGCCTGGGTAACAATCGGCTGGCAGGGGAACTGCCGGCGGAGTTGGGCAGCCTGACGCAGCTTGAGGGTCTCATTGTATTGCAGAACCGCTTGGTTGGCGAAATCCCTGAGGCGCTCGGCAGCTTGGAGAATCTACAGGTGTTTTGGGCAGAGGAAAACCGGCTGGCCGGCAGTATCCCTGATGAACTAGGGAATCTCGCAGAGTTGAGATCGCTCGGATTGAGTAGGAATGAACTAACCGGATCGATACCGGCAACCCTCGGAAATCTGAGAAAACTCAACAGGCTTGACCTTAGCAACAATAATTTATCCGGCCCTGTACCCCCTGAATTCGGTCGAGCCACTGAGCTTGAGGAACTTCTCCTCAACGACAATTCGCTTTCCGGTAGCATCCCAACCGAGCTTGGCAACCTCCCCCATCTGCAAGGCTTGGATCTGAGCGACAACCGGCTTTCTGGTAGCATCCCACCCGAGCTTGGCAACCTACAATACTTAGGCCTCTTGTCCCTTAGACGCAATGAACTGACGGGGTGTGTGCCCGCCGGCCTCCGCCATCTGGAGGAACGCGGCTCCATCAGGGTTTCGGAGGGAAACGAAGATAGCGATGGTGAACCGCTCTGGTGCGATGAGTAAGGTGCGCCCCTGTCAAAGCAGCCCACCGCCGTCATTCTGAGCGCAGCGAAGAATCTATCCGCCCATTCCGTAATCCCGCCAAATGTGCCACAATGAACAAAACGCAGGGAGTTGAGCCATGACCACCGATGACCGCACGCCGGAAACCAACCAGGATGTCTTCGATGACTATGTAAGGCACGTTCTAAAGAGCACGGGGATCGAATACATCAACCAATCTTCCGAATACATTAAGGAGACGATTGAGACAATCAAGGATGGTGATGCTGGCCCAGAAACAGCGATACATATGATTGCAATCGCTCATGCCAAATTCATGTTTGACCGCGTTCATCTCCCCTATCCCGACGAGCCTGACTGGACGGAAAAGATGGAGGCTCTGCACTCGCTGATAGCGGATGCGCTGAATCGTTGCCCCGATCTGCTTTCCGACTATGAACCGAAATGGCTAAAGGATATTAGGAAGATCCTATATCGAAAAACTCAAGAAAACCCTGGAATTCTGAATGATCCGGACAATGGCCCGCACTACAAGAGATTTCTCGACTCCAACTCACCGCTTCATGCAGTTGAGTGGGTACAATTGCACATGGAAGGCTACAATGTTTCTGTCGACTATGTTTCGCGTGCTATAGTCGGGGAATCGATGCCCGAAGGTTTTTTCGTAACTAATCTGTTTCAGCCGGGTACGAGCGGCATTGGACCAGATTGGCAGGTTACTCAACAGGGCGGTTCTTATAAGAGTGACACCCAAAGCACGTACCAGCGTACCTTAGCAGCGTTCTGTAACCACTGGGTAATGTTTGATGCTTGGAACCCTTTGAGCAACTGGCATCGCCATTTCGTGACCGCGCTCATCAGGGGAGCCATCGCAGCCCCTGCAGAATTGAATTGGGATGACTGGACCAATATGCTTGACATGTGCGCGTGGCTTATTGAAGAATCCGACTTTCTCGAAGATGATGCCCTCGAAGAAGAAGCCACATCCGAGAATACAAGCACCCACCTCCATCTACCTATAGGTTCGAAGGAACATTGGGCATGGGAGTTTGGTCGTATTGCGGCACTGTGGGAAACTCTGGACAAAAATACCCTGGAAAGTGAATGGGTAGACTTGTTTTCGGGATGGCCGAATGGAGTAACAGCACTGTCATTCATCGCCCCACATTTGGATGCCGATAGTGGCGACGGAGAATATTTGCGGCTGGGGGTTCTGGCAACCCTAGGTTCCCAGAAAACCAATGATTTGTTTGGCGTCGGGCCAGCCGCTTTTAGCAATCGTATAACCGATCTTCCACTTTATTGGCTGTCCCAACTGGGTTATTTGGATGGAACCAGAGCACTCAGGAGAAGCCGACAAAATGAGGCGACGGCGGTGACTGAATTGGTGCCTGATGATTCGCACGAATTGCCAATACCTCAAGAAGCGGGGAGTAATGCCCTTCTGATAGGCAGTCCAGCTCAGATTGGTGCTACTTTGTTGGAACTGGCGGAGATCGCTAATGTTCGCAGAGAAGAAAACGCCAGGAATTTCCTAAGCGAACGGCTTGGTGACGTTGTGGTATACCTCAGTGAAGATACCCTAGAATACTTGCTCCTAGCAGGGGTCGCTTTTCCCCGGCGAGACACGCGGCCAGCACAGATAGTATTATTCTACTCTAATGCGGTTGAAGCATTCATCGCGCAACATTTGAAGGCCCCGAAGAGATTTAATCCTAATGAGAGAAATCGCATCGGGAAATGGATTGAATATATAAACAGAAGTATTGCCCGTTCAAACGCACCGGATGGCCGCTTCAATTGGGAAGTAGCGGTTGAACTGGCGCAATCTTTGGGGACTGTTAACAGGCAACGGCGCCCTGGTGCTCACTACGCCCCTATCACGGCGCTACCGCATCAAGTTCAAGACGTCGTGCTTGGCACTGAGTCTACCCCCAGCATCTTCGAACTGATCCTGCGCTTCGCCAAGAAGTGGCCGCCCAAGCAAGAGTAATCGTTTCCGTCACAACCGCGGCCGCGCCGCTATCAACTCCCCCGCCACAGAATCCACCGCAAGCTCCAACTGCTCCAGCGTCACGACACCGATGAGCGGCTCGGCCTCATCCTCGGCAAAGACGACCGGCGTCACCTGGGCAAAGCCGTTTATCCGAACGACGGCCTCCCCGCGCTCATACCGTGTCGTCTCCCCGCTCACCAACTCGAACTCCGTCGTGCGCGTCGGCACAATCCCCAACTCTCGCAGGGCAGTTGCCCTGCCTTACAAAGTCAACTCGGCCTGGATGAGTTCCCCCTTGAGGGGATTTACCTGCAGGGCAAGCGCCTCCAGCGTGTACGCGCCCAGGAGCGGCCTGGCGTTCTCCGGGCCGAAGACGACATAGGTCGACACCTGATCGCCCCCATACTCAACCATGGCCTCGCCGACAGGCATGTCAATGCTGCGCCCGTCGGCGACGTTGAACGTTCTCGTCCGTGTCGGCTCGATGCCGAGTTCGGCCAGGGTGCTCGACGGCATGAGGCTGTAGAACGCGCCTGTGTCAACGAGAGCCTGCACGTCGCGAGAGCGGGTTCCCTCTCGATTCGATACCGTAATTCCAACGCGAAACGCGCCCATACCTTATTGTCTCCCTTCACAGCGACTCTTCGCCGCCCGCGCCCAAGTATACCCTCCGATCATGCCCTTCAACAGGCCCAGGCCGAAGAGACTCAGGGCAAACGTGCCCCCCCCATGTGACACCACCCCTTGCCCCAAACAAAACCCCTGTACTAACCTCACCCCATCGAACGAGGCCATCCAGACGGCGGCGAGGGTAAAGTCGACACCCGAGCCGTCACAACAATCCCTGGGGGCGCGAAAAAGGAGGGCGTTCCCTGCAGGGGTGCATCGGCGCCAAATGGATTCTGGTTTCCCGGCCAGGAAACCACGACGGGTTTGCTCGTGGCCACGGGCGGCCAGTGACGGTGGGCTGACGGGGCGTATAGGGGGGCGGCAATCGCGGCGCAGCGAGAGTCGTCCGGCGTCAGGGTAGCTTCTGGCGCGAATATCTGGAGACCGGAGCGCGGCCTAAAACGGTGGCCGGCGCGATGGAACGAAGCTCCCACTGCGCCGAACCGATGACGGTTCAACTAAATGACTGGAGTCCGGCGCCGATGCACCCCCAAGACCCGCCAAACCGGAACGAACCGAAAGGAGACCACAAGGGACACCACGAAAGGAGAACCCAAATGAGCCGTGGCAGCCAGGCCCGCAGACTCCACTACCAGCGCTCCGTAATCGCCCGCACCAATCGCGGTGCTAAGTGCCTGGTCGCCATCGACGTCATGAAAGACGTCGTCGCCACCCGCGGCGTAAACCACGGCAGAAGGCTCCCCACCGGCCTGGAGATTGCCCGCACCATCGCGAAACACACCCGCCGCCGCAGGACCAAGGCCGAAATCCACTTCTTCGGTCGCCGGCTGGACGCCCTAATCCGGCGCATCTCCGCCCTGGAAGACCCTCCCGCGCCGGTCCAGGCTGCTTGGGCACAGCGCCGAAAGGGCGCAACCCCCGCAGGTAGGGAGCCTGGCGTGGCAGACTTTACGCCCGTGCTCTATTAGATCGACGTGGAACTGGTACACCTGCGAATCGTCCAGCATGGACTCCAGGGCGTAGTGCGCCTTGTCCGCGTTCATTTTCTTGGGGATCAGTCCGAGGCGGCCTGAGACGCGGTGGACGTGCGTATCGACGGGCAGCGCGGGCAAGCCCAGGCTGAACAGCAGCACGCACGCCGCCGTCTTCTCCCCCACCCCCGGCAGGCTCAGCAGCCACGCGCGCGCCTCATCGAACGGCATCTCCGCCAAAAAGTCGATGCTGAACTCCCCGCGCTGCCGCTCGATCTCGCGCAGGATGGCCTGGATGCGCGGCGCCTTGATCCGTGACAGCCCGCCTCGCCTGATCGCCTCCTGCACGGCCTCCGTCGGCGCATCGACGATTTCCCGCCACGTCGGAAACGCGGCGCGCAGGTCCGCGAATGTGCGGTCGGTATTCAGGTCGGACGTGTGCTGTGAGAGTACCGTGTAGATCAGCTCGTCCATCGGCGCCGCGCGCCTGGACCATGGCCGCTCGCCGTTCTGCTCATGCAGCAGCGCGTAGACATCCTGCGTCCTCCTGGCGCGGACGGTCGGGCGGCGGCGTCTCGTCGTCATCGCATGCTAGACTTTCTCCATGACCTTCCCGTTCATTCTAGGCATGGATGACGCCCATGCGTGACGAAATGGCGCAGGCCCTCAGCGGCCACGTCGCGGATTACATCGAGCTGCGGCTGGAGGAGCTGGACACGAACCACATCTCCATGCGCGGCCATGAGATCGACGACATCGGCGGCTCGACCAGCAGGGGCGGGGCGGCGCGCGCATACGTCAACGGCGGCTGGGGTTTCGTCACGTTCACCCGGTCGGACGACCTCCGCGAGCGCGTCGCGACGGCGGTGCGGCAAGCGCGCCTTGCATCCGGCGAGGGCGGCGAGCTTGTCCGCAGCGAGCCGGTCATCGCCGAACCCGCCCCCGTCCTGGACAATGACCCGTTCCTCGTGCCGCTTGACCGCAAGGTCGGCCTCTTGCAGGAATACGTCGAGGCCATGTGGGCCGTGCCGGACATCCAGAGCACGTTCATCGCCTCCGGCAACCGCCGCCGCGTAACCCACTTCGCCAACTCGGAGGGCTCATACATCCGCCAGGAGCGCGTGGACGTCACCTTTAACGCCCGCGCCGTGGCCCGCAGGGACGCGGACGTCCAGCAGTACGGCGTCAGCGTCGGCAGCCTGGGCGACTACGCCGTTCTCGAGGGCCGGCACGATGAGATGCGCGAGATCGCGGAAAAGGCTGTCGCGCTGCTTGACGCGCCACAGGTTGAGGGGCGCGAGTACACGGTCATCTGCGACCCCATCCTGGGCGGCGTGTTCGCGCATGAGGCGTTCGGCCACCTCTCGGAGTCGGACTTCGTCTATGAGAACGACCAAATGAAGGAAATCATGGTGCTGGGGCGGCGATTCGGCGGCCAGCACCTGAACATCGTGGACGGCGCCTCCGTCCCCGGCCTCCGCGGCTCGTATGACTACGACGACGAGGGCATACCCGGACAGCGGTCGGACCTGATCCGCGAGGGCGTGCTGGTGGGGCGGCTGCACTCGCGGGAGACAGCGGGCAAGATGGGCGAGGGCGTGACGGGCAACGCCCGCGCCATGGACTATCGATTCGCGCCCATCGTCCGCATGACCAACACGTTCATCGAGCCGGGCGCGGCCACCGCTGAGGAACTGATTTCAGAAGTCAAGGACGGTGTCTACTGCAAGAACTGGTACGGCGGCATGACGTCCATGGAGATGTTCACCTTCTCCGCAGGCGAGGCGTACCGCATCCGCAACGGGCGCATCGAGGAGCTGCTGCGCCCCGTCGTGCTCTCCGGCAACGTCTTCACCACGCTGGAGAACCTGGACGCCGTCGCCAACGATCTCGATATGAACCAGGGCGGCGGATGCGGCAAGGCCGGGCAGTCCCCCCTGCCCGTCTCCAACGGCAGCCCCCACATCCGCATCCAGAACTGCCTCGTCGGGGGCGCGTAGACGATGACCGGAGCGCCACGAGACGCTGACCTCGCGCTGCTTGAGCGAACGCTCGCCTACGCGCGCGGCAAGACCACCGCCGCCGAGGTCATGGTCGGTGAGGGCGAATCCACGCCCGTCAGCTTCGAAGCGGAAAAACTCAAGGAAATCTCAACACGCCAGTCGTGGGGACTCGGCATTCGCGTCTTCGTCGATGGGCGCATGGGTGTCTCATCAACAAACGATCCCGACAAGGCGGAGGAGCTTGTCGACCGCGCCATTGAACTCGCCCGCTACGGCCCCGAATCCGAACTTGCCCTGCCCAGCCCGTCGCCGGACACGCCCGCCATCGAAACCTACGACCCCGCCATCGAGGAGGTCACGACGGAGGCGATGGTGGACGCGGGGCGGCGGCTGTTGGACGAGGCCAAGCCGCTGGAGCCGGAGGCGCTGTACGGCGCGAGCCTGACGCGCAGCACAAGCAGCTTCGCGTTCCTCAACTCCAACGGCGTCGGTTTCGGCCACAGCAAGAGCGGCTTTGGCTTGTACGTCTCCGGCACGCTCATTCGCGGCACGGATATGTTCTTCATCGGTGAGGGCGACCGCGGATGCAGCCCGGATTGGGGTATGCAGCGGCACATCAACGGCATGCGCCAGCAGATCGAATGGGGCAAGGACATCGCCCCCACGCCCGCCGGTCGCATGCCCGTCCTCTTCATGCCCCGCGCCGTCTCATCCGTCCTGCTCGGCCCCTTCCTCTCCGGCATCAACGGCAAGACGGTGCTGCAAGGCTCATCGCCGCTGGGAGGCCGCATCGGCGAGCAGGTCTTTGACGCGCGGCTGTCCATCATCGACGACCCTACCCTGCCCCTCAAGCCGCCATCCCGCTCCTACGACGATGAGGGCGTGCCCAGCCGCCGCCAATTCCTCGTCGAGGATGGCGTGCTCCGCACAATCCTGTACGAACTCCAGTCGGCGTCTAAGGCGGGCGTCGAGCCGACGAGCAGCGCCTCGCGCGGACTCGGCGCGATGCCCGGCGCAGGCACAACCCACCTCAGCATCGCGCCCGGCGACGCCGTGTTTGATGACATGCTCCGCACGATGAATGATGGCGTCATAGTTGAGCGGCTCATTGGCATGGGGCAAGGCAACGTGCTGGGCGGCGACGCGGGCGGCAACATCCTGCTCGGCTACCGCGTGCAAGGCGGAGAGGTCATTGGCCGCGTCAAGGACACCATGCTCCACTGCAATATCTATGACATCCTCAAGGACATCATGTCCATCGGGGCCGAAACGACAGAGTTGGGCGGATCGCTGTCCACGCCTGCCATCCTCTGCGCCGGCGTTTCCATCGCCCCCAAGTCTGACTGAGAACACGCAGCGGAGGACGATGCGATGCAGTCGGACGGCATCGAGAGCGTCATTAGCACAATACGCCAGGACCCCGGCAACGTGACGGCTGCCGCGCTGGCCGAGCTATCCGACCCCGACCGCGACGAGTTGGGGCACGTCATCGAAACGCTCCGTGACATTGACTTCGAATACCGCCGCTCCATCGTCAGCCAGTTGGTGGACCTCGCGGAGGAGAACGTCGACTACAGCTTTGACCGCATCTTCATGACCCTGATGGAGGATGAGGATGAGGAGGTCAGGGAAGCCGCGATCATGGGGCTGTGGGAGAGCGAGAACCGCGCGCTGATCGAGCCGCTGTTCACGCGCCTGCTCCTTGACGAAACTGAGCGCGTCCGGGCCGTCGCCGCCCAATCGCTCGGCCGTTTTGCCGTCATGGCAGAGCTTGGCGACCTGCTTGAACGTGATGCGAACCGCGTCCGTGAGGGACTGCTCAATGTGATTCGCAACGAGCAGGAGCCGTCCTTTCAGGTGCGCCGCCGCGTGATCGAGGCCGTCTCTGCCTTCAACTCTGAAGAGGTGCGGGAACTTATCCTGGAGACCTATGACAGCGCCAGCGAAACCCTCCGCGCGTCCGCCCTCTACGCCATGGGGCAGAACGCGGACACGTTCTGGCTGACCTACATCCGCGAGGAGTTGGAAAGCGAGTCCGAGGAGGTCCGGTTCGAGGCCGCCGGCGCCGCCGGGCGCATCGGCGATGAGCGCCTCATCCCCGCCCTCGCGCGCATGGGTATGGAGGACAACACGGAAATCCAGGGCGCCGTCGTCACGGCCCTCAGCGCCATCGGCGGTCCCACGGCCCAGCGCGTCCTCCGCCGTTTCCTACAGCACGCCGATGAGAGCTTTCGCGAACTCGCCTTGGACGCCCTCGAAAGCATGCAGAGCTTTGAGGCCAACGCGGAGATCCTGCGCAAGTCCGCCGGCAGCGCGGCGGACGCCGTTTCCCCGCTCATCGACGGCTCAGACGATGACGTCTTTGAGAATTTCGATGATGACCTCGGCATCAATGAAGACCTCGACGACGACTACGATGACGATTACGAGGAAGAGTGGTAGGCGCGAACATGACGGAGACCAACGAACAACCTGGCAGCGGCGGCGTGCAGCACGATGTGTCCGCAGGCGGCGTGATCGTCCGATGCACGCCGGACGCGCGGCTGGAAGTCGTCATCTGCCGCCGCGACACCACCGGGCTGTGGGCATTGCCGAAAGGCACGCCGGAGCCGGGTGAAACGCGAGAGGAAACGGCGCGCCGCGAGGTTCAGGAGGAAACCGGCCTTGAGGTGGCCATCCTGGCGGACCTGGGCAGCGTTCGCTACCAATTCACGCGGGAGGACGTTCTGCACGACAAGGTGGTTTATCACTATCTCATGGAGCCGTTGGGCGGCAGCCTTGACGACCACGACGGGGAGTTTGAAAGTGTGGAGTGGATGCCGCTTGACGCCGCCACGCTTGGCAGGATGACGTACGATACCGATGTGGAAATTCTTAACAGGGCCATTCGCGCGATGGCCGAGAACGCGGACAGCGCCCATGGCGACCATAGCTAAGCCGCTTATCGTCACAGGCGAACGCGTCGGCCTGAGAGACAAGGCCGAGATGGACTCGTGGAACGATTACCTGTGGCGCTCCGACGATGAGCTTGCCGAGCTGGACGCCGCCTACCCCCTCAAGATGACCTATGAGCAGTACGCGCCCATCCACAAGGACGACCTCAACTACATCTCAAAGCGCAGCCACCGCTTCGCCATCGTCGAACTCTCGGAGGGCAAGCACATCGGCAACTGCATGTACTACGATCTTGACCGCCGCGCCAAAGAGGCTGAGCTTGGCATCATGATCGGCGACCGCGCCTACTGGAACGGCGGCTACGGCACGGATGCCGTCAAGCTCCTAACAAGCTGGATGTTCAACAAGCTGGAACTAAACCGCGTCTACCTGAAAACCCTGGACTGGAACGTCCGAGCCCAAAGAGCCTTCGCAAAAGCAGGCTTCACCCAAACAGGCTTCACCGACAGAGGCCGCTACCGCTTCATGCTAATGGACATAAAACGAGAAGCCTGGCAACAAATGCAGCCGAACGAAGCCGCCAAAGCGGAGTAAGGCCTGTCATTCCGGCGAAAGCCGGAATCCATCGGGACTGTCATTCTGAGCGCAGCGAAGAATCCAAAGCCCCAATGTTGCAACCGAACACCCCCCGTTCACCCCAAGCCCCGCCGAAGGGCGAAACCCACCCACCCACCGAATCCCCCGCGCAGGCGGGGGCACCCCCCTCTGAGCGTGAGGAGACTTGGGGGCCGCAGAAAGGCGAACAGACTCCGATTGAGCGGAAGGTCAAGGGGCGAGCGAGCTCAAAACTTTTGTGCTATCATGGAAGTGAACGGTAGCGTAACCTGTAGGGACTAGCAGGCGACGCACAGAAAGGTACAGGGGTGGAACGGGGAGAACGACGATGCTAGACGGTGACCCTATCCTTGGGTTCGCCCAGTTCGACCTAGCAGTCTTCACTGCGGCGGTGGTGATAGGCTGCGTAGCATGCTTGGATTCGTGGATGCGAGGGCTTGTGGTCGCGGCGATTTTCGCTGTTGCCCTTTGGTTAGCTGGACAGATTCCGCTTGAAGAACTAAGCGCGTCTGCGATAATGAGCGCAGGACGCGGCATATTGCTTGGAGTCCTCTTAGGTCTGATCATCCATGCATATCGGGAGCTACGAAAATGACTGACCTAAACGTCCCCAACCGCACCCTCTTCCACGGCGACAACCTGCCGTTCCTGCGCGGGTTGAACAGCGAGTCGGTCCACCTAATCGCGACGGACCCGCCGTTCAACAAGGGACGCGACTTCCACGCAACGCCGGACAGCCTCGCGCGCGGCGCAAAGTTCCAGGACCGCTGGAAGTGGGACGATGATGTGCAGGGCGAGTGGGTCGATCAGATCACTGATGACTGGCCGAAGGTGATGAACGTCATCAACGGTGTGAAAGAGGGCTACGGCGAGGGTCTCGCCGCGTTTCTCTGCTTCATGGCCGTCCGACTCATCGAGATGCATCGCGTTCTGCGCAGCGACGGCAGCATCTATCTCCACTGCGATCCGACAGCGAGCCACTATCTGAAGGCCCTGATGGACGCAATCTTCGGCCAGGAGCACTTTCGGAACGAGATCGTTTGGAAGCGTAGTCACGCCCACAGCAGTGCGAAGCGGTTTGGGCCCATTCACGACATTATCCTCTTCTATTCGAAGTCTCACCGCTATGTCTGGACAGATCCGCGCCGCGATTACGATTCAGATTACGTCGAGAGGTACTTCAAGTTTGACGATGGAGACGGGAGAGGTCGCTATTGGACGGGCGACTTGACTGGCTCGGGCATAAGGCAGGGCGAAACAGGAACTCCTTGGAGAGGCTTCAATCCGACCGAGAAAGGGCGGCACTGGATGAACCCGCCCAGGGTTCTGGATGAGTTGGACAGTGACGGAAGAATCTATTGGCCAAAGACAAAAGGGGCATGGCCCAAGCTAAAGCGGTACCACGAAGAGGCCAAGGGGCTCCCACTTCAAGACATTGTTGACGATGTCTATGCTCTTCAGACAATGGGCGGATCGAAGCGAGAGCGAGTCGGCTATCCCACCCAGAAGCCGCTTGCCTTGTATGAGCGCATCATAAGCGCGAGCAGCAACGAGGGCGATGTTGTGCTTGATCCGTTCGCGGGGTGCGCCACGACGCCGATTGCGGCTGAGCGGCTTGGTCGGCAGTGGGTCGGAGCGGATATTTGGGACGGAGCGCTGGAAGTCGTCAAGCAGAGGATGGAGGACAATCGGCAACTGCTCAGGGAGCCGAATCCGCAGATCAACTTCATCACGGAGCCGCCGGAGCGGACTGACGATGCGGAGGAGGCAGTACCCTTCTTGCAGGTGACCGAGCGGTTCAAGGAGCCTGCCGGCCCTCGCATGACGCGGCAAGAGATGTTCGACCATCTCATCGCGCAGAACGGCCAGCGCTGCCAGGGCTGTGACCGCGCTTTCGACGATCCGCGCTACCTCCAACTGGATCACAACACCCCCCGCGCAGACGGCGGAATCAATCACATCACGAATCGAGTGCTGCTCTGCGGGCCGTGCAACATGCTGAAATCAAACATCTACACCTTGTCCGGCCTCCGCAGGGAGAACGCGAAGCGCGGCTATATGGCGCGGTAAGGCCATATGAGAATTCACAATCAAAATGGGGCGCTATTCTAGGCCCGAATAAGTGGTGCCAGCCTGTCGCCGCATTCCGCAACGATTATCCTCCGCTGGGTGCCCCTCAACGTTATCATTCGTCCGCTGAGCGTTCTGCGTGGATCCCGGTCACTGTGATGCACAAGAATGGGAAAGAACTCATCGACTATCTGATCACCCAACCCGTTGACGAGCATATCTAGGCCGTTCTGAATCTGCTCTACGATTTGTCCGATTTTCAAGTTCTGCCCGCCCTTGAGTTCGATCATTGCTACCCACCGGCTACTGTTGGACAGCACGGCAAAATCGGCTGTCCGCCCCTTAGCCCTCAGCGTTCTCCTCACACAGTTCATCGACAGAACGCTGATCGAATCCTGCATCCCACGCAGGCTGAGACTGCAACCCTCTTCTTCGCACCTATCAGTCAGGCAGTTGTTCAGTCTCGCGGGAACGTCCACCTCTACCGCCCAGCGTATTCCAGGTCTATCGCCTCGTCGTAGATTCCGGTATGCACGTCCGTGAACGAATCCACCGGGATTCCGCGCTCCGCGTCCACCGCCAGCGGACGCGCGACAGACCCGTCCGGGCCAGGCTCAAACATGTACACCCCGACGTCGTCTGGCTGAAGGACTTCCTCGGCCTTGTAGCGTCTGGCCGCCCGTCGCCGCTTCGAAATGCCGCTGAGCATGACAAGGTTGCCCAACTGCGAGACGAGGAAATCGCTGTGCGTTGTAATCAGCACTTTCACGCCCGCGTTGACAAGCATGGCAATCGCCCGCGCAAGCCGCCGCTGGTTGCCGGCATCGACATGCGATTCCGGTTCCTCGATAATGAACATATCCCCAGGCTCAACCATGTGCTTCAAATACAAGACGATGGGCGCGATTTCGGAAACCATCGACGAGGCCTCATGGAGCTGGAGTCTGCCCGCGTCGCCTTCAAAATAGACGGATGGGTACTCAGAAGAATCATCCAGCCTGACTGAGCCGTGAGCCATCTCGCCTTCAAGATAGTCGATGATCCCGTCCAGTTGAGTTCCATGAGGTTCGTCCGAAGTCATCAACAAGAGGTCCTGGATCAGATCCGTCACGAAGCCGGGAAGGCGCGGAATCTCCAACGAGCGTATCCATGCCTGTGAGGCTTGACCAACGATGAGGCTGGAGAAAGTCTTGTGCCCAAGCAGAATGCCGGACCTGCTCGCTGGCATATAGTACGCATCCTCCAAGACTTTGGGGGGGCGGAATATCCCCAAGTTGGAGAATAACATGCCCAACAAAGGGTTCTCGGAAGTGTCTTCGAATTGAGGCAAGTATGAGTTAAATGCCTGATCCGCGAGGCTGTTCTGCCAGATTTCCGTGCCGAGATCGCCACCCGCCGCCCTCGTCTCCCATTTGAACGCGCTGGCGTGCTGCTCAATTTCGATAGTTAGCTTTGAAGGCTGCTCCCTAATGTCGCGCCGTCGAATCCTCGCTATGTCAGTACCGTAAACCCGCTTGATTGCAGATTCGAGCAATTGCGCTAAACCCACAGCAAACATTTGGGACCCTCCTTCAAAGAGGGCCTGGATGCTCTGTGGCAGTTGTCCAATCTTCGGATTGTCAGGAAGCTGGCCTCCTCTGATCGAACGACCATCTGGGAAGATCTTCTCGATATCTTCCTCGGCCCTTAGAAGGAGTTCGGGGTCTATAGAGTCGTCGAGATTTGGTTCGAATTGCCGCCATGGCATCCTGCCAGCAAGTCCCCTTCCGGCAAGCGTCCTGGACAGACAATAGATAGCCAGAGCCATGTACGACTTGCCCGAGTTGTTCGGGCCGACGAACACAGTCAACGGCTTGATGTCCACCGAGGCCCGCCCGATCGGGCCCAAATCCCTCACGCTAACCGTTGTCATCTCACGCCGCCCATCCTCTGATCGCGTATCTCCATGCGCCCATTGTACAAGCCTGCCCCAATGGGCGGCGCACCTACCCCAAAACCGCCGTCGCCTCCACCTCGATCAAGTAATCCGGATGCGCCAAACCGCTGATGAACAGAAGCGTGCTCGCCGGCGGGTCGTTCGGAATATGACGCTGCCGCGCCGCCCGATACCCCTCGATGTCCTCCCGCCGCGTGAGAAACGTCGTGATCTTCACGACGTTTGCCCACGTCGCGCCGACGGACGCCAGCCCGGTCTCGAGGTTGCTGAACACCTGCTCCGCCTGCTCGTCGATATTCCCGGCGCCCACAATCTCGCCGGCCGCATTCTGGGATGTCTGCCCGGCGATGTGGATATAATTGCCGACCTTCACGACCTGCGTGTACGCCGCCGGCTTGCTCAGCCCGTCCGGTTGTATACGTTCGATGCTCATGTCAGCCCTCCAATTTCCCCAATTGCTCTGTGAGCGATTGTCCAAACTCCTTCACCTGCCACCGTCTCACGAACAGCGCGCCCTCTCCCGTCTCATCATCCAGCAACGACGGGTCGCGCGCCAGCCGCTCAAGGCTCTGCATCGGCCAGATCAGCGCCGGGTCGAGGTCCAGTTCCTCGCCCCGTTCGCTCCGCCACGCCTTCAACTCTCGCAGCCGGTGGATCTGCTCTCTCGTGGGCCGTCCCTCTAGGCCGTTGGAGTTCTGGTTGCCGTTGCGCGGGCGCGTCACGGGCGGCGAGGCGAGGCCCCGCTCCCGCGCCTGTTGCAGCCGCTTGCCGTACCGCCGCAGCGGGCCCGCCGGTATCCCCTCGATCTCCGCAAGATCGTCACGACCCGCAGCCGCGATGGTCGTCAGAACCGCATCGCTCAGGATCTTGAACGGCGGCGTGTCGCGCCGCACACCCTCGTTGTGCCGGAAGACGTACAACTCGCGCAGCACGGCCAGCTCCTGCGGCCCCAATGCCCGGCTGCCCTTCGCGTTCAGGAACGCCACGTCGGGCGGATCGGGAGCCCGGTATCGGATGTCCTCCAAACGCCGAAACTCCTCCTCCGCCCACTCCGCGCGCCCCAACTCCGTGAGCCGCCGCCCCAGTTCGTTCCTCAATGCCTGCAGGTGCAGCACGTCATCCACGGCGTAGTGCAGCGCCTCGTCGGAGAGCGGGCGCAGGGTCCAGTCCGCCCGCTGGAGGCTCTTGGTCTTGACGATAACGACGCCCAGCGCCTCCTGGAGAACGGTGTCCAGCCCGATGCGCCGCATCCCACAAAACTGCGCCGCGATGCTCGTATCGAAGACGTTGGCGGCGCGGAACGACCACTCCTTGTCCAGCACGCGGATGTCATTGGACGCGGCGTGGATGACCTTTTCAGTAGCCGGATCGGCCATCAGCCCGCCCAGCGGCGCGACGTCCTCCGCCGTCATTTCAAGCGGGTCGATGACCCACGCCCTGCCGCCCGCCCCTATCTGCACAAGGCAGACGCGGTCCGGAAAGCGGTGGAAGCCGTTGGACTCCGTATCGACGACGATGCACTGCTCGCGGGACAGCCGCTCAACCAGCGCGGCAAGGCCGCCGGCGTCCGTGATCATCTCCACCCGCGCGGGGCGGTTGCTCCAGGTCAGTTCAGCTTCTCCAATCCCGCCAGTCCGGCCAGCAGGCGCTTCACGCCCTGGCCCTTGAACGCGACCGTTACCTCGAAATCATCCCGCGTCGGCGTTTCAAGACACGCTACCACAACACCCTGCCCGAACCGCGCGTGCCCCACGTGGTCGCCGGGCCTGAACGGCGCGGGCGGCTTTGGCACGTCCAACTCCGGCTCCGGCATCGGCTCCCGCAGCCCGGAGAAGCCGAAGAGAGCCGGCATCCGCCGCTTGACCAGGTTGTCGGGCAGGCTCTGGAGGAAGCGCGACGCCTTGCGCGGGCCGTACTGCCCCCGCGTGTTGCGCCGCAGCGCGTACGTCATATACAGCCGCTCCATCGCCCGCGTCATGCCCACGTAGCACAGGCGGCGCTCCTCCTCCATCTCCCCCGAATCGCCCGACTCGATAGAGCGGATATGCGGCAGCAGCTCCTCCTCGCACCCGACGATGAACGCGGCGGGGAACTCCAGCCCTTTGGCCTGGTGCAGGGTGATGAGCGTCACGGCGTCCTGCCGCTCCGAACTCTCGTCGCGGATGGCGGCGTCAAGGTCTGTGGACAGCGCGATCTGGTCCAGGAAAGCGCCGAACGCTTCCTCAGGCGCGAGCGCCCGGTACGTCGCCGCCACATTCCGCAGCTCCTCCACGTTGTCCAGCCGATCCTCTGCGTTCTCGTCCTCCTCCAGGAATGCCCGGTAGCCCGTCCTGTTCAGAACCCGGTCGAAGAACTCAAGAATGTCCTCGCCCCGCAGCGCCTCGAGCAGTTCGGTCATCATCTGGACGAACGCCCGGATTGCGCCCAACGACTGCGTTGGCAGGCTCGGCGCGTTCCCCTCCTGCCCGTCCGCCGCAACCTGCATGGCCGCGTACAGCGGCACGCCGTTGGCATCCGCCCACTGCTGGAGGAGGTCCAGCGACCGCCGCCCGATGCCGCGCGTTGGAACATTGACGATGCGCAACAGGCTGATGTCGTCGAACGGGTTGCGCAGGACGCGGAGGTACGCGACAACGTCCCTGATCTCACGCCGCTCCCAGAAGCGCAGCCCGCCGATGATGCGGTAGCGAATCCCCGCGCGGTTGAACGCGTCCTCAAACGCGCGCGACTGGGCGTTCGTGCGGTACATGATCGCGCAGTCGCCGTACCGGCCGGATTCCTCAGTCACCAGCCGCTCGATCTCCTCCGCAACGTACAGCGCCTCGTATTCCTCATCATCGGTCGGCTCGATCGTGACCGGCCTGCCGCTGCCCTTCGCCGCCGTCAACTCGATTTCCTTGCGCTCCGTGTTGGCTTTCACGAGGGCGTGGGCGGCATCGACGATGGTGGACGTGGAGCGGTAATTGCGTCCGAGAGGAATCGTCTGCGTCTCCGGGAAGTCGCGCTCAAAGCGCAGGATGTTCTCAATATCGGCGTGTCTCCACGAGTAGATGGACTGGTCCGGGTCGCCGACGACGCACAAATTGCGATGCTTGCCGGCGACAAAGCGCGTAAGTTCATATTGCGCGCGATTCGTGTCCTGCCACTCGTCAACCATCACGTGGTCATAGCGGTTTTGCAGCTTGTCCAGTATCTCGGGATTCGAGCGCAGCAGCAGGACGGGCTTCATCAGCAGGTCGTCGAAGTCCACCGCGTGGGCGGCCTGCAGGAGCTGCTCATACCTGTCATAGCACGAGGCCACGATTCTCTCGTAGCGGTTTCCGGCCTGCGCCGAGTATTCGCCTACGGTCTGCATCCTGTTCTTCGCCCCGCTGACGGCATCGAGCAGCGAGGCGGGCCGGTACGTCTTCGTATCAAGCCCCTCCGCTTCGGCGGCGCGCTTCATCAGGCTTGTCTGATCATCCTGGTCGTAGATGACAAAATCGTCGGGAACGTGTATCTCCTCCCCGTATTGCCGCAAAATCCGCGCCCCAAAAGCGTGAAACGTCCCCATCGTCAACTGTCCCGCGCGGTCGCCGATGATTCCCTCAACGCGTGAGCGCATCTCCCGCGCCGCCCTGTTCGTGAACGTGACCGCAAGGATGCGCCGCGGATTGACCTGGAGCGTCCGCACGAGATAGGCGATGCGGTGCGTGATGACGCGCGTCTTGCCGGAGCCGGGCCCGGCGATGATCAGGACGGGGCCGCCAACGGCCTCCACGGCGCGGCGCTGATCCTCATTGAGGTTCCGGAGGATATCCCGCGCGGCTTCGGTGGTCATGGGAGAAGCGGCGCTAGCCCTGCTTGGCCAACTCCATCGCGCGTTCCATCATGTCCGGCGGCGGCGCGAACATCTGGAACGGGTTCGGCATGACCCCCAGCGGCACCTCGATGAGCGCCGGCGACTCCGCGTTCAACGCCTCCGTGACCTGCGTCGTCAACTGCTCCGGCGTCTCCGCCCGCCTGCCCTGCGCGCCGAACGACTCCGCGAACTTGACGAAGTCCGGGTTGTGCAGGTCGGACGCGATGATGCGGTGGTTGAAGGCGGTGTCCTGGGTGCGGCGCACGTTGCCGTACGCGCTATCGTTGAACACCACCGTCACCAGGTTGATGCCATAGCGCACGGCGGTGGAAAGCTCTTGCGAGCCGTACATGAAACCGCCGTCGCCGGAGATCGCCACGACGGGCTGGTTAGGGTTGCCAACCTTGACACCGAGCGCGGTGTTGAAGCCGTAGCCGAGCGTGCCCTGGTAGCCCGCGCCGATGTAGCTGCGCGGCGAATACACCGGGAACCCCTGGTTGGAGAAGTAGCCCACTTGCGTAACTTCCGTGACGAAGATGCCCTCCTCCGGCAGCGCGGCGCGGATGGCGCCTGCGAACTCTGTGACGGGCGACATCGCGGCCAGCTTTTCCTGCACCGTGGCGCGTGCGGCGGCCATCTCCTCGTCGCGTGATCCGCGCGACCTGTTGTGGCGCGGCACGCGCCGGATGAGATCGGCGAGCGCGGTCTTGGCGTCGGCGACGATGCCGATGTCCGGCGCGATATTGCGGTCAAGCTCCGTCTCATCGATATCGACGTGAATGACCGTCTGATCCTCGTCCCTTGGATACGGATTGGGGCCGGGCATCACGAAGCGCGTGCCGACGGCCAGAACGACGTCCGCGTTGGGCAGCAGGTCATAGGCGGCGATGGACGGCAGCGCAAGCGGGTGACGATCGGACAGCGCCCCGCGCCCGTTCTGTGAGATGATCACGGGCGCGCCCAGCATCTCCGCCAATTCCTGCAACTCCGCAGTAGCCTCGCTCGTGATAATGCCGCTGCCCACGAAGATGAGCGGCCTCTCCGAGTTGCCGAGCGCCTGCGACGCCTTTTCCAGCAGATCCGGGTCGCCCTCGACCGCCTGCGGCGCGCCCGGCTCATAGAACTCGACGTCGGCCTCGTTCATCAGCACGTCCACCGGCACCTCTATTTCGACGGGGCGGGGCCGGCCGGACTTGAGTTGATGGAACGCCTCGCTGACAAGGCCGGGCACGTCCGCCGCGTCCATCGCGCGGCCCGCCCACTTGGTGACGGCGTCAATGGTCTCAAGCTGGTTCTTGATCTCATGCAGCGCGCCCCTGCCCTTGCCCAGGTGATGCGTTGGTATCTGCCCGGCAATGCACAGCACGGGGGAGTTGGTGGCGTAGGCGGTTGACAACCCCGCCGCCGCGTTCAGCAGTCCCGGGCCCGGCACGACGAGGCAGACGCCAATCTTGCCGGTTGAGCGGGCATAGCCGTCCGCCATGTATGACGTTCCCTGCTCATGGCGCGTGTGTATCACGCGGATCGAGTCCTGCTCGTCATAGAGGGCGTCAAACGCCCAGTCCAACTGCACGCCCGGCAGCCCAAAGACAACCTCAACGCCCTCGCGCTTCAGCGCTTGCACCAGGGCCTGCCCTCCGGTTAGACGCGGCATGATCCGCCCTCCTCCCGTCCGCCTCTCGGCGTCACAGTGATCCTGCGTGCCATTATGACGCACATCGGCTGTCGGCGTGTACCCGATTAAGGAACGAGGAGCGGATGCTCCTCAGTGACGATCCACGTCTCCGCCGCCAGCGCATCCCGCAGCGGCTTTGGCAGCGAGAAGATGCGGCGGTGCGTCATGCCGTCGTAGAAGCCGAGGCTCGCGGTGATTCGATCCGCGATGAGCGCGTCAACCCGCTCCGGCGCCAGCCCCGCTGGGTCCTCCCCCCCCTTCGACGCCAGGACGAAACTCCACGCGCTGCCGAAGCTCATAACCACCGGGCTGTAACCGGCAACGACCGGAAAGACGGAGTCCAAAGTGTGATGCAAGGCCGTGAAGCCGCGCACGAGATCAGTCAGCGCCTCCGGTTCACGGCTGTTCGCGTCCGTCGCCGGCCCCGCAGTCATGCCCGCAATTGCCGGGCCTGACTGCACCACCAGCGCCCCGTTGTCCGTCAGTCGATCGCTCGCCATGCGATAGAACTCCTGCGTATAGAGGCGGTAGGCCGGCCCCGCCTCCATCGGGTCCACGAGGTCGAGGATCATCACGTCGAACGGCTCATCGACGCTCTGTAGGTAGGCGTGCGCGTCCTCATGCCGCAACTCGACCCGCGGGTCGTCAAACGCGCCTTGGTGCCACGTGGGCAGATACTCCTTGCAGAGGTTCACGACTTCCTCGTCCAGATCCACCATCACGACGCTTTCGACGGAGCGGTGCCGCAGCGCCTCCCTTAATGTCGCGCCCTCGCCGCCGCCGCCGATGAACACGCGCTGCGGCGCGGGATGATGGAGCATCACCGGATGAGCGAGCGCCTCATGGTAGACGTACTCATCCGACTGGCCGGACTGGATCTTGCCGTCGAGGCGCAGGACGCGGCCAAAAGGCTCCGTGTCGACAATCTCGACCTGCTGGTATGGCGTGCGGCCCGAATAGACGACGCTGTTGATGCGGTTCAGTTGATGAATGCCGGGCGTAACCGCCTCTGTCATCCACTCCGCGCCGGAGTATGGGAGCGTGTCGCGGCTCTCCGGGGCGTTCCCCGAAGCCGGTTGATCAGGCGCCTGCGACACCGGCCAAATCCGGCGCCGCGCGCGCCGCAGCGCTCACGGCCGGATCGAATTGCCCGCGGTGGAGTGTGACGACCGACCGGTCCTGCGAACCGAAGGCCCTGGCAATATGCTCGGTGGCATCTTCAAGGCCCGACGTATCGCCGCACGTAAAGATGTCAACGGCGGCGTAGCCGTGCTCCGGCCACGTGTGGATGCAGATGTGGGATTCGGCAATGATGACGACGCCGGTGACGCCCTGGGGGCTGAACTGGTGGAAAGCGTGTCCGATGATCGTTGCGCTGATGCGTCTCGCTGCGTCGATGAGCGCGGATTCAACGATTCGCAGATCATTGAGCGCAGTAGCGTCACAATCGCGGAGTTCCACCAGCACGTGTGTCCCTAGAGCATTCAATCTCACCTTCCCCCACATCAAGATTTTGGCGCAAGCGCCATTATACGGGCGGCATTCGCGGCTAGGCAACAGGCGGCAGGAGTGCATGGCGGATAAAGAACGCGGCGGGGCGGTTGCCCGCCCCGCCGCATCGCTGTGGCGCTGTTCCCCTACCCTCGGGAAGCGCCGTTCTCCCATCCATCCTTTTGCGCGGGGAGATGGTCTGGGAGAAGGAGGAGTGAACCCACTCTACCGAACGCGCGTTCGCTTGTCAACCCCTTTTGGATGATTTGTTCCATTTTGCTCTCGCGCGTGTCGCGGCGGCTTGCTTGCGCCACAAGAACAGGGGCATAGTAGCGGCGCACGGACGGGGAAAGGACGGTGTCGGACATGGACTTCAGTTATTCGGAACAGGACATCGCGCTGCGCCGGGAGGTGCGCGAATTCGTGGAGGCCAACTGGAACTCCCCCTACGAATCACACATCAATTCCGTCTATTCCTATGACGTCGATACGCCCGAGGACGAGGTCCTGTTCCAGGAGTTCACGCGAAAGCTGGCCGAGAAGGGCTGGTACACCATGCACTGGCCCCACGAATACGGCGGGCAGGCCGTCCCCTTCACCACCCAGATCGCCTACCGCGAGGAGATGGCCTATCGCGGCGCGCCTATCGCCCAGCCGGGCTTTGAAGCGCCCATGCTCATGTTCCACGGCCAGCCCTGGCAGCGGGACTTCTTCCTGCCAAAGATTGCCAGTGGTGAACTCATCTCATGGTCGCAGGGTTTCAGCGAGCCGAACGCGGGCGCAGACCTCGCCAACCTCCAGACCCGCGCCGTGCGCGACGGCGACGACTGGATCGTGACCGGCCAGAAGATATGGAACAGCCAGGGCCACCACCCTTGGGTCGATTGGGGCCACTATCTCGTGCGAACGGACCCGGACGCGCCGAAACACCGGGGCATTTCCTACCTGATCATCGACATGAACACGCCGGGCGTGGTGAAGCGCCCGCTTATGGACGCGCTGGGACGCCGCCGCTGGAGCGAGATTTTCCTGGACAACGTCCGCGTGCCCTCCCGCAACGTCATCGGCGAGGAGAATCGCGGCTGGTACGCCGCCATGACGACCTTGTCCTTTGAACGCTCGCAGATCGAGGCCCCGGCACGGCGGCTGCGCGACCTTGAGCGGTTCATCGACTACGCCCGCGAGGCGCGCATCGATGGCGGCCGGCTCATCGACGGCAAGCGGACGCGCCACCTCCTGGCAGAGGCCCGCATCCTCATCGAGACCGGGCGCATGCTCGCCCTGCAGGTCGCGTCGATCCAGAGCAAGGGCGAGGTTCCGATGATGGAGGCAGCATTCTCCAAGCTCTTCCACGATGAGATGACGCCCCGCGTCTATGAAACAATAGCCCGCATACTAGGCCAACACGCCGCCCTAACCGTAGGCGAGCCGCGAGCCCCCCTCGGCGGATACCCCGCCGTCAACGCGTACCTAAGCTGGATGAACCGCTTCGCCGGCGGCGGCCGCGAAATCCAACTAAACATCATCGCCCAACGCGGCCTCGGCCTGCCAAGGTAACTGCCAACCATTCGTAAAAAGGGGATTCAATAACCCATGTCGCTCACACGGGAAATCGCCAACAAGAACAGCCCTGTAAGTCGGTTTCTGGCAGACACTTTTGGCGCTGGCGCGCGCGGTTTCTTGGTGGAGCCACGTAAGCGACTAAAGAATTCGTCCATACTGAGGCCGCCTGCCTCAGGTGCATATCCTTGGAATACGGTGGGAAGCGCGATCGACTATCGTATCCGGTACTACTTCTCAGCAGCACCGTGGCACGAATTGGTCGCCGCCCAAGGAGCGTTGAATCTCCAAGGACACATCCATGTTGACGTTGATTCGGAGACAGGGCGCAGGGATATCGATTATGAGCAGAGCATCTCCGAGGAGTTTCTGCGCTTCTTCCAGGACTTTGATTCCTTCCTACGAAGAACACCGGTTTCCGGCTTAAAGCTCAAGGACGAACAGGAAAGGGAGTTCTTGAGGTACTGCTATGTGCTTGCACTGCTTGACGAGGTGGCTCGGTCTGGCCTCCGCCCGGGAACTCCGCTCGACAGGCGCTTTGCGAATACGGAGCAACTCCTGGAGCTCGCGAGTCCCATGTGCATTGATGATCTCCGCATGCTGAGTCGCTCCTTCTATAGCGAACACGGTGCGCTATTCTCCCGACGCCACGTGCTCAATCCGACATTTGAAGGCTCCACGGACGTCAGTGGGGCAGATGGCGACTTGATAGTCGATGGCGCCCTCATCGACATCAAGACTTCCATCCAACTACAGATCAAGACTGAATGGCTCTGGCAACTGCTTGGTTACGCGTTGCTTGACTATTCAGACGAGCACAAGATTCGCAAAATCGGGTTCTACATGACACGACAATCGATGCTGGAAGTCTGGGACATCGACGACGTCTTGGACAAGCTCATGGGCAGTAATCGGCGCAGCCTGAATGAACTGCGAGCGGAGTTCAAAGTGGTGACCGGCGCCATGATCGAGGACGATAGCTAGCCCCTGTAGGGGCGGTTCGCGAACCGCCCCTACCCGCTTGCGCGGCGTACACCAACGGGCGCATAGTAGCGGCGATTGGAGGATAGGCCATGTCTACGGAAACTGCGCCGCTGAATGGACTCCGCGTGTTGGAAATTGCGGGCGAACTCATTGAGCCTGTCGGGCGGCATCTTGTTGATCTTGGCGCGGACGTGACACTTATCGAGCCGCCGGGCGGTAGCCCGTCACGCCGCATCGCGCCACAACCAACTCGCCCCACCACCGAGCCGCGCAGCCTCTACTTCCTCCGGTTCAACCTCGGCAAGCGGAGCGTCGTCCTCGATCTCGAAACGGACGAGGGCCTGGCCGTCCTCCGGGATTCGCTGCTGCCGAACGCCGATGTCCTGATGACGTCCTTTAATCAACAGGAATTGGAGTCGCGCGGCCTCGACTACACCTCCCTGGCCGCCGTCAATCCCAACATCATCCTCACCACCGTCACGCCGTATGGCCGCGCAGGCGTCCACGCCGGCTTCGCGGGCAACGACTTCACCGCCGGCGCGGCGGGCGGCATGACCTTCATGGAGGGCAAACGCGACGGCCTCCCCGCCGCTCAGCCCCACTACCAGGCCGTGCAGATGACGGCGCTCCACGCCGCATACGGAACCCTGCTCGCGTGGTGGCATGCGCGGAACGGCGGGCGCGGGCAAGAGGTGGATGTCTCCTTGCAGGACGTCGTGGCGCACGAGTATTTCAACCTGGTCTACTACGGCTCCTACGGCGAGATCGTCCAGCGCGTCGGCGGGCTGAGCGGCGGACGCCCCACCAACTACTTCCCCTGCTCCGACGGCTGGATTCTGATGTCCCTCATCCTGCCGCACCAGTGGAAAGCGTTCGCGGAATGGACTGAAGACCCGCTGATCATGGACGAAATGTTCCTGGACTCCGCCGTGCGCGCCGACGCCGTGGAGTTCCTTGATGAGCGCATGTCCGAGTTCACGCGGTCGATGACCGTGCAGGAATTCCTTGAAGGCTCCATCCCGCGCCGCATCCCCGCCGGGCCGGTCAATGACATCGTCGGGCTCATCAACCACCCCCACACCATCGCGCGCAACGTCATGACAGAGATGAATGACCCCGTAATCGGAACATACGCCTCGCAGGGCGCGCCGTTCCGGCTGAGCCGCACGCCGTGGGAGATCAAGGGCCCTGCCCCAACCATCGGCCAGCACAACGACGGTCTGGCCGCCATCCCCGCCCGCCCCCATGAAAACGGCCGTGTGGCGCCACCCGCCGCAACCGCCAACGAGCCCAGGCTGCCGCTTGAAGGCATCCGCGTCGTCGATTTGACGAAATCGTGGGCCGGGCCGTACGGCGCGCGCTACCTGGCCGATTTCGGCGCGGAGGTCATTCGCATCGAGTCCACCAAGTTCCCCGAGGGGCGCATCCTCGAACAGGACGATTATGACGCCTGGCTCCGCTCCAACACCATGTACGCGGAAATCAACCGCAACAAGTATTCAATCGCGCTTGACCTCCACTCGGACGAGGGCAAGGACATCTTCAGGAAGCTGGTCGCGGAGAGCGACATCGTGCTGGAGAATTTTCACTACGCCACCCTGCCCCGCTGGGGAATGGCGTACGACGACCTCAAGCAGGTCAACCCGCGCATCATCGTGCTGAGCGCCCCCGGCTACGGATACGAGGGGCCGATTCGCGACTACTTTGCCTACGGCGGGTGCATCGGCGCGTTCGCGGGCATCTCAACGCTCTGGGGCCATGCGGACTCCGAGGTGAACGAACGACCCAAGCAGGCGTACACGGACTACGTGACGGCGGGACACCTCGCGCTGGCCGTCATGGCCGCGCTGCATGAGCGCGAGAATTCCGGCGAGGGCCAGCATATCGAACTCACCCAGATCGACTCCGCCGCAGCGATGATGGGCACGGCCATCCTCGAACACACCATTAACGGGGAGACGCCGCAGCCCATCGGCAACCGCAGCCCCCACGCCGCGCCGCAGGGCGTGTACGCCTGCAGAGGCGTCGATAAGTGGGTGGCCATATCCTGCGAAACAGACGATGAGTGGCAGGCGCTGGCCGGGCTGATGGGCGGCGCCCTGCCTGCTGACCTCCGCGACAAGACGGCAACAAACGACTCACGCCACGAACTGCACGACGAACTCGACGCCGCCATCGGTGAGTGGACATCAATCCGCACGCCGGGGCAAATCATGCAGGCCTGCCAGAAAGTCGGCGTCAAGGCCGCAATCGTCGCGTCCGGTGAAGACCTGTACCACGATCCACACCTGCGCTCACGCGGCTACGTCGTGGAAATCGACCACCCCTGGCCGGGCAAACTCCAACACCCGGGCATGACCGTCCGCCTAACAGAAACCCCCGGCCAGGTCCGCCTCCCCGCCCCCCTAACCGGCCAACACACCACCCAAATCCTGGAGCGAGTCCTCGGCATCAAAACCGCCGAAGCAGAGGAACTAACAAAGGCGGGCGTGCTGGTGTGAAGAGTTGACCTCATGAAGTGGGCTGCGTCGGCGACACTTCTTCTCGCGCTGCTTGCCGTGGGCTGTACGAAGGTCGATGTCCATGGCGATGACCCGGGGACAGCAACGCAGCTTGGCATGGGAGACAGCGTGAAGGGACAAATCGTTCACCGTCCCCGTGACGACGAGTATGACTCAGACTGGTTCGCTTTTGCTGCCCAAGCCAACCAAAGCTATATGTTCGTGCTCACGTCAAGCGCACTGTTCCAGAGAGCGGTCAAGGTCTATGATCCTGACTTATCACCTGTGCCAGGCACCGATTTCTTGTTTCCTGACCATTTCTCGTTTTCGTTGTCTGAGAGAAACTCTGTGCCTTCCCGAGGTCCCTGGTATGACAGAGACTGTTCCTTTCCGCTCTGCAGATTTCCGTGGACCGCCCAAGTGACGGGCACCCACTATCTCGAGATTGACGGTCTCAGCGGCCAGGGCCTGATATTCGTGTCTGAAGGCAACTACGCACTTACCGGAACTATCTATGATGATGACTACCAGAATATCCTGGAAGGCGCCACGCCCGTTGCCGTCAACTCGTCAATTTACGGAACGATCGAAATCACGGGCGACCAGGACTGGTTCACTTTCGACGCAGTCGAAGGGCGGACATACGAATTCGCAGTGGAAGGCGATGCATCTAACCTGTTTGTCGACGTTGTCCAAGCACGGGAGTGGACGGAAGACTACATCAACCTCTATTTGCAAGCCGAACCTATCTCCAATTATGTATGGACTGCGCATGATTCCAAGGCGTATTATATTGTGGTCACCGGCAAAGGCAACCGAACGAGCAACTATACGCTGAGCGTGAGTACCCGAGACGGTCATGGCTAGCGGAGAACCCTAACATGTGGTGGGACACAGAGCGAATCACCCCGCTGGATGATCATGCGGAGGCCCTGTGGATACGAGACGGCTTGCTGCCTCTCCAACGGGAAAAGGGCTACCTGGTCGGCAACGTCATCCCGCAGGGCTTCGAAGCCTACGCCCGCGTCTTCCACCCGGCCTCCCGCTACTTCCCTGAGCGACAAGAGAATGAGGACGTGCGCTGGGATCAGGTCGCGTCATGGACAGGCCGAACCGTTCACCCCGCCATGCAGTTCCACTCCATACTCGGCCATCCTGACAACTCGTCAGCCAAGCCTGAGTGGGGCAGCGGGCCGGACTACGGCTCTCTCGATTCCCCGCTGATCGACATTCTAGTCAATGCTCTGACCCGATTCACCCGCACGCCGGACGTATACTACTTCTGCATCTGGGAGGGCGCCTGGCATGGGTACGGCGCAGCCTTCGCCTATCTGAGACCGGTGGGAAACCCTGTGCCCCAGCAAGTTGATAAAGAGCGCGATGCCCGTCAATGGGTCAGGACCCCCGACCCGGTCGAAATCGGATCGCTCGAATACCTGCTCTTCACCAGCAGGCCGGACATCATACCATCGATGGTCGAATCCCCAAATTACTGGTGGCCGCAGGATCGCGCGTGGTGTGTCGCAACGGAAATCGATATGACCTCCACGCTAGTGGGCGGAACGGCGGAGTGCATCGCGTCCCTGATCAACAATCCTGCCCTTGAAGCGCTGCCCATAGAAATAGACGTCCGGATCGACTCCCAGGGCGACACGCTGAACACCTGAACGTATTCGACGCAGCGGGCAGACGGGGACAAGCCTCTCCCATGCCTTCCCGCCTTGCGCCCCCGCCCGCATCGGCGCACAATGCGGCGGACGGATAGGGGAATCATCGGGGGAGGCGGTCATGGACTTCAGATTCACTGCCGAGGATCAGCAACTGCGCGAGGAGGTGCGGTCGTTCGTCGAAAGCGAGTGGGACGCCCACGGCATCGACTCGTTCAGCAACTCTGTCTACTCCTATGACGTCCACCACGTGGAGGATGACCGCCGCATCCACGAGTACACGCGGAAGCTGGCCGACCGGGGCTGGTACACCATGCACTGGCCGGAGGAGTTCGGCGGGCAGAACGCGCCGCTGAGCCGCGTGCTAGCGTACCGCGAGGAGGCCGCCTATCGGGGCTCCCCCGTCACCACCCCCACCTTCTTCGCCCACACCCTCATGTACTACGGGCAGGACTGGCAGAAGGAGGAAATCCTCGGCAAGATCGCGAGCGGCGAGTTGATCAACTTCTCCCAGGGGTTCAGCGAGCCGAACGCGGGCGCGGACCTCGGCAGCCTCCAGACACGCGCCGTGCAGGACGGCGATGATTGGGTCATCACCGGCCAGAAGATATGGAACACCGGCGGCCACATGGCGGACATCGGCCACTACCTCGTGCGCACGGACCCGCAGGCTCCCAAGCACCGCGGCATCTCCTACTTCGTCGTGGATATGCACGACCCCGGCATCACCTTGCGCCCCCTGTTCGACGCGCTTGGCCGCCAGCGCTGGGTCGAAGTGTTCCTCGACGGCGCGCGAGTGCCATCACGCAACCTTGTTGGTGAACTCAACCGCGGCTGGTACGCCGCCATGACGAACATGTCCTTCGAGCGATCCAACGTCGAGGCCCCGTCATACCGCCTCCGCGACCTTGAGAATTTCCTGGACTACGCCCGCGAGACGCCGATGAAAGACGGCTCCCGCATCACCGACGATCCCCTTGCGCGGCACGTGCTGGCGGACGCGCGGGTGCTGATCGAACTCGGCAGGATGATCTCCTACCAGGTCGCGTGGATCCAGAGCAAGGGCGAGGTTCCGGCGATGGAGTCAGCGTTCTCCAAGCTCTTCCACGACGAGATGACGCCGAACGTGTTTGGCGCGCTGAACCGGCTGCTGCGGGAGTCCGGCATATTCAACGTCGGCGACCCACGCGCCCCGATGAACGGCTACCCGCAAGTCAACTCCTACCTAAGCTGGATGAACCGCTTCGCCGGCGGCGGCCGCGAGATAGAGCTCAACATAATAGCCCAACGCGGCCTGGGCCTGCCGAGGTAGCGGAATGTCTGGATCGACTACCTATGTCCTGTTGTGGCATGGTTAGGGTATGCCAAAGATCCGGGAGGCGATTCGCATCGTTGAGGCAGATGGCTGGTATTTTGTTCGCATGAGAGGCAGTCACCGTATTTTTCACCATGCAACCAAGAAAGGAATCGTCGTGATAGCCGGCAAACCTAGTGAAGATATCGATCAGGGCACGTGGTTGAGTATTCTTCGACAGGCGGGGCTGCGAGGGAGAGAACGATGAAACTTGCTTACGCCGTTGTATTCGAGCAGACGCCGAACAATTACAGCGCCTATTCTCCTGACCTGCCGGGCTGCGTCGGCACAGCTGCGACGTGGACGGAGGTCCGGCAGATCATGCGGGATGCCGTTGCTCTATACATTGAAGAGCTCACTGAGAAGGGTGAACCGGTTCCCATGCCGCAAATGTCCGTTCAGGACGCGCTTACGTTCCACAGCAACACGTTGGCCGAAAACGCTACAGAGCTGAGCCGAACATTTTCCGACGGGCCCGCAACGATATCGACAACCGTCGTGATGGTTGACATTGATGTTGCCGTCCCAGCAGGTGCGAGATAGGATGTGATCTCTCACGGCAACTCGAAAGGCCAAACCGCCATGACAAACGAGCCTGAAATTCGCACCGCGCCCGAGGCAGAATCGGAGACGGTCACGGCAAAGCAACGCGCTAAGAATATCCTCCAGGTAGTTATGGCCTGGATAGTCATCGCTTCACTATGGGTAGCGGATCAATTGATCTGGGTGATGCTCCGCACCCGCACTGATGAGCGCCGAATCCGACCGACCGAACGAGTGGCTTGGCCTAAGGGGCTCAAACAAGAACTGATGCGACGACAGAACAACACTTGTGTCTATTGCGGTCACCGTCGCACAGCCCGCACACTCGAAATTGACCACATTGTTCCGGTTGTCCGGGGCGGTTCTAACGACAAGTCGAACCTCCAGGTCATCTGTGGTCAGTGCAACCAACGGAAGGGCTTGCAAACAGACGAAGAGTTCAGGGATCGATATTCAAGTCTTGTTCCCAAGAGACGCTTGACTGCCCCGCGGCGCCGCATATCCCAGGATGAGTTCAAAGCGGCGACTCAGCGCACGAGCCAATCTGACACCGTGAGGGAGTTTAGGAGGACACGCTTCATTTCAAGGCGCGAGAAGGTTGTGGGAGGCTGTGTCGGTCTGGCGATCGGCGCCGCGATAGTAACATTCTTCGTACTCGCCTATATGGGTATTGAAGATAATCTGCTCTTGCTGCCGCCCGTAGTTCTAGGTGCAGCCTTAGGCTCTAGCATTTGGTTGAGGGCATACAAGACAGGCGCGATGATTGAGGAAGAATAACCTTCGGTCGACCCACCTCCGCGTGACAACCCACGCTCCTTATGTCACTGTGTCGGCAACAAGGACGATGCACAGGTGAGCCATGACCACAGAACCCGAAACCTACATCACGCCCGAAGTTCAGGCCTATATCGGCACGGAGAGTCCGCCGCTTGTCTCGCCTCCCGTGTCCGAAAGCGAGATACGACGCTTCGCCATCGCCGCCTATTGGCCGGAGGTGCCGCCGCGCCGCTTCTGGGACGCGGAGTATGCCCAGACCACGCGCTTCGGCGGCATCATCGCGCCGGACGAGTTCAATCCGTTCGGCTGGATGGTCGGACGGGCGCACATCGGCCCGCAGCCGACGCATATCGACGAGGCGCAGGGACAACTGGAGGAGGCGCGCAACTTGCGTCCGCCCGGCGCGCCGGAACGCTACCTCTACGCCGGATCATCGTCCGAGTACCACGCTCCCATCCGCCCCGGCGACGTCATCACGTCCGTCCTCACCTTTAAAGAGGTGTACGAGCGGCGCGGCGGGCTCGGCCTGATGCTCTTCTACGTCGTCGAGGAGCGCATGACCAACCAGGACGGCGAACTGGTCCGCGTATTCAGGACGAACAACATCCTGTACTAGGAATGATGGAGTAAGACAATGACACTCTACTGGCAAGACGTTGACGAGGGCGCGGAGATTCCGCAGTTCTCCCGCACGACGACGCTGATGAACTGGAATCGGTGGGCATCCGTGAACGATGAGTTCGTGCCGATGCACATGGACGACGATGATGCCCGCGCCAACGGCCAGCAGGCGGCGTTCGGCGAGGGGCCGCTGCGCTATTCCTACCTGCACAGCGCCCTGCGCGACTGGATCGGCGACGACGGCGACATCGTGTTCATCAACGCGCAATACCGCGGCATCAACTACAAGGGCGACACGCTCACAGTTTCGGGCCGCGTGACCGCCAAGCGCGAGGAAAACGGCCGCCGCCTCGTAGACGTAGACCTGGCCATCACCAACCAGCGCGGCGAAACCGTCACCCCCGGCAACGCCACAGTGGCCCTGCCGAGCCGGGAGTAGGCGAACACCGCTGGCGGCTAAGCCAATCATCCGTCCAATATGACACCGACCGCGTGACAACCCTGCCCCGCTTGTGTCACTGTGTCGGCAGCGGGCGCGATTGGGCGCGCTCCACGGGGGAGACCGGAGGTGTGAGGCATGACGACCAACGCAAGCAGCCTGTCGCGCGCGGCGGCAATCATCGGCGTCGATGAGTCCGACGAGATGGGACACGTGCCGCACAAATCATCGATGCAGCACCACGCCGAGGCGGCGGACAACGCCCTCCGCGACGCCGGCCTGACCTTTGATGACGTCGATGCGCTCTTTTGCGCGGGCGTCGGAACCGTATCCGTCGCCGAATACCTCGGCATCGTGCCCAAGTACACGGACACCACGTCCATTGGTGGCTCCTCATTCCTCGCGCACGTGGAGCACGCTGTCGCGGCCATCAACGCGGGCCTCATCGATGTCGCCCTCATCACGCACGGCGAGGCGGGGCGCTCCAGCCGCGCGCGAACAGGTCGTGATCCAACGGCCGCCGGCTCCCAGTACGAAGCTCCGTACGGCATGATTGGCGCGCCCGTCGCCTATGCCATGGCCTGCAGCCGCTACATGCACATGTACGGCGAAGAGCGCGTGCGGCAGGGCATGGCGGACGTGTCCATCGCCACGCGCAAGTGGGCGCTCAAGAACCCCAAGTCGTTCGTGAACCACCCCACCTGGATCGGCCCTGCGGACGTGGGCTATGAGGACTACCATGAGTCGCGCTGGATCGCGTGGCCGTTCCACATCATGGACTGCTGCCTGGTCACGGACGGCGGCGGCGCGACTGTCGTCGCATCGGCGGACGTTGCCCGCAACGCGAAGAAGAAGCCCGCGTGGATCCTCGGCTCCGCGGAGGGCCACGATCACCAGATCATCAGCCAGATGCCGGACCTGACCCGCACCATCGCCCACGAGACCGGGCCCCGCGCCATGCAGATGGCCGGCGTCACGCACGATGACATCGACCTCGCCATGATCTACGACTCGTTCACCTACACGGTGCTGACGACGCTGGAGAGCCTCGGTTTCTGCGGGCCGGGCGAAGCGCCGGACTTCGTGGCGAATCTGCGAACCGGCCCTGGCGGCGATTTCCCGATGAACACCAGCGGCGGCGGCCTCTCCTACGCCCACACCGGCATGTACGGCATGTTCCTGCTCATCGAGGCGACGAGGCAGCTGCGCGGCGAAGGCGGAGACCGGCAGGTCGAGGACTGCAACCTCTCATTGGTGCACGGCACCGGCGGCGAACTCTCCTCCACCGCAACACTGGTTCTCGGCAACTCCTAACGCCCTTCGACAAGCTCAGGGTGAACGGACAAGAAACTCCTATCGACAAGAGAGGCAAACGATGACGAACCAACAGCGGCAAGCGCCCCCCAGACCCCTGCCCACCCCCACCCAGGAAAACGACTTCTACTGGGAGAAGACCCACGAAAATGAGTTGTGGCTTCGCTCCTGCAATACCTGTGACGAGCGGTACTTCTACCCGCGAGACATCTGCCCGATATGCCACTCCCGCGATACAACGTGGGAGCAGGCCAGCGGGCGCGGCGAAGTGTATGCCTACGCCGTCGTCCACCGCCCGCCCGCGCCCGCCTTCGCCGAGGAGGTCCCCTTCATCACCGCGCTCATCAAGTTGGACGAAGGCCCAATCCTCCCCACGCGCATCGTCGGCGTAGAGCCAACCCCGGACGCCGTAAGCATCGGTGATAAAGGCCAAATAGAATTCGAACAAGCCAACGACACCATCACCCTGCCAGTATTCCGACTGGAGTAAGAGCGGTTAGATTCTTCGCTGCGCTCAGAATGACGCTAGTTCAGAATGATAGTGGAGGCTGGAGCGGAAGACGGGATTTGAACCCGCGACCTTCTCCTTGGCAAGGAGACGCGCTACCACTGCGCCACTTCCGCCTGTCTAAACCCGTTCGCATATGCCGAGGGGCAGAGTTGAACTGCCGACACCGCGATTTTCAGTCGCGTGCTCTACCACCTGAGCTACCTCGGCTCGGTGCGACACGTGCGATACAGCTTAATTTGACGCCCCCTCTCTGTCAAAGCCGCGCGCCCCGCTACGGTAGACTCGGAGAGGGAGCAGCACGATGCCCGAAGCGCCGGAACTCACCATCGTCCGCGAGGTTCTGGATCGCCGCGTCGTTGACGCGACGGTGAAATCCGCCCGCGTCATTCGTCCTACCGTCCTCCGAACCCTGTCTGAAATAGACGTTGCGGCGGATATCGAGGCGCGGACGTTCACGGACGTATCCCGCTACGGCAAGAGCGTCACCCTGACCCTCTCCGACGGAATGGCGCTCGTCATCTTTCCGATGCTGACCGGGCGTCTGCGGCTCGCGTCTCCCAAGGACCGGATCACCAAGACCGTCAGCCTCACCTTTACCCTGTCCAACGGCATCGATCTGCGCTATCTGGACGACCGCCAGATGGGCATGGTGTACTACGCGCCGGTGGATCGGCTTACCGAGATTCCGCAGCTGGAGGAGACCGGGCCGGACGTTCTCGACGAACCATTGAGCCTCGATGATTTCTCCGCGCGGCTGCGGCGGTTCACGGGCGAGATCAAGGGAATCCTGACGCGGGGCTCGCTTGTGGCGGGCATCGGCAACGCCTACGCGGACGAAATCGCGTGGGAGGCCGGCATCTCCCCGTTCCGCCGCCGCGCGGACCTTTCAGACGCCGAGGTCGCCCGCCTCCACGCAGCCGTCTACGCCATTCCCCGCCGCGCCGTCGTCGTCCTGCGCGAGCTCATCGGCGAGGACATCCACCTGGAGCGGCGCGAATGGCTGTCAGTTCACGGCAAGGCGAACCAGGAATGCCCGCGCTGCGGCGGGCGGATCAGCCGTCTCAGCGCCAACCGGCGCATCACGGACTACTGCATGACGTGCCAACCGGGGCTTCTCATCAGGAACTAGACCCGCCGCGTCGGGCAAGATGTTGACGCATCTATTGAGACAAGGTATCTTTGTATTATGCACATCGAAAGCAGCAGCCGCACTGAGGGAAGCAAGACCGGGTATCATGACTACCGAGATTAAAGGCGCAAACATTCTCGCCGCCCTGGAGAACCAGGGCTACCGCTCCACCCTGCCGCGCAGGGAAATCGTTGAGAACCTTGAGAAGAGGAGTGACGGTTTCACCGCCGAAGACCTCGTGCGCGACCTGCCGCACATTGGCCGCGCCACCGTCTTCCGCACCATCAAACTCCTGATGGAATCGGGCATCATCTGCAAATTGAGCTTGCTCAATGGGGAGCCGCGCTACTCCATGGCCCACGCAGAACACCACCATCACACCGTCTGCGTGACGTGCGGCGCAATTGGCGAATTCCACGCGGGCACCATTGAGAGGCTTCTGCGCCTCATCGGCAATGAGGTTGGCGGCGCTATCATTGGGCATCGGATTGAACTGTATATTAGTTGCGCGACGTGCGCGCGAGAAAACCGGCCTGTTCCGTCCATCGGTCACTTGCGTGTATCCTGAGCGTGACGACTTTTTGTATCCAAAACGCGCGTTGTCTCGTATCAAAACGGCGAGGAAAAAATTCACAATGTTGACATCGCTAAACGATTTTAAGGACGCTGAGCCATGTATTATCGTCACTGATCTGACCGTTGAGCGGGCCGGCATGCGCATCCTGACGGACGTTTCCTTTGAATTCGGCCCCGGCACGCTCGTCGGGGTCGTCGGGCCGAACGGCGCGGGCAAGAGCACGCTCTTCGAGGCGATCTCCGGGCGCATCCCCATTCACCACGGCACCGCCGAGATTCGCGCGGAGCGGCCCCTCAACAAGGGCGGCGTGGCATATGTCCCCCAGCGCGACAGCATCAACTGGCGAATCCCCGTCACCGTCGAGGACGTCGTGATGATGGGCCGCACCAGCAAGAAGGGCTTCCTGCGGCGCTACACCCGGGAGGACAAGGAGCTGTGCCAGTTGAGCCTTGAGCGCGTCAACCTCTGGGACCGGCGCTCCGCGCTCATGACGGAGCTGTCCGGCGGCCAGCGCCAGCGCGCGTTCATCGCCCGGGCGCTCTGCCAGGAGGCCTCCGTTCTGCTGTTGGACGAGTCGTTCAGCGGCGTCGACGTTGGCGCGCAGGAGGACATCGTCCAGGTGCTGCGCGGCCTGCGCGACGAGGGCAAGATCATTCTGCTCGCCACCCACGACCTCACGAATCTCGTGGAGCGATTCGACATCTGCCTCTGCATCAACAGGCACGTCTGCGCGTGCGGGCCGCCCGAGGAGGCGTTCACCCCGCAGGTGCTGGAAGAGTTGTACGGCTCCCACGGCGTCGTCTTTGCCACCAGCGACGGCCAAACGCACAGCCACGAAGAAGGGCCGCGGCGCACCACAATCGAGGAGAGGCACGAAGTCGCGCACGGCGGCCATGACTGAGTTCATCCTCGATCCCTTCCAATACAGCTTCATGATCCGGGCGCTCATCGTGTCCGTGCTCGTCGGCGCGATGTGCCCCATCATCGGCGCATACGTCATCGCGCGGGGGCGCTCCTTCATGGGCGACGCGCTCGCGCACGCCGTCCTCCCCGGCATGGTCGTCGCCTTCATGCTGGGATTCAGCCCGCTGATCGCGGCGGTGCCGGCGGGCGTTGGCGTCGCTGCCACGATGGGCTTCATCAGCCGCAAGACCGGCATCGGCGAGGACACCGCGATCGGCATTGTCTTCGCCGGAATGTTCGCGCTGGGGCTCATCATGTTGGGTTCGGCGGAGGGACTCACCATTAACGTGGAGGACTTGCTGCTCGGGCAGGTTCTGGGCGTCTCCACGGCAGACGTCTACGTCTCGCTTGCGCTGGCCGCCCTGGTCGTCGCCGGCCTCTACGCAATTCACCGCCTCGCCGTCTACGCCACGTTTGACCCCGTCAGCGCGGAGGTCGTGGGCATACGCGTCGGGCTCCTGGATTACGCCCTGCTCACGCTGCTCGCCCTGGTCATCGTGATCGGCATCCAGGCCGCCGGCATCGTTCTGGTCATGGCCATGCTCGTCACGCCCGCCGCCGCCGGCCACCTGCTCGCGCGCCGGTTCGTTGGCGGCATGGTCGTCGGCGCGGTCATCGGCTCGCTCTCCGCCATCGCGGGGCTGTACCTCTCCTATTACGTGAATCTGCCGTCCGGCCCGGCGATGGCGCTCGTTGCGACGGGTGTGTTTGCGCTTGCGGCGGCGTATAAGAGGCGGGTGATTTAGGGGGGGTGTTTGACGGGGTGATGGGCGCGTGGCTATGGTGGGCGCGTGACGGATTCCGATGATGCTACAGGACACGCGGCCCAACTCGAGGAGATCGAGCGCCGCGCCGTTGAGTTTGCGCGGGGCGCCGGCGACATCCTCCTCGACCACTTTCGCAAGCCGCTGGAGATCGAGTACAAGACCGAGGGACGACGCGACCCCGTGACGCAGGCCGACCGCGCGTCCGAGGACTGGCTGCGGTCGGCAATTGCCACGGCGTTCCCCGATCACGGCATCGTCGGCGAGGAGAACGCCAACTCGGAGCACGGCTCCGCCGAATTCGTGTGGGTGCTTGATCCGCTCGACGGCACGACGAATTTCCTGAACGGCTTCCCCGTCTTCGCGTCATCCATCGGCGTCCTGCACAGGGGCCGTCCTGCCGTGGCAGCAATCTTCGTCCCCGGCCCGGACGGCGGCTCCGTCATCCACGCGCGGCGGGGAGCAGGGGCGTTCCAGGACGGCAGGCCCATCGCCGTCACCCCCAACGCGGAGCCGGAGCGCGGGCGGCTCACCGGAATGCCGTCCTGGTACTGGCGCACGTGGGGGTTCAAGGACGGCCTGCGAATGCGACTGGGGGAGGTCCGGTCTCTCGGCTCTGTCGCCTATGAGATGACGCTGGTTGCGCGGGGATCAATGCAGCTAGTCCTCTTTGCCCAGCCCAAGATATGGGACGTGGCCGCCGGCGTGCTCCTCGTGGAGGAGGCGGGCGGGCGGGTGCTTGAAAAGCAGGCGTGGCGCGGGCCGTGGTCGGAGTTCGCCTCTTTCGGAGACGAGGGCGTGTCCCTGGATGACCTGCATGGGTGGCGGGGGGCCATATTGGCGGGCGGCGCGGAGGTGGCGGCGCACGCGGGGGAACGGGTTCACCTGCGCTCGCGGTATATTCTCCGGCTCAGGCGGTGGTGGGCGGAACGGCGGCGTTAGAGCGGGGGCCAGGGGACGTTGCGGCCTAGGCCAGCCACGGGGAATATGCCCTCCTCCACCAAGACCTCCAGACGCTCTCGCAGCGCCTCCACCTCATACCGTGAAAGGAACCCGCCCATCAGCGCGGCGCAATCCCCGCCCTCCTCCAAACGCGGGCGCAAATCCCGGAGATCGTCCAGCAGGCCGTCCGGTATCTGCTCCCCCTCAAAATCCCAGATCACCGTCCGCAGCTTGTAGTCCTCGTTGAACATCAGGCCATGGTCGATGCCCCACAAACTCCCGGCTTCATCACGCAGGCAATGGCTTCCCTTGCGGTCCGCGTTGTTCGCCAGCGCGTCGAACAGCGCCATCCGCCGCAGATCGTCCCAGCGCTCATTCCGGAGCGTGAAATACGTTTCCGCCGGGTTGTGCTCGACGAAAATCTGCACCGCGCCGATGCCGTACGGCCCGTCCCGCGCGATGGTGAACGGAACCATGCGCCAGCCCAGCGCGCGGCTCAGTTCAAACGCCGCGCACTCCCTTAAATACAGCGTGCCCGGCGGGAAATCCCACAGCGGCGCTTCACCCCGCTGCGGCTTGTAGATGACCCTCGCTCGCCCCGCCGGCCCTTCGATCAGCCCCGTGAAAACCGCGTTCGAGCCGTACGGATGCGGGCGCATGTCCACGAAATCCCCGCCGGTGATCGCCGCAACGATATCCGGCGCGGGATTCGCGTAGTCGCAGCCTTCAGGACGCTGCATGGTGGCCGTTCGCCATCGGGCACACGTGATTCATTCCGGGGTTCAGGGGGCCGTGGCACAGCGGGCATCGGGGGCGCCCGGCGGAGTAGGCCTCCAGCGCGCTGGCCGACCAATCGCGGCACTGCGCCATCGTCGTCCAGAAGCGGAGGCGCGGCTGGGAATCCTCCTCGTCCTCGATGTCGTGCGCCTGGAACTCGATCACGTGCGCCGATTCCAGGTAGCCGACGGCCCATGAGCCGGACTGGAACTCGAAAGAACGCGAGGGCGATTCCCGGGGCAGCTCCTCCATGTTGACCCGCCGCGACGAGGCCTCCTCGACGCTTCGTTGAACCATCTGGAGGAGGCGCTCGATGGACAGCGCGAGGCGGCTCATGTCCTCTTTTTCAAGCCAGATGGTGGCATCGCCGCCCGGGCCCTGCACGAGGATTCTGAATCGACGGTCGCCCGGCTGCCCCACGGCCTCGATGTCGAACTGGTCGGCAGGGCCGAGGATGTGCGCCTCGTCGGCCTCCGTCATGCGGAGACCGCCAGGAGGTCCTGCGCGAGCGGGGTGTCCTTTAAGTGGCCCGCCATCACGGCGACCTTGTCCGGGTGCATCCGGCCGCGCCCGCCGAGCGCGCCGTCGCTCAGGCGTGTGGCCGTGGCGACCGTGCCGCCGGGCACGACAGCCACGGGTATCCGCAGCTCATCGACGCGATTCTGCACATACGGAATCGGCCCCTGCCCGCCCGTCAGAATGAGCCCCTGGCAGCCCGTCGCCATGGCGGGCATCTGGAGGTCGGGGCGGTCCCACCGCGTTACCACGATCTTCCGGTCGGTCTGCCCGTAGTAGTAGATGCCGCCGTCGAGCGCGAGCGCGCCGAGCATCACGCGAGGCACAAGAACGTCCAGCCCCTCCGGGTGCGCCACCACGTCCGCGTCAAGATGCTCCACGATCTCGCGCATCGTCGGCGCGCTGAGCAGCCGATCCTGCTTTAAGGCGGCAACGGGAGGAAGCCCGGCGTCCGCGACGGCGGGCAGGAGCGACGTTTCCACATAGCGCATCCGCAGTTCCGGCACGGCGTTGATGATGATGTGGGAGATTCGGTCGCCGAATCGTTCCGCCGCCGCGCGGATGGCGGACGCGTCGCCCTCCCCCATTGAATGCTCGTCATACCACAATACGAGGAGAACCTCGGCATCCGAAGCCCCGGCGTCAACCTCCGCCGCGTCCACGCCAAGGCGCGCAAGGGCAGACGCGATGACAGTCTTCCCAACACGAGGCTCAACAGAGCCCACATACACTTGGCGCATCATCCGGTCCACACCCGCATCATGTCCGCAAGTATAGCACCGAGGACGCCCTTACACCCCACCTCTTAACGCGCTACCATACAGTGGTGAACGGAGACGACAGGATAGGGCGTAGGATTCTCAGTGGGCGATCCGACAACAACATGCGGTTCGATGACCTCCGCACGTTCCTGCGCCGCCACGGATTCAGAGAGCGAATCAGGGGGAGTCACCACATATTCACAAGAAGCGACTTCGCCGGTCGGATCAATATCCAGCGATTGGGTGGGCAAGCGAAAGGGTACCAGGTGCGCCAGGTTAGGGACGCTATCATAGAGAGCGGCCTGTTTGGAGGTGAGTAGTGCTGCAATATGAGATCATCATCTACTGGAGCAACGTGGACGAGGTCTATATCGCCGACGTGCCGGAACTACCCGGCTGCATGGCACACGGCGATACCTATGAGGAGGCGCTCAAGAGCATCACCGAGGCCATGGAGTTCTGGATCGATACCGCGCGTGAGGACGGGGCGGAGGTGCCCCAACCGAAGGGCGACCGCCTCTATTACGCCTAGCTCATGAGGGCGCATCGGGAAGAAGGCATCATGACGTCCACGACGATTTCTATCGGCAACGTCCAAATTCTTGCGTTTGTTGATATTGGGCCGGCGCCTCGGGATACTGGGATGGTGTTTCCTGATGTTCCTGCCTCGGCGTGGGACGCTTATAAGGATACGCTGACGCCTTATGGGCAGCTTCCTTTCCAGATGGGATTTTTCGCGCTGCGCTCACGCGGGCAGACGATGCTCGTCGATACGGGCCTTGGGCGCGGGCCCCATGAGGCGATGGGCGGCATCGGCGGCCAACTCATGGACCAGCTCAACGGCGCGGGCATCGACGCGGACGACATCTCGCGCGTCCTCATTACCCACTTGCACGGCGACCACGTCGGCTGGAACGTCACGTGGGACGGCGACACTCCCCGCCCCACGTTCCCCAACGCCGCCTACAGCATCCCGCAGGGCGACTGGGACTATTTTACCTCTGCGGACGTCCTCCCCAACTCCCCCCACGTGGAGAACAACATCATCCCCCTCCAGGACTTCAACGCGCTGGAGATCGTCGGCGACGGCGAGGCGATCACGGACGAGATCACCACGCTCGTGACGCCGGGCCACACGCCCGGCCACCAGTGCTTCCTCATCAGCTCCGGCGGCGAGAAGGCAATTATCATCGGCGACGCCTTCCACACCGCCGCGCAGTTAACGGAAACGTCATGGAACGTCGGGTTTGACGTTGACAAGCCGCTCGCCGCGCAGACGCGGGCATCGCTTGTTCAGCGTCTTGAGGATGAGGGGCTCATCGTCGCATCGGGCCACATGCCCGTCGGCTCCAACATCGGGCGCGTCATCCGCGTGAACAACAAGCGCCACTGGCAGGCGCTGTAACGCACCCCGCTATTGCTAGCGCCGCCCATACTTGCTACAATCCTACGGACAAGGGTCATGCAATCCCTGCATGACCGCGCGTGGGCGCTTGCGCGCCCCGCACGCGGGGGAGGCGAGTTGTCAGGCCACGTCCTGCCAACCAAGACCACACAACGCGGCTGCGGAAAGGAATATACAGCGTCCATGAAGATTGAACTCAAACACCCGGCCACCCGCTATCTCATCCTCGCTTTCGCGGCCCTCGCCGCCGCATTCTTTGCCTTCCAGGCCCCAGCCGCCACGCCATCCGCAGCGGCAACGCACGGGACACCGACACCGTGCTCGATAGAAGCCGACGGGACCTGCAAAGTCTCCGTCCTGGACAACACCGGCGCGGGCAGCACCATCGCGATTCTGACTCCCAAGGCGCAGGGCATGCCGCTTGGCGCAACATTGACAGGGGACGATGCGGGAACGTTCGCCCTGGGAGACACAGACGACATAGGCTCTCGCAATCTCACTCTTGCGGCAGGCAAGGAGTTGATGGGCGGCACAACCTACACGCTCACCATCGGCGTCGGCGACTCCGATACCGCCACGATTGAGGTAATGGCGAAGGCGAACGTAACCGCCGCCGCGATGCCGCGGGATATCGCCCTCGGCGCCGACAGCGCCAGGAACATAGACCTCTCACAGTACTTCTCCATCCATGATTCAGATACGGCAGTTACCTACACTGTCACGGTCGGCAATCAACAGGTCGTCGCCAGGCCGGTTATCACCGGCTCGAATGCCAGGCTTGTCGGCGCCGACGAGGGTAAGACCACACTGACGATCACGGCAGACCCGGATCGCGGCGCGTCGGCAATGAGCACCGTCAAGGTTCGCGTTTCCGGCGAGTACGTCCCTCCAACGGCCACACCCGTCCCGCCGACGGCCACGCCTATCCCGCCAACCGCGACGCCCGTGCCGCCAACCCCGACGCCCGTGCCGCCAACCCCGACACCTGAAGTCCCCACGGCAACACCCGTGCCGCCGACCGCAACACCCGTGCCGCCGACCGCGACACCTGTGCCAACCGCGACACCCGTGCCGCCGACGGCGACGCCCACTGAGCCTGAAGTAGGCGGGATCGGCCTCAGCGCGATCATCATCGGACTCATCATCCTGGCCATCATCGGCGCAGGCGCGTACTTCCTGCTACAGCGGCGCGGAGGCGGCGGGAACGGCCCGGACGGCGCCCCCGCAAACAGCCTGGACGATTCGCCCGCAGGCGATGACGCCGGGGACGATGACGGCGTCGATGATACCGAGGGCGGCGACGGTGACGATGACGCAACAAACGGAGACCAAAACCTCCGCTAACCCGGCTTAAACCCGACACCAGCGAGGGGGTGCGCGACGCGCACCCCCTCGTTCTTTCTGCCCCGTTGCCCCCCTCTGGTACACTTAACACGCATGAAACGCAGAGCGCGGCTGCAGAAGAGAGTTGAATAGCGCCCATGAATAATCAGCGTCACCCCCCGGTTTTGTCACTTTTTATCATCGTTGGCCTCGCCGCCGTCCTTGCCGCCATCCTCAGCATCCAGGCCCTCACCGCAGCGCCTGCCAGCGCACAGGGCACGCAAATAATCATCGAAGACATTGCGGAAACGACGGCGACACTTCGCCTGGACAACCACGCGAGCGCGGTATGGTCGTACAGCGCCAACAAGGGCCCGCACACGAGTTGTGTGAGCGCCCGCACCGGCGACATGAACCCGCCGGCGAAGCTCACCGGCCTGACGCCCGGAGTCACCTACACGTATTCGGTATTCGTCTCCGAAGGCTGCGCAGGGATAATCGAAGACCCGGTAACGTTCACGACGTACAAGCTCACCGCCTTTGAGATTGGAGACAAAACGGCCAAGCTGGGCATCACGGGCGCCGCGACCGATTGGTCGTACCGGGAGACCGCGCCCGGGTCAACGACCTGCACGACGGTCTTCAACAATGACCGCACGACGCTCACCGGCCTGTCTGCTGCCACCGACTACAACTACTCATGGTGGCTGGGCAAGGGATGCACCGACAGCACCCTGAGCAGCGTCAGCTTCACGACGTCCGGCGTTCCGGCGGCGCCAACACCGGTGGATGTTCCGCCGAGCAGCCTGACGGCGAACAGCGACTGGAGTCCTAACGTGCCTTATCGCCAGGAGGGCAGTTCGGCGTTCTTCCTTGAGAATATCGACGACGGTTTCATTGTTGAACCTGCCGGAGCGAAGGCGACATACGAGGTTGCGTCAGCCCAGTCTAACGTCGCCAGTGTCATGCTCATGGGCGCAACGACGCTGCGCGTGCGGCCTGTGGGCGAGGGCAGAACGACCATTACTGTGACCGCGACGGCCGTGATCGACGGCGTCCTGCATACCGATACGCAGATGTTTACGGTTCGCGTGGCGCCATCGGACGTCGAGCCGACACCTGAGCCGACGCCTGAGGCCACGGCAATCCCGGCGCCGACAGCGACGCCCACGGCGACGCCGCGGCCCACGGCAACCCCGCCGCCGCCGGTGCCCACGAATACGCCGACACCGATGCCGGAGCCGACGGCCACCCCGACGCCGATGCCGGAGCCGACGGCCACCGCGACGGCAACACCCCCGCCGCCGCCCACCGCCACGCCCGAGCCTGAGGGCGGGATAGGCGCGGGCGCGATCATCGGCGGGCTGGTCATCCTGGCCATCCTGGGAGCGGGGGCGTACCTGATCATGCGGCGGCGCGGCACAGAAGCCGGCACGCCCGAATAGCGCCGCCGCCCTGCGTTTTTCCCGTGAAAGCGGGAGCCAGCCCTCTGAAAAAGCCCCGTTGCCCCCTCTGCTAGACTTAATACGCAGAGCGCGGCTGCGGGAAAGTTGAATAGCGTGCATGAAAAATCGATCTGACCACCGGGGTTTACCACGCGGTTCGGGTAGGGGCCGGTTTGCTTTATCCCGGCCCGGCGGACGATACGCCATCTTTTGGTTGATCGCCGTCCTTGCCGCTTTCCTCAGCATCCAGGCCCTCGGCGCCGCGCCCACAGAGGCGCAACAAGACCCCGTTGTCGTGGAAGACATCACGGAAACCACCGCAACACTGCGTATCACCGACCAGCCGAACATCTTCGAGTGGTGGTACGCGGCCGACAAGGGACCGGACACTGCCTGCACAACCATCCGCACCGGCTTCACGAATCCCGCGGCGCATCTCACGGGCTTGACGCCGGGAACCACCTACACCTACACGATATACGCCCACAGCGATTGCGGCCCCATAAACGACATCATTACCTTCACCACGTACAGGCTGACCGCCTTCGATATCGAAGAAACCACGGCGACATTGGGCATCACCAGCACTGCCACCGATTGGTCGTATCGCCAAACGGCGCCTGGCGCGGGGTCCTGCACGACGGTCTATAACGCGGACCGCGCGCCGCTCACCGATCTGACGCCGGGCTACGATTACACATTCTCCTGGTGGCTGGGCACGAACTGTGACGGAACCGCGCTGAGCAGCGTCAGCTTCAGTTTGCCCGCCCTCCCGAGCCCGGGGCCCGTGGACGTGCCGGTGAGCAGCATCACCGCGAACAGCGACTGGAATCCCCGCGTGGGAACACTGGAAGTGGGAGGCCTCCGGTTCGTTGACAACATCGACCAGGGGTTCACGGTGGAACCGGCCGGTGCGAAGGCGACATACGACGCAGTGTCGGCCCGTCCTGCGATTGCCGAAGTGCGTCTCCAGGGAGCAACACGGCTGCGCATCATCGCCAGGAGCGAAGGCAACACGACTATCACGGTGACCGCGAGCGGCGTGATCGACGGCGTCCTGCACACGGCGAAGCAGACTTTGCGGATCACGGTTATCCCGGTATTCGAGCCGACGGCAACACCGACGCCGGAGGCCACGGCGATACCACGGCCCACGGCGACGCCCACAGCGACACCACGGCCCACGGCAACACCGCCGCCGCCGGTGCCCACGAATACGCCGACGCCCACACCGGAGCCGACGGCAACACCGGAGCCGACGAATACGCCGACTCCTGCCCCGACGGCAACGCCCCCGCCGCCGCCCACCGCCACGCCTGAGCCTGGCGACGGCGTACTGGGCGCGGGCGCGATAGTAGGCGGGCTGGTCGTGCTGGCCCTGCTGGGAGCGGGGGCGTACCTGATCATGCGGCGGCGGGGAGCGGACGAGGGCACGCCTGAATAGCGCACACTCCCGCTCACCCTGGACACCATTCCGGTCACCCTGAGCCTGTCGAAGGGGTGGCGTGGTATAGTGCTTTTGGAGTAACCCATGGCAACAATTGAGGCCGACGCGGCAAGCATATTCGCGGATGCCCGCCTAATGCGGGACGCCGCCTTTGAGCGCATGGCCGCCGGCGATATCCGGGACGCGGCGGAGAAGGCGTGGTGCGCCACCATGCGCGCGACGGAGGCGCTGGTTCTTGCCCGCACGGGGGAGGAGCCGGGAAAGTCCACCGACGCCGGCCGCCGGCTTCGGATGCTATCCGTGAAGGACCAGTCAGTGTCGGAACTCCGCCTCCGCTACTTTGACCGGCAGGAAGCACTGCACGGCGACTGTTTCTACCACGATCATTATGACCCGGAGGATATTAGCCGCCTGGTCCGCGAGACTGCGGACTACGTAACGGAAGCTGAGCGGCTGGCTTCACCCTGACACCATTCCGCTCACCCTGAGCCTGTCGAAGGGCGCAGCGCCCTGTATACCGCCTCTGCTGTTATGGGGAGGTTCCGGATGCGGGCGCCGGCGGCGTCTTCTATGGCGTTTGCTATTGCGGCGGCGGTTGGGGTGTTTGAGCTTTCGCCTGCGGATTTGATGTTGTAGGGGCCGGAGCCGCTTGGGGCTTCGACGAGGACGGTTTGCAATTCGGGGAGATCGCTGGCCGTTGGGATCTTGAACTCCGCGAGGGACGGGTTTGCTACGCGGCCGCTTTCGTCCACTTCCAGGGCCTCCATCAGGGTGAAGCCGATGGCCTGGACGACGCCGCCCTCCAACTGGCCCTGGTGCGAGACCGGGTTGATGATGGTGCCCACGTCGTGGGCCGTGGTGAATTTTTCGAGCGTTACCTGTCCTGTGTCCGGGTCTACGCGGACTTCTGCGATCTGCGCCCCGAACGACGTCATGGGGGAGGGGGAGGTGTCCTGGACGTGGCCGCGGGCGACGACGGGGGCGCCGGCGCGGGCGACGAGGTCTGCTATTTCTATGGAGTCCTCGTTGTGGATTAGCTTGCCGTTTTCGGCGGTGATGGATTCCTCGTTCCAGCCCAGGAGTTCCGCTGCAAGGCGTTGCAGCTGCTGACGCGCCAGCGAGCCTGCCTCATGGCCGGCGACGGTGATCAGGCGCGTTGTGTGGCTGCCGCCGATGCCGGAATCAAACGACACGCTGTCCGTATCGCGCGGCACGACGCTGATCCGCTCGATGGGCACGCCGATCTCCTCGCTGACCACCTGCGCCAGGATCGTGTACTGCCCCGCACCCTGCTCAAACAGCGGCGTCTCAACCGTCACGTCGCCGGAATCCAGCACGGTCACGGTCGCGTGCGTCTCACCGCCCGGCGCGCCGTGGTCCGCCATCGCCATCCCGCGCCCCACATGCGGCGGCTTGGGGGCGTGATAGCCTGCCGCGTCCACCGCCGCCGCCAGCGTCTCGCGCGCCCGCAGGTCAACGAAGTGATGGCCCGTCGGCGTCTCCTCGCCCTCACCGATCAGGTTGGCCAGGCGAAAGTCCAGCGGGTCCATGCCGATGGCGCGGGCGAGGGAGTCCATGTGCGATTCCGCGGCGAAGATGGACTGCGGCTCGCCCGGCGCGCGGTAGTGGCCGCCGGGCACGGAATTGGTGTACACCTGCCACGAGTCGATGCGGACGTGCGGGATGCGGTACGGCCCGCCCGCAAGGTGCTGCGCACCGACGAGGTTCGCAGTAGGCACCGGCTTGAATCCACCGTACGCGCCGCTGTTCCAATATGCCTCGGCGCGCCACGCGACCAGCGTGCCGTCCTGCTTGACGCCTGCGCGGATCGTGACCTCGCCGCCGTGGCGCGGGTTCGCCGCCTGCAGCTCCTCCGTGTAATCCATCACCATCTTGACGGGACGGCCCGAGGCGCGGGAGAGCGCGTAGGCAAGCGGGACGTCCATGGAACTGCCCTTGCCGCCGAAGTCGCCGCCGATATACGTCGGGTTGACCTTCATGGAGTCGGCGGGGATGCCGTACGCCTGCGCCATCTGCGCCCGCATGTTGAAGGGCGCCTTGTTGCTGGCCCATATCTCCACGCGACCGTCCGGCTCGGCTTTGACGACACAGTTATGCGACTCAAGATACGCCTGGTGTCCCTTGGAGAGCGAGTAATCCGCCTCCACGATCACGTCCGCGTCCGCGAATCCGGCCTCGACGTCGCCCTTGTCCCACACCTGGTGGGCGAAGAGATTCAGGTGCCGCCCTTCGACCTGCGCGGGCAACCCTTCATACGAGTTCAGATCGGGATGGAGCACGGGGGCGTCACCGGCGCGGGCGGAGCGAACGTCCGCGACGACGGGCAACTCCTCGTATTCGACCTCGATCAGGTCGAGAGCGGCGTCCGCCAGGTCCTTGGATTCGGCTGCCACCGCCACCACCTTGTCACCGATGAACAGCGCCGTCCCCTGCGCGAGGACGGGAACATCATAGAGACGCCGCCCGATGCGGACTCCTTTAACAAGGTCATGGTCTCCGGTTAAGACGGCGTGGACGCCGGGGAGAGCCTCCGCCTGTGAGGTGTCGATGCTGACGATGCGGGCATGGGGATACGGGCTGCGGAGGGCCCTGCCCCACAGCATCCCCGGCAGGGCCACGTCCACCGTATATTCCGCGCCGCCCGTCACCTTCTCCGGGCCGTCTTTGCGGGCTGCGGATTTGCCGAGTTCACGGTACGTTGTGGTCACTTAAGTGGCTCCTTGGATTCTTCACTCCGCTGCGCTCCGTTCAGAATGACATTGCAGTATCCGGACGCCCCTTTAAGGAGGCTTGGCTCCGCGGGTAGGACTCGAACCTACGACCAATCGGTTAACAGCCGACCGCTCTACCGACTGAGCTACCGCGGAGCGCTCCCTCCAGTATACGTGATAGCCGCCCCCGCTATACTTAACGCAGGAGGCCCCGTGGCAGGAATATCATTCATCGGCGGCGGCGTCATGGCGGAAGCCATGATCACCGCCCTCATCCATAATGGCGTGGCACAGCCCGGCGAGATTGTCGTCGGCGAAATCGACGCCGCCCGCCGCGATTACCTTGCGCAGAAGCACGGCGTCCAGGTGGTCGCCGACAATTATGACGCGGCAAAGGTCGTCTCCAACGGCTTTGCCGTCATCGCGCTCAAACCCCAGCACATCGAGGCGCTGTCCGGCATCAAGCGGGGAAACGTCACGCCCGGCCCCTACCTCTCCATCGCCGCCGGCGTCCGCATCGATAAACTGCGGGACGTGACCGGCTGCGACCAGATTGTCCGCGTCATGCCCAACACGCCCGCGCAGATTGGCCACGGGATGAGCGTGTGGACGGCGACACCGGAGGTCACGCAGCCGCAGCGGGACATGGCGCGGCGCATCCTTGCCGCGATGGGGCGGGAACTGGAAGTCCACGACGAACACTACATCGACATGGCGACTGCCCTGAGCGGCAGCGGGCCCGGCTACGTGTTCCTGTTCCTGGAGGCGATGATCGACGCCGGCGTCCACGTCGGCATCCCGCGCGACCAGGCGGAGCTGCTTGCGCGGCAGACGCTGCTGGGGGCGGCGGCGCTCGCAGACCAATCGAACATGCACCCCGCCGCGCTCCGCAACATGGTCACGTCGCCGGGCGGCACAACCGCGGAGGGCATCGCCGCGCTTGAGAACGGCGGACTCCGCGCGGCCGTCACGCAGGCAGTCATCGCCGCCTACCGGAAATCGCGCGAACTGTCGTAGCACATGGACTTCATCACAACCTTCGTCGTCATCCTGTGCCAGGTGCTGACGATCGCCATCTTCGTGCGGGCGATTCTCTCCTGGTTTCCGAACGTCAGCAACGAGAATCCCCTCGTGGCCACCGTCTATCACATCACGGAGCCGATCCTTGGGCCGCTACGGAGCGTCATTCCGCTTGTGGGGATGATTGACATCACGCCGCTGGTGGCGATTATCACGCTGCAGATCATTGCGAATATTTTTAGCCGGTTGTAAGGAGGGGTTGACGCAGATTTGCTATGATACGGAATCTGAGGTTGGTGAGATCATCACCAAGGGGAGCTGATGACTGAGAGCGCACCTGCGCAGGAAATGGGTCTGTTGCGCCGCTACGTGGCGGCGCTCAAGTACAGGGATTTCCGCCGATTCTGGCTCTCCGCCACCTTTGCCGGGGCGGGCGTTTGGGGACTCATTGCCGCACGCGGCGTCCTCGCCTTCGACATATCCGACGAATCCTCGTTCTGGGTCGGTGTCACGACGTTCGCCGCGCTGATCCCCTTCGTGGTCGTGCCGCCGTTCAGCGGCGTGCTGGCGGACAAGTTTGACAGGCGCTACCTGATCGCCGTGGCCCACGCGGTCAACGTGCTGTTGGCGCTCCTGCTGGTCTGGCTCTATTTCGCAGACGCGATCGTGCTCTGGCACCTGCCGGTCATATCGCTGCTGAGCGGGATTGCGCGCGGCGTGCAGATGCCCACGCAAAACGCGCTGGTGCCGAACCTCGTCAGCAAGGATGACCTCCTCAACGCGATCGCGCTCAACAACATCTCCCTGCAGGGCTCGCGCCTCGTCGGCGGGTTATCCGTGCTGGCGCTTGGCTGGCTGAGCGAGGCGAGCATTGGCATCGCGTTCGCCGTCGCGGCGGGCGGGTACATCATCGCCATGCTCCTCGTCCTGACCATCCGAACGGCGTCCTCCGGCGCGATCCAGCAGGGCGACTCGATCTGGACGGTGTTCACGGCGGGCGTGGTGTACGCCTACCGGACGCCCACCGTCGGCCTCATGCTCATCTTCGTCGCATTCCACTGCGGCCTGACCATGGGCTTTGAGTCGATTCTTCCCGTCCACGGCACGGACCAATGGGCGACGGATTCCGCGCTCGCGTCCTTCCTGGCATTCTTCGGACTCGGCGCGGTCGTCGGCGTCATGCTCATTGCGGGCATCCGGAGCGAGCGAACCAAGGGCATTGCCCTGCTCCTGTCCGCCGCCGGAAGCTCGGTCGGCGTCCTCGTTCTCGGATTCGCCCCGTCGCAGTCGACCGGCCTTGCCGGCGCGTTCATCATGGGCCTGACGCAGGCGCCGTTCATGTCGCTGTCCATCACCTACATCCAGACCGTTGTGCCGGACGGGATTCGGGGGCGCGTTTCCAGCCTGTTCGCCATGTCCGCGCTCAGCCTGATGGCGATTCTCAACATGGTGTTTGGATTCATTGCAGACATCTTCGGCTCGGTTCCCGTCCTCATCGTTTCCGGGGTCGTATTCATCGCGGTTGTCTTCATTGCCCTCACGCTGGTCACCAGGCTCCGGCGCGTGATGACGGAGGGCTTTGGCGTCGGCCTCCAGACGCCCGCCGCCGCGCCTGCCCCAAGCGGCGGCGCAAAGTAGCCCCCCGTCCCTGCCACATTTCCGGCACAAACCCCGCCTTGCGCCGTAAGTGGTAGAATTGGCGGTGGTTGCGATGGGCGGTGATGCCCGGGGGGTGAGGCATGAGTGAGCGCGAGCTCCTGAAGGGGAGCACGGATTCCCTGTTCCTGGCGCTGCTGAGCGAGCGTCCGATGTACGGCTATGAAATCCTCCGGGAGGTGGAACGCCGCTCCGAGGGTTATTTCTCCATGAAGGAGGGCACGCTGTACCCGGCCCTGCACCGCCTGGAGCGCGACAGCCTCATCGAGGGGCTGTGGCGAACGTCGCCGGGCGGGCAATACCGACGCTACTACGCCATTTCCACTCGCGGCCTCCAGCGACTGGAGCAGCGCCGGGCGGAGTGGCTCAACTTCTCACGCGCCGTCAACATGGTCATAGCCGGCTCCACGCCGTAGCAGCCCATACGGACATGCCGTCACCGAGCAGCATCTCCACCCCGATTCACGCGCTGACGAGCCAGGTTCTCACGAGAATCCGGTCTCGCCGCAGCGTGCTGCGGGAGCTGGCAGACCACATCGAAGACCATAGCGCCACCCTGCGGGAACGAGGCATCGACCCGGCGGAGGCAAGGGCACAGGCCGCGCTCGCCTTCGGGGATGCCCGCGCCGTCGCGGCGCAAGTGGAGCGCATCCGGAACCAGGGGTCCTGGCCGGACGCGGCGATGTCCGCTTTCCCAAGCCTTGTCGCCGCCTTTTTCTTCGCGACGCGCCTCTGGTACAACCTGGAATGGATCGCGGCGGCGGCGGCAGTCGCCATTGTGATTAGCGCGCTGGGCGTCTTCCGGTTCAGCCGCCGCGCGTGGGTCTTCTCATGGCTTGGATACGCCCTCTTCCCCGTCCTGCTCGTCAGCATGATCAGCCTTGGCACCACTGCCCACGCGGCGTGGAGCGTGTTGAGCGGCGGCTATGAGGCGCGCGACCCGCTGAGCTGGGCGCTGGGAATCGGGCTGGGCGCTGCGGGGCTTGGCGTCATCGGCGCGCTGATGGTTTGGCTGAGCCGCAAGGACTGGATTCACGCCATGCTCGTTGTGCTGCCGATGGCGCTGCTGTCCGTCGCCATCCTGGCGTTTGATCAAGGCGTCTACGCAACGATCGAGCAAGCCGGGGCGCAGAACGCCGCGCTGTTCGGGGCGTTCGCAGTTGTCATCGCAGCCGCCGTGAGGATGTCGGACCGCCTGTTCAAGATCGGGATGCTGGCCGCCTCTCTCCCGCTCGGCTTCCTCCTGATCTCCGGCGGGGTCGATATCGGATTCCGCGCCATCGTGACGGCGGCTCTCTCAGCGCCCGCCCTGCTTCTCATCGCCGCGCCGCACATCGTCACGCTGCGCGAACCCAACAACTCGTGACATACATCGCGGCGTTCATTCTCGGCTACGTGATCGGGGCAGCCCCGATCATCTACTTTCTTGCCCGCGCGCGGGGCATCAACCTCAAGACGGCGGGCACGGGCAACATCGGCGCGGGCAACCTGTGGAGGCAGTCCGGGCTCGCCATCGGCACGATGTCCGTCGTCATCGAGGTTGGCAAGGGAACGGTGGCCGCGCTGCTTGCCGTCGCCCTGCTCCCCGGAGAGTCCACGGAATGGACGCTGGCGGCGGGCGGCGTGGGCGCGGTTGTCGGCCAGATGTGGCCCGCGACGCTGCGATTCCGCGGGGGGCGGGGCAACGGCACGGCGGCGGGCGCGCTTGCGGCGTTCGATCCCCTGGTATTCGCCATCGCAATCTCCGTGTTCCTCCTGCTGGCGATTCGCAAGGTCATGCGGAACGTGATGCCGGGGGGCCACAGTTCGGACCGGAGCCGCACAGTGCCGATTGCCGTGATTGCGGGAATGAGCGTCTACATCATTGCTGGAGTCGCGCTCGGGGCATACGCTCCCGCCATCGCGTGCGCCGTCATATTGGGACTCACGTTCCTGCGACGCGCAACGGCAGCATGGCCGCCGGACCCGGAGACCGGCCTGCCGCCTGAGCGATCTCTTGTCGCCACGCTCTTGTACGACCGCCCCGATTTCAGTCGATGAGCGACGGCGCGCCTGCCCTCATCATCCTCTCAGGCCTCCCCGGCAGCGGAAAGTCGTACTTCTGCCGCAAACTCATGGAACTGGCGCCGACGCTCATCACGTTGGAGTCCGATGCCATCCGCGCGGCGCTTTTCGGCGAACCCACGCATTCCGGGGGCGAGAGCGCCCGCCTCTTTCGAGAAATCCACACGCAGATGAAGGACCTGCTGGGCGACGGCCATACAGTCGCCCTTGACGCGACCAACCTCGTCCGCCGCAACCGCCGCAGGCTGTACCGCATCGCGGAAGACGCAGGCGCGCGCCTGATCATCGTGGAACTCACCGCGCCTGAGAACGTGATCCGACAACGCCTGTCTCAAAGAGAAGCGGACATTGCCTCGGCGCTCGATACGGATGACAACTCCACCGCCGGCAACGACGTCTATGACCGCATGATTCGCACCGCCCAACCCATTCGCCGCGACCACCTAACCGTCGATACGTCGCAGGACGTCACGCCCGCCCTGCGGCAAATCGCCGCTGAAATTGAGTCCAGTCTCAAGTCCGCCACGACCAACCCGCTATAATCGCCAAACAGTAAAGGAGAACACCGACATGGAACTCAAGGCAGCCAAGGGAACCCTGATTGATACAGAAGCAGACTGCGCCGTTGTCGGCGTGTACCAGGGGATGATGGAGAGTCCGCTGCCGGGCGCGGCCGGGCAGGTGGACGAGGCGCTGGACGGCCAGATTTCGGCGTTGATCGAGGACGGTGAGATTCGCGGCAAGCTCGGCGAACTCACCATCATCCACACCCTGGGCCGAATCACCCCGCGCCGCGTCATGGTCGCCGGCTGTGGACCCGCTGATGCCGCAAGCGCCGCCACACTCCGACGCCTGGCCGCAGACGTGGTGCGGCGCGCGCGTTCCAACGGCTATAAGACCATTACCGCGCACCGTCCCGCCGCGCACTATCTGAGCGCGGTGGAGGCGGCACAGGCATCCGCAGAGGGCGCGCTGCTCGGCCTCTACCGCATCACTGCGAATCCCAACAGCGGCGATGACGAGGGTGGCCGTGAACCTGAATCCGCCACGTTCGTCGCCGATGACGACGCCGCGCTGGCCGAACTGGACCGCGGCCTCGACCGCGGCGCGATCATCGCGGAGGCCGTCGCCCTCGCGCGCGACCTGGCCAACGAGCCTGCCAACCGCATGACGCCCACCATCCTCGCGCAACGCGCAAAGGACGCCGCGGACACCAGCGGCATGACATTCACCAACCTGAGCGTCGGCGAGATCACTGAGATGGGGATGGGCGGCCTGCTTGGCGTCACCGCCGGTTCCCATCAGCCGCCCGCGTTCATCATCATGGAGCACCGGGGCGACCCGGACAATTCGCGCCCCACCGTCGCGCTCATCGGCAAGGGCGTCACGTTCGACTCGGGCGGCATCTCCATCAAGCCGGCCGCCAACATGAGCGCGATGAAGGGGGACATGGCGGGCGGCGCGGCGGTCATTGGCGCCATGCAGGCCATCGGACGCCTCGGCCTGCCCATCAACGTCACCGGCCTCGTGCCGGCCACGGAGAACCTGCCCGGCGGCAGCGCGACGAAACCGGGCGACGTCCTCACGGCCATGAACGGCAAGACAATGGAGGTTGAGAACACGGACGCGGAGGGGCGCCTGATTCTTGCCGACGCGCTTTCCTACGCCAACAGCAAGGGCATGACGCCGCTGATTGACGTGGCGACGCTGACGGGCGCGATTCGCGTGGCGCTTGGGACGGTGGCGATGGGCATGTTCGCCAATGATGATGACGTTGCGCGCCGGTTGCAGGACGCGTCCGAGGCGACTGCCGAGAAGATGTGGCGGATGCCGCTGTGGGACGAGTACAAGGAGCAGATCAAGAGCAGCGTTGCGACGGTCAAGAACACGGGGGGGCAGCCCGCCGGCTCCATCACCGCCGCCAAGTTCCTCCAGGAATTCGCCGGGGACACGCCCTGGGCGCACCTGGACATCGCATCCGTCGCTGCCACGGACCGCGAGAACGGGTGGCAGACGCGCGGGGCGACGGGCCAGCCTGTCCGCACCCTTGTCCGCCTCGTCGAAGACATGCTCGGCGACAACTGAGTCCGGGGCGGCGGCGACGGTCATTCACACACTATTCACACGGGAGGAACAATGCCTTTCACGCAGCAGGACATCGCGCAGGGGACGTACCTCGTCACGGGGGCGACCGGACGGACGGGCAGCATCGTCGTGCAGAAGCTCCGGGACGCAGGCGCGAACGTGCGGGCGATGATCCACTCCACCATCCCCGAGCAACCCGTCGATGGGGCGCAGTACGTGGAGGGTGATTACGAGGACAAGGAGTCGCTTCTTGCGGCGACGCGGGGCGTTGATTGGGTGATCGCGTGCGTTGGGGCGCAATCGGCTGCGCGCGGCCTCCGGCTGATAGAGGCGGTGGAGTACCAGGGGACGGTCAATCTAATTGAGGCTGCCAGCGAGAATGACGTCAAGCACATGTCCCTCATCTCCGTCCGCAATGCCGACACGCGCTGGGATTTCTACCCGGTGTATCCCGCGAAGGCGCGGTCGGATCAACGGCTGATCGACGCGCGCGTGGCCGGAACCGTGTTTCGTCCCGGCGGGATGATCGATACGTCGGGGGACATCGTCCGCCGGCAGGCGTACCAGGTGCAGACGGGCGGGGCGATGACGATTTACGGCACGCCCGACCAGTCGATGGTTTTCATCTTCCTGGATGAGCTTGCCGATTACCTGATTCACGCGCACCTGGAGCGGCGGGCGTACAACGCCGTGTTCGAGCTTGGCGGGCCGGGCAACCTGACGCGGGCCGAGTACTGGGCGCTGTTTGAGGAGTACCTGGGGGTCAACCCGAATATCCGCTACCTGCCGGTGGATGAGATTGTGGCGCGGCGACAGGAGGCGGAGCGGGAGCAGAACTGGCCGGCGGCGCACCAACTGGCGCGTGAGGAGATTGGGGGGCGCAGCGAGTCCGGGCACCCGCCCATGAACATCTACAGCCGCCTCTTTGACGTGAAACAGCGCGACTTTCGCCTGTGGCTCATCGGCGTACTGAAGGCGATCAAGGCCGAATCCTGATAGTGGTACACTCTTTCGGCGGGCCCGGTGGGGACTAGCGGCCCGCGCAGCCGCAAAAAAGCCATCGGGCCGGGGTGGGGGCCGGCCCGATGACCAGGGATAAAGGAGGATGAGAGGGTTGTCTTGATTGCGTGTTAAGGTGATCTCCTCGTGTCGTTTCCTGCTCCTAGCACTTGGAGTAGCCACACGAAAGGCACATCATGCAGCCCTCAGTGAAGATCAGTTTCCCGTCGTAGCAGTCGGGGCATTGCGGCTGTGCCACGGCGCGCGGGGCTGCCGCCTGGGCCCCCGCGAACAGTTGGCTCTGCATCACCGCGTCCGGGTGAATCTCTCCCAGCTCGTCAAGGTTGAACTTCTCGCCGAACGTCTCACGCGCCCGCCGCGCCATCTCGTCGCGCTCCTCATCGACGGGGCGCGCGTGCCGCAGCAGCGCCAACGCCACGGCGTCCGGCGCGCTGAGAACCTGCTGGCCCTCGTCCCACGTGGGCGCGTCCGTAATGCCGCGCAGTTGATCGATCACCTGCTCCACGCCCACGCCTGAGCGCAGCGCGAGCGACGCCAGGCGGCTCACCGCTTCCAAGTACGCCGCGTCGCTGGAACCGGCCTTGCCCAAGTTGGTGAACACCTCGAAAGGCCGATGGTATTCATCGAAGGTGATGGTCACGTACAGGTTTCCGTGGCCGGTGCGGATGCGGTCGGTAATGCTGCTGAGGGTTTGCGGACGCTGGCGCGGCACGCGGTGAATCTCGTCCAACTCCGCGTCCTCTTCACCGCCAGACGCGCCTGTTTCCAGCACCTGCATGCTCTTGGAGCCGTCGCGGTAGACCGTGATTGCCTTGCACTGCGTCGTCCACGCATCCCAAAACGCCTTGCCAATGTCCGCAACCGTGGCGTCATTCGCCAGGTTGATGGTCTTGGACACGGAGTTCGTCGTGTTCTCCTGCCACGCCGCCTGCATCTGCACGTGCCAGTCGGGATCAATGGCCATCGCCGTCCGCACGCCGTGATTGCTGATCAGGTCGGTTACAACGTCATCGCGCCACGCCGGATCGTTGGCAAGCTGCGCCAGCGTCTCCTCGGCAGTCTCTTCTCCCACGTCGGCGATGAGGGCGCGGCGAACGGGCAGCGGAGCATCAAGGAACCGCGTGCTCGTGCCGTCATGGTCTTCCCACAGGATGTTCGACCACCACGCGAGGGCGAAGTGCGGCTCGATGCCGGATGAGCAGTCGGCCAGCCGCGAGATCGTGCCGGTTGGCGCGATTGTCGTCACGCTCGAGTGACGCACCGGCGGCATCCCCTGCTCCTTGAGCCGGGAATTCTCATACTCCGGGAACGGCCCGCGCTGCGCTGCCAGCTTTTCCGATTCCGACCACGCCGTCTCGCGGATGAAGCGGCCGACTTTCCGCGCGAGATCAAGCGCCTGCTGCGAATCATAGGGAACCGTGAGGTCCACCAGTGCGTCCGCCCAGCCCATGATGCCGAGGCCGATGCGGCGCGTCTTCAGGTTCATTTCCCGCAGCTCTCCCAGCGGGAACGTGTTGATTTCGATAACGTCATCGAGGAAACGGACGGCAGTCCGCACGGTGTCCTCGAGCATCGTCCAGTCGAATCCCGCCTTGTCCACCGTCAGATGCTTGGCGAGATCGATAGAGCCGAGGCAGCAGTTCCCGTAATTCTCCAGGAATTCTTCCCCGCACGGGTTGGACGTCTCGATGAGGCCGAGCTGCGGGTTCGGCTGCGTCTCCCACACCCGATCCATGAACACCAGCCCCGGGTCACCCGTCTTCCACGCGGAGTTGCAGATATCGCTCCAAAGGTCGCGCGCCTTGACCGTGTCCGTCACGCGCCCGTCCTTGGGGCTGATCAGGTCCCAATCCGCGTCGGCCTCCACGGCCTGCATGAAATCGTCCGTGACCTGCACGGAGATATTGAAGTTCTGGAGCGAGGCATCATCGTCCTTGGCGTGGATGAACTCCAGCACGTCAGGATGCCGGACGCTCAACTGCCCCATGTGCGCGCCAAGCCTGAACGCGCCCTGCGTCAGCGTCGCGCCGACGGCGGAATACAGCTTCATCACCGCCACCGGCCCGCACGCCATCCCGTGCGTGGTCGCGATAGGGTCGCCCTTGGGGCGCAGGTTGGAGAATCCAAATCCGATGCCGCCGCCCCACTTCTCAATCATCGCCGCGTCCGAGGCGACTTTCATGATTGAACTCATATCGTCCTGCGGCGAGACCACAAAGCACGCGCTCAGCGAGCCGCGTCCGTCCTTGCCCGCATTGACCAGCGTTGGCGAGTTGGGCAGGAACTTGAGCGTGGACATGACGCGGTAGAACCTGCCTGCCCATTCGGCGGACTCCGCCTCGGTTCCGCCCGCAGACAGCTCGCCCTGCGACACGGCGCGCGACACGCGCTCGAACAGCCCGCGCGGGTCCTCAATCACCTCGTTGTCCGCGTTGCGCGCCAGATAGCGGTTTTCCAGGATGGCGCGAGAGTTGGGAGACATGATAGGCTCCGCCTCTCCGCTCGCGTCCCACAACGGAACCGGGGCCGTCTTTGCCGCCCCGTTTACGCCGTTCACGTGATGGCCGTTCGTTGAATTGCGCTGCGCTGCCTCGATAATCCTGGCGATGGCGGCTGTCGCGTCGCCGTTTTCCGCCCCGTTCAGCCGGTGGAGCGCGCCGTCCGGGCCAAGTGGCGGCGCATCCGCCATTTGGACGATCAGATCCGTGACGGCCTCGACGTGCTCCGCGCTCTCGTCCCCAAGCTGGGCGGACACCGCATCCCGCAACGCGTTTCGATTGGCGGCGACAACCGCTCCGTCGAATCCATCGGCTGAAGAAGTCATTGATAAATCCCTGGTTTCCGTTGCTGTCCCTGTTTCAGTTCAATCGCTCAGCGAGCGCCCACGAGGGCGGCGTGGTCATTCGTGTTCACCGCCCGTTCATGCTCTCTTACGGGGTCGCCCCCGTGGCCGTCCGCCGGAACGTTCCGGCGGCATCAGCGCCATCTGCCCGCTCGTCGTCAATACCGTGCCGTCGCGCAGGCTCTCAACGGCTCGTTGGAAGTCATCCTCATCCGTGAAGTCCTTATACACGGACGCGAACCGGATATAGGCAACGCGATCAGTCTTGCTCAGCCGATCCATCGCCAACTCGCCGACCAAGTTCGCGCTCACTTCTGCTCGCCCCCGCTTCTGAAGGTCATCCTCGATTTCATCGACCAGCTTCTCAATTGCGCCTGTGGGGATGGGCCGCTTGGCGCAGGCGATACGGATCGCCGCCGTGAGCTTGTTCCGGTTGAACTCCTCTGTGCGCCCATCTCGCTTCACGACGGACAGCGAGGTGGTGAGCAACCGCTCCACCGTGCTGAACCGCGCCCCGCATTGCTTGCATTCGCGCCTCCGCCGCACGCCCTGTTCGTCGTGGCGGGTGTCCAGGACCTTTGTATCGTCGCTCCCGCAGAGCTCGCACCGCATCTCTCAGTCCCGCCGCGCCCTGATGAGGCGCCCGCTCCCGCTCTCTCCTCACTCCCCAAATGAAGCCGCCCCCCCTCACCATATGGCCGTATTTGGCCCGGATAAACCGCATATGTGGGAGGCAATGCAAAGCATTTTTGACCGATGATGCCGTCCTGTCAAGCCTTGCCAAGCGTCCTCTCAGATAGGGCCGGACGGAGATTTTGCGAATCTCTGTCGGTATTCTGCCGCGAATTGACGCAAAAGACGCGGCTCAGGCCGGCAGTTTTCCACAAGTTGGCCAAAAATGAGATTCCTATAATGGAGGGACGATGGCGAAGTCAAAGGCTCGACGGAATGGGGCAAAGCCCGCAGCGGCTGAAAAGGCCGCCGGCGGGGATCGACTCGTGTCCGACAACCGCCGCGCCCGTTTCGACTACGACATCCTGGAGAGCATGGAGGCGGGCATCGTCCTCACCGGCACGGAGATCAAGTCCATACGGGCCGGCCGCGTCACACTCGCGCACTCGTTCGCCCGCGTGACGGACGGCGAAGTGTGGATACACGGCATGCACATCCCCCCGTACGCCCAAGGCAACATCTACAACCATGAGCCGACGCGCCCGCGCAAGCTCCTGCTGCGCCGCCGCCAGATCGAGGACCTCAGCCGGCGTGTCACGTCCAGCGGCTACACTCTCATCCCGCTGCGGCTCTACATCACGCGGCACCGCGCCAAGCTCCAACTCGGCCTCGCGCGCGGGCGCAAATCCTTTGATAAGCGCCAGGTCCTCGCCAAACGAGACGCAGACCTCGAGATGGCGCGCGCGCTGGCCTCCCGGCGGTAATCCCCCCGTTCACCCTTCGACTGGCTCAGGGTGAACGGGTATACTAGTGAACGCGGCTGCGACGCAGGGAGTGGCCGCATTGCACCAACCCATTGTGGGGGCGCGCGGATTCGACAGGGGTCTGCGAGGGTGCGTGAGCAGGCCGAGGCGCCGTGACCTCGTTAATCCCGCGGCACAAAGAGTAGCTGGCAACGACAATCAGCTCGCACTCGCAGCCTAAACACTAGGCAGCGACGTTCCGGGTCGTTACCCCTGCGGACGGTTTTGGAGCGACATTTTAGCGGGGCGCCGCTGCGCGTCAGCCGGTGACGCGCAGCGAAAGACCATCGCCGGCTGGCTGCTCGCGATTCCTGTCGGCCGGGGCCGCGAGCGGCGAGAAACCAAAGACCGACTAAGCCTGTAGCGCCGCATCCGGAGCCGCCTTTGGACGGGGGGTTCAACTCCCCCCCGCCTCCACCAATCGTTACGCATTCGCCCTTCGACAAGCTCAGGGTGAACGCGAACAAGGAGTTTCCGTGGCGAAGGCCAGGTTTATTGAGGTTGAGGTAGAGGCGGGGAATAACTGCGACTACTCGCTGCACCGCGTGTTCAGCGTGGTTGAGGAACCGAAGGAGGTCGTCAGCGTCGAGGCGCCGGGCATCCGCGGCGAACTCGCCATGGTTGACGTCACCGGCTGGAGCGAGGACGGCCCCTGCCCCGCCTACGCCGCCATCGTCGAGGACTCCGGCGAGGGGCACGCGTTGCTGATCTTCGGCGGCGACGACGGCATCCGCACCCGGCCGCTCGACTCCGACGGCGAATGGAGCCTGGACGACCCCGCCCAAACCGGCGAACCCTGCCTCCTGCTCGACAAAACCACCCCCTACACCGAGAAAGCCTGGGACTACGCCGAGAAACTCCTCGCCCGCCCCCAACGCCTCATCGAGGTAACCCTGTCTCGCACCGAGGCCGAAACAACCCTCCTCCACGAGGGCAGCGCAATGGTGATCTGCCCCAACGACGAGAAGGGGCTTACTCAGGCGGAGCTTGTGGCGCGGGCGCTGGGCGTCGCGCTGCCGGACGCCGGCGGGGCCGAGACTGTGGGGGTGAGCAGCGGGGTGCTGCACCGCGTGATGTCCATCTCAACAATGGACCCAACCGATGAGGACATCTGGCCGCTGTTTGCGCGGCTCCTGGAGGAGGCGGAGGCCATGCGGGCGAACGTGAGCGAGCCGGATATGTAGGGGTGGGGTTCGTGACAGGCGTCACAAGCCTATTGACACTCAATTGCCATCCGCTTATAGTTCCCATAAGCAAATCGTGCGAACGATGAATACCTACGCCCATACACACAGTCCTTCAGTAGTCGCGGTGGCGCTGAGCGCCGCAGTGACCTGCTCGTGTTACATGCCCGTCCCGGGGCGGGAGGCCGCGCGCTAGACGCAGCAGGCCTCACGGACACGAGCGCGCAGACTCCACGACGCAGTCATAAGCGCATCAACCGCCCCACCAAGCAACGGGGCGGTTTTCTTATCTCTGAACGACAGAACGAACACAACTCGCAGGCACACGGGGTATCGAGGGGGAACCAAAGCACATGGCAACCTTGGAAGCGATTCGGACGGAATGGACGGAGGAGCGGCTGGCGGAAGTCAGCGCGCAGCTTGAGAACGCCCACCCGCGAGAGATCGTCCGCTGGGCAATCGAAAACTTCTTCCCGGACATCACGCTCGCCTGCAGCTTCGGCGGCGTGTCCGGCATGGTCCTGCTCGACATGGCCATGAACATCAACCCGGACGTGCCCGTGTTCTACGTGGACACGGACTTCCTGTTCCCGGAGACGCACAACCTCAAGGACAAGACCGCCCGCCGCTACGGCATCCACCCGATCGGGTTCAAGACGGACGTGTCCGTTGCGCGGCAGGCCGAACTGCACGGGCCGGAGTTGTGGAAAGTCGATCCCGATCTCTGCTGCGAAATCCGCAAGGTTGAGCCGAACCAACGCGCGCTCGCCGGCCAGAAGGCATGGATCGCCGGACTCCGCCGCGACCAGGGCGATACGCGCAAGGACGTCGCCATCGTCGCGTGGGACTCCAAGTTCGACCTCATCAAGGTCAACCCGCTCGCCAACTGGACCGAGGACGATGTTTGGAACTACATCCGCGAGAACAACATCCCGTACAACGACCTGCACGACCGCGGCTATCCCAGCATCGGCTGCACCAATTGCACGCGGGCGGTTGCGCCGGGGGAGGACCCGCGGGCGGGCCGCTGGTCCGATTTCGAGGACAAGGTCGAATGCGGCATTCACATCGACCCGGAGACGGGCAAGGTTGTTTCAACGACGGCGTAAGGAATAAGAGGAGGAATTGGAGAGTGACCACCAACCACCAGGGAGTGACAGTTTGGTTCACCGGCCTTTCGGGCGCCGGCAAGAGCACCATCGCGGAGCGCCTTTTGGCCGTTCTGCGCGACCATGGCGTCAAGTCCGAACTGCTGGACGGCGACGTCGTTCGCACGAACCTCAGCAAGGGGCTCGGATTCAGCAAGGAAGACCGTGACACCAACATCCGCCGCATCGGGTTCGTCAGCGACCTGCTGACCCGCAACGGCGTCGTCAGTATCGTGTCCGCCATCTCCCCCTACCGCGAAGTGCGCGATGAGGTGCGCGAGCAGATCGGCGATTTCATTGAAGTCCACGTTCACGCCTCGCTCGATGAGCTTGTCAGGCGCGACGTCAAGGGCCTCTACGAAAAGGCGCTCAAGGGCGAGATCCAGAACTTCACCGGCGTTTCCGATCCCTACGAGGAGCCGCTGACCCCCGAGGTTCTCGTCGACACGGAGCAGGAAGAGGTCGAAGAGAGCCTCGGCAAGGTGCTGGACGCGCTGGAGCAGCGGGGCATCATCCCCTCCGGCGCGGGCAAAGAGCTGGCGGGGGCGGCAACCTAGATCATGACAACGTCTACGCAGCCATCACGCCACACGACCTCGCCCCACGCGGACATCGAGGAGACCATCGCCCCGCACGGCGGGACACTGGTCGACCGGTTCGCGTCCCCGGACCAGGCAACCGAAATACGCGAGCGCGCGCCGGAGTTGACCCACATCACCCTGAGCGCGCGCGAAACGGCAGACCTTGACCTCATCGCCGTCGGCGCAATGAGCCCGCTGACGGGTTTCATGGGCAAGGCGGACTACGAGCGCACGGTGCATGAGATGCGTCTCTCGGACGGCACGCTCTGGAGCCTGCCCATCACCCTCTCCGCCCCCGCGGACACCGCGCGCGGGCTCAACCAGGGGCAGGAGGTCGTGCTGGTGGACAACACCGGCAGGCACCTCGCCGTCCTGTCCGTTGATGAGGTTTACGAGTACGACAAGGAAGTTGAGGCGCAGAACGTCTTCAGGACGACGGAGGAGGCGCATCCCGGCGTCGCATCCGTCTACAGTCAACATGACATGCTCATCGGAGGCTCGGTCACGGTGATCGAGCGCGAGAACCTGGAAGCCGAACTCCGCCCCTACCGCGAGGACCCGGCGCAGACGCGCGCGGCGTTCGCGGAGCGGCACTGGCGCACCGTCGTGGGATTCCAGACGCGCAACCCCGTCCACCGCGCGCACGAGTACATCCAAAAGGCGGCGCTGGAGATCGTCGACGGCCTGCTCCTCCACCCATTGGTCGGTGAGACCAAGCCGGATGACATCCCCGCGGACGTCCGCATGCGGTGCTACGAAGTCCTGATAGAGGGTTACTTCCCGGAGGATCGGGTGCATCTGACCGTGCTGCCCGCCGCCATGCGGTACGCGGGCCCGCGCGAGGCCGTTTTCCACGCCCTCGTTCGCAAGAACTACGGCTGCACGCATTTCATCGTGGGCCGCGACCACGCGGGCGTCGGGAACTACTACGGCACGTACGATGCGCAGGACCTGCTCCGCAGCATCCCCTCCGCCGATCTCGGCATCACGCCGCTCTACTTCGACCACTCCTTCTACTGCAAGCGGTGCGACGGCATGGCCTCCATGAAGACGTGCCCGTGCGGGCCTGAAGAGAAGATTTTCCTGAGCGGCACGCAGGTGCGGGACATGCTCGCGCGCGGCGAGGTTCCTCCGAAGGAGTTCACGCGGCCCGAGGTGGCGAAGATTCTCATCGAGGCCGCGAGGGGTTAGGCTGCGAAATGGAGTCCTAGATTCCCGCTTTCGCGGGAATGACGGGCGATTGCGGGAATGACGGGTGATTGCGGGAATGACGGGTGATTTGAGATTGTAGTGCTGGCGGCGTACCCTGTAGGTACTATCCGGAGGGAGGATAACGTGGTTACGACAACCAAGACGGGACAACGTTCCGCCCGACCCTCCATCATCCAATACCTGGATGAGGAGATCGCCGACTACGAAGGCAAGGTCACGGAGTTTCGCGCGGGAGAAATCCCGGAGGACGAGTTCATGTCCTTCCGGCTCCGGCTCGGCGTCTACGGCCAACGGCAGCCGGATTCCCAGATGTTCCGCATCAAAATCCCCGGCGGGCTTGTCCACGCCGACCAATGGGACGCCATCGGCCAGATCGCCGAGAAGTGGGCGCCGCTCCGCAAGGGACACGTCACGACGCGCGAGAACGTCCAACTCCACCACCTCAAGCTGGAGGACGCCGCGCTGGCCATGCACTTGCTGCAGAGCGTCGGCCTCAGCACCAAGGAGGCGTGCGGCAACTCCGTCCGCAACATCACCTGCTGCCCCATGGCCGGCATCTGCCCCGACCAGGCATTTGACATCCTGCCCTACATGGGCGCGTTTGCCCGCAATTTCGTGCGGCGCGATTTCACGTTCCACATGCCGCGCAAGGTCAAGCCCGCGTTCTCCTGCAACGACAATGACTGCGCGTCCGTCGGGATGCATGACATCGGCTTCGTCGCCCGTGTCCGCGAGATCGACGGCAAGGAAGTCAAGGGCTTCAAGATCACCGTCGGCGGCGGCACGTCCATCCAGCCGCTGATCGCGGAGACGATCTATGAGTTCGTGCCCGTCGATGAGTTCCTGCGCGTGTCCGAAGCCATGCTGCGCGTGTTCAACCGCACCGCGTGGCTGCGCCGCAACAAGATGAAGGCGCGCATCAAGGTTCTCATTCACACCGAGGGCATCGACTCATTCCGCGAGCAGGTGGAAGAAGAGTTGCAGCAGGACTGGGCGCAAGACTACGAGGACAAGGACTACCTGCTCTTCCACGATGACGAGGAAGCCGACATCCCCGCCCTGCCAACCGGCGTCGAGCCGCGCGGCGAGGACGACGCGGCGTTCCAGGCGTGGAAAAAGACGAACGTGATCCCGCAGGAGGCAGAGGGCTACAGCCACGTCGGCGTCACCATCACGCGCGGCGACCTCTCACCGGAGCAGTTCTACGGCACCGCGGAGATCTCCCGCAAGTACGCCAGCTACCGCCTCCGCACCACGCCGGAGCAGAACCTCATGCTCCGCTGGACGCCCAACGCCTACCTCTACGACGTTTACCAAGAGCTTGTCGCGCTTGACCTGCACGAGGGCGGCATGAACCGGATCACGGACGTGACGTCCTGCCCCGGCACGGACAGCTGCAAGCTCGGCATTACGTCCTCCATGGGCCTCAACAAGGCCGTCGCGGACGCCGTCCGCAATCCGAACGGCCACACGGGCCTGCTGGAGGACCCCCTCATCAACCAAATGCACATCAAGATGAGCGGATGCCCCAACGGCTGCGGACGCCACCACGTGTCCGACATCGGCTTCCACGGCGCGTTCATCAAGGGGCCCGGCGGCGGACAGATTCCCGCCTATGAGGTCTTCCTGGGCGGCAGCCATGAGAACGCGGACATGCGCTTCGGCGTTCGCCCGCGCGGCAAGATTCCCGCCAAGAAGGTTACGGAGGCCGTGTTCCATCTCCTCCGCTACTACAAGGACAACCGCGAGGACGGCGAGTTGTTCAAGGACTTCGCCCACCGGCTGGGACGTGAGCCGTTCGAGGACATCATCAAGGAGTACCAGGACGTCGGGCCGCTCAACAAGGCGAACCTCGACCACTACATCGACTACGACAAGTCCGTGCTGTACGTCATGGAGCGCGGCGAGGGCGAGTGCGCGACGTAGAGTCAACCACGCAAACCACTGAGTGATCGGAATCGACTGAGAAAGAGGGGCGGACGTGGCGGACCTTAAGGGACGGCGAATCGTGGTCCTTGAGGCGCGAATGCCCTCTGAACTCGGCAACCTTGTGGCCCGCCACGGCGGAGAGGCCATCAGCGCCCCTGCTCTGCGCGAGGCGGCGCTCCCCATGCAGCAGGATGTGCGTGATGTTATCGACGGCATCTGCGCCTACACGATTCAGGCAGCGGTCTTCCTCACGGGAGTTGGCGCGCGCGCCCTCATCAACGCAGCGGATCAACTTGGCCGCAAGGATGAGTTCCTGGGCGCCTTGCGCGAAACGACCGTCATCTGCCGCGGCCCGAAGCCCGTGGCGGTCCTCAAGCCGCTCAATGTGCCGATAGCGCTCGTCTCGCCGTCGCCATACACGTCCGAGGACCTGCTGGCGGCGCTCAAGGAATCTGACATCGATCTGAGCGGCAAGCGCGTCTCCCTCCAACACTATGGCGAGGTGAACGCGTGGCTGCGCGGGGAGCTCCAGGCACTGGGCGCGGACGTCCTTGAAGTATCGCTGTACTCCTGGCAACTGCCGGAGGATACGCGGCCCGTCGTCGACGCGATCGCGCTTATGCTCGCGCAGGACGTGGACGCGGTGATGCTGACCACGCAGTCGCAGGCGCACAACCTCTTCCGCATCGCAGAGCAGGTTGGTCTTGCCGACGAGCTTCGTGAGGCGCTGTCATCGGGAATCATCGTCGCGTCTGTCGGCCCCGTCTGCACGCGGGCGCTGCGCGAGCATGGCGTGGAGCCGCGCGTGGAGCCGGTCAATCCCAAGATGGGCCCGCTGGTGCTTGCGCTGGCCGACCATTTTGCTTCCCAGCCCGCCCAAGAGTCCGTGGCCGCCGCCACAGGGTCGTAGGCAGGGGCCCCGGCCTGCTACACGAGGGCGCGGCATGGGTTACTTTCCCGTCTACCTTGACCTGCGCGGCAGGAATTGCGTCGTCATCGGCGACGATGATGAGGCGCAGACGAAGGCGGGCGCGCTCGTCGAGGCGGGCGCTGTCGTTACCGTCATTAGCCCCCGGGAGCGTCCCCGATTCACCGAAATGGCCGAACGCGGCGAGATTACACTGCGCTCCCGCGGCTACGAGGCCGGCGATCTTGCGGGCGCGTTCCTGGCCATCTCAGCCACAACCCACGACCGCCCGCTCAGCGAGCACATCCGCGAGGAGGCGGAGCGTGAAAAATGCCTCCTCAACGTCGTGGACATCACCGACCTCTGCACATGGATCTACCCCGCCCTCGTCAAGCGCGGCGACGCGACGGTTGCCATCTCAACAAATGGCCGCAGCCCCGCGATGGCGTCGTTCCTGCGCCGGGAGATTGATGAGGCATTGCCTGCGGAATATGGCATGTTGTTGGACGTTCTCGCTGGTGTGCGAGAGGGATTACGGCGGGATGGCAAAAGGCCGCCGTCAGGCCGCTGGCAGAACGCGCTGAATGACCACGAGACGCGCGCCATGATCACCGCCGGCGATGAGGCCGGTCTGCGGGATCGTCTTGTGGCCCTGCTGACGGACGGGAGCAGTGGCTGAGAGCGGCATCGTCCACCTGGTGGGCGCGGGGCCGGGCGATCCGGGGCTGATCACCGTGCGCGGCGCGCGTCTGCTCCGCCGCGCGGACGTCATCGTCTATGACAGGCTCGTCAACCCTTCGTTGCTGGCCGAAGCGCGCTCCGGCGCTGAACTGATCAACGTCGGCAAGCATCCATCCTCCGGCCACAGCCTCCAACAAACGATCAACCAGACCCTTGTAGACCGCGCCCGCAACGGGAAGCGCGTCGTCCGCCTCAAGGGAGGCGATCCGTTCCTCTTCGGACGCGGCGGCGAGGAGGCCACAGCCCTTGCGGAGGCGGGCGTCGACTTTGACGTCGTCCCCGGCGTCACGTCCGCGCTTGCCGGCCCCGCCTACGCCGGCATCCCGCCAACAGACCGCCACCATGCCTCCGCCGTCCGCATCCTCACCGGGCAGGGCGCGGCGGGAGAGCCGCCGGACACGGGGGCGGGGCGCGAAACGGCCATCGTCCTCATGGGCGTCCGCACTCTCGCCGCCGTTGTCGAATCTCTCAAAGCGGACGGCTGGGCGGACGATATTCCCGCCGCGCTCATCGAACGCGCCACAACGTCACAGCAGCGCACGACCGTCGCCACCCTGGGAACGATTGCGGGCAAGGCCGCGGACATCGGCGCCCAGGCGCCCGCGCTGCTCGTGTGCGGCCACGTCGTCAGCCTCCGCGACCGCATCGCGTGGCTGGAGAAGAGGCCCCTGTTTGGCCGCCGCCTCATGGTTCTGCGGGGAGAGGCGCGGGCGGCGGAGCTGATCACGATGCTGGACGACGCGGGCGCGGAAGTCGTCCACGTCCCCGCAGTCGCTTTCGCAGAGGCGGAGGAGCAGTCGGACATGGATGCGGCGCTCGATGACGCGCCGCGCTTCCACTTCATCGCGTTCACCAGCGTCAACGGCGTCGATTATTTCATGCGGCGCCTACTGGCAACCGGGCGCGATGGGCGCAGTCTGTCCGGCGCGCGGCTTGCCGCCATCGGCCCCGCCACCGCCGCCGCGTTGAACCGGCACGGGCTGAGGCACGACACCATGCCGGAACGCTACAACAGCGTTGGATTGGCGGACGCCATCGCAGCCGCCGCTCAACCGGGGGACGCCATTCTCCTGCCGCGCGGCAACCTCGCGGACGATGCCCTGCCCGACGCCCTGCGCGAACGCGGGCTTGAGCCTCATCCCGTCGTCGTGTACCGGACGATGGCCGGCCCGGCTCTCGCGGAACGCGCCCGCGAGGCCATGGAGCGCGGCATCGACGGGATTATCCTCACCAGCCCGTCGACGGCCCGCAACCTGGTCACGGCGCTTGGCGCGGACGCCTCACACCTGGACGGCATTCCGTTCATCTCCGCCGGCCCAACGACGTCACGCGGCGCGGAGGAGGTCGGGCTAACCGTCACGGTTGAGGCCGCTGAACACACCGCGAACGGCATCGTAGACGCAGCCCGCGCGTGGGCGGCGAACGACTAATGGCTTCTCCTCAAAACCGCCCTCTCCGCGTCGGCACGCGAACGAGTCGCCTGGCGATGATCCAGACGGACATGTTCATGCAGGCCGTCCGGGCGCAGCGGCCGGAGCTTGCGTTTGAGGTTGTGGGCATCACGACGGCGGCTGAACGACGCCCCACCGCTCCCATCCCCGACCTCGGGCAGGGCGTGTTCGTCAAGGAGATACAGATTGCGCTTGCCAACGGCGAGATCGACTTCGCTGTCCACAGCCTCAAGGACCTGCCCACGCGCCTCCCACCCGGCCACACGCTGGCCGCCGTCATGCCGCGCAACGATCCCCGCGATGTTCTCGTCTCACGAGACGGCCAAACGCTGAACGAACTCCCCCCCGGCGCGCGCGTGGGCACGGGCAGCATCCGCCGCGCCGCGCAGGTTCTCGCGACGCGGCCCGATCTTGACATCGTGCTGCTGCGCGGCAACGTGGATACGCGCGTCCGCAAGGTGACCGGCGAGGGGCGGGAGATCGAGGCGGAGGCCGCCGTGCTGGCCGCCGTCGGGCTACAACGTCTCGGAATGGACGACACTATCACGGAATACCTTGAGCCGGACATCATGCTCCCCGCAGTCGGCCAGGGCGCGCTCGGCATCGAATGTCTTGAAAGCAATGACGAGGCATGCGCCGTCGCGGCTCTCATCGAAGACCGGAACGACAGGCTCGCCGCCGAAGCCGAACGCGCTTTCCTGAGAGCGGTGGGAGGGTTCTGCCGCACGCCCCTTGCCTGCTATGCCACAGTTGGCGGCAGCGCGCTCTCCGTTGAAGCGATGGCCGCCACGCCGGACGGAACGATTCTGCTGCGGGAATCCCTGACCACCGGTGTATCGACGTCCCCGCAGGAAATCGGGGAAAGTCTGCTTGACTCGCTGCGGGCGCGCGGCGCGGACGACTTCATCATCCTGGACGATGAGCCAACGGCGGACGACGACTAGCCGCTGCCGCTAACCATGTTTCCGCGCCAGAACGTCAAGCTGGCGCGCGATGTAAATGAGTTGGCCCTGCTCAATCTGGCGGTGACGCCGCCCAATCCACTCTTCCAGCCCCGCGCTGAACACCCCGGTGTCGCTGCTCAGCGATTGCCACACGAAGTTGATGATGTGGTGCAGGAAGTACGCCGTATCCCCCGGATACTCCCCGCCCTGCGGGTACACCACCCAATCCGACGCGCCCGCCGCCGTTATTGCAAGACCCGCCTGCGGCAACTCCACAAGCAGCGTTCGCCCCGCCCTGCTGCCGCCGGTTGGCAGGCCGTCCGGGGTCATCCTCTCGTCCATCGTGCGATGATAGGAGTTAATCACAAGCGCATCTAGCTCGGGCATGGCGGCAGGCTCGAAAACGGTTTCCCCGTCAAAGGTGATGGGTAAATAAAGCAGCCCGCCCGGCCTGAGCGCGCTGGCGGCAGACTCCAAGAACGCCGGCACGTTTAGCAGATCGACAAGCGCCTGCGCGATAATCACGTCGGCGCGGCGGCCCGCCTCTGCCTCCCCGCGCAGATACGCGACGGCATCTCCCGCCACGACGTTCACTGCCATCCCCGCGCGGTCTCCCGCGTCCAGGATGCCCCCAACCGCGCGTTCCGCTTCCGCAAGGCTTTCCGTGTCCAGATCGACCATCACGTACTCGCCGCGTGAAAGCAGCCCCCGTGCAAACAGCCGCCTGAACGTGCTGCCCACGCCCGCGCCAACCTCGACGATGCGGAGTGGCCGCCCGTCTCCCATGCCGGCCATGCCCTCCGCCAGGGCGTTGTACACCCGCGTATTGAGCGCGTCGTCATCGACGGCAGCCTTAGCTTTGAGGTAGCGAACCGTGCTGTAGTTTTCAGGTCCCGGCATTGGCTTTCTCCACGATTTCCAGCAGGAACTCCCGGACGGCTGTCATGGACTGCTCCCACGTGAGATGGCGGGCGAACCGCTTGAGCGCCTGCCCGCCCATGCGGGCAAGACGCTTTCGATCCGTTGCAAGGTCGCGCAGCCGTATGGACAATTCCGGCGCTGAGCCTGTCGGGATCAGGAACCCGTCACGGCGGTCGGTGACGATTTCCCGCGCCGCGCCGGAATCTGTCGCGATCGCGGGCAGTCCGAATCCCATGCCCTCCACGTACACAATACCGTATCCCTCATAGGACGACGGCACGGCGAGAACATGCGCGGATGCCAGGCGCTCCCGCAGCGCGTCATCGTCCAGCGGGCCGTGAAATGCCACGCGGTCACTCAGCCCCAGCCGTTCGGCCTGTCTTCGTACTCGCGCCGCGTATTGCGGCTCCGCGTCCAGTCCGCCCACGACGTCCAGCCACATCGGCTCGTTCCACACCAGCGTCAGCGCCTCCAACAGCACGTGGAGCTGCTTGCGCTCGATCACGTTCCCCAAGAACAGGATTCGCAGCGGCCCGTCCGCCGCGGCCCGGGCCCTTACGTCCTCCTCAGTCACGCCGGACTGAAACCGGTCACCGGCGGGAAAAGCCACGACGTGCGGCTTATCGCCGCCTATCTGCGCGTGAACCGTGTCCCGCGTCGTTTCACTGTTGAAGACGAACCCGTCGACGGAGCGGAGATAGCCGCGTTCGATGACTCCATACGCGCGATTCTTCCAGCCCGCCCGCATTTCACTCATGCGGAGATGGTGGACGATGGAGATGATTGACCAACGACCGCGAACCGCACGATTAACACGCCAGAGCGACGGATGATTCAACTCATCCTGCAGCATCACGTCAACGTCTGCGGACATCAACTCGCGCCGCAACTGGTTCGAGAACCCGTCCGCCAGGTGGCGGCCATAGTTCCGCCAGGGAATCCCGATGACGTGAACCTCGTCGCCCGCCGCCCGCAGGCATTCCACCAGCTTGCGGTCGTACAGGTAGCCGCCGGACAGGTTGTCCAGGCTGCCGTAGATGACCAGGCCGACCTTCAAGCGGAGAACTCCCTGCCGTAGGACGCCCACGCGTCATCGTCCTCCCGTATCCGCACGGTCAGGGCGGTCAGCGAGTCCGTGGGGATGCGGTCTGCGATGAACTCCCACAGGATGCGGGCGAAGTGTTCCACGCTCGGATTCAAGCCGTCGAACTCCGCGAAGTCGTTGAGCGTGTTGCCCGCGTAGCGCGACTCCACCTCGTCCAGCGCGGCGCGGACGGCGGTAATGTCCACCAAGTAGCCGTGCTCATCCAGCCCCGGCCCCTCCAACCGCGCCTCCACGCCGTAGTCGTGGCTGTTGCGCTCGTTCTCCGGGCCAAAGTCGCCGCCGATCAGGTAGTGCCACGCCGTGAATGAGCGCGTCACGGAAACCGAGTACATTCTCTCCCGTTCCTCCCGGTGAATTTACCGCCCATCGGCTCGCCGCTAGGGATTATGGTACGTCAGCAGAACCTGGAGCGCATCGCCCGGCGATTCATCCAGCAGCTTGTAGGCGGCGGGGGCGTCCTCTACGGGAAAGCGGTGGGTGACCAACTGCGCCGGCCGGACTCGCTCGATCATTCGCCACGCCGTCTCGAACCGCCGCTGCTTGTCCCACCTGCCCGACAACCCCGGCGCAATGGTCGTAACCTGGCTGCTGACCAGCTTGATGCGGCTGCGGTGAAAGCTGCCGCCCAAATCGATGGGCGCCTGCTTGGTTCCATACCACGAGCCGATGACGACGCGGCCGCCGTATCCCGCCGCCGCAATCGCCGTATCCAGCGCCTCCGGCCTGCCGGACAACTCATAGACCAGGTCCGCCCCACGACCGCCGAACGCTGCGGCGATTTCATCCATCACGCCGGGGGCTGCGGGATCGAGCGCAGCCGTTGCCCCAAGCCGCATCGACGCCTCTCGCCGCGCCTCGATGCCGTCCAACGTCACCAGCGCGCCGAGCGGGATCTGCGCCAGCAGCGCCGTCGTGAGCAGGCCCACGACGCCCTGCCCGATTACCAGGACGTTTTCGCCCACAAGCGGCGCGCCGTCCATGGCGAAATTGACTGCCGTTTCCATCGACGGCAGCATCGCCGCGTCCTCGTATGACACGCCGTCGGGAATGTCCATCAGCGCGCCGGGATCGGCCTCGAAGAGAGAGGCGTGAGGATTGAAGGCAAACACGCGCCGACCACGCAGACGGGCATCCACCCCCTCTCCCGTTTCGACAACGTCTCCCGCTGCCGCATAACCATATTGAAGCGGAAACGACAGGTCGCCGCCGAGCGCGGCGATTGACTCATCGGCGGCCATTTCGGACGGCGCTTGTCCACGGTAGACGAGCAGTTCCGTGCCCGCGCTGATTGCGGAGACACGCGTCCGAACGAGCGCGCGCCCGGCAGACGCGCCGCTCAATTCCTCGTGTTGAACCTCAACTTGCCCCGGCCCAACGAACGTTACTGCGCTGCTCTTCAATCCAGCGACCAATCCGGCCTGCCCCACACGATCAGGTCGTCGCCCTCCCGCTTGTAGCCGAGGCCCTGGAGGCGCGGGAATGGCGCGTGGCCGTTGCCGTTCGTGTGTTTGATGGCGCGGAGGCCACCGACGAGCATCGGCGCAATCGTGATCACGACGTGGTCGACGAGCCGCGCCGCAAGCAGCTCCGTGATGACGCGCGCGCCGCCCTCCACCATCAGGCTTCGCACGCCGTCCTCATAGAGGCACGTCATCAGCGACCCCAGGTCAACCAGCCCGTCATCCTGCCGCGCGGGGAGGCGCAGGACGCGCGCGCCCGCCGATTCCAGTTCTAGCTGCCGTTCCATCGGCGCGTCCTCCAGCGTCGCGATCCACGGCATTGTGCGGTAGCTCTCCAGCAGCGCCGCGTTGAGCGGGCAGCGGAGGCGGCTGTCCAGCACGATTGGCTGTGGGTCCTTGCCGTTCGCCAGCCGGACGGTAAGGCGCGGATCATCGGCAATGACCGTGCCGATGCCGACCAGGATCGCGTCGTTGGACGATCTCAGCAGATGCGTCATTTCAGTCGATTTGGAGCCGCTGAGGTGCAACGGCAGCGAATCGGCATCTGCTATCGAACCGTCAAGGCTCTGAGCGTACGTCAGCGTCACGAACGGCCGCCCGTTGACCTCTGCGGCTGCCCGCCTCTCGGCGGCGGGCGCGAACGGGCCCGGCACCCCGCCCGCTTCCGGCAGCTCGATGTCAAGCATGTGGCCCATCCGGTTGACCTTGGCGGTCAGGTAATCCACGTTCTGTTCGTTAACGGGGCCCGGCATGGGCACGCGCCCCGCAACCTCCATGCCCAGCCCGCGCAGCTCCTCAACCTTCGCGGGGTTGTTCGTCATCAGCCTGACGGACCGGACGCCCAGGCTCTCCAGGATCAATGCCGCAACGGTGTAATCGCGTTCGTCCGCGCCGTGCCCCAGGCGCAGATTGGCGTCCACGGTATCGAGACCCTCGTCCTGGAGATTGTAGGCGCGCAGCTTGTTCAACAGGCCAATGCCGCGCCCCTCCTGCCGCAGGTAGACGATCACGCCGGCTCCCTCACGCGCTACCGCCTCGATAGCTGAATCAAGCTGGGACGCGCAGTCGCACCGCTGGGAGCCGAACACCTCGCCTGTCAGGCACTCGGAATGGACGCGCGCAAGCACGCTGGCGCGTCCGTCAACGTCGCCGTAGACAAACGCCAGATGCTCCTTGCCGTCTGCGTCATTGGAGAAGTATTCGAGCCGGAATTGGCCGTGGGCCGTTGGAATGCGCGCGGACACGCGGCGCTCCACCGTGGTTGGATACGAAGACATGGTTCCTCAGTCCTGAATGACCTGCCTGCCGGACGCGCGCAGCCTCCTCCAAACTGCGCGAACGTCACCATGATTCGGATGATTGGCGCTCTTGTCAATGCGCGCGCCGTGTTTGCCCCGCTATCTCCGCGCCAGAACCCCTATCTGCGCGTACATGTAAAACGGCTGCTCGGAGTCCGCGAACCGCGCCCACGCCGCTGAAATCCTGTCCAAATCCGCCTGCTCCGCCAAACCGTACCTCAGCGCATCCTCCCCCACGTTGGAATGCAGGATGCGCTGCGACCACATGCGGCCCCAGTAGCGCGCCTCCTCGCCGTCCATCACCACCACGTTGGGATGCAGCTCATAGCCGGCAAACCCTGCCTCCCGCGTCCAACGCGCCATATTTCGCCCGGCGTCCGGCTCCGCCCCGTTGCGGTAGGCGACGTCGTGGTACAGGCGGCTCCACTCCTCAAACTCGGGGAACTTTGGGGAGGGCGCCATGGTGGCGTAATCCGTCTCCCGGATGGCCAGCAGCCCGCCGGGTTTTAGGACACGGCGCATTTCGCGCAGCGCCCGCCCTTGATCCGTCAGGTGCTGCAGCAGTTGATTGGCGTAGACGACGTCGAATGAGCCGTCCTCGTAATCGAGCTGATACACGTCCCCACGCGTGAACGTCACGTTGCCCACACCCTCGGACGCTGCGTGGTCTCGCGCCTGCGCCAGCACATCCTCGGACAGATCGATGCCGACAACCGCGCCGGGCGCGACTGCCCGCGCCAGCCCGACGGTGATCGTACCAGGCCCGCATCCCGCGTCCAGCAGGCGCATACCGGGTGTCAGGTGGGGCAGGAGGAACCAGGCGTCCACCTCCGCGCGCCGGCGCGCGTGATTTTGGACGACGGATTGATGGTGGCCGTGGGTGTAGCGGTCGTGCGGGATGTCTGTCACGCGGTATCCTTACATATGCCTGGTTCACTGCTGCCTGCCCATGCGCTGACCGGCGCGGCGGGTTGGGCCGATGAGATCATTAGCTTTGGGTTCATTGTCGGCATCATCCTCGTGTTGATGCTCATGTCTCGCATGGGTCGGCGAAAGCGGCTGCGGGAAAAGGACAAGGAGCAGGAATAGCCTACCCTTTAGCCGCCGCCTGCGCCTCCGCCCGCTCCACCGCCGCCGGCGGCCTCAAATACAGCGGCTCCAGGGTCGAGACGTCATCCACGTCGCTGCGATTCAGACGCAGCAAACCCAGCCGCGCGGCATTGGCCGCCGTCCTCGTCCGAACGACGTCCGGCGCGATTGCGAGCGCATTCCCAAGATCACCTGCCGCCGCGTCTGCCAGCGCCTCGTCAAACTCGCCTGTCAGGACACAGTCCTCCCCGCGTTCAGCCATCCGCGCAACAAGGTCCTCCGGCGAGACGATAGCCTCCTCGACGAGTTGTTCGACGCCGCCATCGTCCGACGCCGTGTACGCAGCGGCAGCATATTGCCCCCGCCCCGCGCCCACCACCGACCACACCGCGCGGCCAAGATGAACGGTGCCGTACGCTGATGCGGCAAGCGTTCCCACGCCGACGATCGGCACGCCGAGGCCTTGCGCGAGGCCCTTGGCCGTCGCGAGCCCAATGCGGATGCCGGTAAAGCTGCCCGGGCCGCGCGTTGCCACGACGCCGGTCAAATCGTCCGGCGTGATTCCTGCCAGCATCATGAGGTGGCGAAGCGTGGGGTGGACGTGCATGGTGTGGTTGCGGCCGGCGCGCCACGTGAGTTCAGCGGCGATTCCACCCTCCGGATGGGCAATCGCAACGCTTGCCGTCTCAGTGGCAGTATCGATGGCGATGATCATTCTGCCGCCCCAACCCTGTCGGGCAGCCCGCCCAGGGCCCGCGCGGACACTGGGCCGCTCGCCGCCACAGTTAGTTGCCGTTCTGTGTCTGAGACGTATTCGATGCGAATTTCAAGGCGGTCATCGGGGAAGATGGACGTTGCGCGATCCGCCCACTCCACCGCCAACACGCCGTCCCTGCCCAGGTAGTCGTCCAAGCCAAGCTCCCACGCCTCCGCAGGATCATCGATGCGGTACAGGTCCATGTGGAACAGGGGCAGCCGTCCCTGGTACTCGTTCACGAGCACGAACGATGGGCTTTTCGTGTACGCCGTTACGCCAAGCCCGTCGGCAAGCCCCTGTGTCAGCGTGGTTTTGCCTGCGCCCAACTGCCCGATGAGGAGCGCGAGCGTGCCGGCCTCTACGGCCTCGCCAATAGCCCGGCCAATCTCTTTCGTCTCATCCGCGGAGCGCGAAACCCCGCTCCATTCATGCGTCGCCATATACGTATCCTACCCTGCCCGCAGAAATCTTGGCCTGATCGCCGCCACAATTACGACGGACACCGCCAGCGCGCCCCCAAGGAGGCCCAGCGCCCACCCTGCCCCGTACGCAGACCCCATGTACCCCGCCACCAGGCTCCCAATCGGCACAAACCCGCGGTCCAGCAGGTACAGGCTGATCACCCGCCCATGAAACTCGCTGTCCGTCTGCGTCAACAGCATCCCGTTCGTGAGCACGCGCTGGCTGGAGTCCAGCAGCCCGAGCAGCACCATGAGGGCCAGCGCGAGGATGAGCCACGGGGTCGCGCCAAGCGCGGAGAGAACCACGCCGCTCAACGCCATCGTGACCACGATCAACATGCCCTTGTTCCGCACGTTGCCAAGGTAGGCGAGAACCGTCGGCCCGATGATCGAGCCGATCCCCATGAACGTGAGCATCCCGCCGAACAGCGTCGCCCCCGTGTTCTGGTTCAGGTTGAACGCATCGGCAATCGCCAGGATCCAGTCCGCGTTGGAGGCGAAACGCTCGTCGGCGATCTCCGGCAGCAGCACCATGAACGGCTGGAGGAACATCAGCGACAGCAGCCCGAGCAGGAGAAGGATCAGGATGGTGACGTGCCGGCGGACGTAGAGCAAGCCCTCCCACGTATCCCGGAATGCCCCGGACACGCCCATGCTCGCCGCGCCGCGCTGCATCAGCGGATACGTCTTCATCCACAACCACGAGCCGATGATCCCGAACTCCAGCAGGATGATGATGATAAAGACCATCTCGAATCCCGAAACGGCAATCAGCACGCCGGTGAGCAGCGGGGCCACGATGCGCGTGCCGTTGAACGAGAATTGTTGCAGGGCCACCGCGTTCGCCACCCGTTCCCTGCCCACAATCGCGGGTATCAACGCCTGCCGACCCGGCTGGTTGAACGCGATCATCGCCCCCCGCCCCGCGAACAGCGCGTACGCGTGCCACAATTCCAGCCGGTCTTGCAGCAGCAGCCCGAGCAGGACGACGTAGATGCCGAGGATGCCGATTTGCGTAACAACCAGGATGGTCTTGCGGTTTACACGGTCGGCCAGCACACCCGCCGGAATCGCCAGAAACAGCACCGGTATCGTGCGCCAGAAGTTGACCCACCCGACGGCAACCGGGTCGCCCGTGATCTCCCACACCAGCCAGCTGCGCGCCACGATCTCCATCCACAGCGTGAGCGCATGCATGGACACGCCTGCCCACAGGATGCGGTAATCGCGCACGGCGAACGCGGAAACGGCCTCTCTCAGCGAAGCGCGGCCCCTGGCGGGGCGTTGCTCTTCTAAGGGGTCGTCAGGCGCAGTCGTCCCCTGCTCCGTGTCTGAGTCTGTGCGGCGCGGTCTCACCGTGAGGGGCCCGTCCTATTGCATTTCCCGGACTTTCCTCACGAAGAACGTGAAGAAAGTCGTCACCAGCAGGAGGAGGATGGCCGCCCCGCCGACGGCCAACTGCGCGCCGGAGAATCCGCCTTGCGTGCCGATCACGTCCGCAAGCACTCCGACGAAGAACACGCCGAAGTTCGTCATGCCCCAGTTGAGCATGTAGATGCTCATCACGCGGCCCCGGTGCTCATCGTCCGAATAGACCTGGGCGAGCGTGTTGCTGAGCGCCATCCGCCCCGCCTGCGCGAACCCCAGCGGAATGAACACGATGAACGCAATCAGGTACGAGTTCGTGAAGCTGAACACGATCAGAGAGACCGCCATCACGAACATGCTGATCAACAGCCACAGGCCGCGGTTCTTGTCCTCCATCGTGGCGACGAAGATGGAGCCGACGAGCGCGCCGATGCCGGAAATGCTGATCAGCAGGCCCTGCCGCGCGGCGGACTCATCCAGCGTCTCGAATAACGTTCCCACCAACGGCAGAGACGTAAAGAACGGGAGGCGGGACGGATCGACCGTAAGAATGGTATCGGTGAACGCGGGCAGCAGGAACATGTACGGCATCGACAGCACGAACGAGAACAGCGCGAAGATTAGCAGCATGAGGACCGGGGAGTTTTGCTTGATGTAGCTGAATCCCTCCGCCACCTGCCGCAGCATCCCGGAGCCGCGAAGCGCCACCGCGCCCGTCAGCGGCACACCCATCAGCATGAGGACGCCGGAGCCGTACAGCACCGCCATGATGTAGTACACGCCCTCGATGTCCCACAGGGCGATCAGGAATCCCGCCAGCGCGGGGCCCATGAGGCGCAGCAGGTTCATCGCCGCGCCATTCAGCGCGACGGCGTTCGTGATCATGTTCGCGCCGACGAGCTCCGGGATGATCGCCTGCCGCGCCGGCATCATCAGCGCCATCACAATCCCCTGCAAGAACGACGCGATCAGCAGGTGCCACACGGTGATGGAGCCAAGCGTGATTGACATGGCCACGCCCACGGTGATGACCGTTGAGACGATCTGCCCGATGATGAGAACCTGCTTCTTCGGGATGCGGTCGGCAAGCACCCCGCCGATGAGGGAAAGGGCCAGCATCGGCACCGCGTTCGCGAGCGCGACAGCACCCAGCATCGTCACGCTGCCGTCGTCCGTGCCGGGGGCCTTGGAGAGTTCGTAGACGTACCAGGAGCGCGCCATCATCTGCATGTTCAGCGCGCCCATCTGGGCGAGAACGAAAAGGAAATAGAGGCGGTACGCGGGGACGGTCAGGGAGGCGATAGCGCGGAATCCCACACTTCGGCGCTCGGCAACCGGGCCGGGCCCCTGCCGTATGCCGGGGTTGTTCCTACGCTCCACCAACTCAAACTATGTGACCGTATCCCGCGTGTCAACATTCCCCGTCTGCTACCCTATGGATACATCCCGCTCCCAAACAGGAGAACCAATGGCAGCAGAACGCACCCTCATCCTGATCAAGCCGGACGCCGTTCAACGCGGGCTGGCAGGCGAAATCCTCGGACGCTTCGAGAAGCGCGGCCTCAAGATCGCCGGCGCGAAACTCATGCGCGTTGAGCGTTCGCTGGCGGAGGAGCACTACGCCGAGCACGCCGGCAAGCCGTTCCTCCCCGGGCTCCTGGACTTCATCACGTCCTCGCCCTTGCTGGCGATGGTTTTGGAGGGCGAACGGGCCATCGAGCTTGCCCGCCAGACAATGGGCGCGACGGACCCCGGCAAGGCCGCCCCGGGCAGCATTCGCGCCGACCTTGGCCTATCGGTTGGGTTGAACCTGGTTCACGGCTCGGACGGCCCGGAATCCGCCGCGCGAGAGGTTGCGCTCTGGTTCGACGAGTCCGAGTTGATCGACTACCGGCAGGCCACGGAGCAGTGGCTCATTGAATCCTGACGAGCGGCGCCGCCCCACGCCACAACTGCTCAAGGCCATAGAGCTCGCGCTGCTCCCCGGCAAAGATATGGACGATCACATCGTTGAAGTCCATCAGCAGCCAACCGGAGTCGGCGTCCCCTTCCGTTCGGAGCGCCGGCTGGCCGGACTCCTTCAACCCCTTGTGCATCGCCTCCCGGATCGCCTGCCCCTGACGCTTGGACTCCACCGTCATCAGCACAAAGGCATCCGCGTACCCGCAGATGGTCCGCACGTCCAGCAGCAGGATATCGCTGGCCTGCCGGTCCTCCGCGATCTCCACGGCCTTCCGCGCCAGCGCGATGCCGTCCCCACCGGACTCAGCGTTCGTCATAACGCCATACTACACAACGCGGGACAGCCCCGCGAGGACTGCTGATGGACTCCCTCGCCGTCTCCCTCGCCGTCGCAGCCTTGATCATCGGCGCAATAGGCGACCTCCTCTACCGCGTCGCCCAACAAAAGGGCATTGACGCCCCCAATTTCGTCTTCTGGCAGTCCACCATCTTCACCGCCATCATCTGGGCGGTGGCCGTCTCAAGCTGGCTCATCCTCGGCGATGACGGCCCCATAGACTTCATTCACAGCAGCACGTGGTTCTACGGCGTTCCCGCGGGCGTGTTTGCCTACTCCGGCCTGACCCTGTTCGTGGCCAGCCTCCGGACTGGCGACGCCAGTGTCAACGCCCCAATCTTCCGCCTCAACTTCGTGGTGACGGCGTTCGGCGCAATCCTCATCCTCGGCGAATCCGCCGACCTGCTGAAAATGGGCGGCATCCTCCTCGCCATCCTGGCCGTCCTCGTCCTCCTGAACGTCACCCAGGTCACCGCGATTCGCTCCAACGTCCGCTCGATCATGCTGGCATTGGCGGCGTCCGTGCTGTTCGGCGTGCAGGGGCTGATCTCCAAGGCCGGCCTGGACACGGGTGACATCGGCGCGGTTCCGCTCATCCTCACCCAGACCGTCGGATTCCAGCAGGCCGCCATCCTCACGCTCCTGCGATCACGGCACTTCGGCATCAGCCGCACCGTGGTCAACTTCGCGCCGGGCATCGCAGTTCTCCAGATTTCGTGGGCCGTCCTCCTGTTCGAGTCCCTCCGGCTCGGCGACGCCAGCATCAGCTATCCCATCGTGCAGATGAGCTTCGTCATCACCGCCATCCTCGCCGTGGTCTTCCTGCGCGAGGAGATGAACTGGAGCAAGGGCGGCGGGCTGGCAATAGCGATCATCGCCGTCGTCGTCCTTGCCTTAGCAGGTTGACGACGCTTTTGCGCGCCGCCACCCAACTCCGTATCGTAGATAGAGCCATGAGCACCAACGAAAGAGTCATTGTCGCCATGAGCGGCGGGGTCGATTCCTCCGTCGCCGCCTACCTGCTTGCGGAGCAGGGTTATGACGTCATCGGCGTCACCATGCGCCTGTGGAGCGACGACGTTGAGGGCGCCTCACGCCACAACCGCGCGTGCTGCTCCGTGGAGGACGTGTTTGACGCCAAGCGCGTCTGCCAGCGGCTGGACATCCCCCACTACGTCCTCAACATGGAGGAGGAGTTCCGCAAGCACGTCATCGAGTACTTCATCCGCGAGTACAAGAACGGGCGCACCCCGCACCCCTGCATCGCATGCAACGACAAGATCAAGTTCGCGTTCTTCCTTCAGCGCGCGTTGGCCCTCGAGGCCGATTGGATCGCCACCGGCCACTACGTCCGCCGACGCGCCGCCCCGGACGGCCGCATTGAGCTGCGCCAGGCCGTCGACGCATCAAAGGACCAGACCTACGTGCTCTACGGGCTTGGCCAGGACGAGCTGCGGCGCTCCCTGTTCCCCATTGGCGAACTGCCCAAGCAGGACGTGCGGCGCATCGCGCATGAGCTTGACCTGCCGGTCGCGGACAAGCCGGACAGCCAGGAAATCTGCTTCGTGCCCTCCGGCGATTACCGCTCTTTCCTCTCCGAGCACGTGGCCCTCACCCCTGGCCCCATCTTTGACGTAGACGGCAAGCGCGTCGGCTCCCACATGGGAACTGCCGGATATACCGTCGGCCAGCGCAAGGGCCTGCCGCCGTCCCCCACAGGCCGCCGCATGTACGTCATCGACATCGACACAGCGGAGAACACCATTGTCATCGGACCGGAGGATCACCTCCTCGCAGACGGACTCCGCGCGGCGCAGGCAACGTTCATCGACGGATCGCCCCCCGCCAACGGCGGGGCGATGCGCGTCACCGCAAAGGTGCGCTACAAGTCCCCCGAATCGCCCGCCCTCCTCATCCCTGACACGGACGGCGGCGGCGGTTTCACGCTGGAGTTTGACGAGCCGCAGCGCGCAGTCACACCCGGGCAGGCAGTCGTCCTTTACGATGCCGGACGAATGCTTGGCGGGGGCGTGATCGAGCGCGCGGTGGCCGCCGACGAATCCCGCGACTCCCCACTCGTTGCCCAAGCGGTGTAAAATCACCGTTGGGATAAAGGGGATACAAGGGGTAATCATGTCCATCATTGCCTTGTCGCACGGCCTGCGCGACTTTCTCAATCGCGGAGATGCCGGTTCTCACATGGAAAACGGCTATCCGTCCGGCGACGCGCTGGCAGGCGTTTTCCAGGCCTGCCAGCGCACCCTCACGCAGGCCGTTGAAAGGATGTCCGAAGAAGACATGGCGTGGCGACCGTTCCCGGAGACGCCGTCCGCCGGCTACTATCTCTGGCACGTCGCCCGCGTGCAGGACGCGCTGCTCCACAAGCAGATCCTCAACCGCGCCGAGATCTATGAGACGCACGGCTACGCCCGGGAGTTCGGCCTGCCTCTTGAAGACACCGGACAGGCGTACACCGCCATGCAGCGCGCCCATTTCCAGGAGCCGCCCAAGCAGGCGCTGCTGGAATACCTGCGGCTCACGTTCGAGGCCGTTCTCGGCGCCATCGAGGAGCTTGGGCCGGGGCGGCTGGACATTGAAACGGACAACGGGATGCAGCGCATTCGCTACCTCGTCACGCTCACCACTCATGCCAACCTCCACGCCGGCGCGATCAATCACATCCGGGAAGTCCTCACCGCATCGAGAGAGGTCCCCGCTGAAAACTGAGCCGCGGGACGACGGAACGCCGCCGCGCCCCCGCCCCATCGTCCCGCCCGTCACACGCCCCGGCCTCTCCTACGAGCGCGAGCTGCTCCTGCAGGGCGCGCGCACTATCGCCGGCATAGACGAGGCAGGACGCGGCGCGCTCGCCGGCCCAGTCGCCGCAGCCGCCGTCATCCTCCCGGCTCAACCTCTGGCGTGGTTCGACGACGTTGACGATTCCAAGAAACTCACCGCAGCCCAGCGGGAGCACCTGGCAAAGCTCATCCTCCGGGATGCGGCCGTCGGCCTCGCCATGACGCCCGCGAGTCGAATCGATGACGCGGGCATCGCCGTTGCGACCCAAGAAGCAATGCTGGCGGCCCTGAACGCGCTGGGGAGCAGCGTGGACGGCATCCTGGTTGACTGGTCTGCCCTGCCGGTCCGTGACAACATTCGACAGTTGGCGCTCACGCATGGCGACCAGGTCTCCGTTTCGGTATCCGCAGCCTCCATCATCGCGAAGGTCGCCCGTGACGAGGTCATGCGCCGGCTGGACGGCCAACACCCCGGCTACGGACTGGCCGGAAACAAGGGATACGGCACGGCGAAACACGTGGCGGCATTGCGCCAAATCGGGCCGTCGCCAATTCATCGCCGCACGTTCCGCAACGTGGAGAATGCATCCCGTGCATCTTGACAATTGGGCGCGTACACGCCTAGCATGGCGTCGTTCAGATATGGCTACCGATTTAGAGCCCCCAAGTACGGGGCACATCATAATTGCGCCGGGACGACGCATGATTAACGTCGCCGTGGCCTAGACGCCGGTGTCAGCAATCCTCCTGCCGGCGTATCCGTTCGCCCTCGTCCTGCTGACGATGGTCGTAGCGGTTGAGGACGCGTTCTTCCAGACACGGGGAGAGCGCCTGGAGCGGCTTGTGCAGCGGCGCAGGCCGGGCGCGCGCCGCCTTGCGCGGCTCCAGGAATCGCACGATTCCCTGGTGATGGCCGCCCTGATGATTCGCTCCACCGCCACGGTTCTCTTTGCCATCATCAGCTTTGCCCTCGTGTCGATGTACAGCCCGTCGGCGGCGTTGGACGTACTCCTCGGCATCGCCCTCACCGTCGCGGGCGTCATATTGGCGCAGGCCGCCGGACGGGTGTGGGGCGCACATGACGCGGATCGTCTCGCCCTCGTGTCCGCTCCGGTTGCCTCATTCGTCAACGCCGTCCTCTCAATACCGGCTTCCGCTCTCCGCGCCCTGTTTCGTCCGCTTGCGCGCGCCCTGGGGCAAAAGAGGCCGGACAGCCCCGCCGCGGAACGCTCCGATCAGCGCGCTGCGAACGGCGACCACCAGAACGGCGCGGACGCCGCAGTCACGCTGGATGAAGAGTGGGAGCGGAACGTCATGCGCGGCCTTGTGCGGCTGGAATCCCTGGCCGTCCGCGAGGTCATGGTGCCGCGACCGGATATCGTCGGCATCGAGGCCGGCTCATCGCTGGAGGACGCCGTCCAGATCGTCATGCAGGAAGGGTTCAGCCGCCTGCCCCTCTACCGCAGCAATCTCGATGAAACGCTCGGCATCGTCTATGCCAAAGACCTGCTCGCCGCGTTCCAGAACAAGAACGGGGACTCAACCCTTGAATCCATCGTCCGCCCGCCGCTGCACGTGCCGGAAACCAAGCGCGTGGGCGACCTCTTGCGGGAGTTCCAGTCGCTGCGCGTCCACATCGCGCTTGTTGTGGACGAATACGGCAGCCTCGTCGGTCTGGTCACCAACGAAGACCTGCTGGAGGAGATTGTCGGAGACATCGATGACGAGTTCACCGTCAGCGAGCCGCTGGTTCGCCGCGTGAGCGAACAGGAGGCCATCGTCGACGCGCGCGCCCCGCTCAAGTACATCAACGAAATGTTCAACGTCGAACTGCACGCGGAGGGCGTCGATACCGTCGGCGGGCTTATCCTCTACGCCCTGGGACGCATTCCCCACCCCGGGGAGACCGTCAGCGACAACGGCATGACCATGACCATCCTGTCCACGACAGGCCGCCGCGTCCGCCAGGTCCGGCTCCTCCATGGGGAATCACCCACCGAAACGGACGCCGAACACCAACCCCCCACTGCCGCCACCGCCTAACCCACCGCAAAAACACGGGGGGCGCCCTGCGGACGCCCCCCTGCCTGATCTCGTTTGTCAGATGCCGGCTACTTGCCGCCCACCGTCGGGGCCTCGCCGGGGCTGTACACGCGGATTGCCGTGCTTGCAATCGCGGGTCCGGAGGCTCCCTCCGGCGTTCGGGTGCCCACCGCGACAACCGTCCACAGGCCGGACGGCAGATCCTCCGGTATGGCGGGCAGCAGGTCGGAGCCGACGACTATCTCAAGAGCGCCGGACGAATTGACCTGGCCGCTTCCCATCTCGTAATCGCTGCCTGCGCCGCCCGCTTCACGGATGGACAGTGTCACGTCGTCACGGCGCGGGAAGCCGGACAGCCTGAACGTCACCCGCGTGGTTCCCGGCACGAGCACGACGCTCGAATCGAGAGTGTTGATATTGGCTTCAGGATTGATTGCTCCTGCGCCCGGCTCCCCCGGCTGCCCGGGCTCGCCTTGCGCGCCAGTCGGCCCCACCGCGCCCGCCGGCCCCGGCTGGCCTTCAAAGCCGTCCAGGCCGGGCGCTCCCGCCGGGCCCGCCGGGCCTCGTTCGCCCTGCATCCCTGCCGGACCCGTGCAGGCGGCAAGCACCAAGATGAACGCCGAAATTAAGACAAGCGGAATCCAAAACGCTTTCCCTGTCAACACGCGCTGCTCCCTTCCTTGCTAACCCCGTTCAACGCTGTGCAATTTGGCCGAATCACGCGCGCCGAACGACTGCTAGACACTTAATCATACCATCCCGCTCAACTCCCGCGTATAATGTCCGTCGGAGAGACTTCCAGCGGAGAGGTGGCCGAGCGGTTTAAGGCGTCGCTCTCGAAAAGCGGAGTATCCTCACGGGTACCGTGGGTTCGAATCCCACCCTCTCCGCCAGATTCAAGACGGAGAGGTGCTGGAGTGGCCGAACAGGCACGCCTGGAAAGCGTGTAGGGTCTTACCGGGCCCTCGCGGGTTCGAATCCCGCTCTCTCCGCCATTATCTTGACCGCTACTGCTGAACTCGTTAGCGTTGAAATGTGAATGACGACCTCCCATATTGGATAGCGCTCCAGCGCGTCAACGGGGTGGGCCGCGTCCGAATGGCGGCGCTCGAATCACACTTCGGAAAACTGGAGCACGCCTGGCGCGCATCCCACGCGGAACTCCTCGCCACCGGCATTGGAGAGCGCGTCGTGGATGAAATCGTCGCGGCGCGCGCCGAGGGCGACCCCATGGACGAACTCGAACGGCTGGAACGTCACGACGTTACTGCCTATACGTGGCATGACGCGGAATATCCTTCGCGGCTGCGGCAGATCGATGACATGCCTCCCGTCATCTACGTGAAGGGAACGCTCAAGGGCGATGACGAGCTTTCACTCGCCATCGTGGGAACGCGGGACGCGACTCCGTATGGACACACCGTCACGCGTGAATTCACCAGAGACCTTGCGGCGGCCGGCCTGACTATTGCCAGCGGCCTCGCGCGGGGCATCGATACGACGGCGCACGATACCGCTCTCAAGGCGGGGACGCGCACCATTGCCGTGCTGGGCAGCGGAGTCGACATCATCTATCCGTCCAGGAACGTTGGGCTATCGCGCCGGATCGTGGAGAACGGAGCGCTGATCAGCGATTACCCAATCGGCACCACCCCCATGCCGGAGCATTTCCCGCGGCGCAACCGCATCATGAGCGGCATCAGCCTGGGGGTGCTCGTCGTCGAGGGCAATGAGAAGAGCGGAGCATTGATCACGGCACGGCAGGCCCTCGACCAGAATCGCGAAGTCTTCGCCGTGCCGGGAAGCGCGCTCGCGGAGAGAAGCCGTGGGCCGAATTTACTCATTCAGCGCGGCGAGGCCAAGCTGGCTCTCCACGCGGAGGACATCCTCCAGGAACTGAGCATGTCGCAGGAGAACAGGCAGCTAAACCTCCCCTCAACGCCGGAGCCTGTTGACGAAGAACAGGCCGCCGTTCTCCGCGTCCTCAGCCGGTCCCCGGTCCACATCGACGAAATCTACCGCGCGTCCGGAATGTCCATGCCGGAAGTATCCAGTACCCTTACAATGCTTGAACTGAACGATCTCGTACGGCAGGTAGGCGGAATGCACTACGTCTTGACACGAGAGGCTCATGCGCTATACCAATCTCACAGGGGCAACAACGATGGCGCAGAGGAGACGGAAACCAGGGCCGCCGAAAATCAGATCACTTAAAGAGGCAATGACGGAATGACAACGAATCGAAAGAAGCCGGCGTCAACGACCCGCAGGACGAAGAAGGCGACTGCCGCCGGCAATGGCCGCGCAGGTGGGCGTTCATCCACGGCGCGACGATCAACCGGGGCGCCCAGCGCCAACATCGTCCCCGGCGGCGATGTCGTCATCGTCGAGTCGCCCGCCAAGGCCCGAACGCTTTCTCGCATCCTGGGCAGCCGCTACAACGTTCTTGCCTCCGTGGGCCACGTCCGCGACCTGCCCAAGAGCAAGCTGGCCATTGACGTCGAACGCGATTTCGCCCCGGACTACGTCGTTCCCCGCGACAAATCCGCCGTCGTCAAGGACATCAAGGCCGCCGCGAACGCAGCGGACACCGTCTATCTCGCAACAGACCCCGACCGCGAGGGAGAGGCCATCTCATGGCATCTGATGGAGGCCGCCGGCATCCCCCAGGATCGGATGCGCCGTGTCGTCTTCCATGAAGTGACAGAGAACGCCGTCCGCCGCGCCTTTGACGAGCCCCGCGACATCGACGTCGATCTTGTCAACGCTTACCAGGCCCGGCGCGTCCTCGACCGCCTTGTTGGCTACCGGCTTAGCCCCGTTCTCTGGAGCAAGGTTCGCAAGGGGCTGTCCGCAGGCCGCGTGCAGTCCGCCGCTCTCCGCCTTGTCGTCGACCGCGAGGCTGAGATCGAAGCGTTCGTGCCGCAGGAGTACTGGGAAATCGACGCGAATCTCGCAACACTGGCGGTAGAGGCCGAAGAGTTCTCTGCCCGATACCGGGGGGAGTTGGGCGTAAGCCGCGCAACCACCATCCCGAACCAGGAAATGGCGGACAGGATTGTCGCCGATCTGAATGACAGTTCCTACGAGGTTGCGTCCGTCCGGCGCCGCGAGACAACACGCCGCCCCGGCCCCCCGTTCATCACGTCCACCCTCCAGCAGGAGGCGTTCCGCAAGCTGCGGTTCACCGCCCGCCGCACAATGACCGTCGCGCAGCAGCTCTATGAGGGCCTGCCCATCGGCAACGAAGGCCCCATCGGCCTCATCACCTACATGCGAACGGATTCCACCAACATGGCAAACGAGGCCGTGCAGGAGGCCAGGGGCGTCATCGCCAATCGCTACGGCAAGGACCACGTGCCCGCCTCTCCCAGGTCGTTCTCGCGCCGCGTCAAGGGCGCGCAGGAAGCCCATGAGGCCATCCGCCCCACATCGTTCATGCGCGACCCGGAGTCGTTGCGGGGTTCGCTGAGCCGCGAGCAGTTCAACCTCTACCAGCTCATCTGGCAGCGCGCGCTGGCGTCACAGATGGCCGACGCAAAATTCGACCAGACGACGGTGGACATCACGGCCTCCGGCGCGCCGTCCGGCGTCAGCCATACACTCCGCGCCAGCGGGTCCATCATGACCTTTGCCGGCTATCTCGCAATCTACCGCGAGGGCCTCGATGAGCCGGACGCGGAATCCGACGAGGGGCGCGTGCTGCCCGATCTACAGGATGGACAGCCGCTTCGCCTGAACGGTCAGGATGCGCGGGTGAGTTCGCCCCCCGTCGTGCCGACGCAGCGTTTCACCCAGCCCCCGCCCCGCTTTACGGAGGCAACCCTGATCAGGGCGCTGGAAGAGCGCGGCATCGGACGCCCCAGCACCTACGCCGCCATCCTCAGCACCATCCAGGACCGCGGCTACGTCGACAAGGCGGAAAACCGGTTCCGCCCCCTCAAGCTCGGCACGGCCGTGGCCGGGCTGCTCTCCCAGCATTTCCCTGAAATCGTCAGCCTTGATTTCACGTCCCGCATTGAAGAGGAGCTTGACGATGTCGCGCGCGGCGAACGGGAATGGGTGCCCGTCCTCAAGGATTTCTACGGCCCCTTCAATGAGAAGATCGACACCGCCCAGGCGAACATCGAGCGCGTCAGCAACATCGACGAGGAGACGGATGAGGAGTGCCCGGAGTGCGGCGCGAACATGGTCATCAAGCGCGGACGCTACGGCCCGTTCCTGTCCTGCTCCCGGTTCCCTGAGTGCCGCGGCATGAAGCGGATGCAGAAGAGCACCGGGGCGACGTGCCCGGAATGCGGCGGCGAACTCGTCCAGCGGTCATCCCGCAAGTCGCGCCGGCCCTTCTACGGCTGCTCCAACTACCCCAACTGCAACTTCCTCACCAACCAGGAGCCGCTCCAGCAGCCCTGCCCGGACTGCGGCGGACTCGTACTGGCCGCAAGCCGAACCAACGCGGTCTGCAATGACAAGGAGGGATGCGGCTGGCAAGGCACGCGCGAAGAACTCACCGCAGAACAACCCCAACCGGAACCCCAACTAGTAGAAGTCTAGAACCACCCCCTCTTTTGAACCTGGTCTAAAATAGGGGTATGGCACTTAGGCAGGCGGCTGCCCCGGACCAACCCGCACCCGACTCCCCGATCCCCCAGGATTGGGCGATTCGTCTTGACGATTTTGCCGCGTTCCTTGAATACGAACGCGGCGCATCCCAATACACCCTCCGCAACTACATGGCCGACGTTGGCCTCTTTCTCCAGTTCCTGGCCGGGGAGGGCGTCAAACGGCTGCCGGACGCCACCCGCGACCTTGCCCAGCGATGGGTCTATGACCTCACGATGGACGGCTCCGCCCGCTCCTCCATCTCTCGCCGCCTCTCCGCCCTCCGCTCCTTCTGGCGATTCCTCGCGCGCGAGGGCGTCATCGAAAACCCGGAGACCATCACCAAGACTCCCTCGCCCAAGATCGGACGCCGCCTGCCCGACCTTCTCTCCGAACGCGACGCCGAGCGACTCGTCCATGCCCCTCTCCAATTCGCGGAGAGCATTGATCCTGCATCGGCAGACGTCAAAACAGCCATCCAACGCGCCCTCGCCCTGCGCGACCATGCCGTCCTGGAACTCGCCTACGGAGCCGGCCTGCGTGTCGCGGAAATCGCCTCGCTGGACATGGCGGGGCTTGATCTCCGCAATCGCGTCGCCCGCGTTTGGGGCAAGCGCTCCAAGCAGCGTGAGACGCTCTTCGGAGAACCCTGCCGGCAGGCCCTCACGATGTATCTCAACGATGCCCGCCCGTTGCTCGCCCGCGGCATCAGGACGCGCGCCGCGGTCTTCCTCAACAGCCGCGGCGGACGCCTGACCACGCGCGGCATCGAGCTTTCTCTCAAGAAGTGGGCTCGCTCGGAGAACCTGCCGGAGGATGTCCACCCGCACACCCTCCGCCACTCATTCGCAACGCATATGCTGGATGGCGGCGCAGACCTGCGGCTCGTGCAGGAGATGCTCGGCCACGCATCCGTCGCCACCACGGAAATCTACACCCACGTCTCGCAGGCCCAGATGGCGCAGGCCTACGCCCGCGCCCACCCCGGCATGAACCGCGATGACGATACGGAATCTCAACGAAAGACCGTTTCCGACTGATAGAATGGCAGCAATGAGAATAGCGTTGATCAACGGCCCGAACCTGAACCGGTTAGGCCACAGAGACCCTGCCGTCTACGGCACAACCACGCTCGCCGAGATCGAGGCGGCGTTCGCCGACCGCGTGAAGGAGCGAGGCGCAGAATGTGTCTGCTTCCAGGCAAACGCCGAGGGGGCAATCATCGACTTTATCCAGGCCGAGATTCCCAACGGCATCGACGGCATCGTCATCAACCCCGGCGCGCTCACTCACTACGGCCTCAGCCTCCGTGACGCCCTGCAGGACGCCGGCGCGCCCACCGTGGAGGTCCATCTCTCCAACATTCACGCCCGCGAGGAGTTCCGGCGCCACAGCGTCATCGCCCCTATCGCCCGCGGACAGATGACGGGTTTCGGCTGGCGCGCCTACCTCTGGGCGCTGGACTATCTTATCGACGAAATCAGCAAGGACTGAAGGAAACAATGAGCGCCACAAATCGACTTGCCAAGCTGCGAGAGGCGATGGACCCCGCGGGCGTCGACGCCGTGTGGGTCTCCCAGCCCGAGAACCGCCGCTACATGAGCGGATTCAGCGGTTCCGCCGGCTCCCTCTTCATCACTCCCGAAAACGCCCTGCTCGCCACGGACTCCCGCTACACGCAGCAGGCCGGCAATCAGTCGCCGGAGTACCAGATCGTTCACATGGCCGGTCCGGGCGGCGAGTGGTTCAAGGAGATGCTTGCCTCCATGGGCGACGCGAAGCGCGTCGGCTTTGAAGAGTCCCACGTCACCGTCGCTACGCACAAGCGGCTCGCGGAACTCTGCGGCGAGGCCGGCAAGGAGCTCGTCCCCATCAACGACACCATTGAGACTATCCGCGCCATCAAGGACGACGCCGAGCGTGACGCTCTCCTCTCCGCCATCCGCATCACCGACGAGGCATTTGTCGAAGTGCGCGACGGGCTGGAGCCGGGCGCGTCCGAGCAGGACGTCGCGTGGCGCATCGAGATGGCCATGCGCAACCGCGGCGCGGAGAGCATCGCATTCGAGCTGATCGTCGCATCCGGCCCGAACGGCGCGATGGCGCATCACCGTCCCTCAGACGAGCCCATCACTGTCGGCGCTCCCATCGTCATCGACATCGGCGCGCGCGTGGACGGCTACCACGCGGACATGACCCGCACCATCTGCATCGGAGACCACGACGACCAGTTCCGCCGCATCTATGACATTGTCCTGACCGCCCAGGAAACCGCCATTGCCACCATCGAAGAGGGCATGACGGGCGACCAGGCGGACGCCCTCGCGCGGAACATCATCGAGAAAGCCGGGCACGGACCGGAATTCGGCCACTCGCTCGGCCACGGCGTCGGCCTTGCCGTCCACGAATTCCCGCGTCTTGGGCAGCGCTCGCCGGATGTCCTGACAGAGGGAATGACCTTCACCGTGGAGCCCGGCATCTACATCTCCGGGTGGGGCGGCGTCCGCATCGAGGACATTGTCGAGTTCCAGGACGGGCGCTGCCGGGCCTTGAGCGCCGCGCCCAAGCTGGACGTGAGAAACGGGAGCTAGCGGGAATGATTGAGACGGGCGACCTGCGCCGCGGCGTCACCATGGAGATCGGCGGCACACTCTACCAGCTGCTTGACTTTCACCACCTCAAGATCGGGCGCGGCTCTGCCCAGGTGCGCATGAAGCTGCGCGACATCAAGGGCGGCCATACTATTGAGCGCACAGTCCAGGCCGGTGAACGGTTTACACGCGCCACCCTTGAGACCCGTTCCGTCCAATTCCTCTACAGCGAGGACGGACTCTACCACTTCATGGACACCGAGTCCTTTGAGCAGTTCCCCGTCGACCGCGACCAGATCGAGGACTCCCTGCCCTACATGACCGAGAACATGAACCTTGACATGGTCTTCTACCAGGACGCCCCGATCGGCGTCGAACTCCCCACCACCGTCACGTTGAAAATCGTGGAAACACCCCCCGCGTTCAAGGGTGACACCGCCAACGCCGGCACGAAACCCGCCACGCTTGAGACCGGCCTTGTCATCACCGTCCCCATGTTCGTCGAGAACGGCATCGCCGTCGTCGTTGACACCCGCACCGGCGACTATGTCGAACGCGCTTAATGAGAGCAGACTTCCACGTCCACACCCGCGTCTCTCCGGACTCCCGCCTCACCCCTGAATCCCTCATCCGCGCCTGCCAGCGCAAGGGCATCGACATCATCGCCGTCACAGACCATTCCATCCGAGGCGCGCTTGACGTCCGTGAAATCGCCCCGTTTCCCGTCATCATCGGCGCGACGCTCAAGACGACGGACGGCGAAATCATCGGCCTGTTCCTTGAAGAGGACATCCCCGGCGGACTTTCCGCCAAAGAGTCCGTCAAGCACATCAAGGATCAGGGCGGCATCGTACAGATTCCCCATCCATTCGACCGGTTTCGCCGCACACGCATCACCCTGCCCGCCCTCATGGACATCCTCCCGGACGTAGGCACCATCGAGGCGTTTAATGCGCGAACAACGCTCAAGAGAGACATCATGCGCGGCGTGGAGTTCATCCGCGAGCACAGGACACAGCACAATATCAGGCCCGTCGGCGTCTCTGACGCCCACACCGCCCACGAAATCGGCAATGCCTACACGGACGTCCCCGCCTTTGAAGGCCGCGAGGATTTCATGGACGCCCTCCGCCACGCATCCATCCACGGCCGGCGCGCCAGCCCCCTAATCCACGTCGCCGCCTGCTGGACCGTCCTCTCCCGCAAAATCGGGCTAACCCGCTGATCCCCTCTCCTTCTGGGAGAGGGTTAGGGCGAGGGCAAATCCCGAACTGCCGCCGCCAGTTGGTCCACCTCATCCTCCGTGTTGAAGAAGTGCAGCGAGGCCCGCACGCCCTCCGGATAGTCGATGTGCCGCATGACGATCCTGTTGTTCTCCCACAGGTGATCGTCAAGCGCCTCCGGCCCCCAGCCTTCGACCGCGAACGACACAAGCCCGGACGCCATTGGCCCATCCTCGGGCGACAGCACCGTGACGCGGGGCGATTCTCGCAGCTGCGCCTTTAGGCGAGACGCCAACCGGAGGTTGCGCGCCTCGATGGCCCCAACGCTGATCTCTTCGATGAAGCGCGTCGCCTCCAGGAAGGCCGCCTGCAAGGGAATACTGCCCGATCCGCCGTAGAACTTATCCATCGTGTCATGAATCGGCACGATGTGGTCCGCCGTCACCGGCGATTCCATGCCCCGCCCGCCCGTGTGCGCGGGATGAACGCTTGGCAGCAGTTCCTTGCGAATGTACAGCGCCCCCGTGCCCTCAAACCCAAGCATCCACTTCTGCCCTGGAATCGAATAATAGTCATAGTCGTCGGCGGCCATGTCCAGTTCGATATGCCCGCCCGTCTGCGCCCCGTCCAACAGTATCTCCGCGCCATTCTCGTGGGCCATGCGCGCCAGTTGGCGCGCGGGCATGCGAAGCCCCGTCGAGTACTGGATATGGCTGATGAAGATGAGGCGGGTCCTGGCGCTAACGGCGGCCTGGAACTTCTCCAGGATCATCTCTTCGGAATCATGCGGGTCCAGGTCGACAATCCGCACCGTGACCCCGTACCGAAGTCCAATCATCCACGCGGGCGCCAGCACGGACGGATGCTCCAGGCTGCACGTGACGATTTCGTCTCCCGCCTGCCAATCCAGCCCGCTCATGACGATGTTCAGGCCCTCGGTCGTGTTCCGCGTCAGCATCAGGGCCTCCGGGTCGGCGTTCATGAGCCTGCCCACCGCCAGCAGGGCCTGCGCCTTGATCTCCCGCGCCTCCTCGACCACCCTCATGCTGGCCGGCGGCTCTTTCGCCTCCATGTCGATGCGGCTCTTCAAGGCCTCCACCACCGACAACGGCGACGGCCCAGACCAACCCGTATTCATCCAAACCTGCCCCGCCAACGCCGGAATCTGCGACCGCAGTCCTGCAACATCCATCCCGCTCCCCCTCACCATGTTGTCGTAAGCTCCCCGCGCTATACTACCGTTATGGGAAGAGTAGACGTAACCGTTCAAGTATCCAACCTCGATGGCACTCAGACCAGAGAGGTTGAAGCCATGGTGGACACCGGGGCCACCTATTCATTCATGCCGGAGTCCATGCTGCGTGAGCTTGGCGTCACTTCGCACCGCACAATGACTTTCCGACTCGCCAACGGTCAGACGGTCGACTACAAAGTCGGTCGGGCCGTCCTTCAGGTCAACGGATACGCCGAAGTCGTGGCCGTCTGCTTCGGGCAGGATGGCGTCCAACCGCTTGTTGGGGTCGTAACTCTCGAAGAATTGGGGCTTGCCGTTGATCCTGTACGCCAGCGCCTGGTAGATCTCGAACTAACCCTCTAGCCCACATGCCGAAATCCCTCCGCCTCGGCTGGCTATCCACCGGACGCGGCCCCGGCTCGCGGGGACTCCTTGCCGCCGCGCACCACGCAATCTCCAACGGTGGGCTCAACGCATCCATCGACTACGTCCTTTGCACTCGCGCGCGCGGCGAAGCGGACGGCAGCGATGCGTTCCTTGAACAGGCGGAGAGCTACGGCCTCACCACCATTTCCCACTCCCTCCGCGACTACCGCCACAGCCCCGACAACGACCCTGCCTGGCGGGACCGCTACAACGCCGACCTGCTGTCCATCCTTCAAGGCCGACCCGTCGATGCTCTTGTCTTCGCCGGCCTCATGCTCATCGTCAGCGAGGACATCGTCAGCGCGTTTCCAGCCCTCAACCTCCACCCCGCCCTCCCCGGTGGCCCCGTAGGCGCATGGCAGGACGTCATCTGGGAGCTTATGGCGAACGACGCCACCGAGTCCGGCGTCATGGTGCAACTATCGACGGTAGAGGTAGACAAGGGGCCCGTAATCGCCTATTGCCACTTCCCAATCCGCGGGCCGGAATTCGACACGCTGTGGCAAGGCATCCAAGGCCAATCAATCGACGATATCCGCGCCGCGCACAGCGAATCCCACCCCCTCTTCACAACAATCCGAGAGGAGGGCCTCCGCCGTGAACCTCACACCCTTGTAGAAGCCTTACGCCAAATCGCCAACGGCAGGGTCAAAATCGGCGACGACCGGCTGGTAAGAGACGCGAACAATCAGCCCCTGCAAAACGGTCTCGACATCACAGACAAGATCGAAGCCGCCATCAAAGACGCCTAATCCCCTACGCGCTCTCCTCCTCCGGCCTTAGCGCCACCGCCGCCCCCTGCGCATTGAACAACAGCGGCGAAATCCTATTGCGAATGGCATCCGCTGTGATCAGGCAGCGGGTGACACTCTCCATACTCGGACTCGGCAGCTCATACATCACGTCCAGCAAGACCTCTTCCACCACCGTCCGCAGCCCGCGCGCTCCCGTCTTCTGCGAGAGCGCCCGATCGGCCACCGCCTCCAGCGCCTCGTCCGTGAACTCCAGGCTCACGCCTTCCTGCTTCAAAAGGCTCTTATACTGCTTCACCAGCGCGTTCCTGGGTTTCGTCAGCACCTCCAGCAAATCGGCCTTCTGCAGCGGATCGAGGGCAACCGCCAGCGGCATCCGTCCCACGAACTCCGGGATCATGCCGTACGCGAGAATATCGTCATGGCCAAGCTGCGCCATCACGCGGCTGCGCTCCGCCGGATCATCCGCCATGCGCTCCGATCCGAACCCGATGCTGCGCTTGTCCTTGTTCACGCGGGCGGCGATGATCTCATCCATCCCCTCGAACGCCCCGCCGCAGATGAACAGGATTCCCCTGGTGTCAATCTGGATGAATTCCTGCTGCGGGTGCTTGCGTCCGCCCTGCGGCGGCACGTTCGCAATGCACCCCTCGACGATCTTCAACAGCGCCTGCTGCACGCCCTCCCCGGACACGTCGCGCGTCACGGACGGATTCGCGTTCTTCCGCGCTGTCTTGTCGATCTCATCGATATAGATGATGCCCCGCTGCGCGCGCGAAACGTCATAATCCGCCGCCTGGATCAGGCGGAGCAGGATATTCTCCACGTCCTCGCCCACGTACCCCGCTTCCGTCAGCGACGTTGCATCCGCGATGGCGAACGGCACCTCCAGAATGCGCGCCAGCGTCTGCGCCAACAGCGTCTTGCCGCTCCCCGTCGGTCCGACGAGCAGGATATTCGTCTTGTCCAGTTCGACGTCCGGTTCTTCCTCGCTTTTGACGGCGCTGCGCTTGTAGTGGTTGTAGACGCCGACGCTGAGCACGCGCTTGGCGCGCTCCTGCCCGATGACGAAATCGCTCAGCAGCGAGTAAATCTCTTTCGGAGCGGGGATGGGCTTCGGCTCTTCTTCCTGTTGCGGCTCCTCATCCGCCGCCCGTTCGCGTCCCTTGCCGCGCGGCCGCCCCTCCAGGATGCGGAGGCACACGCGAACGCACTCATCGCAGATATACGCCTTGTGGTCCGGCCCGGCCAGCAGCCGAACCGTCCCTTCCGGCTTGCCGCAGAACGAGCACCGGTGCGGCCCGTCCCCCTGGCCGCCGTTCCGCCGACCGTTATTCTCGTCCACCATGCCCGTGCCTCTAGTCCTCCGCAGTTATGCGGCGCTGGCGTCGCTGCTCTCGCCTTCCGGCCCGGCCAGCACCTCATCAACGATGCCGTACTCCTTGGCCTGGTCTGCAGTGAGATAGTAGTCGCGATCCATGTCTCGCGCCACCTTCTCCACCGGCTGCCCGGAATGCCGCGACAGTATTCCCCGGATGATCTCCTGCAGCCGCAGGATCTCTCGCGCCGCAATCTCGATATCCGCCGCCTGCCCCTGCGCGCCGCCCATGGCCTGGTGCATGTGAATGGTTGAGTTCGGCAGGGCGTACCGCTTGCCGGACGCGCCCGCGGTCAGCAGCACCGTCGCCATGCTCGCCGCCATCCCCACGCAGATCGTCGAAACGTCGGCGCGAATCAGTTGGATGGTGTCATAGATCGCCAGCCCGGACGTGATAACGCCCCCCGGGCTGCTGATATACAGCGAAATGTCCTTGTCCGGGTCCTCCCGGTCCAGGTACAGAAGCTGCGCCACGACGAGGTTTGCCACCTGGTCGTTGATGGGCGTGCCCAGAAAGATGATCCGCTCCTTGAGCAGGAGGGAATAAATGTCGAAGGCCCGCTCGCCGCGCGCCCCCGTCTCGATCACCATCGGCACGATGCCCTGCGGCCCCGCCGACGCAATGCCCCCCGGCAGTCCCTCTCCCGTTCCGCCTGTCCACGTCGTCATTCTGTCGTCTCTCCTTCTGTTGGAGTCTCTCCATCTTCTGTCGGAGTTTCTTCTTCTGTGGGAATCTCCCCGTCTGTGCGCTCCCCTCGCGCAATCTCTACCAGCATATCCAATGTCTTGCGGGCGGCAATCCTCCGCTGCACGCTTTCACGCGCCCCCTCGTTCTCGAACACCTGCCTCGCCTGCTCCTGCGCAGCTTCGTCCTGCTGAGCGCCGACTATGACTGCGATATCCTCGTCAACCTCCTCGTCCGAGACCTCGATGCCGACTGCCGTCGCCAGGTCTGTGATCAGCAGCCCACGCAGCACCCGCTGCTCTGCCTGCGGCCGCACAGAGTCACGCAGCTGCTCCACGCCCTGCCCCGTCGACTGCGCGTACCCGGTAAGGGAAAAGCCCATTCCCCGCATCTGCTCATCCTGGTCTTGGAGGATGCGGTCAATCTCCATGTCCACAACGATGGGGGGGTACGTCACCGTCGCTACCTCGGCGAACTTCTCCAGGATAGATTCCTCGTACTCTGCCCGCGCCTGCATCTCGGTTCGCTCCGTTAGGTCGGATCGGATCCGATCCCGCAGCGCCTCCACCGTCTCGAACTCATCGTCGCCGAAGCCCTCGACGCCCTGCGCCCACTCGTCATCCATTTCCGGCAGATTCTGCTCCTTGACCTCCCGCACGGTGACAGTGAAGCGCGCCTCCTTGCCGTTCAGATTGCGAACCGTAAAATCGTCCGGCACGGAGATCGTGAACTCCCTGGTCTCCTCCGCGTTCATGCCCACAAGCTGCTCCGGCACGCCCGGCGCGGGATACGTCATGCCCTCCTGCACCATGTAGCTGATGCCCGTTTCCTCCACGAACGTCCGTCGTCCCGGAACCGATTCCGCATCGGCATCATCGCCGTCGCCCTCCTCCGGCTCCTCGTCCACATACCCGTTCATATCGACGGTCAGCAGATCGCCAAGCTGCGCGGCCCTCTCCACCGGCTCCCACGGCGCGCCTTGCCGGCGCAGGTTGTTCAGAACCTCCTCAACCTGCTCCTCCGTGACCTCCGGCTCCTCCCAGTCGACGCGGATCGACTCATAATCCCCCAGTTCCACCTCCGGGCTAAGCGAAACCGTCGCGCGGAACGTGATGGGGTCAAGCGATTCAAGGTCCGTCACCTGGGGCTGCCCGATGGGTTCCAGCTCCTGCTGCTCAACCGCGTCCGCCACGGAACGCTCCAGCAGCCCCTCGATGTCGTCCTGGATCAGCGTCTCCGCCCCGATGTGGTTCTCAAGGATCCTGCGCGGCGCCTTGCCCTTTCGGAATCCCGGGATCACGTACCGCTGCACAAGCCGCCGGTATGCCCGCTGCTTGTGGTCCTCGATCTCCGCCTCTTCCAACTCGATAAGCAGCCCGATCTGGCGATCAGGCATGTCCTCAGTCGTAATCTTCACGTGTGGAAACTCCGTAGTGGGTTAACTCTCAGGCGGAATCAACATTATACATCCCTGCCTGCTCATTCCCGCAGCCGCAGACTCAAATCGGCAAGCTGCTGATCATCCACCGTCGAAGGCGCGCTCATCATCAGGTCTTGCGCCGTCTGCGTCTTCGGGAACGGGATCACCTCCCGGATATTCGGCTCCCCCGCCAGCACCATCACCGTCCGGTCGATCCCCGGCGCGAATCCCCCGTGCGGCGGCACGCCGTACTCAAACGCCTCCAGCATATGGCCGAACCGCTCCTCTATCTCCTCTGGCGAGTGTCCCAGCAGCGCGAATATCCTGTCCTGCAAGCTGCGGTCATGTATCCTGATCGACCCCGACCCCAACTCCAGTCCGTTCACCACCAGGTCATACGCCCGAGACCGCGCCGCTGTGGGCGCCTCCTCCAGCAGCCCAGCGTCCTCCGGCACGGGCGCAGTGAACGGGTGATGCACGGAACTCAGCCCGCCAGTCTCATCCGCCGCCTCGAACAGTGGAAATTCCGTCACAAACGCAAACGCCAGCTCATCCGGGTCCGCCAGTTCCAGCCGCGCCCCCAACTCAGTCCGCAACGCGCTCAGCGATGCGCTCACGATGTCCTCGTGCGCCGCCACGATTAGCAGCAGATCTCCCGCTCCGGCCCCCATCGCCTCTGCAATCGCCCGCACAGTCTCGATATCAAGATGCCGCGCCAACGCGGAGCGCACATTGTCCGGCTGCAAATCGGACACTGCCGTGCCCGCCTCCGCGTCCAGCCCAATCGTCGCCAGTCCCCGCGCCCCCTGTCCGCGCACGATCTCAGTCAGGTTCTCCAACTCCCGCCGGCTGTACCCCGCGCACCCCGGCGCGACGATTCCCCGCACGGCGCCGCCCGACTCCGCAAGCGCCGACGTGAACACGCCCACGCCGCTCTCAGCAACAATGCTCGAAATATCCGTGATCTCCATCCCGAAACGCAGATCCGGCTTGTCCGATCCGAACCGCCGCATCGCTTCCGCATACGTCATCCGCGGAAACGGCGATGTCACACGCTTCTCAGGCGCCGTCGCGCGCGCCAGGCCCGTATAAAGCTCCTCCATCAGGTCCAGCACGTCCGACTCATCGACGAAGCTCATCTCCAGGTCAAGCTGCGTGAACTCCGGCTGCCGATCCGCCCGCTGGTCCTCATCGCGGAAGCACCGCGCAATCTGGAAATACCGCTCCACGCCCGCCACCATCAACAGCTGCTTCAACTGCTGAGGCGACTGCGGCAGCGCGTAGAAGTGGCCCGGATGCACCCGCGAAGGCACCAGGTAGTCCCGCGCGCCCTCCGGCGTGCTCTTCATCAACATCGGCGTCTCGACTTCCAGAAAGCCTCGCCCGTCGAGGAAATCGCGGATGTACTTGACGACGCGATGACGCAACGCAAGGTTCGCCGCCATCCTCTCCCGCCGCAGATCGAGATAGCGATACCGCAGCCGCAGCGCCTCATCCACGTCCGAGTCCTCATTGATATAGAACGGCGGCGTCCTGGACGGATTCAGCACCGTCACCTCTGAGGCGTGAACTTCGATCCCGCCCGTCACGATGCGCGGATTCTCAGTCCCCGCAGGCCGCGCTTGCACCTCGCCCGTGATGGCCACAACCCACTCATTCCGCAACGCGTCGGCAGACTGGTACGCCGCCTCCGCCGCCGAAGGATCGACGACAACTTGCACCAACCCCGTGCGGTCGCGCACGTCGAGGAAAATCAGCCCGCCATGATCCCGGCGGCGATGCACCCACCCCGCCAACCGCACAACCAGCCCCGCCTCCGCAAGCGAAAGCTCCCCACAACTATGTGATTTCAACATCTATCCAAGCATAGCACCGTCATCCCCCGCCCCTGCACGTCAACTGTCATTCTAAAGGCGGGGCACCCTCTTGGGAGGGCGCCCCGCCTTTCTTACGCTCTTAGTCTACCGGGGTAGCTAGTCTTCGATGTAGCCCTCGAGGCGCTCGCGGTTGCGCTGTAGGCGCAGGTTCTTCATGGCGGCGGCCTGGATCTGGCGCACGCGCTCCCGCGTCAGGTTCAGCATGTCGCCGATCTCACGCAGCGTGTGCTCCTTGCCGTCCGTGATCCCGAACCGCAGCTCCAGCACAAGCCGCTCGCGCTGCGACAGCGACGCCAGCACCGACGCCATGCGCTCGCGCAACATCGTCTGCGCCGCCGCGTCGATAGGCGACTCCATCTCGTCCTGCGCCACGAAGTCCGCCAGCGTCGCCCCATCCTCGCCGACCGGCGCGTCGATGGACGCGGGCTGTTGGATCAGCGAAATCAACTGCTCAACCTTCTCCAGCGGCAGTTCCGTCTCCGCCGCCAGCTCTTCCGGGGTCGCCTCGCGCCCAAACTTCTGGAGCAGCCGATGGCGCGCGCGGTCAACCTTCGCGGACAACTCGCCCACGTGCACCGGCAAGCGGATGCTGCTCCCCTGCTCGGACACGCCGCGGGCAATCGCCTGCCGGATCCACCACGTCGCGTACGTCGAGAAACGGAACCCGCGGCTATGGTCGAACCGGTCAACCGCCTTCAGCAGGCCGATGTTGCCCTCCTGGATCAGGTCGAACAGCGACAGCCCCCTGCCCTGGTACCGCTTCGCGATGCTCACGACGAGGCGCAGGTTGGCTTCGGCCATGGACTCGCGGGCCTCTTCGCCCTTCTTGACGGCCTGCGTCAGATCGCGCCGCTCCGCTGCGGAGATCGTGTCCCCGCCGCTGAGGCGCCTGGACGCGCGGCGCCCCTCATCCATGAGCATCCCAAGCTCCGACTCCTGCCGGGGCGTCAAAAGCTTGCGGCGGCCAATGTCCTGCAGATACCCCCGCAGGGGATCGTTCAGGTTCTCCGTGGAACCGCTGTCGAACTCATCGGCCCGCGCCGTGTCCCTGGGGTCCGCCGCCTCATCCTGCGCATCGTCGATGTCCAGGACGCCCAAGCGGGTCTCGTCCGTTATCGCCGTCATCGTCGCGCCTCCTTGCCTTGGTTCCGACCGATCTCACGCCCGCCAAAACCAGACACCGCCTCCCGGATCCCCCAAAGGGATTGGCTAACAGCATAGACCTGCTGGCGCGGTTGTCAATGCCCTCCAGGCTCTCAATCACTAGAACGCTCCGGGCGAGCGTGAGGAAAGCAGATCGCGGCCGGGAACGCGGCCAAAGGTGAAATGCAAGACGAATCGGTTTACAGTTAGAGTGCCGCAACGAACTGATTTTCCGACTTGGAGCCGGGTACACATGCAGGACATCCCTCGTCCCCTGGAGATCCTGGCAACGCTTTGCCGGCAGCCCGCCATATCCTACTTCGAAGACAAGGTCGCCCGCGAGGTCCAGGCAATCCTCACAGACGCCGCACTTCCCTGGGAGCAGGATGAGTACGGCAACATCATCGCCCGCCTCACGCGGCCCGACACGGCAGGGGCAACGCCGCCCCGCCCCGTCGCCCTCGTCGCCCACATGGACCACCCGGGATTCGAAGTGATCGGGGTTGACGGCCGGCGCCTCGCGCTGAAAATGCGCGGCCGCGTCTCGGACATCGTCTACGAGCAGCAGATCGATCTGGTTGTCCACTGCGCCGACGGTTCTTCATGCAGCGCCCAAACAACCGGACGGGACGGCGACCCGGAGGCGCGCACCCTCTACGCGGACCTAACGCAGCAGAACGAGCTCATTTTGCCCGCTTTTGCCGTCTTTGATCTCGTGGATTGTGAAATACGCGGCGATAGGGTTCATGCGCGTGCCCTCGACGATCTCGCGGGTTGCGCCTCAACCCTGAGCGTCATGGAAACGCTCGCCGCCGAGAATGATTCAGTTGATGTCATCGGCGTCTTCACACGCGCAGAAGAGGAAGGCCTCATTGGAGCCCGCATGATGGCCGCCAATGGCGGGCTGCCGAAGGAAACGATCGTCATTTCCATAGAATCCTCAAGGACGCTCCCCGGCGCGGTACAGGGAGGCGGCCCCGTCATCCGCGTCGGCGACGCCCTCTCCACCTTCTCCCAATCCGCCGAACAGATTCTGCAAACCGCGCGGGCAACCCTCCAGGCCAAGGAACCGCCCATTCCGATCCAACGCCAACTCATGTCCGGCGGCGTCTGCGAGGCATCGGCCTTTATCGCGCACGGCTACGAATCCACCGGCGTCGCGTTTCCCCTTGCCCACTACCACAACGGGTTTGGAGAAGATTCCATTCAAGCTGAAAACATCGCCGTCAGCGATTTCCTGGGAGGCGTGGAACTCCTGGCGGAAGCAGCCCGTTCCATGAGGCCGTCACACCAGCAGACGTCCGACGGTTCCCAGTCCTCGTACGCGCGGCTCCGCGGCGTGCCGGAGGAAGAGGGGAACCGGCTGCGGTCAACCACCAGCGGCGCACTGTGACGTCAGACGCGGCGATAGGCACAGGAACCAGAGATGCCGAGACAAATATGGCTTTACGGGCGAATCCTGATTGGAGTGGCCCTCGGAATTGGGGTTGCCTATATCGTCGTCCGTGAAGTCCAGTGGGCCGAGTTGATGACCCAGCTCTCGGAGTTCAATTGGTACCTGCTGATTCCCGTGATGGGCGTCGTCGTTGCCAGTAACGCCATCCGGGCATTCAGGTGGAAAATGCTCTTCCATGGCCGCGCGCCCACGGCCACGCTGCTGTTCTTCGTGGAGAACACCGGCCAGGGCATGAACAACCTCGCGCCAATTCGGGTCGTCGCTGAACCCATTCAGTTCGGCTACATCGCGCTGCGGGAGGGGTACGACAGGGGTGTTGCCCTCGCATCAATTGTCCTGGGGCGCGTGTCGGACCTCGCGGTTACCCTGGGAAGCCTCGCGGTCGGATTCATCATCTTCGCGCCGGAGGGAGCGTCATACCTGAGCATCATCATTCTCCTGCTGGTCGGACTCCTCGTCGCCGTTGCGGTGCTGTCCCTCTATACGGACAAGATCACGTGGTTTGATCGATTCCCCATTGTGAGAACGTATTCGGCGGCATGGCAGGAGCTCATCGCCCAACCCAGGAAGCTGGCATCCGTCATGGGCATCACGCTGGCGACGTGGATGACCCTGGGCCTCGCCGCGTACCTCGTCGCGTTTAGCAAGGGGCTCGCCCCCAATAATTCGGAGAACGTCTTTGAGGTCTACGTCATCATCTACGTCGTCGTGCTGGGAACAATGACGCTGGCCTCATTTCTGCCCGGCCTGCCGTCCGGCATCGGCCCGTTTGAGGCGGCGGCAGTCGCTTTCCTGGGATTCTACGGCGTGGACAAGGAGGCCGCGCTGGCGTTCGGCATCATCATCCACGCGGGATTCTTCATCCCGCCGATCATCATCGCCATCGGCACCCTGATCATCTTTGGTCCTCCGTGGTCGACGAGGCATCGCGTCCGGCGTCTTCGCCGCGAGCGGCGCGAAGCGCGAAGAGCATCCGCAGCCAGAAGGGAAGCGCAAGAAGGAGACCAATAAGGAATCCGCCATACAGATACCCGGCGTCTTCCATCGCTATCAGGGCGGGCAGTTGGATGTCCGTAAAGACTGAAACCGCGGTGATGCCGAATGCGATGGCGATTGTGACGCCGCCCGTCCACCCCATGTTCTTCGTCACGAGCAGCATGGGGAATCCCACGCAGCCCGCCGCCGCGGCCGGGCCCAGCATGAGTCCGCATATACCGCCAAATGCAGAGGCCAGACCGGCCCCGCCCCTGAACTTCAGGAACACGGAGTACTGGTGCCCCCACAGCGCGCCGGCCGCCGCAATCACCCCTCCCGCCGGGCCAAGATCAAGAACGCGATCGGCAATCAGCACCGGCAGGAGCCCCTTGAGGATGTCAACGACGGCGACAAAGACGCCGACGCGGGGATCGATCTCCCGAAACACGTTGGCCGCCCCGGCATTGCCGGTTCCCAGGTCACGCACGTCAACGCCGGCGACCAGCCGCGACATGATGACGGACGTTGGAAGAGACCCTGCCAGGTAAGCCCCAATCAGGACGCCCACCAGCAACATGACATCGTTCATCCGGTTAGTTCCTCCACAGTCGCTGTGTGCAGCGCATCGTTCGTTTGAGACAGTCCGCCTCTAAGCGTAGCGCACAAGGGGCTTTGGACGAATAGAGTAGAATGACGTGTAACGGCGATTGAGGCGGCGATCATCTGAGAATCGGGGCGAGCAATTGGGCAACAGCCTCCTGGGATCGGTTGGGCTACGGTTGGCCATCGCCTTTGTCACGCTTGCGGCAGGTGTGTACCTCATCCAGGGCATATCCGACCTGTTCAGCGTCCTGTTTGACGTCCTCATCCTCATCTTCCTCGCATGGATCCTGTCCGCAGCGGTGCGCCGCCTGGCGAACCTCGTTGGAACCTACGTCCCGCGCCCGCCCTGGGCCGCAGTGCCCATCGCGTACCTCATCATATTGCTTCCGGTGGTTGCCCTGATCGCGCTCCTCGTGCCGCTTACCATCTCCCAGACGATCAGCCTCTCCCGCGACCTCCCCGACTTTGCCGTCAGGCTTTCCGGCTTCATGTCGTCGGTCAATGAGTTCTTCGATTCCCTGCGGACGGCGGGGGGCGGCGTCCAGGAAACAACGACCACCGAAGATCCCTTGCTCGCGCTGAGCGCAACCGCCAGCACGTGGGTCCAGGACAACGCCCTGGGAATTGTGGGCAGCACGACGAACATTCTGATCCAGACGATCTTCTGCATCTCGCTGTCGTTCTACATGACCATCGAGCGAGAGCAGCTTAGCGCCCTGTTCTACAGGCTCCTGCCGGCGGAATACCATGAACGCGCGTCAATGGTGCTGGGGCACCTGGACAGGACGTTCTTCTCGTATCTGAAGGGTATCTCAATCGTTGTCGTGCTCTACTCCGCGGCGATCACGGTGACGATGCTGGCCGCGGGGCTGCCCTTTGCGCTGCCCATCGGAATCACGGCGGGCCTCGTTCAACTGGTTCCGATCATCGGTGAAGTTGCCGCCATCGGCATTCCAATCACGATTGCGCTGCTGACCGGATCGGTCACCACGGCAATCATCGTGGCAGTCGCCCTCGTCTCGTGGAGCCTCTTCATGAACAATTTTGTCCTGCCGCGTGTTTACGGCAAGGCCGTTCGAATGCCCGGCTTCTTCGTGCTGCTCGCGGTCGTCATCGGCACGCGATTCGCGGGCCCGTGGGGCGCCATGCTCGGCGTTCCGGTCGCCGGCTTCATCTACTCCCTGATCTTCGCGTGGGGCGAATTGAGACAGGCCCAGGAAAACGGAACGGAAGAGGCCGCAGCGGACGAGGAGGGAGTCGAATCACCGGCCATACCCGTCCAGGATGGAAACGACCCCACAATGGCGAATGGCAACGGGGCGCGGCTGCGAACGCCGGGACGAATCCTGGCCAGTATTCGCAGCATCATTTCCCGCTAGGAGTCAAATCCCAGCCGCATATTCTTCATGCTCACAAAGCGGGCTCCCTCGCTGTGAGCAACGACAACATGATCGAGCAGTTGAATCTCCAGCGCCTTGCCTGCGGCAATAAGATGGCGCGTGGTGCGCTCATCGTCTGCGCTCGGCGTGGGGTCTCCCGACGGATGGTTATGGACGACAATGACGTTGGGTTGGTTGCGCCGCACCGCCTCCCGGAACACCTCCGCCGTTCTCAGGTGAGATGAGTTGACCGTTCCGCGATACAGGCTCTCCATATGCACGACGTGGTTCTTCGTGTCCAGCACGAGAACGCGCAGTTCCTCATGGTCCAGGAAGACCATGTCCGCACCGACCAGTTTATAGACATCCTCCGGCCCGGAGATGATGGGACGCTGCTCCGGCGACTCCACCTGGAGCCGCCGCCCGAGTTCCAGCGCGGCCTTGATCTGCGCGGTCTTTGCGACGGCCATGCCGGGCTGGCGCGCCAGTTCGTCAAACGTCGATTGGTGCAGGCCCTTGACTCCGCCAAGGTCGCGCAACAGTCGTGTTGACATGGTAACGACGCTCTCATTTTGCCTGCCGACACGGAGAAGAATCGCAAGCAATTCGGAGTTGCTCAGCGCCTGCGCGCCCCGGTCTCGCAGGCGTTCGCGCGGCCTTTCATCGGACGGCACGTCACGGATCAGGAGGTAGTCTGAACCGGTTGCGGGCGGCTCATAGCGGCCGTTTGTGGTAGCCATGGCTCAGTGTAGCACATCTGAGCCAAGAGGGCTTAGGTGATGTCGACGGCTGCTCCGACGCCCTCAAGCTTGGACTTGATCGTGTCGGTCTCGTCCTTCGCCACGTTCTCCTTGATGGCCGCAGGCGCGGACTCCACCAGCTCCTTCGCCTCCTTGAGGCCGAGGCCGGGCACCAACTCCCTGACGGCCTTGATGACCTCGATCTTGTTGGGGCCGATGTCCTTCAAGGTGACGGTGAACTCGAACTGCTCTTCCTCTGCAGGGGCTGCCGCAGCATCCCCGCCGCCCGTTGCCGGAGCAGCCGCAACGGCGACAGGCGCAGCGGCGGTCACGCCGAGCCGCTCTTCAAGCTCCTTCACCAGATCGGCCAGATCGAGGACGGACATCCCCTCGATTGCCGCAACAATCTCATCCTTTGTCGTCATTGTGTTAGCTCCTCTCCTCCAGTTGTCTGCGTCTCTGATCAAGGACATTCACGATACTGCCCAGGTGGGCATGCAAGACACTGACCAGCCGCTGGCTCACGCCGTTCATCGCGCCCATCACCTGCGCAAGCAACACTTCTCGCGGCGGCAGCGATGCCAGCCGCTCAAGCTGCGGCGGCGCGATGACCCTGCTCTCCAGCACCGCATTCGTGACCCGCAGCTGCAACCGGTTCGCGCGGACGTGCGTGGTGAGCGCCTGGATGACGGGAATCGGGTCTTCTCGCGTGACGATCAGGCCTACAGAACCGTCCAACAGGCTGCCGATTTCGTCGCCGTACCCCAGGGACTCAGCCGCCCGCAATGCGAGGCGGTTCTTGACGATGCGGTAGCGCGTATCATTGACGCGCAGGGCCCGGCGAAGCCCTTCCATCTCCTGCACGGACAGCCCGGAGTGGCCCGCGCCGATAATGAGCGACGCGCCATCAAGGAACTCGGTGAGTTCCTGAACCTGTTCGATCTTCTTGGCTGCCGGCATTTTGTCGTCTTTCGATTACATCTGCTAGTCAACGGGTTGAAGGGCGCCCGCCGCAATCGGATCAATCCGTACACCGGGCCCCATTGAACTGGATACGCTCACACTGCGGATGAACTGGCCGCGAATGGCCTCCGGGCGCGCCTGCGTGATGGCGCTCACCAGGGCGGCCATATTGCCCTTCAAGCTCTCTGGCTCGAAACTGGCCTTTCCGATGGGGCTGTGGATAATGCCGGTGCGGTCAAGGCGGAATTCGACACGCCCCTTGCGAGCCTCATCAATGGCGCGCGGCAGGTCCTGCGGCTGCACCACGGTGTTTCCCCGCGGGCTCGGCATGAGACCTTTGCGTCCGAGAACGCGCCCCAATCGCCCAATGCGGCCCATGATGTCCGGCGTCGCAAGCGCAACGTCAAAATCCGTCCACCCGCCCTCGATTCGTTCAATGAGGTCGTCGGAACCGACAAAGTCGGCCCCGGCTTCGGTAGCGAGCCGCTCGCCCTCCCCCTGCGCGAACACGAGGACGCGGACTGTCTTGCCAAGCCCGTGCGGCAGCAGGGCGACACCGCGCACCTGCTGGTCCGCCTGGCGGGGATCAACATTGAGACGAATATGAATCTCCACCGTCTCATCGAATTTCGCGGTGGCGGAGTCCTTGACGAGGCCTATCGCGGCATCCGGCTCATAGAAAGCCAGATGCTCAACCGATTCGGCAGCCTGGTCGTATCGCTTGCTGTGCTTTGGCATGTGTCGATTATCCGTGCCCTAGTCGCTTATGTCGATGCCCATGCTGCGGGCAGAGCCCATCACCATCTGCATCGCGGCCTCAACATTGTCCGTGTTCAGATCCGCCAACTTCAACTGCGCGATCTCCCGCACCTGGTTCCGGGTGACCGTCGCGACGCGTTCCGTCCGCACGTCCGAACTGCCCTTTTCGATGCCGGCGGCCTTGCGCAGGAGATCGGACGCGGGCGGCGTTTTCGTGACGAACGTGAATGACCGATCCTCATAGATCGTGATGTCAACGGGGATGATATTGCCGGTCTGGTCCGCCGTCCGCGCGTTGTACTCCTTGACGAACCCCATGATGTTCACGCCATGGGGGCCAAGGGCCGTGCCGACGGGCGGCGCAGGCGTTGCCTTGCCCGCCTGGATTTGCAGACGCACGACCGACCGTACTTTGCGTGCCATTCTTTCTTGCCGCTCCGCTACAGTTTCTCGATTTGCAGGAAGTCCAGTTCCACGGGCGTCTCGCGTCCGAAGAACGAAACCATCACGACGACCTTGCCGCGATCCGGGCTGACTTCCTCAACCGTGCCGATGAAGTCCAGGAACGGGCCGTCCGTAATGCGGACGCTCTGCCCCTTCTGATACCCCACGCGAACGCGCGGCGCCTCTTGCTCCATCTGGTCGAGGATGCCCCGCACTTCGTTCTCATCCAGCGGAACCGGCCGCGGCGGATCGCCACTGCTCACGAAACCGGTGACGCCAGGGGTTTCCCGGACCACCCGCCACGTGTCGTCGTCCATCATCATCTCGACGAGGATGTAGCCGGGGAATACCTTGCGCGTCACAGTGCGCTTCTGGCCGGATCGTATCTCGATCTCGTCTTCAGTAGGAACAACGACGCTGTAGACCTTGTCCCTTACGTCCAGCGAGTCGATGCGGTTCTCCAGGTTGCGTTGGACGCGGTCCTCCTGTCCGGAGTACGTGTGAACCACGTACCACCGGGTCTTCTCCTCGTCGCCGAGAACGTCGCTCTGGGTTGTCATCGCTTGCCAGTCCGAATTGCCGTTTAGACGCCGATGATGAACTCGGTCATCAGGAAATTGAAGACGTAGTCCACTCCTCCGAGGAAGAGGCCCACGACTGCCGAAACGACCAGCACCATGATGGTGAGGCGAACAGCCTCTTCCCGCGAGGGCCAGGTCACGCGCCGAAGCTCGGTGATGACCTCGCGGGGCATTCGCGTGATGGCGCCACCTGTGGGGCGGCGCCGGCTTGTGGTTTGCGTGCGTGTGCTCATTGGATGTTGCGGGCTGTCCGCCTACCGAACTTCCCGGTGCAGGCGCCGGCCGTGACAGCGCGGACAGAACTTGTTGAGTTCCATCCGCTGCGTGTCATTCCGGCGGTTCTTCATGGAGGAGTAATTGCGCTCACGGCATTCCACGCATGCCATGGTGATCACGATGCGGTTTCCCTGTTTCTTTGCCATGGTTGCCCCGGTAGCCGTGAGCGTCTCTCCGCCTGATCCCGTTCGCCTACTGGATGATGCCGGTGATCACGCCGGAGCCGACGGTCCGGCCGCCCTCGCGGATGGCGAACCGCAGTCCCTCTTCCATCGCGACGGGCGTGATCAACTCAATGCGCATCTCCACGTTGTCTCCCGGCATCACCATTTCCGTGCCGTCCGGCAGGTGAGCGGAGCCTGTCACGTCCGTGGTGCGGATGTAGAACTGCGGCTTATAGCCATCGAAGAACGGGGTGTGCCGCCCGCCCTCATCTCGCGTCAGAACGTACACCTGGGCCGCCGCCTGCGTATGCGGCGTAATGGAGTTCGGCAGGGAGACGACCTGGCCGCGTTCGACGTCATCGCGTTCGATGCCGCGCAGCAACAGCCCCACGGCGTCGCCGGGCTCCGTCTCATCAACGGTCTTGTGGAACATCTCGATTCCGGTGACGACGGTCTTGCGCTGCTCGCCAAAGCCAACGATCTCGACCTCTTCGCCAACCTTCATGATGCCGCGCTCCACGCGGCCGGTGACCACGGTGCCGCGGCCCTTGATGCCAAACACGTCCTCGATGGGCATCAGGAAGGACTGGTCGCGGGGACGCTCCGGCTCCGGGATGTAGGAGTCAACCGCCTCCATCAACTGGAGGATGGAGGCGTACTCGTCCGCCCCCGCGTCGGTGGAGTCGCTCTCCAGCGCCTGCAGCGCGCTTCCCCGGATGAACGGGATGTCGTCGCCGGGGAAGTCGTACCGGGAAAGCAGCTCGCGGACTTCCATTTCGACGAGCTCAAGAAGCTCCTCGTCATCCATCATGTCAACCTTGTTCAGGTAGACGACGACGCGGGGAACCTCCACCTGCCGGGCGAGAAGGATGTGCTCTCGCGTCTGCGGCATGGGGCCGTCCGGCGCGCTCACAACGAGGATTGCGCCGTCCATCTGCGCCGCGCCGGTGATCATGTTCTTGATGTAGTCGGCGTGGCCGGGGCAATCGACATGCGCGTAATGGCGGCCTGCGGTTTCGTACTCGACGTGCGCGATGTTGATCGTCACGCCGCGCGCTCGCTCCTCCGGCGCATTGTCGATGGAGTCGAAGGGCCGAAAATCGCTTGTGCCGGCGAGATTCAGCACCTTGGTGATCGCTGCGGTGAGCGAGGTCTTGCCATGGTCGACGTGACCAATGGTCCCGACGTTGAGGTGCGGCTTGTTCCGCACGAACTTCTGCTTCGCCATTCCCTCCCGTCCTCCTTCGAGCTGGAGCCCACAACCAGATTCGAACTGGTGACCTCGTTCTTACCAAGAACGTGCTCTACCGCCTGAGCTATGTGGGCCTCTCTCCTTTGCGGTATTTCTGCTTCCTTCTCTCAATGCGTCGTCGTGCCTGCGGGCGGCATACGGTGATGCCGGAGCCCGAGAGGGGATTCGAACCCGCTAACCTGCCGATTACAAATCGGCTGCGCTACCCTTGCGCCACTCGGGCCCGGGCCCTTCTCCACATCGGCACAACAAAAGGAGCTAGCGGTTGCTAGCCCAATTCAGTATGAATTGCGGGCTATCAATCGTCAAGTGGACGAACGGCGTCAGAGCAGCGAGTCCTCCGCCGCCCGGCGCACGATGTCATACACCCGGCTGAGCGGCACGGACGACTGTTCAGCCAGCCGGCGGGAATCCTCATACTCCGGCGCAAAGCCGACTATCTCCCCATCAGGCGTCAAGCGTTTCACCTTCACACGCGCAGGGCCCAGCGGAGTGTCTACGACGACTGACTCTCTGGCCGCTTCGTAGCGGGTGACGGGCGTGACGCGAACGCCTAACGTCGTCGTTTCACGGAGCAGCTCTCCGACGATTGCGTCCCGCGCAGACTCCGGCGCAATTGCGGACACGATCACGCCGGGGCGGCCCTTCTTCATCTGGACATCCTGGAGCCACACGTCTCGCGCGCCCGCCGCCATCAGACGCTCGCGAACGTAGTCGTATATCTCGGGGTTCATATCGTCGATCGTGGTCTCGATCATGACCATCTGCTGAACCCGCGCGGGCTCATCGGCAGCCTCTCCAACGATGAGGGTGACGATGTTTGCCCTGCCCTTTGGGTCTTTCGTGCCTGCCCCGTAGCCAACGGAATGAACCACGCTCATTGCAGGGGGAGGGTCAAATGAGGCAAGCGTTGTGAGGATGGCCGCGCCCGTGGGCGTCACGATTTCGCCGGTTGGCTGACCCTCGCCTGCCGATGGGGGCGGCAGCGCAGGCGCTCCCGCCAGCCGCATCATTTCCAGCACGCCGGGCGCCGGCACAGGCAGGACTCCATGATGAGTCGTCACGCGGCCGGTCGCCAGCGGCAAGCCCGTGGAGTACAGGGACTCAATTCCAAGTTCTTCCAGGCCGACAAGCGTGCCAACAATGTCAACAAGCGTGTCAGCCGACCCAAGCTCCGCGAGTTCCACATCGTCAACACTGCCGCCGTGGACACGCGCTTCCGCCTCGCCAATCCGGCGCAGTATTGCCGTGCCATGTTCAGTGATGTCCTTCGGCAACGTGGAGTTCTCAAGGCGTCCAATGAGCTCGGACAGCGGTGTGTGGCCGCCCTCAGCATCATCGCCCCCTGAAACCTGCATATGTGTTGAGCGGATTCCGGCGCGGTACGCCTCATCGGGCGTGAGCTTGACCACTTTATCGGGAAAGACGCTGCTGATCGCCGCGTTCATCGCGTCCACCGGCGCGCCCGCGTCCACAAGCGCCCCAAGCAGCATGTCGCCGCTGACGCCGTTCGCGCATTGCAGCCACGCGATTCGCATGTGGCCCTGACCTATACCCGGCGCGTATTCAGGCTGCCGGTCTTGTAGCCGGCGAGGTCCAGCGTCACGAAGAGATAGCCCAGTTCACGAATGTGGTTGGTCAGGTCATCGCGCAAGTCCCCGGCGATCAACCGCTCCATATCCTCCGGGGGGACTTCGATCCTGGCAATTGCGCCGTGATGGCGGACGCGAACCTGCTTGAAGTCCTGCTCACGGAGATATTTTTCCGCGCGGGCGATCTTGTCGAGAAGCTCGAACGAGACGGGCGTGCCCAACGGAATGCGAGATGCGAGGCACGACTCGGCAGGCTTATCCCAGTTGGGCAGTCCGCGTTCGCGAGCAAGTTGGCGCACCTCGTCCTTGGTCAGGCCGACCTCGACGAACGGGCTGCGGATTCCCTGCTCATCCTTTGCCTTTAGGCCGGGGCGCACGTCTCCCAGGTCGTCGATGAGAGTGCCGTCGATGACCCAGGGAATCCCGCGCTCCTCGGCAATCGTGCGAAGCTGGGAGAACAGGTCAACGCGGCAGAAGTAGCAGCGGCGGCCATCGTTTGCCGCGAAGCCCTCCATGTCCAGTTGATCCGTGTAGAAGAATTCATGGCGGGCATCCAGGAACGCGGCAATGTCTCGCGCGTCCTCAGCCTCCGAATCGGCGAACGTGGGGGAGAGCGCGGTTACCGCAAGAGCGTCCTGTCCCAGGACATCGACGGCCTCAGCGAGAAGAAGACTGGAGTCGACGCCTCCCGAAAAGGAAACGATGATCGAACCCATTTCCCGTAGCTGCGCGCGCAGTTGCTCGCGCTTGTCCACGATATGTGGTCGTGGCATCGTGCCAGACCCGGCCGTCAGCTAGCCCGCCACCTCGACGGTCTCAGGAGTCTCGGCAGCTTCCTCTGTTTCGACAGTATCGCTCGTACCGGTCGGCTCCAACTGCACGCGCTCCAGGACCGTCACCACAACCTCTTCGTCCACGTAGTCCACGTGAACCGTGTCGCCCTCGGCGATTTGACCGCTCAGGATGTCGTCGGACAGCCTGTCTTCGATCATGTCCTGGATCACGCGCCGGAGCGGCCTTGCGCCGTAGGTCTCGTCGTAGCCCTTTTCGCCAACGTGGTCGCGCAGCGCGTCGGTGGCCTCAATGGTGATCTTCTTGGTTTCCAGCTGCTTTTCCACGTCCTTCATCATCAGGTCGACGATCTGGCGGATGTGCTCGCGATCAAGCGAATGGAAGACGACCTGCGCGTCAATGCGGTTGAGGAACTCAGGCCGGAAGAACTCCTTGACCTCGTCCAGCACCTTGTCCTTCATGCGGTCATAGCTCTGCCGGCGCACGTCGGTTTCGTCGCGCGCATAGGAGAAGCCGATATTGGAGTTCTTTTTGATGACCTCCGCGCCGATGTTGGACGTCATGACAACGATGGCGTTCCGGAAATCCACCTTGCGGCCCTTGGCGTCGGTCAGGTGGCCGTCATCAAAGATCTGCAGCAGGATATTGAAGACCTCCGGGTGCGCCTTCTCGATCTCATCGAGGAGGATCACGCAGTAGGAATTGCGGCGCACGGCTTCCGTCAACTGTCCGCCCTCATCAAAGCCGACGTACCCCGGCGGCGCGCCAACGAGTCGCGCGACAGTGTGGCGCTCCATGAACTCGGACATGTCAAGGCGAATGAGAGAGTCCTCCGAGCCGAACATGAACTCGGACAGCGCGCGGACAAGCTCGGTCTTGCCAACGCCCGTCGGCCCAAGGAACAGGAATGTGCCGATGGGGCGGCGCGGATCCTTCAGCCCCGCCCTCGCGCGGCGCACGGCCTTGGAGACATTGATGATGGCCTCATGCTGACCGATGATGCGGCCGTGCATCACCTCTTCCATGTGCAGCAGCCGCTCGCTCTCCTCGGCGGCGAGGCGCGTGACCGGGATATTCGTCCACATGCTCACCACCTGGGCGATGTCGTCCTCGGTCACCTCCGGTATCGCGCTTTCCTGCTCGTTCTGCCATTCCTGCTCAAGGCGGGCGATGCGCTCGGCGAGGCTGACCTCACGCTCGCGCATCTCGGCGGCGAAATCGAAATTGGCGGCGGCAACAGCGTTGTCCTTTTCAGCGCGGACGCGCTCAAGCGCCCTCATCGCCTCCTTGACGGAGAGAGGCATGGACGAGGCGCGAATGCGAACACGGCTTGCAGCCTCATCGATGAGGTCGATGGCCTTGTCCGGCAGGAAACGATCCGCGATGTACCGGGCCGCGAGCGTGGCGGCGGCCTCCACGGCCTCATCGGTGATGGTAAGGCTGTGGTGCTCTTCATACTGCCCCTTGACGCCGCGCAGGATCTTGGCGGTGTCGTCGGATGACGGCTCCTCAACGCGGACGGGCTGGAAGCGCCGCTCCAGCGCAGGGTCGCGCTCAACGTAGCGGCGGTAATCGTCCAGCGTGGTCGCGCCGATTGTCTGGAGTTCGCCGCGGGCGAGCGACGGCTTCAGGATGTTGGACGCGTCGACCGCGCCCTCGGCTGCGCCCGCCCCGACGAGGGTGTGCATTTCGTCGATGAAAAGAATGATGTTCTTGGCCGAGCGAATCTCGTCGACGACCTTCTTGAGACGCTCCTCAAACTCGCCCCGGTACTTGGTGCCCGCGACGAGCGCCCCCATGTCAAGCGTGACGAGGCGGGCGCCCTTGAGGTTGCCCGGCACGTCTGCGGCATCCGTGTCGTCAACACCGGCAATGCGCCTGGCAAGGGCTTCAACGATGGCGGTCTTGCCAACACCGGGCTCGCCAATGAGAACGGGATTGTTCTTGGTGCGCCGCGAGAGAATCTGGACGACGCGCTCGATCTCCTGCTGCCGCCCAATGACCGGGTCAAGCTGCCTTTCACGGGCCAACTGCGTCAAATCCACGCCAAGTTGATCAAGAGTCGGGGTGCGCGTGCCGGACCTGCTGCCCGGCTGCCCGCCGGATTGGCTCAGGATGCGCTGGGTCTCCTGCCTCACCTTGTCGAGAGTTACCCCAAGACTCTCAAGGACTCCCGCGGCAACGCCGTCGCCCTCGCGCAGCAGTCCGATGAGCAAGTGTTCCGTGCCGATATAGTGATGCGACATCTCACGCGCCTCGTCGACGGCGAGTTCAATGACTTTCTTGGCGCGCGGGGTGAGACCGACGTCGGTCGATTGCTGCTTTTGGCCCCGCCCGATGATAAAGGTAACGGCGGACCGGATCTTGGAGAGGTCGACACCAAGAGACACGAGGACGCGGGTGCCGACGCCCTCCGGCTCACGCGCAAGTCCAAGAAGGACGTGCTCCGTGCCGATGTAGTTGTGGTTGAGTTCGCCCGCCTCTTCCTGCGCCAGGGAGAGAACCCGCCTGGCGCGCTCCGAGAACTTTTCAAATCTGCTTGCCATTATCTTCTCCGCTCACCCTGGGTATGGGATTCGCGCCCGCGCCTTCCAAATTCTATGCATCCAGCTGGCGCAAGCTGAGGCCCAACCTGCGCCGCTCCGGTTCGATCCTGAGCACTTTCACCCGCCGCGTATCCCCCTCCTTGATGACCTCACGCGGGTGGTTGATGTGGTGATCCGCCATTTCCGAGATGTGGATAAGGCCCTCTATATTACTTTGCTCCAAACGCGCAAAAGCGCCAAATACTGCCAGGCGGGTCACGGTTGCATCGACAATCTGGCCCTCCTGGTACGCCTCCACCTCCGCAAGCCACGGGTCCGGCTGCGTCCGGCGCAGGCTGAGGGATATGCGGCCCGTCTCATGGTCAACCTTGAGAACGTGAACCTCAAGCTCCTGCCCCGTCTGGACAATCTCAGACGGATGCGTCACGGGCTCCCACGCAAGCTCGGATACGTGGATGAGGCCGTCCGCGCCGCCAAGGTCAACGAACGCGCCGAAGTCGCGGACGCCGGTCACCCTGCCCTTGCGGATCGTCCCCTCTTGCAGTTCGGCAAGCAAGGCCTGCCGCTGTTCGATTCGCATGTCCTGGGACGCGGCGCGCTCGGAGAGAATGGCCCGCTGCCGCCGTCGATTGACCTCGATTACCTTAAACTGGAACTCCTGCCCAACGAGCGTATCGAGCGCCTGCAGCTGGTCGTCGCCCTCGCCGGACGCGAGTTCCCGGTGTTCAGGCGACAACTGCGACAACGGCACGAATGCCTGCACGCCATGCGTCTCTACAAGGATGCCGCCGCGGTTATGGCCGATGACCTTGCCGTCAATGAGCTCGTCGGATTCCTTTTCCTTTTCGAGTTGGCGCCACCCCCGCTCGGCCTGTGCCCGATCATACGAGAGCATGTATTGCCCGGCGTCATCGGTCCGCACGAGAGTCGCGACGATGGAATCCCCGGACTTGAGGGCGCGCGCCTCATCTTCCGGCAGGCTTCGCATTTCACGGTAGGGAATCACCCCTTCGCTCTTTGCGCCGATATTGACGAGCAGTCCCTCATCATCAACGTGAACGATAATCCCCTCCACCGCTTCACCGCGGCGGAGAACGGGCATATTCTGTCCCTCGGCCTCCAACAGGCGAGCCATCTCGCTATCTTCCGGCCGTTGCGATTCCTGCTGACTTCCCTCGACGGGCTCCTGGAGCATCAAGTCCCCTGACGTTGCGCCTGAGCGCACGGTGATACGGCAAGTATACACCGCATTGGCGGCGCGGCGCATTCGATTTCCCCTGTTTGGCGGTATCGTGTTTGACATGAGCGACGAATGGCGGCCGGTTTTGGATTCGAGACGAACCGGCCAGGAAAACATGGCGCTGGATGAGGAGCTTGCCGCGCAGGTGGCCCGGGGCAGGTTCGCGCCGGTCATTCGTGTCTATTCATGGCCCTGCCCCGCAGTGTCGTTGGGCCGGCATCAAAAGACTGAGCCGCTGCTTGACGTTCAGAGCTGTGAGCGTTCGGGAATCGAGGTCGTGCGACGCCCGACCGGAGGCAAGGCCATTCTGCACTCCGTAGGCGACGTGACGTACAGCGTGATCGCTCCCGTCGATCAACCGCCGTTCTCTCATGATGTCCTGGCGAGTTATGCCGCAGTCAACGAGGCGCTCGTTGCCGGACTGGGACTGTTGGGCATTCGCGCCGCCGTGCGTGATCCCGCGCCCGTCTGGCCTGAAACAGGCGTGGATTTCGGGTGCTTCGAATCACCAGGGCGGCACGAGGTGTACTGGGCCGGACGCAAGATGGTGGCCGGCGCGCAGCGCCGCACGGCAGGCGTCGTTCTCCAGCACGGGACAATACCGCTTGCAGAGACGGGTTCGGGACTGGCCGACCTTCTGCGCCTTGACCCGGGGCGTCGAGAGCGACTCCGCCGTGATCTGAATGACCGCGCGGGCACACTGGCGAGAGCGCTGGACGTCACCCCGGATTTTGGAGATGTCGCGCGCGCTTTGGCCGAGGGTTTCAGCCAGGCATGGAACCGCCGTTCGGGTGTAGATTCTTGAAATGACTCTCGGCCAAAGAATCCGCTCAGGTCCTCGGTACAAGTGGCTGGTGCTTGTGACCGTTGGGCTTGGCATTCTGACCAGCACGGTCGACGGCTCCATCACGAATATCGCGCTGCCGGAGCTTGAGAAAGTGTTCGGTGTAGATGCGAGCGTCATCCTGTGGGTGAGCGTCGCGTATCTGCTTGCCAGCATCGGGCTGATGCTGACACTCGGCAGTCTCGGTGATGCCATCGGCCGCAAGCAGGTCTTCCTGGCCGGGTTCCTCGTGTTCGGGGTTGGGCTGATCATCACTCCTCTGAGCACGACTCTGCCGATGCTGTTGTTTGGCCGCGTCGTGCAGGGCATAGGACAGGCGATGATCCTCGCCAACGGAAACGCCCTTGTCGTAGACGCATTCCCGGACACGGAACGCGCCCGGGCTCTCGGCATGGAGAACGCCTTTGTCGGCGTCGGCCTCGCCAGCGGGGCGCCATTGGGCGGCTTTCTGCTCGACCTTTGGGGATGGCAATCGCTGTTCTACACCCGCGCGCCGTTCATGGCAGTGTTTTTCGTCATGGGGTTGATCTTCCTGCGGAGCGACCGGCAGGAGGGCCGGCATGCGCGTGTCGATGTCCTTGGCGCGCTGGCGCTCTTCGGCTTCGTCTCGGCGTTCCTGTTGGGCCTCAATCGCGGCCCGATTCTCGGATGGACGGAGCCGCTCATCATTGGGCTGGGCGCGGCTGCGCTCTTGTCTTTCCTCGTGTTTCTCTTCGTGGAATCCCGCCAATGGCTACCGATAGTAGAGATACACATGAGGGGCATCCGCGTCATGAGAGACCACCTGCCCGTCCTGGAGTTGAGCCTGTTCCGCAATCGCATGTTCTCCATGGCAAACAGCGTAAACGCGCTGCAATTCCTGAGCCAGGGCGCAATCATCATCCTGCTGCCGTTCTTCCTGATTACCGGGCGCGGAATCTCGGCGACAGAAGCGGGATTAATCCTGGTCACGCTGCCCATTGTGCGGCTTGTCGTCGCGCCGGCTGCCGGCTGGGCAGCGGACAAGATGTCGTCGCGGACGGTCTCGACTTTCGGTCTGCTCGTCATGACAGGCGCGTACTTTGGGCTCCGGAGTATCGGCGTCGATACACCCATCGCGATCCTGATTACCCTGCTGCTGGCCGAGGGGGCGGGCAGTTCGATATTCGGCCCGGGCAACAACAGCGCCATCATGGGTTCGGTGCCGCCCTCCCATCTCGGCACTGCATCAGCCATGCTCGGGACGGTACGGCAGATCAGCACGGCGACGGGCATAGCCGTTGCCGGAACCCTTTATGCGGTAATACAGAGCAACGAGGAGTCGCGATTGCTGGGACTTGGCGTTGAAGCAGGAGAGGCCCTCAGCCTCTCCGTCGAAAAGGGATTCCAGGATGTGCTGACCATCATGCTTGTGACCCTGGTGGCGGCGATTGTCGTGTCCATCCTGCGGGGCAAGGACCCGCCGCCGCGCGCGAGGCCGCAGCGCGGCGGCTGAGGATGACGGTCAGGAACTCAGGCCCTTGATAACCTCCAGCGCCTCGTTCGCGTGTCGCTCCATGTCGCCGGGATCATCGATGACGTGGCGCAGGACGCCCTCCTTGTCGATGACGTAGGTGACGCGGCTCATCATGCTCCGCTCGTCGTTCCACGCGCCGAGCGTCTTGGCCGCCTCGTGGTTCGGGTAGCCGCTGACGAGGCGGTAACTCAAACCGCAATGCTGCGCGAACGCGGCCTGGCTCGGAATCAGATCAACGCTTGAACCCCAGACCTGGGTGTTTAGCTTTCGGAATTCGTCGTGCAGACGCTCGAACTCCCGCAGCTCCCGCTCTCAACCGCCTGTGAACGCGGCGGCATAGAACGCGATGACAAGGTTCTCCTCGCCCTTCAGATCCGCCGTGCTGATCGTTTCTCGAAATCCGGACGTAAAGGTTAGGTCCGGCAGCTGTTGTCCAATCTCCGGCGTCGTCATGTCGTGATCTCTCCCTCTTCCCCTCGTCTATGCGGCGGGCGTTGCACACCCATCGTATAGCCTAATCCCGCTCATGTCAGGGCAAGCGCGTGATGGCTCCCTCCCGGTCCATGACAACGCGCCTCACCACGGCAGACCGCGGCACCGGGCCGTATGAGCGGCTGTCCAGGCTGTCGAAGCGGTTGTCCCCGAGCAGAATCAACTCGTCCGGCCCCAGCGTCCATGAGAAGGAATCATGGGGGCCTTGGGGGTTGAACCTGTGATTGAGGTACGGCTCGGGTATGGTCTCGCCATCGACGATGAGGCCCTCGCGACTCAGCGAGACGGTCTCGCCCGGCAACCCGCACACCCGCTTCAATGAGCTGCTGTCCTCATTCGGCGTGGAGAAGATCAGGATGTCGCCCCGACTAACCGGCGCTTTTGGTTTCAGGCGCTGGGCGATGACAAAGTCGCCTTCCCGGAGAGTGGGCTGCATACTGTGCCCTTGCACGCGCCGCCGCCCCGAGACCGCGACGGCCGCCCTGAAGCCGTACAACTGCGTGACCAGGAAGGCGCGCTCGATGTAGAGCAGGTACAGCCTCACGTACATCGTGATGTACAGGTTGACCATCCGGATCCGCAGCCAGATCATCCGGAGGCACAGCCAGTACATAATGAGAATTTGGCCAATCGTCTTCATGTGCGATTTTCCTTGCGTGGCGCGCAAGGGCTACTGTACCATCGTTCACGTTTGAGACAGCTTTGGCGCGTCACTAGCGCGAGAATCGACGGGAGGAAATAATGTCCGCTCTGAGTATAGCCCTGCGACTGCTCGAGAAGGTTTCGCCGGCCCCGACAGTCCAAGCCCACTGCGACATCCCCTGCGGCATCTATGACCCGCACGCGGCGCAGATTGCGGCCCACACGGTGGTCAGGATGGTGAATTTGATCACAGACCTCGGCGAGATTTCGGACGCGGAGTCGCGCAACAAGCTCATCCGCTACATCGCCGTCAAGGAGGAGCACGCCGAGCTTGCCAAGAAGGAGCTGCGCATCCTGTGGGGCGACTATTTCCGCCCGGAGCACCTGGAGCAGCACCCGAACCTGCACAACCTCTTCTTCACGGCGATGAAGCAGGGTTCCGCTGCGCGCCAGAGCGTGAGCATGGACAACGCGCAGGCCCTGGTCGCGACGGTTCAGGAGATCTCCGAGATTTTCTGGGCCACCAAGGGCGCGGACACCACCCGCCAGCCCTCGCGCCAGACCTCCGGCGGGGAGATCGTGTATCCGGCGTAATCACTCCCGCGCTGCCGCACGAGAGAAGTTGATGGACGGGCAGCAATCCGGCGGTGCCGGGCGGCTGCCCGTCTTCGTTTAAGGTGTGGTAGGCGAAGTGTATTTCGATTTTGTGTATCGTTCGTGATACACTCCAGGGTAATCGTATGCCGACAGTTGCGGTCGAGGGACGATTCCGGTTTGTCGTCAATACGAGGGAAAATCCGCGAGAGCCGCCGCATGTTCATGTCTGGGAAGGGAATGAGTCGCTGTGCCGCATCGAGTTGCGCGGCGGAGTCTACATGGACGAGCCGCCACCGGGGAATTATCGGGCCATCATGGCGGCATTTTTGCGGCACGTCGCTGAGATTCGGCAGGCATGGAATGAGATTCACGGGGAATGAACGATGAGCGCGGTGGCCGTTCGGAACGCGGAGCAGATGATGATTGCCGCGGACATCCGCGATAGCGGCATCTCCGTGACGTACGCGGACGGGGCGTCGGGGGTAGTGCCATTTGGCGCAATCAATGGCATTGACGGACGCGCGGCTGTTAGCAGTCTCGAACTGCCCAATCCCTATGAGATCGTTCTGGTTCTTTCGGATGGTTCGCACGAAGAACTTCCATGGGACTTCGTCCGATGGCATTGCGACGAGTCTTTTGGGGCCCGGACGGCAGTGACTATGGAGAAGGGGCGGCGCGCAATCGCTGAGCGAGTTCGTCGCCACAGGCAGGCGGCTGAAATGACGCAGGTCGCGCTAGCAAGCAGGGCGGGCATTGGTCGGGTAACCCTAGCGCGCATCGAGAAGGGTGAGCAAGCGCCTCGACTGGAGACTCTAGCTTCCATAGCGAACGCTCTGGGCGTAGACTTCGTGGATTTGCTGGCGGGGGAATAGGACTGTTAGGGATACCCCACATCCCTGTTGAACACTGGCTCGGATGCAATCTGTCCTGTGGCATCAATGTACCAACCATAATTGCCGCTCGGAGCGTTCGTTGCGCCAACATTGAGTGTCGTTTCAGCCGACGTGACGGCGGCTGTGGACTCCAGCCCTCCGTGGTCCGCAAGCAGTTCCAGGGCGAGCCAAGAGCAGATTTCTCCAGCATCTGAGCCGTCGCATTGATAGCCTGCTGTGTTCCCTTCACGAGGCGCGCCGATTTCTCCGGATAGAGTCGGCCACTCCGGCTGGGGAAAGACGCGCGCCTCCTGGTAGATAGGAACGGCATCTTGCAGCAGCGAACGGTCCGCGTCATGAGCGCGTTCGGCGAGGATGCCGCGAACGGTGGGCGCAAGCAGGATCGCAAGTCCAATCAGGACGATGATGACGACGAGGGCGGAAAGTTCCCTGGTGAACCGTCGCACAATGGGGCCTTGGCGGGGCCGCCGGCGCTCAGGAGGCTTCGCGCTTGATTTCCAGGCTCTCGCCGGGGGCGAGCGCAACGCGCTTGACGGTGAGATTCATCTTGAGGAGCCAGTACCAGAGAGTTCCCTTGCTGATGCCGAGTTCTTCGGACATGCCGGGCAGTCCCAGTTCGTTGTACAGTTCCGGCAAAAGCTGCTCCAAGGGGCGCCCATAGCGCTCCTCCACCTGCTTCATTAGCTTGGTTTTGCCGCGTGCCATTCTGCCTCCGGAGCGTGGTCAGTCTATTCGCGCGGCAGCGGAAATGTCAAGCAGTCTAAGAACGGTTTCAAACCGGGTTCAAAGACTTGACAGATTCAATAGGACGTCAGTAGGATTTTGGCATGATGATCGGCGTCGGCTATCGCTATTACGATTTTAGCCGCCCCCTGCGGGGTGGGCCGCCGGTGTTGCTCGTCTGATTGACGCGCATAGTAAAGGAAAAGGCAAAGCCCCCCCGATTGATGCGGGGGGGCTTTCGATTATCAGGACAGGTGGAGAGGACACAGGCCGCGCGGCCGGAGGAAAGCGCACGCAATGATCGTCGTAATGCGGACTGACGCGACACAGGAAGACGTGGACGGCGTCGTCGAGAAGATCCAGGAGCTTGGTTACCGGGCGGACGTGGAGCCGGGCGACTTCACCAGTGTCGTTGCCGTCATTGGCGATACCACGGCAGGGGGCGATGACGTCCTGAGAATCCTGCCGGGTGTGGACCACGTGGTCCGCATCATGAAGCCGTACAAGCACGTGAGCCGGGATTTCCGAAAGCGGGACACCATAATCGACTTGCCGAATGGTGTGAAGATCGGGCCAAGCGCGCCCGTGGCCATGATGGTGGGGCCCTGCGCCGTGGAGTCCGAGGAACAGGTGAGGCAGATTGCCGAGATGGACAAGCAACTCGGCTTCACCATTCTTCGCGGCGGCGCGTTCAAGCCGCGCACCTCCCCGTATACGTTCCAGGGGCTGGGGCTGGAAGGGCTGCGCATCCTGAGAAACGTCGCGGATGAGTTCGGCCTCATGGTCATCACAGAGGTGATGTCCGAGATGGACGTGGAAATGTGCGAGGAGTACGCGGACATCCTCCAGATCGGCGCTCGCACCATGCACGCGTTTCGGCTGCTCAAAACAGTGGGGCAGACGCGCAAGCCGGTCCTGCTGAAGCGCGGATTCCATGCCACCATCCGCGAGTGGCTGCTGAGCGCTGAGTACATTATCAGCGAGGGCAACTGGAACGTGATCATGTGCGAGCGCGGCATCCGCAGCTTCGACGATGAATTCTCTCGCAACGTCCTTGATCTGACCGCGGTACAGATCCTCAAGCGCGAAAGCCACCTGCCGGTCGTCGTTGATCCCAGCCACGGCACGGGTGAGCGCGACCTGGTGATGCCAATGGCGAAGGCTGCGGTTGCCGCAGGGGCGGACGGGCTCATTATCGAAGCGCACCCGGACCCCACGATGGCGCTCTCTGACGGGGCGCAGTCGTTGCCCATGGAGTGGCTGCCCGAGTTGCACAAGGAGATCCACAGCATCGCGAATGCAATTGGGCGGAAGGTCTAGGGCACGGGAGCCTCAAGGCCCTTGGCAACACTCGCAACAACATGGCACGGGGCATGACGTGAAATGGCGATGGTCGGTAGAATGCGTAGCACTGGCAGGATGGCGGAGTGGACAAACGCACCAGGCTGTAAACTTGGCGCCCTAGGGCTACGGGGGTTCGAATCCCTCTCCTGCCACCACTCCAGCCCCTGTTTCACAATGCCCGAGAGGCGCGTGTGATGGTGTTTGAGCTTTCAGACGACCTGCTGGCGCGGCGCCCAACGTATGTTGTGGGTGTTGTATTCGTACATGACGCGACTGCGCCCTCCCCAGAAGACGTCGGCGCGCTCCAGCGCACGCTGCGCGAGGCGGCACAGGCTGTGCCCTGGCGGCTTGGCGGGGCCGGTCTGCACGGCCATCCGGCCATCGCCAGGTGGGAGGCAGCGTTCGAGTCGGAGAGAATCAACCCCCGGACTCACATGCCCTCTGTCACGGCCCTCGCCCAGCGATGCCTGCGCGGCGACTATGTTCGTTCAATCAACCCGGCTGCCGATATCGCCAACCTCATCTCCTTGAAACATCTCGTGCCGGTTGGCGCGCATGACGTGGATCGACTCCCCGGCGACATTGCCGTGCGACTGAGCCGGGAGGGAGACACATTTGCGGCCTCCGCCGGTGACGATACCGAGAACCTGCCCCCCGGCGAGCCGGTCTATGCAAGCGGAAACGAAATCCGCACGCGGCGCTGGGTGTGGCGGCAGGCGGAGAACGCCATGACGACGCCGGAAAGCCGCGCGATGGTCTTTCCCGTCGACGGTTTCAGCGATGCGACTCTTGAGCGCGTGGAGGCGGCGACGCAGGAACTGGCGCTGCTGGTCAAGGCGGCGCTCGGCGGAGACGTTTCCTACGGCTACGTAAGCGCAGACAAGACGTCGTTGTCCAAGGATGATGCTTCACTAACGCAGGTGAAAGACGTTGAAGCGGCCACCGCCCTGCTTCCCCGTGAGTCGGCAGACGACGGCGCCAAGCCGTACCCCGCCCCGCCGGCGGATGAAGCGCTCCGCTCGTGGTCGTTATCAGACCTGTTGCGCCGCGGAATCCTGGATGGCGTAATCGTCGAGGAGGAACTGCAAGAGGCGCTGGACTCCGGACGCCGGCTCACCATCTACCAGGGATTCGACCCGACGAGCACGAGCCTCCATATCGGCCACTATCTCTCGCTGCGCGTGCTGCGATGGTTCCAACTGCACGGCCACCGTGTCATCTTTCTCTTTGGTGATTTCACCGCAAGGATCGGCGATCCAACGGGGCAGTCGGCAGAGCGCAGTCAACTGACACGCGACGAGGTGGTCGCGAATTCCCAGACGTGGCGCGACCAGATTGCGGCCGTGCTCGATCTGGGCGGAGACAATCCTGTTGAAATCAAGTGGAACGGGGAATGGCTGGATTCCCTCTCGCTACGAGACATGATCGAGATTGCCGCGAACGTCACGGTGCAGCAGCTCATTGAGCGCGATATGTTCCAGGAACGGCTCTCGCAGCAGCGGCCCCTCCACCTGCATGAAACGCTGTACCCTCTGCTACAGGGGTACGACTCAGTGGCGATGAGCGTGGACGCGGAGCTTGGCGGCCGTGACCAGATGTTCAATATGATGGTGGGCCGAGACCTTGTGCGGAATTACAACGGCAAGACAAAGCACGTGCTGATGACACCACTCATCCCGGGGCTGGATGGCCGCAAGATGAGCAAGTCCTACGGGAATACCGTCGACCTCACAGAGAACCCCGTCGACATGTTCTTCAAGCTGACGCAGGTCAGCGATGAACTGCTGCCGATGTTCATGAGCGTGCTCACGGATACGCCGGATGAGGAGATCGAGGAGGTTCGCCGCCGCCTGTCCACAGAGTCCAATCTGCAGGACGCCCGCGAACAATTCGCGCGGGCGGTGACCGAGAGGCTGCACTGCGCTGATGAGGCACAGCGGGCGCAGGCAGAGTTCACCCGCGTGGTGGATGAAGGGAACATGCGGCAGGACGTGGATGAGGTTTCCTTTAAGCCTTCAAACGGGTCTCTGACGATTCTGGACGTAGCCATGGGGACTGGCCTCGCCACCAGCCGCGGAGACGCGAGGCGGCTGATCCAGCAGGGCGGCCTTGAGATCAACGACCATCGCCACACCGAGCCTACTCTCCAACTCTCGCCGGAGGACGTGGAGGGAGCAATTGTTAAAATGGGCAAGCGTGGATTTGTGCGGATGAAAGTGGAGCGCGCATGAGCTTTGATAGACCCAGTGTAGGATTTCTCCAGCCGGAGGCCACGTTTACCCACCTGGCGGCCATTGCCCACTTTGGCCGGGACGCCATTTTCGAGCCGATGGAGTCGGAGGCAATCTGCCAGGCCGTCCAGCAGGGTGAGATTGAATACGGCGTGCTGCCCATCGAGAACCTCCTTGAAGGAACCGTGGGCGCGACGCTGGATTTCGTGGGCGCGACGGAGGGCATCAACGTGGTGGCTGAAGTCTTCTTGCCCATTCACCACCACCTCCTGACCAAGACATCATTGGAGCAGGTGACGCGCATCTATTCACACGCCCAGGCGCTGAGCCAGTGCCGCCGCAATATCCGGCGCTTGTCGGAAGAATTGGGGCGCGAGATCGAGGTCATCGAGGAGTCGAGCACGGCACGCGGCGCGGAGATCGTGGCGGCATCCGAAGACCCCGGGGCGGCAGCGTTGGCCAACGCAATCGCAGCAATGTATTACCGGCTGAAAGTTGTGCGCGAGAACATGGAGGACGGGGCTGAGAACGCGACACGCTTCTGGGTGCTGAGCAAGGATCATGTGCCCGAAGCAACGGGCGGGGACAAGACGACGATCCTGTTCGACGTCGAGAATCAGCCGGGCGCCCTCGTAAAGGTGCTCAACCTGTTCTCTTCACGCGGACTGAACGCAACCATGCTTCAGTCACGGCCATCCCGACTTGATCAGCAGGAGGGCCTGTGGGAATACACCTTCATCGTGGAATACCTGGGCCATATCAGTGACGCGGGACTGGCGCAGGCGTTCGCGGAGGTCGAGGCGGGGCTGGGGACGATCTGCAAGCGCATCCGCCTGCTGGGTTCGTACCCGAGGAGTTCTCTGGTAGAAAATGACTAGACACGTACAATTAAATTGATCGTACTGAGGTCGCAGAAAGCGCGCGGGGTGAATTGTGACAACATCAGTCGGCAGGGTTGTTGAGGCGGGCAAGGTCATGGAAGTCGAGGTGCCGCCTCGGTCGCTTGACCTGCTAGTTCCGTTCGTCAGTAAGGAGCGTCGATCTGCGATTGCGGATGCGGCGGAGACGGTCAGCCGCGCATTGCGGGGGCGCGCCGTCATCAACGTGAACTCCACAGCCAGGGGCGGCGGCGTGGCCGAGCTCGTGCAGGGCTTATGCGGCTATGCAAAGGGGGCGGGCGTCGATTCACGCTGGCTCGTCATCAACGGAGACAGTGAGTTTTTTCGCATAACAAAGCGGATTCACAACAATCTGCACGGAGAGGCGGGCGACGGCGGGCCGTTGGGCGAAACGGAGCGCGCGCATTATGAGCAGGTATTGGCCCGGAACGCTGCCAACATCGCGGCGCAGGTACGGAGCGGAGACATCGTCATCCTGCACGACCCTCAAACCGCCGGCATGGCCGGGGAATTGCTCCGGGCAGGCGCGCGAGTCATCTGGCGGTCTCACATCGGCCATGAACAGCATGATGCGCTCGTGGCCGGGGCGTGGGAGTTCTTGCGCCCATACGTCGAGCAGGCGGACTTGTGCATTTTCAGCCTGCCGGAATACGTGCCGCCGTGGCTCGACCCGGCCTGCGTCCGCGTCATCAATCCGTCCATCGATCCCGCTAGCCCAAAGAACACGGACATCAGCAACTCCGCAGTTGACATCCTCGTGAAGGCCGGCCTTCTCAACGGCCCCATTCCTATCACGCCGCCGCGGTTTTCGAGAGATGACGGCACACTCGGGACGTTTGCCCATCACGTCGAGGCCGTGACGGAGGGCGCCCTGCCCCGCCCGCAGGACCCGACCGTTGTGCAAGTTGCCCGTTGGGACAGCCTCAAGGACATGGCGGGGGTGATGCGGTCGTTCGCAGGAATGGCGGACGCGCCGCGCAACGCCCACTTGTGGTTGGTGGGACCGGCGGTGAGCGGTGTGGCGGACGACCCGGAGGCGCAGATGGTATTGGAGGAGTGTACTGCCGAGTGGCGGTCGCTGCCGGACGATATTCGCCGGCGAGTTCACCTGGTGAGCGTGCCGATGGACGACCGTGAGGAAAACGCAGCCGTCATCAATGCAATCCAGAGCCATGCCACGGTCATCGTGCAGAAGAGCCTGGCCGAAGGGTTCGGGCTGACGGTGACGGAGGCGATGTGGAAGGGCAAACCCATCGTGGCGAGCGCAGTGGGCGGCATCCGGCAACAGGTCATCGATGGAGAAACCGGTATCTTGCTGCCGGACGCATCGGACGTCGAGGCGTGCGGCCGCGCTATCAGGGACTTGCTCATGAATCCGGAAAAAGCCGCGCAGATGGGCGCTGCGGCCCGGGAGCGCACCCGCGACTTGTTCCTGCCGGATCGTCACCTCTTGCAGTACGCGGAACTGATACTGGAATCAATGCCGGAAGCGGCGTAGCCGCCGGCCGCATCAGCCAGTCATTACGACAAAACGCTCGCTAATTCATCGCGCAGGAAGCGCGGCACGTTGACGCCCAGGGAGCGCGGCACAGCGCGGCCGATCACGGCGGCCTGTATCGACGACTCTTTCAGAGCGGCGATGATCCTGGGAGCATCGTCGGAAGTGGCCGCCATGAGAAGGGCGCCTGCGGCGATCAGCCCGAGGGGATCGACGTCAAGCGCCCGGCAGATTTCCACAGTCTCAGGGAGGGTCATCGTCTCGATCATGCGGGTGTCAATCTCAATGCCAACGCCTGATGCATCCGCCATCTCATGGAGGGCCGTTGCGACGCCGCCCTCCGTCGGATCGTGCATGGCGTGGATGGGAGCTGTTCGGAGGGCAATCTGGGCGTCGCGGATGACGCTGATACCAGGGTTGTACAGGAAATCAGCGGCGCGCCGGATGGCGCCATCGGAAACGCCTGCGGCGCGAAGCCGGTCGGCGCGTTCAATAGCAACAATGGCCGTGCCCTCGATGCCGGCGCCCTTGGTCAGGATGATGGCGTCGCCCTCCAGCGCCGCAGAGGTTGGCGTTTCCCTGCCCTTGCGAACTTGGCCGATCATCGTGCCGATGGCGATTGGGCGGTCAATCCCATGAGTCACTTCGGTGTGGCCGCCCACGAGCGTAGCCCCAATCTCCGCGCAGGCGTCCAGTGTTTGGCGCATGATGTCCCTGGCGAGTTGCGGTGGAGAGCCGTCCGGCAGGATGACGGTCATCACCATCCATTTGGGCGTCCCGCCACTTGCGGCAATATCATTTGCGTTGACGTGAACGGCGTACCAGCCGATCTGCTCCGCCGCGAACGTGATCGGGTCCGAACTGACAACCAGGTAGTCATCCGCGCCGGTGTCAATGAGCGCCGCGTCCTCTCCCATCCGCGGCCCGAGAATGACGCTGGGGTCTGTTAAATCGGCCTGCCCGAGGAGTTTGGCAAGGAGCTTGGGGGGGAGCTTGCCAATGGTGAGGGGAGCATCATGCGCGTCTGTCATGCTGACATTATCACCCGCTTTGGGTCTGCCGAGAGTAACCGCATACGCAACAGGCTTATGTCTCGTGGGCCAAGGTGAGCGCGTAGACGGCTCTCGCGCCGGCGCGGCGAAGAGCGCGAGCGGCTTCCGTGAGTGTCGCCCCCGTGGTCAATACGTCGTCGATGAGGAGGATACTAGAGCGCCCAAGTCCATCAGGATTGGGGACGTGGAACGCGCCGCGCACATTCTCGGAACGCTGCGCCGCATTCATCGCCCGCGCCTGGACGGCTGTCTCGCGCACGCGCGCCAAGGGGGCAATGAACGGTATCCCGGCAGCGCGGGAGAGTTCTCGCGCCAGGAGTTCCGACTGGTCAAATCCGCGCTCGCGCAGTCGCGCAGGGTGGACGGGAACATGGATGATCCGGTCGATGGCCGGACTCCATTCGTCGAGGACGTGACCCATTTCGGACGCGAGCGATGGCGCGAGTGAGCGGAGGCCGTTGTACTTGTAGTGTCGAACAATCTCGCGGACGTTGCCCTCATACGGCCATACGGCGCGCGCGGAGCGAATGCCGGACGGCTTGGGAATAGCGTCCGCATCAAGCCGTTGGGGAAACGAACGACGGCATGGTTCGCAGATCAAATCGCCTTCCCGTCCACAGAGAACGCAGCGGGGCGGGAACAGCAGGCGAAGAGCTGCGTCTGCAAAGTCGCGTAGTTTCATGGCGTTGGGGGACAGTCTGTATGGAGGGCATGCTCAATTGGCGTCCAATAGGATTCATGTTGACACTCCTAGCTGGGAATGGCAAAATTGATGCTGCTACGAAGGGGAGTAGTAACGGCAGTCTAAAGGAGGGTGGCACCGCGGGAATGCGCAAGCTCCCGTCCCTTCATGGGACGGGTTTTTTTTAATGGCAGCGAGGAGAACAATGACGGGAAGATTGCTGGCAGGCGGAGAGTTTGTGTGCGAGTCGTTGCAGGCCGAGGGCGTCGATCTCGTCTTCGGCGTCCCTGGCGGCGCGATCCTGCCGTTCTATGACCACATCCTTAAGTATCCGTCCATTCACCACGTCCTGACCCGGCATGAACAGGGCGCGGCGCACGCGGCGGACGGCTATGCGCGGGCCACCGGCAAGGTGGGCGTCTGCATCGCCACCTCCGGCCCCGGCGCAATCAACCTTGCCGTCGGACTCGGAACATCGTTCATGGACTCCACGCCGATTGTGGCAATCACCGGACAGGTGACACGGCCCGCCATCGGCAAGGACGCTTTCCAGGAGACGGACGTGACGGGCGTGACGATACCCGTCACCAAGCACAATTACCTGGTTCTGAGCGCAACCGATATTCCGCGCGTGATGAAAGAAGCGTTCCATATCGCGCGTTCAGCGCGGCCCGGCCCGGTGCTCGTGGACTTGCCGCGCGACGTGCTGCAGGAGCTCGGCGAGTTCACCGGCTACCCGGAGACCGTCGACGACTTGCCCGGATTCAGGCCGATCACGCACCCGGACCCAGTGCAGGTAGAAGCCGCTGCTGAGCTGATCAACTCGGCAAAGAGGCCGGTCATCCTTGCGGGACGCGGGGTGTTGGTGGCCGGCGCTGAAAAAGAGTTGCAGAAGCTGGCCGAGAAGGCGCAGATTCCCGTCATCCCTACCCTGCTGGGCATCGGCTCGTTCCCGGGCAATCACTACCTGCACCTGAGCCTGATGGGAATGCACGGTTCCGCATTCGCCAACCTCGTTGTGGACGAGTGCGACCTACTCATCAACGTGGGGTCGCGGTTCGACGACCGCATCATCGGCCGGGTAGGCGACTTTGCGCCGAACGCGAAGATCGTCCATCTGAACATCGACCGCTCAGCGATTCACCAGAACATCTTCGCGGATGCGCCGGTGATCGGCGACGCCAAGAACTCGCTCAAGGCGCTGCTGCCTCAAGTTGACAAGCAGACGAGGACGGAGTGGCTCTCCCGGGTGGACGACCTGCGGCGGGAGCACCCGCTGATCGTCCGGGACTTCGAGGGCAAGCCGTCCACGCAGTACGTGATCAAGCGCATCCATGACATGACCAACGGCAAGGCCTTTATCGTGACCGGCGTCGGTCAGCACCAGATGTGGGCGGCGCAGCACTACGTCACGGACAGGCCAAACAGCTTCATCACGTCCGGCGGCCCTGGGCACGATGGGCTACGAAGTTCCCGCCGCGATGGGCGCGCAGATGGGCCTGCCCAATGAGCAGGTGTGGTCGATCTGCGGCGACGCCGGTTTCCAGATGACGCTGCAGGAACTCGCGACGATTCGTGACGAAAACGCGCCCGTCAAGTTCGCGATCATGAACAACTTCCACCACGGCATGGTGCGCCAATGGCAGACGCTGTTCTACGACAAGCGCTACAGCCAAATCGACACGACAGGGCCTGATTTCGTGAAGCTGGCGGAGGCATACGGGATGCTGGGCATCCGCGTCGAGGACATCAAGGACGTCGATTCCGCCATCAAGCGCGCGCAGGATCACAACGGGCCGGTCATCGTCGATTTCCTGGTGGAAATCGACGAGTTGGTGTACCCGATGATTCCGGCAGGCCAGTCCCGTCAATGAGATGGTCGAGGACCCGTGGACCCAACAGCAGCCGCTGGGAACGGTCGCGCGATGACGATGCGCCGGGTCATTTCCGCGCTGGTGCATGACCGGCCGGGCGTGCTCAACCGCGTGGCAAGCATGTTCAGGCGGCGCGGATTCAACATCGCCAGCCTTGCCGTCGGCCACTCGGAGAAGCCTGAGTTCTCCCGCATGACCATCGTCGTGGACAACGTGCCGGAATCGGCGCTCTGGCAGGTCACGTCCCAGCTATGGAACGTCGTGGACGTCGTCGAAGTGATGGACATCACGGACGAAGACTACGTGGCGCGCGAGACCGCGCTAATCAAGGTGCGGGCGAACCAGGAGAACCGCGGCCACATCGTCGAGATTCTTGACCTTTTTCCGGGGCGCGCAGGTTGTGAGCGTCTCTCCGAGCACCGTCATCATCGAGATAACGGGGCCGACGGAGCAGGTTGAGAGCCTGCTGAACTTGCTGGAACCCTACGGGATTCTCGAGTTGATGCGCACGGGGGCTTGTGGCCCTCACGAAAGACGAGGAGGTTCCGCAAGACGGCAAGTTTCGCGCCCCGGCTCTCGTGGGCGCGCCATCACACCGGGGGTAGGGCCGGCAACGGCTGCCGCACAGGATTAGACAGGGCAGGAAGGGCGCAATGGCAGACATCTACTACGACAACGACGCGAATCTTGATCACATCAAGGATGAGGTGATCGGCGTAATCGGCTACGGCAGCCAGGGTCACGCCCACGCGCTGAACCTCAAGGACAGCGGCGCAAACGTCATGGTCGGCCTGTACCGCGGCAGCAAGTCGTGGCAGCAGGCGGAATCGGACGGCCTTGAAGTCGGAACAGTCGAAGAGGTTGCCCAGCGGGCAAGCATCATCATGATGCTGATCCCGGACACGCGCCAGAAGCAGGTCTACGACGAGTCCATCGCCCCGCACCTGGACGACGGCAAGACGCTGATGTTCGCGCACGGGTTCAACATTCACTACAGCCAGATCGTCCCGCCGCCGGGGGTGGACGTGGACCATGATCGCTCCCAAGGCGCCCGGGCATCGCGTCCGGCAGCTCTACGAAAAGGGAGTCGGCACCCCCGCCCTGTTGGCCATTCACCAGGACGTCACCGAGGGCGCGCGGGGCGCGGGCGCTGGGCTACGCCAAGGGCATCGGCGCGACAAAGGCGGGCGTCATCGAAACGACGTTCGCCGAGGAAACCATCACAGACCTGTTCGGCGAACAGGCCGTCCTCTGCGGCGGCATCAGCAGCCTCGTCAAGGCCGGTTTTGAGACGCTGGTCAAGGCGGGCTACCAGCCGGAGATCGCCTATTTCGAGTGCCTGCATGAGATGAAGCTCATCGTCGACCTCATCTACCAAGGCGGGCTGGAGTACATGCGCTACTCCGTGAGCGACACGGCGGAGTACGGCGACTACGTCTCCGGGCCGCGCCTCATCGACGACGGCGCGCGGGAGCGGATGCAGAAGATCCTCGAGGAAGTACAGGACGGCACGTTCGCGCGCCAGTGGATTCTTGAGAACCAGGCCGGACGCCCAAGCTTCAACGCGCTCAAGGCGGCGGACACAACACACCTGATCGAGGTGGTCGGGCGCGATCTGCGCGCAATGATGCCCTGGCTCAAGGACACAGTCTAACCGGACACGATTCCACTAAAGGACATCAGTCATGGTTGAGCAGGAACGAATAACGATCTTTGACACCACGCTCCGCGACGGCGAGCAGGCTGCGGGCGCGGGCCTCAACTGGGAGGAGAAGCTGGAAATAGCCCGCCAGCTTGAGCGTCTCGGCGTGGACGTTATCGAAGCCGGTTTCCCCGCGTCATCCCCGGGAAATCTCGAAACCGTTCAGCGCATCGCGCGCGAAGTGCGGACACCGGTCATCGCCGGGCTGGCGCGCTGCGTGCCCGGTGACATCGACGCGGCGTGGGAAGCCGTCCAGGTGGCGGAGAAGCCGCGCATCCACGTCTTCATCTCCAGTTCCGATATTCACCTCACCCACCAGCTCCGCAAGAGCCCCGAAGAGGTCATGGAACAGGCCATTACATCCGTTGAACGGGCGAAGAGCTACTGCGACAACGTTGAGTTTCTCGCCCATGGACGCCACCCGCACGGACTGGGATTTCATCTACCGCCTCGTGACCGAGGCGATCAACGCCGGCGCGACGACCATCAATATCCCGGACACGGTCGGCTATGCGATACCGGACGAATTCGGGCGGCTCATCGCGGGCGTGTTTGAGAACGTCAAGAACATCGACAAGACCACCGTCAGCGTCCACTGCCACAACGATCTGGGCCTTGCGTCCGCCAACTCCATCGCCGCCATCCAGAACGGCGCCGCGGCAGGTGGAAGTCTGCGTGAACGGCATCGGCGAACGGGCGGGCAACGCCTCGCTGGAAGAGGTGGTCATGGCCATCCACACGCGCGAGGACTTGCTTGGATTCACCACGGGCGTGGACACAACCCAGATCTATCGCGCAAGCCGGATGGTGAGCGATTACACCGGCTTCGCCGTGCAGCCGAACAAGGCCATCGTCGGACTGAACGCGTTCCGCCATGAGTCCGGCATCCACCAGGACGCCATGCTCAAGGCGCCAATCACGTTTGAAATCATGACGCCGCAGTCCGTTGGCGTGCCCGGCACTGCGCTGGTGCTGGGCCGGCAGAGCGGCAGCCACGCGCTGGAGGCTCGCCTCCATGAATTGGGCTATGACGTCTCCAAGGAAGACCTGGGGCGAGTCTACGTCGCGTTCAAGGACCTCGCCGACAAGAAGGAGAGCGTGACGGACCGTGATCTTGAAACGCTGATGGGTGAGGATCGGCGCACCACAGGCGACGAAATCTACATCTTGGACCACGTGCAGGCCCTGAGCGGCTCCCCGGCAGTTCCGACAGCCACGGTGCGGCTCATTGACCCTGAGGGAGAGGCGCAGACCGCGAGCGCGGTCGGAACAGGCCCGGTGGACGCCGTCTACCAGGCCATCACGCACATCGTCGCCGTGAACAACCACCTCGTTGAATACCGCGTGGAGGCGGTCACCGAGGGTCTGGACTCCATCGCCGACGTGACCCTGAGAATCGAGCACGAAGGAACGAACTACATCGGGCGCGGCGCAGACACCGACATCGTCGTCGCAAGCGCGCGCGCCTACGTCGATTCGCTCAACCGCCTGCTTGCATCCAAGCAGCGTGCCACAAGCGTGATGGCATAGCGGGCAGGCGCAGCTAAAGAAAATCATCGCAAGAGGAGACCGAATGGCGACGCCCCCCACGAACGATGTTCGAGAAGATTTGGGACGCGCACCTTGTCCGCGAAGAGGCGGGGGAACCGTCTCTGATCTACGTGGACTTGCACCTGGTTCACGAGGGTGACGTCGCCGCAGGCGTATGAGGGCCTGCGATTGGCGGGGCGCAATGTGCGGCGACCGGACTTGACTATCGCCACGGTTGACCACAACGTCCCAACGACTGACCGCTCGCTGCCGATTGAAGACCCCATTTCCAAGCAGCAGATCGAGACCCTCGCACAGAACACGAAAGACTTCGGCATCACGTACTACGACATGCATGACGAGAACCAGGGCATTGTCCACGTGATCGGCCCGCAGCTGGGACACACACAGCCCGGCAAGGTCATCGTCTGCGGCGACAGCCACACGGCCACGCACGGGGCGTTCGGGGCGTTCGCGCTCGGCATCGGCACGTCTGAGGTTGAGCACGTGCTGGCCACCCAAACCCCTGCGCCAGTTCAAGCCGAAGACGATGGAGGTTCGCGTTGACGGCGAACTGCCCCCGGGCGTGACGGCCAAGGACATCATCCTCGGCATCATCGGCAAGATCGGCACGTCCGGCGGCGCGGGCTACGTGATCGAGTACACGGGCGAGGCTATCCGCGCGCTCTCGATGGAAGGCCGCATGACGGTGTGCAATATGTCGATCGAGGGAGGCGCGCGCGCCGGCATGATCGCCCCCGATGAGACGACTTTTGAGTGGCTGCGAGGCCGCAAATTCGTGCCGCAGGGCGAAGAATATGATGAGGCTGTCGAACGCTGGAAGGAACTCGCCACAGACGAGGGCGCGGAATACGACGAAGTCGTTGTCCTCGACGCCGGTGAACTCCGCCCGCACGTGACCTGGGGCACGAATCCCGAGCAGGTCGTAACCATCGAGGACTCGGTGCCGGATCCCGCCGCCCTGCCGGTGGACAAGCGCGAGGCGGCAGAGCGCGCGCTGGCCTATATGGGCCTTGAGGCGGGCACGAGCATCAAGGACATCGAAATCGACCGGGTATTCATCGGCTCGTGCACCAACTCGCGGCTTGCCGATCTGCGCGCGGCGGCGGACATGGTGCGCGGGCGGCAGGTTCACCCGAACGTGAGCGCGATGGTCGTGCCCGGCTCCGCATTGGTCAAGTGGCAGGCGGAGAAGGAGGGACTGGACGCCGTGTTCACGGAGGCAGGCTTTGAGTGGCGCGCCGCCGGGTGCTCCATGTGCCTCGGCATGAACCCGGATATCCTGATGCCGCAGGAGCGCTGCGCGTCCACGTCCAACCGCAACTTTGAGGGGCGGCAGGGCAAGGACGGCCGCACCCACCTGGTCAGCCCGCAGATGGCGGCTGCGGCGGCCATCGCCGGTCGATTCGTCGATATTCGCGACTGGGAAGCAGCGCCGGCATAGCGCCGCATACGGGGGACACGATGGAAAAGTTCATTTCACACACGGGAGCGGCGGCGCCGCTGGATCGCTCAAACGTGGACACGGATTCGATCATTCCAAAGCAGTTCCTGAAGCGCGTGGAGCGAACGGGCTACGGCCCCTTCCTCTTCTTTGATTGGCGCTACACGCCGGACGGCGGTGAGAACCCGGAGTTCGTGCTGAACAAGCCGGGCTACCGCGAAGCGACAATCCTCGTGGCAGGGCCGAATTTCGGCAGCGGCTCAAGCCGTGAGCACGCGCCGTGGGCATTGCAGCAGTTCGGATTCCAGGCCGTCATTTCGTCCGGCTTTGCGGACATCTTCTACAACAACTCCTTTGAAAACGGCTTTTTGCCCGTCCAACTGCCGGAGGAGACCGTTCGCGAGATTCTCGACCGCATTCGCCCCGGCTATGAGCTGACCATCGACCTCGAGAAGCAGCTTGTTTCGGATCGCGAGGGGTTCGAGGCGTACTTTGAGATTGATCCGTTCCGCAAGCACTGCCTGCTCAACGGGCTGGACAGCATCGGCCTGACGTTGCAGCACGAAGACGACATCGCGAAGTTCGAGGAGCGCATGGGGCTTGAACCCGTCGCCTCTGAAACCACGTGAATTACTCGATCGCGCTGATGCCGGGCGACGGCATCGGCCCAGAAGTCACCACGGAGGCCGTGCGGATGCTCGCCGCCATTGGCGAGCGATTCGGTCATTCCTTTGAGTACCGCGAGGCGCTCGTTGGCGGCGCGGCCATCGATGCCACAGGCAGCGCCCTGCCCGACGATTCGCTCAACATCGCCAGGCAGTCCGACTCCATCCTGTTCGGCGCAGTCGGCGGCCCAAAGTGGGACGACCCGCGCGCTGCCACGCGCCCCGAGGCGGGCCTGCTCGCCCTGCGCCGCGGCATGGGACTGTTCGCCAACCTCCGGCCCGTCAAGGTCGTTCCCGAACTGGTGGGCGCGTCGCCGATCAAGGGGCCGGTCATCAACGACGTCGACCTGATTGTCGTGCGCGAGTTGACGGGCGGGCTGTACTTCGCTGAGCCAAAGAGGCGCTGGGATGACTCACAAGGCCGCAAGGCAGTCGATACGCTCAAGTACACGGAGAAGGAAATCCGCCGGGTATTGCAAGTCGGATTTGACCTTGCGCGGGGACGGCGCGGACGGCTGGCATCCGTCGATAAGGCAAACGTGCTGGCATCATCGCGGCTGTGGCGCGAGGTGGCGCAGGAAATGGCGGAGGAAAACCCGGACGTGTCCGTGAGCCACATCCTCGTCGACGCTTGCGCGATGATGCTGATCCAGCGCCCGGCGGAGTTCGATGTCATCGTCACGGAGAACATGTTCGGCGATATCCTGACCGATGAGGCGTCCGTGCTCGCGGGTTCCATGGGTATGCTGCCCTCGGCCAGCCTGGGCACGAAGAAGATTCGCAAGCGGGGCGGCGGCTTGTACGGGATGTATGAGCCGATTCACGGTTCCGCGCCGGACATCGCCGGACAAGGCATCGCGAATCCGTTGGCGGCCATCTCCAGCGCAGCCATGATGCTGCGCCTGTCATTCGGACTGAACGAGGAGGCGGACGCCGTTGAGGCGGCGGTGGACGCGACGCTGGCGGCAGGCTACCGGACGGCAGACGTTGCGGGCGTCGGTTCTGCTGATTCAAATACGCGGGTGGTCAAGACAACAGAGATGGCGGACGCGGTCATCGAGAGAATCGAGAACCCGGAGCGGGCGCGAGTGCCCCGGCCGCTATAGCCTATAGTTGATCAGGGCAATCAGTCAGAGGACAACGCAGTGACATCGGCAACGCCACAGGTAATCCTGTACGACACCACCCTGCGGGACGGCACGCAGCAGGAGGGCATCTCCCTCACCGTCAAGGACAAGCTGGACATTACGGTCAGGCTGGACGAGCTTGGCGTCGGCATCATCGAGGGCGGCTGGCCGTTCTCCAACCCGAAGGACGAAGAATACTTCCGACGGGTCAAAGGGCTGAGCCTCAAGACCGCCCGCGTCGCCGCGTTCGGCTCCACACGCCGCGCAGGCATCACGGCTGAGCAGGACGGCAACCTTCTTGCGCTCATCGCGTCCGAGGCGCCCATCGTCACCCTGGTGGGCAAGACGTGGGATCTGCACGTGACGGAGGTGCTGGAGACAAGCCTTGAAGAGAACTTGCTGATGATCAGCGATTCCATCGCGTATTTGAAGAGCCAGGGACGCGAAGCGCATTTCGATGCCGAGCACTTCTTCGACGGCTATAACGCCAACAGTGAGTACGCCGTGCAATGCCTCAGGGCGGCGCAGGATGCCGGCGCGGACGTGATTCACCTTTGCGACACAAACGGCGGCGTTCTGCCGCAGCGGCTTGGCGAAGTGGTAGACGCGCTGCGAGAGACCATCACCATTCCGCTTGGCATCCACGTTCACAACGATGGCGAGCTTGCCGTCGCGAACTCCATCACCGCAGTAGAGCACGGCATCGAGCAGGTGCAGGGAACGATCAACGGCTACGGCGAGCGGTGCGGCAACGCGAATCTCTGCTCAATCATCCCCGGCCTACAGACCAAGATGGGCATCCGTGTCGTTTCAGATGAGCAACTGAACCGCCTCACGACCGTTTCGCAGGAGATTGCGGAAATCGTGAACATGGGGCTGAACCCGTCGCAGCCGTACGTGGGCGCGCGGGCATTCACGCACAAGGGCGGGCTGCACGCCGCTGCCGTGGCAAAAGTTGAACGCAGCTACGAGCACATGGACCCGGAGACGGTGGGCAATGCGCGGCGCGTCGTCGTCTCCGAGCTTTCCGGACGCAGCAACGTGTTGGCGGCAACGCAGGCGATGGGGATTGACGTCGAGCCTGACACGGCGCGCTCTATCCTCGAACAGGTGAAGAACGCGGAGGCGGCGGGCTTCCAATACGAAGGCGCGGAGGCGTCTTTCGAAATGCTGGTGCGCCGCGCTCTGCCCGATTATACGCCGGCGTTCATGCTCCAGGATTTTATGACCGTTGTAGAAACGTGGCGGCGGAGGCCGTCCATCGATTCCGCCGGAGACGACGATGATCCGCTGTCGGAGGCTGTCGTCAAGGTGCGCGTTGGCGAGGAGCAATACCACACTGCGGCGGAGGGCAACGGCCCCGTCAATGCGCTGGACGAGGCGCTCAGGAAGGCCCTGCGGAGCCGATTCCCGGAGATTGGCGTCGTGCGGTTGACGGACTACAAGGTCCGCATCCTGAACCAGGAGAGCGCGACGGCGGCGACGGTGCGTGTGCTGATCGAGTCAACTGACGGCGACCATGTTTGGCGCACGGTGGGCAGCCACACCAATATAATTCACGCGTCCTGGATGGCTCTCGCGGATTCGCTTGAATACTGGCTGCTGAACTGGGGATCCACGGCAAAGGCAGCCGAAGGGGCGTAGCATGGCCCCGCCAAGCAAGTATTTTGAACGGGGCGACAATGGCGTCGCGCGTTTTGCCAAGGATGGCGATGAGGTCGCCATGGCTGGCGTCAACCGGATGCACTTCTATCGCCTGACAGGCGCGACGCCGGAAGAGGCAACGGATGCGCAAGTCGAAAAATTCTTTGAGCTGCGGTCGCAAGAAGACGAGACCGGCGAGCGCGTCACGGACAAGCTCCCCACCGAGTCTGCAACGGACATGGTCACACGCGAACTCAAAATCCTGAACCTGCCCCAGGTGATAAACCCCAGCGATCCGCTTGAGGATGAGCTAAATCAGTCGCCGATGGCCGCCCCCGCAAACGAACAAGGCCGCGAGACTCCCGCGCGGCAGGCCGCGCGCCCCCTTGATCGCCCTGTCCCGCCGCCAAGCACGAGCCCGCTTGGCGCGCCGCCGCGCTACCAGCCGGGCGGTGGAGGGTTGCCGCCCGCGCCGCGCTACTCGCCGTCGGGAAGCACATCGGCGCCACGTCCGCCGGCAGAATCTAACCAACCGCCAACTGCATCACGCAATGATGCCGGGCCGCAGAGCCGATACGTGCGCGCGGACGGAAGCGTGCTCTGGATTCAGACGCCGGAGGGTGAAGAGGAGCGCGTGACACAGTACATGCGGACACACTTTCTGAGGTTAATTGAGAAAGACATTGAGCACGCCGACGATTCCGATATCGAGTTGTGGTGGAAATCCCAGGGCAGCCTCGACGCGGGCACGACGATGCAGGAGGCGCAGTCACAAAATATGCTCGCCGAAGCCCTCAAGGCCGCGGGCAAGCTCAAGGTGCAGGAGCTGGAACTGCTGCAGCAGATCGTCGACTCCTGGCTCACCGCGCGACGGAATGAGGGGGGAGACGGCCGGTAGGGAACGGGTCGCGTCGTAAAGTGGTAAGCTGGCTTGGCAAGGAACACTGAGATGACAGATCTTGAGAATCGTGTTGACCGGCTAGAGGGAATCGTCGAAAGGCTCGACGAGCGTCAGGAAGAGCACGCCCGGATGATGGAAACTCTGACGACGATGCTCGATGAGGTGCGGCGTGATGCGCGCCGGACACAAGAGAGACAAGAAGAGCAAGCCCGGCTACAACAAGAACAGTCACGGTTGCTTGGCGCGCATCAGACGGCGATGGCAACTCTAACAACCGCGATTGAGGAGGGCCAGCGCGACGGGCTTCGAACACAAGAGAGACAAGAAGAGCAAGCCCGGCTACAACAAGAACAATCACGGTTGCTTGGCGCGCATCAGACGGCGATGGAAACTCTAACATCGGCGATTGAGGAGGGTCAGCGCGACGGGCTTCAGACTCGACGGATACAAGAAGAGCACACCAGACTGCTAGGCGCTCATCAGACGGTGATGGAAACTCTAACCGAGACGCTTGAGGAAATGCGGCGTGACGCGCGCTACACACAGCAGCTATGGGTAAACCTTGCGAAGCGGCATGGCTGGCTGGAGGATGATGATCTCACCTAGACAAGGTGTGACACGCAAATAGCAGGGGCAGGCTGCGGCCTGCCCTTACGTTTTTTCCCATGGCCTGTTTGGCGGCAGGGATGCTGCCAGGGTTGATAGTAGGAAGCCGGGGATGATTAGGACTCCGGTTGTTGTTAGGGAACTGAAGATGATGGCCACCAGAGCGAATGCGGCGATGATCATTGTGGGGAGGCCGTCCGCTTTGCCTTGTGTGCGGCGGATTGCGCCCACAAGGACGCCCAGAAATGCAAGCGCGCCTATTGTCATAACCGCGACGAACGGCAGGATGCTATCGCCAACGTAGAGGTCAGGGACGACGACAAGGCGATACCAGATTATGGTACCGGCCAAGGTGATCCAGCCGATGGCCGCGGCGATGACGGCAGCGATGAGGCACATCAGGCAGAGTTGGGGGTTGGAGATTCGGTTACGCGGAGTTCGTATTCATCGACCCGGAAATCACCGTCCGTGTCCGCGTCCGGCGGCGAAATGGAATAGGCCCGAACAACAGGCGCATCCTTGTCTTCAAGAGAAACGAGTAGATAGTAGGAGTCCGGCCAAATGGGGTCCTTTGTTCCGGGCCAGAATGCCAGGTTCTGATCGGTCTTCGAGGGATAGGCCTGGGAGCGCGTGTGGGAGTGATAGAAACCCCATAGCGTCCAGCCGTTCGCGGAGCACTCCTCATCGATGGACGCATATTCAAGCGGCGCCATCTGGTATCGGAACGGCTTGTTTTTTTCATCGACGATATTGGTGACCCGGCGCGTTGAAATGACAGCGCCGTTCTCGGCAATCAGGATGCCGCAGCATTCGTTTGGGTCATCTTCCTGGGCGTGGGCAATCATCTCATCAATGAATTGTCGGGGTATTTCAAGTACGGCCATTGGTACGCTCCGTTGGGCTATGGTTGGATAATTAGTTCTTTATTTTCGGTGATTTGGCCGATTATTGCGGCTGTTTTTGTGTTGCGGGCGCGGAGGGCGGCGATGAGGGCGTCTCGCTTGCTTTGGGGGACTGAAATGAGCAGACCCCCCGACGTCTGCGCGTCCATCAGATTGGTTTTGCCCGCCTCACTCACCTCCGGATGTGCTGTGACAAAATTCTCAATGTAGACCTGGTTACGCCCCGTTCCGCCGGGTATAAAGCCTCTTTCGATCATCTCCCACGCAGCGGGAATCGTCGGGACGTCCGACAGAGACAGTGTCGCGCCAACACCGCTGCCGTCCAGCATTCCCTTAAGGTGTCCGAGCAGTCCGAACCCCGTTATGTCCGTGCAGGCGTTTACTCCGACCTCGATCATCGCCTCGGAGGCGCCGCGGTTGAGCTGGGACATGACGTCAACGACCTCGGCGAGGGTTGCATCATCGAGCGCGCCGTTCTTGTGCGCCGTCGTCAACACGCCGGAGCCGAGCGGCTTTGTCAACACCAGGGCGTCGCCGGGCTGCGCGCCAACGTTGGCGACCTGGTGGCCGGGCTGCACGATGCCGGTCACGGAGAGGCCGTACTTGGGCTCAGGGTCTTCGATGGTGTGTCCGCCGGCGATGAGCACGCCCGCCTCGACTGCCTTGTCTGCGCCTCCTTTAAGGATGCGGCCAAGGATGTCCTTATCGAGCGCGTCGGGGAACGCGGCAACGTTGAGGGCGATAATGGGGTGGCCGCCCATCGCGTAGACATCGCTGAGCGCGTTGGCGGCGGCAATCGCGCCGAAGTCGTATGGGTCATCGACGACGGGCGGGAAGAAATCGATGGTCTGGATGAGCGCGATGTCGTCGGTGAGGCGATAGACGGCGGCATCGTCACCAGTCGAGATTCCGACCAGCAGATTGGGGTCGCTGATTGGCGGCAGATTGCGCAGGACCTGCGCAAGCTCGGCGGGGCCGAGTTTGGCCGCTCAACCGGCGCAGTGGGACAGGCTCGTGAGTCTGACCTGTTCCGATGTTGACATGAAATCCTTGCCCTCCGATTGCGCCGCGTGACGGCGGCGGTGATTCAAGTATAGCGGGCGCTTGCGTCATGTAGAGTAGAGGGGTTATGCCGCACGTGAATTTTGGCGGGGAGTCCGTCTACTACGAGTGCCCCCATGAGCTTGGCGGGGCCACGCCGGGGGCGCGCATCCTCTTTGTCCACGGGCCGGGGGCGGATCACCGGCTCTTCGCCGACCAGATGAGGTTCTTCGCGCCGTCCCAGACACCCATCGCCCTCGACCTGCTAGGGCACGGACAATCGAGCGGAGAGGCGCTGGAGGACGTGCCGGACTGGGCGTCGTTCCTGCACGAGTTCATCGACACGCTGGGGCTCGCGCCCGTGGTGCTCGTGGGACATTCGCTTGGCGGGGCAATCGCCATCGAGTATGCGAGCCGGCACCCGCGGCTGGTTGAGGGTTTGGCGCTGATCGGGACGGGAATCACGTTCCCATGGGCGGCGGATACGGCGGCGGACCTGCTGGAAGACCCCGACGGATTCCTTCGCGACCACGCGCTGCGGGGCCTGCGCGAGCCGCACATGCCCTTGCCGGCTGAGGCGCTCACGGCGGCGCGGGCGGCACAACGCCCCATGTCATCGATGCGGGATTTCGTGGCGGCGGCGAAGTGGGACGCGACCTCGCGGCTTGGATCCATCCAGACGCCAACGCTGATCGTCTACGGGGAGGATGATCCGCTGGTGGAGCAGGCGGGGCAGCTGCTGGGGGCGATCCAGCATGCGTCCTTTGATACGATTCCGCTCTCGCGGCATTTTCCGCACCTTGAAATGGCGGATATTTTCAATGATTCGTTGAACCGGTTCGTGACGATTGTGCCTGACCTGACGTATATGGGCGGGGGGGAGTAGGGGCGCCCTTCGACAGGCTCAGGGTGAGCGGGGGAGCACTACACCATTCGCTGGGGGCGGGGTTGGGCGCGGCGTTGACGGGGGGCGCGGCGGAAGGTGGGGGACTGGGAGAGGCCGAGCTGGGGGATGGCGGGGCCGTTGCCGTTCAGGATGTCCTCAATCGTGGCGATCTGGACGCGCGGGAATTGCCTGTCCGGGAATGCCTCCGGCACGTAAAACCCTGCGGCAGTGGCCTCGTCGATCATTGGCCTGGTGGGCGGCTCAAGGGTGATGAGCAGCCCCATTTCCGCATTCTCACGCTCCATGTCGCCCTTGAGGGTGGCGATGACGTTGCGGCCAACCTGCCCGCTCTTGACCTGCACGATGACGGTCTTGGCCTTGCCGGAGTTGTCGTCGAAGAAGTTGATATAGCCGTCGATGCCGGAGTCTGCGCCCTTGCGACGGTCATTCGCAGGACGCGCCTCTACCAGGCCAAGCGCCCAGTATTCGAACTGGTAGCGGCCGGTGTTGCCGCCCTCAAGCGAGAGGGCGCGGGCGCTTTCAGTGTCCGCGGGCGAGCCGACGACCTCATAGTCGGACAGGTCATCGCCGAACGAGTCGCGCAGGCGGCTCTTCATCAGGGAAATGGCGAGGTGAGTAACGTCGATGCCGATCCATTTGCGGTTGAGCCGCTCCGCGACGGCGATGGCCGTGCCGCAGCCGCAGAAGGGGTCAAGCACGACATCACCCTCGTTGCTGGAGGCATTGATGATGCGCTCAAGCAGGGCCTCGGGCTTTTGGGTGGGATAGCCGAGGCGTTCATTGCTGTGGGACTGTACGGGCAGAATGTCTTCCCAGATCGTGTCGACAGCGCTCCCTTCCATTTCGTCGAGATACCTCTTGAGGCTCGGCACACCACCTGGTCTGGTTTGAACAATCAGTCCGTCGCGGTAGGCTGCCTCCATCCTCTCTTTGGTCCAGCGCCAAACTCTGGTTACACCGAGGAATTCATAAGTTAGATTTGGTCTGTTGGTATTCGGGTTCGCCAAGTTGTCCAGTCGGTATCGCCGTCCTGTTTCGGGCTCTATGTGCCTGTAGGCTTTCGCTACATATTCGGCATTATGGGGACGGTACGGGCGATTCCAAATAACTTCCTCGCTCTTGGAGTAGTGGAGCAGTACGTCGTGGTTCCGGGGATACCTCGTGAACGCTAAGCCCTTTGCAGAAGTCCGTCGCCACACGATCTCGTTCCGGAAATTCGCGTTGCTGAAAACCGCGTCCATGAGCAACTTGAGGTAGTGGCTGGCGGTGGGGTCGCAGTGGAGGTAGATGCTGCCCGTCGGCTTGAGGACGCGGTGCAACTCCACCATGCGCGGGGCCATCATGGTGAGGTAGGCCATCATGTCGTTCTGGCCGAGGAATGTTCGCATGGCCTGGAGCATGTCCGCGAGTCGCTTGGGGCCGCTCGTGACGACCTGCTGGTATGCCCATTCGGCCTCCGTGCTCCAGTGCCAGGTGTCGTCGAATGCCTGGATTTGGGCAGCGGATTCGCTGCTGTCGTGCTCGCGGAAGAGAACGTTGTACGTCGCGTTGGAGTTGAAGGGGGGGTCAAGATAGATGAGGTCAACGCTTTCATCGGGGATGTGCTCCCGCATGATGGGGAGGTTGTCTCCGAAATGGAGTTTGTTGCGCCAATCGGTTGGTGTTGTCATGGGTGGGTTATCAGCCCAGCTTTTCGGGCTCCACGAACCAGCGACAGCGTGATTAGTGCGATACCGTAAACTGCCGCCTCAGCCTGATGATACTCAGCGATTTTGCCCTCGCTTACCTTGCGGCCATATTGAGAAGAGAACCCCCAGTGCTTCAGGACTGCCTCGTCTAGGGGTTTCGGAAACAGATCACGATGACGTGCCACGATTTCACGTGGATTGGCTCCGCTGTTGCCATCAATCGCCCTCGCAACGGAAAGAAATCCTGCATTGGCATGCGATATTGCACCGGTAAGGTCGGGGTAAGGTTCTCTGTGCAGATCTCGAAAGGACTCACGGAACTCCCTTGTGGACACGTGATAATGTGACTGCTCCAGCGTATTCAGCAGAGTTGCGTCCAAGCTAACGTCAGAATATGTCAGCGGATCATCTTCCTCGGATACTGCGTCGGACCAGGATGATCTGCTACTCCGTGTGATCACAGGCCGCATGATGCTCACGGTATCAACACGTGGCAAGGCGGCGTGAGCCTTTGGCATTGCACTGAGTAGCGAAGCAGAGTTTGCCAGAGCGTTTACAGCCATATTCATCTCGGTGGCGATGGTTCTCGTGCTGAGCGCCATGAGATTGGCTTGACGATTCCAGTCGCGTTGTTGCTTCGCCCATTGCTGGTCGAATGCACGCATTACGTTTACCACACCCCAGTTCAAGAAGGAGTTCGCCAGTAGTCTGTTGACAATGCCCATGCTCGCCGTCATCCGATCGACTTCTTGGAAAAGGGGCTTGTAGGCGATTCCAATGCCTGATATCAACTGGCTGACGCCTGCGACGCCTACGACTGAAGCATTCGCGGCCAAGCCACCGGCACGCATAAGGGCGCCCGCCGTTGAACGTTCTGCCAAGGAATCCGACTCCGACATTGAAAAGCCTCCCGCGCTAGAACCTATGTACAATCATTCTACTCCATCCCCCTTGTTGGGTTGTCAACCCTATCAGTTTATCTAGTCTGAAACTCGGCTTCTGGATTCCCACGTGCGCGGGAATGACGCAGGGGGCACCCTTCGATGGGGCTCTGGGTGAGCGGGGGCGAAGGTGAACGGGATGAGTGCCGCCAAGCTATGGAGACGCGTTACCCTTACCGGCCAGCCGCCGTCGGCAGCGCCTGTACCCTTTCTCCTGCCTCCCGTTCGGCGAGCGCCAGATCGTACTGCGATTGTAGATTCAGCCAGAACTGAGGCTCCACGCCGAACCAGTGGCCAAGCCGGAGCGCCGTATCACCCGTGATTGACCGTCTGCCCGCGATGATTTGGCTGACCCGGTTGGGCGGCACGTCGATTTCTCGCGCCAAGGCCGTCGGCGTAATCCCGATCTCTGCCAATTCATCCCTCAGAATGTCACCCGGATGCACAGCCCGTCTAAACATCACTGCACGCCTTCTTTCCCGTTACGCCCGCTCTACGACTAGTGGTAGTCCACGATCTCTACATCAGTCGGCCCGGGTCCATCGGGCCAGGAGAAGCAGATGCGCCACCGGCGATTAATCCGAATCGAGTACTGCCCCTCACGGTTTCCCTGCAACGCCTCCAGCCGATTCCCTGGCAACTCGGCCAGCGTACGCAATGACGGCGCCGCATTCAGAATGGCCAGTCGTCTTTCCGCCTGCGCCTCGAACGACTGGAATTCCCTTACAAATTCGCCCGCCGCGAATCGCTCCGTTCGCCGATCCCGGAAACTCAGTATCATGTTGGCTCAGCCTAACAATATGTACGTTGTACGTCAAGCGTCACCCCCGCCTGCGCAGGGGATACGGGGGGGGTACTGGATTCCCGTTTTCGCGGGAAAAAGGGGAGGGGCGGCGCTACGGGGTTTGGTTGGCGCTATGTGATTCAGATTCCCGCGTGCGCGGGAATGACGGAGGGGGGCGGAATGACGGGGGAAGGGGGGGTGGGCGGGGGATTAAGGGCGGTTGGCGCGGCGGGTTATTGTGGCGGCCATTACTGCTGCGGCTATTCCGTTGTCTATGTTGACTACGGCCAGGCCCAGGGAGCAGGACTGGAGCATTGTGGAGAGGGCGCCGACGCCTTCGCCGCCGTAGCCTGTTCCCGTTGATGTGGGAACCGCGATGATGGGTAGATCTAGGAGGCCTGCCACGACGGGGGCGAGGCCGCCCTCCTGCCCTGCAATTACGACGACGACGTCCGGATCGGATTCGACGACCTCCTGCAACGCGGGGAAAAGACGGTGGAGGCCGGAGACGCCAACGTCCGAATGCAGCGTGGTTTCCACGCCGAGCATCTCTGCAATGAGTTGCGTTTGCAGGGCGATGGGCATATCCGACGTGCCGGCGGTGATGATGGCGGCGCTGCCGAGTCTTTCCGGTTCCGGTTTGTCCGGGCTGCGGGCAATGAGGATACCGGCCAACGGTTCAAAGCGAATACGGGCATCGGGGCGGGCGGCTTGAATGGCTGCCTTATGGTTTGCAGTCGCGGTCGAAAGGGCGACGACGCCCGGCTCCTCAAGGAATGGGAGCGCGAGTTCGACGGCCTGGTCAACACTCTTTCCGGCGCAGCGGACGATCTCCGGCTTTCCCGTTCGGGTCATGCGGCCTAAATCGAGATTGGCAACGTCGCCAACCTCGCGGATTGCGTGGAGGTTGAGGCGGCGTTGGGCCTCGTCCGTGGTTATCTCTCCGTCGGCGAGGGCCTGAAGGATGTCACGCACGGGCTATACGGCTGCAACGGGGACGGGATCAGGCGGCGCAGGGTCGCCGGTCTCATCCTTCGGATCGAGAGGCTCATCGTTGAGGAGTTTCTGGAGGTCATCGCCCTCCACCGTTTCTTCAACGATCAGGTATTCGGCGAGCCGGTCAAGGATATGCCGGTTCTCGTTGATGATGCGCTTGGCCTCGTCGTAGGACCCAAAGACGATGTCGTTGACCTCCTGGTCGATAACGTCGGCCACACGCTCGCCGTAGTTGCGCTGCTCGGAGATTTCACGTCCCAGGAAGATCATCTCCTCGCGCTTGCCGAGCGTGAGGGGGCCGAGCTTCTCGCTCATCCCGTAGGTTGTGATCATGCTGCGGGCAATGCGCGTGACCTGCTCAATGTCGTTGGACGCGCCGGTGGACACGTCGCCAAAGACGATGTCTTCCGCAGCCCGCCCGCCGAGCGCAGCCTTGATGGAGTCCAGCAACTGCGAGCGCGTGCGCAGCATCGACTCTTCCCTGGGCAGGAACCGCGTGTAGCCGCCCATCATGCCGCGCGCGACGATGGTGACCTTCTGCACGGGATCGGCGTTGGGGACAAGGTGACCGACGACGGCGTGCCCGGCCTCATGGTAGGCGGTCGTGCGCTTCTCACGCTCGGTAATGAGACGGCTCTTGCGCTCCGGCCCGGCAAAGACGCGGTCAACGGCTTCCGCAAGCTCGTCGTACATGACCAGCTTCTTGTCGCGGCGGGCGGCGAGAATCGCGGCCTCATTAATAAGGTTGGCAAGATCGGCGCCGCTGAATCCGGGCGTCTGCTTGGCCACCACCTCCATGTCGATATCGGGGTCGAGGGGCTTGCCGCGGGCGTGGACATCGAGGATCGCGATTCGCCCCCGAACGTCCGGCAAGTCGATGGTGACGCGCCGGTCGAAACGGCCGGGGCGCAGGAGGGCCGGGTCGAGAATATCCGGGCGGTTCGTCGCGGCGATGACGATGACGTTGGTGGAGCTGTCAAAGCCGTCCATCTCAACGAGGATCTGGTTGAGGGTCTGCTCCCGCTCATCGTGCCCGCCGCCAAGACCCGCGCCGCGGTGGCGTCCGACGGCGTCGATCTCATCGACAAAGACGATGGCGGGCGCGTTGCGCTTGGCCTGGTCAAAGAGGTCGCGGACGCGGCTTGCGCCGACGCCGACGAACATTTCCACGAATTCAGAACCGCTGATGGAGAAGAACGGCACGCCGGCCTCTCCCGCCACCGCGCGGGCAAGGAGGGTCTTGCCGCCGCCCGGGGGGCCGACGAGGAGGACGCCGCGCGGGATGCGCGCGCCGAGGCTGGCGAATTTCTCCGGGTACTTGAGGAACTCGACAACCTCTTCAAGCTCGATCTTGGCCTCTTCGACACCGGCAACATCGGAGAAGGAGACGGCGGGGCGGTTGCCCATGAACATGCGGGCGCGGCTGCGTCCGAAGTTGAGGGCCTGGCTGTTGCCGCCCTGCGCCTGCCGCATGAAGAAGATGAGGATTGCGCCAAAGAAGATGAGCGGCAGGAAGTTGATGAAGAGGCCGAACAGGCTGCCGAGGCCGCTGCTGCCGCGCGGCCGGAGGTCCACCTGCCCCGCGCCCTCGCCAACCTCAACACCGCTGGCGGTGAGCATCTCAAAGACGGAGATGTCCGGCTCCTTGTTGACGGTGACCTCACGGTTGTCCACCGTCATCACCTTTAAGGAGTCGTTGGAGACTTCGATGGACGTGATGTTGCCGCCCCGGGCCTGGTCAATGAGCCAGCCGAGCGACTGGTTGCCCTGCCCGCCCGAGCTCTGGAGGAGGGTAAAGAGGATGGCAACGAGGGCAACGGCGACCAGCACCCATATGAAGCTGTTGCGAAATATCCGAGGGTTCATCGAAACTAGTATACTCCGATAGGACGCGCGTTGTCGTAGTCCAAAGCGCGGGCGAAAGGAATGTGTGGCGGCATCGCCGTGTCACTTGTCTCAGACCGGAATCGACTATTCATTGCTGCCGCCATCGCCGGCACGGTTCCCGCTATTGTTCTCTTCACGCTGGGCCAGACGCAGGGCACGCACGTTCACCCGCTTGCCAACTCGTTCATCTACGGCCTCGGCATCCTCAGCGCCGCATTCCTGCTGTCATGGGCGGCGGAGGCGTTCCAACATGATATATCGCACGGGCTGGCGCTTGCGCTGGTGGCGATCATCACGGTGCTGCCGGAGTACGCCGTCGATTTCAGCCTCGTCTGGAAGGCGGGCACGGACCCTGAATACGCGGGGTATGCAGTCGCGAACATGACGGGGGCGAATCGTTTGCTGATCGGCCTTGCATGGCCGCTGATCGTGGGGATCGTCTGGTTCAAGGGGCTGCGGCGGATACGGCGGCAGCGAGAGGAAATGCGCGCCGGTTTCCTGGAACACCGGTACAGCCGCGTCCGGCTAAACAAGAGCCAGACCATCGAGCTTACGTTCCTGGCCGCTGCGACGATTTACGCGTTCACGATCCCGCTCAAGGGGCAGATCGACCTCCTGGACGCGGTGGCGCTCATCGGGCTGTTTGTGACGTACATGTACGTCAGTTCGCGGGCGGCAGTGGTGGAGCCGGAACTGGTGGGCCCGGCGGCGCTGATTGGCAGCCTGACGCCTGAGCGCCGGCGCGCGGTCGTGCTGGTATCGTTCGTCTTCTCCGCAGCCGTCATCTTTCTGTCGGCTGAGCCGTTTGCCGAGGGCATGATCGAGACGGGCAAGAGCATTGGAATCGACGAGTTCCTGCTGATCCAGTGGGTTGCGCCGCTCGCGTCGGAAGCGCCGGAAATCGTCGTTGCGTGCATCTTTGCGATACGGGGCGATTCATCCTCGGCGCTCGGCCTGCTCGTATCGGCAAAGGTCAACCAGTGGTCGCTGCTGGTGGGCAGCTTGCCGATCGTCTATTCGGCCTCCGTTGGAAGCCCGGCGGCCCTCCCGCTGGACGACCGCCAGGCGCAGGAGGTATTGCTGACCGCCGCGCAGTCACTGTTCGCCGTTGTCCTGCTTGCGACACTGCATCTTGGCCCGCGGGGCGCGCTTGCGCTCTTCGTGCTGTTCACGGCGCAGCTGGTCCTGCCGCTGGCGGCTGTCCGGCTTGTCTTCTCATTCATCTATTTCGGCGTCGTTGTGCTTATCCTCGTGTTCAGCGGGCGGCAAAGACGGGCTTTTATCGCCCTGCCGCGCAGGGCCTACCGAGAGGGGTACAAGATGACGCGCCGCGAGGTACGTTGACAGGGGCGGACGAGGAGCGCACTATACGCTTTAGCGGATACGTCGGTTGAGGGCGCGCTTCGCGCGCGAAACGCGGGGCGCGGCTTAGGAGAAGCGAGATGAGTATTCGGGGCAAGGCTGCCATCGTTGGGTTTAGCGAGCTACAGCATCGCCGCTCATATGCCGGCCGCCATTTCATGGGGATGTACGCGGAGGCGACGGCAAAGGCCATCGTGGACGCGGGAATCCGCAAGGAAGACATCAACGGCATCATCGCCGAGCCGCCGTTCGGCCTGCCGAGCCTCGGCTTCGCGTATGACTTCGCCGAGTACATCGGCGTTCAGCCGAACTTCGCGACCGCCCTCAACGAGAACGCCGCTACGTTCATCTCCGTCGCGGCAGCCGCCATCCACGCCGGCTACGCGGACACGGTTCTCTGCATCAACGGCGCGGGGCCGGTCTCAGAGATTCCGGGCATGTACGCGCCGAATACCGACCACGTTGACCCCCAGTTCATCGAGCCGTACGGGCCGGTCATCGCGGCGAACGGCTGGTACGCGCAGATTGCGCGGCGCCATACGTGGGAATACGGAACGACGGACTTTCAGCGGGCGCGCGTGGCGGCGGACCAGCGGTTCAACGCGCAGGGCAACGAAAACGCCTTCTTCAACGGCCAACCCGCCAACGAGGAAGATATTTTGAACTCACGCCTTGTGGCCGATCCTCTGCACTTGTTGGAGTGTGTTATGCCCGCCCAGGGCGCGGCGGCAACCATCGTCACCACGCCAGAGAGGGCCAGGATGCTGCGCAACCCGCCCGTGTACCTGCTTGGGGCGGCTCACCACAATCTCCGCGCCGAGCACGGCGTGGACTGGGTTGACCGCATCACCACGTCGCCTGCGGTCGTGTCGGCCAGGGACGCGTTTCGCATGGCGGGGCTTGGGCCGCACGACATGGACATGGCCCAGATTTATGACTGCTACACGATCACGGTGATGGTCACGCTGGAGGATTCCGGGTTCTTCCCGAAGGGCGAGTCCGGGCCGTTCTACGCGGAGCATGACACGACGTGGAAGGGCGACTTCCCCGTGAATACGGGCGGCGGGCAGCTATCCAACGGGCAGTCCACGGCCGGCACGACGCAGGTTGTGGAGGCCGTGCGGCAACTCATGGGGCGGGCGGAGAATCACCAGGTTCCGAAGCACGACGTGGCGTTCGTGAACACTTGACGGGGATACATAAGCGACATGTCGTCGCTTGTGCTTGCGACGGAGATACCGTCGTAGACCTCTAGTGAGGCACAAAAGCCCCCGGCGTTTGCTGGGGGCTTTTTGCTGGGGGCCTACTCTTCCTCAAGCAGGGGCACTCCTGCCACACGGAGCGCATCGTATACTCGATCGTACCGCTCAGGTTCGCGCGTAGGATCATTGGGATCACCCTTCGGAACCCAGATAACTAGGCCCTTGCGAGCACGAGTCAGTAGCACGCGATACCTGTTCACCGTGTATTCCTGTTCGGACTCCTTCCTTACTTGTTGCCACTTGTCGCCGCGGAATTTCTGATACTCTCAGCCTGCGGAACCTTCCGATGGTGTGAGGTCGCCACCCCAACAGAGCCCAACCCAGTCGAGCTCAAGCCCCTGACATTCGAATTCAGATGCCGCGACCTCCAGCTGAAAGCTGGAGCGGACGTCAGTGCTGGGACTCAAAAACCATTTCTCGAAAGGAAAGTTCGTGAGCAGTGAACTAGATCGCTCAATGCCGTAAGCCCTTAGGCGATGGTCCTTCGAGGTTGCCACCAGCCCAGATCTTTCCTCTTCATCAATAGAACGGTACTTCCGCAGCCAAGCCCGTGCCTTCTCCAAGTCACGCGTGACAACACAGGGAAATTCATCGCCGTCCGGAAAAAGCACTTGAGCGGAGTCATATTGGGATGAGAGCAGCGCATTTACCCATTCGGCCCAGCGCTGTGCTCGGTGATTTCTGACCACAACGTCCAAGTGCGCCAGGTCTTCTTGATGGTATGTGACGTTTTTGGGGATGGCGCCTTCAAACAGCTTCTTGCCAGCGACACTCTCCCCGCCGATGAGCACCTCCGGAGAGGCGACCACCCGCCAAGAGGCTGAGCGATTCTCCAAGGCGTTGCCCCACTCGCTCAATCCCGCCTCTCCATTGAATATCTCTTGTCCGCCGCCCACCAAGGCGATGACTACCGCCCAATCAGGTAATCTCTCCATCACGTCCAGCAAGAGGGTCGCTTCAGAGGCATCTTTGCCTTGCTTGCGCTGCATCTGGTTTTGATCCCAGGCTCTTTGAGCCTCGTCGAACACCACGACATTCTCGTGTGGACGCTCTCCCGGCCGCTCGAAGTGGTAGCCCAAGAAATTATGGACGTTCTGAATAAACGTGGTGGCCTCACGCCGGGCCTCACCTTTCTTGCGGCCTCCATTGCCTTCGCTGAGGACTAATGCCTCTTGAATGATCCTTACCAAGGGGCCGTTGCCAGAAAGGAAAATCGCCCCCAAACGTTTTCCTCGCCGCGGGCCGGGGCTGTGCACGACATTGAGCCCTGTCAACGTTTTCCCGGCCCCCGGGACACCCGTGACAAAACAGATCACCCGGCGCTTTCGCTTGCGAGCCTCCTTGATTTCTCCCAGCAGCATTTCCGTAGTTTCGTCGAGGTTATGCGCGTATCGATGCGAGATCTCGCGTACTCCATGCCCCTCGTAGAGGCGAGAAGCGGCTTCAATAATTGTCGGGGTCGGCCGATATTCAGACTCCAGCCATTGTTCCCGAGCTATTGCACCAGCGGGGGAATCGGAATAGCGATGTTGGTCGCACTTTAGCAACCATGAGCCGAGGCCTGATCCGTTGGTTCGGACGAGATCAGCAACTTCAGCTTCCGAACGAAAAGGGTAGGACTTGGGTGCAGACCCTCCCTGGGCGTCAGTTGCGCATAGGATTGGCACGATCCTGCGCCGGTGGGATTCTGCGTGGAAGTCCCTGAGGTCGCGGGCATAGGAATTAGCTTGCCAGCGAGACATCGCATCGTATGCCTGAGCACCCATCTTGAACTCCACAACAAAGATGGCTTCCGGGGACAGGAGAATTACGTCCGGTCTGCGAGACCGACGGGGTATCTCATACTCCAGAACGATGGACCAGCGCTTGAACTTCGAACCCTTCAGCTGTTTCTTGAGCAACTGAATCTCGGCCCGCCAGGCTTCGATTTGCGCGCTGCTTTGATCAGGAATCCCAATGTCAGCAACGCGCGAAGCCAGCTTCCCGATTAGTTTGTCGTCGTCAGTCCGCAAGAATTCGTCAACAGATGATGCGTGACCGTAACCCATCAGTGTTTCTCCCGCCCTGACCCCTACGCCGCTTTTCACTTGAACAACGCAGTTAAGATTGTAGGTCGCAGCGCATCAAGTCAACCAACGTTCCGGCCAGTGGTTGGTCAGTTGAGGCTTTGGATTCTTCGCTGCGCTCAGAATGACACGCGCCTCGCAATTTAGTGCTAGATTCCCGCGTGCGCGGGAATGACGGAGGGTTGTTGCCGGAGGGCTTTTGGGCTGGGGTTGGACGCGGGTGAATGTGACGTTTTTGAGGCGTGTTTTGAGTTGAATGTAGCAGTGTTGTAGTCGGTTGCGTACTCCTGTCAGGGCGATTGTAGCTGTGGGTTCGGCAGCGGCCGGGCCTGAGGCAGCAGACGAAGGAGGCAATCGTCATGCGTACAACACTGACAGCGCTCACCAGCATCGGCAGGAGCACGACACTCACGGGGGTTTTTCACGCCGGCAGGCACGCGGCGCTTGCAGCGATCATCGTGGTCATCGGCATCGCCGTGATGGCAGCCGGGTGCGGAAGCGCTAACGAGAATGAGGACTATGACCGCTACGAGGAATCGTCGAGGTCGTATGAGGTTTGGCCTACTTCCACAGCCATCACCATCACCGCTTCCCAACCCACCGCCACGGCCATCGTCATCACCGGGTCCGCGCCAGCCGCGACGACTGTTCCAATGACCAGGTCCTATGAGTCGGCTTACGAGGAGCCGCCGGTCGCGCCGGGCGGGCCGATAACCTTCAACGACTATGTGCAGTCGGGGTGGGTCTGGGCAGACCAGGACAACATGTCCACGTTCAGCCTGGATACGGATCGCACGTCGTTCGCGCTGGCGCTGAACTGGGCGCAGTCCGGGTATGAGATCGACCCGGATTCGGTGCGGGCGGAGGAGTGGATCAACGCGTTCAATTACGATTACCCGCAGCCGTCCCACGACGACTCGTTCGGCATCACGACCGACGTGTTCGAGCATCCGCTGGACAGCGCGTTTCAGATGGTGCGGCTCGGGTTCCAGGCACCCCGGGTTGAGGACAACATTCCGGTCAACGTGACGCTCGTGCTGGACGCGTCCGGCTCGATGGGGGACGGGAACCGTGTTGAGATTGCGCGGGAGGCGGCCGAGGCGATTCGCAAGAGCCTTAGCAGCCGTGACCGCATGGCCGTCGTGCATTTCTCGTCGGACGTCATCAACGACCTGACGGTTGAGCACACGGACCCGGACGACCGTGACGTGCGGCGTTCCATCGACCAGCTGACCCCGCGCGCCAGCACCAACGTGCAGGCGGGGCTGAATGAGGGCGTGTGGCTTGCGGACCGGGCGCGGCGCGACAGGCCGAATGCGTACAACTACATCATCCTGATGTCCGACGGCGTGGCGAACGTTGACGCGACGGACCCGTTCGCCATCCTTGAGAGCGCCTATGATCGGAACGCGCGCAACCCGCTGCGGCTGATCACCATCGGCGTCGGCATCAGCAATTACAACGACGTGCTGCTGGAGCAACTGGCGCAACACGGCAACGGCTGGTACCGCTACCTGAACGACGTCGATCATGCGAAGCAGACGTTCCGGCGGGACAATTGGCTGGCCATCTCAAAGCCGTTCGCGGACCAGACGAGGGCGCAGGTGCGGTGGAACCCGGACGTTGTGGATTCGTGGCGCATGATCGGGTACGAGAACCGGGTTACGTCCGACCAGTCGTTCACTGAGAATCGCAAGGAGTTCGCGGAGATTCCGGCGGGCGCGGCAACAACGGTGTTCTTCGAGGTGCGGCTGCGTGACGACATGCGCTCGCGGCTGGACCGGGCCGCCGACCTTGGGACTGTGGACCTGCGCTGGGTCGATCCGGTCAACGGGGCGTCGCTTCAGCAGTCGGAGTGGATGGACGTTCGGCTGGACCGGCGGCTCGGCAGGGGCGGCGACGCGTACGTGGAGTTCGGGGCGATCGTGGCGCTGGCGGCAGATCGGTACGCGAGCCTGCCCTACACGGACGCGCGCGGGGCCGAGGTTGTGCAACACGAGTTGTCCGTGCTTTGGGACCGGCTCGAATCCCTTGATGGAGAGCTTGGCGGGCTGGATTCGTACAGGGACTTCCGCTACGTGCTAGGGCAGATGGTGCGGGATTTGCCGGAGTGGCCGGGGAGGCCGTCATCCGGGTACAGCAACTAGGTTAGGCGCCCCCCCGTTCAGCCTTCGACAGGCTCAGGGTGAACGGGGGGCTGGATTCCCGCTTTCGGAGACCTTTGCGCAACTGCGGCCTTGTCTGTTTTGGGGACGCAGGTGGCGAGAAGGCGTGCGCTCTGTCGAGAATCGACGGTGCTTGACCGGCTGTCTGGTCGGCTAGATGAGCGCGATTTCAGTGGTCTGGCGGTATCCGGCTCTCGGATTGTAGGGTCGTGCCCGCTTAGGCCGGGGCGGGGACGAGGTGAATCATCTTCCTGAGGTTGTAGGCCATCAGCTTCAGGTACATCTCCACCCTGTTGCGTCGCAAGCCCCGGTAGCGCACACGACTGTAGCCGTAGCTCCGTTTGAGCGTCCCAAAGACCTTCTCGACCGGGGAGCGGCGCGGCGCAATCAGGTCATTCCGCAATTGGAGTCGCGGCGGCAGCACCCGCTGATGCTTGTTCGCCCGATGCATGATCCTGTCCTTGATGCCCATCTCCTTCAGCCGCCGTCGCCGCGCTTTCGATTCGTAGGCGCGGTCGCCGTACACCGCTCGCTCATCCCCGCTGATCAATTCGTCCGCCACCTCGCTCTCATACACCACGGCCGATGTGAATTCCGCCTGGCGCACGATGCCCGTCCCCTCGTCCACCCCGGCGTGCGCCTTGTAGCCGAAGTGCGTTCGTGACCCGCGGCCGGTGCGGCTCCAGCCCGCGTCCGGGTCCGTCTCGCTCCGCGCGCCAGGCCCCGCGCTCATCGGAGGGCGTTTGACCTGCGCCTCCACCAGCGTGGCGTCCATCAATGTCCCCGACTTGACGAGCAATCCCCGCTTGTCCAGCTGCGCGCCCAACTCCTGGAAGAGCGTCTCCGCCAAACCGCGCCGCCCCAGCTCCGTGCGGAAACGGCTGATCGTCGAGTGATCCGGCGCGTCATCCTCAAGTCCCAGCCCCACGAAGCGGCGGAACGAGATGCGGTCCGTCAGCGCCTCCTCCATCTGGGGGTCCGAGGCGTTGTACCACTGCTGCAACAGGAGGACCTTCACCATCGTCAGCGGCGGGTAGCTGGGGCGACCCTCCGACGCCGAATAGATGTCATCCACCAACGTGGCGAATCGATCCCAATCGATCTCTGCGCCGATGCGCTCCAGGCGCGTATTCCTGCCGAGCTTCTCCGGCAACAACGTCTCCGCCAGTGACGGCTGCCCCATCTGACGATGCATCGCTCACCCTCCTCTCTCTCCATCCGCGCTCACCCCAATTTTGGCTTGAGTGAGAGAGTTATGCAAAGGTCTCCTTTCGCGGGAAAAAGGAGGGGGTCGGGAAAGACGAAGGGGAGGGGGAGGCCCGCCCTGCCGTTTGCGGCAGGGCGGGTTTCTTGTGTTGCGGCTAGCACGCGGGGCGGCCGGGGATGGTGGCGCGGGGGCGGAAGTCCAGGAGGTTCCACATGTCGGCTTCGCCTCGGGCGGTGGCGATGGGGGCTTCGAGCGTTTCGGCGGCGTTGAGGAGGGGGGCGCGGCACTGGCTCTGCTCCGGGGATTCTGCCCATGCGGTATAGTTGGCTAGGTCCTGTTCCGCGTCGTCAGCAAGGCCTAGCATGGCGTTTGCCAGCGTTCGGGAATAGAGCGCTCTTTCGTAGCCGCCCTGCACTGCCGCATCGCAGTAGTTGAGCGCGGCGGGGGCGTCTCCCGCGACGATGAGGGCGCGGCAGGCAGCGTCCATGTATTGAAGGTTGTTTGGCGCGAGTTGCGTGGCCATCTCAAGGTCGGCGGCCGATTCGGCGAGAAAGCCGAGCTGGGAGTTGGCCAGGCCACGGTGGAACCAGGCATCCGGCGATTCGGGCGCCAGATCGATGGCACGGGTGTACTCGGTGATGCTACGGAGGACTTCCACCCGGCCCTCATGCACCACAAACAGCAGGCCGGAAGCGACGTAGGCTTCCACGAGGTCCGGCTCCAGTTCCAGCGCGCGGTCAAGGTCGGTTCGGGCAAGCGCCAGGTCGGACGCCTGGCTGCGGGCGGTGTACGCGCCGGCGCGGTCGACGTAGGCAATTGCGTTGCCCGGTGCAAGCTCAATGGCCCGTGAAAACGAGCTGACGGCCTGGTAGAGGTTATCGATTCCGGCATGGAGCATGTGTGCGCGGCCCCTGTTTGTATGGGTCTCGGCGTGGTCAGGCCAGATGGACTCGGCACGGTACAGGTCGGTGCGCGCCAACTGGATATCGCCGTCCCTGCCCCGGCGCATATAGGCGACGGCACGGCCATTCAGGGCTTCGACTGAGCGCGGCTCCACTTCCAGGACGCGGGAGAACCAGGCGATGGACTCATCGTAGTCGAATCGCTCGCCGCCCAGGTATGCGATACCCAACAGGTAGCGGACATCCACCAGTGCGGCGGGGTCCTCGGGCGGCGGGATAATCGCCCGCCTGAGGACGGCTTTGGCGCGGTCATAGTCGCCCTGATCCAGGTAAACGCGCCCCGAGGTCACCAGGGCCACATACCGAACGGCGCCGGTCAGGCTCACGTTGATGGTTGTCGGAAGTTCCGACGGCGAGGAGGCGATGTTGACGACGGGCTGTCCACCCGTTCCATCGGGACTTTGAGCAGTCGTGAAGCGGGCCAGGACGCGCCCGCTGTCGTATTCACCCCAGATCGTGAGCAGCGCGCCGGTCCTCTCAGTGACGCGCCTCGCCTCGCTCTCCGACCGGATGATGTCCGGCCACAGGAACGTACGCGCGTTCGGCAGTCCGGAAAGACGCAGCTCCGTGTCGATTCGCTCGCGGAGGCGGCCTGAGACGTTGTAGCCCTGCGCGCCGGCGGTGTAGTTGGCGAACGGGGCGAGCAGGATGAGGGATTCGCCCTCTGCCGCAACGGTGGCGGGCAGCGGCGTGGGCGTCGGCATCCTGGGAGTGGGAGTCGGCGTTGGGGCGGGCGTGTTCGTCGCGGTGGGCGTGGGGACAGGCGTGGGAGTGGCGGGCACCGGCGTTGGATCAGGGGCGAGGAGGTCCAGCGTATTTGCGGCGACTGCCAATCCTGCGCCTAGCAGAACAACGGCGGCTACTGCGGCGATGGCGAGAGTCCACTTGCGGTTGCGAGCGGGTTCACCGGGGGGACTGTCATCGGCTGCGACGGCAGGTTCCGACGACGATTCGGGCTCGAAGCCCGCGGCTGAGAGAAACTCGTCGCGCTCCTCCGGCGTAAGGCGGAGAACATCGGCACAGCGGGCGACGTCCTCACGGTGGCGGGGACGCTCGGTCACGCCCTCGCGCCAGCGAATGAGGGTAAGGCGGTTGACGTTGATGCGGCGGGCGAGCTCGGCGTCGCCGATGCCCGTGCGCTCCATGTATTCCGTCAAAAGATCGGCGAATGTGGGCGACTGCGACATGTGTGACACTCGTTTCAGCGGCAATGAAACAGTTTGACAGGGTGAAAGCGCGGATGCTACGTTTCGACGGCAACAACACGGCGCTAAGGGGGTAGAAATGGCACGACCGATTGTTCCCGTTCCGGATCCGGTGAGCCAGCCGTTCTGGGACGCATGCAACGAAGGCAAGCTCATCGTTCAGTACTGCGCGATCTGTGACCGACGGCAGTATCCGCCGGAGCCCACCTGTCGCGATTGCGGCTTTGATTTCCACATGACCTGGGAGGAGACCAGCGGCCGGGCGAAGATCGTCGGCTACTCCATCACGTACGACTCCCGCCTGGTTCAGTGGCATCCGCTGCAGCCGTTCCTCAACGTCATCGTGGCGCTTGAGGAGGACCCGGTGATCAACTTCCACACGAACCTCATCGACGACTTCGGCACGAACCTCTCGGAGGAGCCCGACATTCCGGTCGGCGCGACCTGCGAGGTGCAGTTCGTTGAGGCGGCGCCGGGGCGCATGATCCCGGAGTGGAAGATCGTCAAGTAGGCGCGGCACACAGGCCAACAGGAAAGGACACACGTAGATGGCACGTGAGAATTGGGAACGCAATCACGACCCCGTCGGCATCTGGAACGGCCGCGGCAAGTCGGCGCTGATCGCCCGCGGGCACTCCCCAACGGACCGCCGCTGGGACGGCGAGTCGCTGGACAAGTCCCTCGGCGCGTACATGATGATCGCCGTGCAGAACGCGCTGGATGACGCCGGCATCACCGTTGATGACGTCGACGGCATCGTCGGCTCCGCCGGCGGGCAGCCGAACGGCGCTCCGTTGAGCGACGTTTGGGGGCCGCGCCCGTACTTCGACCCGCCCTACCACTCGGAGGACGGCCTGACGCACGTCACCGGCCAGTGGCTCCGGCAGCAGATGGGCTTCACAAACATCAGGTACATCAACAACCACGGCGACCCTATCTGGAACCTGATCGGCCAGGCCGCGCAGGCCATTGCCGACGGGCGCGCAGAGACCGTCGTGGTGACGTACCCGAACGGCAACCTGCCCGGGCGGTATCACCAGGACCCCTCCAATGAGGCGCGCGGCGGCGCCGTGTGGCCGAACACCTGGGGCTGGGGTCTGTCCGGCCAGGGGTTCACCTTCAACCAGTACTGCCAGAAGTACGGCACGAACCATGACCGCATGGCCCCGTTCGTCGTGCAGGAGCGCAAGAACGGGCTGCTGTGGGAGCACAGCTACTACGCGCAGCACGAGCCGGGCGAGTTCACCGAAGAGGACTACCTGAACGGGCGCATGATTGCGCGCGACCTCAGCATCTTCGACTGCGACAGGCCGGTTTTGGCGGCGGCGGCGTACGTCATGACGACGGCTGAGAAGGCTGCGGACATGAAGCAGACGCCGGTGTACATCTGGGATCACACGGAGAGCCTGTTCTCCCCGCGCAGCCTGGTGCAGACGATCGACGACACCGAGGAGTGGACGGACATCCAGGCGCAGCGGTCCTACAACGGCTCCGGCATCACGGCGGACGACATCGACGTGTTCGCGCCGTATGACGGCTTCGCCGTCTTCACGCAGTACTACATCGAGGCGTGGGGCTGGCGCGGCGTCAAGCGCGGCGAGGCGCACGACTTCTACGCGAGCGACATCAGCCTGAAGGGGCCGAACCCGCTGAACTCCGGCGGCGGCAACATGGGCACGGGCCGCATGAGGACCGTGTTCATCACGGACCCGCTGGAGCAGCTGCAGAACCGCGCAGGCGAGCGGCAGATCACGGGCCGGGCGGAGATCGCGGTGAGCCACGGCGTGCTGCCGATCACGGCTGGCACGGTGGTGATGAGCACGAACCCCGGCTAGTTCAGACAGCGAATTCGCAGGCAGAAATAGCCCCCGCCGGTTGGCGGGGGCTATTTGTTTTTGGTGGATGGTCAAAAACCTGTTTTTAAATACGCTCTTGCCGATACTTGCGCGCGTCTATCCCGTGCCCTCGCGTTCCGTTGACATGCGCTTTGCCGCCATGCTACATTCCGCACGGCATACCAATGTCAGTACAGGAGTGGGGGGAGATAATGGCACGACCGATTGTTCCTGTTCCGGATCCGGTGAGCCAGCCGTTCTGGGACGCATGCAACGAAGGCAAGCTCATCGTCCAGTATTGTTCGATCTGCGACCGGCGGCAGTATCCGCCGGAGCCCACCTGCCGGGATTGCGGCTTTGATTTCCACATGACCTGGGAGGAGACGAGCGGCCGGGCGAAGATCGTCGGCTACTCCATCACGTACGACTCCCGCCTGGTCCAGTGGCATCCGCTGCAGCCGTTCCTCAACGTCATCGTGGCGCTCGAGGAGGACCCGGTGATCAACTTCCATACGAACCTCATCGACGACTTCGGCACCAATCTCGCCGAGGAGCCCGATATTCCCGTCGGCGCGACCTGCGAGGTGCAGTTCGTCGAGGCGGCGCCGGGGCGCATGATCCCGGAGTGGAAGATCGTCAAGTAGAGCTGAGCAGCTTTCAAAGCAGACACGCGAAGCGCATCAGTCAGAAAGGAATGGACAAAGATGGCACGTGAAGTCAATTGGGAGCGCAATCACGACCCAGTCGGCATCTGGAACGGCCGCGGCAAGTCTGCGCTCGTCGCGCGGGGGCATTCCCCGACGGATCGCCGCTGGGACGGGGAGACGCTTGAGAAGTCCCTCGGCGCATACATGATGATCGCCGTGCAGAACGCGCTGGATGACGCCGGCATCACCGTTGATGACGTGGACGGCATCGTCGGCTCCGCCGGCGGCCAGGGCAACGGCGCGCCGCTGAGCGACGTGTGGGGCCCGCGCCCGTACTTCGATCCGCCCTACCACTCGGAAGACGGCCTGACGCACGTCACCGGCCAGTGGCTGCAACAGCAGATGGGGTTCAAGAATCTCAAGTACATCAACAACCACGGCGACCCCGTGTGGAACCTCATCGGGCAGGCCGCGCAGGCCATCGCCGACGGGCGCGCAGAGACGGTCGTCGTCACGTACCCAAACGGGAACCTGCCCGGGCGGTATCACCAGGACCCGTCCAACGAGGCGCGCGGCATGGCCGTGTGGCCGAACACGTGGGGCTGGGGCCTTTCCGGCCAGGGCTTCACGTTCAACCAGTACTGCCAGAAGTACGGGACGAACCATGACCGCATGGCGCCGTTCGTGGTGCAGGAGCGGAAGAACGGGCTGCTGTGGGAGCACAGCTACTACGCGCAGCACGAGCCGGGCGAGTTCACCGAAGAGGACTACCTGAACGGGCGCATGATCGCGCGCGACCTGAGCATCTTCGACTGCGACCGGCCGGTGCTGGCGGCGGCGGCGTACATCATGACAACTGCTGCAAAGGCCGCAGACATGAAGCAGAAGCCGGTCTACATCCTGGACCACACGGAGAGCCAGTTCACGCCGCGCAGCCTGGTGCAGACCATCGACGACACGGAGGAGTGGACGGACATCCAGGCGCAGCGGTCGTACAACGGCTCCGGCCTGAAGCCCGAGGACATCGACGTGTTCGCGCCGTACGACGGGTTCGCGGTGTTCACGCAGTACTACATCGAGGCGTTCGGCTGGCGCGGCGTCAAGCGCGGCGAAAAGCGCACGACTTCTACGCCGGCGACATCAGCCTCAAGGGCCCGAACCCGCTGAACTCCGGCGGCGGCAACATGGGCACGGGCCGCATGCGCACCGTGTTCATCACCGATCCGCTCGAGCAGCTGCAGGGCCGGGCGGGCGACCGCCAGATCACGACGAAGGCGGATGTCGCGGTCACGCACGGGGTGCTGCCGATCACGGCGGGCACCGTGGTGATGGCCACTTCACCCGACTAGAGACTTCTGTCATACTATACGGGAGTCATGATGCGACTCCCTGCCGATGTCTCGGCAGGGAGTCGCACTACTAACAAGGAGCACATGGGGTGGAAAGTATGGCGATACTTCTGAGCTTTGACATTGACGGAACCCTCGAACTTGGGGACCCGCCGGGCGGCGTCACGACGGAGATGGTTCGCAAAGCACATGAGGTTGGGTTCATCATTGGCAGTTGTTCAGACAAGCCCCTGAGCGTGCAACGCAAGATATGGCAGGACATGGAGCTTGAGCCCGCGTTTGTTTCCGCCAAGCACCAGCTCGGCAAGGTCAAGCGGGAGAATCCGGCGGACGCCTACTATCACATGGGCGACCGCGATACCGACTACCTGGCAGCCAAGGACAACAACTTCGGCTTTTGGTGGGCGCATGAGGCCGCCGAGCAGCCGTGGCTTGAGTTCGACATGGAGAACCACGAGCAGATTCCGATTACGACGTAGGTTCACTCTGAGGAGCGAGACGCCGCCCAAAGGGCGGCGTTTTTGGTTTTGCGCCCTTCGACAAGCTCAGGGTGAACGGGGGGCTGGGTGAATCGGGGGGTTAGGGTTCGTTGGGGGGTTAGGGTTCGTTGGGGGGCGGGGCGACTTTTAGGGGGATGAGGGAGGCCTGGTGGCCGTCGATTAGCCAGGCGATTTCGTAGTCGCCGTACTCGGAGAAGGTGACGCCGTGGAGGCCGAGAGCCATCCGCCGGACAGTGTGCCTGTAGCCGGCGGCGGGGCGTCCCACGTCGATCTGCGTCCTCAGAGGCGGCACGATGTCGCCGCCGTCCGCGTCGATGATGTGGACTTCAACGGTTTTTTGGCCGGTCTCCACCGCGCTGAACCGGAATGCGGCGACGACATAGAACACGGGATGGGTTAGCGGAATCTCCGGGGCGTAGATGGTGTCGAAGCCGATGCCGACGGCGGTCAGCTTGGACGAGTTGTCGGCGTAATCGCAGACGAACGAGAAGGCAACATCCATGATTGGTCCTCTATCCGGGTCAATTGCGGAGAAACGTATCGATGGTCGGGGTGCCCGGATTTGAACCGGGGGCCCCCTGCACCCCATGCAGGTGCGCTTCCGGGCTGCGCTACACCCCGACCGACGTTTGGGCATGATACTCGCGGAGCGTGTGGGGCGCAAGCAGTTCACGCGCCGTCGTAGGATGGTTTCATGCGTATTCACCAGCTGCATGAATGGGATATATCGCCACAGGCGGCGGGTGGCTTTGCAGCGGGAGCTGGCCGGGCACCTGCGGTTGGACCGGGGCGTGCCGGAGAGCGCGGTGGAGACGGTTGCGGGCGTGGACCTCTCCCCACCGGACGTGGAGTCAGGGCGCGTTCGCGGGGCCGTTGTCGTGACGGCGTGGCCATCGCTGGAGGTGGTCGAGGTCTCAACGGCGGAGGGGATGGCGGATTTCCCCTATGTGCCGGGGCTTTTGTCGTTCAGGGAGGCGCCGATTTTGCTCGAAGCGTTGGCGGGGCTGAGCGTGACGCCTGACCTGATTCTCGTTGACGGACAGGGGACGGCGCATCCGCGCCGGTTCGGAATTGCGTGTCATCTTGGGTTGGCGGTGGACGTGCCAATCATCGGGTGTGCGAAATCGCGATTGGTCGGACAGCACCAGGAGCCGAACGAGGAGAAGGGGGCGTGGGCTCCGCTGGAACACCGTGGAAACTTCATCGGGGCGGTCGTGCGGACGCGGACGGGTGTGAGGCCGATCTATGTTTCACCGGGGAACAACATCGATCTTGAATCGTCCGTGAGGTGGGCGCTGGCGTGTTCGCCGCGCTACCGCGTTCCCGTGCCGACGCGCCTGGCGCATCGCGCCGCAGCGGGGGAACCGCTCCTGTAAAACCTGTAAAATAAATCACACTGTAGACAACACTAACCGACCTGGAGCCACTTTTCTTATGCAAGAGGTGAGGAACGGCGCTCAGCAGCTTCTCGATCGGATCGCGACGTACCTGGAGCGTCTTTGATCTGCCGGGCAAAGAGTCCCGGGTGTCGCAACTGGACATTGAGTCGGCCAAGCCGGACTTCTGGAGCGACGCCCAGCGCGCGCAGGGCGTTTTGAGGGAAGCCTCAACGCTGCGCGACGAAATCGCGACGTGGCAATCGCTGGAACGGCGCGCGCGTTCATTGGCGGATCTTGCCGAGCTTGCGCTCACGGAGGACGCGTCGGAACTGGAATCCGAACTCGAGACGGAGCTTGCGGACGTGCAGAAGGCTCTTGAGGGCCTCGAGGCGCAGGCGATGTTGAGCGGGCCGCATGACGGGCGTTCGGCAATCGTGTCATTCCAGGCGGGCGCGGGCGGGATCGACTCGCAGGATTGGGCGCAGATGCTGGTGACGATGTTCCGGCGGTGGGGGGAGGCGCACGGCCACAGGGCGCGAATTCTCGACTGGATGGACGGCGACGAGGCGGGCATCAAGCGGGCGGACCTGGAGATCGACGGGCCGAACGTGTACGGCTACCTGAAAGGGGAGGCGGGGGTACACCGGCTGATTCGCCTCTCGCCGTTCGACAACCAGCACCAGCGGCACACGTCGTTCGCGCTGGTGGAGGTGCTGCCCATCGTGGATGACGCCGTTGACGTGTCGATCAGCCCGGAGGACTTGCGAGTGGATACGTTCCGCAGCAGCGGGGCCGGCGGTCAGAACGTGCAGAAGAACGAGACGGCGGTGAGGCTGACGCATATCCCGACGGGGCTTGTCGTGTCCGTACAGAATGAGCGGTCACAAGGGCGGAATCGAGAGATCGCAATGCGAATCCTGACGGCACGCCTAGTCGAACGGGAGATGGCGAAACGGCGTGAAGAGGAGATGCGGCTGCGCGGGGAGTTCATCGCGCCGGAGTGGGGGGAACCAGATTCGCACCTACGTCCTCCACCCGTACAAGATGGTCAAGGACCACCGCACGGGGCATGAGGAGCCTGATCCGGACGCCGTGCTGGCGGGAGAGCTGGACCCGTTCCTGACGACGTGGCTGCGGGAATCCGTGGGGAGAGAGCGGTAGCCGTGACGGGGCTGATTGGCAGGAGGGAGACGCGGCGGCTCGTTGGTCTTGCCGCCCTGCTCGCCTTGCTTGCCGCTGCAACGGCGATGTCCGGCTGCTTCTTCCGCGAGGCGCCGACTCCGACACCGAACCCAACTCCGACGCCGAACCCGTATCTGATTCCGGGCACGGAGGAGGTTGAGTACCGGGACGATGAGTTGGGTTTCAGCTTCCGGCACCCGGACGATTGGCTGATCAGCGATTCTCCCGATACGGAGGGAATCGTCGTCTCGCTGGTGTCGCCGGAGCAGACGGTCACGATGGACATCGAACGCGACTTGCCGCCCCCCCAGATCGACTTCATGTCGTATGGGAGCGCCCGCATGCGGTTCTTCCAGCGGTTGGAACCCAGCCTGGTCATCCTGGATGAGACGGAAACGACGCTGGCGGACGGGACGCCGGCGTATCACGCGAATTGGGTTTCGCAAGACGCGGAGGCCGAAACGACGGGCGAGACGGCCGTGGTGTTTCGCGGGGAGGGTGACGACCGGGAGGCATTCATGATCATCTCCTCCGGGCCGACATCGTTGTACAGCGCGTGGGCGGGGCCGATCCTGTTCTTCTGGGCAACGCTGACGATTGACCCGGAGTAGGCGCGGAGAGGTTCGCGGCTAGTCCTGCGTTTCGCCGCCGCTCATGGCGGCGATGATTCGTTGGACGGCGCTAACGGCGGAGAGCACGGCGACGAGGATGACGGCGATCAGCGGCTGACCAACGATCAGGCCGAGGGACAGGATGACGACGCGGATGGGGCGCGGGGCGGGGATAAAGCCGCCGCGATTCAGGCCCAGACTCTCCGCCCTTGCCCTCGCGTAGCTCACCAGCATCGCGAGGGCAAGGGCTGCGGCAGTCGCCCCGATGGCGAGATAATCATCTTTCGCGGCGAAGTAGAGGCTCAGTCCAATGAGGAGCGTCGCCTCCCCTACCCTGTCCAACACGGAATCCAGGAATGCGCCGGTCCGGGAGGCCGAGTTGGTGTGGCGGGCAAGCGCGCCGTCCAGTCCGTCCATCAGGCTTCCGGCGAGGAATACGAGGCCGGCGGGCAACAGCGCGCCCTGGCTCGCGGCATAACCCGCCGCCACGGCGATAAGCGCGCCGAGGACAGTCAGGTGGTTGGGGCGAACGCCGACAGCGGCAAGGGCACGGACGACGGGCGAGCGTATCCTGTCGACGACGCTACTCTGCTGCTACTGCGGCGGAGCGGCGAACCACGTATGGGCCGAGCCTGTCGAGGAGCTGGGATTCGATGCTGCCCTCCTCCGGGCGGCGGCGACGGCGGCCGCGGCGGCCGCGGCGACGGCCCTCGATGGTTCGCAGCGCCTCATAGATGCGGCCCATCGTGACCGCGCCCCAATCAACGGAGGCCTGGGTCATGTCGCTCTCTTGCTCGGGCCCGTAGATGGCGATGGTGGAGTGGTTCGCTCCCCTGCCCTCAAGCTCGACGGTCTCGCCGGTGTAGTCGGCCACGGTCTGCCGTATCCCTTCAAGGTCGGGAGATTCTATGGACTCGTTGTTGAGGATGATCTGGACGGCAAAGCGTCCGCGGCGGCGGAATGCCCAGTTGAGGCCGATCTTGCCGCGGCCCATGCGGACGATGCGCTCACGCGGCCCCTCCGTGCGGGAGAGGCGGGCGTCCGGCATCCTGGCCTGGAAGCTGGCGACGAGCTGGTTCCAGAAATCGTCTCGCGACTCGAAAGCGGCGGGGATGTCTTCCGCAGGCGCCGGCGCGGGTTCCGGCTCAGGCTCGGGCTCGGGGGCGGGCGCTGGCTCCTGCGCGGCGGCGGGTCTTCGTCCAGGGGGACGGCCACGCCTGCGGCGACCGGTGCCGGCGCTGGCCGGGCCGACGCTAACGGCGGGAGCGCTCCCCAATCCCTGGAGGATGTTGTTGAGGCTGATGGTCTGCTGGATGCGCGCGGATACCGTCATGATGTCCAGGATTTCGTTGTTGTTGATGCCGGCGGCCAGCGCATCGGAGACCGCCAGCCTCATGGCCGCCTCATCACGCACGGACGCGGCCGTCGCAAGCGCGACCACAACAGAGGTTCTCGCATCAAGAGATATCCCCAGGGAACTTTCGCCGAGTAACTGTGTCACTTTTTCCTCACCCTCCCAGCTACGACTCGCGCAATCTACATTAGGCCCGCGAGAAGCTCTTTGGCTTCCGGCCTGAGCATCTCCGGCGTCCACGGCGGATCCCAGACGATATCAACCTGGGAATCGTTGACGCCTTCCAGTTCAAGGATACGATTTTCGACTTCCGGGCCAACGGTGCCCGCCATTGGGCAGCCGGGCGCGGTGAGCGTCATGGTGACGTAGACACAATCTTCGCGAATGTCCACATCGTAGATGAGACCAAGGTCATAAATGTTCAGCGGGATTTCAGGATCGTAGCACGTCCGCAGAACGTCGATTACCTGCTCTTCAGTAACAGTATTCGGCACTTGCGCCTCCCATAAGCCAAGAATGCACTAAACTTACCCCGATGGCAATAGCATACACCCTTTTAGGCAAACAAGGCAGGCAAGCAGATGGCGGCATATGACGTGATTGTTCTTGGGGCGGGCCCCGGCGGGTATGTTTGCGCGATACGCGCGGCGCAACTGGGGCTGAGCGCGGCGATTGTGGAGCCGGACGAACTGGGCGGCCTGTGCCTGAACTGGGGATGCATTCCGTCAAAGGCCCTGCTCCGCAACGCCGACGTGCTGAATACGATCAATGCCGCCGCGGATTTCGGCATTACGGTTGGATTGGTCGAGGCGAGCCTGGATGAGGCGGTCACGCGGTCACGCAGGGTTGTCCACCGGCTTGTCCGGGGAGTTGGGAGCCTCATGCGTTCGAACAATGTCACCGTTGTAACAGGGCGCGGGGCGCTGCTGGACTCGCGCAGAGTTTGGGTGGATACGGAGTCGGAGCCGCTGGAGGCGAACAAGGCGATTGTGATTGCAACGGGGGCGCAGGAGCGCGCGCTTCCGGGGCTTGACGTCAATGGCGAAACGATTGTGACGAGCAGGCATGCGCTGGAACGGCGCGAACTGCCGGAGCGAGTTTTGATCGTCGGCGGCGGGGCGACGGGATGCGAGTTCGCGTATTTCTACCGCTCATACGGCAGCGCCGTGACGCTCGTCGAGCTGATGCCGAACCTGCTGCCGGGGGAGGACACGGAGATTACGGCTATGCTGCACGACTCTCTCACGCGGCAGGGCATCGAAGTTCTGACGGAAAGCCGCGTGAACCGGGTGACCGGCGGCGCGGCGGAAGTGGACCTCGCGGGCGCATCGCGTGTCATCCCGTTCGACATGGCACTCGTGGCGGTGGGGATGCAGGGGCGGACAGAGGGCCTTGGTCTTGAGGCGGCAGGAGTGGCAACGGGGCCGGGCGGCTATATCGCGTGCGATGAGACGATGCAGACGAATATCCCGGGCGTGTATGCCATCGGCGACGTCACAGGGCCGCCGCTCCTGGCACACGCGGCAATGGCGCAGGGGGCGCTGACGGCGGAGGCCATCGCGGGCCGCGACACGCAGCCGCTGATCAAGGATGACATTCCCCGGGCGGTTTATTGCCACCCGCAAGTTGCGAGCATGGGAATCACAGAGGCGCAGGCAGCTGAACGCGGCATCGCCGTCAACGTGGGACGATTTCCGTACCGCGCAAACGGCAAGGCGCTAAGTTTGGGCGACTACGCGGGGATGATCAAGGTGGTGAGCGACGCGGAGACGGGGGCGCTGCTGGGGGCGCAGATGGTAGGGCCGGAGTGCTCAGAACTGCTGGGCGAATTGTCCGTCGCAAAGCTGCTGGAGGCGACGCCGCTGGAGATCGGGCGCGCCATTCATCCCCACCCCACCTTGTCCGAAACGCTGATGGAGGCGTCGCTTGCCGCTTTCGGCGAGGCCATACACATGTAGACTCTGTGTATGGAGGCAAACCGCTTGTGAGCACATCACCAGACTCTACGCCGTCACGTTCCGAGCTTTTGACACTGCTCAGGACGATGAAGCTGATCCGCCGTTTTGAGGAACGCAGCGCCGAGCATTACGGCCGCGGGAACATCGGCGGCTTCCTGCACCTGTACATCGGGGAGGAGGCCGTCGCGGTCGGCGTGATCTCACCCTTGCGGGACGACGACAAGATCGTGACGCATTACCGCGACCACGGCCATGCGCTGGCGCGCGGGATGGACACGGCGGCGTGCATGGCGGAGTTGTTCGGCAAGGCGACGGGCGTCAGCAGCGGCAAGGGCGGCTCCATGCACTTCTTCGACGTTTCCAGGGGATTCATGGGGGGCCATGCAATCGTCGGCGGGCAGTTGCCGCTGGCGGTGGGGCTGGCGTTCGCGAATCGCTATCGCGGGGAGGACTCCCTCGTGGTGTGCTTCCTGGGCGACGGGGCGGTCAACGAGGGGGAGTTCCACGAGTCGATGAACCTAGCTTCCCTCTGGAATCTGCCGGTCCTGTTCCTGCTGGAGAACAACGGGTTCGGCATGGGGACGCGGGTGGAGCGGGCATCGGCCCAGCCGATCATCCACAAGCTGGCGGACCGCCACAACGTTCGCAGCCAGCGCGTGGAAAACGGCCAGGACGTGCTGACGGTACGGGAGGCGACGCTGGAGGCCATCGACTATATCAGGGGTGGAAACGGGCCGTTTTTCCTGGAGGTCATGACGTACCGCTTCCGCGGACATTCAATGGCCGACCCGATTGAGTACCGCCACCAGAATGAAGTGGAGCCGTGGTTGGACCTGGACCCCATCGCGCTGTTTTCCAATCACCTGCTCAACAATGACCTGACGACGGCGGGCGAGATCGATGCCATCGACGAGGACGTGGAGAACGAGGTGAACGAGGCGATCCGGTTCGCGCTGGAATCGCCCTTCCCCACGCCGGACGAACTGCATACGGACATCTACGCGTGAGGGGTTGGACGTGACGCAACTGACATACCGAGAGGCGATCCGGGCGGGGCTGGAGGAGGCGCTTCAGTCCAATCCGGAGACGTTCATCATGGGCGAGGACGTGGGCGCGTACGGCGGCTCCTATGCCGTGACCAAGGGATTCATGGAGAAGTACGGCGAGGAGCGGATCATCGATACGCCGATTGCCGAATCGGGTTTCGTCGGCACGGGAATCGGGGCGGCGATTGCGGGCATGAGTCCGATCGTCGAGATCATGACCATCAACTTCTCGCTGCTGGCGATGGATCAGATCGTCCACATCGCCGCCAAGGCGCGCTATATGTCCGGCGGGCAGATCAGCGTGCCGGTTGTGATTCGGACGGTGAGCGGCGGGGGCAACATGCTCGCCGCCACACACTCGCAGAGCCTTGAAGCATGGTACGCGCGTGTGCCGGGACTCAAGGTGGTGACGCCGTCCAATGCAACGGACGCGCTGGGCCTGCTGCGGTCTGCCATCGCCGATCCGAATCCCGTGATGTACGTTGAACATTCGCTGCTGTACGGGAGCCGCGCGGAGGTGCCGGACGAGCGCTACACGATTCCCTTCGGCTCGGCGCGGGTGGCGCGCAGCGGGACGGACGTCAGCATCATCGCATACCTGAGGATGGTGCCCATCGCGCTGCAGGCGGCGGAACTGCTGGAGGATGACGGCATCGACGCCGAGGTCATCGACCTGCGCTCCCTGCTGCCGCTGGATACGCAGACATTCATCGATTCCGTTCACAAGACGAACCGGGCCGTCGTCGTCGAGGAAACATGGGAGTTCGGCGGGTTCGCGGGAGAGATCATCGCGCAAATCAACGAGAAGGCGTTTGACTCGCTGGACGGGCCTGCGCTGCGTGTCGGCGGGGCGAACGTGCCGACGCCGTATTCACGCCCGCTGGAGTTGCTGACGATTCCGACGGCGGAGACGGTGGCGGATAAGGTTCGGAGCCTGTTCTAGGCGGCATCGTAAGGGGGAGGCAGACGTGGCAAGCGACGTAATCATGCCGCAGATGGGCTTCGACATGACCGAGGGAATGGTCGTGCGGTGGCTTAAGCGCGAGGGCGATACTGTTGCGCGCGGGGAGACGATCGCGGAGATCGAGACGGATAAGGCGACCGTTGAGCTTGAGGCGTATGAGTCCGGCGTGATGGCGCGCATCCTGGTGCCGGAGGGCGTCATGGTGCCCGTCGGTGAGACGATTGGGTTGATTGCCGCGCCGGGGGAGGATATATCGGACATCTCAGCATCCGCGCCTACTCCAGCCGCCACAGCGCCGCCCGCAGTTTCCACTCCGGCTACGCCCCCTGCCCCACCGCCGCCTGTTGAGGCTGCCGCCCCCGTGGAAACGGTCAGGGCAGATGCGCCGTCAACGGGCTCGCCCGTGACGCCGGTGGCGCGGAGAATAGCGGAGCAACAGGGCGTCCCCGTGGCTGAGATTCAGGACAACGTGACCGGAACGGGTCCGGGCGGACGGATCACGCGGGGCGACGTTGAAGCCTATTTGGAGGCGCGGGGCGCTGCGCAGCCTGAGCCGGTCAGGGCTGAGACGCCTACGCCGGTGGAATCGGTTGAGCCGGAGCCGGTACCGGGCGGCGGGTTCACGGTTGTTGAGCCGCCTGCGCCGGACGCCGTTGGGATCGTCGTGCCGGCGGGTCTGCCGCCCATGCGGCAAGCGATTGCGCGGCGAATGTCCCTGAGCAAGCTGACGGCTCCACACTATTACGTGACGGTGGAGATCGACATGACACGCGCCGTTCGGATGCGCGCTGAAATCAACGAGGAGTTGGACGCAGCTCGCCGCGTCACGGTGAATGACCTGGTCATCAAGGCCGTCGCCATGGCACTGCATTCTCATCCGCATTTCAACGTGACGGTGCAGGCCGTGGGCATCATTCCGAATCCAACCATCGACGTGTCTATTGCGGTGGCAATGGACGGGGGCGGGCTGATCGCGCCGTCGATGCCGGATGTTGGGGATGCGAGCCTGATCGACATCGCGGCGCGTTCACGGGATTTGTCGGGGCGGGCGCGGGAGGGGCGGCTGCGTCCGAACGAGGTGAGCGGTGTGGGGTTCGCAGTGTCCAACCTGGGCATGTACGACGTGAAGGATTTTAAGGCGATCATCACGCCGCCGAACGCGGGGGCTATCGCGGTTGGGTCTGTGCGTTCGACGCCGGTGGCGCAGGACGGCCAAATCGACGTAGCAGAGATTATGTCGGCGACGCTTTCTGCGGACCATCGGGCGACAGATGGCGCGGAGGGCGCGCAGTTCATGAACGAGGTGCGGCGGGTCTTGGAGGGGCCGAGCCTGCTGCTGCTCTAGCTGGGCGGCCCTTCCAGTTCTATGGGTTGGGCTGGGGGCGGGGTTTGGGGTTGGGCGTGAGCGTGCGCGGCCATCTCACCGGCCTGGATGAAGGCGTTGAGGGCTTCGAGGACGAAGTTTTGGGGGGAGAGGCCCACGCCACGCGCCAGGTCTTTGATCTGCCTGGCGAGGACGCCGCTGAATGAGACGACCAAGCCCTCCTGGTGCGCCCACGCATCGAGCCGCTCGATCTGGTCGGGGCGGACGTTGAGGATGACTTCGCCGTCATCGGGCTGGGTGGCGCGCCCGCGCATGATGTTGACGCCGCCGGGGACCACCTCGGCCCACACGTCGCCCTCTTCCTCTGAGCGCTCGATTACAAACCGTCCCGGATAAAGATTCATGCCCTGCACTCTCCTGCTTGATTTTGCGGACTCATTCGGCGGGCGTTGCGTCCATGCGTGGACACTTTCGCGGGCCTGCCTGTATACTGCCTTAAATTGACGCTGCGTCGAATGTTCGCGTCAGTGGAGGGGCAATCGTGGTTACACTCACTGAGTCGGCGGCTGAGAAGATTCTGGACCTGTTCAAGGAGCAGGAATCCGAGGGGGCTTCGCTGCGCGTGTTCGTCAAGGGCGGCGACAACGGGCAGCCCGCGTACGGCATGGCCATCGAGCCTGACCCGAGCGACTCGGACGAGGTGATCGAGGCCTTTGGCGTCACGGTTGTCGTCGACGAGGACAGCCTCCCGTGGGTGATCGGCTCCGAAATTGACTTCATCGACAGCCTGGAGCAGACGGGCTTCACGATTCGCAACCCGAACATGGGGGGCGGCTGCGGAGGCGCGTGCGGCGGCGGTGGAGCGTGCGCATGCGGCGGTCACGGCGCAGGGGCCGGGGCGTGCGCGTGCGGCGGAGCCGGCGCGGGAGCCTGCGCGTGCGGACATGAGGAGAACGCGGAAGCGGGGGCTGAACACGCTCACGCCCACTAATCCGCAACGAGATTGCGACTATTGAGGGGGGCCTGACGGCTCCCCTCATTCTTTACAGCGCCTTAATGCGCCTGACGGTTAAGGCTTTGCGCGCCCTTGTATCATGGCAGTACAGAGGGCGCTTCGCTTAACGGAAGGCGACATGACAATCGCCGAGACAAGCATTCTGATCGTTGATGACGAGCCCGCGCTGCGGGAGGCGTTGACCTATTCGCTGAGCCGCGAGGGGTACGCGGTAAGTTCCGCAGCCACGTCCGCAGAGGCGCTCACCAAGATGGAACGGCAGATGCCGAGCTTCATCGTCCTCGACCTGGGGCTGCCGGACGCGGACGGCCTGGAACTGTGCAGGCGGGTTCGCAGCCGCAGTTCGGTGCCCATCCTCATGTTGACGGCGCGGCAGTCCGAGGTGGACAAGATCGTCGGGCTGGAGATGGGCGGCGACGATTACATGACCAAGCCGTTTTCCATGCGCGAGCTGCTTGCGCGCATCAAGGCGATCCTGCGCCGCTCATCGCAGGAGGCCGAAGCGAAGACAGACACAATTGAGTTTGGGGAGACGGTCATCGACCGGCTGGCGCACCGCGTCACTCACAAGGGCGAAGAGGTCACGCTGACGCCGCTCGAGTTCGAAATGCTATCGTTCCTGGGGGAGAATCGCGGCATCGTGTTCACGCGTGAAACGCTGCTGGACCGGGTCTGGAAATACTCCTACCCGGAGGGGAGCCGCACGGTTGACGTGCATATGCGGTGGCTGCGGCAGAAGATCGAGGATGATCCGGCGCGCCCGAAGATTCTCCTCACCGTGCGGGGCGTCGGCTACAAACTGGAGGCGTGAATGCCCCGGATAACGCAGGGCCGCATCGGGTTGGCCCTGTGGGGCGGCCTGGTTCTCGGCCTCATCGCGATCTTTATCTTCTCGTGGGTTCAGCTTGGACGCATCGGAGAGGACACGGGGGCGGCGGACGCCGAACCGTACCGGCGGCTTCTGCTGTCCACGTCGCTTGCCGCGGGTGTCCTCATCGTCTTGCTGCTGGTGGTTGCCGCGCGGCGGACGGCTGCGCCCCTGCGGCATCTCGCGCGGACGCTGCGGGCAGGCCAGGCGCCGGCTGCGGAGGATTTCGCCACGGCGACATCCGACGTGCGCGACGTCGCGCTGTTGATCGGCCGGCTGATGCAGGAGGAGCGCGGCATTAGCAGCGTCGTCGAAACGCAGCAGACGCGGCTGGCCTCCATCCTGGACAACCTGAGCGTTGGGGTCATCGTGCTTGCGGAGGATGAGCGCGTGCTGCTGGCGAACGCGGCGGCGGCGCAGTTGTTCGAGTTCACGCAGCGCGTGGATGAGACGACGACACTCATCGGGCTGGCGCGGGATTATGAGGCAGCGGAGATCGCGCGGCGGGCGCTGCGGGAATCCGCAACGGCAACGGGCGAAATCACGCACAGCGGCGAACGGATTCGGACAACGCGGCTCGTGGCCTCTCCCTATATGGAGGGGGCTGAGCGGCGGGTGCTGCTGGCAGCGTATGACGTGTCCGAGGAGCGGCGCGCGCAGCGGCTGCGGCACGAATTCCTGGCGAACGCGTCACACGAGATTCGCACGCCGCTGGCCGGGGTGCAGGCGACGCTTGAGACGCTGGACCTGGGCGCAATCGATGATCCGGATGCGGCGCGGCCCTTCGTTTCAAGCGCGCTCGTGGAGGTGCAGCGGCTGACGACGTTCGTGGAGAGCCTGCTCGACCTCTCACGGCTGGAGATGGGATGGACGCGGCTGGCGTTGCAGCCAATCGCCGTTGGGGACGCAATCGACCGCTGCGTTGGGATGATGACGTCGATGGCGGGGCGGGCGGATATCGAGTTGGTTGTCGACCTGGAGCAGGGGCTGCCGGAGATCAACGCGGACCCGGGCCGGCTTCACCAGGCGTTGGTGAATCTTGTGCATAACGCCATCAAGTTCACGCCGGCGGGCGGGCGCGTAACCGTTTCGGCGGACAGTGGCGACAGTTCTGTGCGCATCCACGTGAGGGATACGGGCATCGGAATCTCACGGGAGGACGTCGCGATACTCATGGACCGCGTCGGGCAAGGCGATGAGAGCGGGATGCGGGGAGGCGGGCTGGGGCTGGCCATCGTGCGGCAAATCGTGGAGGCACACGGCGGCGAGGTGGGGGTGGAGAGCGAGCTTGGGCGGGGGTCGGTTTTTTGGATTAGGCTGCCTGTGGGGAGTTAATGGCCGTAGTAGAATGAGGGCATGAGTATGTTCAGGATTCCACTGCGTATTTCGAACCCCGCCGGCGGCGAAGAACGGGAAATCATGGTCATGACCGACACGGGCTCGTTCTATACGCACTTGCCGGAGTCGCTTCTTCGTGAGATCGGGCTTGCGCCAATCGAGATCGAGCAGTTTGAGTTGGCCGATGGCAGCGTCGTTGAGAGAGGCATCGCAGAGGCGCGAGCAGCCATCAACGGCCGCAGCGTGACGACCATCGTCGCATTTGGTTCGGACGATGTGGAGCCGCTTTTGGGCGCATATGCCCTGGAAGGTCTGAGGCTGACCGTCGACCCGGTCAATGAGACGTTGCGGCCTGCGCCGCGGCCGAGGCGATGAGGAGCGATTGGCGAGCAGAAATGGCGACGAAGAGCGTATTCATTAGCTTCGACTACGACAACGATAATGACCTGCCGGGAAATCTCGTGCATCAGGCCAGCAGACCGGATTCGCCCTTCAGCATACGGGACAGGTCTCTGAAGAAAGCTGTCGACGCGAAATGGCGTGATGAAGTTCGCTCGCGGATACACCGGTGCGACCTTGTCATCGTTATCTGCGGTGAACAGACCCACCAAGCCTCCGGGGTAGCAGGTGAGGTTACGATTACGCAAGAGGAGAGGAAGCCGTATTTTCTGTTGAAGGGACGCAAGAATAAGACCTGCACGCCGCCTAAGACAGCGCTCAAGAAGAAGATACATCCCTGGAAATGGTCAATCCTAAGAGAACTGATCACCAATGCCAGGGTGGACTATGACTAGGCAAGGGCAACGATCTTTGTTACGGCATAGTGTAGATGACTACGCCGGCTCTTTCCATACGGATCTTCTTGAGCAGTACAAGCTTTACGTGCAGTCTGCAGAGAACGTTAGCGCCCGCCGCGTCCAATCCAGCCGCTACCTGCTGACCCTGAATGCAGCTATAGTCGCGCTTTACGGGATTCAATCCACCGGCATTGGCCAGAGCTCCTGGATACTGCTGATTCCCGTCATCGGGATTCTCGTCTCTGTGCTCTGGTTCCTGATCATCAAGTCACACGCCGACCTAAACCGCGTGAAGTTCGACATTATCCATGAGTTGGAGGAGCACTTGCCGGCGGCAGTGTATCAATATGAGTGGCAGGTGATTGCGGAGAGCCAGGACAGGGGCTATCGAGCAGTAACAACCATCGAGCGAGGGGTACCGATTCTGTTTGTCGGGTTGCACACGGCCTTAGGGGTTGTAATTTTCCTCGCCATCTGTGGCGTAGTGGATTGGCCAAAATGACCACCCTCAGACGTTCTCGCCATCGTTGCTGACACCAGCAAGGTTATTGAGCGGGATATCACGTGGGAGGCGCAGAGCGTCATGCGGTTTGCCCAGCGATTCCGTGTGGAGGAGGTATCGCCGTGACTGTCGAAGAACTTCGGGAACAGTTGACATCGTCGATGCCGTCGCTCTTTCGGTGCGACGATTTTGGCGATGCCACAGGCTGGCTGCTAACCCGAACCGGCGACGACGGCAAATTGCCGAAACAGCGGACGCTCATCGCCGATTCTTGCCAATCTCTGGGGATCGGGCGGGACGGGGAGCAGCTGGTTATCCGGGATGTTGCGCCGAGTGATCTCGCGGACGCCATCATGCGGCTCGCGCAGGCAGAGGCGCGAGTGGCGGAAACTGCGCGCGTGATGAGGGGTGAACGGGGGGATTCGGAAGGCGGCGCGAGGGATTCGGAGGGGGGCGGGGGGTAGGCGCGGGGGTTATTCTACCCAGGCGCTGTAGACCGTGACGCCGCTGGTGGTACGGAAGGCGCGGACGCGGGCGTTGAAGTTGTGGCTGGAGCTGCCGTAGTCACTCAAGCTCGAGTCTGTCGTTGGCTGCTCCGTGTGCCAGTGAGTCCAGCTGGAATTGTCGTAGTCGGTGAACTGCACTTCGTAGCCGACGGATCCGGTTGTGTTGCTGTTTCGGCTCCAGTTCACAGTTGTCCCGCACGTAAACGGGCTGCAATTCGAGCTGTGGGAGACGCCCGTGGGCGGGTAGAGTGTGGTGGTGAACGCTACGCGGGCGATGGGGGTTGCGCAGGCGGAGTCGCTGTAGGCGTGGTAGACGTAGGGCACGCCGTCCGTCAGGCCGCTCAGGTTATGGGTCGTCCCCGAGATGGCGGAGGAGCAGGTGCCGGTGGTGGAGGGGCTTGTCTCCTTGACGTACCAGCTGCCGGTGTGGTGGGCGATGGTGAGCGTAGGCGACGTGTTGGACGCGCTGGCAGTAAGCGTGGACGGGAGAGTAGAGAACGCGATGCGGGCGATGGCCGTCGCGCAGGCGGAGTCGGAGTAGGCGAAATAGGTGTAGGCGGTGTTGCGCGTGAGGTTGGTGAGGTTCTGCGTCGTCGTTGTCACGGCGATGGTGGATGAGCAGGTTCCGGCCGGGGTTGGCGCGGTCTTCTTGAGGTACCAGCTGCCGCTGTGGCTGCCCTTGGCGAAGGTGAGCGTGGCCGTGACGCCGGTGACCTGGCTGGCGGTGAGGGTGGCAAGAGTTGTGGCAGGCGACCATCCGCTGTCGCCGCGCCCGTTCGTGGCTCGCACCTCCACCTGGTAGGGCGTGCCGTCGGTCAGGTTCGGGATGGTGGCGGTCGTGCCCGCGGACGTGCCGTTCTCGACGAACGTCCAGTTGCTGGCCGTCGAACAGGCCGTCGAGCAGTAGCGCAGATCGTAATCGGTGATGGCCGAGCCGTTGTTGGCGGGGGCCGTCCACGTCGCCGTGACCTGGCCGGAGCCGGGGGTGAGCGCGGGAGCGGTGGGCGGATCGGGCGTGCCTGCTTCGACGGATGCGGAGGACGGCGACCAGACGCTGTCGCCGTGGGTGTTGGTGGCGCGGAGCCGGACGACGTAGGCCGTGTCGTTGTTGAGGCTCATGATTGTGTAGGAGCGGGCGGTGTTCGCGGCGGCGTTCATCTCAAGGGTCGTCCAGGTGGAGCCGCCGTTGGACGAATAGCGGATGTCATAGTCGGTGATGGTGGAGCCGTTGCCGTTGGCGGCGACCCAGTTGACGGTCATCCGGCTATTGCCGGAGACGAGCGCGGGCGCGGCGGGCCGGGCGGGCAGCCCCGCCTTGAGCGTGCCCGAGGGCGACCATGGGCCGAGGCCGTTGGCGTTGACGGCGCGCACCTGGACGTCGTAGTTCGTGCCGTTGGTCAGGCCGGTGACCGTGCCGCGCAGCGGAGAGGGGACGGTGGCGGCGTCCGCCTGGATTGTGGGCGTGACGATGTCCGTGCGGCCATCGGCGGTCGTCGTGACCCAGAAGTGGGTGTTGGCGGGGAGGGCGAGTGTGGAGGCGTCCTTGGTGAACGACGAGCCGGAGCCGGCCGACTGCTCCCACAAGAGCGTGCCGTGGGTGTTCATGTTGCTCGTGGACGGGGCGGTAGCGGCGTAGCGCGCCTGGTACGTCAGCGTATAGTTCCAGGCGTTCTTCGCATTCAGTTTCAGGCGGAAGCCGCCGACTGCCTCGCTGATCTTATAGACGTTGGAGATGCCGCCGGTGGATACCTTGGTCACCGTCAGGCCGGAGAGGCTGACGTTTCCCAGGTCCAGCGCCATCCCCGCGCTACCGTTGCTTTGCTTCCAGTTCCCCAGAGAACCGGGGCTGTAGCTTGCGCCCTGGATGTAGGCGCCGCTCCAGGTGGACGTGCCCACCGTGCGGTAGCGGAAATCGTAATCCGTGATGAGTGCGCCGTTGTGCGCGGCGGCGGTCCAGTCCACTGTGAGGCGCGCGTTGCCAGTCGTCAGCGTTGGCGCGGCGGGGGCGGAGGGGAGGGCGGAGGACTGGGTCGTCGTGAAGGTTGCGCTGCCGATGGCGTTCGCGCAGACGGCATCGCTGTAGGCGGTGACGGTGTAGGTTGTGCTGCCGGTCAGGGTGGAGAGCGTGTGCGTTGCGCCGCTGATGGCGGAGGAGCATGTTCCGGCGGGAGAGGGCGATGTCTTCTTGACGTGCCAACTGCCGGAGTGGCCTGCGAGGGCGAGGGTTGCGCCGGTTGCGGTGGGGTTGGACGCGGTGAGCCAGCCGATGTTCGCGTGGCTCCACTCGCTCGTTGTACCGTTGCCGATCGATTGCACGGCGAACTGAACTGCGTCCGTGCCGGTCACAGTGTTGGTGTGCGTTGTGGCGGAAATGTTGGATGCGATGCGCGTCCAGTTGGAGCCCACCTGGTAGTTGAGGTTGTAGGCGCTGGCGCGATGGCCCGCGTCCCACGTCGTCGTGATGCTGCCGCCCGCCGTCCCGTGCGTGGTGGCGGTCACTGCTTTCGGGTTGCCGGCCTTGCAGGCGGGCGCGGGCGCGGCGGCGGAGTTGGTCCAGCCGCTCATCCCGTTGGCGTTCCGCGCCCGCACGGCGATGTAGTAGGTCTTGTCCTTCTGCCAGCTGGTGAACACACCGCCTGTCACGCCCGTGTTCGTGGCCAGACGCTGCCAGCTCTTGCGGTTGTTGGGGCTGCTGACGAGGTCGTAGCCCGTCGCGCCCGCCACCGGCGTCCAACTGAACGAGAACTTGCTGTCGCAGACCCGGTTGGTCGACACCTCGGCCGGGGCTGCGGGCGGCCCCACAGAGCCGCTCGACGACGAGTTGCGCCAGCCGCTCCACAGTGTAGCGTTACCGACGGTCTTGCCGGCGCGCACACCCACGATATAGGTGAGGGCGTTGTTGACGTTGAAAGTGATGCCGGTCGTGGTGTGGGCGTGGGCGGCGAGGCTCCAACTCTTGCGGTTGTCCGAGCTGTAGGTGACGTGGTACTTGTCCGCGCCGTTGACGGCATCCCAGGAGGCGGTGAGCGTGCCGTCGGCGCGTCTCACGGTGATTGTGCCGGGCTTGCCCGGCGGCGGATCGGGCGAGTTGCTCGCCGAGTTGCGCCACTGGCCCCAGCCGTGGGCGTTTCCCGCGCGGACGCCGACGACATAGCTCTTCGAGACGTCGATGCCGGTGATGTCGATGGTGGTGGCGGCGTGGTTGTCGTTGGGGCCGGCGGCTGCGCTCCAACTCTTCTTGTTGTCGGAGCTATACGTGATGTGGTACTTGGTCGCGCCTGCGGGGGCGTTCCACATGGCGGTGAGGGTGGCGTTGGCGCGGGTGACGGTGACGGATGCGACCTGGCCGGGGGCGGATTGGGCGGCGGCCTGGGGGGCGGATGACCATGCCATGGCGGCGGCGATGAGGACGAGGATGGTTAGGGCGAGGGTTCGCCAGGTTGCGGACGGTGTGGGGATGTGGGGGAGGGTGACCATGCGTCAAGGATACTAGGTTTTGTATTACGGAGTGGTGACTTATTTTGGATTTTAGATGATGTTAAGGTGATATTGTGGTCTAGATTCCCGCTTTCGCGGGAAAAACGGAGGTGCGGGTGGCCTCCGCCTACGCGGGGGATTCGGAGGGGCGGCGGGGGTTTTGGAATTGCCGCGCGGGGGTTCGGATGGTACACTTTGGGGCAGAAGGCAACGAGAACCGCGCGTATGAAAGGTGGGGCGCCAATCCCACTTTTTTTATTAGCGGCTCTTGTTGCGGGGGAGTGTTTGGCAGCGGAAATGAGGGGCGTATGAAGAGCGATTTCCTGCTCGCGGTCACGCAGTTGGCGACGGAACGCCGGCTGCCGCGCGACGTCGTCCTCGAAGCCATCGAGGACGCGGTGAGATCGGCGTACAAGCGCGATGGCGCCGAGACGGATGACATCGACGTCCAGATACTGCCCACAACCGGCGAGATCATCGTCACCGTCAACAAGGCCGTCGTCGAGACAGTCACCCAACCCAACGACGAGATCACGCTCGAAGAGGCCCGCGTCATCAAGCCGGGCGTCAACATCGGCGACACGATTTCCGTTGAGGAGAGCCCGGAGGACGCGGGGCGCATCGCCGCCCAGACCGCGAAGCAGGTGGTCATGCAGCGTCTGCGCGAGGCGGAGCGCGACCAGGTGTACGACGAGTACGCGGGCCGGATCAACGAGTTGATGACGGGCGTGGTGCAGAAGGTTGAGCAGGGACAGGTCGTCATCGGACTGGGCCGCACGGAGGCGGTTCTCCTGCATACGGAGCAGGTGCCGAGCGAGCAGTACTATGCGCGGCAGCGCATCCGCGTGCTCATCCAGGAAGTGGAGAAAGGTATTCGCGGCCCGCGAATCCTGGTCTCGCGCGCCCACCGGGATTTGATTCGCCGCCTATTTGAACTGGAAGTGCCGGAGATCATGAGCGGGACGGTCGTCATCAGGAACGTCGCGCGCGAGCCGGGCTACCGCTCCAAGGTGGCCGTGGAGGCGCGGCAGGAGGGCGTCGATCCCGTTGGCTCATGCGTGGGCTTGCGGGGCGTTCGCATCCAGAACATCGTCAACGAGCTGCACGGCGAGAAGATCGACGTCATCCCGTGGAATGAGGACCCGTCCGTGTACATCGGCCACGCGCTGAGTCCGGCGCAGACATCGCGCGTGGAGATCACCGGCGACCGCTCGGCGCTCGTGGTGGTGCCTGAGCAGCAGCTATCGCTCGCCATTGGGCGGGAGGGGCTGAACGCGCGGCTGGCGGCGCGGCTGACCGGCTGGAGAATCGACATCCGCAGCACGTCTGAGGTGTTGGCGGAGGAGGCTGAACGCACGGCCCGCGGGCCGGAGCACGCCGCCGTCGCAGAGCAGGCCGTTGAAACGGACGAGGCGGAGGTTGAGGCCATCGTCGCGGAGGCCGTGAGCGTGGCCGAAGAGGCTGAGACCGGGGCGGCAGCGGAGGCGCTGCCCGTCGAGGAGGCCGTGGCAACAGTTGAGCCAGTTGAGGCCGCCGAGCAAGAGGTTGAGGCTGTCGAAGCGCCGGAGGCCGTCGCCACCGTTGAGGCCGAGGCCACCGATGAGGCGGCGACCATCGAGGCGACGGCTCCCGAGACTGCTCAGACCGAAGAGGAAATCGAAGACGAGCTCCGCAAGCTGCAGGAAGAGGAAGAGGCGCTGCTGCGCGCCCTTGAAGAAGCAGAGGGCGAGCCTGTGGAGGAGGAAGCCGACGGCGACGAGGCCGAAGAGGGCGACGAGGAATCGGCGCGGTTCGACTTCGATGCGTTCTTGCAGGAGTACCAGTCAGAGCGGCAGGGCGAGACGAGCGGCGGCATTCGATTCGCCGAGGATATTTTCCCGGAACGCGGCGGGCGTTTCCGCGGTGGCCGAGACGAGCGGCGCGGCGGGAGGAGAGGCGGCAACCGCTAGACGTGACGGCAGCAACGAGAGAGCGACGACGACAAGGCACAGAGGCGCGGCGCAAACCACAGCGGACGTGCATCGCCTGCCGACAGACACGGGCAAAACACGAGCTCGTGCGGGTTGTTCGCGATACCTCAGGCAGGGTCTCCGTCGACGGCTCCGGCAAGCTCTCAGGGCGCGGGGCGTATCTCTGCTTAGAGGACACATGCTGGGAGCGCGGACTGCGCGGCTCCTATCTTGAAAAGCGGCTTCTGCTCAGCGCTCCCCTATCGTCGGATGACCGCGACCGCCTGCGCCGCGAGGGGCAGGCGGTGATCCTGAGCCGCGCGGGCGGCGAGGGGGTCTCGCCATGACAACACAGGGACGGACAGCGGAATCCGAGGAGCGGGTGCTGGAGTTGTCCCGCGGTATCACCGTGGGCGAACTGGCAGAGCAGGTTGGCGCGAATCCCGTTGAGGTCATCAAGAACCTGATGCGCATGGGCGTGATGGCGGGCCTGAACGATGCCATCGACGCCGACATCGCGACACCAATCGCAAAGTTCTACGGGTTTGACGTCAAGGAGGCGGAGGACGCGGACGCCGCGCTGGGCGAGCGGATGGCAGACGCGGAAAAGACGGAGAACGCGCAGCCGCGCCCGCCCGTCGTGACAGTTCTCGGTCATGTCGACCACGGGAAGACGAGCATCCTGGACGCCGTGCGTGAGACCAACGTGGCGGACGGGGAGGCGGGGGGCATCACGCAGCACATCGGCGCGTACCAGGTGGATGTCCACGGCGCGCCCATCACTTTTCTTGATACACCGGGGCACGAGGCGTTCACGACGCTGCGGGCGCGCGGGGCGAACGTCACGGATATCGCCGTGCTGGTGGTGGCGGCGGACGACGGCGTGATGCCGCAAACGATCGAGGCGATCAACCACGTGAAGGCGGCGGACGTGCCGATCATCGTGGCGATCAACAAGATGGACGTGCCGGCCGCCGATCCGGAGCGCGTGAAGCGCCAGTTGTCCGAACAGGAAGTGCTGGTGGAAGACTGGGGCGGCGACGTGCTGAGCGTGCCGGTCTCCGCGCGAACGGGCGACGGCCTGGAGGACCTGCTGGAATCCCTGCAGCTCGTGGCGGAAATCTCTGAGTTGAGCGCCGATCCCGAGGTTTCGGCGCGCGCAACGGTGATCGAGGCGCGGCTGGATCAGAACCGCGGCCCGGTCGCCACCGTCCTGGTGCAGTCGGGAACGCTGCGGACGGGGATGACCGTGCTGGTGGGGGCGACGTGGGGGCGGGTCCGGGCGATGACGGACTTTCGCGGCAAGCGTCTAGCGGAGGCGGGGCCGTCGATGCCCGTGGAAATCCTCGGCCTGACCGACGTGCCGCGGGCCGGGGACGTGCTGGAGATTGCCAGGTCCGACCAAGAGGCGCGGGCGGCGGCTACACAACGGGCCGACGCAGCGGAGACCGCAGACCGGCGCCAGCCCTCAAGCCTCGAGCAGTACGCCTCACAGATCGGCAGCGGGGACGTGCGCGACCTGAACCTGATCATCAAGGCGGACACGCAGGGCAGCCTGGAGGCGCTGCGGAGTTCGATATCGCGGTTGGGCAACGAGATGACGCGCAGCAAGATTTTGCACACGGACGTCGGGTCGATTACGGAAGGCGACGTGCTGCTGGCGACCGCGTCGGACGCGACGATCCTTGGGTTCAACTCGCGCATCGAAACGGCGGCTCGCCGCCTCGCCGATTCACGCAGGGTGGAGATCCGGAACTACGCCATCATCTACCAACTGCTGGACGATCTCGATAACGCGCTGCGCGGACTGGCTGCGCCGCTGCTGCACGAGGTTGAAGAGGGACGGGCGGAGGTTCGGCAGGTCTTCGATATCCGGGGGGGGCGCGTGGCAGGGTGCGTCGTCATGGACGGGCGGGTGCGCCGCACGTCGCTGGCGCGGGTTCTGCGCGACGGGGAGGTCATCACGGACGCTCCCATCGCCAGCCTGCGCCGGTACCGTGATGAGGCGCGCGAAGTGAACGCGGGCCAGGAGTGCGGCATCGGCATCGAGGGATTCTCGGACTTCGAAGAGGGCGATATCATCATGACGTACGTGCAGCAGGAGCGGCCGTCCTACTAACCCTCAAGCCGGCGAGCGGGGAGAGTCGTGGCGAACGCTAATCTGAACGGCTTTGTCTCAATCTGGAAGCCTCGCGGGATGACGTCGTTCGACGTGGTCAAGCGGCTGCGGCGGGCGAGCCGGGTGAAGCGCGTGGGGCACGGGGGGACGTTGGACCCTGCGGCGGAGGGCGTGCTGCCGATTCTCTTCGGGCAGGCGACGCGCCTCAGCAGCCGCATCGAGGAACTGGCCAAGGGGTATGAGGCAGAGGTGCTGCTCGGCACGGTCACGGACACGCTGGACATGGACGGCACGGTGCTGGAGACGAGAACGACGGAGGGCGTGACGGAAGACGACGTCCGGCAGGTGATCCCGGAGTTCATCGGTGAAATCCGGCAGGTGCCGCCAATGTACAGCGCGCTGAAGCACCAGGGAGAGCGGCTCTATGAGATTGCGCGGCGCGGCGAGGAGGTTCAGCGCGAGCCGAGGGCGGTGACGGTGTACGGGATCGACGCGCAGTCGTTTGCCCTGCCCCGCGTCCGCCTCTCTGTGGCGTGCGGACGCGGGATGTACGTGCGGTCGCTGGCCGCGGACATTGGCGAGCGACTGGGATGCGGCGGGGTGCTGGACGGCCTGCAGCGCGTTCGGGTGGGGCCGTTCACGGAACACAATTCGCTGGGGCTGGAGGAAGCGGAAGAGGCACTGGCGGGAGACGGGGCAGCGGGAGCGGTCGCGCCACTGGCGTCCGTGTTTCCGGGGTGGCCCGCCATACAGGTGCGCTCCGGTTTCACAGGGCGGGTGCGCTCCGGCATGGACCTTGCGCCCGCGTCCGGGGACTGGGTGAGCGTGCCGGGGGAATCCGATGCCGTCTTCTGCCCGGGGCCTGAGGCGGGGAACGCCGCGGCGTTGGCGCCGGACGGCTCCCTGCTTGCGCTGCTGCGGCGCACGGGCTCCGGCAGGTGGCACCCTCATACCGTATTCGGGGCGAATAGCCCGTAAAGGGCGCGTTAGCATCTTGACATGAGCGTACTGTCAACCCTAGAGTCAGTTCATTACGTCTTACGCAAGGGAGATTGTCATGGAAGAGCTGACCGCGTACTCACTAAAGCTCCGGAAGTCTGTCGTGATCCGCAACCCCAAGCTGGTGACGCTGAAGAACGGGCGCCCCGCCGTTCGCGGCGTGGCCGACGAGGATCCCAGCGCTTCCGTGTTCCGCATTCTGAGCGACGCGGAGGCCAACAAGCTGCGTGAGTCGGGGATGGAAGAAGAGAAGTAGGGTACTTTCCGCCTGACAGCATCAAGCGGCTTGGTTTAGCCGCATCGTCAGGATTTCCAACAGGGCGCGGGGATTGTCCTAAGTTGCTATGCGGGCCTCCTGTGGGGGCGGGACCGCCGTTGGTATGTGGTCGCTGGCCGGTGAAACGCCACAACCGACAAGAAGCGGGGGAATCAGATAGGGGTCGCCTGGGCGATTTGACGCGGGGCGCTGTATGTGGTTACTTGATTCCTTGCGCAGACCTAGGAGGTTTTTATGGGAGACCAGATCAATGTGGCAATCGTGGGGGTCGGCAACTGCGCGTCCTCCCTGGTTCAGGGCATCCACTACTATCAGCACGCGTCCGATTCCGAGTCGATCCCGGGCTTGATGCACCCCCGGCTCGGTCCGTATCACATATCGGACATCAATTTCGTGGCGGCGTTCGACGTGGGCGCGACGAAGGTGGGCGCCGATCTCTCCGAGGCGATCTTCGCCGAGCCCAACAACACGTATAAGTTCACGGACGTGCCGCGCACGGGCGTGACTGTCGAGCGCGGCATGACGCACGACGGTCTCGGCGAGTTTCTCTCACAGAAGATCGACAAGGCCACAGGGCAGACGGCGGACATCCTCAACATCCTCAAGGAGCGCGAGGTCGATGTCCTGATCAGCTACCTGCCCGTGGGCAGCGAGATGGCGACGAAGTGGTACGTGGAGCAGGCGCTCGCGGCCGGCGTTGCCGTCATCAACTGCGTGCCGGTGTTCATTGCGCGGGAGCCGTACTGGCAGAAGAGGTTCCGCGACGCGGGCCTGCCGGTGATCGGCGACGACATCAAGTCGCAGGTCGGCTCGACCATCGTTCACCGCGTGCTGTCGCGGCTGTTCGGAGACCGCGCCGTCAAGCTGGAGAACACGTACCAGTTGAACTTCGGCGGCAACACGGACTTCTACAACATGTTGGAGTGGGAGCGGCTGACGTCCAAGAAGGAGTCCAAGACCAATTCCGTGCTCTCGCAGTTGGACTTCGACCTGGACCCGGACAACATCCACGTTGGGCCGAGCGACTACGTGCCGTGGCTGCTGGACCGCAAATGGGCGTACATTCGCATGGAGGGGCGCACGTTTGGCGACGTGCCCTTGAATCTTGAGCTGAAGCTCGAAGTGTGGGACAGCCCGAACTCCGCCGGCGTCGTCATCGACGCCATCCGCTGCGCGAAGATCGCGCTGGATCGCGGCATCAGCGGCGCGCTTGTCCCGCCGTCGTCCTACTTCATGAAGTCTCCGCCTTTGCAAATGCGGGATGAGGAGGCGCGCAACCGCCTTGAGCAGTTCATCGCCAATGAGGGCGGGCCGGACGATACGCTGCCGCACATCGAGGTCAGGCTGGACCGGGAGGCGGTGCTCTAGGGAGCCGCAATCTGCACGGCGCATCGCCGGTAGGGCTGTCGTGTTAGCATTAAGCGACGGTCACACTGATGAGCGCCATAGCTGAACGCGAAACGTTGGACGTGGCCGCGGCCGATTGGTCGCGGCCACTCCGCATTGCCATCGTCTCCCCCTACGATTTCGCCTACCCGGGCGGGGTGACGAATCATATCTCCGGCCTGAGCGACGAACTGCGCCGACGCGGACACGAGGTTACCATCGTCGCGCCCTCATCCAAACCGCTCGACGACGTGGACGCGGACAACCTCGCCATCATCGGACGCCCCATTCCCGTTCCGACGGCGGGCTCCATCGCAAGAGTCACGGTGTCGCTGACGCTGGGCAAGCACGTGCGCCCCCTGTTGGAACGCGGGAATTTCGACGTGGTGCATCTGCACGAGCCGATGACCCCTACCCTGCCGCTGACGTTCTTGCGCCTTGCATCCGGCCCGGCGCTGGTGGGCACGTTCCACGCCTACGCGGAGCGGCGGCGCGCCCTGGGGCTTTCGCGCCCGCTTTTGCAGCGGTGGGTGCAAAGGCTGGATGAGCGCATTGCGGTGACCGAACCGGCGAGAGAATTCGCCAACCGCTATTTCCCCGGCGACTACACGATCATCCCGAACGGGGTGGACATGGGAGCCTTCGCCGGGGCGGAGCCGTTCCAGACGTACCAGGACGGCAAGCTGAACATCCTGTTCCAGGGGCGGATGGAGAAGCGGAAGGGGTTTCCGCACATGCTCCGGGCCTATGGGCAGATACGGTGGCAGTTCCCCAACTGCCGGCTGCTTGTTGTCGGGCCGGGGAACATGGACAGGGAGAGCGCGCGGGTCATCGGCGAGCGTGGGCTTGAGGACGTGCATTTCATCGGCTACGCCTCGGATGAGGACCTGCCGCGCTACTACCGGACGGCGGACATCTTTTGCAGCCCGGCGTTGGGGAACGAAAGCATGGGCATCGTGCTCATCCAGGCGATGGCGGCGGGCAGGGCCGTCGTTGCGTCCGATATTGCGGGGCACAGGTCGGTCATCTCGAATGAGCACAACGGCCTATTGGCCGATCCGCGCAATGAGGAGGGGTTCGCCGCAACGCTGATGCGGCTGCTGCGAGACGCGGAACTGCGGGGTGCCATCGCCGCCGCCGGCTCCGAGACCGTCACCCGCTACCATTGGGGCGTGGTGGCCGACGAGGTTCTCGACGTGTACCGCCGCGCATTGGCGCGCCGTCCGGCCAGGGTTGCCGTCGCTTGACTACGAGGGCAAATCGGCGGATGGTGGACACGTTGGGCTGGCAATCAGGAGAGGTGACGAGACATGTCTAATCCGCTGCAAGACCTCCGCAATCTGGGACAGTCTTTCTGGCTCGACTATATCGACAGGGACCTGATCGATACGGGCGGGCTGAAGCGGCTTGTCGATGAGGACGGGCTGCGCGGCGTGACGAGCAACCCGAGCATCTTCGAAAAGGCCGTCACGGGCAGCGCGTCATACGACGACGCCCTGTCATCGTACATGGCCGCGAATCCCGGCAGCACCGCCAAAGACCTGTTCGAGCACGTGGGCATCCGCGATATTCGCGATGCGGCAGACGTGCTGCGCCCCGTCTACGACGCATCCGGCGGCGCGGACGGGTTTGTTTCCCTTGAAGTGTCGCCGCACCTGGCGTACGACACGCAGGGGACGATCAGCGACGGGCTGCGGCTGTGGGGCGAGGTGAACCGCCCGAACCTGATGATCAAGGTTCCCGCCGCGCCGCAGGGTTTTCCCGCGGTGGAGGAACTCATCGCGCAGGGCGTGAACGTCAACGTGACGCTGATGTTCTCGCTGGAGCAGTACGAGGCGGCGGCACGGGCCTATACGCGCGGCGTTGCCCGGCTGGCAGACCCGACACATGCGGCATCCGTCTCATCGTTCTTCGTGAGCCGCGTGGACTCCAAGGTGGACGCTCTGCTGGACGGGATTGGGACGGACGAGGCCCTGGCGCTGCGCGGCAAGGCGGCGGTGGCGAATGCGCGGCAGGCGTTCCAACTCTCGCTGCGGCTTGCGGAGGAGCCGGAGTTCCGGGCGCAGGCGGCGCGCGGGGCGCGTCCCCAGCAGCTGCTGTGGGCAAGCACGAGCACGAAGAACCCCGCCTACACCGCGACGCTGTACGTCGATGAGCTTATCGGACCCAATACGGTCAATACGATGCCCCCGGCGACGGTGGACTCATTCCGCAGCGTGAGCGCCGTGCGTTCGACAATTGGGGACGATCCTGCGGGTTCTGCGAAGGTTCTCTCGGACATCGCCGCCCAAGGCGTAGATTTCCAAAAGGTCCACGCCGAATTGCTGGATGAGGGCGTGGATGCCTTCATCAAGGCGTATGACGCGCTGCTGAAGGCGGCGGAGAGCAAGGCGCGGGCCGCCGCAGGACTGGCAGCAGCCCGCACCTAGAATCGCCTGGCATGCACAGCGATTTTTGCGTCGCGCAGCCTCCCAGATCGAACACGTGCCCCTGTAGCTCAGAGGACAGAGCATCGGTTTCCTAAACCGAGTGTCGGCGGTTCGAGTCCGCCCAGGGGTATTTTTTGGATTGGACTGGCATGGACGTTCACAGTCTCCCGTCTCGTTCAGATTCGACGGCTCAGGAGCCTCGCAAGCGCCTGCCATGGAACGCGGACCAACGCTTCCGCATTCTTTCGATTGACGGCGGTGGGATCAGGGGTATCTTTCCGGCGACCATCCTCGCATCTCTGGAGCGGGATTATCTCAACGGGCAGAGCATCGGGGACTATTTCGACCTCATAGCAGGAACGTCGACCGGCGGCATCATTGCATTGGGGCTTGGGGCGGGGCTTACCGCAACAGAAGTCGAGCGCATGTACCTGGACGAGGGTTACCTTGTCTTTCCCCAGTTCCGGCGAGGCCTTCCAGGCAGGTTGCGGCAGTTCTTCCGGGCTCGCTATGATCGCAAGCCGTTGGACGCGCTTCTCCGAGAACGGGTTGGCGGCAAGGCATTGCGAGACTCGAAGTATCGGCTGCTCGTACCCGCGACCGAGGGCAGGAACGGCGAAGTGTGGGTATACAAGACACCGCATCATCCCGATTACACACTCGACGGAGACGCGCCGATGCAAGCGGTGGCCGCCGCTACGTCTGCGGCCCCGACATATTTCCCTCCCTTCCACAGAGGCGGTTACACGTACTTCGATGGAGGTATCTGGGCTAACAACCCGACGCTGGCGGCCCTGGTGGAGGCTCTCTCATGCTTCGACGCGCAGCCTGAAAATGTGCGCATCCTCAGCATCGGCTGCGGCGGAAAGCCGTTTGAGATGAGCGACAGACAATCAAAGAGCGCCGGCTTGCTCCACTGGCGCAGGGTGTTTGAGTTTCAGATGCACCTGCAATCGGAAACGGCAGTCAACCAGGCGGGGCTACTCATCGGCCGGAACAACATCACAAGGCTCGATCGGCCTGAGGGACGCGAGCCGATTGAGATGGACGATTGGGAGGCGGCAAGAAGCCTGCTACCATCGGAAGCGCGGCAGGTCGTCAAGGAAAACGAGACTCGCATCATCGAGACTTTCCTGGCCCAGCCGGCGACACAGTTCACGGCGCTGACATGACCGCGAGGAGGGTGCGATGACCGCTCTTGTTAGACAATTCAGGCTCTTCCTGAGGGACGAAGTCAACCCGAACATGGAAAGGGTCAGCAGGATCCGCTCCGGCATTCACGGTGTCAAAAACCACCTGCGTAGAGAACTTGATGGATTCCAGAAGATAGATCGGCAAGGTTCCCTGAGCCTGGACACGCTGATCAAGCCCGTACACGAGGAGGACGAATACGATGCCGATGTCCAGATCGTGATGAATCCTCAGGATGGTTGGCAACCCAGGGATTACCTCGGTGCTGTCCACGAGGCGCTAGCCAAGAATCCAAACTACAGGGACAAACTTGAGTTGGGCACAAGGTGCGTCACAATCAGGTTCGCCAACAATTTCAGCATGGACGTTGTCCCGCGAATCACACGAGGCGACACACACAAGGTTTGCAACGGTGTTGACAACCGGTTTGAGGAAACGGACGGCAAACACTACCACAACTGGTTCCATGAGAAGAGCAGGGTCACCAATGTCAACCTGAAGCGCGCAGTACGGCTACTCAAATACTTGCGAGACCGCGAGAGCAACTACATCGCCAAGTCCATCATGCTCACCACCCTCGCCGCAAACGCAATCCAGACAGACGACCGTGGGCAAGACTCCGTGAGGTCAGTCGCCAGCACGTTGACGACGGTCTTGACGAGGATGGACAGCTATCTGCAGAGGCAGCAGCGGAAACCCAAGGTCAGGAATCCTGTGCTGGGCTCGGAGACATTTGACCGCCACTGGGATGATGCGCAGTTTGAGATTCTCAAAGAGAGCATCAATCGGTACGCGGGAATTGCGAGCGATGCCCTAGCCTGCCCGTCAATTCGGGATTCGATTGTCCGGTGGAGGCGGCTCTTTGGCAGTGGCTTCGGAAGGCACTATAAGGGGACGCTCTGAGCCCAACCACTTCCAGCGATTGGCAGCCTCTCAGCAAGGTCTGGGCATGGGGGGCGAAAAGATCATTCAAGCAGTCCCGCCAGGCTGTCCCCCGGCGCCCCATCATAAATCAGCGCGCCGTCCCGCAGAACCAGGACCCGTCGGCCTGCCCGCCTCGCCATGTCCAAATCATGCGTGATGACCAGTACCCCCTTTCCCTGTTCCGCCAGGGCGGCAAGCATATCGAAGAAGTCGTTGCGGCTGTGGTAGTCGAGGCTCTGGAGGGACTCATCGAGGAAGATGAATTGGCGCTGCTGGGCTAGGCAGAATGCGAGCCAAGCGCGCTGCTTTTCACCGCCTGAGAGCTGGGAGAACTGCCGGTCAGCCAACTGTCCGAGGCCGCATTGGTCTATGGCCTGATCCACCAGCGCGGAATCAGCCCTGGAAAGCCGCCAGCCGATGCTGCGCCCGGGGTTGAATCGCGCAAGGCTCACGACCTCCCTGACGGAAAGGAACGGCGGGTCTTGCAGGTCTTGCGGGAGATAGGCGATGTTCCCGGCATGTCCGGGCAGGCGGGCCGCAGCGCCGTCCTGCTCGATCAGGATGCGGCCTTCGGTCGGCTCCAACTCCCCGACCATTAGGCGCATCAACGTCGATTTCCCCATCCCGTTGGCGCCCAGGACGAAGACGAATTCCCCTGCCGCTATCGACGTTGTAATGCCGTTCAGAGTTCTGCGCTCCCCATAGGAGAACACCACGTCTTGTACCTGTATACGAGGGTGATTGACCATCAGCGCGTCACCGAAGCTGCCTGGCAATCCAAATCATCAGGGGCGCGCCCAGCGCCGTCGTGACCAGTCCGACGGGGATTTCAGAGGGCATGAAGGTGAGCCTGGCGATCTGATCGGCGTAGAGCACGATGGCCGCTCCAGTCGGGATGGAAACCGCGAACACGATTCTCGCGTCGTTGCCCACCAACAGACGCACGAGGTGCGGCGTGAGCAGGCCGACGAATCCGACGACACCCGCCAATGAAACTCCCGCGCCGGCGAGCACGCCTGCCGATGCCATCGCGACAAGGCGAGTCCGGTTCGGGTTCGCCCCGAGGTGGCGCGCAAGGCGGTCGCCCAGCGCCAACACGTTGAGTCGACCGGCAGCCACCACAGCCAGCATTAGCCCAACGACCAGGAACGGAAGAGCAGGCGTGATGTCATCCCAGGAGCGATTCGTCACGCTACCGCTGATGAGAAAGATGGACTGCACGCTAAAGACGCGGGCATAGGCCAGTATGCCCGCCGTCACCGCAAGGGCGAGCGCGCCAACCGAGACGCCAATGAGAGCCAGACGGGTCGGCGTGAGGTCCTCGCGGGAGGCGAACAGGAATATCAGGATCGAAATCACCAGGCAGGCGACGACGGACAGCGCCGCCAAGCCCCATGCGCTCGCAGTGATGAGACCGGCCATGGCAAGGGCCTGGATGATCGCCGCGCCGCCGCCCACGCCGAACAGTTGTGGGTCTCCGAGCGGGTTCCGCGTCGCGCTCTGGATGAGCGCGCCGGAGGCGCCGAATGAGGCCCCGGCTACCAGCGCCGCGATGACCCTGGGCAGCCGAAATTGGCCAACAACCAGTTCGGTGGCCTCATCCCCGCCGTCAGCGAATACCGCCCACACCGCCGCCGGGGCGTCGATACTGGCCGGGCCGTAGATTATCCCGATCAGGCAGCCTACCGCGAGCAGTATCGCCAGCCCGGGCAGGACCAGTGCGCGTCGGGACAACTACGGACTAACCTCCTACAAACTCCGCCATCATCTCCACGGCATCCACGAATCGCGGGCCGGGGGCCTGGATGAACAGCGTAGCATCAATCTCATGCACGTTGCCCATCTGCACGGCGGTCAGGAAGCCGGCGGCGGGATTCGCCACAAACAGATCCGCGAAACGCGGGGCCGGCGGGGGCGCGGGCGTGATGGTGAAGATGTAGTCCGGGTTGATGATTGCCAGTTGCTCAGGCGGGAGCAGGGCAAAGCCGGGGAAGCGCTGCCCGTCTGCCATGTCCGCCGCGGGATTCACAAATCCAAGCTCATCCGCGATTGCGCCCGTGTAGGAGTTGGGCTTGGCCGCGTACAGGTTCTGCTCCTCATCGGGAATGAGGATCAGCGCAGTCGTGCCCTCCGGCACCTTTGCGGTGGCGGCCTCGATGCGTTCGGCAATCGACCCCTTCAGCGCTACCGCGGCCTCCTGCTGATCCACGATTTGGCCGACCAGGTCGATGCCGTCGTAGACGTCCTGCAACGATGTCACGCGAAGGCCAACCACGGGGACTCCAATCTGGGACAGCGCCTGCAGGTGGCGGCCCTGGGTCAGCCCCTCAAAGAGGATGAGGTCCGGTGTCTGTTCGGCGAGAAGCTCCATGTTTGGCGTATAGGACGGCCCAACGTCGGGAAGCTGATTCACTTCGGCGGGATAGCGTGAACTGGAGTCCCTGACGACTGCTGTGCCTCCAACCGCGTAGAGGAACTCCGTCGTCGTGGGGCTGATACTGGCGATGCGCTGCGGGGCTGCGGGAATCGTGACGGACCTGCCCAACATGTCAGTCACGGTAATCGGAACCGCGGTTGGCTCCGGCACAGGTGTCGGCGTTGCTGTGGGTTCCGGCGCGGTGGTTGCGGTGGGTTCCGGCGCGGTGGTTGCCGTTGGGGCAACGGGCTGGGGGCGCGGAGTCGCGGTGGGATCATCCCCGCCGCACGCAATCACCGCTATAAGGCCAACCGCCAGGATAAGTATTACCGCCAGCTTCACGCTCATCAGCTTCACATTCGTCATAGAATGAGGGTATCCTCCTTTAGTCAACTGTCCACATATTTAGTGAGCTTAACATGAAATGCCGTTTGTGAAAAGTCTCACACGCGCGCGGGTTACGCCGCCTCGCAGGGGCGTCGTACAATGGGGCAAACAGAGCCCTGCAAGGAATGCCAAGGTAGACGGGCATATGACCAAAGACGAATCGCACCAGGCCACAAGCGCAGTACAGGGAGAATACCTGATCCGCATCTACACGACCGTGCGGGAGGGATCGCGGGTCGTTGGCTCCCGCCTTGCCGAACGGCTGGGCGTGTCTGCATCGGCAGTCACGCAGGCGTTTCAGAGGATGGAGCGCCAGGGCCTTGCAGTCATCGACCAGAGCGCCGGCGTGCAGCTGACACCCGAGGGCAGGGGTATCGCCGAGTCCATCATCCGGCGGCACTATCTCATTGAAAGACTGCTCGTCGACAGCCTGGGGTACAACTGGGCCGACGCCGACGACGAAGCGGAGCACATGGAGCACACGCTGTCGTCGAAGCTGGAGGCTCATCTCTACGAGTCCCTGGGGCACCCGACGACCTGCCCTCACGGCAACCCGTTTCCCGGATCGGCCGATGAGCAGCGGCTTTTGGGCGCGCGCAAGATGACTGACACGAGCGTGGGCGAGACAATTGTCGTGTGGCGCATCACAGAGGAGGGGGAGGACGATCTTGAACTCCTCCATTACATGCACGACAACGACGTGGTGCCGGGGCGCGAGGCCATCATCGAAGAGGTGGACCTGCGCGCCGGACACATCCGGCTGACAATCGACCGGAAGGACGTCACGGTTCCAACCCGGTGGGCCCAGCACGTTCGCGTCTCCGGGCCTATCTAGCCCACAGACACCCACTCCCTGCCCAAGCAGGATTGAATCTTCTCCGCCGCTGTTAGCTGCCTCTTGACATGTTTAGCTGCCTTTACTAATGTAAATGACGCTAAAGTTGGCGAGACCGGGCGTAATGGCGCGAGAGAACGGCAACGGCGGACCTCCCCTCCGTTGAATGTGATACGCAGCACGTCCAGTTCTCCACGGCTGTTGCTCCCGGAATCGCCGCTTTGGTGTGACAAACCATAGGGCAGAGAACACGTCAACAGGGAGGACGATTGTGAGAGCAAGGTCTGTGATTCTGATCTTCGGGGCGCTGATTGCCGGGCTGATGGTGGCCTGCACAACGACATCGAGCGGCCCCGATGACGAGTTGAAGCAGGCGGTGGTCACGAACTACGCCGAGGGCGTTCACCATCTGTATTCGACCAGCCTGGATTCCGCCATTGCGATGGACGCGGCAATCGATCGATTCATCGCCGATCCCACCCCGGCAAACCTGGAGGCCGCCAAGCGGCTCTGGCTGCTTGCCCGCGACGACTACGGTCCGACCGAGGCGTTCCGGTTCTACGACGGGCCAATCGATAATCCCGATGACGGGCCGGAGGGGCTGATCAATGCCTGGCCGCTCGACGAGTCCTACATCGACTACGTTGAGGGCGATCCGGGCGCCGGGATCATCAACAACCCGGAGCAGTATCCGGTCATCGACGCCAACCTGCTGATCGAGCTCAATGAAATGGGCGGCGAGGAGAATGTCTCGACAGGCTGGCACGCCATCGAGTTCCTCCTCTGGGGCCAGGACTTCAACGCGGGCGCGCCCGGCGCGCGGCCAATCGAGGACTACACGACGAACCCCAACGCGCACCGGCGGGCAACGTACCTGGCCATCGCCTCAGACCTGCTTCTCATCCACCTCCAGCAGATGGTCAACGCATGGGCGCCCGGCGCAAACAACTACCGCGCGGACTTCGTCGCCCTGGACTCCGATGAGGCCATCCAGCGGATCATCACCGGCATCGGCGAACTGAGCCGCGGCGAACTGGCAGGCGAGCGAATGGCGGTCGCCTACGAGGAGCGCTCGCAGGAAGATGAGCATTCCTGCTTCTCCGACAACACGAACGCGGACATCATCGCCAACGCGAAGGGCATTGAGATGGTCTACTTCGGCGACTACGGCACGGTGACCGGCCCCGGCGTCCGCGACCTCTTCGCCGAGCAGGACGCCGCGTTGGCTGATCAACTCGCTTCCGAAATCCGACACAGCGTCGCGCTCGCAACGGCGATTCCCGACCCATTCGACCAGCACCTGGCCGAGGGCGTGTCCGACCAGACAGCGGGACGGATGGCCGTCAGGTCCACCATTGTCTCGCTTGAGAACCAGACGGACACCATCGTCACCGGCGCTGAGGAAATCGGAATCACGATCAGCGTTAGCTGATGTTCCGTGCGCGGGCGCGAGCGCTGCTCCTTTCCGGTATCGTGCTTGGATCGGTCGTCCTGTCCACTGCCTGCCTGGGCGGCGGGCAGGACGACATCGATCCGGAACTGCTTTTTGGCGAGATGCTTGGCGGCGAAACGACGGCGCTCAGCGCGGGTTCCAATGCGTTCGAGCTTTCCGCGCGGAACCTGACCAATGAGGAACGCCGGACGTTCGAGATCGGCGACAGCTTCTTCAACCAGAACTGGGTGACGGCGCCGGCCTCAACGGAGGCGCGCGACGGGCTGGGGCCGACGTTCAACGCGCAGTCGTGCTCCTCCTGCCACGCGCATGACGGGCGGGCACGGCCCCCCGATAACGATGACGATCCGGTGCGGGGACTGCTGCTCAGGCTCAGCATTCCCGGCCCAAACGGCCCCGTCGATGAGCCGAACTACGGAGGCCAACTCCAGGACCGCGCGATTCTCGGAGTCCAACCTGAGGGGCGTATCCTCATTCGATACGAGTTCATTCACGGGACGTATCCCGATGGCGAGTCGTATTCCCTGCGCAAGCCGACATACACGATTGCGGAGCCGGCTTATGGGCCGCTCCATGAGCAGTTGATGATTTCACCCCGAATCGCGCCGCAGACAATCGGGCTGGGGTTGCTGGAAGCTATAGGGGAGGACGACATCTTGGCGCAGGCAGACCCGGACGACCTCGACGGCGACGGGGTTTCAGGCCGTCCCAACATGGTGTGGGACATCGGGCGGCAATCGTATGTCCTTGGCCGTTTTGGCTGGAAGGCAAACCAGCCGACCGTTGAACAGCAGTCCGCAGGCGCCTTTCTCGGCGATATTGGCATCACGTCATCGTACTTCCCGCACGAGAATTGCCCGCCGGTCCAGGCGGAATGCCGGGCGCGTCCCAACGGCGGCGCGCCGGAGGCGCCGGATGAGCGGCTGGGCAAGGTCACGTTCTACGTGCAGACCCTCGCGGTGCCCGCCATGCGCAACGTGGACGACCCCGACGTCCGCCATGGAGCGCAGTTGTTTGCGCAGACCGGTTGCGTCTCCTGCCACATGCCCCGCTACACGACGGCAGACGATTTTCCCGTCCTGCCCCTGCGCAGCCAGATCATCTACCCCTACACCGACCTGCTGCTCCATGACATGGGAGAGGGTCTGGCAGACAACCGGCCCGATGCGGAGGCCAACGGGCGGGAGTGGCGAACGTCGCCGCTCTGGGGCATCGGACTGGTTGAGACGGTGAACGGCCACACAACGTTTCTGCATGACGGACGCGCCCGCAATCTTGAAGAGGCGATACTGTGGCATGGCGGCGAGGCGGAGCAGTCACGAGACAGCTTCATGGGCCTCGCAGCAGAAGACCGGCAGGCCCTGATCACGTTTCTGAGGTCGTTGTGATGATCAAACTGGTTCGACTCATCGGTCTGGGCGCGCTCATCGCGCTGGCCGTCGCCTGCAACCAGGGCAGCGAGGCAGCGCCGGAAGAAGACGAGGTTCTAATAAGCCTGACCGATCTCATCATCGTCCCCGGTTATGAGTCCGTCGCTGTGAAAACCGGCGAGCTGCGAGTGGCGCTGGACGCCCTCTGCGCCAACCCGACCGACTCAACGTTGGCCGCCGCCCAACAGGCGTGGCGGGACACGCGCGCGCCGTGGATGCGCTCTGAGGCAACGTGGATGGGTCCCGTGATGGATCGCCGCTCGCTGGGCATCATGGATTGGCCGCTGGTGGAGCCGGAGCGCATTGAAAACATGCTGGAGAACAACCCGGCCACAACCCCTGACGACATACGGTTCACGTTGTCGTCCACGCAGCGCGGGATGGGCGCAATCGAGTACCTGGTATTCGCGGATGACGCAGTGCAGGCGCTGTCCGGGCCGGACTCAACGCGGTGCGCTTTCCTGACGTCTCTTGGAGAAGTCGTGGACGTTGAAGCGGCGCTTGTGGCGGAGGAATGGACGACGGGGATTGAGCGCGCGACGCCGTACAAGGACTTCTTTACCGACCGCGGAACCGCGTCCCTGCTCACCGGCCAGGCCGTTGCCGAAGTCGTCAGAACCCAGGTGTTTCTCATTCGCACGATAGTTGACATGCGGCTCGCGTCTGCGATGGGGCTGCGCGAGGGTGGCCCGGACTTGGAACTCTTGCCGGGCGGCAAAGGGGAACACGCCCTTGAAGATCTACGCAATCAGATCCTTGGCATGAGGGATATGTACGTCGGACATGACAGCGAACAAAGCTACGGAATATCCGACATCGTGCGTGTGCTGTCCGCCGAGACCGATGACCGCATGAAGCAGAACTTTGATGACGCGCTCGCGGCCATTGACGACGTCGATGTGCCGCTGCGCCGCGCTCTTTCGGAAAGGCCCGAGCAGGTGCGCGAGGTCTATGACCGCCTTTCAGACCTCCAGCGAACGCTGAGCACGGAGGTCGTCAGCCTGCTTGGCGTATCCGTCGGTTTCAGCGATACGGACGGGGACAGCCTGCGCTAGGTCAAACGTCGTCCGGCGCCGGAAGAACCCACGTCTTCGGCCACAAGCCCGGCTCGACCTGCGCAAGGTCAACGTCCGGGTCCACAAAGCGCGCGGCCTCCCGGCCATTGAACGCAACGAACGAATCGGCGCGGACTTCAACATCGCGGCCTCGCTTGGCGGCATCGTCTGCAATGATATGCGCCGTCTGTAGAATCATGTCCGGCTGGTACGGCATACGCTCCGCCTGCAAGGGGCTGAGCCAGTCTTCGGGGTATTCCACCCATCGCTCGCCCGTTGCCGTATCGGTCACGTGAAACCTGATATGGCCGGTCTTCTCGGTTAGCAGCACGCGCCACGAGAAGAGATAGCCGTCCTCGTTCCATCGCACGTTCCCGGGATACGCCCAGTGCCGGAGGGGTATTGCGATTTGTATGAGCGCGAATGCCAGCAGCGCAACGGCGCCCACCCGAAAGAGCGGAGTTGGTTGGGACAATGCCGCCCCCTGCCCCGTCGGTGTCGAAAGCGGCCTGCGCCGTAACCTGGCGATAAGGCGGTCCGGCCAGTCCGGCAGAAAGAAGATCAGTGTTCCGGCAATCATGATCCACGGGAACATTCCAATCGGGAACAACACCCACGTCATCAGGTGAAACACGACGAGCACGGCATACGCGACAGGTCTGCTGCGCCGCCACAGCAGCCAGCCGATGATCGTGAGGTCAAACACAGCCCCCGCCCAGCTCATCGCATACGCTGTCCAGACCTCCTTGAGCAGCGGCCCCACAAGCGGCACGTCGCCGTTGTTGAACATCCAGATTCGCATCGGCTGCGCGTTGAGGAGCCAGTCCGGGTTCAGCTTGGCAATGCCCGCAAACAGGTACACCACCGCCAACTGTGCCATGAGCGCCCAGAGCGCCCACACGGGAATCGTGCCGGTTCGGATGGACGGATTCCGCAGCGCGTCAAGGGATGCCGCGCGATTCAGCGGCAGGAAGATCATCAGGAAGCTTGCGAGACTCACCCAGTAGTAGTGGTTCAGGTACGTCGTCCTGTCGATGAGCTCGATGTACGTGAACAGGAGAAAGAACGCGATGATCGACAGGCGGTACCGGTAGCCGAGCGCCACGCCGATGCTCGCAAGCCCGAGCAGCGCAAAATGCAGGTACATGCCCCACGCCGGCCACGGCTGCACCCACCAAAACCCCGAATACGTGAAGTGATGCACAGGCTCGATGTAGAGCTCTGAGACCCAGCCCCTTGCGAAGAATCGAACAACCGCCACGAGGCCCAGCAGGCCGAAGAGGATGCGGAACACCGCCGCCGATGAGGCGCTGACAGGCCGCGACCCTGCGAGACGCATCGACACCATAGCAGCAACAGTCCTTTTCCGCCGTTAAGCCGAGTTGAACAAGTTTCAATCTACTAAGTGTAGTATTTGCCGAAATGCCCGTATACTACAGGTTAGTGGTTGTTTGACAGTTCGCAGGATCGGACTCCGGTATCCGGGAGGGAAAAATGATACACCCTGAGATGGAAAAGGTGCTCAATGACCAGTTGAACGCGGAGTTGTACGCGTCCCACCTCTACCTTGCCATGGCCGCCTTTTTCGAGGAGGCGAACCTGCGCGGATTCGCCCACTGGATGAAGCTCCAGTCGAAGGAAGAGACCACCCACGCGATGAAGTTCTTCGACTTCATCAATGACCGCGATGGCCGCGTTACGGTGCAGTCGCTGCCGGAGCCGCCCAAGGATTTCGGCACGTGCCTGGGCGCGATGAAGGCGTCGCTGGAGCATGAGCGCAAGGTAACCGGGATGATCGAGAACCTGTACCGCACGGCACAGCAGCACTCCGATTACCCCTCCCACGTCTTCCTCGAGTGGTTCGTCGAAGAGCAGGTGGAGGAGGAAAAGGCCGCCCAGGACATCATCGACGACCTCATTTTGGTCGGTGACGACAAGGCCGGCCTCCTGATCCTGGACGGAAGGCTCGCCGACCGCAGCTAGAGGAGACAGCGGCTGAGCGCCATCTAAGCTGCGCGCTCGGCGCCAGGTTGGCGGGTGCTATGATACGACCATGGCGCGCGCAATCGGATTCATCCTTCGGGGGCTGCCAGTTTTCGGGCTGGCTGCCGGCCTGCTGTTTCTCGCGGGCGGGTGCGGGGTTGCGGCTACGCCTACCGCTACTCCTGAGCCTGAGTTGACTCTGGACGAAGTTCTCGACCGCACGAGCGCGCACCTGCTTTCATTCGAGACGGCGCGGTTCCAGATGGTCGATGAGTTGGAATCCGGCACGAAGTTCTTTGGGCAGACGCTCAAGAGCGTGGACGGGAAGGTGCAGGCGCCGGACCGCACGCACCTGGTGGTGGACGTGGAATCGCCCGCCATGGGATTCGTGCAGATCGGCATCATCGCGGTGGGCAACACGGCGATGATGCAGTTCGCATCGGGCGCGCCGTGGACTCCCCTGCCGCTGGAGCAGGTGCCGTTCAACTTCATCGGCCTGGGCAAGACGCTCAGCGACCTGCTGCCAAAGATCCAGAATGTCGCGCTCGCGGGGCGGGAGACGGTCAACGATCTGGAGACCATCAGGATCGACGGGGACATCCTCTCCGAGGACCTCGCGAATCTGATCACGTCCGCGGATTCCGGCCACCCAATCGAACTGACCGTGTGGGTTGGCGCGGACGACCAGAGCGTGCGCCAGATCAAGATACTGGGCAACGTGTTCGACGACGACGGCGCGGGCACGAGCAGGCTGATCAACCTCTCCGAATACGACCAGCCGGTTGACATCCAACTTCCGGACGCAGCATCGGGATCGTGAACACCGTCCGTTCCCGCGTCTCCTCTCTCGGCTCCTCGCAGACGGCGATCATTACGATTATCTGCCTCGGCGTCTTTTCGACTGCGCTCGATCAGACGGTGGTGGTGGCCGCGCTGCCGACGGTCATGCTGGAGCTTGAAATCCCGTTGACCGACCTCGATACGGCGTCATGGATCATCACGGGCTACCTGGTCAGCTATACGGTCGCCATGCCGCTGGCAGGCCGCCTGTCCGACGTATATGGGCGCGTGCGGATGTTCCAGATCGCGCTGCTCATCTTTGCGGTTGGCTCCGCGTTCGTGGCCGTCGCGCCGAACTTCGCGTGGATCGTGTCCGCGCGGGTGATCCAGGCCATCGGCGGCGGCGCGACCGTTCCCATCGGCCTGGCGATGGCGGTGGCGGCGGTGAAGCCACACCAGCGCGGCCTGACGCTCGGACTCGTGGCGGCGTCGGCGGAGGCAGGATCGGTGCTGGGGCCGCTGTACGGCGGGGCGCTCATCGAGTGGGTGGGCTGGCGGTTCATCTTCTGGCTGGACGTGCCGCAGAGCCTGCTGCTGATCGCGCTGATGGCGATCCTGCGGAACCAGGCCAACCCGCAGGCCAAGATGGATTACGTGGGCGCGGTGACGGTGGGGGCGGCGTTGACCGTCGTCACGGTCGGGCTGTCACAGCGGGCGATCTTCTCCTTCGATTCCGTGCTGCCCTACGCGATTCTCGCGCTGGGAGCCGTTCTGGTCGCCGTCGTCGTCATCTTTGAGCGCCGCGCGGAGCAGCCGTTATTCGCCTCATTCCTGTACAAATCACGCGCGTTCGTGTCCGCGAACGTGACGCAGTTCATGGTGGGGGTGTCCCTGATCATTGCTCTTGTGGCCGTGCCGCTGATGGCGAACACGGTGATGGAGAAAGAAGACTGGGAGAGCGCGCTGCACCTTGTGCGGCTGACGGCGGCGATACCGGTGGGGGCGATTGTCGGGGGCTACATCCTGCGGTGGACGGGGGTTATCCCCGTGACGGTGACGGGCCTGGCCTTCATCGGCATCGGCCTGCTGTTCATGAGCGGGTGGGGAACCGAGGTGGAGGAATTCCGGCTAACGGCGCCCCTTGTGCTGTCCGGGATGGGGTTTGGGCTGGTGCTGCCTCCCATCAGCGTGACGGCCCTGAGCGCGGCGCCCAGCCACTATTGGGGAGCGGCGGCGTCCCTGGTCACGGCGGCGCGCATGGTGGGCATGGCGCTGGGCCTTGCCGGGCTGTCCGCGTGGGGGATTGAGCGATTCTACAGCCTGACGGCGGACGTGACGATTGGAGCGACATTCGAGGAGACGCAGGGGCCGCTGATCGAGGCGGGCGTGACCGTCTTCCAAAACCTGTTCATGATCGCGGGCTTCGTCTCGCTGTTGGCGATTCTGCCGGCGCTGCTGATGAGACTTGCGAACGTTGGGGAGGCGGAGGGTGAAGAGGAGCCCGCGTCAGACGCTGCGCCAACATGGTAAAATGGTGTGCCTTTGCCCCAGGGAGTGATGACCGATGACAACCACGCTACTTTTGAACCAGGAGGAGGCTCCGCTGCCGTCACCGTTCCCGGAGGGGTGGTACTTCATTGAAACACGCAAGGCGGTTGAAAAGGCCAAGCTGATCAGCAGAACGTGGATGGGCGAGGAGATCATCATCTGGGTTGATGGCGCGGGGCAGATTTGCGTTGCGGAGGCGCATTGCCCGCATTTGGGCGCGAATCTCTCCCCGGAGTTCGGCGGGCGTGTCGTGGACGGATGCCTCGTCTGTCCCTTTCACGGGTTTACATACGATGCGACGGGCCAGTGCATCTCAACGCCGTACACGAATCCTCCTCCAACGGCGCGCCTGCGCCTCTTCGACATAGAGGAACGCATGGGGCTGATCTTCGGATGGCGGGGCATCGACCGCCGTCCGCCGCAGTGGCCGATGCCCGATGAACCCGAAAATGACGGAGAGTGGAGTTCCCTGGAACGCAGGAGCATCCGGTTCGCAGGCCATCCGCAGGAGACCACGGAGAACTCGGTTGACTATTCACACCTGAATTACGTCCACGGATTTGGCGGGGTCAGCCGAACAGCCCCGCTGGTGATCGAGGGGCACCGGTTGGAGAGCCGGTTTGATTTCCGGACTGTCACGCAGGTCGCGCGGGTGGGGCGCGTAACCTTTGACGTCTCTGCGACAACGCTGGTTTATGGGCTTGGGTATTCATACGTGGAGATACGCGAGCGCTCCATCGGGATGGATATGCGTCTTTGGGTTCTTGCGACGCCAATCGACGGCACAGACGTGGAAATGACGCTGTTCTCACAAGTGAAGGAAATCACGAAGCCCAGGCGCTTCATTGCGGGGTTGGGATTCCTGCCGAAGAAGCTGCGCGCCCCGCTTATGAACAAGTTCGTCGCAGGCAACCAGATGCAGAACGTGGAGATGGACGTCATCATCTGGAACCGCAAGAAGTACCGCTCGCGACCGCGCCTGTTCAGGCTCGATGGGGACATCATGCCCTTTCGCAGGTATTGCCGCCAATTCTATCCTGATGGCGAGTCACACCGGGAGGAGATAGAACCCTCATGAATTCGGGGCTTCGCACGATGAGCGGGCTTGTGACCGCGCGGCCATGGATCACTATCGCCGTTCTGCTGCTGGTAACGGTGGCTCTGGGCTACGGCGCCACTCTTCGCGCGCCGCTGACGGAGGGCGCGAGCCTCGCATTCCTTCCGACGGACCATCCGCTCGTCACGGCGGCCGACGATATTGAGGAGCACTTCAGCGATTCCGGCGAAGTAAGCGTCGTGACGGTCATCTTCCGGGGGGATGCCATGACGCCGGAGGGGCTCCACCAGATGGACTCCCTGCTGGATGAGATGGCGCAGGATCCGGCGGTTGCGCCGGTCCTTGCGCCCGACAGTCCCATCCTTGCGCCCTCCTCCTTCATCGAGGTCACGCTGCAGGCGGACGATTTGCGCTCCGTGACGCAAGAGGATATCGACACAATCATGAACGCGCCGCTGGGCGAATTCATGAACGCGATGACGGGGACGGACGTGGACGGCGCACCGGCGTCCATCGCGCTGATCACGCTGATCAACACGGGCGACGAGCGGGTTGAGAACGCCGAGCGGCGCATCAATGAGCTTGCAGTGGGGGATGAGGGGCCGCTGAGCGTGAGCAGCGTCTCTCCAATCGTCACAGAGGATGAATACAAGAAGGCCACCGAGGAGGGGATGGCCCCCCTGATCGGGCTGGCCCTCCTGCTCATCGCGGCGCTGCTGTACCTGTTTACACGTTCCCTGGCGGATATGCTCCTGACGCTGGCGGGCCTTCTCATGGCCATCATCTGGGTTATCGGGGCGGAGGGCTGGCTCGGGCCGAACGGCCTGGGGATCATCGGCCCGCCGAGTTCGCTGACGGCGGTGGTGCCCGTGGTGATCATCAGCCTGACGGTGGACTACGCGATCCAGGCGATCTCACACTACCGCGAGGTGCGGCTGGAGGGCCGTCCGGTTCTCGATGCGGTTCGCCGGGGTCTGCGGAACGTGACAGTACCGCTGACGCTGGCCGCCGTTACGACGGTGGTGAGCATGTTCGCGGCGCGCTTCTCCCCCATCAGCGTCATCGGAGACTTTGGGATCGTGGCGGGGCTGGGCGTGGGGATGGCCCTGATCGTCATGCTGACGCTGCTGCCGGCGGGGCGGCTGATCATCGACCGCCGGCGGGAACGACGGGGCAGCCTGCAACGGCCGCGGGCGGTTTCCAACGCCCTGCCCGGCGTGCCGCGCCTGGCCGAGGTGCTGGGGCGGGAGGTCACGAGGCGGCCCGTGCCGTATATCATCGGCGTCCTGCTGATCACGGCCTTCCTCGGCTATTCCGCCACGGACCTGCGTTCGGAATTCAACATCCGGGACGTTTTGCCTCAGGACGGCAGCGTCATCCGCGACCTTGAGACGCTGGACGCTGCGGTTGGCGGCTCGACGGAGATGACGAGCATCATCATCAAGGCAGAGGCCACGGAAACACGCACCCTGCTGAACGTTGACGATCTGACAACCGCCTTCGGGAATGAGACAACGCGCCCGCAGGCCGCCGCCGGGCCGATGCAGTCCTCTTATGAGATGCTGCTGCTGGACTGGACGGTTGACGACGGCACGCCCGGGGACAAGTACGACGCGGAGATGGACGTCCTCTTCGAGGAGGCGCACGGCGACGTGCAGTTGAAGACCGTGCTGATGCAGGAGCTGCTAGACCGCCTGGAAGAAAGAGACCCCTCCTTTAGCCGCCTGATGTACAACAATCCCAACGGCGGCGACATCCTGCTACTCCAGTTCCCGGCGTACACGGACGACCTTGCGTTAACGGGCCTCCTCCAGGAGGAAATCGAGGCGCGCTGGTTCGGCGAGGACGACACCATAACGGCAACGTCGCTCGGGATTCTGTCCGTGGCGGTGGGAGACCAGATAACAGCGGGGCAGACGGGGGCGGTGGGAACGACCGTCGCGGCGGCGCTCATCGTCCTGACGGCCTTTTTCTGGGTGACGCTACGGCAGCCCGCGCTTTCGATTGTCGCGGTTGGGCCCATCGTCCTTGTGCTCATTGCCGTGCTGGGAACGATGGCGCTTGCCGGAATCCCGTACACGCTCATCACGTCGATCATCACCGCGTTATCAATCGGCATCGGCGTGGATTACACAATCCACATCATCCACCGCTACCGGGAGGAATACGCAGCCGAACGCAACCCGGAGCAGGCGGCGATCAAGACACTGGCGACGACAGGCTCGGCGCTCCTGGGCTCCGCGCTGACGACGGCGCTGGGATTCGGCGTGCTGATCGCCTCGCCGCTGGTGGTGTCGCAGCAGTTCGGCATTACGGCGACCATCACGATTCTCTACTCCCTGATCGTCTCGGTCGTGCTGGTGTTGCCCGCCATGGTGATCTGGGGCTCGTACCAGAACGTGCGGCTGCGATCAACGGCGCAGCGCTGGGCGGAGGAACTGGACCTGGCGATCGATGCGACGCATCGACGCTTCGAGGCGGAGTCCTAGAGTTCGCGCCTCTCCGTCACGACAAGCTTGAGCTTCTTGTCGGGCTTCATTGACGGCAGCGCGGTGATCTTGACTTCTTTCCTGAACTTTGCCGGTGATATGTCAAAGGTGAAGTGGCGGGCGATCATGAGCAGATTCAGGGTGAGCTGAAGCTCCATCTGGCGATTGCCGAGGCAGGTATGGGTGCCAAGGCCGAACGGCGCGTAGCCGGGGCTGTGATGCTCGTTGCGGGGCGGCAGGTAGCGGTCGATATCGAACTTGTCGGCGTCCGGGAACACATCGTCCATGTAGTGCGCGGCGGTCTGCGCGACGTGCACGCGCATTCCGATGGGAAGTTCATATCCCTCCACAACGCAGGTATTCATTACGTTGCGGACAGACACGGGGACGATGGGCCAGAGGCGCATGCATTCCATGATGAAGCGATGGGTGACGTTGATCGTTTCAGGGGTGACATCCTCTCCCGTAGGGTCGCCGTTGGCGAACAGGGCATCGGCCTCGCGGCGGATTTCCCTGTGATATTCCGGGTACGCCGCCATGGCGTACAGGCAGAAGCTCATCATGTCGCCGAGATAGACGCTTGCGACCAGGGCGACGGAAAAGGCGAAGCGCAGGTTGGATTCCGGCACGAATTGAGGGTCGCTGGCATGAAGGCTGAGATAATCATCGACCAGATCGCGGGGCTGGCCCGCGCGCTGAGCCGGGGTGTGGACGCCCTGCACGCGCTCCATCAGCACGTCGATGAGCTTCTCTCGCCGCCTCATCGCCGGAGTTTTGAGGAGGAACTTGGGCATGAGTTTCATGACGTGAACGCTAAGCACGCGTTCCTTGTACTTGGCGAGGTCTTCGATGAGGTCCTGTGAATCAACGCCGACAAAGAACGGGGAGACCTGCGCGTTGATCATCGCCCTGGACGTCGCGCTGGCCGGGAGGGCGTCCCCGACTTTCCAATTCGTCATGAATGCCCGCGCATTCTTATAGATCATGTCGACCTGCCCCTCCAGCCGTGTGCGGGAATAGGCGGGCTGGAGGGACTTTCGCAGCCGGAAATGGTCTGCCCCGTCCAGTGACGGGAGCACGCCGGCGGCTCCATAGGTCTTCTCGAAGTCGTGGAAGTAGTCCCTGGCGCGAAGATACATGCGGCCTTGCCGGTGAGCCCAGCGATTGGTATCGGGCCCCGCAATGAACACCAGGGGCTTCATGAACGGCGGCTTGATCTGGAACACAGGGCCGTACTGTTTGGCGAGGTCCGCAAACAGCGCCGGGATGTTGCCCTTCCGCATGTTCTTGTTGAACACCACTTTGCGGAGGGAAACGGTCGGGATTGTCCTGGCCAGCGCCGAATGGCGCAACAGGGGGCCGGCCAGGTTCTGAGACACGGCATCCGCAATGGACCGCCCAATGACGTCCATCCTGGAAATCTGGCCGATCCGCTCCTCCTCTTCCGCTTCGACGGGAAAGATGAAGCGGAGCACGTCAACCGTGTTGACCAGGCAGATGAGGATGATGTCTCTCGGCTCAGGAATCTCATTGCTGAAAATGGCCCTGACGATCCGGTTTCTGACGAACTCGGCTGCCGTGTCTCTCCATTCGCCGCCGCCGAACTGGATGCCGCGCGATGAGCGGGCCATCGTCCAAAAGTCGCCGTCGTGATGCAGCAGGATGCCGATCCGGACCAGGCGGGCGAGCGTATCGTCGATGATGGTTTCCGCGAGCGGGGCGAGACGCTCAATCCAATACGTGGTGCTGTGCTGTTCCGGCTCGGAGCCGATTTCATCCAGGATGGTGTCCAGGGCGATGTCGTCCGTGTCCGTCTTGTCCACGAGGATGAGCGATTCAATGTCGGTATCGATGCGCCCCCGGAGGGACAGTTCGGCAAGGGCCGCGCCGACGACGACGCAGTTCAGGTTCCAGCCGGGCACCTGGTGGAAATAGCCGTCCTCCTCATTGAGGAGAATCAGGATGAGTTCTTCCGGCAGGCTGAGCGTCTGTGTTGCCGGACCGTCAGCGGAAACCGTCATGCCTATGATCTCCTGCCATCATTGCGCGATGCGCAAGATAGAGCGCTGCCTAACAGTATACGTTGACGCGCGCGGGTTTAACAAATGGGCGGCGGGCAACGCGCGCCGAGCGGTCAGCGGCGTCCGACTTTCCTGAACCGGCGGCCGTACATGATGCCGCCGTAGTAGTTGAATATCCGCCTGGCCTCCTCATCGTCAAAGGGGTAGTCCGCGCCCAGTTGCCGCGCGGCGGCGAGTCCAGTCACAAAGCACGTTTCCTGGCTGTTGACGAGCGTATGGGCGCCGCAATGCCACGTTCGCTTCTTGCCCTGGATGAAGCGGAAGAGGCTGACGAGCACGGCGACGTGCCGCACGTCATGGATGATGTGCTGGAATGACATCTTCCTGAGGATTTTCTCTTCGTCGATGGGGTCGGCGGCGTTGAAGGTCACGAGGCACGGCCTATCGGAGCCGGCCGCCCAAGGCTGCTGGTTGTGCATGATGTACGTGATCTGGTAATTGTCCGGCCTCTCGCCGTAGTGCCGGATGGAGTTGCTCCGCGTTTCAAGCGCCCTCATCTCATCATCCGGCAGCACGGAGGAATCCGTGTGGACGGTGGCGTTGTGGTGGAGATCGGTATCGTAGCGGACACGAGAGAGGATGTAGCGCTCAAGGCGCGTGGGGCTATCGAGCAGCGCCAGGGAGTGATTCGCGTTGCAGGCGAGGATGACGTCATCGAACTCTTCCCGGACGCCGTTCTCGTCCTCGATGACGACCCCGGAGTCCTGCCGGTATACCTTTCGGACGGGACGATTCAAGTGGATCTTGTCGCGGAACCCGAGGGACAGATTCTCGTAGATGCGGCGGGTTCCCTGGTCCCACGTTTGCATGGTGGTCGCCGTCTCGATGTCGAAGAATTCGAGATAGCGGGCAAAGAGGGAGGCGGGCATGGCGAACACGTCTGTGGCCATCAGGAAATTGACGAACATGGGCTTGAGAATCTTGTACTTGAAGTCATCGGAGAACCGCCCCATTTTGAGAACCGTGCCCATGCTGAGGTAGTTGTAGGGGTTGAGGGCATTGATGAGCAGGGAGCGGGAACGGGTCAGGCGGCCAAAGCGGTAGAGGCGGCGGAGCAGTCTCTGAAATTTCGCGATGTCGGATTGCAGCTCCCGCCTGAGATTGGAATCGAAGTCGTGGGCGTAGACGCCGTCCCCGTACTTCACGCTGTAGCTGAATCGCGTTTCAAGCATGTCAATGCCGAATTGTTCCATTAGCAGGAGGACATGCTGGTAGACGGACGGGATGAGGGCGGTGACGGAGATGTCGAACGGGATGGAACTCCCGTCATCCTGCGGCATATCGACCGTTACGGCATTGCCGCCAATCTCGCCGCGCGCTTCGAAGATTCTAAAATCGAACTTGTCCGGGTGGCGGCTCAATCCCCACGCCGCGCCCAGGCCGGAGATGCCCGCGCCAACGATGGCGATGCGTCTCACGCCCACCCTACCCTCGTTGGATGCCATGGCACAGCGCCGCTGACGCGCGTATCAGGCTGCGGGGATCACTAGCGGGGCGTCCATGCGCGGATGCGCTTGCCGTTGAACAGCCTGCCCGTGACGCCGTCCGTCCTGGTGACAATGGAGAGCGCGCCGGCTGCGGACCACTTCGGATCGCCGGGGCCGTCGGGCGACATATCCGACTTGACCCACCCCGGATCCATCACATTCACCGCCACCCTGCCCTTCAACTCGTTGGCGGTTGCCAGCGTGAGCGCGTGCAGGGCAGCCTTGGACACGCCGTAGGAATCCCTCATGCCTGCGTCGAGGATACCGGAGCTTGAACCGACGTTGAGGATTCGCGGATCGTCTGACCGCAGCAGCAGCGGCAGGAAGCGCTTGGTGCAGAAATACGCGCCGTGGACGTTGACCTGCATCGTCTTGAGGAAGACGTCGTCAGGAGACTGGGTGAGGCCGGTGTCGGATTCGTCGAGAATGCCCGCGTTGTTCACGAGGATGTCAAGGTCGCCCCATTCGCTCTCAGTCCACGCAACGACGCGGTCGACGTCCGACGCAACGGAAACATCCGCAACGAGGGTTTTGAGCGCAGGAAGCCGTTCCTTTGCGCCCTCAAGCTTCTCAGAACTGCGAGACACGGCGAGCACCTGAGCGCCCTCCGCGAGAAAGAGTTCGCTGATCCGATAGCCGATGCCCCGGCTGCCGCCCGTGACGATAATTCGACGTCCATCCAGTTTCATGCTCAACCCCCGGGTTCACTCCGTTTGGGTCATTGAACAGCGTTCGCGCGTTGGGCGTCAAATGGCAGTAGGATAAGGGAACGCATGACCACAGCCAACGCAGGTGAACGTCAATGAGTCAATCAGGCATTGATCAGCGCATCGATGAGTTGGTCTCGGAATTCAAGCTGCTAAGCCCGTTCTTCGCAGGGTATCCGGTCAACCAGGACTTCGACTACTCGCCGCTGTACCCGCTGATGGCTTTCGCCGCCAACAACGTCGGAGACCCCTTCAGCTACTCACGCTACCAGGCGAACACGCACGAGACGGAGCGCGAGGTGGTGCGCATGGTTGCCGAGTTGATGAGGCTGCCTTCCGACGATGCATGGGGCTACGTCACAAGCGGCGGCACCAAAGGCAATATGTACGGCATCTACATGGGCCGAGAACTGCTGGGGAACCCCATCGCCTACTTCTCAGAGGACACCCACTATTCCGTGCTGAAAATCCTGCACGTCCTCGGCATTCGCAACACCATGGTGCGGAGCCAGGAGAACGGGGAGCTTGATTACGACGACCTGCGGGAATCCATGCGGGTGAACAGGGACGCGCCGGCGCTCATTGTCGCCAACATCGGCACGACGATGAAGGGCGCCGTCGACAACCTGGACGCGATCCGGGCAATCATCGACGAGTTGGGTGTTGCCCGTTCGTATATCCACGCCGATGGCGCGCTCCACGGCATGATTCTCCCCTTCGTCGATAACCCCCAACCGTTCGGATTCGACAGCGGCGTCGACAGCATCGCCATCTCCGGCCATAAGCTCATCGGCTCGCCCATGCCGTGCGGCGTCGTCGTGACGCGAAAGGAGTACACGGCACGAATCGGCCGGGCCATCGAGTATGTCGGCATCCTGGACACGACGCTGGCGGGCTCGCGCAACGCCATCACGCCCATGATCATCTGGTACGGGCTGACCCACAATGGCCTGGACGGCTTCCAGGAGATGGTGAGGCGGATGCTGGACAACGCAGAGTACGCGGTGCAGGCGTTCAACGCCGCCGGCATCGCGGCATGGCGCACCGAGAACAGCCCTATCGTCGTTTTCCCGCGCCCCTCGGATTACGTGCTGTTCATGTGGCAGCTCGCCCCGTACGGAGATATCGCCCATATTGTGACCATGCCGCACGTCACGCGCGACATGATTGACAGAATCGTGCAGGACTGCCTGGAGTGGCCGGTGACGCAGGGATAGAGATGCAAACAGATAATCCTGACGGGCGGATCATCGCCTTCACCTCCCAGGGGCCGGGCGCGCTGGCGCTCGTGACAGAAGCTCTGGCCAAGGCCGGAATCAACATCGAATCCATCGACGGGCGCGAGGCCGGGGAATTCGGCGTCATACGGCTGAGCACCAACGATGATGACGCGGCGCTGCATGCGCTCCTGGAGGCGAGCGTGCGGGCGATCACGTCCGATGCCGTCGTGTTTCGCCTGCCTGACCAACCCGGCGCGCTGGCGGGCGTGGCCCGGCGCTTTACGGACGCCAACCTCAACGTCCGCACCATCCACATTGTGCATCGGCAGGCCGGGCACGCCATCGTGGCCGTGACCACGGACGATGATGATCAGGCCCGCGCCCTGCTGGGGGACGATTTCCTGCTGTAAGGCGGGAGACGAACTGAATTTGACGTCCCCACACGCCGAACTGCCGATACGGTTTGAGCCGGAGGAGGCCACGTCTCCCTGGGTCACGCTGGTTGTGGGAGCCCAGGGCGCGGCGCTGATTCTCGCGCCGACGGTGCTGAACGTCGCAGTGGCGATTCACGCATCCGATCTTGATGACACCCACCTGGCATGGGGCGTGTTCACCGCGCTGCTGATCACGGCGGCGATCACGGCGCTGCAGGCGTTCCAGATCTGGCGGTTCGGCGGAGGCCACATCGTCCTCACGTCCCCGGCGGCGCTGTTTATCGCGATCATGGCGGCGTCAATGTCCGCCGCAGGGCCGTCGATGTTCGCGACCTTGCTTGTGATCTGCTGCGTCATCCAGGTTGGGCTCGCCTTTTGGCTGCCAACGCTGCGCCGTATCTTCACGCCGGTGGTTATCGGGACGGTGACCATGCTGATCGCCGTCAGCGTGCTGCCAATCGCGTTCAACAGCGTGCAGAATCTGCCCGATGACGCCCCCACTGCCTCCGGCCCGCTGATCGCCGTGGCGACAGTTATCGTCTCGATCATCATGACGCTGCGCGCCAGGGGGAAGTGGCGCCTTGCAGGGCCCTTCATCAGCATCGCGGCCGGCTATGTGGTCGCAGTTGTCTTTGGGTTGGTCGAAACGGAGCGAATCGCCCGCGCGGCGTGGTTCGGCATCCCCGAGGTCCCGGAGCTGGGCTTCGACCTGACGTTCAGCCCGGAGTTCTGGGCGCTTCTGCCCTCGTTCGCGATCCTGACGCTCGTCATCGGAATCAAGACGATCAGCGACGGCGTTGCGATCCAGCAAGGCTCGAGACGGCGGCCCCGGGCGATTGATTTCCGCAAGATCCAGGGAATGGTGAGCGTGAACGGCATCGGGATGCTTCTGGCCGGAATCGCCGGCACGCTGCCCCCAATGTCCTATTCGTCATTCAGCCTCACCCTGATCAACCTCACCGGGGTTGCCGCCCGCCGGGTGGGCATCGGCGTGGCAGTCGTCCTGGTGGCTTTCGCGCTCTTTTCAAAGTTCACTGCCGCGCTGCTGACGATTCCCGGCCCCGTGTTGGGGGCGTACCTGATGCTCGCCATGGGGATGCTGTTCGTCAGCGGCTTGCAGACGGTTCTGCGGGAGGGCCTGAACCAGAAGCGCGCGCTGATCGTCGCGCTCGCAGGAGCGCTGGGTCTTGGCCTGCACAATCACCCCATCATGGCGGACCTGTTCGGCGACGTCCTGGGCGGGCTGCTGGGCAATGGCGCGACGATTGGCGCTGTTGTCGCAATCGGGATGACGCTCCTGCTTGAATCGCTGGGGTCGCGCCAATCACGCCTCGAAGTCACGCTGGAGACGACCTCGCTCCCTGCAATTGATGAGTTTCTGACACGCGCGGCATCCGACTTGGGGTGGAACGAGACCTCCACGCTGCGGCTGCGCGCGGCGGGCGAAGAGACCCTGGCCACCCTAACTACTCTACAGGCGGAGCAGGACGCCGGTGACGGCTCCCGCCCTCCACGGCTGGTCATCAAGGCGCGGCCGCAGGCGGGCATGGTGGACCTGGAGTTTGTGGCGACGACGCGGCACGAGAACATCGAAGACCAACTGGCGTACCTGGCCGATGAGGGCGCGGTCCCAACAGCCGACGATCTCTCGCTCCGGCTATTGCGATACCACGCCTCCGCCGTCCGCCACGAGAAGTTCTACGGCGTGGACATCATCACGGTCCACGTTGAGGAGAGCGGGTGATCCGGCGATGGAGAAGGATGGTTCGTTCCTCCAACTGCTTCGCAGGCGGAATTTCCGGCTGCTGTGGGGAGCGGGCGGGCTGTCGGCCATCGGCGGACCAGTTCGGCGTGATCGCGTTCGGCTGCATCCCAAATCGCGCGCGTACCGTATCTGCAATTCATTCGCATGGCATTAGGGCTCCTAATTTCGGTGCTGGCACGGGTATATGTGCCAGGGTAGGATTCGCCCTTCGACAGGCTCAGGGCCAACAGGGGGATACAGCTAGGGCAGAACGTCACCAAATAGCCGCTGGAGCCAATCCAGGAAGGCCCTGCTATTCTCTTCAAGTTGAAGGTCGCCCTGCTCGATACCGATCCACACCGGACGTGGGCGCTCACGAGCCGCGAGCCAAGCACCTACCTTTGCACGCAGGACCTTGGTTCGGCCGAACTTGCGGTCACGTCCTGGTATCCCATCAATATACGCCTCGGAGCGAGGCCAGACCGGATCGGATTCAGGAATCATCTTGTGAATGAAGTCCTCAAGCTGACCGCTGGAGCGATTGTCCGGCATAACCCAAACACCTACTCGCGGTGCTCCTTCAAGAACAGTTCCGGCCGGGTCCGGTTCAGTAGGTAAGTCCACTCGTACCTGCCTCAAACTGTCAGCAACATCGTTCCATCGAAATTGCAGGTTGTCGTCAGCATCAACAAGAATCCCAAGAGCCGTTGTACCCTGACGCAAGTACTGTAGCGGTATCGCCTTTAGAAGGTTGTCGATTCCCTGTCGCTGCCATATCTCAAACTGTAGCTCGGGGATGTTCTCACGTGCTAGCCGACGCACTACCTGTAAATCATCGCTTCCTTCAACCAGAAGCAACTTCGCCGGATCTGTAGCCCGGCCTAGACGGGACGGTGAGGTCATTTACCTAACGAACCTCTATCCCCATCTCGTCGGCAACCGACAAAAGATCCTCTGAGTACTGAGCGGTCTTGATTTCGCCGTCATCGCCCTTGTCCAGGCGAATCAGCATGCCGTTGTCACCGGGGAGCGAGTTGGCAGCACGGGCAAATCCCGCTACGCAATCGAAACTGTGGGTCGTGGCAAGAACCTGGATGTTGCGCTCAACAGCAGCCTCAAGAATCATTCGCCAGAGTTCTTCGAAGTGGGAGTAGTGGATGCCGTTTTCAACCTCATCGATAAGCAGGTAGCCGTCGGCGCTGTTTGCGAGAGTCACGGCCATGTCAAAGAAGCGCAGCGCACCATCGCCGAGGCTCTTGAGTGGCATCCTGTTTCGGTCACCCCGAAGTCGCGCGACGACCTGCCGATCTGGCTTGTGCAGAGGCCCCAGGGGTTTCCCGACAACTCCCACTCGTTCAAGATCAGGCCCAACAATTGGGCGCAAGATTTCGACGACGTCGTCCTCAAATGACGTCAGGGCAATCTCGTCCCACTTGCGGCCCAGGTCGTCATTGTCCGGCAATCCCGGTCCAACTGATTCGCATATCGTCCCCGGAATCTCTTCCCGTCGCTCCATGGCCACTGCAATCTCCGCCTCCGGGGACGAATTCGGGGAGGGTTTCGCATTCTGAAGATTATAGTCGTAGAGGCGCCACTCCTCACCGTTAAAGCGAACGACCACCTTGAAGAAAGACCCGGATGCTATCCCACCGCCTACACCTCGTCTCTGCCTGACTTCCGCAGAGTCTTCATCAAGGGTTACGGTCTCAATGACAAGTCCGCCACCACCATCAGCCTCTGGCGCAGGCCCTATTTCAAGTCGCTGGTCAGTGTCCCTCGGCATTTTGCGAAACAATGCGGGCCACCAGAGATTGTCCACCAGTTCCCCATTTTCCCATGCCTGAGAGTACTCCTCCCTTGAATCCAAAAGCTGGGCTATCGCATTCAGGTTGCCCCTCCCCGCGTACAGCCTAACGGCGTCCAAAATCGTCGATTTCCCAACGCCGTTGTCGCCAACGAACAGCGTCACCTGGGCAAGCCTCGGCAGGTTCAACTCCCCAATACCCCTGAATCCTGATATGTACAGGCTGGGCAGATGAAGCTGATTCTCGATTGGGCCAGGCTGCGCCGACGAATCGGCGCTCTCAGCCCGCTGTAGGTCCGTCGCTCTGTTGGTCACCGGCACCTCGACTTACACTACCCCATTATACCTGCCGCGCATGGCATACAATAGGCGTATAGCGTCACCGGATGGTTGCTGCGGCTTGCAGGGAGGTGTTTCATGCCATACTCGGCGGATATCAGCAGGAATAACCCGGGCTGCTTCCTGTTCCTGATCGACCACTCGGGTTCGATGGACGGGTCGTTGGGCGGCCAGCCGCTGCGAAAGATGGACGGCGCGGCGGACGCCGTGAACCGCATCCTGGACGCCATCTCGCAACGGTGCTCGCAGGGCATGGACGTGCGCGACTATTTCCACATCGGCGTCATCACCTACACGACGGACGACGCCGGCGCGCCGGACGTGCAATCGGCGCTTCCCGGAACCTCGCCGGAGCAGCCGTTCCTCCCCATCAGCGAGGTCGTGGACGCGGCGCAGGTGGAGGAAAGGCAGGTGAAGGAGTCGGACGGCGCGGGCGGCATCGTGGAGGTGACGCGCAAGTTCCCCGTCTGGCTGCGCCCCGAAGCCAAGTGGGGCACGCCGATGTGCGCGGCGTTGTCCACCGCGTCCAAAGCCCTCTATGACTGGATCACAGATCATCCGGACTCGTATCCGCCCATGGTGATCAGCGTGACGGACGGCGCGGCGACGGACGGGAACCCGGTTCCACTGGCGGAAGAGATCATGGCGATGGAGACGAGCGACGGCAACGCGCTGGTCTACAACGCGCATCTGTCCGAAATGAACGCGATGCCCGTCCAGTACCCCGCCGATGAGAGCGCGGTGCCGGAGGACGAGTACGCGGCGCAGATGTTCCGCATGTCGTCGGAGTTCCCGCCGCAGGTGGTGGACATCGCCGCCGGCCTGGACTTGCCCGTCACGCAAGGCTCCCGCGGCTACGTGTACAACGCGGACATGGTCGCGCTGGTGCAGTTCCTGGATATCGGCACGCGCGCCGCGTCGGACTTGAATTAGCCCGGCCGGAGGGTGACGGTGGGCCTTCGACCTCTCGCGGAGTTGTGGCTGCCCAAGGCGGGCAACAGCGCGGAGGAGTACGAGGATTCTTTCCGTGTCCTCTACCCGGAGCAGGACGGGGAATCCGAGCAAGGAGTCACGGCGCGCATAGCCGTCGCGGACGGCGCGACCGAGTCCGCGTTCGCCCGGGAATGGGCAGATGCGCTGGCCGATGCTTACGTTGCTCAGCCCCCGGAGTTGGACGACCTGACCGAGGATTCACTGAGCGCGTGGTTAGTCTCGCCGCAAGGGGCATGGCATGACGCGGTGCCGTGGGACCGCCTGCCCTGGCACGCGGAGCCGAAGACGCGCGCGGGGGCGTACGCGACACTCGTGGGGCTGGCCGTCGGACCGACGCCGGACGACCCGGAGCAGCTCTCCTGGGAGGCGGTGGCAGTGGGCGATAGCTGCCTCTTCGTCGTGCGCGACGATGCGCTGTGCGTGTCGTTCCCGCTGCATGACGCGGCTGAGTTCGACAACAGCCCTGCCCTGATTTGCAGCAACCCGAATAACACGGGGGAGTTGTGGGACGGCGTGAGGCTTGTCGGCGGCAAGTGCGCGGCGGGGGACGTTTTCATACTCGCCAGCGACGCCCTCGCACGCCGGTTCCTGGTGGAAAGCGCCGCGGGAGAGAAGCCGTGGCAAACGCTGCTGGCGCTGGAGCCGCAGGAATGGGAGGCGTGGATCGAGGACCTGCGCCGCGACAAGCTGATGCGGAATGACGATACGACGATGGTCGTCGTCGAAGTCGAATAGCCCCGGACGTAGAGCAGAATCATGGCGTGGCCGGGAATAACGGAGTTTAGCGAGGCCGTTCAGAACCCGCGGCTGTGCTTCACGGGCACAGATTTCGAGCGGGGAACGGTGGCGACCAACCGGCGGGGGATGCCGCTGGTGTACTCCGGCGCGTTTGCCTGCGTCTATCCGCTTTCGGTTGGGGGGCGGACGTTCGCGGTGCGGTGCTTCACCCGCGAGGTGAAAGACCAGCACGACCGCTACAACAAGTTGAGCGACTACCTGATGAACGTGCTGCCCCCGTCGTTCGTGCAGTTCGAGTACATGGAGCGCGGCATCAACGTGCGCGGCACGTGGTATCCCATCGTCAGGATGGAGTGGGTGGAGGGGCAGTCGCTGAGCAGCTTCGTCGACGACAAGATCAACGACCCCGGCATGTTGCGCCAGGTCGCCGCCCAATGGCGCGGCGGCCCGTCCGCCAGCCTCCGCGGGCTTGGCATCGCCCACAACGACCTGCAGCACGGCAACGTCATGGTGCAAAAGGACGGGCGCATCCGGCTGGTGGACTATGACGGCATGTTCCTGCCGCAGTTCCGGGGGGAGCGCAGCCCGGAGTTGGGGCACAAGAATTTTCAACACCCGCTCAGGACGGCGGACGACTATGACTCCTACGTGGACAATTTCCCGTCGCTGGTCGTCTACCTCAGCCTGCTCGCGGCGGCGTCCGACCCCGGCGTATGGTCGTTCTTCAACGAGGACAACCTGCTGTTCACAAGGGACGACTACGCGGATCCCAAGAAATCTCCGCTCTTCCAACGGCTGAAGAAGTCGTCCGACCAGACGGTGGCGAAACTGACAGAGCGGCTGGAGGAGTTCTGCGCGCTTCCGGTGGAGAAGGTGCCGGACCTGGAGACGGCGCTGCGCGGCATTCCCGTGAGCGCCGCTCCTCTGTCCCCGTCCGCCACACTCTCCATTCCCGCCGCCCCGCCGCCGCCCACTCCTCCCCCACCACCGGCGACAACACGCGGCGTCACGTCGCAGGGATACCGCCAGATGCTCAGGACGCAGCAGACCGGCGGAACACAGCCCGCCACAACGGGAACCCGGCCGCAGACTCGCCCCGCCCAGACCCGTGCAACCCAAGCCGCTCCCGCCTCCGCCCCGCCGCTCCCACGCCGGCCTCGCAAGCGGGAGGGCGGCAAGATACTGCTGGGAATCGTCTTCACCGTCATGGCCGTGACGCTGAGCCTTGCGGGGCTGGCGGCCTGGTATATCTCCCTCTACGGCTGGTACGACGTCAGCTAGGGGACAGCCGCTACGGGCGTCCGCGGGCGAATATCTGCGGAATGATTCCCAGGACCAGGACGGCTGCGCCGGTGACGCCGAAGGGATAGGCCGCGTCGTCGAAGGGAATGAAGGGAAGCCCGGCGAGCAGCGCGGCCAGGATCATCGCCGCTGAGAGCCTGTTGATCCAGCCCCAGCGCGGCCTGCCCCATCCGATGGCGTCGGCCCAACGAAACAGGCGCCCCCACCAGAAGAGCGTGATGATCGAGGACGCCATGAACAGCGCGCCCACTTGCCCGGCGATGCCCAACGCCCGCAGTATGTCGGACATATCGGCATCGATGTCCACGGACGACTCGCGGATCACGGTTTCAAGCGATGCGCTGACAATCAGCACGAGCGCTGCGACAGCGGCCCCGCCCAATGCCAGCTTGCCGCGCGGCCTGATCCTGCGGGTCAACATGGGCTCGCCGGCCAGCCCCAGGAGCTCAAGCACGAGGCGCACGGCGAACAGGCAGATGCCGACGATGAGATTGGCCACGCCAAGCAGCACGAGTACATCAACGCCCGTTTGCGAATCGGACGCGGCGAAGACGACGCGGTCCGGCGGCGCGCCCGCCACATCCTCCAGGAGCGGCGATGCGGCCTGCATGAGGGCGCCCCCCACGAACGGGGCAAAGACGATGATGGAGACGCCGACGAATATGACGCCGAGCGCGATCTTGTACGTCGCGCCCCAATCCGCGAAGGTGACCGTCACCCTGGGCTGGGCGGTTTGCGGGGCGTTTGGTGATGACACGTCACGTTCTCCGGCAGGTCATCGTAAGGGATGGTGGAGCTGAGGGGAGTCGAACCCCTGACCTCCGCATTGCGAACGCGGCGCTCTCCCAACTGAGCTACAGCCCCTCAGTTCCTATTGTAACGCAGGGAGTAGGTCACGGTGAGCGGCGGCGGCGCGATTCGTCGTTGGAGGCGCTGTGCAGTCCGCAGACGAAGAAAACCCCGGACGCAATGACGGCCATGATGCTCAGCAGCATAAACGGCGTCGTCATGAACATTCCAAAGAGTGTGCCCAGGAACAGCGCGGGCACAAACATGACCCCCGCCAGCAGCAGGCACGCCATCGCCGTCCGGTACTGCCAGCGCCAGGCGGCGGTTCCCGTCCGGTAGCGCTTCATCATGCCCCGCGCCAGGGCGAGCGCCCTCTCCCGCCTGTGGGGTTCAACGAGGATCACCGCCCCAAGTCCGCCAATCAGGAGAAAGCCGCCCAGCGTCCTGACCGACGAGCCGGTATCCCCGCCAATCATCACCCCCGACACGATAAGCAGGAGGCCAACGCCAATCGCAATCAGTCCGAGAAGATCGACCGGCTTAATCTGGCGGCTCATCTTCCGGGATGGGCTGCCACTTTACGAGGGTGACGTCATCCGTCACGTCGTCGTACACGGCCTCGACGCGCTGGCCGACGGCCAGCGCGCTCGGGTCTTCCGCTAGTTGCTCCTTCGGCACGAGGACGTTTCCCGACATGCGCGGGCCCTCGTCCAACTGGATGGTGGCGTGGATGTAGGGGGCTTCCTCTGTGAACGCCGGGAACGAGGACTGGTAGACGGTCGTGTAGGAGTAGACGCGGCCCTTGCCCCTGGTCTTCGTCCAGACGAGCTTGTCGATGGCGCACAGGCCGTACGGGCACACTTCGCGCGGGAAGAAGACGAACTTATTGCACGCGCCGCAGTACTGCACCCACAACTCGTGCTTCTTCGTGCCCTCCCAGAACGGCCGCGACACCTCCGGGTTCAGCGTGGCGTGCGGCAGCGGCTTGGTGTATTCGCTTGTCATGCCTGCCTCCTAGAGTGCGTTCGCGGACCCGAGAACCAGCGTGCACATGACGCTCGACATCCCGCCGTTGCCATTCACGAGGCCCAGGTCGTTCCGCTCGATCTGCCTCACGCCCGCCTTGCCCATGATCTGACGGGCCGCCTCAACGACGTGGCGGAGGCCGCCTGCCGAACCCGGCTGCCCGCCGGACAACTGGCCGCCGTCCGTATTGATCGGGAACGTGCCGTTGTAGGTGGTGTCGGTCTCCGCAAAGAACGGCCCGATCTCGCCCTTCGGCACGATTCCCGCGTCCTCCAGGCTCACGGCGTGGATGATGGTGTAAGCGTCATAGAATTGGGCGAACTGCACGTCTTTCGGGGCGTAGCCGGACATGGCGAACGCGGTTGGGGCAGAGCGGGCAACCGGCGTGACGGTCAGCTCCGGCCGCATCATCCCGCTGAGGCCGTCCACCGCTGTCCCCCCGCCAAGCATGTACGCGGGCCTGTTCAACCCGGCCTTCGCCCTCTCGGCGGTCGTGACGATGAGCGCCGCCGCGCCCGCGCACGGCATCACGCACTCCAGCAGCCGCAGCGGATAATTCACGTACCGCGAGCCGATGACGTCGTCATAGGTGATCGGCTGGCCGTTGAACACGGCATTCTCGTTGCCCTGCGCGTTGGCGCGTTCATTTACCGCCACGCGCGCCATCTGTTCCTGCGTGGTGCCGTACCGGTCCATGTGGCGCTTGTAGACCTGTGCGTAGCCGGAATTCGCGCCGGCGGCGGGCCCATACGGGAAATCGAACTCCGTCGCTGGGTTCGCGCCCCCCTCGCCCTCGGCGGCGATTGCAGGGTTGCGCGCCTGCCCCATGACGACGAGGACGTTGCTTGCGAGGCCGTTCTGGACGGCCATCGCGGCAAGCAGGACGGCGGTCGCGCCGCTCGCCCCCATCATGGAAACGCCGGTGCCGAATCGGGGGCGGATGCCAAGGTATTCCGCCGCGAATCCCGGGAAGACCGAGCCTCCCTCCGTAACCAGCCCGTCGACCTCATCCTTGGAGATGTGCGCGTCCTCGATGGCGAGACGCGCCGCCTGCGCCAGCAGGCCGGCCGTGCTCATGCCGGGAATCGTCCGGCGCGACGGGAGTTCGCCGATACCGATGATTGCGGCCTTTCCCCGGAAACTCACGTCTCTGTCCTCCTGCTCTGCGCCACGCCTCACTAACGGGATCAGTTATACCTGGGATCGTTCGCCCACGGGTTCTCGGTAGGTGCCGTATCGGACCCCGGCACGGGGTCCTCCTCAACGCGCCGCCACTTGATAAGCGTCCACTCGGGCGTCACGTCTTCAAAGACCGCCTCGACGCGCTGGTTGACCGGGAGCACGGCGGGGTCCGCGCGGAACTCCTCCGACGAGACGTCCACCATGTTCCCGACCATTCGCACGCCCTCATCCAGCTCGATGAGAACCTGCGCCTGGGGCATGAACTCGCCGAAGGCCGGGTGGGCGGGCTGATAGACGACGGTGTAGGAGTGGACGCGGCCCGTGCCGCTCGCCTTCGTCCACACCAGGTCATCGCCGTGAGCCCAGCACTCGGGGCAGGCCTCGCGCGGGTAGAAGATGAACTTGCCGCAGGGCTTGCAGTTCTGGAGCCAGAGTTCATGGCGTTTCGTCCCTGCCCAGAACGGCGCGGTCAACTCCGGGTTCATCGTGGGGCGCGGGACGGGTCTCCTGTATTCGCTCGTCATGGCAGCATCTCCGGCGGCTCTGCGGCTGTGCTCTTTCTGTATCCCTAGAGTGCGTTCTCGGACCCGAGAACCAGCGTGCACATGGTGCTCGCGGTGCCGCCTCAACCATTCACCAGACCGAGGTCATTGCGGGCAATCTGCCGGACGCCCGCCTTGCCCATGATCTGGCGCGCGCCCTCAACGACGTGGCGGAATCCGCCGGCGAGACCCGGCTGGCCGCTGGAGAGCTGGCCGCCGTCCGTGTTGATGGGGAACTCGCCGTTGTAGCGGGTGTCCGTCGATTCAAAGAAGGCCCCAACCTCGCCCTTGGGCATCAGTCCCGCATCTTCCAGGCTCACGGCATGGAGGATGGTGTATCAATCGTAGAATTGGGCGAACTGCATGTCGCGCGGCGTGTAGCCGGACATCGTGATCGCGGTGGGGGCAGACCGCGCAACGGGCGTCTCGGTCAGCTTGTCGCGCATCCAGCCCATGAGCGGATCGGTCGCCACGCCTGCGCCGAGCACGTAGACAGGCCGGTTCAGGCTGTGCCTGGCGCGCTCCGCGCTCGTCACCACGACAGCCGCCGCGCCGGCGCACGGCATCACGGTTTCAAGCAGCTTGATGGGATAGTTGATAAAGCGGGAATTCATCACGTCGTCATGCGTGATGGGCTGCCCCTTGAAGACGGAGTTTGGATTCTCCAGCGTGTTGAACCGCTCGTTGACGGCCATCTGCGCCATCTGCTCTTCGGTGGTGCCGTATTCTTCCATGTGCCTGACGTACATCATGCCGTAACCCGTGTTGGCGCCGGCGGCCATGCCGTACGGGTCCTCAAACTCCGACCGCGCGCTGGGAGGCCCGCCGCCCTCCGGCGGGATGGCGGGGTTGCGCGCAGTAGCAATGACGACGAGCACATAATTGGCGAGGCCGTTCTGCACGGCCATGGAGGCGAGAGTGACGCCCGTCGCGCCGCTTGCGCCCATCATGCTCGCGCCGGAAGCGAACCGCGGCTGGATGCCAAGGTACTCGGACGCGAAGGCCGGAGACACATTCCCGCCCTCCGTCACAAGCCCGTCAATATCGTCGAAGCGCACGTGCGCGTCATGGATGGCGATGCGGGCCACGTCGCCCATGAGGCCGACCATGGAGCGGCCAAAAGTGGCGCGGGTCGTGGGCAACTCGCCGATTCCGATGATCGCCGCTTCACCGCGAAGGCTCATACGTCCACCTCGTGGGCCAACCACTGCCCTGCTCGCATGGCTACACGGTAGCACCGCGCGCGCATGGCGGCAACCATGTATACGGATTCGTTGACGTGTTTCTCTCTTTAAGTAAGGACACGCGCTGCGCGGGAGTATCCGGGCCTAGTGGCCCCGCGCGGTGACCGTGATCAACTCCATAACCTCGCTGATGGTGATCGAGCCGATGAAACGGCTCGTATCTTCATCCCTGACGGGAATCACCGTCAGGGAGTGGTCGATCATCCGCTGTAGGGCATCCTCGATCAGTTCGTTGTCATGGGCATGCGGCGTGTGCTCGCGCAGCACGCGGCTCAGCGGCGTGTCGTCCCACTCGCCGCGGGGAACGTAGCGCAGCATGCCAAGCGAGACGATTCCGGCCAACTCCCCTTTATCGACAACCACGTAGTCCTGCTGTTCCGGCAGGAGCCAGTATTCGGCAAATGACTGGATGCTCGACGAATGGTCAGCGTAGGCGCGTGACCGATCGAGGATGTCCCCCACCCTGATGCCCTCCAGCGCGAAGGGAACCATCGAGGGCGGCAGGTGCAGCGCGTCCATGTGATCGACCGGTTCCTTGACTCTCCTGAGCGCGAAGCTGATGCCGAACGGGGAGAGGAGCATGTACGCAAACATGAGGATCACGAGGAGGGAGAACACGGCTTCGTCGATGGAGCCGACCTGGAACATCACCAGCAGCAGCGCAATCTCCGCGACCCCCTTGGCCATGAGCCCGGCGGAGATGGCGAACGGGGCTTCGAGCCGCGCGACGAAAGTGCTGATGAACGCGCCGGCGAATTTTCCTGCCAGCGGGACGAGGATCAGCACGGCAACGGTCGTCGCCGGCAGATCGAGGAAGGCCAGGCTGACGTGCAGACCGGCGGAGGCAAAGAACAGCGGAACGAAGAATCCCTCTGCGGAACTCCGGACGCCGGGCATGATGTCCCGCCGCACCTGGTACGGCAGCATGGAGAGCGCCGCGCCGAAGAGCAGCGCGCCCAGAGAGCCGTGCAATCCGACCTGCTCCGCGCCGACAACCACGAGGAAGAGCCCGCCCAGCAGCACGCCGAAGGACAACTGCGGCACGCGCAGGAATCGCTGCAGGCCCACGATGATCCACGGTAGAACCCTCGTGGAGAACAGCCACGTGAGGGCGGCGAATATGAAGATCTGCCCGATGACCACCAGGGCGTGGACGGGGTCCATGGCCGCATCGCCCTCGCCCGCAAAGAAGTGCTCGCTGATGGCGAATCCCACGACGAACAGCACGAGCAGCTCGGCGATGACCACGGCGGTGAATATCTGGATGCCCGCAGGCTCCTTGAGCCGTCCCTCATCGACAAGAACCTTGGCGACCAGTCCCAGGCTGGAAAGAGAGAGGATGCCGGCGAGCGCGAGCGCCTCGTCCAGGTTGAGCCCCAGCCCAAGATCGAACAGCACATCGCTGGTGACCGCGAGGGATATGAGGAGGGAGAGCGCCACCGAGAACGCAGCCGCGAAGAAGAGGCGGCCGCGGGCGGCGGCGATGAAGCCCTTGATGTCCAGTTCCTCGATGCCGACGAGGAAGAAGAAGACGAAGATGCCGATGCCGAGAATGACCTCCATGCCGCCGCCCGGATGGACGATTCCAAGCACGGGGCCAAGGATGATCCCGGCCGTGGCATAGGCGATGATGGCGTTCAGGCCGAATCGCTTGAAGACGCCCTCGAGGAGCTTGGCGAGCACAATCAGCAGGCCAAGCTCCCAGAGGGCCTCGTGTAGTTCCATCGTGGCTTACCCGCCCGCGTCCTCGGCCACTGTGTGGTGAACCTGCCAGTTGATGCCGAACCGGTCAGTGCAGGTGCCGAAGTAGTCGCCCCAGAACATGTCCTGGAGATCCATCGTGACCTCCCCGCCCTCCGCGAGGGCCGCGAAGACGCGGTTCGCCTCGTCGCGCGTGGGCGCGGCATAGCTGACGGAGAAATTGTTGCCGGCGGCGAGGGGCGGGCCGAAGCCGGGCGGCATGTCGCTCCCCATGAGGACCCCGTCGCCGATGGGCAGGGCGACGTGCATGATCTTGTCCCCCCACCCGTCCGGCAAAGGCGGCGAATCATCATCCGGCGGCAAATCCGCAAACGTCATCAAATTGGAGAACTCCCCCCCAAACACAGCCAGGTAAGCATCAAACACCTCCCGGCAGTTCCCATCAAAGTTGACGTAGATAGAGAGCGCGGGGGATGGGCCGTCGTATTGTTGTTGGTTTGTCATGGCGGTGTCCTTTCTGCGATGGCGCTACTGATCCTCCGATGATGGTAGCAGTTCCGGGGCTAATTCTCTCAGCCAATTATGGACGGTTTCCATGTCGCGCCGCGCCAAGTGTAACGGCAGGTCATACAACGTAGCCAACTCACGAGCAGCATCCACCGCGTCCATATGCTGAACGCGCAGGACATCCGACGCGTAGGGAGACGCCAAGAGGGCTGTAGTCACCAGTCTGCGCAGTGATTCAGGCACTTGGTTGGGCGGCAACTGCAAAGTCACAATATCGCTTTGGGCCCGTCGCGCCTCATCAATTGAAGGTATCTCGCGTAACCGGCCGTAGTAGGCTCTGGAGAAATTCTCAAATTCGCGAGTAACCGGTCGCCAATCAGGTGCTTGAGCGAACTGTGGCGTCGAACCCACAGCCTCTGTTCCGAGATCTTGGATAGACGCCCATTGCTCGAATTCGACGTCGGAAATCGGTCTGGCTCTCGCTAAGAGTTCCGACTCGAATGCTAGGTAGTCAAATGCGTCTGAGGGCGGTGCCAGTATCTCCAGATTCGATCTCCATGACCAGCCCATACCCGACATCGTCAAATTGGCCGAGCCAATCAGAATCTCATCATCAAATCGATAATACTTGGCGTGCAACGTTGGGTGCAGCAGGAAATGGCCTCCCCTGTTAAGGATGATCCGTCGACACTCCACCTCTGATACACCAAGCGCCAGATCCTTAGGTTGCCAGCGAGTAACACAGGTCAACTCTGGCACAGAGGGCACATTCGCAAGGAACCGAGTCAGAGCGGCAGCCCTTATGTATGGAGCGGCAATAAAGACGGCATTCTGAGGAGGAACACTGAAGCCGGTACTTTCTGAGACAATCATCCAGTCGGCATCTCCGGGTCCTCCGAGCTAGCGTGCCTCACCGCCCGGTCAACGTGACGTCCCCACTTCGCCGCAATATCCTGTATCTGCATCCGCTCCTCGCGAGTAGCAGCCTGGTCTTCCATGCGTGCCCAACATAGCAATAGTAGGCGAATTGCCACAGCCGCCTTGAATTCGGGGCTGTTCTCGTCGGCGTTTTCACGGATATCTTGTTCGATAACGTTCAAGTAGTCGTAAACTGGGTGATCCATATTCAGAGTCAGGTGCAATATGCCTTTGCTGGAACGCACGTCAAAAATGGAGTATCCTGAAACTTGTCCAACATCAAAGACAAAACCTTGCTCCTGTTGCACCAGTCCCATTGCAAGCTCTTTGGCTCTCTCGGGAGGCCGCCCCGATTCTTCTAGTTCCAGTGCGATCGCCTCTTCTCTCTCGTCAGGAGGAATTGTCCGCCGGTCTTCGTCTGTCTGCGTCTCCTTTTCTTCTCCGGCCTCGATTGCGTCCTTTATGGCTTCTGACATGCTGCCGGCAGCCTTCGTCTCTGGGCTGTGCTTCCTGTCTTCAGTCGATTCGCCCGTTCGCTGGCCGAACATCTTATTGATTTCCCGCATCAGGTTTCCAATTTCATTCTTGATTTCGAAAACCAATTCATAAATCGGGTCTCTCTCCACACCCATTTCATCAAGAACAACTGCTATTGGTCTATCATCACTGGCGAGCTCTTGAGCAGCCTTAGTGAATTTCCAGACGGCCTGCTTTTTGGTGTCTATCCCGAAAAACTCGTCGGCGTCACGCCCGAACCTAACTTCACAACCCCACCACCGCTGCCGCGGGTCGCGAGAACTGCCGCCCTCACTCATGAATGACTTGTCGAGAATAATCTCACGTTCTTCCCGAACCACGGACACTCCTATGTTCTTCCTAGCATGTGCACCGTGTGGCTGTCTGCCCGGCTGTATACTAACCCTGTCGGTTTGCAATGCTTCTGGTTTGACTATCGAGTACACGACATCAATTGTGTTTTCTCTGCCACCCGCTTCAATGCCGTAGTGCTTTCTCGTCCACTCTCTAAACATTGGAGTTTCGCCCCAAGGCGTGGGCGTGGATGTAGTCGGCATCAAATAAGTAGGGTCGTTAGGGACGACAATGTCCGCTTGCTTGTCGTCTGGATTGGTCGCAGAGAAGCTGACAGTCTGAATGCGGCAACGTCCTGACGCGATAAAGTGCCGATGGATCCGTCCGACCTCCTCCGCAGTATTCCTCAGGATTGCGCTGCTCGTTTTCCACTGCATCTTGTCAAGATCTGACCATACGACCAGAGTGCCCGATTTTTGGTGCGAAAGTGGCAGGTTCTCGAACATATCCGTACTTGCCGCGCGCAGCCAGCGATCCGGAATCTTCTCCTGGTCTGGCATCGGAATAGTTTGGCGGCCAGCCATTATCTCCTTGACGTTAATCCACGAATGCCAGGCGCTCTCGTAACCTGACTGCCAACTCCATATCTCGACTTTCGTGCATTGCGATAGCGATGCTGTCGGCAGGCCCATTCCATATTTCCCCATCCCACGCAGGCTATCGTGCTTGGTTCCTCCGCCGAAAATCAATGACTGCGCTAACGTCTCCGGGTCCATTCCATCACCGTTATCGAGGACAGCTATCTCGGATACTCTTCGCTTGCTTCGCTCGACAACCATCTCGTATTCCTCTGCGCAAAGCAGGCTAATCTCTCGCGCATTGGCCTCGATAGAATTATCGACAAGTTCAGCGATAGCATGTGCGGTGCTGTTGTATCTGGTATCCCGCAGGGCCTCCACAAGCCTTTCTGGAGTAAGGATCGAGAATTCTTCCCTCTCGTCAGGCGTCAGTTCTCCTGCCATAGCTCCTCCCAATTCCTAAATGCGTCAGTAACAGAGTCGAACCCCGGTAAGTCCATGTCGACAACGGTGAGTATTTCGGCCCACCTATTTCCCCCAACGCGCGGACCCCGCAGCGCACGACCTACCATCTGAGAATATAGTACCAGCGATTGAGTCGGGCGCGCAATGATTGCGCATGAAGTCTGTGGCGCGTCGAAGCCCGCAGTGAGGACACCATAATTCAAGATTATCCTGGGGGTGGACGAGGTCTCGCGATATTTGCGAATAATCTCAGAGCGGACATCTTGGGGAGTCGTTGCTGTAATCCCGTTTGCTTGGAGGCCCCTTAACTCCAACTGCTGCCCACATTGCTGGACACTTTCGACCGAAGGACAGAATACAATGATCCGCTTGTGCCTAGTCGCTGCGTCTGCTGTCCAATCTACAATATTCTGGTTGCGCTCTCGATCCCTCCCCAATTCGTCGAGCAGTTCCTGAGCATAATCGCCGTTATTCGTTCGAAGTGAATCGCGCTGCTGGCCGGTGAATGCCCTCGTGACAAAGCGAGGGTCGGCAAGGTATCCGTTCGCAATCAGGTACGTAACCGGGCTAACGTGCCCTTTGGGATCGATCGACACTTTCTTGTGAGCAAACATCTCCGCTAAGGCATAATCCTCATCACTCAAGGACGCTTTACGGCCAGGAGTTGCGGTCAGTCCAAGCAACGGGGTCCTTGATCCAATGAGTTGTTCCGTCAAATATGAATAGGTTCTCGCCACTGCCTGGTGAGCCTCATCAAAGATCACTCCCGCAGTTCTTTGTGCGAGATGAGGACTCCAGGTATTGTCCTGGCTGGCAACTGCCCAGAGTTTCGCCAGCCCGGCAACCAGAAAGCCACCTTCAATCTGTCGCAAATCGATTCGATGTCCACCCCAAAACCGATTCATTGTTACGTTTCTCTGGCCCACATGCTGCCAGGCGCGTTCGAGTGTTTCAGCGGCCTGGTCACATAGTTCCTCGGTGGACGCAAGCCAGATAACTAGGGCACTATCTCCAGAACTGCTGTTGAGCATGTGCCCCGCAACGTGGCTAGCAATTCTGGTCTTGCCAGCACCAGTAGGTAGGTGAGCAACAACCCGGCCCTCGGGCTCTGCAAGCGCCGCGACTATATCGCCCAAAACTTGGCGCTGATAAGGATGAAGGCCATAAAGGGCCTGGATAGTAGAACTTTCAGACGCCACAGTGACCTTCACATTCATCCTCAAACAGCCCATCATCAACAAGTGTGCCGCTCGCAAGACCCTCAACTGCGCTACCAAGGGGTCTGCGCGTCCTATGCAGATACGGGCGACCCGCAAGCACTTGCCGCACCGGGTTCTTTGACGACTTTCGCAGCCACCTGTCAAATGCGACCGCCTCGTCAAAGCTCTCGGGCTCGTACTCGCGCATCTCCTGCCAATGGGCGTCAGAGCGATAGGGGCAGATGACACAGGCCGACCTGGGCAGATGCCGGTCAGGGTATTCACTCTCAAACCAGTCGAGGCAGTCCTGGCGCGACATACCGATGTCGATTAGCGGCCATCGATGCACCGTCCATGGTTCACGGCTCGGCTTCATTCGCACAATCTCATCCGTTGAGATTCCAAGCCACATCTCGGCGTGGGTGTTTTTCGGGAACGGGCGTCCGCGCTTTCCTCCAGCCCGTTCCCTCACTGCCCGATGGATCGGCCGGATCTTGTAGTGATTCGTGCATTGGCGACGGAGAATACCTGCCCCGCCATCGGGATTCGTCACGAACATCGGAACGTCGACAAAGTCATGCCCGGTTACCGTCTTGGCACGCCTCAAATTCTCCCTGAGATTGCCGTCGCTCACCCGGATGAGTTCAAAATCAAGCTGCGTTTCCAACCAGTCCAGATGCTCATAGACGTAGTCCGGTTCCCACCCGGTATCAGCAAACACCGCCAAATCTGGTTTCGGATAGCCTGCATCGACAAGCCGCTGGTCGCCGCGCGATAGTAACAAAGCAAGCACCGAGCTTTGGACTCCGGCACCCAGGCTCAATGCTCGGTATGTCGCGACGCTCTCCCCATCAGGCATAGTCTCCCCCTCCCACTACCCCAAAAGGATACCACCTACCGCCTACACCCCCCCAGCCCCCGCAACCGCGCAATCCTCATCCTGCTGGCCCGTGCCGCCGCCGACGCCGACCGCCCCAATGACCTCTCCGTCCTTTTCGATCGGCACTGCGCCCAGGCTCAGGATCATGTGGTCGCCCTCGGCGGCCTTGATGCCCGCGAAAATCGGGTTGCTCGCCATCTCCTGGAAGAATCCCGACGGTCGACCGAACGCGGCGGAGGCTATCGCCTTGCCGTGCGAGCCGTAGACGCCCGCCCAGATCGCGCCGTCCATCCGCGCGAAGGCGACCAAACGCCCGCCCGCGTCGACGACGGAGATGCTCATCTTCGTCCCCTGCTCCTCCGCCTTGGCGATTGCGCCGGCGATGACCGTGTTTGCCTCGTCCAATGTGATTGACCGCGCCATTTCGTTCTCCTTTCCTTACCGAACCCCCGCTCCCTACCGTATCCCCCGTGAAGGCGGGGGCATGCGTTCATCCTACCGCAGAGTAGGGTAGACTTGCGGCGTGCGATTGCTGTTGACGAACGATGACGGGATACACGCGCCCGGGATTCTCGCGCTGGTGAAGTCGCTGCGCGGGCTGGGCGAGATAACCGTCGTGGCGCCGGACCGCGAGCAGAGCGGGATGGGGGCGAGCTTCACGCTGCACCGGCCCGTGCGAGTGCGCCGCCTGCGGACGCGAGGCGCGCGCCACTACGCCGTGGACGGGACGCCGGGTGACGCGGTCATCGTCGCGCTCGGCCACATCATGGCGGAGGAAAAGCCTGACCTGGTGATCTCCGGCATCAACCACGGCACCAACCTGGGGGCGGACGTGTTCCTATCCGGCACGGTGGGCGCGGCGCTGCACGCGCATATCCGCGGGATACCGGCCATCGCGATTTCCATGCCGCTGCGGAAGCGGACGCGGTACACGACGGCGGCGGCAGTGGCGCGCGCGCTGGCGGAGCGGATTCTTGCCGACAAGGAGCGGTACGCGGGCCTCCTCTTTAACGTGACGGTGCCAAACCTGGGGCTGGACGCGCTGCGAGGCGTGGAGATCACGAACCTGGTGCCGCGCGCGGTGAACTTTGAGGTGACGCACGGGAACGATGGGCGTCGCGATTACTACTGGATCAGCATCGAGCGGCAGACAAGCCGCCGTCGCGTCGATACGCAGGAGGGGACGGACGTATGGGCGCTGCGAGAGAAGAAAGTATCCATCACCCCCGTCCAGATGGACGCGACAGCGTACTCGGCGATAGACCGCCTGGACGCTCTCCGCGAGGCGGTGGCGGGGGTGACGGGCAGCGTTCTCAATTGACGGGATAGGGGCGCAAATGCTATTTTCCTATCTGAGACGGGGCTAATCCCGTCGTTTTTTGCGAAACGGGCAGGAGGGTTGACCGACAATCATGGATGTTGCTGTTGCCGCGTCCCTTGGCGCCGGGCTTTTGGCGCTGATCTTTGCAGTCTTCCTGATCTTCCGCGTGATGCGGGTGGATCAGGGGAACGACACGATGCAGCGCATCGCCGTTGCCATTCAGGAGGGCGCAATGGCCTTCCTGCGCCGCGAATACACGTACCTCGCGGCATTCGTGATCGTCGTCACCATCATCGTCGCCCTCCTCGTGGAGCCGCGAACCGCCGTGGCCTACGTCCTCGGCGCGATTGTCTCCGCCGCGACGGGCGCGCTCGGCATGTTGGTCGCAACGCGGGCCAACGTGCGCACGGCGGCGGCAGCCATGGGCGGCCTCAACCCTGCCCTGCGCGTGGCATTCTCAAGCGGCGCCGTCATGGGCATGTCCGTCGTCGGGCTTGGACTGCTGGGCGTCGGCCTCATGTACGTGGTCTATTCCAACATCTACCCTGATATCGATGCCGCCGAGGTGATGAAGTGGGTGGCCGGATTCAGCTTCGGCGCGTCATCCATCGCGCTGTTCGCCCGCGTGGGCGGCGGCATCTACACCAAGGCGGCGGACGTTGGCGCGGACCTGGTCGGCAAGGTTGAGCAGGGCATCCCGGAGGACGACCCCCGCAACCCCGCCACCATCGCCGACAACGTCGGCGACAACGTCGGCGACGTGGCAGGCATGGGCGCCGACCTGTTCGAGTCCTACGTCGGCTCCATCATTGCCGCCATGGCAATCGCCGCGACGGCGTACGCCATCGCCGACTACGACGCGTCGTTTATGATCCTGCCGATGGCCATTGCGGGCGCAGGCATCGCGAGTTCCATCATCGGCACGTTCCTGGTTCGCTCCGGCGAGCAAGCGTCGTTTGCCAGCCTGCTATGGTCGATTCGACGCGGCATCTTTGCCTCCGCCATTCTCGTCGCGATTGCCACGTTCGCCGTCGTCAACTACCTGGAGTTCTCCGATGTTGAGGTTGGAGGCAGCACGGTCGCCGCAGCGGACGTTGGGATGCGGCTGTTCGGCGCGGTGCTTGCCGGCCTCATCGGCGGCGTGATCATCGGACTCATCACGGAGTACTACACGTCCTACGACTACGGCCCGACGAAGCGCGTCTCGCAGTCCGGCGAGACGGGCCCCGCGACGGTGATTATCAGCGGTTTCGCAACGGCGATGCAGAGCACGGTGGTGCCGGTGCTGGTGGTTGGCGCGGCCATCTGGATCGCCTACGAACTGTTTGAGTTCTACGGCGTGGCGATTGCCGCCGTCGGAATGCTGTCCACGCTGGGCATCACGCTGGCGACGGACGCCTACGGCCCCGTTGCGGACAACGCGGGCGGCATCGCGGAGCAAGCGGGCCTCGATCCAGAGGTGCGGGAACGGACGGACGCGCTGGACTCGCTGGGCAACACGACGGCGGCGACGGGCAAGGGCTTCGCCATCGGCTCCGCCGCGCTGACGGCGCTGGCGCTCATGGCGGCCTACGCGCAGGCCGTTGACCTCACCGTGATTAGCCTGCTGGATTCCAAGACGCTCGTCGGCCTGTTTATCGGCGCGATGCTGCCGTTCCTGTTCTCCGCGTTCACGATGGCCGCCGTCGGCCGCGCTGCGAATGCGATGGTGAACGAGGTCCGGCGCCAGTTCCGCGAGATCCCCGGCATCATGGAGGGGACGGGAGAGCCGGAGTATGCCAAGTGCGTGGACATCAGCACACGGGGCGCTTTGCGCGAGATGATCGTGCCAGGCGTGCTGGCCGTTGTCGCGCCGGTTCTCGTCGGCGTGTTCATGGGCAAGGAGGCGCTGGGCGGCCTGCTCATCGGCTCCATCGCCGCCGGATTCATGATCGCCATCACCATGGCCAACGCGGGCGGCACGTGGGACAACGCCAAGAAGTTCGTGGAGACGGGCAACTTCGGCGGCAAAGGCACGCCGCACCACGAGGCGACGGTTGTAGGCGACACGGTCGGCGATCCATTCAAGGACACCAGCGGCCCATCGCTCAACATCCTCCTCAAGCTCATGTCCATCGTCGCCCTCGTCTTCGCCCCCTTCTTCCTGGACTACGGGCCGATTTTGTAGGCGGACGCTAACCGGCATTCGAAGGGGTGCCCATGACACAGCGCTTTCCGCGAGAGTGCGCTCGGTGCGGCAAGAATAAGCCGCCGTGGTTCGAGTATTGCGGCGAGTGTTACGCGGCTTTACAGACTGAATCGCTGGAACCTAACAAGTGCCGTGAGCAGAATTGCGACACGGTCATCCCGGACAAGCACCGCCTGTGTCGATCTCACTTTGAACAAGAGAGACGGGGAGTAATCTCCGAGTGCCTTGAGTGCGGCAGCTTCAAGCCGTCCGAGTATGACTTGTGCCTCATGTGCCAGAGGTCTCAGCGGAGAATAGCCGTGAAACCATCCTCCGGCGCGCGCCCGTATGACCACTATGAGGGCGCAGACGATCCGAAGGCCAAAGACAAGCGCTACTGGTTCCACAGGCAGAATGACGGTGTCTGCAACTACTGCGGTCGACAGTACCCCTATAACCAGCTTGAACTGGAGCACATGGTTCCAAAAGCGAGAGGCGGCCAGGACCATAGACGCAACACGCAGCTGGCATGTCGCGTCTGCAACAGAAAAAAGCTCGACCTGACGGACCTGGAATTCAGGGAGTTGAATAAGGATCGAATCCCGTTCGAGGAAAGGACTCCACCTAAAAGGGCTGTCGATCCAAAGAGCCTGAGGGCTCGCGGATCGCAAGCTGAGGACGAAAAACGGGACGAGCATGACTGTCCGGCGGCAGTCTTTGCGCTCTCGGCCATCGGTCTGCTGGCGGGCTTTTTCATGGAGCCGCCTGTCAGGGACTAGCTGAGCGAGTCACTTGTGATGCCACGAAGTTTTAGGGATGTCTTTGGACACGGATGGCGAATGATGATGCTTGAGCAGCGTCTGATTGGCGAGCGAATTTATCAGCGAGACATCCGCCATCTGGTGATCGACGACCACGTTGGGGAGATAGTCGCGATCGACACACGCTCAGGGAACTGGGCTCTGGGCAAGGATTCCGACGAGGCGTCGCACCTCCTGCGTGAGAAGTGTCCCGGCATAAGCCAGATTCTCTTGTTCACGGTCGGAATAGCAGGAGAGGATGGCGCCGGAAGATAGCGTCACTCCCACATGCCCAGGCCTTCCCACTGCGCCTCGCTCTCGGCCTCGCGCAGCTCGTCCTCGTAGCAGGGGTTGAGGTTGAGCGAGAAATCGTACGCGCGGGCGAGGCCTGCCTCGACGAGTTCGCGGTTGACATGGGTTCCGCCAACGAAAGCATGGCGTAGAAGGCGGCCATACCGATCCGCCTCTTCTTCGCACTTTTCGAGGCGGATCGGCTGGCCCTGTGTCAGGCGTTCCACCATCCCGATCGCCTCATCCGAGTGTGGCTCCCCACTCTCCGGCGCATCGATACCAAGCAAACGAACTCGCGCCTCCGGGCAGCAAACATCCACAGTGTCGCCATCGATAACGCGGGTAACACGGAGGGCGCCGGAGATCTGGGCTTCCTCCGTAGCAAACTCGCCAAGGAGCGCCTCGATAGTTGGCACAGCTGCATCCACCGTCGCCTGCATACTAAGTTCGGCTTCAAGGGTCGCCACGACCGCTTCCGTCGTGGCCTCCGGGATGATCGTTTCAGTTGACGTAGCGTCCCCGCTTTCAGACGGATCGCAAGCGACGGCCACAAGAAGCACCATCACGACAATGAAGCCGTCTCTCAGAAGGGGGGCGATGTGCAAAGCCAACGCTCGGACAGATGAACGCTGTCGGGACTAAGCTCGACCCGTACCACGCTGGAACTTGAGTCCACGCCTATGACCGGCTGTTATCCTTCACAGCCTTCTCAATTGCCCTGCGATACTGTCCCTCGTCCTTGAAATGCCCGTTTCTGCCTTGCTTTCCCTCAGTATCGACATGCTTCTGACCAGTAGCACCCACGGTCGTCCGCTCAACCTTGCCGTTGCGGTCGATGGAAAAGCTCTTCTTCTCACCCATGATGGTTCCTCCTTACGACGGAGCGTCCGTCACACAAACTCATGTTTGGGATGCTGAGTATAGCAGCGGACGGGCTCTGGTCAACCCCACTTTCCGATTGGGCATACAATATGGGAGTGGCCATGGGGCGTGTCCACGCAGGCAGGAGAGAACGATGAGCGAGAGGGAAACGAAGACGGGCAAGGCGGGACGAACGCCTGAGGAGATTGCAAGGCGATTGCCTCGGCTATCGGCTGATGAAACTGCCCGCCACGGTAAGGAGATTTACCACGAGGACATCCGACCGCAGGTCATAAACGACCACGACGGGAAGATCGTCGCAATCGACATCGAAACGAGGAAATGGGCCTTGGGCAAGGACACTCTGGAGGCGACAGACCGCTTGCGCGTGGAGTGCCCTAACGCCACAGAGGTGTGGGCTGAACGAGTCGGCTACCGCGTTACGGGTCGCTTGGGCGGCAGTGGTCCCCTGCCGAGGGACGAATGATCCAGGGCCAGCGAGATTCCCGTACGAATAAGCCATGACTGCCACCGCCACCGCCCCCACTGAACGTGCGCTTGAACCCGTAATCGGGCTGGAGGTTCACGCCCAGCTCCTCACCCACAGCAAGATGTTCTGCGCGTGTTCGACGGACTATACGGGCGCGGAGCCCAATACCCGTGTCTGCCCGGTGTGCATGGGCCTCCCCGGCACGCTGCCCGTCATCAACCGCCAGGCCGTCGCGGCCACCATCATGACCGCGCTCGCATTGAACTGCGAGATCGCCGAGGACACCAAGTTCGACCGCAAGAACTACCCCTACCCAGACCTGATGAAGGGCTACCAGATTTCCCAGTACGATCTGCCGCTGACCCGCAACGGCTGGCTGGAGATCGAGCCGGAGGACGGCGAGGCGCGCAAAGTCGGCATCACGCGCGTCCACCTCGAGGAGGACACGGCCCGCCTCACGCACCGCGTCGACGTCACCGGCGAGACGTATTCACTGGTGGACATCAACCGCTCCGGTGTGCCGCTCATGGAGGTCGTCGGCGAGCCTGACTTGCGCTCGCCGGAGGAGGCGCGGCTCTACCTCACCAAGCTGCGCTCCATCCTCCAGTACCTGGGCGTCTCCACCGGCAACATGGAGGAGGGCAGCTTCCGCTGCGACGCCAATATCTCCATGCGCGCGCCCGGCGACCCCCTGCCCAACTGGAAGGTTGAGGTCAAGAACATGAACTCCTTCCGCGCCGTCTTTCGCGCGTTGGAGTTCGAGGTGCAGCGGCAGACGGAACTCTTGGGTCGAGGCGAACGCATCCCGCAGGAAACGCGCGGCTGGTCCGAGGAGGCGGGCTCGACCCTCTCCCAGCGTTCCAAGGAATACGCGCAGGATTACCGCTATTTCCCTGAGCCTGACCTGCCTCCGCTCGTCGTCGGCAGGGAATGGGTCGGCGAGTTGCGGCAGTCTCTCCCGGAACTGCCGGATGCCCGGCACAGCCGCTTCATGTCGGAGTACGGCCTGTCCGCCTACGACGCCGGCCTGCTGACGGCTGCGCGCTCAACCGCGGACTACTTTGAAGAAGCCACCCACGCCTCCGGGCAGGCCAACGACGAAGCTGCGCGCGCCCGCGCCAAGGCCGTCGCCAACTGGGTCATGGTCGACTTGACGCACCTGCTCAGCGAGGCGGACACGGACATTGCGGACTCGCCTATTGCCGCCTCTGCCCTTGCCGCGATGCTTGACCTGATGGACGACGGGACGATCAGCGTTCGCATGGCCAAAGAGGTCTTCCCTGAGATGTTCAGCGCTGGCAAAAGCCCCGGGCAGATTGTCGAGGAGAAAGGCCTGACGCAGATCAGCGACCAGGACGCGCTGGGTGCCGCCGTGCGAGAGGCCATCGAGGCCAACCCCAAGGCGGTTGCGGATTTCCAGAAGGGCAAGCAGAACGCCGTCGGTTTCCTCGTGGGCCAGGTCATGCGCGCCACGCGCGGGCAGGCGAACCCGCAAGTGGCGAACCAGTTGGTGGCCGAGCAGCTGCAAGCGCTCGCGCCGGCCGGCAATGAGGCACAATAGACGGAGCGAATCGATGTCGCCAAAGGAACGGAATCAATGATCACTATCATCATCCACGTGTTGCAGTTGCTGATCGCCGTGCTGCTGATCGGCGCGATCCTGCTGCAGGTGCGGACGCAGGACCTCGGCGGCGTATTCGGCGCGGGCGCGTCCGTCTTCCGGGCGCGGCGCGGCTTTGAAAAGACCCTGTTTCAGGCCACAATCGGGCTCGCCGTCATCTTCGTCGTATTGGCTATAGCCAGTTCGCGATTCACGGGCTAACGCCGTCCACGTCCAGCGCGTGGGCGGCAAGGCGCACGGCGGCCTCACCAGCGGAGAGTGATCCTCCCTCTTCGGGCGGCTTCACGTGCATGAAGAAGTCGTCGCCCATCTCCGGCGACGGAAATTGATCCGGCCAGAAGAAGGTGAAGCCCGCCTGGCGCGCGGTCTGTTGATCCAGCGGTCGGTCGCCAACGTGCCAATACGTCGCCAAATCCGGGTAACGCTCCTTGAGAGTCGGCATATGGTGCTTGAGCAGCACAAAGTCAGGCTCTAGGCCGTAGCCCCGCCACATGATCAACTGCGAACTCTCAGGCCTGTCTGACGCGCTGCCGACGATCGCGCCCTTGGACCGGAAATACTCGACGTGCTCCCGCGTCAAGACGCCGTTTGGGTCGCCAAACTCCATGGTTCCATCTATATCGAAGGTGATGAGCCACATAGGTAAAAGCTGCTCCTGGACGAGTCTTGGCGATTGATTCCTATTGCCCGCCGCGCCGCTCGAACCGCCATTCCGTGCCGCGCGGCGTATCCTCCAGCACGACACCTATTTCCGCGAGCCTATCCCGCAGGCCGTCCGCCAGCGCGAACTGCTTTTCCTTCCGCAATGCCGTCCGTGTCTCGATCAGCAGCTCGATGAACGGGCCGGCGTCGCCGAGTCCGTCCGCGCTGCCGGGCTGCTCCAGCCGCAGGCCCAGCACGCCGCCAAGCTCGCGCAATGACGCGCAGGCGTCTGAAACATCAGCGCCCTCTCCTGCGGTGCGGTTGATCTCCCTGGCCATGTCAAAGAGTGCCGCGAGCGCCTGCGGCGTGTTGAGATCATCGTCCATGGCCTCATGGAAACGTTCGCGGAATGCGTCCACGTTGGGCGCGCTGCCCTCGCCTCCGGCTGCCCATGCGGCGCGAGACAGCCGCTCAGCCGCGCGGGCCGACGCCAAAACGCCATCGTCCGTCCACGTCAGCGGCATCCGGTAGTGGGATGTCAGCACGAACAGCCGGAACGCGTCCGCGCCGTGCTGCTCAACAACCTCGCGGATGGAGACGAGGTTGCCGAGCGACTTGCTCATCTTCTCCTCGCCGAGTTGCAGCAGCCCGTTGTGGAGCCAGTGCTGCGCGAACGGCTCAGTGCCGGTGAATGCCTCCGTCTGGGCGATTTCGTTCTCATGGTGGGGAAAGATCAGGTCCGCCCCGCCGCCGTGAATGTCGATCTTTTGGCCGAGATAGGACAGGGACATGGCAGAGCACTCGATGTGCCAGCCGGGGCGGCCGGGACCCCACGGGCTGTCCCATGACGGCTCGCCTTCCTTCGCGCCCTTCCACAGCGTGAAGTCCAGAGGCGATTCCTTGAGCTCATTGGGGGCGACCCGCGCCCCCGCCATCATCCCGTCCGGCGTGCGGTGAGAGAGCTTGCCGTAGCTGTCGAACCTGTCCACGCGGAAGTAGACGTCGCCGCCTGCGGCATACGCGAACCCCTTGTCGATGAGGCCGGAAATCATCTCAATCATCGAAGGCACTTCAGCAGTTGCAAGCGGGTATTCGTCCGCCGGAAGCACGTTCAGCAACTCCATGTCTTCGCGGAAGAGGCCCATGTAGGTCTCCGCGAGTTCCGCTGCGGTCTGCCCCGTCTCCTGGGCGCGCGCGATGATCTTGTCGTCAACGTCCGTGAAGTTCTGCACGACCCGCACGTTGTAGCCCCGATGGCCAAGATAACGCCTCACCACGTCAAAGATGACGTAGCTCATGCCGTGCCCGACGTGCGAATCCGAATACGGCGTGATGCCGCAGACGTACATCAGCGCGTCCGGCGGGCTGTGCGGCGTGAACTCCGTCTTCTCGCCGGTGAGCGTGCTTGACAGGCGCAGCATCAGTCCCCGGCCTCAAGCGCGGCGATGACGTGGGCGGCGATGACGGCGGCCCCCTCCGCGCTGCCCAGCGGCAGACCTTCGAGGGTCTTGAATTTGAGGTTTAGTCTGTCAGGCTCGACTCTAAGTTTCATCGCAAGAGAGTGAATCATTGCGTCCCGGTACGGACCAAGGCGGGGCGCGTCCGCATAAAGCGTAGCATCGGCGTTTCCCAGCCGCAATTGACGGCCCTCCACCAGGTCCATCGCCCGGCGCAGCAGCTCCATGCTGTCCGCGTCCTTGTAGGCGGCGTCCGTGCTTGGGAAATGCTGGCCGATGTCCCCAAGCCCAGCCGCGCCAAGCAGCGCGTCCGTTAGCGCGTGCGCCAGCACGTCGCCGTCCGAATGGCCGAGCGGCCCCCGGTCATGCTCGATCCTGACGCCTGCCACTATCAGCGCCCTGCCCTCCACCAGCGGGTGGCTGTCGAAACCGAGTCCAACACGGGCGGAGGCCACTACGCGCCCCCTCCCGAGCCGTCCGGCTCCACGACACCCCGCCGGCGCAGCACGGCCTCGGCGAATACCAGGTCGATGGGCGTCGTGACCTTTATATTGGCCGGATCGCCCTCGAAGATATGCACCGGCCAGCCAAGCGCCTCAAACAGGCTCGCGTCATCCAGCGCCAGGTCGGGCGCGGCCTCCGCGTGGGCGCGCCTAAGCAGAGCGGTCGGAAAAACCTGCGGCGTCTGGGCGGCATAGAGCGTTGACCTGTCCGGCGTGCGAATCACACGCCCGCCCTGCCCTACCTCCTTAATGGTGTCCTGTGCGGGGACGGCGGGAATCGCCGCGCCGCCATGTCCTTGCGCCGCCGCGCCCCGCGCGACGAGTTCCGGCGTGAGGCACGGACGCGCCCCGTCATGGATTAGCGTGAACGCGCTCTCCGGCGCGGCCTCCAGCCCGGCGTGGACGGATGCGCGGCGCGTATCACCCCCCGCGCAGATGGCAGCAACCTTGCACAGGTCCATAGCCGCGACCAGAGATTTGGCTTTCGCAACAGAGTCGGCGGCCACCACCAGAACGATGCGGTCTATTTCGGGCGAGTCCTCCATGACACGGAGGGAATACGCGACCATCGCGCGTCCGAGCAGCGGCTGAAACGCCTTCTGCACGCCGCCCATGCGCTCGCCGGAGCCGGCGGCGACGATGATCGCGGTCACGGTTCGGTCGGGGGTGTTTGCCAGGGCGTTCACGTCAACAAGTGTACCGCGTAGCGTGTGGTCTCCGTGCTAGGATTGGCGTGACGGCAAGCGAAGCAGGCAAGCGTGGTCGAAAGCGCGGGAGGTGGAGTAATGGCGCAGTGGCGAAAACCGGCGGCAGTCTATCTCTGCATCGTGGCGGCGGCCATCGCATTCTGGTTCGTTTTCAGCCCGCTGTTGGGCGAATGGTTTGGTGATTCGCTCGACATCGGCGCGGGCTGGGCGGTCATTGACCCGCTTGCCATCATCGGCGCGGTCATCGCCCTCATCTACACGTGGCGGCGCAAGATGGACGACGAGTCCGGCGCGGAGATGATCGTCACGCGGGATTGGCTGGCGCACACTGCGGCCTTCTTCGTCATCGCGTTCCTGTTCATTCTCCTGCTGGGCAACTTCGTGCTGGATACAATCCTCAGCGCGGACCTCAGCGCGAACAGGGGCCTCGTCTGGATCACCATCGACGCCGGCCTGCCGCTCGCCTTCCTTGCCGTCGCCACCATGATGTGGCGGCAGGAGGACTAGCGCGACCGATCGCGCGACTTGGCAACGCGATTAGCGCGTGACGAGGTTGAGCAGCCTGCCCGGCACGTAGATGACGCGGGCGGGGTCTGCGCCGTTGAGCGCGATCTGTATCTTCTCGCTGGCAAGCGCGGCGGTTCGGGCGTCGTCCTCCCCAATGTCCGCCGCGACCGTCAGCCGGTCGCGCAGCTTGCCGTCCACCTGCACGATGAGCGTGATCTCTTCCGATTTTGTCAGTGACTCATCGTACTCCGGCCAAGATTGCTGATGGATGGAGTACGGCCTGCCCGTCATCTCCCACAACTCCTCCGTCAGATGCGGCGCGATGGGCGCGAGCAGCAAGAGCAGCGTGTCGTACGCCTCACGCCATTCCGGGCTTGTCGCTGCGTCCGGGTTGTCGGACTCAATGCGTGACAGCGTGTTCGTAAACGTCATTAGCGCCGCGATCATCGTGTTGAACTGGAACGAGTCAACGTCCTGGGTGGTCTTCTGAATCGTGCGGTGCGTCTCACGGGTTAGCTCGGCGGCAATGCCGGACGGCGCGGCGGCGCCCTCGGCTTGGCATCGCGTCTCGCACAATTCCCACACGCGATTGAACCAGCGCGGGATGCCGCGGATGCCCTGCGTGCTCCACGCCCCGCCCTGGTCCCACGGCCCAACGAACATCAGGTAGGCGCGCACGGCATCCGCGCCAAGCAGCGCTGTCTGCTCATCGGGGTTCACCACGTTGCCGCGGCTCTTGGACATCTTTTCGTGGTCTTCACCAAGGATGACGCCCTGGTTGAACAGCCGCTTGAACGGCTCATCGAACGACAACAGGCCGAGGTCGCGCAGCGCCTTTGTGAAAAAGCGCGCATACAGCAGGTGCATGACGGCGTGCTCCGCCCCGCCCGTGTACAGGTCAACAGGCGCCCACCGCGCCATCTCGGCGGGATCAAACGCCGCGTCCGTGCCGGCGTCCGGGCTGGTGTAGCGGAATTGGTACCAGGCGGAGTCGACGAACGTGTCCATTGTGTCCGTTTCCCGTTCCGCGTCCTCGCTGCCGCATTGCGGGCAGGCCGTGTAACGAAATCCCGCGTGATGCTTCAGCGGTGATTCACCCGTGGGCAGGAACTCGGCATCGTCCGGCAGCACAACCGGCAGCTGGTCCTCCGGAACGGGAACCGCGCCGCACTCGGCGCAATAGATGATCGGAATAGGTGTGCCCCAGTACCGCTGGCGAGAAACGAGCCAGTCCCTCATGCGATAGGACACCGTCGGGCCGCCCCAGCCGTTCTCCTCCAGGCGCTGGGCGACCGCCGCCTTGCCGTCCTCATTCGGCATCCCCGTGAACGGCCCGGAATTGACCATCACGCCGGGATCGATATACGCCTCGCTCAGCGGCGAGCCGTCATACCCCTCCGGCGCGATGACCGTCTCGATTGGAATCCCGTACTTCGTCGCGAATTCAAAGTCGCGTTCGTCATGCGCCGGCACCCCCATGACCGCGCCCGTGCCGTACGTGGCGAGCGCATAATCGGCAATCCACAGAGCGACCTTCTGACCGTTGAGCCGGTTGATGCAGTACGTGCCCAACGGCACGCCCGTCTTTTCCTTATCGACGGCCAGCCGCTCGATTTCCGTCAACCGCCGCGCCTGCGCCGCATACGCCTCCACCTCGGCGCGCTGCTCATCGCTCGTCAGCGCGGGAACCAGCGGATGTTCAGGCGCGAGCGCCATGAACGTGACGCCGTAGGTTGTATCGGGCCGCGTCGTGAACACGCGCAGTTCGTCCGCGTCCACGCCGGGAACGTCCAGCCCAAAGGAAATCTCCGCGCCCTCGGAGCGGCCAATCCAATTGGTCTGCATCAGGTTGATGCGCTCCGGCCAATCTATCTTCGAGTTGTCCAGCAACTCCTCCGCATAGTCGGTGATGCGGAAGAACCACTGCTCGAGGTCGCGTTGGTAGACGACCGTGCCGCAGCGTTCGCACGTGCCGTCGGACATGACCTGCTCCCTGGCGAGCGTCGTCTGGTCTTTCTCGCACCAGTTCACCGGGGCCATGGCGCGATAGGCGATGCCCTTCTCATACATCTTGAGGAAAAAGTACTGGTTCCACATGTAGTACTCAGGCAGGCAGGTGATGACCTCACGCCGCCAGTCGTAGCCCGCGCCGATGGTCTTGAGCTGGCCGCGCATTCGATCCACGTTGTCCAGCGTCCACGTTTGGGGGTGAATGCCGCGCTGGATTGCGGCGTTCTCTGCCGGCAGGCCGAATGCGTCGAAGCCCATGGGATGGAGCACGTTGTAGCCGCACATCCGCATATAGCGCGCGTGGGCGTCGGCAGGGGCCTCGGCGTACCAATGGCCGACATGGAGATCCCCTGACGTGTACGGGAACATGGTGAGCGCGTACCACGCGGGGCGGGAATCGTCGGGGTTCGCCTCGTGGAGGCCGTCCGCCTCCCAGCGCTCCTGCCACTTCCGGTCAAGCGCAACGGGATCGTACTTGAGGTTGTACGGGTTCCCCGCGCGCCGCTCCGCTGCCATCAAAATGCCGTCCCTTGCCTGCTGCTTGTAGTGTCGGTAATGCCCGTTCAGTATACAAGGGGAGATACCCTCACCCTAACCCTCTCCCCGTGGAGAGGGGATTTGGAGCGGCGATGAACTATTTGGTTGAGAGAGTGTCGGAAGACGCCGAAACGAAACAGAACGTGCTCATCCTCCGTAGCGCGGAGGGCGAAGACAGGCTCGCCCTCAACGTGCAGGAGAAGGAGGCGGTGGTTCTCGGCAGCCTCTTGTCCGAGGACGGAATGCCGGGCAGGAACGTCCTCGACCACCTCAAGGACACGGCCTCGCGCGGCGCCGGCGTCGTCCTGGCCATCAAGCTACTGATGATCGACTCCCGCGACGGCGCTGCCCTAACCCCGGTGCTCATCATGCGAAAGGCGGACTCCCCCGTAGAACAGGCCGTCCCCGCCTCATTAGCGCACGCGGCAGCATGGTCGGTCGCCCTCAACATGCCCTTCCAAATAGAAGACGACCTCGTGACGGCCCTCCACTCCGCAGTAACCGTAATCCCAGGCCAACCTCCCACCGCCTTCCGTGACTTCCTGGCCAACCTGGAGGAGATAGACCGGCTGTGAGCGTGGAGGGCACGCGGTTGTGCTAATCTATTCACACCGTGAATGATTATCATTCATGCTCTGTATGGTTGTCATTCACACCGTGAATGATTATCATTCATGCCATGACTACTAGCCCCCTGCCCCGCCTCGTCGCCTCAAGCCTTGAAGACCGGCTTCGCGTGATGCCCGCCGTTGTCGTCACCGGCGCCAGGCAGACGGGAAAGAGCACCCTTGCCCAAGACCTCGCGGCGGGCGGGCGGAGATTCTTCAGCCTGGACGACCTGGACGTGATCGACCTCGTGCGGCGTGAGCCGCAGGCGATACTGGAGGAGAACGCCCCCCTCACAATCGACGAGGTTCAGCGGGAACCCGATTTCCTGCACGCAATCAAACGGGCCATCGATCAGCGCCGCCAGCCGGGCCGGTTCCTGTTGACCGGCTCAGCCAACCTGTTGCTCATGCGGCAGGTGTCGGAGTCCCTGGCAGGACGCGCCAGCTACCTGACGCTATGGCCGATGACTCGCCGTGAACAGTTGACGAAGGGCCGCGCCGGCCTCTGGGAGGAGTTGATCGCCTCCCCTGATGAAGAGTGGCCGCAGGTTCTGGCGTCCCACGAATCCGCCGCTGAGGATTGGAGGCTGCTCGCCAAACGAGGCGGCTTTCCCGCGCCGTCCCTCCAGTTGGAGTCTGCCAGCGATAGGGCAATCTGGTTCGACGGGTACGTGCGGACGTACCTGGAGCGAGACCTCCAGGACCTCTCCTCGATAGCCGCCCTGCCCGACTTTCGCCGCCTCATGCGCGCCGTCTGCCTGCGGCTCGGCCAATTGGTCAACCAGACAGACCTCGGGCGGGACGTCGCGCTGCCGCAGCCAACCGTGCGCCGCTACCTGAACCTGTTGGAGACGTCCCACCTCCTACTGCGCCTGCCTGCGTTCGCCGTGAATCGCACCAAGCGCTTGATCAAGACCCCCAAGCTGTATTGGGGCGATACCGGCTTGGCCATGCACCTGGCGCAGGAGGATGATCCGCGTGGAGCGCACCTGGAAAACCTGGCGCTCCACGATCTGCTTGCCTGGCGCGACTCCCGAATCGACCGGGCCGAGGTCTTCTACTGGCGCACTGCGGCAGGAGAAGAGGTCGATTTCGTGATAGAGGCCGGGGGCCGCTTGCTGCCCATAGAGGTGAAGTCAACCACCCGCCCCCGCCTCCGTGACACCGCCAACCTCCGCGCCTTCCGCTCCGAGTACGGAGAGCAGGCCCGCGCCGGCCTCCTCCTCCACGATGGCGATCTGCTGGACTGGATCACCCCTGGCATCCTGGCCGCGCCGTGGTGGAGAGTCGTGTAGACGGCCCGCCTCCGCGCGGCCTGTCAAGGGCGCGTGTTGACGTTTGCGCGCGTGTGATATAGTATTCGTTTGTGCTTGGGTGGACGTCGGCCCGTTAGTTCGCACCGTTGATGCCTGTTCGCTGGGCAAATTAAGCGCGCCCCGCGAGCGGGCGCTTTGTGTCTGTAAGGGAAGGAGCGCCGAATGGTCGCAGCCATGAGGGAGTCAATCAAGAATTACTCGCGGGTCGATGAAATACTCGCGCCGCCCAATCTCATCCAAATACAGGTCGACTCCTTCAACTGGTTCAAGACCGACGGCATCGCCGAACTCCTCTCTGAAATCAGCCCCATCCAGGACGCCGCGCGGGAGACCCTGCCCGCCGATCTCAGCGCCGGACGCTCGCCGCGCGAGATACTGGAGCTTGTGCGGGAGGGCAAGGCCCGCGCCGATGCTGTCGGCGGCCGCTTCCAGCTCCGGTTCGTCGAACACCGCTTTGACGAGCCCAAGCATTCCGAAGATGAGTGCCGTGACAAGGACCTCAACTACTCCGCCCCCCTCCACGTCAAGGCTGAGTTGACCGTCAAGGAAACGGGCGAGGTCAAGGAACAGGACCTCTTCCTGGGTGACGTTCCCCTCATGACTGACCGGGGCACGTTCATCATCAACGGCGCGGAGCGTGTCGTCGTCAGCCAGCTTGTCCGTTCCCCCGGTGCCTATTTCACGCTGGAGCGCGACCCGTCCACGGGGCGTGAACTGTGCATGACCAAGCTCATCCCCAATCGCGGCGCGTGGCTTGAGTTCGATATCTCCAACAAGAGCATCATCAGCGTCAAGGTGGACCGCCGCCGCAAGATGCCCGTCACCCTGCTGCTCCGCGCCCTCGGTTACGACGAGGACGAGATTCTCTCCATGTTCTCGGACGTGGACCAGCCCGGCGATGCGAGCCTCATACGCACCACCCTGGAGCGTGAGCCTCACGCGCGGACGACGGATGAAGCCCTGCTGGAGTTCTACCGGCGCCTGCGCCCCGGCGAGCCGTCCGTGCTGGACAACGCCAAGACGCTCATCCACCACCTGTTCTTTGACCCCCGCCGCTATGACCTGGCCCGGGTGGGGCGCTACAAGCTCAACCGCGGCCTTGGCTCGCAGGTAGACGCGGAAACGCGCATCCTCCTGCCGGAAGACATCATCGCGCTCATCAAGCAGATGATCCGCGTGCACAACGGCGCGGCGCGGCCCAATGACATCGACCACCTGGGGAACCGCCGCGTCCGGTCAGTCGGCGAGCTGATCCAGAACCAGTTCCGCGTCGGCCTCCTCCGCATGGAGCGCGTGGCGCGGGAGCGCATGACGCTGGTGCAGCCGGAGGGCGCGACCCCCGGCCACCTCGTCAACGTGCGCCCCATCGTTGCGTCCCTGCGTGAGTTCTTTGGCGGCTCGCAGCTCTCGCAGTTCATGGATCAGACGAACCCGCTTGCCGAGTTGACGCACAAGCGGCGGCTTTCCGCGCTGGGGCCCGGCGGCCTCTCCCGGGAGCGCGCCGGTTTCGACGTGCGTGACGTTCACAACTCCCACTACGGGCGCATCTGCCCCATTGAGACGCCCGAGGGGCCGAACATCGGCCTGCTTGGCTCGCTCGCCACCTACGCCAAGATCAACCCCTTCGGTTTCATCGAGACCCCGTACCGCCGCGTGCTCAAGGACATCCCCAACAAGGAGCCGAAGCGGCTTCAGGGCCACACGCTCCGTGAGGAAGTCAGGGACCGGCGCAAGAAGCTGGTCGCGGAGGCCGGAACGGTCGTCTCTGCGGAACTCGCCAAGTCCATCGCGCGGCTTGCCCCGCTGGACATCCCCGTGCGCCCCTTTGTGCTCGATGAGTCCGAGTACCTTGACGCGGACGAAGAGGAGCGGCACGACATCGCGCAGGCCAACACGGAACTCAACGACGTTGGCGAGATGGTCACCGACATGATCGAGGTCAGGCGGCAGGGAGAGCCGCATACCGCCCGCGCCGTGGACGTTGAATTCATGGATGTCTCACCCAAGCAGATCTTCAGCGTCTCCACCGCCCTCATTCCGTTCCTTGAACACGACGACGCCAACCGCGCCCTGATGGGCTCCAACATGCAGCGGCAGGCCGTGCCTCTCGTCCGCCCGGACGTGCCCATCGTCGGCACCGGCATGGAATCCCGCGTCGCAAAGGACAGCGGCCAGATTCTCCTCTCCCGCGTTAACGGAACCGTCGTCACGGCGACGGCCGAGCAAATCATCATCAAGGGCGACGACGGCAAGACCTATCCCCACCGCGTCCGCAAGTTCGAGCGGTCCAACCAGGGAACCGTCATCAACCAGAAACCCTCGGTGGCCCCCGGCGAAAAGGTCACGGTGGGCGATCCCATCGCAGATTGCGCCTCCACGGTGCAGGGCGAACTGGCCCTGGGACAGAATGTGCTCTGCGCGTTCATGTCCTGGGAGGGCTACAACTTCGAGGACGCGATCATCCTCTCCGAGTCCGTCGTGCGCGAGGACAAGTTCACGTCCATCCACATCGAGAAGCACGAGATTGAGGCCCGCGACACCAAGCTGGGACGCGAGGAGATCACCCGCGACATCCCCAACGTGGGCGAAGAGGCCCTCGCCGACCTCGATGAAAAGGGAATCATCCGCATCGGGGCGGAAGTGAACGCCGGCGACATCCTCGTCGGCAAGATCACGCCAAAGGGCGAGACGGAGCTTTCCCCCGAAGAGAAGCTGCTGCGCGCCATCTTTAGCGAAAAGGCCCGCGAGGTGAAGGACTCTTCCCTGCGCGTGCCGCACGGCGAGCACGGCAAGGTCATCGACGTCCGCATCCTGACGGGCGAGCAAAAGGATGACCTGCAGGCCGGCGTCAATGAGCTGGTGCGCGTCTGGGTTGCCCAAACCCGCAAGATTTCCGTCGGCGACAAGATGGCCGGGCGGCACGGCAACAAGGGCGTCATCTCCCGCATCATGCCCATCGAGGACATGCCCTACCTGCCGGACGGAACGCCGGTTGAAATCATCCTCAACCCCATCGGCGTGCCCTCCCGCATGAACCTCGGCCAGATCTTGGAAACCCACATCGGCTCCGCGGCGCGCGAACTCGGTTTCCAGGTCGTGACGCCCGTCTTTGACGGCGCAGACCCGGAGTCCATTGAGGACGCGCTTGGCCGCGCCTACATCGCCCATGAGTCCGGAGCGGTCCGCACCGGAGAGCATGGCGAGCCGGCGTTCGAGTTGGAAATCGCGGAGGCGTGGCTGAAGAACAAGGGCATCGACCCGGCGCCCGTGTTCAGCGACCGTGTCCGCGGCGTCGCCAAGGATGTCTGCCTGCGGCTGTGGCTTGACCAGCAGGGAGTGTCCCACAAGAAGCTGGACGCCGACGGCGTTGTGGCGAAGACGGAGGAGCGCTTCCGCCAGAGCGGCAACCACCCGCCCATCTTCGGCAAGGTCACGCTGCGGGATGGACGCACCGGCGAGCCCTTCGGCCAGCCGGTGACGGTCGGCTACATCTACATGCTCAAGCTGATCCACCTGGTGGAGGACAAGATTCACGCCCGCTCGACGGGGCCGTACTCGCTGATCACGCAGCAGCCGTTGGGCGGCAAGGCGCAGTTCGGCGGGCAGCGGTTCGGAGAGATGGAGGTCTGGGCGCTTGAGGCGTACAGCGCCGCCCACAACCTCCAGGAAATGCTCACGATCAAGTCGGATGACGTGCAGGGCCGGCAGCAGACCTATGAGGCCATCGTGAAGGGCGAGGACGTGATTGAACACGGCATCCCGGAGTCCTTCCACGTTCTGCAGATGGAACTGCAGAGCCTGGGCCTCGCAATCGAGCTGCTGCAAGACCCCGACGTTCCGGCGCTGGAACTGGCCCTCAGCGGGGCCTTGCGCGTGGATGACTTCGCGGACGGAGACATAGAGGAGAGAGAGAATGACGGATCCTAGCTTCAGCGCAATACGAATCTCCCTCGCCTCCCCGGACCAGATCCGGTCGTGGTCCTACGGCGAGGTCACCAAGCCGGAGACGATCAACTACCGCAATCAGAAGCCTGAAAAGGATGGGCTCTTCGATGAGCGCATCTTCGGTCCCACCAAGGACTTCGAGTGCTACTGCGGCAAGTACAAGCGCATCCGCTACCGCGGCGTCATTTGTGACCGCTGCGGCGTTGAGGTGACGCGCGCCAAGGTGCGGCGCGAGCGGATGGGGCACATCAACCTCGCAGCCCCCGTCGCCCATATCTGGTTCGCCAAGGGCACGCCCAGTTGGCTCGCCATGCTGCTGGACATGACGCCGCGCAACCTGGAGCGCGTCCTGTACTACGCCCAGTACGTGATCATCGAGGTGGACGAGGAGCGCAAGCAGGACCTCCTCGATCAGTACGCCGACCACGAGGACAGGCTCCTCGATGAAATTCGCTCTGAACTGGACGTCAACGTCTCCGCCATCCGCGAGCGGAGCCAGACGGAACTCGCCGAGCGCCGCGCAGTGATCGAGGCTGACGTCGATGCCCTCCGCACCGGCCTCCCCCAATTGGTCGGGCAAAAGGCCAGCGACACGATCAGCGTGCATGGACGCGCGCTCGTGGAGAAGGACGAGGAGATCACGGAGGAAAGCGTCGCCTCCCTCGATGCCGTGCTTGAAGAGCTCATCGCGGAGGCGGTGGAGCAGCAGAGTGGCGCGCAGCAGGAAATCGCCGCCCTCCAAAAGGACGCCCAGGAGCACATCCAGGAGGCCCGCAAGGCCTGGGACGCCCGCCGCGGCGACCTTGAGCAGCTCCAGCCCCGCAAGACTATGACCGAGAACGAGTTCAAGGACCGCAACGAGCAGTTCGGCTCCCTGTTCCGCGCCGGCATGGGCGCGGAGTCGCTGCTGGAAATCATCAGCACGATGGACCTTGAAGAACTCCGCGAGACCCTCCACGCCGAGGCCATCGGCTCAACCGGCCAGAAGGCCAAGAAAGCCGCCAAGCGCCTCCGTGTCGTTGAGGGTTTCCGCAAGAGCGACAACAAGCCGGACTGGATGATCCTGACCGTGCTGCCCGTCCTGCCCCCGGACCTGCGCCCCATGGTGCAGTTGGACGGCGGACGTTTCGCCACGAGCGATCTCAATGACCTCTACCGCCGCGTCATCAACCGCAACAACCGCCTCAAGAGGCTCATGGAGCTTGGCGCGCCGGACATCATCGTCCGCAATGAGAAGCGCATGCTCCAGGAGGCCGTGGACGCGCTCGTCGATAACGGACGCCGTGGCCGCGCCATCACCGGCAGCCACAACCACACCCTCAAGTCGCTCTCGGACATGCTGCGCGGCAAGCAGGGGCGCTTCCGCCAGAACCTGCTTGGCAAGCGCGTGGACTACAGCGGCCGTTCCGTGATCGTCGTCGGCTCCACCCTCAAGCTACACCAGTGCGGCCTGCCCAAGCAGATGGCGCTTGAACTGTTCAAGCCGTTCGTGATGCACCGGCTGGTGCTGCACGGCATCGCGCCGAATATCAAGAGCGCGAAGCGCATGGTCGACCAGAAGCGCCGCGGCGAGGTCTGGGACCTCCTTGAAGAGGTCATCACGGAGCGCCCGGTGTTCCTGAACCGCGCCCCCACCCTCCACCGCCTCGGCATCCAGGCCTTTGAGCCGGTGCTTGTCGAGGGCAGCGCCATCCAGATTCACCCCCTCGTCTGCGCCGCCTACAACGCCGACTTTGACGGCGATCAGATGGCCGTCCACGTGCCCATTGGCCGCCGCGCCGTCGAAGAGGCGCGCAAGCTCATGATCTCAACCCACAACATGCTCCTGCCCAGTTCCGGCGAGCCGATCGTCGCCCCAACCCTGGACATCGTCGTCGGCATCTACTACCTCACGACGCCGCAGCCGGGCGCCCAGGGCGAGGGCCAGGGCTTCATCACGTATGACGATGCCAAGCTTGCCCATGACCTCGGCCAGATCGACCTCCGCGCGGAGGTCCGCATCCGCGAGGGCGTGGCGGTCAGCGCCGATGGGGCAACCCGCATGAACCTCCTGCCACGCCTCGTCATGAGTGAGGATGGCCGCACGGACATCGTTGAGCCGAATCTCCAGGAAGAGATGCCGGACGGTTGGACGATGGAGCCGGTAATCACCAGCGTCGGCCGCATCCTGTTCAACCAGGTGCTCCCGGGCGCCGTGCCGTACCGCAACGAGATCGTGGACAAGAAGGCTCTCAAGGAAGTCGTCACCGAGTGCTATCGCTTTGAGGACAACGACTCCACCGCCCTCATCCTGGACGCCCTCAAGAAGCTCGGGTTCCACTACGCCACGGAATCCGGCCTGACCATCGCCCTCAACGATGTCGTCGTTCCGCCGGAAAAGGCGGGGATGCTGGAAAGGGCCGAGGACGAGGTGGCCGTCGTTCAGCGCAACTTCCAGCGCGGCCTCGTGAGCGAGGATGAGCTGGAAGAGCGCGTCATCGAAATCTGGCAGGGCGTGAACCGCGAGATGGAATCGGTTATCGAAACCCGCCTCCGCGAGTTCGGAAACCTGTACCTGATGGCCGGCTCCGGCGCGAAGGGCAACATCGCCCAGATCAAGCAGATGGCCGGGATGCGCGGCCTCATGGCAGACCCCAAGGGCAAGATTCTGCCCCTGCCCATCCGCTCCAGCTTCCGCGAGGGCCTGAGCGTGCTGGAGTACTTCATCTCAACGCACGGCGCGCGCAAGGGCCTCGCTGACACCGCCCTCCGCACCGCCGACTCCGGTTACCTCACGCGCCGCATCATCGACGTGGCGCAGGACGTTATCGCCAACGACGATGACTGCGGCACGCTGGACGGCGTGTGGATTGACGGCGAAACGATGGACCGCCTGTTGGGTTCCCTGACGGAGCACATCCTTGGCCGCATGGCCGCCGCGCCCGTCGCAGACCCAAGCACCGGGGAAATCATTGTCGACCGCAATGAGGAGATCGACGAGGAAAAGGCGGCGCAGATCCAGGACGCCGGTATCAACCGCGTCTTTGTGCGCAGCCCCCTCACCTGCCAGTCCCCCCACGGCATGTGCCGCTTCTGCTACGGTCGCTCGCTGGCCCGCGGACGGCTGGTCGAGGCCGGCGAGGCCATCGGCATCATCGCTGCGCAGTCCATCGGCGAGCCCGGCACACAGCTCACCATGCGCACGTTCCACACCGGCGGCGTCGCCGGCGTGGACATCACCAGCGGCCTGCCTCGCGTCGAGGAAATCTTCGAAGCGCGCGTGCCCAAGCTCGTCGCCCCAATCTCCGAGATCGACGGCGTTGTCGAAGTCACCGAGGACTCCAACGGACGGCGCGTCCGCGTCATCAATGAGGAGATCGTCGCGGAAGACTACCAGATTCCCGAGGGCTTCGAGGCCCGCGTCAAGTCCGGCGATTTCGTCGACACCGGCGCGGAGCTCGCAGGCCCCGCCGCCAAGCCCAAGACCCGCAGCCGCCGCAAGAAGGCCGCGGACGAAGAGGCGCCGGAGACAACCGCTCCCGTCCCCGCCCCCGTCACCGCCGCCATGGACGGCGAGGTGACGGTGCATGGCGACTCCATGACCATCATTCACCGCGATGTCGATGACCGCACCTACCAGGTGTCGCCAAACGTCCGCATCTTCGTCGAGACCGGCCAGCGCATTGACGCGGGCACGGCGCTCGCCGAGGGGCCGCTGAACCCGCAGGATGTCCTCCGCGTGCGCGGCAAGGACGCGGCCCAGCGCTACCTCGTGGATGAGGTGCAGCGCGTGTACCGCTCCCAGGGCGTCGTCATCCACGACAAGCACATCGAAATCATCGTCCGCCAGATGCTGCGCCGCGTGCGCATCGAGCAGCCCGGCGACACCGAGTTCCTGCAAGGCGAGCTTGTCGACCGCTTCCTCTGGCAGTCCGTCAACGAGAAGATGATCGCCGAGGGCGGCGAGCCGTCGCTCGCGGTCTCCGTGCTTCTCGGCGTCACCAAGGTCTCGCTCAGCACGGAGAGCTTCCTCGCGGCAGCGTCCTTCCAGGAAACCACGCGCGTGCTGACCGAAGCCGCGCTGCTCGGCAAGGTTGACCGCCTCGTCGGCCTCAAGGAGAACGTCATCATCGGGCGCCTCATTCCCGCGCGGCTGGGCGTCGGCGATGACATCGGCGACGGCCTGTTGGAGGGCGCCGGTGTTGCTGCCGCGCTCGCTGACCCGGACGACGGCTTCGACGAGGACGAAATTGACGCTGGCCTGGAGCGCATCTTCAACGCGGCCTTTGGCGAGGGCGGAGACGACTTCGACCTGGACCTGGATGACGACGAAGAGCAGGAGGGCGACTTCCCCGGGCCCGGAGAGGCGGACATCAAGCCCGAGGACTAGCGTCCCGCGCCGTTGTCCACTCGACTCTTCTACGCGCTCGGCGTAGCGGTTGCGCTTGCCCTGCCCGCCCTCTTCATCACCACCAACGTCCGCGTCGCGTTCCAGGGCCAGGCCGTCTACACCTACGCCATCGACGCATTCGACGCGCCGGGGCGAACCGGCGTCGAACGCGAAGAACTGATCAAGGGCACGGCCGGCCTCATCGACTACTTTGAGTCCGACGAAGACCTGATCACCACGCAGATCGTCGTCAACGGCATCGAGGAGCCCCTGTTCACCCAGCGGGAGGCCATACACTTCCGGGACGTGCGAGACCTCCTCCACCGCGTCTACGCTGTGCAGGCAATAGCGACCGTCGTCACGCTCGCCGCCCTGATCGCCGCAATCATCGCCGCCGCGCGCGGACGCCCGGACCTGGCCGCAATCGTCTTCCGCAGCATCCGCCGGAGCGCGTTCTGGTCGGTGGCGGCAATCATCGGCATCGGCCTGGTCGCGGCCCTGGGCGGATTCAACTTCCTCTTCCTGCAATTCCACCTGCTCAGCTTCTCCAACGACCTCTGGCAGGGAACAGCCAACGACAGGATGATCCAACTCTTCCCACAAGCCTTCTTCCTCCAGGCCACCCTCCTAATCGGCCTCGCCACCATAATCCAAATGGCCATAGCATGGGCAGGCGCAACAATCTCCCTCCGCGCCCTTGATTCCTCACCGGACGCAGTGAAATGAGAGGTGACTAAAGTGAAGACGATACTAGCGGTTTTACTCATTGCGCTGGCGGTCGCAGGGTGTGCCAGCGCGGAGCCGTCGCCCACCCCGACACATACGATCATACCGACGGTTACGCCGACCCCGACGCCCACGGCGATGCCCACGTGGACGCCCGCCCCCAACGTCATCCAGAATCCGACGCCATTCCCAAGTCCGACTCCGGCCTATTCGGACGTGACGCCAATACCGACTCCGCACGGCCTGCCAAGAGTCAAAGGAATGTTCGTAGGATGGAAGGCGCTGCACGGAAATGGGAACGAGCCGCGTTTCATACGCCTGAATCCCGGAACATATGAATATGAGTTGAAGATCAGCAAGGTCGTAGAAAAACTGCTCTTGGATGTTGGCGTGGGGCGCGGCGAACTCAAGACGACTCCGTGGGGTGACACACGTTATCCAGCGTTCACCTTGGTCACATATGACACCGATGCCTTTTCAGGGACACTATGCGTCGCGCCACGCGACATTGAACGGGCTCAAGCAGAGGAAAGATGCCAGTCCACTGCTATCCTAACAGTTGACCAAGATGGCCTCGTGTTCTTCTCACCTGACAGTGAAACGCCGCGAGAACAGGCTGCGGCCAGGCTCAGGCAAAACAGCAATCTCGACGACGGTGAGGAAATCGGCGACTGGAGAATCGAAATCAGGCCGATAGCGCCATTCTAGGCAAGAGTGATGCGAAACAAACTGAAGCTTGCAGGCCTGGTGCTCCTCGGTCTCTACCTAGTGGCGGGTCCGATGCTCTTCCTGTGGGAATTTTACCTACAGGATGTCGATACCGGTGAAGGAGTGACCCAATGGATGTTCTGGTGGGCGCTGCCGGTACTCGCCGCGCTGCCGGTGCTTGCTGTGTTCTACGTGCAACGGCCCAAACGGGAGATTAAATCCATACTGCTCTCGGGGTTGGTCTTCAGCATTGCTGGGCTCGGCGCCCTCGCCGCCGGATGGCTACTATGGGTCAACTCCGTGCTCTCGCCGGAGCCTGGCGACAGCGTGTACCGCTGGTGGGTCGCCGTCTTGATCCTGATGTTGGCCTCACTGTACGTCATATTTGGCGTACGGTTCCGCTCAGCCAAAGAATGCACATCAGAACTGAATTGTCAGGGATGCTGGAGGAGCACTGCGCTCAATCTGGCAGCACGCGCATTGATGTTGGCTGCGCTCGCTCTCGTATTGTGGGGATTTCTCGTCGTTGATGCAGACATATCCATATCTGAGCCAATTTACGTCTGGGCCATGCTGCTCGTCGTCGCCGGTGCAGCACGTTGGACGATTCCCTGGATAAAGTCGAATCCAAGAGGCGCGCTGGTCGGCGCGTTCCTGTTCATGTACACAGCCATCGTGCTCGCTCTGGCTATCGAGTCCCTGGACGGCAGTGACGATTGGCGGTCCCGGACGTTGATTGCGGCTTTTCTGGGACTATGGGTGTCACGCGGTCGACTGAAGAAGGCACGTCTAGACTTCGTCAAGATTGTGGTCGAGGCAGTGCTGGTGGTCTGCGTGTTCCTTCTCGGCGTCGCGGTGCTATGGTTGCTGATCGCTGTTTTAGTATTGGAAAGGGAACTCGGTCTCGTGGAGACTATTCTTGCGGCCCCGTTCGCTCTCATGGTTGAGGTTTGGTTGCCGATTGCGGGCATGGTTAGCGGGTTTGAGATCGCGCAAAGACTTGACCGCTGCTTGAGGGTCGGCTGGATGCCCTGGTGGAAAATCCGCCTCTAGCGACGGTTGATGTGTCATAATGACCCCCAAGACAAGGAAGGCCTAACCAGTGAGTCCCGAAATGCTTTCGATCATCGGAGTTGGAGTTGCGTTGGCCGTCCTGATATTCGGTCTGTTCAGTTGGCTGCGCTCCGATATGGCCAAGGGCGAGGAACGCGGGCGACAGCGGTTTGACCTGCTTCAGCAGCAGGTTCGTGACAGCGAACGGCGCATCATTGTAGCCCTTGTGAATCACCGGCACCCAGAGCCGGCGGGAGAGCCGGTCTTCACCGAACCCGTCTAACCCCCCGCCTGCTCCTCTGCGTTGTTAGGAGGCGCCCGACTTATGCGTGACAAACTGAAGCGGGCAGGCCCATGGTTCTTGGTTCTCTACCTAATCCTGGGTTTCAGCTTCAATCCTGGGTTTCAGCTTCATCCTGTGGGGGTACTACATCCAGGGTGCCGGAATCGGTGAGGGAACAACCAGGTGGTTCTTCTGGTGGGCGTTGCCCGGTCTCGCCGCACTACCGGTACTTGCCGTCAAGGAGATAGAACGGCCCGAATCGGGGATTGGATCCATACTGCTCCCTGTGTTGGCCTTCGGCATTGGCGCGCTCGTGGCGGTCGCCGCCGGATGGCTGCTATGGGTCACCTTCTTGCTCGCGCCGGAGCCTGGTGACAGCATCTATCGCTGGGCGGTCGCTGTGGTGATCCTGATGTTGGTCCTGACGTTGGGCTTACCGTTCTTCATGCATTACGTGGGTTCGACTCAACCACAGAAGACTCCGAAGAAGAAACCGGAGGGGGTATCTCGGTCAAGCATTGCTATTGAGCTGGCATCTGGCGGGCTGCTCTTGGCTGCGTTCGCTCTCGTGTTGTGGGGATTCTTCGTCATTGATGCAGACATATCCACGTCTGCGCCAATCTACGTCTGGGCCTTGCTGCTCGTCCTCTTGGTTATAGCACTCCGGACAATTCCGTGGATAAGCAAGAACCCACGGTGCGCAGTGGTCGGCGCGTTCTTGCTCATGTACACGATTATCGTGTTCGCCCTGGCTGTGCATGCCCTGGACGGAAGTCAGGATTGGCGATTCTGGACGTTGCTTGTGGTTCTTCTGGGATTATGGGTGTCACTCGCTCAACCGGGGGGGAGAAGTCTAGTCTCGGTGAAGGATGTCATTGAGATAGCGCTCGTAATCTCCGTGTTCGTTTCCGTCATCACGCTGCTATGCTTGCTCGCCATCGTTCTGCTATTCGACCCCCAATTCGGCATCGTGGAGACTCTTCTCGCCGCTCCGCTCAACTTCTTGGTTGAGGTTGGATTCCCGATTGCCGCAATGGCAGCCGGTTTTGAGATTGCGGAAAAACTGGACCGCTGGCTAGGCCCTGACTGGCCGCCCAGATGGATAAGGCACCCCTAGCTAAGGAGGACGGCAGTTAACCCCCCGCCTGCTCCTCAGCATGATATGAGCTCCTCACAAGCGGCCCCGACTCCACGTGCCTGAACCCCCGCGCCATTCCCTCCTCCCGTAACTCAATGAACTCCCCCGGCGTATAGAACCGATCAAGCGGCGCGTGCGATGGTGTTGGCCGCAGGTACTGCCCGATGGTCAGAATCTCACACCCCACGCTGACAAGGTCGTCCATCGTGGACAGCAGCTCCTCCCGCGTCTCCCCCAGGCCGACCATGATGCCGGACTTCGTCCTCATCCCCGCCCGCTTGGCCCGCTCCAGCAGCTCCAGCGACAGCCAGTAGTTGCCGCGCGGCCTCACCACGCGAAAGACGGACGGCACGCTTTCGATGTTGTGGTTCAGAACGTCCGGGGCAGCATCCATCACCGTGCGGAGCGCGTCCCAATTCCCCCCAAAATCCGGGATGAGGACCTCAACGCCGACACCCGACGCGACACGCCTCACCGCGTTGATGGTCTGGGCAAAGATGGACGAGCCGCCGTCCGCCAGATCGTCGCGGTCGACGGACGTAATCACCGCGTACCTGATGCCCATGCGGTGGACGGCCTGGGCGACGCGCAGCGGTTCGAGCGCATCCACAACGCCGCCGGGATCCCCCGTCTTGACGGCGCAGTAGCGGCAGGCGCGCGTGCAGGTGTCGCCGAGGATCATGAACGTCGCCGTGCCGCGGTCCCAGCAGTCGCCGATGTTGGGGCAGCGCGCCTCCTCGCACACCGTATGCAGGCCGTTGCCCTCAACCAGCGCCTTCAGCTTGCGGTAGCGCTCGCTGCCCGGCGCGGGAACCTTGAACCACTCCGGCAGGCGGCGCGGGCGCGGAACGCGTTGGTCAACTGTCAGGGTCATCGTGCTCACAAGAATACCACCGGCGGCACAGGCTATACTCTATCTGTCCCCTATGAGCACTCTGAGATGCACGTCGCGCTGCTGAGCGCCCACGAGGCGCCCCCCTTTGCCGACCTGACGGCCGCATTCGACCGTGAGGTGATTGCGTGGACGCCGCTCACCGGGAGCGACGACGTGGACGACCTGGCGCAGGGCCCCCATGACATCCTGATCATTGACATGGCGGGTTCGCTTGCCCGCGCCGCATCCGTCCGCGAGATTGCCGCCGCCTGCCACAAGGACGTGTACGTTCCCGTTCTCGGCCTTGTCCGCCCCGGCCAGCTCCGCGAGATAGACGCCTCCCTCGGCCTCGATGATTTCGTCCTCGTTCCCGCCGATCCCGGGGAGGTCATTGCCCGCCTTGCCCTCCTCTACGCCCGCCACCGCGCCCGCTCCGCCAACGAGGACGAGATAACCGTCGGCGATCTCCGAATCAATCTCGCGCGCTACGAAGTGTGGGTCGGCGTCCGGCAGGTCACGCTCACGTTCAAGGAATACGAGCTGCTCCGCATCCTCGCCTCCCGCCCCGGCCACGTCTTCACGCGCAACACCCTGCTCGACGTCGTCTGGGGCTACGACTACTTCGGCGGCACGCGCACGGTGGACGTCCACGTGCGGCGGTTGCGCAGCAAGATCGAAGACCCCACGCACACCTTTGTGGAGACCGTCCGCAACGTGGGATACCGCCTCCGCGCCGACCCCGATTCGCGCTAGCGCCGCGCCGCAGACTGTAACACGTTCGTAACCCAACACCCCGCCCGCGTCCGCATTCTGGATATGGGGGCAGGGGCTGGCCGGGCGCGGTTGGCTCCCTCCGTTGAAGTGGCAAGGTAACATCGGAAGGAGTATCTGATGGCAGAATCGACGAGCAACGGGGTGCTGGGCGCGTTTTCCACGCCGGGCGAGGTCATCGCGTACGCAGCCGACAACGGCATCAAGATGGTCGACCTGCGGTTCACAGACCTGCTGGGCACAAGCCAGCACTTCACCATTCCCGCCGCGCTGATGGATGAGGCCCTCTTCAGGAACGGCACGGGCTTCGACGGCTCCAGCATTCGCGGTTTCCAGACAATCGACGAGTCCGACATGCTCGTGGTGCCGGACCCCGCCGGCGCATACGTCGATCCCTTGCTGGAGGTGCCGACGCTGGCCGTCATCTGCGACATCCGCGACCCCGTGACGGGACAGCCCTATTCCCGCGATCCGCGCTATGTCGCGCGCAAGGCGGAGGAGTACCTTAAGAGCACCGGCATCGCGGACGCCAGCTTCTGGGGCCCGGAGGCGGAGTTCTTCATCTTCGACAGCGCCCGCTACGATTACCAGCAGAACGAGGGCTACTTCTTCATCGACTCTGAAGAGGGCGTCTGGAACGCGGGGCGCCCCTTTAACAAGTACGAGGGGCCCAACCTGGGCCATCGCCCGCGCAACAAGGGCGGCTACTTCCCCCTCCCGCCCGTCGATACCCAGCAAGACCTGCGATCCGAGATCATCCTTGCGATGATGGACGCCGGCCTGAACATCGACAAGCACCACCACGAAGTGGCCACCGCCGGACAGGGCGAGATCGGACTGCATTACGGGCCGCTCGTGGCGGAGTGCGATGCCGTCCAGATCTACAAGTACATCGTCAAGGAAAAGTCCCGGCAGATGGGCAAGACCGCCACGTTCATGCCGAAGCCCATCTTCGGCGACAACGGCACCGGAATGCACACCCACCAGTCCCTCTGGAAGGACGGCGCCACCATCTTCTACGATGCGAACGGCTACGCCCAGACCAGCGAGGCCATGCGCTTCTACATTGGCGGCCTCCTCAAGCACGCCGCGTCCATCCTGGCCTTTGCCGCGCCCACGACCAACTCCTACCGGCGGCTGGTGCCCGGCTATGAGGCGCCCGTGAACCTCGTCTACTCCCAGCGCAACCGGAGCGCCGCAGTGCGGATTCCGATGTACGAGATGGACACCCCCGCCGCCAAGCGCATCGAGTTCCGCTGCCCCGACCCTATGGCGAACTCCTACCTGGCGTTCTCCGCCATGCTCATGGCCGGCCTGGACGGCATCCAGAACCGCATCGATCCCGGCCCGTCCGTCGACCATGACATCTACGAGATGGAGGGCGAAGAGGCCGCCGCGCTCCCCAACGTTCCCGGAAGCCTGGCCGACGCGCTGGCTGCCCTCGAGGCGGACAACGAGTACCTGCTCAAGGGCGGCGTCTTCACCCCGGACCTCATCGAGGGGTGGATCTCCTACAAGCGCGAGAACGAGGTCGACCCCATGCGCCTCCGCCCCCACCCCTACGAGTACTTCCTCTACTACGACGGCTAGGAGCAAGACTGCGGACAGTGGCAATACAGGCTGACGAATCAGCGAAAGAGTTCGTGCTCCGAACCGTCAGGGAGCGCAACGTCAAGTTCATCAGGCTGTGGTTCTCGGACATCCTCGGGAACCTCAAGGGATTCTCGTTGAGTCCCGCCCAGCTTGAGGTCGCGCTCGAGCGCGGCATCGGTTTCGATGGCGCCTCCATCGAGGGATTTGCGCGCGTGGACGAATCGGACATGGTCGCCGTGCCCGATCCGTCCACGTTTGCCATCCTCCCATGGCGGCCTGAGCATCCCGGCGTGGCCCGCATCTTCGCGGACATCTATACCCCGGAGGGCGAGCCGTTCGACGGCGACCCCCGCTACGTCCTTCGCCGCAACCTGAAACGCGCCCAGGAGCTCGGCTACACCTTCTACGTCGGGCCGGAGCTTGAGTACTACTACTTCCAGGCGCCGGACGACCCGACCCCGCTCGACAACGGCGGCTACTTCGACCAGATGCCGTTGGACGTGGCGTCAGACCTGCGGCGGGAAACCATCCTCACGCTCGAGGAAATGGGCATCGAGGCCGAGTACAGCCACCACGAGGTCGCGCCTGGACAGGATGAAATCGTCCTCCGCTACACGGACGCGCTGACGATGGCCGACAACTGCATGACCTATCGCCTCGTGGTGCGGGAAATCGCGCGGCAGCACGGCGTCCACGCCACGTTCATGCCGAAACCCATCACCACCGAGAACGGCAGCGGCATGCACACCCACCAGTCGCTCTTCAGGGGCGAGGCCAACGCCTTCTATTCCGCGGACGACCCCGACAACCTGTCGCCGGTTGCCCTGAATTTCATCGCCGGGCTGCTTGAGCACGCGCCCGCGTTCACGGCCATCACAAACCAGTGGATCAACTCCTACAAGCGCCTCGTGCCGGGCTATGAGGCCCCCGTCTACCTGACGTGGGCCCACAGGAACAGGTCAGACCTCATCCGCATCCCCCGCGTGCCGCCCGGCAACCCGGATGCCGCCCGCCTCGAATACAGGGCCCCCGATCCTGCCTGCAACCCCTACCTTGCCTTTTCCGTCATGCTCGCCGCCGGCCTTGACGGCATCGAGCGCAATCTACAGCCGCCGGAGCCGTTGAACGACAACGCTTTTGGCATGTCCGAGGCGCAGAGAGCCGACATGGGCATTGGCGAACTGCCGCGCAGCCTCCATGAGGCCATCCTGCTGACCGAGCAGAGCAGCCTTGTGCGAGACGCCCTGGGCGGCCACATCTTCGACAGCTTCATCCGCAACAAGCGGATCGAGTGGAATGCCTTCCGCGCCCACGTCACGGATTTCGAGATTGACCGCTACTTGCAGACTTTGTGAAATCTGTCGCACACCCCGTGAGATTGAAGGGGGTTTTGTGTACAATTGGCTATGGTCAAATTAGAGGCACGGGGGTGGCGGCGTCCCGACGCGCCGCCGCTATACGATCCTATTCACGAAAAGGACGCCTGCGGAACCGGCTTCATCGCCCAGGTTTCCGGCGTCCCGTCGCATGACATCGTCAGGCAGGCGATCACCGCCGTCACCAATCTCACACACCGCGGCGCGGTCTCCGCGGACGCCCGCACGGGCGACGGCGCGGGCATCCTGACGCAGCTCCCCCGCAAGCTCCTCCTCCGCGAGTTGTCCGCGCAGGGCATCTCCGGCGTCTCCGCTGACGACCTTGCCCTCGGCATGGTCTTCTTCACGCAGGCCGACCCCGAGGGCACGCAACACGCCGTCGCAACCATCGAGAACGAAACGGCACGGCGAGGCTTGCGCTTCCTCATGTGGCGCGATGTGCCCAACGATCCGTCCGTGCTCGGCGAACAGGCGCTGGCGACGCTGCCGGACATCCGGCAGGCGATCATTGCGTGTCCGCCCGGCATGGACAAAGACGCCTTTGAGCGCGCGCTGTACCTGGTGCGGCGAGCCGTCGAGGCGGAGATGGCAGGACGGGGTGACGGCGAGTTCTACATCCCGTCCTTTTCGTCTCGGACTGTCGTCTACAAGGGCCTCCTGGTCGCGACGCAGTTGTCCGGCTTCTACAAGGACCTGGACGACCCGGACTTTGAGTCGGCGCTGGCCGTCTTCCACCAACGCTATTCCACCAACACCTTCCCCAATTGGCAGCTCTCCCAGCCGTTCCGGTTCCTGGCCCACAACGGCGAGATCAACACGCTGCAGGGCAACCGCAATTGGCTCCGCGCCCGCGAGGCCGACCTCAGTTCAGAGGTATGGACGAAGGACGATCTGCAAACCATCACGCCCGTAACGTCGCAGTCCGTCTCGGACTCAGCCTCGCTGGATCACGCATTTGAACTCCTGCAGGTGTCCGGTCGGAGCCTCCTGCACTCCATGATGATGCTCACCCCGGAGGCATGGGAAAACATGCCCCACATGGACGAAGACCTGCGCGGGTTCTACCGATACCACGCATCCCTGACCGAGCCGTGGGACGGCCCCGCCGCGCTCGCCTGGTCGGACGGCGAGACCGTCGGCGCCTCTCTCGACCGCAACGGCTTGCGCCCCGCCCGCTACATCGTCACGGCTGACGGTCTCGTCGTCATGGGATCGGAAGTCGGCGTCCTGCCGGACATCGCCACAAGCCGCATCGTCGAAAAGGGGCGGCTCGGCCCCGGCCACATGATCGCCGTTGACACGCGCGCTGGGCGCATCATGACGAACGGCGAGATCAAGACCGAAATCGCCGCGCAGCAGCCCTACCGCGAGTGGGCGGAGCGGCAGTACATCCGGCTGAACGTGCCCATCCACGCCATGCAGAACGGCGCGGGGCATCATATCGAAGATGAGATGGAGCTGATGCGCCGCCAAAAGGCCTTCGGCATGACGGCGGAAGAGCTCCTCATCATCATCAAGCCCATGGTGCAGGAGGGCAAGGACGCCACCTATTCGATGGGCGACGACACCCCGCTCGCCGTCTTCTCCCGGATGCAGCCCTCCCTCTTCAACTATTTCAAGCAGCGATTCGCCCAGGTGACGAATCCGGCCATAGATCCAATCCGTGAGGCCATCGTCATGTCCGCCGAGACGTACCTTGGGCCCCGCGACAGCATGTTGCGGGAGCGGGAAGAGGCGGCGCATCTGCTTGCCATACCCGGCCCCGTCATCCGCGACCACGAGTTGGACGTCATCCGCGCAGTCGATTCGCCAAGCCTTTCGTCCGTCACGCTGCCAACCGTCTTCGCCGCTGCGGACGGCCCGGACGCCCTGGAGCAGGCAATCGACGATCTCTGCGAGCAGGCAGTCTCCGCCGTCGACGCGGGGCGCTCGATCATCGTTCTGTCCGACAGGCCCGTCGACGAGCGGCACGCCCCCATCCCAATGATGCTGGCGCTCGGGGCAGTCCACCACGATCTCATCCGGCGCGGCAAGCGCATGAAGGCCAGCCTTGTCTGCGACACGGGCGAGGCGAGAGAAGTGCATCACTTCGCGGCGCTCATCGGCTACGGCGCGAGCGCAGTCAACCCCTACCTCATCTGGGAGAGCCTGCGTGAACTCTTCGAGCGCGGCGAGTTCAGCGAGGAGGAGGACGAGGATTACACCCTCGCCAAGTACCAGGCGTCGGCCAACAAGGGCGTGCTCAAGATCATGTCCAAGATCGGCATCTCCACTGTTACGTCCTACCATGGCGCCCAGATTTTCGAGGCCATCGGCCTGAGCGACGACATCGTCCAAAAGTGCTTCGCGGGCACGCCGTCGCAGGTGGGCGGGCTGGGATTCCGCGAGTTGGCGGCAGATGTTCTCGCGCGGCACGAGCGCGCCTTCAACTCGGAACTGACGCCGAAATCCAAGCTGGAAGACTACGGTTTCATCCGCTACCGCAAGAGCGGCGAGTTCCACGCCAATAACCCAATCGTCGTCCGCACGCTGCACAAGGCCGTCCGGTCCGGCGACTACGAGGACTACGTCCCCTACCGTGACGCCCTGAACAACCGCCCCGTCTCCTCATTGCGCGATGTCCTGACCTTTAACAAGACCCGCGAGCCGATTCCCATTAATGAGGTGGAGCCGGTCGAAGAGATCTGGAAGCACTTTACGACGGGCGCGATGTCGCTCGGCGCGCTCAGCCCCCCCGCGCATGAGACGCTGGCAATGGCCATGAACCACATCGGCGGCGCGGCTGACACGGGCGAGGGCGGTGAAGACCCGCGCCGGTTCCGCGGCCTGACGCGCGGCTACAACGCCAACTCCAAGATCAAGCAGGTCGCCTCCGGCCGATTCGGCGTCACGCCTGAGTATCTGGCAATGGCAGAAGAGCTTGAAATCAAGATGGCGCAGGGCTCCAAGCCGGGAGAGGGAGGACAGCTCCCCGGCCACAAGGTCATCGAGTACATCGCCTACATCCGGCACACGCAGCCCGGCATCACGCTGATCTCGCCGCCGCCTCACCATGACATCTACTCCATTGAGGACCTTGCGCAGCTCATCTATGACCTCAAGACGGTCAATCCCCGCGCCAGGGTCAGCGTCAAGCTGGTGGCGGAGGCGGGCGTCGGCACCATTGCCGCCGGAGTCGCCAAGGGCTACGCGGACAAGATCCAGATTTCCGGCCATGAGGGCGGCACGGGCGCGAGCCCGCTCTCATCCATCAAGAACGCCGGCACGCCGTGGGAACTGGGCCTGACGGAGACGCAGCAAGTCCTGGTGATGAATGACCTGCGCGGGCGCGTGAAGCTGCGCACGGACGGCGGCATCCGCACAGGGCGCGACGTTGTCATCGCCACCATGCTCGGCGCGGACGAAGTCGGCTTTGGCACGGTCGCCCTGCTCGCGCTCGGCTGTGAGATGGCGCGCCAGTGCCACCTGAACAGCTGCCCGGTCGGTGTGGCGACCCAACGCGCGGATTTAATCGAGAAATTCAACGCTTCCGTCGACAACGTTGTGAATTACTTCACGTTCGTCGCAACGGAGGTCCGGGAGATCCTGGCAAGCCTTGGCGTTCGCTCGCTCAACGACATCATCGGCCATCCGGAGTTCCTGGCGCTGCGTCCGGACATTGAAGAGCTTGAACGCGCAAGGTTCGTGGACGCGCTCAAGCTGATTGCCCCCGCCGACCCTGCGTTCCAACGCCCGGTCAGCAATGAGCAAGACCGAAATGACAGGCCGAACGACGAAAAGCTGGACGACCGCATCCTGTCGGAGATCACGGGCGCGATCGAGAGCCGGAATCCCGTTTCGTTGTCGTATGACATCAGGAACGCCCAGCGCACGGTCGGCGCGCGCATCTCAGGAGCCATCGCGCACCGGTACGGCGTGAAGGGCCTGCCCGCCGGCACAATCGACCTGTCATTCACCGGCTCCGCCGGTCAGAGCTTTGGCGCGTTCCTGAATGAGGGCGTGCGGATGACGCTGACGGGTGAGGCGAACGACTACGTTGGCAAGGGAATGGCAGGCGGCGAACTCGTCGTCAGGCCGCCCGCGGATGCGAGTTTCGAGACGCACAAGAACTCCATAATCGGCAACACCTGTATCTACGGCGGCACAGGAGGTTTCTTCTTCGTCGCCGGGCGGGCCGGAGAAAGATTCGCAGTGCGAAACAGCGGCACGCAAGCCGTCGTTGAGGGCGTCGGTGATCACGGCTGCGAGTACATGACCAGCGGCATCGTTGTGGTTCTGGGTACGGTAGGACGCAACTTCGGCGCGGGCATGTCCGGCGGCGCGGCGTTCGTGCTGGACGAGACCGGCGAATTCCCGTCGCTCTACAACCAGGAGCTTCTGGTGCTGGATAGGCTCGAAGACCCGGAAGATGAGCGCCACGTGCTGGAGCTCATCGAGCGCCACGCGGAAACGACCGGCAGCAAGCGCGCCGCTGAAATCCTTGCCGATTGGCCCAAATATCGCGCAATGTTCTGGAAGGCCCTGCCCGCCCAACTGCGCGACAAGAATCTCTCACTCGCCGAGGTGCTCAAGAAGGTTGAGGGAGCCGCGCTCGTCACGGCGCATTAGCTCAGGGCGCCCCTCGTGTTAAGGGATTCGCAATTTCTTTGCGATAACGTGCTAGACTACGCCATCCGGCGTTAGCCGACGATTCGCAGCGGCGAAGGGCTCGGTGGGGGAAACGGGCATCGCCGCCACACAAAGGAGTATGGGGATGAAGGCTGTCATTTTGGCAGCGGGGCATGGCTCTCGCTTTAGCCAATACGGTATCCGCCATAAGGCGCTCCTGCCCGTCAACGGGCAGACGGTAATTGACTACACCCTGGACGGAATTCAGCAGGCCGGCATAACGGACATCTGCATCGTCATCGGCCACGAGGGCCAGGCGTTGCAGGACGCGCTTGGGGACGGCTCGGCGCGCGGCGTCAACATCACGTACGTCATGAACACGGAACACCACCGCGGAAACGCCGTTTCCGTTCTTGCCGCCAAGGATGCCGTTGGGACGGACCCGTTCATCCTGTCCATGGCCGACCACATGCCCTCGACGGAAATCATCATGGGGCTTGTCAACGGGGCAAGGGAAAACGGGTGGAATCTCAACGCGCTCGCCGTGGATTTCGACCCCGACGACCGCGATGTCGAGGAGGGGACGCGCGTCAGCGTGGATGAGCACGGCCACATCGTGGCCATCGGCAAGAACCTGCCGGAATGGAACGGCATCGACTGCGGCGTGTTTCGCTTCACGCCCACGATCTTCGATGCCATCGAATCCAAACTCGATGAGGACAGTTCCCACGACGAGTTGAGCCAGGCCGTGACGCGCCTCATCCTCTCCGGGAATGCTCTCCATGCCCATGATGTTGACGGCGCGTTCTGGTTCGACGTGGACACGTGGGAAGACCTGAAACTGGCGCGGGATGCGCTCGGACAGGCCGACTAGCCCCCCGTATGCACGAAGGATTCGTCTCCCGGTACCTGAACCGACGCTTCTCGCGCCCCATCGCGCGGGCGTTCGTCCGTACCCCGGTCACGCCCAACCAGGTTTCGCTCATCGCGTTCCTGATGGCGGTGGGCGCGGCAGCGCTGTTCTACTACGACCTCAACATCTGGGCAGGCGTCCTCGTTCAGGCGTCGTCGATCATCGATGGCGTGGACGGCGACCTCGCCCGCGCCAAGAACATGGCAAGCCGGTTCGGCGGGTTCTTCGATGCCCTGCTGGACAGGTACGCGGACGTTCTGATCCTGGCCGGACTGGGCTACTGGTCTCATGCATTCGAACCGGGTGTGTCCATCCCCGTGGTCTCGACGGCTGCCCTTGCAGCGATTGTTGGCTCCCTGATGATCAGCTACAGCCGCGCGCGGGCGGAGGCGACGTTCGGCCAGCCCTTCGAGGGCCTGCCCGGCGCGCTGGCCTCCCGCGACCTGCGCCTCCTCGTCATCATGATCGGCGCGATCATCGGCCAGGGCGTCGCCACGCTCGTCATCATCGGCATCCTAACCAACCTGGTCGTTCTCTGGCGCCTCGGAGTTGCGAGATGGGGCAACATGGGCAGCGGAAACGGCGAGGAGCATTAGGCAGGCGGCGCGTATTGTTGGGCTTTCCCGGCGGCTTTTGCTATCTGCCAGCGTTACACGTATACTTTTCCTGACTATACGTGTACTGGTGCGACGAGGATAAATGGCGATGAAGCAGAAGCTGACGGTAACCGTGGAGAGTGACCTGATTCCGGTCGCCAAGCGGTACGCGCGCTCCAAGGGGGTCTCACTCTCGGCTCTCATCGAGCAGTCACTGAGGGAGGCAACGGATCAGGATAAGCTGCCCTTCGGAACCAGGTGGCGCGGGAAGTTCCAACCTGCCGAGCGAACGGGCGACCCACTCTATGAAGCGCTGGCCAAGAAGTACTTGCAGTGATCTACATCGATACGGACATCCTTGTGGATGTGGCCTCCGACCGTGAGCCGTTCAGCGAAGCATCCACGAGGTTCCTTGATCTCATCGGAGCAAGGGTCGAGCCCGCGTGCGTGTCCTGGCACACGATTTCCAACCTGCATTACGTAGCGAGACCGAAACCGGATGCGCCTGATATTCGCTCATTCATTGAGGACCTCGTCAAAACGGTCACAGTTGTTCCCACGTCCAACACTGACGTGAGGCGGGCACTGGCGCTACCGATGTCAGACTTTGAAGACGCGCTGCAAGTGGCTGCCGCCATGGCGGCAGGGGCGCGCCTCATCGTCACGAGAGACCTCCCTGACTACAGGAACTCCCCCATCCCCGCCGTCAGTCCCGCCGACGCAGTCGCAGAACTCTCCTCCTAGCCAACCCCTCCTATCCACCGCCCGCTCACCCCCCATATTGCCTTTGGCATTAAGCTGCATTAACATGTGTTGAGTCAGGTGCGTCCGGCCGCGACAGGGGGATTAGTCATGGACTACCAGAATCTGCTCTATGAGAAGCAGCGCAACGGCGTGCTCATCACGCTGAACCGTCCGGAGGTCATGAACGCCATCTCCGATGAGTTGGACATCGAACTTCACCACGCACTCGATGCCGCCGACGCCGATCCCGAGGTCCGCGCCATCGTGCTCACCGGCGCGGGGCAGGCATTCTCCGCAGGATTCGACATCGCCGGCGGCGGCGCGGACTATGAATGGCCGTACGGCCTGCCCAAAGGCTCCAACGTCGCGGCGGAAATCGACCGCTGGCGCACGCGCTTCTGGAAGAAGGAGCATGGGCGCATCGCCCGCGTTATCGACGAGATCGACACGCCCATCATCGCCGTCGTCAGCGGCTGGTGCATGGGCGGCGGCTCCTGGTACGCCCTCACCTCCCACATCACCATCGCGGCGGAGGACGCCGTCTTTGGGCAGGTTGAAGTCCGCATGATCTCGGACGACAACTACATCTGGATTCACCACGCGGGCTACAAGAACGGTCTGCGCTACGCCCTCACCGGCGACCACATCGACGCGCAGGAGGCGCTCCGCATCGGCATCGTCAACAAGGTCGTGCCGACAAAGGACGACGCGCTTGAAGAAGCGTTCCAACTGACGGAGCGGCTCGCGCTCGTCAGCCCTGAGACGGTCAAGATCAACCTTGCCGTCGCTATGCGCGGCCTTGAAATGCAGGGCCTGCACAACGTGATGCGCTACAATTCCGAGCTCGCCGCCGCCGTGATCGTCTCCAAGCGAGAGGATTACACCGCCCCGCTTGAAGAGGCGCGCAAGGAGGGCGGCCTCCGCGCGTTCATTCGCAAGCGCGATGAGCCGTTCCAGCCGGAGCCGTTCGGGCCGCGTTCCGCCAAGGCGCGCGCCGAAAGAGAAAAGGGCTCATGATCTGCGCTAGAGAGAGCGGCGGGCTGTGAGTAGGCTTCGACTCTCGGCCACGCCGAGGCGCATCTCCACCCACGCTGCCCCGCAGGCGGCCGCGCTGAGTACCAGTTGCTCGCGCACGCTGTTGCGGCTGCGGGCTTCCCTGTTGCACGCAGCGCGCCCCACGGAACAATCCGGCGGCCCACGCCCGGACACATCCGCGCCGGAACAACGTGCGCCGTCACACGAGACCACTATTCATGGCGCCAGCGTCATGCGCCATGCCCATCGACGCAGCCGCCTGAGACGGCGGTCGGTCTATCGACTGCCCCGGCTCCCGAACCTCGCCAATTGACGTTGAAAATCCATTCTTCGTTCAATTGGAGGTAACTCATGTTTCGGTTACTGATTGGGCTCATTGGAGTCCTGGTTTTGATTGCGGCGGCGGGGTGCGAAAGCGAACCTGATCCCACGGCCACTCCCCGGCCCACAACCGCCCCGGTGGCAACGTCAACGCCGCGCCCTGCCCCAACAAACACGCCGGCATCAATGCCTGCCGGTCCAACCGCGACACCCGTCGTGATTGTTGAAGAGGCCGACCCGGGCGAGCTTGTGGTCTATTCGGGCCGCAGCGAAAGCCTCGTCGGCCCCATCATCGCGCAGTTCTCGGAGGCAACCGGCATCGACGTTAGCGTCAAGTACGGCAGCACGTCCGAAGTCGCCGCCACCATCCTCGAAGAGGGCGCCAATTCACCCGCGGACATCTTCTTCGCGCAGGACCCGGGCGGGCTCGCGGCGGTGGAGTCGATGTTTGCGACGCTGCCGAACAACGTGCTGAACTTGGTGCCCGCCAACTTCCGTTCGCCGGACGGCAAGTGGATCGGCCTCTCCGGGCGGGCGCGCGTCATCGTCTACAACACGTCGCGCGTATCGCCAAATGACCTGCCCAATGATCTGCGCGGGTTTACCGATCCGAAATGGGAGGGCCGCATCGGCTGGCCGCCCACCAACGGCTCCTTCCAGGCCATGGTGACCGCGATGCGTGTCATCTGGGGCGAGGATGAGACACGGGCATGGCTTGAGGGGATCCTGGCGAATAACCCGCAGATTTACCCCAAGAACACGCCCACGGTTGCGGCAGCCGGCGCGGGGGAAATCGACGTTGGATTCGTCAATCACTACTACCTGTACCGCTTCCTGGCGGAACATGGCGAGGGTTTCGCGGCGCGCAACGCCCACCTGACCGGCGGCGGCCCCGGCGCCATGGTCCTCGTGGCCGGAGCAGGCGTGCTGGACGACTCGGCCAACAGCGAGAACGCGATCAAGTTCATTGAGTTCATGCTGTCGCCCGTCGCCCAACAGTACTTCGCCGGATCGACCTACGAGTACCCGCTCGTGGAGGGCGTCAACGTCAACCGCCTGCTGACTCCCCTGGAGGACATCAACGCGCCCGAGGTGGACATGGCGGACCTCGGAGACCTTGAGGGCACACTCGACCTCCTGCGTGACACAGGAGTGCTTCCGTAAATGAGTTCAACGGCGGTCGGCGTCGGTTTCCCCAATGCCGCAGGGCATGGCCGGCGCCGGCCGCCGCTTGGAATCGTTGCCTCTGCCTCGCTCGTGGGCGCGGCGGTGATGCTGCCCGTCATCTACCTGGTCATCCGTACTCTGGAGGCCGGCTCGGAGTCGTTGGCGGACGTCCTCCTCCGCCAGCGCGTCGCGGCAATCATCTTTCGCAGCTTTGTGCTCGTCGCGATTGTCTCCGCCGCGTCCGCCGTTCTCGCCCTCGCGCTTGGCTGGCTGATTGAGCGAACCGACCTGCCCATGCGCCGAATGTGGAGCGTGGTAACCGCTCTTCCGCTCGTGATACCAAGCTACATCGTGGCGTTCCTGTTCATATCGGTATTCGCGCCGCGGGGAATGCTCCAGCAACTCGTCGCAGAGCCTCTCGGAATCGAGGAGATACCATCGCTGTACGGCCTTGCGGGCGCAGCGATCGTGTTGATCCTGGTTTCCTACCCGTTCCCGCTGCTGACCGTCAGGGCGGCTCTGCGCGGCTCCGGGCGCGCGCTGGAGGACGCCTCCCGCACGCTGGGCAAGGGGCCGTGGGAGACATTCTTCCGCGTCACGCTGCCGCAACTGCGACCCGCCATCGCCTCCGGCACCCTCCTCGTCGCCCTCTACACCATCAGCGATTTCGGCGCAGTCTCCCTCCTGCGGTTCGAAACCTTCACGTGGGCTATCTATATTCAATACACCAGCTACGTGGATCGAACTGCCGCAGCCGCCCTCTCGCTGGTTCTTGTTGGACTTGCGATCCTGATATTCCTGGCCGCGACCAGGGTTCACGGCGACCAGGCGATGGAGGAAACGCACCAGGCTGAGCTTGGCGGAACCGACTATCCCGCAGTGCCGCTAGGCAAGTGGAAATACCCCGCCCTCGCGCTCTGCTTCGTAACGATGCTGCTGGCCCTGTTCATCCCGATGGGGGTGCTTCTCTTCTGGCTCATTCGCGGCATCGGCGCGGGCGAAGAGCTGGGGGCGGTGTGGGGGCCTGCCGTCAGTTCCGCAGTCGTGTCATCGGCGGCGGCCTTGGCAGCGGTGATTGCCGCCCTGCCCGTGGTCGTCCTTGCCGTGCGCTACCCGGGGCTGTTCAGCAGAACCGTCGACCGCATCAGCCATCTTGGATTCGCGCTGCCGGGCCTCGTGATTGCGCTCGCGCTGGTTTTCTTCGGCCTGCGTCTTGTGCCGGCGCTCTACCAGACCCACGTCATACTGGTATTTGCCTATGTCGTGCTGTTCCTGCCCGTCGCGATAGGCCCGCTGCGATCATCTCTGCTCCAGGTCAATCCGCGCATTGAAGAGGCGGGCAGGACGTTGGGGCGGCGTCCCTTTGAGGTATTCCGCACGATAACCGCGCCGCTGCTGCGCCCCGGCATCCTCGCGGGCGGCGCGCTCGTCTTTCTCACCGCCATGAAGGAACTGCCCGCTACACTACTCTTGAGCCCCCTGGATTTCAGCAACCTGGCAACCAGGGTATGGGCCGCTAGCTCCGAGGCGTTTTTCGCCCAGGCCGCCCTGCCCGCCCTGCTGCTGGTACTGATCTCAGCCATCCCCATGCTCATCCTGATCAGTCGCGGAAGGAGTCGGCAGACACGATGACGATAGATTCCGCGTCCGTCATGCTGCGCTGCGTCGGGCTGACGAAACGGTACGGTGGCGGCGCGGTCGCGGCCAACGACGTCAGCCTGGACGCGCGCCGGGGAGAAATCCTCGCCCTCGTCGGGCCGAGCGGCTGCGGCAAGACGACGCTCCTGAGGCTCATCGCCGGGCTGGAAACGCCGGACACCGGCGTCATCGAGCTTGACGGGCAGGCCGTCACGGGGAAAGGCGTCTTTACGCCGCCCGAAAAACGTGGCGTCGGCTTCGTCTTCCAGGACTACGCCCTCTTCCCCCACATGACCGTCGCCAACAACGTGCAGTACGGTCTGCCGCGTGACGCCGCAGATCGGCAGGAGCGCGTCGATGAACTGCTTGCGCTTGTCGGCCTGGGCGGGATGCGCGACCGGCGCCCGCATGAGCTTTCGGGCGGCGAAAGGCAGCGCGTCGCCCTCGCCCGCGCCCTTGCGCCCGCCCCCAAGATTCTCCTAATGGACGAGCCGTTCTCCAATCTGGACCCCAATCTCAGCGCGCGTCTCCAATTGGAAGTTCGTGACATCCTTCATGAGGCAGGCATCACTGTCGTCTTCGTCACGCATGACCAGGACGCAGCCCTGTCCATGGGCGACGTGATCGCGGTGATGGAGGGCGGACGCATCCAGCAGATCGGCGCGCCGCATACCGCGTTCCATAGCCCGGTCAACCGGTTCGTCGCCGCCTTTCTGGGCGAGGCGGACTTCATCCCCGCCGAGACGACGGCGAGCGAATCGCGCGTGCTGACGGAGCTTGGTGAGGTGGCCGTCAGCAACCCCGCCGCTCTCAGCAGCGCCGGGCCGCTCGATCTCATGGTGAGGCCGGAAGACCTCACCATCCGCGCCGACGACATCGGAAACGGCCGCGTCATCGGGCGGATATTCAGCGGCGCGTTCTACGCATACAGCATCGAACTCGACTCTGGCACAATCTGCCGCGCCCTCGACTCACACGCCAACGACATCGAGGTAGGCACCCGCGTAACCACCCGCATCACCGCCAACCACCCCCTCCCCGTCTTCCCCCGCGAATAAGCAGCCAGCCCTCGTTGTACAAGGGCGGCGCGGACGAGGTGGTCCGCTACGCGGGCGACCGCCAAGGCAGCAAGTCGGACGCGAAAGGTGATGATGAGGGGCTGGCATTCTACGCTGGGGCTGAGGAGATGGTGACGCGGTAGAGCCAACGCGCCGGTTGCCCGTGGCCCCAAAACGCGCAGCCTTACGACGCCTTCGATTACGACAGCTTCGTGTCAGGTCCGGAAACGCAGTCGTTCCGCCAACAATCGGGCTGCTCGGAGGGAATCACCATCGAACTATGGCGCGGCGTAGGAAGCAGCCACGCCCCCGGCTACGACGACACCTTCCTGGACGCCCTCATCGCCTGGCTCCTGGCGCAAGACTAGGAATGTGTCGGGCAACGCTGCGCTCAGGGTGACATGGGGGGTAGGGGCGGTTAGTCGTGGGGGTTAGTGGTCTGGGGGGTTGGGGTTCTGGTTGGGGATTGGGGTGTTGAAGCCTCGTTCGGCGAGTTCGTTGGCGGCGGCGCAGCCGGAGGCGCTGTAGGCCTTGTAGGTGTAATGGCTGGAGTGCTGCAGGTTCGTCAAGTAGCCGCTCTGGCCGGCGGATACGGAGTGGCACGTGTCGTCCGCAGTCGGTCCGGACGTGCGCTTGAACCACCAGGCTTGAGTCCAGCCGTGGAGGGTTAGTGTGAGGTCGGTCGGCGTGACGTCATAGACATCGAGGCTGAGCTCCGTCGTGAAGGCGTTCCCGGTGACGATCACGTCAGAGCAGCCGCTGTCGGTGTAGGCGGTGTAAACGTAGGTCGTGCCGGGGGAGAGGTGAGTGACGCGCCTGGTGGCTGTGCCGGCGTCGACGGGGCCCTGGCAGGAGGTATGCGGCCCCGTGTCCGCCTTGTACCACCACTGTGCGGTGTGGACGGTGATGTTGAGCGTCGCCTCCTTCGGCTGGATGTTGGATGCGGTCAGCGCGGGAACCGTCGGCGTTCCCTTGACCGGGCTCGACCACTCGCTTTCACCGCCGGAGTTCTCGGCGCGCACCTGCACCTCGTACTCCGTGCCGTTAGTCAGGTTGCCGATGGTGTAGTTCGTGTCGGTGGTCGCCAGGTCGATGTGGTAGATCCGGCGATAGCGGAAGTGGTACGTCGAAGAGCCGGTGGCGGGCGCCGCCCAGAAGTAGCCGTTGGCCGCGATGGGGCCGACCCACTCCGTGAACTGGTTATTTGGCGTCGTTGTCGACGACGATGCCAGAACGGTTCCCACGCTGAGGTCCGTCGGCTTGGAAGACGATGTCCGCAGGGTGAAAGCGGCGCCGTTGTTGGCCTGCATGTAGATTCGCATTTCGTCGATGGCGTTGGGAACCTTGTAGAGGCCGTTGTTGCTCCCCAGCGCCTCCCGGGTGATCCCTGCGCCCAGGTTGCCGAAGTCAATCGGGTCTGTGCTGCTGGCGGAGTCGGAGTTCAATTGGTGGCCATGCCCAACCGTTCCCCCGTCCGAGACCCGCGTCCAGTCGCTTGCTCCCACCTGGCGGTAGCGCACGTCGTAGTCGGTGATGCCCGTGCCGGGGTTCGATGGGGCCGTCCAGGACACGAGGAGCCGCCCGTTGCCGGGCGAGAGGGTGGCGGTCGGCTGTGAGAGACCGCCCTCCGTGCCTTGCGTCGTATCCGACCACACGCTGTCGCCGATGCCGTTGGTGGCGCGCACCTGCACGTCGTACTTCGTGTCTGAGGTCAGGCTGGAAATGGTGGTCTGAGTGGTGGCGCCGGTTGAGGAGAAGGTGTGCGTCGTCCATCCGGAAGCCGAGGATTCCTTGTAGCGCACCTTGAAGCCCGTGAGGTCTGAGCCGCCGTCGTAGGGAGCGATCCAGCGAGCCGTGATCTGATTGGCGACGCCGAGGTCGAGGGTGGGCGCGGCGGGCCTATCAGGGATGCTCGCGTTGGTGGCCAGGGACGCCGTTGGCGACCAGGGCCCATCGCCCGCCGAGCTCTCCGCCCGCACGCGCACCCGGTAAGTAACGACGCCCTCAAGGCCCGTGATGGTGGCCGTCGTCGCCGTGCCGGTGTGCGCCCAGTCCGACCAGTCCGTCGCGCTCGACTTGCGGTATTGGACATCGTAGTCCGTGATGGCCAGGCCGTTTGTCGTGCCGGTCCAGGTTGCGGTCAATTGCCGCGCGCCCGCCGTCAACGTTGGGGCAGCGGGAGCCTGCGGGCGGCCAGGCTTGTCGGTGGCGGAGGTTGACCACGCGCCGGTGGCGCGGGTGTTCGTGGCACGGACGCGCACCTGGTAGGCGGTGTCATTGGTGAGGCCGGTGATGACGGCTGTGCGGGTTGACAGGGTGATGGTTACGTTGGCGGACGACCACGTGGAGCCGTCGGTGGAGTATTGCACGTCGTAGCGGGTGACGGCCGAGCCGTTGTTCGCGGGAGCCGTCCACGTTGCGGTCAGCGTTGCGTTGCCGGAGGCGAGGGCGGGGGCGGCCGGGGCGTCGGGGGCGCCCGCCTTGACGGACAATGACGATGGCGACCAGAGGCCGTCGCCGTGTGTGTTGCTTGCGCGCGCCTGCACCACGTAGGCGGTGTCGTTGGTGAGACTCGTCCTGGTGTAGGAGCGGGCCGTGTTGGCCGCCGCGTTCATCTCGACGTTCGTCCACGTCGAGCCGCCATCGGAGGAGTAGCGGAGATCGTAGTCGGTGATGGCGGAGCCGTTGCCGGAAACCGCCGCCCAGGTCACCGCAAGCAGGCCGTTGCCCGAATACACAATGGTGGGGGCACTCGCGCGGGCGGGCAGGCCGGCCTTGAGCGTTGCCGAGGGCGACCATGCGCCGATGCCGTTGGCGTTGGAGGCGCGCGCCTGCACGTCGTAGCTCGTGCCGTTGGCCAGGCCCGTGATATTCGTCCTCAGCGGCGAGGGGACTCTGACTGCGTCCGCCATGATGGTCGGCCTGACGCCGTCGGTCGTGCCGTTGGCGGTTGTCGTAATCCAGAAATGGGTGTTGGCGGGCAGGGCCAGCGTCCAGGCGTCTCGGGTGAAGCTGGAGCCATAGCCGACGGTATGCTCCCACAGGAGCGTGCCATGGGTGTTCATGTTGCTGGCCGCCGGCGCGGTCGAGGCGTAACGCGCCCGGTACGTCAGCGTCGTGTTGTGCTTCGCGTTTCGCGCATTCAGCGTGAGCCGGAACCCGCCCACGGCCTCGCTGATCTTGTAGACGTTGGATATGCCGCCTGCGGTCACCTTCGTCACCGTGAGGCCGGAGAGGCTGACGTTCCCCAAGTTGAGCGCCTGCCCCGTGCTGCCGTTGCTCTGTATGCCGTTCCCCACGAGTCCGGGGCTGTAGGTCGCGCCCTGGATGAAGGCGGCGCTCCAGTTGGTCGTGCCATTCACGCGGTAGCGGAGGTCGTAGTCGGTGATAGCGGACCCTCCGTGGGCAGGGGCCGTCCAGTCCACCTTGAGTTGGGCGTTGGCGGTGGTGAGGGCGGGGGCGGCGGGGGCGGATGGGACTGCGGTGGATGCGCCGGTGGTGAAGGTCGCGCTGCCGATGGCGTTGGCGCAGGCGGAGTCTTTGAAGGCGGCGTAGGTGTAGGTTGTGGTGGCGAACAGGTTGGAGAGGTCATGCGTCGTGCCGCTGATGGCGGACGAGCAGGTTCCGGCGGGGGCGGGCGATGTCTTCTTGACGTGCCAACTGCCGGAGTGGCCGGAGAGGGTGATAGTTGCGCCGGTTCCGGTGATGCTGCTCGCCGTCAGCCAGCCGACGCCAGTGTTGCGCCACTTGCTCATTGCGCCGCCGTTGGTGGACTGGACGGCGACAGTGTGGCCGCCCGTCGTGGTAACGGTTCCGGTGTGGGTGGTGGCGGTTTGGCCGGTGGCGATGCGCTGCCATTGGCCGCCGTCGGAGCGGTAGTTGACGTTGTAGGCGGTGGCGCGGGTGGCGGCGTTCCAACTCGTGGTGATGCTGCCGCCTGCCGTGCCGTGGGTGGTCGAGGTGACGGCGCGGAGATTGCCCACTTCGCAGGGCGGGGGCTGGACAGTTGCGGAGTTTGTCCAGCCGCTTTCGCCGCCGCCGTTGCGGGCGCGGACGGCGATGGTGTAGGGCTTGTTCTTGCTCCACTTGACGAAGTTCCACGTCGTGTAGGTGACGTTGCTGAGGCCGCGCGACCAGCTCTTGCGGTTGTTCTTGCTGATGTTGACGTCGTAGCCGGTCGCGCCGGGGACGGCAGTCCAACTGATGCTGAACGTGTCGCAGCCGCGATCGAGTGTGACGCTTGCCGGGGCGGACGGGGGTGGATCGGCGGGAACCCAGGGAGGGGTCGACCAGGAGTTGCGCCACTTGCCCCACAGGGTGTTGTTGCCCTCGGTCTTGCCTGCGCGGACGCCAACGACGTAGGGATACTGGTTATCGACGTTGATGGTGATGCTGGTGGAGGGGTGGGACGCGGCGGCAAGGCTCCAACTCTTCTTGCCGTCCGCGCTGTAGGTGACGTGGTACTTGTCCGCGCCGACGATTGAGTTCCAGGAGGCGGTGATCGACCCGTCGACGCGGTTGATGGTGACGTAGCCGGGACGGGCGGGAGGGCCTGGGGGGCTGTTGGGGGCGGAGTTGCGCCAACCGCCCCAGCCGTGTTCGTTGCCCGCCCTCACGCCGACGATGTATGCCTTCGACGTATCGATGCCGGTGATGTCGATGGTGGTGGCGGTTAAGTCGTAGGCGGCGAGGCTCCAGCTCTTCTTGTTATCGGAGCTATAGGTGACGTGGTACTTGGTCGCGCCTGACGGGGCGTCCCAGGATGCGGTGAGGGTGTTGTTGGAGCGGGTGACGGTGACGCTCGCCACCTGGCCGGGGGAAGTCTGCGCCGCCACGGGGGAGACGGACAACGTCATGCCCGCCGCAAGGAGGGCGATGACGCCCAATGTCAGCCGGCGCATGGCGCGCCATCCGAACGTGCATTCGGGAAGGAGTAGCCGCGCGTCATACCGTGAACGTCGTTGATGCTATCTGCGTTGTGCAGGTGTTGTCTGAATAGGCCGTCACCGTGTGGGTTCCCGTGTAGCCGCCTATGCCGCCGGTGGTGGGATACCTGTTTCCGCTTACCGCGTGGCAACCGTGGCCGATCCTGAACCACCAGTCATCCGGGCCGTCGGACAGCGTCAGGTAGACCGTGTCGTCGCTGTTCACCGTGGCCGTCAGGCTCGCCGCCCGTAGCGTGGTGAACTGCGTGGACGCGATCGGTGTCGTGCAGGAACTGTCGCTGTACGCCGTGAAGACGTAGTGCGTTTCACCCGACAGCCCGGTGACGTCGACGCGGGTGCCGCTGCTAATGGCGGTGCACGTGCTGTTGTACGGCGACTTGTTGCTGTTGAAGTACCAGGCGCCGGTGTGTCCGCTGATGCGAAGAGATGCCTCCGTCGCCTCTATCGTCTGCGCGGTGAGCGTGCCGCCGCCGGTCTCACTGACGGCCACGTGGAACACGGGCGTCTTGCCGGAGGGGTCTTCCGTCCAGTCGCCGTTGCCGAGCTTGTACATCGCGCCGCCGGTGATTGCCCAGTTGAGGTCTGCGGGCCAGCGGTACTCCTGGCCGGAATTGCGGGTCTCCCAGTGGCGCCAGAAGTTATAGGCGGAGTAGGGCGCGGAGACGACGATGAAGTACGTGGTCTTCTCCTCCAGGTTGCAGGTGCCCTTGTTGAGGCAGGTGAAGGTGTAGGCGCCGCGCGCCTTTGAGCCGGTGCTGCCGAGCATGGCCATCGGCTGCGTCTCCGGCGCCCCGTTGCCGTCAGCCGCGTGGAGTGCGACCTTGGTAGAAACGGTCCCGCCGCTGTCGATGCCCAGCTGGACGGCTGCGGAGTGCAGGAAGTATCCGCCGTTGGGGTTCGCGCCGGTGGTGAACGCCGCGGCGCACTGGCGATGGGTCGAGCCGCTCGGCTTGCCGATGACGCAGCCGCCGTCCAGGTTATGCGTCAGGTTGCCCACACCGGCGTCCGCCGTTGTAACCCACGTCCTGCCAATGATCTGGGACGACAGGCACCACGGGCCGTAGTAGGCGATGTATTCGTAGCGCGTCGTTGCCGTCAGCCCCGTCAGATTCACGCTGTGGCCTGAAACCGCGACGCACTGGTCGGTGGGGCCGCCGCCGATCCGCGAGTAGTACCAACCCAACTTGGTGTAGCCACTGTAGATATTCAGCGTGAGGCTTGTGTCCGCAACATTGGTGGCGGTGAGCAGGTTCAAGGGCGTGAGGGTGCTGAATCCAACCGGGCCCGCGACCGCCGTGGGGATGGAGACCTCCTTGGCCGTCACCGAGAATTGGTGGATGCGCGATTGGCCATTGTCACTCCAGCCGCCGCCGCCGTAACTGGTCTTGGAGACGTTGGCAATGGACCAACCGGCGGAGGACGGGGTGTTCGTCTCGGTGTCCGACGTCGTTTCGTCGATGGCGTAGTAGTGGTGGCCCGTGCTGGGGCCGGTTCCACTCATCACCAGGTAGTAGGTCGTGTTGGCCGACAGGGAACAGGTTCCGGAGCAGGAGAAGGTGTAGTCGCCTCCCCCCGCCGCCGGCGTCGTTCCGGTCAGCGTATAGAGCGCGGCGGACGCCGGGCTGCTGCCGCTGGCCCGATGGATCGCCGCGGTAAATCCCGTGGGCGAGCCGGTGGTGGTCTCCACGCTGATTGTGACACCCTGCAGCTTGTACCCGTCACTGACGGAACCCGTGGTGAAGGCGGATGCTCGCGAGTAGGCGGTTCCATCAATCATGCCGACTGCGCTGGTCCCGACCTTCGTCTCGCCGAGGTTGTCCACGGTGCGCGCATCGGGGTCGATGGGTGTGGCATTCACAGTGAACTGGTGGATGTATGAATCGGTGTTGGTGTTCCAGAAATTGAAGCCGGGCCAATTGTACTTATACACGTTCCCGATGGACCAGCCGGCTGTAGAGGGCGTGTTCGTCTGGTTGTCGGAGGTCGTGCGGTCGATGCCATAGTAGTGGTTGCCTGAGGCGGGGAGGCTGGCGGCTATGACCAGATGGTAGACCGTGTTGGGTTCCAGCTTGCAGGTGCCGGGGCACGTGTAGGTGTGGTCGCCCCCTGCGGTTGGCGACGTTCCCGTCAGGGTATGGGTTGCGCTTCCGGCCGGGTTGCCGCCGCTGTCCGCGTGGATTGTTAGGTTGAGCGCCGTAGGCGAACCCTGAATCTGCCATACACCGAGTGTGACGCTTGACAGATCATAACCGCCGCTGTTGGAACCCGTGCTAAAGGCGGAGGCGTGCCTGTAGACCGTATTGCTGTACCTGCCGACAATGCCGACCGTCCCAGCCGTCGTCTCGGCCAGGTTGCTCACGCTCACCGGCGTCGTGTCGAAGGTTTCTTCGTCGTCGTCGGTGACGGCATCGCAGGTTTCGTTGTCATGGACGCTGTATGTGTATTCCGTGGCGTTGGCGAGGCCGCTGACGGTCAGGCTGCCGCCGGAGACGGGGCCCTGACAGGTGGCGTGTGGGCCGACGTTTGCCTTGTAGTACCAGTTGCCGCCGAAGTTGGTGAGCTTGATTTCGCCGTAGTCCCAAAAGCCCTCGGCGGTCAACTGGGGCGGTCCCATTGCGGTGGAGTATCTCCACTGGCTGTCGCCATAAACGTTGGTGGCCTTGACGCGGGCGACCCATGTCTTGGTGAGGTCCATGTTGAAGAATGCGGAAGAATCGGCGGCGGCCAGAGTCGTGGAACTCTGCGTGGCCCAGTTGTCGCCGCTGTACTGGACGGTGTAGCCGGTCTGGTTGGAGACGGCGTTCCACGTGGCCTTCACGGTGTCGTGGCCGGTGCGGCTGAGGTTGAGCCAGTAGGGAGTGGCGGGGGGCTGCATGGACGGATGCGCCATGGAGGACTCGGTCCAGGGGCTGCCGGCGTTTTCCTCAGTGAGGGCCTGGACGCGGATCTGGTAGCTGCTGCGATGATTCGGCGCGGTGATGGTCGCGGAGGTTCCGGTTGCGCCGACAAGCACGGGGAGCCAACTGCCGCCCTGCCCGTCCCGCATTTCGACGTCGTAGCAGAAGGCATCGTCCACGGCATCCCACGATGCCGCGAGTGTCGTGCCGTTGTGCGCCAGCGTGACGGTGGCGGGCGCATCGAGGCCGACGGGTTCGGCCGGCGATGAGTTCGTCCAGCCGCTCCATCCGCTGTGGTTGCCGGCGCGGGCGGCCACGATATAGGTCTTGGCCTGGTCGACGCTGATGACGATGCTCGTCTTGGGCGACGCGGCGGGGTGGTTCATGGTGACGGCGGTCCAGCTCGCGCCGCCGTTGGACGAATAGTTCACGTGGTACTTGGACGCGGTGCCCACGGCGTCCCAGGTGGCGGTGAGCGAGCCGGCGCTGCGGGAGGTGGTAATTGAGGAGATGGCGGGCGGCGGGAATGCCGGGGGGTTCACATAGTAGGGATTGCTTGGCGCGGAGTTCGTCCAGCCGCTCCAGCCGGCCGCGTTCCACGCGCGCACCCCCACGACATATGTGTTGGAGTTGTGGACGCCGAAGGTGATGCCGGTTGTGGGGGAGCCTGCGGGATGGGCGTAGGCGGCAAGGCTCCAGCTTCCGCCGCCGTTGGACGAGTAGGTGATGTGGTAGTGCGTGGCGGTTGGGACGGACGTCCACGTTGCGGTCAGCGTTCCGTCGGCGCGGGTTGTGGCGATACCGTCAACGCTGGCGGGGGGCGAGGTGGGCGGAGGCTGCGGGGGCAGAGTGGAGTACGGCGGCGAGGAGGGGGAATTGCGCCAGCCGCTCCAGCCCGAGGGATTATAGGCGCGGACACCCACGATGTACGTGCTGGAGTTGGAGATGTTGCTGATGGTGATGGTGGTAGGCGAGTAGCTGAAGGCGGCGAGGCTCCAGCTTGCGCCGGCGTCTGAACTGTAGGTGATGTGGTAGCTGGTCGCCCCGAAGACGCCGACCCACGATGCGGTGAGCGTGCCGTCGGCGCGGGTCACCGTAACGGAATCAGGCGTGGCGGGCGGCGACGACGCCGCAACGGGCTGCGCGGCCCACACCACCGCCCCCAGGGCAAACAACCCCAGGACGATGATTCGCCAAGACCCCACAACCCCGCCAACCGATGAAATCATTCGCCCGCCAATCCAGGATTAAATGGCTATGCCCAAACAATACCACGACTGTCAACGATATATCCGTGATCTTTTGCCATTTTCGCTGTTATTACGGTGATATTTCCCGGATCCCCTGTCATTCTGAGCGCAGCGAAGAATCCAAAGCCGCAATTGTGCAACCAAATACGCCCCTGGATTCTTCGGGGCTACACCCCTCAGAATGACAGCCCCCGCCGTTCACCCTGAGCCCCCCTCATTCACCCTGAGCTTGTCGAAGGGTGAACTTGCCCCCCCTACACCGCCCCGTCTATAATCCGCAGCAGGGAGGCGCAACAGAGATGCCCATCTTCGAATACGGTTGCAAAACCTGCGGCAACGGCTTTGACAAGTTCGTGCGCGGCTACAACGCGCCCGCCGCCGTCGCCTGTCCCTCCTGCGACAGCGAAGAGGTGGAGCGCAAAATATCAGCCGTCGGCGTCACCGGCGTCTGGCAGAGCAGCGTCCCCGACTTCACGATGCCGAAGCCCCAGCGGGTGCGGCCCGACGACCCGTTCCGCTGCATTGCCTGAGCAATGCCCCTCTTTGAATACGAATGCCGTGCCTGCGACGGCCATTTTGAGAAGCTGATCCGCAGCATTAACGCGGAGCCAAGCGAGGTTGAGTGCCCCGGCTGCGGCTCCACGGACGTTCACAAGGTCATTTCATCGTTCGGCGTTGGGAGCGCCGCGCCCGGCGGCATGGACTTCTCCAACATGCCAATGCCCGGGGGCGGCGGCCACGCCGGTCACGGCCCCGGTTGAAACACCTGACACTAACCGTCTGATGCCCCGTGCGGGCGTCGCGTCATCAAGTCCCAAATAGCGGCATAGGTGCCCGGCCCCGCCGCAATCACACCGCCAATCAGCGTATCGCGCTGGTTGAACCGCATGGGACGTCCGCGCAAGTCCGTCACCACGCCGCCAGCCGCCTCAACCAGGAGCGCGCCCGCCGCGACATCCCACTCATTCTTGGGGTCGAGGCTGATCACCGCGTCCGCCTTGCCCGCCGCCACCAGCGCCATCTTGTACGCGATGGAACCGATCGCCTGGACCTTGAACGGCGCGCCCCGGAAGCGATTCCACGAACCCCACCGTATCTCGCTGCGGGAGCCGAGAACCGTCACGTCGGACGACAGCGCGTCATGGTCGTTCACCCGCGCCGTTTCGCCGTTCAGCATCATGCCGCCGCCGCGCTCGGCCAGGTACGTCTCGTTCGCCCACGGATTGAGTATCCCCGCAGCGGCAATCTCCCCGTTCACGGACATCGCGACAGACACGCACCATTCGGGCAGCCCGGCCAGGAAGCCGCGCGTGCCGTCTATCGGATCGACCACCCACACGCGCTCCATGCCGATGCGGTGGCCGTCGTCATGCGTCTCCTCGGACAGCCACCCCTCGCCCGGGCGCACGAGCGCCCCGTGCAGCAGCTCATCGAGCGCGTGGTCCGCCTCCGTCACCGGGCCGTCCCAGCCCTTGTGCTGGACGTAGACGGACGACGGCGAGAACGTGCCCGCCAGTTCGGCGGACTCGTCCAGCGCGGCGGAGATGCGGGTGAGGTCGCTGCCCATTCGCGTGGCGGTCAGGACGCGAGCGCGCTGCGCTTGTTGTTGAGGTAATCGACGAGCACGTACTGGCCGAGCTTGTCCGGCTGCGTGAAGAACGCCCGCCCGCGGTTCAGGCGCGTCATCTGCCGCACGAAGTTGACCAGGTAATACGCCATCTCCAGCATGAACACGTTGATGGTGATGCCCTCCTGCGTGCAGCGCTTGACCTCGCGCAGCGTCATGTCGATGGTGCGCTGGCTGGGCGGATACGTGAAGTACGGCGCGCCGCCCTCCAGGTGCGCCGTCGGCTCGCCGTCCGTCACCATGATCACCTGCCGCGTGCTGGAGCGGTGCTTGGCCAGCAGGTTGCGGGAGATCATCAGCGCGTGCTGCATGTTCGTGCCGGGCGAATACCCGCCCCACGTCGCCTTGACCAGTTCATCGCCCTTGAGTTCCCACGCGTAGTCAGCGAATCCGACCACGTACAGGTTGTCGCGCGGGAACTGCATCTTGATCAGCGTGTGGAGGGCGAGCGCCATGCGCTTGGCGGCGTCGAAGCTCCCGCTGATGGCCATGGAGCGGCTCTGGTCGAGCAGGATGACGGTGCTCGCCTGCGTCAACGTCTCGTCGCGGTAGACCTCGAAGTCGTCCGGCGCGATCCTGAGCGGCGTGCCAGGCCCGCCCCGCATGACGGCGTTCTTGACCGTCCGCGTCATGTGGACGTCAAAGTGATCCCCGAATTCGTAGATCTTCGTGGACTCCTCGTCCTTCTCGCCAAAGAGGCCGTTCTTCTGCATCTCATGCGCGCCGAGGCCGGCGCTGCGGAGCCGGTTGAAGATGTCCTTGAGCGCCTTTTCGCCGATCTTGCGAATGCCGCGCGGCGTCAGTTCCAGCTTGTCGCCGTTCTTGCGGATATAGCCCGCCCTTTCGAGCTGCTCCTGTAGTTCGCGCAGCCAATCGAGATCGCGGGCGGCATCCTCGCCGATGAGATTCTCCACCTGCTCGCGGTCGATGTCGTCAAGTTCGCCGCGCCGTTCGGCGGCACGAAGCTGCGCCTCCAGGTCGTCGATTTGCTGGAGCTGGTCCATCAGCCGCATCGCCTCTTGCAGGGATAGCGACTCGTCACCTGCGAACGGGTAATCCTGCCGCATCTCCTGCATCGGCATCAGCGTTTCCATCAGCGATGAAAGCTCCGCCATCTCCTGGATGAGTTCGGGATCGTTGAGCGCCGCCTCCATCGTCTCCTGCAGTTGCTGACGCATGTCCTCCGGCAGGCTGTCCATCAGGGATTGGAACTGTGACATCTGCTCCATGAGCCGCTCCAGCAGTTCCTCGATGTCGCGGGGCGGGTTGTCGCCGAACATGCTGCCCCACTTCTCCATGAACTCATCGAAGTTCGGCTGGTTGCCCTGCGCGTAGTCGCGCAGCATGTCGTTCAGGTCGCGCATCATCTGCTTGTTCGCGTCCATCTGCTCAGGCGTCATGCCCTGCATCTGCTGCATCATGTTCTGCATGTAGGACTGCGCGGCCTGCTGGCGGAGCGAATCCAGCAGCTCCTGGAATTTCTCCCGCGCCTCTTCGTCCATGAAGTCGTAGTCGCTCAGTTCCTTGATGGCCCCGCCCGGATCGTTGGGCAGCGAGTCCATGAAGTCCATCTTGCGCTGCGCCATGTTCTCCAGAGCCTGCGCCGTCATCCGGTCCATGCCCTGCCCACGCTGCGAGCGCTGACCCGCGCCCTGCTGCTGATCGCCCTGCTGGCCGCCGTCCTGCTGCCCGGACTGCTCGCCGGAGTCTGACTCCCCATCGGAGTTTTCTCGGTCCTGGCGAGACCCAAGCTCCCGCTCGAGCTGTTCGAGGAATCGCTGGAGTTCCTCCTCGGCCGCCTGCCGTCCTGAACCTGCCTGCTCGTTGCCCGGGTCCTGCTGCGGAGACTGCCCTTGCTGCGATTCGGATGGAGCGTTCCCGCCGTCCTGGTCGGTATCGGAAGCGTCCCGCATGGCGTTGCGCGCGTCCTGCATCCGCTGTTCGAGGGTGTCTCGTTCGAGGTCGCGGATCTCCTGCAGCGTCTCGCGGATGCCGTCCAGGACGGAGTTCAGGTCATAGCGGTCGAGATAGTCCTGCCGCTGTTGGCGGAGGCGTTCGGTCATCTGGCGAATGCCGTCGATGTTCCGGCCGTCCTGCATGTCGTAGCCGCGCATCATCATGCGGCGGAGGGCGCGGCGGATGTCCCCGTGCGCCGCGAGGTCGTCGGAGATGGCCTCCATCAGGTCTTCCGGCGCCGCGCCGAAAGGCTCCTGCGTGTTATCCCACCGGCCGTATCGAAAAATCGGCATCCGGAGCCGTCCCCTGTTCCGCGTCGCTAAGCTTTCGGCAATGATACATGGCTTGCGTTAACAGCGGCAAACGCCCGCCCACAATGCTATACTGGTCTCCGTCCCGGTGACTCTGGCGAAGCGGACCCACCCGTTCCCATCCCGAACACGGAAGTGAAACGTTTCAGCGCCGACGATACTGGAGGGGCAGCCCTCTGTGGAAAATAGGTCGTTGCCGGGGCTTTTTCTTTGCCCGAAATCAGCGGATGCACACGATGACGAACCAACCCCACAACCCCACCGCCACCCCGGCGCCCTCCGCCCCGCCAACCGAGCCCTGCTCACCAACCGCAAACGCCGCAAGTACCTCGTCACCCTTTAAGGAGGGCAAAAGTCATCGCCACAGGCGAGGCGGCGCCACCAGCCAACAAGACGAAGACTGCGCAGCAGCGGGAGCTGCGGGGGTGTGAGTGGTAGGGGGTAGGCGTAGGGTGATACCCTTTAACACAGTGAGCGGGGAGGTGAGCTGTTATGCCTTACGGGGAGCGGGGCCTATGGCTACGATAGCAACTATTGCCCAACATGTTGGCGAAATCGGGGAACTTGCCGAGGATTCCTATGGGACGATCTTGGCCGATCCCCCCTGGAGGTTCAAGAATCGGACTGGCCGGATAGCACCCGAGTACCACCGTCTACACCGCTATCCTTCTATGAGCAATGACGAGATCAAGGACATTCCTGTTCCTGACCTGGCGGACAGCCAGAGCCATCTCTATTTGTGGGTTCCGAACGCCCTCGTTGAGACGGGCCTAGAGGTGCTGAAGCACTGGGGCTTTGAGTACAAGACAAATCTCGTCTGGTTCAAGGTACGCAAGGACGGCGGGGCAGACGGACGGGGTGTTGGCTTCTACTTTCGCAACGTCACAGAGCTGATTCTATTTGGGGTCAAGGGTCACCTAAGGACGTTTTCCCCTGGGAGACGCCAAGTGAATCTGTTAGCAACGCAGCGACGGGAGCACTCCCGAAAACCCGATGAACTGTACGACATCATTGAGCAATGCAGCCCTGGTCCCCATCTGGAGCTCTTTGCCCGACATCGACGCGAAGGATGGGTACAATGGGGAAATGAAATGGCTCAGATAAACTTGAATGGCTGTGGATAGGGCAGGCCTGCTATGACTCTCCGCGATCCCGAGACCGCTGACGCAAATGCGCTGCCCGGACTTATATCTGGACAGACGATAGTGGCTGCGATGCGACAGCGGAAAAGCCGCTTCTATGAGTCCACCTTCCCATCCGCAGAAGAAGAGATGAGGCTTGAGAACGGCTGGGAGCTTGTCCGGACAAATAAGTCGACGGTGCGGATGAGGAAACCTAAGCCTGTTGGCGAACAACTTGAAGATGAAATATGGATGTTGCTGGCACGAATGGGATTCAAGCAAATCAATAAGGATAATCGCTTCAGAATCCCCATAGCCTCCAATGGCTCGGGGGCGCCGACCAAGCAGATCGACGTGTTTGCTGTTGATGACGAAACAGCCATCGTAGTTGAATGCAAGGCGGCAGAAACGCTGCGTTCCCGATCACTACAGAAGGACCTCGGTGAAACTAGAGCCCTCCAGGAGCCGATTCGTCAAGCGGTGCATAGGCACGTGCCTGGCGACCGGCGGCGAGTCATATTTGTCTATGCCACCCGGAACATCGACTGGAGTGAACCCGACAGGGCGCGAGCTAGGGAATTCCAGATCGCGGTGCTGCGAGACAGACAGCTGGACTACTACGACAAATTGGTTCGAATCCTACAGTCTGCTGCGCGATACCAACTCTTGGGCGACCTTCTACAGGGAAGCACGATATCGGGACTTAATGAGACGGTGTCGGCAGTCCGAGGCAGGTTCGGGAAGAATCGGTTTTACCAGTTCACTATCGAACCGGAGAAGCTACTTAAACTAGCCTACGTTAGTCATAGGGGCTCCAGTGAGGAGGATCCTGTTGGCACGTATCAGCGGCTACTCGGGCGCAATCGACTTAAGGCTATAGCCGAACACATTGAGAAGCACAACGGGGGCATTTTCCCTACAAATGTCGTCGTCAATTTTCGTCCGACTCGACCGCTGCGATTCGAGGCTAGCGGTCCTGCCGCGGAGGATTCAACAGTCTTCGGGACTCTGTATTTGCCGAATACGTACCGTAGTGCCTACTTGATCGATGGGCAGCACCGCCTCTACGGCTTTGCTCGTACTGAGTTTGCCAGCAAGGGGAAAGTTCCGGTTTTGGCATTCGAGGGATTGACTGCTGCAGAAGAAGTCAACATGTTCGTTGACATCAACAGTAAGCAGGTTCGGGTGCCCAAGGGGCTTCTGGTGGAGCTTGAGCCGGAAATCCTTGATCCAACGGCTGGCCCACAGGACAAGTTGCGCCAATTGAATTCGCGAGTCGCCGCTAACTTGGCAACCAAGAGATCGTCACCACTCTACGATTTGGTTGCAGGGGAATGGGGTTCGGACTCGACTTCAAGACCGATAACCAGACCGTCCCTGAGAGATGCCGTGAGAGACAGTCAGATCGTTGGTCGCATAGCTGCCGGTGTGTTCGCTCCGGGCTCCTTGTATTCTAATGACGACAGCTCTTCGGTCGACCGCTGTAGCCAGTTCGTGGAAGCATTCCTGTTGGAAGTATCTCGGGGCTGCCCGGAACATTGGGGCAGGCTGGCAGGCCCTGGTGGTTTCCTCTGCACCAACAACGGAATTACTGCGCTCCTGCGTTTCGTACGTGAGGCACTCTCGTATGAATTGTCTAGGCGCAACATATCCGAACCGTGGAAGTCTTCGCCACACGAACTCTTGGACCTGATCAAATATCTCCTGGAACCCATCGTCGACTATTTTGCTGGTGCCGACGCCGATGCCGTAATGAAGGAATTTCGGCAAAGGGATTACGGATCCAGCGGCTACCGGAATTCGGCCATGCGCGTAATGGCTCTCGTTCACGAAAAATTCCAGAAATTTGATCCGGAGGGCCTGAGTGAATTCTTGGCGCAGAGCAACGAGGGCAACATAGAGACCGCCCGGAACTTGGTGGGGACAATCGAAAACGTGATCCGCGATGTAACGTTTCGGATATTGGACGAGAGATATGAGGGCAGCGTTGACGATTGGTGGAGGCCCGCAATCCCACAGAATATCCGACGCTCGGCTTCCGCCCGGATGGAGGAAAGCGACGAGGGCGGAGAGGCCCATGAGTTCTTGAACTTGGTTGACTACAAGACTATCGCTGACAGCAATTGGCAAGACTTCGACAACATATGGGCAATGTCGCCCACCGACCGGTCCAAAAGGGCGCAGCTGGGTTGGTTCGATCGCCTCAATACATTGAGGAATCGGCTTTCCCACACGGGAAGGAGATACATAACGCCGGAGGAACTCGATTGGCTCGGCGGACTGTCTGCTCATGTGGCGACTGTCAGCCAGCGAGTCAGTTCGTAAGCACGTGAGAGATTGAAGTGCCGTGTAGGGCGAAAGATGGATCAAGAAAGCCCCCCATCATGACAAACCACCAACAGTACGAAGCCCCCCCCACCCTCTCCATCCACGTCAACCTTGACGGCAACTGCCAGGAGGCCCTTGACGCCTACCGTGCTATCTCTGCGACATAACTTTCGTTGCCCATATCACCATGACCAACCAACCCCACAACCCCGCCGCCATGCCAGGCGCCTTCCGCCCCGGCGACCTCGTCCTGCTCACCGACCGCAAGCGCCGCAAGTACCTTGTCACCCTTAAGGAGGGCGGCGAGTTCCACTCCCACGCCGGCATCATCCGGCACGACGACATGATCGGCCATCCGGAGGGCAGCGAGTTTCGCACGGAGCAGAAGGGCGGCGTCTACCTCGCGCTGCGGCCCACGCTCGCCGACTACATCCTGACCATGAAGCGCGGCGCGACGCCAATCTACCCCAAGGACATCGGCGCGATCCTCACCTATGCCGACATCCGCCCCGGCGCGACAGTGGTCGAGGCGGGCATCGGCTCAGGCGCGCTGACAATCGCGCTGCTGCAAGCCGTCGGCGAATCCGGCCGCGTCCATTCCTATGAAACCCGCGACGATTTCGCCGCACTCGCCCAGCGCAACATCACGACGTTCCTGCCGCCTGAGTTGTCGGACCGCCTCACCGTCCACGTCGCGGACATCTACGCGGATGGCATCGAGGAGCAGGCCGTAGACCGCGTCGTGCTGGACCTGCCCGAACCATGGCGCGTCATTCCCCACGCGCGGGACGCCATGCGCCCCGGCGGCATCTTCCTCGCCTACGTCCCCACCACGCTCCAACTGCACCGCCTCTGGCAAGACCTGGACGCAGACCCCGTATTCGACCTCATCGAACAATTCGAAATCGCCCTCCGCCCCTGGGACGCCGGCCCCCAGACCCTCCGCCCCGCCCACCGCATGGTCGCCCACACCGGCTTCATAACAACAGCCCGCCGCCTGGCCAATTCGGGTTGAGCATAGGCAGCGCAGCCCCTAGGATAGAATCCATGGTCGCCAAGCGTCCGCAGGTCACTATCTATACCGACGGCTCCGCCGACCCAAATCCGGGGCCCGGCGGCTATGGCGTCGTGCTGCTTTCCGGTGAACGTCGCAAGGAGCTTTCGGGAGGATTCCGGGCGACCACGAACAACCGCATGGAGATCATGGCGGCAATCTGCGGCCTCGAAGCCCTCAAAAATCCATCCGACGTAACGCTCTACAGCGACTCCAGGTACGTCGTCGATAGCATCTCCAAAGGCTGGGCAGAAAAGTGGAGAGCAAACGGCTGGATGCGCACAAAGAAAGAGCCGGCGGTGAACCCTGACTTGTGGGAACGTCTCCTTGTCGCGCGCGAGCGGCACAACGTGGACTTCCGTTGGGTGCGTGGGCACGCTGGAAACCCGGGGAACGAACGCGCTGATAGACTGGCGACAGAGGCTGGCAAGTTGCGGAACCTACGCATCGACGAGGGTTACGAATCCGCGGAGGCAGGCTCGTCTCCACAACAGATGCTCCGCGCATCAGGTGGCTCCTTGACCAAGATGACGGAGCCCGGTCAACCTTGTGCTAACTGTGGAACACCTGTCGAAAGACGTGTTCCCAAGCGCAAGAAGCTTAAGCCGAATCAGCACTATTACTTCGAATGGTATCTGTACTGCCCCGGGTGCAAGAAACAGTACATGGTCGAATCGGCCAAGCGGTTCGTAGAGCAGGCTCCGCTGCAATAGGGCGCCACTTTACTCCACACCGTCGCCCTGCGGCTCAGCGCCTAGTCGGATACTGCCGATGCCTTGACAATTGGCGTGGGGCGGCGCATAGATTGTTCTGTGCTGCGCGTCCCCAGGGATGGCATGAGGGATGGCGCGGCGCACTTAGCCGAGCGGGCGTAACTCAGTGGTAGAGTGTCTGCTTCCCAAGCAGAATGTCGTGGGTTCGATCCCCATCGCCCGCTCCAGGATTCCGCCCGCTCTGTGCGCCACAACTTGCCCAACATTCATTCTGCTTCGTAAACTGGGCTCGGGAGGAACGAATGACAACTGATGCCGTTACGGACTATCACCAGCAGGCTATCGAGTTCTTGGATAGAGCGCGAGCCTATCTTGCCGATGGAGACCTCCATCAAGCCTCCGAGAAGGGCTGGGGGGCAGCATCGCACATGGTCAAGGCTGTTGCCGCTGCAATGGGCCAGCAGTACAACCGCCACGAGGCATTTCGACACATCGTCAGGCTGGCTGCCGCGCAAACGGGAAATCGACGCCGGTTGGTGCAAATGGGACATTCCGCCGAGATGCTCCACAGCAACTACTACCAGCGAAAGAGGTTTCTCGATGCGGATGAGATCGCAGACGATTTGGGCGACGTTGCCGAATTGCTGGAGCGTCTCCTCCCCTTGATTTCCGCCACCACCAGGAACTGAACGGAGCCATTGGGCGACACGACGCCGGCAATCATTCCCCCCACCCGCTACACTTAAAGAGCCATGTTTGAAGCACTCACCGAACGACTCACCGGCGTATTCAACAAGCTGTCCGGCCGCGGCCGCATCACCGAGGCGGACGTCGAAGAGGCGCTGCGGGAAGTCCGTCGCGCCCTGCTTGAGGCCGACGTCAACCTACGCGTGGTACGCGAACTCCAGCAGAGCATCCGTGACCGCGCCGTCGGCAAGGACGTGTTGGAATCTATCACGCCCGTCCAGCAGATCATCAAGATCGTACAGGAGGAACTGACGGACGTTCTCGGCAAGGAGAACCGCGCGCTGGATGCCGGCGACACCCGCCCCGCCACCATCCTCCTCGTCGGACTGCAAGGCTCCGGCAAGACCACGACCGCCGCCAAGCTGGCGTCCAACCTCGTGCAGCAGGGACAGGCCGTCTCGCTCGGAGCGGGCGACGTGCGCCGCCCCGCCGCTATTGAGCAACTCACCGCGCTTGGCAGCCAGATCAACGTGCCCGTCCACGCCGAGCCGGGCAACTCGAACGCCGTCGCTGTTGCCAAATCGTCCCTCGCCGCAGCCCGCGATGCCAACGCCCATTGGCACATCTTCGATACCGGCGGGCGGTTGCAGGTCGATGACGAGCTGATGAAGGAACTGGCGGACGTGCGTAAGGCGCTCAACCCCGCCGAGGTGCTGCTTGTTGTCGATGCCATGACCGGCCAGGACGCCGTCAACGCCGCCGAGGAGTTCCACAGGCAAGTGCCGCTGACCGGCCTCGTGCTGACCAAGATGGATGGCGACGCGCGCGGCGGCGCGGCACTCTCGATCACCGCCGTCACCGGCCTCCCCGTCATGTTCATCGGCGTTGGCGAGCGGATGGACGCGCTGGAGCCGTTCTACCCGGATCGACTCGCCGGACGCATCCTTGGCATGGGCGACGTCGTCACCCTCGTCGAAAAGGCGCAGCAGACCATCGACGAGGCCAAGGCGCAGGAGATAGAGCGCAAGCTCCGAACGGCCAGTTTCGACCTCAACGACTTCCTGGACCAGATGAACCAGTTGCGCAACATGGGCGGCATGGCGCAACTGGTCGATATGGTGCCGGGCTTCTCTCAACTCAAGGGCAAGGTTTCGGCGGACGCGTTCGACGAAAAGCAGATCAAGCGCGTGGAGGCCATCGTGCTGTCCATGACGCCGGAGGAGCGCGAGAGGCCGGAGATCATCGGCGGCAGCCGCCGCAAACGCATCGCGCGGGGCAGCGGCACACAGCCCGCGGACGTGAACCGGATGCTCAACCAGTTCATGGAGATGCGAAAGCTGATGAAGCAGCTATCGTCAGGCAAGAAAATCAGGGGCCTGCCATTCAAGCTTGGCTAGCCCGCAGCCCCTCCCGCAGCCGCGCCACCAACGGCTTGAGCGCCTCCAGCAGCGCGCTCGCCTCCTCTGGCGGAATCTCAAACGGCTTGCGGTTCGTTTCGGGAAAAACCATCCAAAAGTAGAACCCCTCCCACGCGCGGTCCGCCGCCGCATCGTCACGCGCCCGCATGATCGTCTCTAGGTACTTGGAATGAAACCGCCGCCCCACGTGCTCCAGCAACGAAGCATCCCCCGCCAACGAAGGCGCCCCCTCAAACACCGCCCAAAAATCCTCCGGACTAGGAATGGTCATAGATCCCTCAACGCCATTGAGTGCATTCACCTATACGTCGGCCCATCGGGGTCAATGAGCCTGGCGATACGCTCCAACTCGGTCACGATAGCGTGGCGCATCGCGTTTGCGCCGGCGTCCGTCGGCAAGGAGAGCGGCACACAGACATTCAGCAGACCATGCCACTCCGTTCTTGATTCAAGCTCATCCTCTAGCCTGTCGCGCACCAAATCCAAGCCGACGTAATCGGGATCCCACGGTCCAAAAGACAACCACAACGGCTTATCAGGCATCTGTTTTGCAGCCTCATCGACAATACCGAGCCAAGCATAGGCACCCGCGAGACGCAGATACCTGCCGTAGTACCCGTATCCCTGACCTACCGTTAGTCCCTTGGTATCGGCCCAACCGGATTCCCTGAGACGGGCCACGGCGTCCGCAAGTATCTGCTTGAATTCTTCTTTCTCAGGATCACTGGTGCCCCCTACGACATTCGCAGCCAGTGCCTGCAGTTGCACGACCTCGAATTCTGCCTGGGCATCCCCATCTTTCTTGGCACTCCCCTCCAATTTGCCAAGCAATACCGTCCAGCTGGCGAGCATCAAGCGGCGCTGATCGATTGCCGATTTCGCCGAGATTCCCATTGCGTTCCTATCCGTCGGGCCCAGTTTGTGCCCCTTCTCGCGCAGTCGACTCACCAACTCCTCCCACAGAGACGGCTCATCGACGCGGTATTTGGGAGCCAGAAACATCAGCACGGACCTCCTGTCCGTTGGCAGCGCTTCCCAATAGGTGACAGGTTGGTTGTGGGTCAGTGGCGCCCAAAACTTCGATTCGACGTATGCCGACAAGTTGTCCTCGGAGTCATGCAGTGCCATGTCCGGGTAGGCTCTGGACGACTCAAGAAACGCTTGGGTGCCCACTCGTGCAACAGGCAGTGGGCCGTCGTCATCGCCCAGGCACTCAGATAACGCCCGCATGGCGGAGGGCGAGCGTTTCAGGATGAAAGACAGGGCATCCGTCGCCGCGTCCTCCGGCCCCATCGTGTGCCGCAGCACGACGAAACTCAGCAGGCTATCGTTATCGGAAATCGTCATTGTCCCTCCGTGTCGGCGCTGTCTCTCGCGCCTCTACCCATCAATATCAATCAGTATCCGGCAGTGGTCGCTCGGCCCCCACTCATCAACCTCATTGAGTGCGCGGACATTGATGGACTCATGGAACCCACGCGAGGCGAAAGCATAGTCGAGTTGAATCTGCGCGTTCTCGGGGTATCGCTGAGCGATGGTGTAGTAGGTGGGCACATTCTTCGTATCAGGCGGCAAGCCTTCAGGGATCGGTACGGCCTGTCTCCCATTCGGCGCTTGCGGCCCGATGAGTTCAAGTCCAATAGCCGACATCCTGTCGAATATCGTCTGGTCTCTCCCTGCCCAATACTGATTACTGATATAGCCATACCCCGTGTTCAGGTCACCAGCAGCGATGATTCTGTGCCGGCTGGCATCCTCATAGCCGATAAAGGCAGACAGATCAGAGATGATGCGGTGCGCCGAAGCGTCCGCGTATATCCACGATGACCCCACGCTCGGATGCGGACCAAGCCACCTTGCGTACATGGAAATCGCGATAAACGGCTCAGTCGAACCGTCCTTTGGGGTAACTCTGACGGCCGTTATCGTCCCAATACCGCTGACAGCAATCTCATCATCCGCAGTCTCGCTTATTGGAGCAATCTGTCTAAACCACTCCACATCCACACTGTCAGACAGCTTGACGACCATGGGCCAACGCTCAGCAAGATACGGCCAGCGCCCCTTCCACCAATCAGAGTTCCAGTGGTGGGAATCGTACGATTCCTTTGGGCCTATATCGACGCTGTCCAGGACATCCCCCGGCGGCTGACCACCCTCCTGCACAAGCGCAATGTCAGCATCCATTCCGACAAGCTCCCGCCACGGATCATGTCGCCTGGCGATATTCCAGCTAACAACGCGAACCATACCGTCACCCTACCCTCCGCCCACCAGCGCCGCCCCATCCATACGAGCAAGCCTGCGGTCAAACGTATACAGCGGCAGCGCGTCCATCCTCCGCGCCGCCTCCATGATCAACAGGTCCGAAAAATCGTCGTTGCCATCACGGTAAAGCATAGCTGCCCGCGCCACCTCCTCAGCGGTTTCCAGCACGAGATGATCGCTATTGATGAACGTGGACAGTTCCGTCGCTATGCGCGCGCGTGAAAACCGGTAGGAGCGTTCGAGCACCCACACAGTTTCGAGAACCACCTCCCGACAAATGAAACCCTGGTTTTCCGGAGTGAGTCCCGCCAGCAGCAATGTCGCCGCCGCCTCTTGTCCAGCGTCATCCCCAACGATATAGCGAAGCAGGACGTTGGTGTCGATACCGACCATTCCCCTAAGACCTCGGCCGCACTGGCCTGCCCAATGCCCCATCCTCGATAGCTTGCTCCATCTCCTCCAGGGTCACCGTGGGACCATCGTAGGGCATAGAGCGGTGAAGCTCGCTGATCGGGCGGACGGGAAAGACGAGCAGCACATTGTCATCAACCACGTACCGCAGCCGGTCGCCGGGCTTGATGGACATCGCCTCCCGCACCTTCTTCGGGATGGTCGTCTGCCCCTTGGACGTTATCTTTGATTCCTCCACGTCAGCCTCCTTGACTCCGTGCCGCGGCAAGTTCCTTACGTTTTGCAAAATCTCCTTACTTTTCACTATACTAGCCCGCCACCCCTCCGGAGCGGCCATCGTAATCAGAAAAGAGCGCCACGCGGTCAGGAGGACCCGCGTATACTATGACCATAGTCATGACTATGGTCACGACACGACAGGAAATCGCTGCAAGGGAGAATGCGGCATGACGACTTCTGAACCAACTCCCGGAACGCCCCGCACCATCAAGGCATCCGAGTTCAAGGCAACGTGCCTCAAGCTCATGGACGAGGTCGCGGAATCCGGCGAGGAAATCATCATCACAAAAAACGGCAAACCCGTCGCCAGGCTCACGCCACACGAGAAACGATTCCCGCCGCCTTTCGGACGTGACCGGGATCGAATTAAGATTCTTGGCGATATTGTGTCGCCTATCGATGTAGTCTGGGAGGCCGAACAGGGCCTCATCGACGGCAAGTAACGCGTAGGGGCGGCCCGCAAGCCGCCCCCACCTTTCAAACCTGCTCGCCAAGTTTACCCGTCTAGTCCCGCGCCCCCGCAGACCGCGGCCCAAAAGGCTCCGGCTGGAACGGCCCGTCCCGCTCTTGCAGGTACGCCCGCAGCCCGCCCTCCTTGCCCGCGTCCTCCATGCGGCGCTTGAAATCCTCCCGCTGCGACGTGTGCGCCAGCGCGGACAGTTCCGCGTTCAGGTTCCACGCATTATGGAACCCCATCATGTTCAGTCCCTGCGTCGCGACAGCCAGGTTGATCTTCACCGTCTCCGGGCTGACCAGCGCGATGCGCTCGCCGATATACGAGCACTCCTCCATCAGGTCCTCGTGCGGCACCACCTTGTTGACCAGGCCGATACGCAGCGCCTCCTGCGCGTCGATGTGGTCGCCCGTCAACCCATAGCGCAGCGCGTGCTTGTAGCCCGCCAGCAGCGTCCAGATGAAGTTCGTGTTGGAAATATGGCGAATCTCAGGCTGCCCGAACACCGCGTTCTCCGACGCAATCGTGATGTGCGTCGTCAGCGCGTACCACGACCCCCACGCCAGCGCCCAGCCGTTGATCGCGCCGATGATCGGCGTCGTCAGTTCCCACATGTGTATCAGGCGGCGGATGCCCGTCCGATCCTGTGTCCGCCACTGATCGAGGAACGACGCGACCGACTGCCCCTCCTGCAGGCCGTACGGCCACACGGTCTCGGAATTGCCGCCGCCCGCGCCGAGCGAAAGGTCCGCGCCCGCGCTGAACGCCCGCCCCGCGCCCGTCAGGATGATGTAGCGCACGTCCGGATCCTGTTCCGCCTCATCGAACGCCGCGTGCACGTCCGAGCGCAGCCCCTGGTTGAATGCGTTCATCTGCGCGGGGCGGTTCAGCGTGATGACCACGCCCTTGCCCTGCCGCTCATACAACACGTTCTCGTAATCTGCCATGAAAGAGTCCTCCTTGGCCCTATGAACTAAAGTTGGCGAATTGCCTCACAACAAGGGTAGCATTCCGCCGGAGATGTGGTACGATACTGAACAAGCGTTCGTTGTACATGCGTTCGCTTGGTCTCGGCCGCATTGAGAAGCAACGGGGAGGAATGGTATCATGGCAACGGCAACCAAAGCCAAAGAAAGCGCGGACACGATGGTGACGGAGAAGGAAAAGGCGCTCGAGCAGGCGCTGACGCTGATTGAGCGCAGCTTCGGCAAGGGCTCCCTCATGCGGTTCGGCGATTCCGCCGGACTCTTTGACGTGGAGGTCATCCCCACGGGTTCCCTGTCGCTTGACCTCGCGCTTGGCATCGGCGGCATCCCGCGCGGGCGCATCACGGAAATCTACGGCGCGGAATCGTCCGGCAAGTCCACGCTCGCCCAGCACGTCATCGCCAGTGCCCAGAAACAGGGCGGCACGGTGGCGTACATCGACGCCGAGCATGCAATGGACCCCACGTACGCCGCCGCCTGCGGCATCAACGTGGACGACTTGCTGATCTCCCAGCCGGACAACGCGGAGCAGGCGCTGGACATTACCGAGGCGTTGGTGCGGAGCGCCGCAGTGGATGCCATCGTCATCGACAGCGTGGCCGCGCTGGTGCCCAAGGCCGAGATTGACGGGAACATGGGAGACATGCATGTGGGATTGCAGGCCCGCCTCATGTCCCAGGCCCTCAGAAAACTGACTGGAACCACCCATCGTTCGAAGACGGCGGTAATCTTTATCAACCAGGTTCGTGAGAAGGTCGGTGTCCTCTTCGGCAGCCCCGAGGTCACCCCCGGCGGACGCGCGTTGAAATTCTATTCGTCGATTCGGATTGATTTGAGACGCATGGAAACCATCAAGCAGGGGACGGAGAGCGTGGGACTGCACCTGCGCGCCCGCGTGGTCAAAAACAAGATGGCCCCGCCTTTCCGCGTCGCCGAGTTTGACATCATGTTTGGACATGGCATCAGCCGCGAGGCCGATCTCATCGATCTCGGCACGCAAGCCGGTTTCCTCAAGAAGACGGGAGCCTTTTACTCGTACGGAGACGTCCGCCTCGGACAGGGCCGCGAAAACGCCAAATCCTTCCTCCATTCCAACGCGGACCTCGCCAACGCCCTCGAACAGGACATTCGCGGCGGCAGCGCCTCCGATAACAGCAAGGCCAACGGCTATGTGCCCGCGCCCGTCGACGACGACACGGAGGAGGTCACCTGACTCTCTATCCGAACCTAAACCAGGACTCAACAAGGGGCTGCGGGCTAACCGCGCCCCTTTTTCTTTGTCTCGTTCCACAACGCCACAACGGGCGGACATCATGCCGCCATGAACCCGGGGAGAACCACTATGACCATCAACCCTATCCTGTTCGTCTTTCTCATACTCCTGCTCGGCGGGGCCGGCACAGCCGCCGGCCTCGTGCTGCAGCGGGTCATCTCGGCGGGTAACCTCCGCGGCGCATCCCTTGAGGTCCAGCGCCGCCTGGAAGAGGGTGAGACCGAGAGCAAGGAGATCATCCTCCGTGCCCAGCAGGAGGCCATCCGCGTCCGTGACGAATCCGAGCGCGAGGTCCGTGAGCAGCGCTCCGAAGTCCAGCGCATCGAGCGCCGCCTCCAGCGCAAGGAGGAGCAAGTCGACCGCCGCCTTGAAAACTTCGACAAGCGCGACCGCGAGATGAACGACAAGGAGGCGAAGATCAACACCGTCCGCGCGCAAGTGGATGAGTTGCACGCCGAGCACCTCCGCGAGCTTGAGCGCGTCTCTCAACTCACCATGGACGAGGGGCGCGAACTGCTCCTCACCCAGCTCGAAAGCGAAATCGAGATCGAGGCGTCACGCCGCGTGCGCGACATGGAAGAGTCCGTGCGCGAAGAGTCCACGGAGCGCGCCTTCAAGATCATGGCACAGTCCATGCAGCGCTACGCCAACGAAGTCGTCTCCGAACTCACAACGAGCGTCGTCTCGCTCCCAAACGATGAGATGAAGGGCCGCCTGATTGGTCGCGAGGGTCGCAACATCCGCGCCCTTGAAAACGCGACCGGCGTGAACCTGATAGTGGATGACACGCCGGAAGTGGTGACGCTCTCCGCGTTCGACCCCGTGCGGCGAGAGGTGGCGCGGATGGCAGTCTCCCGCCTCGTGCAGGACGGCCGCATCCAGCCCGCCCGCATTGAAGAACTCGTCGTCAAGGCGCAGGAGGAGATGGACGACATCATCAAGAAAGCCGGCGAAGAGGCCTGTTACGATGCCCGCGTCCAGGGTCTCCATCCCGACATCGTCAAGACGTTGGGACGCCTCAAGTTCCGCTACAGCTACGGCCAGAACGTTCTCCAGCACAGCATCGAAACCGCCCACCTTGCCGCATCGCTCGCATCTGAACTGCGCGCCAACGTCGATATCTGTCGCCGCGCCGGTTTCCTCCATGACATCGGCAAAGCCCTCTCCCATGAGGTCGAGGGCCCTCACGCCATCGTCGGCGCGGACCTGTTGGAACGCTACAAGATCAACCAGCGCGTCGTCCGCGCCGTCGGCGACCATCACGGCGAAGAGGGGTGGAAGAGCGTCGAGGCCTTTCTCGTCGCCGCCGCCGATGCCATCAGCGGCGCGCGCCCCGGCGCGCGTCGTGAGAGCGCCCAGCAATACATCAAGCGCCTCGAAACCCTGGAACAGATCGCGCTTGGCTTCGACGGCGTCGATAGGGCCTACGCCATCCAGGCGGGCCGCGAAGTGCGCGTCATGGTTCAGCCGGACAACGTGGACGATACCGCCGCCATGCGCATGGCGCGCGACATGACCAAGAAGATCCAGGACTCCATGGAGTACCCCGGCCAGATCAAGGTCATGGTCATCCGCGAAACCCGCGCCGTGGAATACGCGCGCTAGCCGGAGGCCCATTCTCACACCATGCGCATCATGATGATCGGCGACCTCGTTGGGCGGCCCGGCAGGCAGGCCGTCAGGAAATACCTGCCCGCCCTGCGCGATGAGCACGCCATCGATCTTGTCGTCGCCAACGGCGAGAACTCCGCCGCTGGTTTCGGCATCACGCCCAAAGTGGCAAAAGAGATGCTCGACGCCGGTGTGGATGTCATCACGTCCGGCAACCACATCTGGGACAACAAGGACATCATGCCCCACCTGGACGGCGAAACGCCCATCCTCCGCCCCGTCAACTATCCGCAGGCCGCCCCCGGGCGCGGCGCGGTCATGGCCAGGGGCGCGCTCGTCGTCAGCCTCCAGGGCCGCACCTTCATGCCCGTCCAGATTGATGACCCCTTCGCGGCAATGGACGACTTGCTTGCGAACCTTACCGAGCAGCCGCGCGCCATCGTCGTTGACTTCCACGCTGAGGCCACGTCCGAAAAGGGCGCGCTCGCCTGGCACGTTGACGGCCGGGTGAGCGCCGTCGTCGGCACGCATACCCATGTCCCCACTGCGGACGCCCGTGTCCTGCCCAGGGGAACGGCATTCGTCAGTGACCTTGGCATGTGCGGGGCCATCAACTCCATCATCGGGAGTGATCCGTCACCCGTGCTGGAGCGATTCCTGACCGGCGTCCCTGTGCGCCTTGACGTCGGCGCCGGCCCCGGCCGCTTCAACTCCGTCCTCATCGAAACCGACGATTCGACCGGCCTTGCCGTCTCCATAGAGCGCGTGGATCGCGCGGACGAGTAATGAGCTCAGACCTTCACACACACTCCACGGTCTCGGACGGTATCCTCACGCCCACGGAGCTCGTCCACGAGGCCGCGGCGGCAGGCATCAAGTACTTCTCGATAACCGACCACGATTCAACGGACGGACAGGCAGAGGCGATTGAGGCGGCGAAACAATACCCCGAACTGACCCTCATCCCCGGAATCGAAATCTCAGCAGACGTGCCGGAGGGCGAGGCGCACGTCCTCGGCTACTTCATCGATGTTGAGAACGCGGATCTGCAGGCCACGCTCGCCTCATTCCGCGACGACCGCTTTGGGCGCGCCGCGCGCATGGTGGAGAACCTGGAAAAGCTGGGCGCGCCCGTGTCGTGGGAGCGCGTCATGGAGATTGTGGGCGACGGCGCGATTGGCCGCCCGCACATCGCCCAGGCTCTCATGGAGGCGGGGCACGTCCCCAGCATCCGGGAGGCGTTCGACCGTTACCTCAAAAATGACGGCCCCGCCTACGCGGGACGCCGCAAGATGCCCCCGGAAGAGGCCTTTCGCCTGGTACGACAGTACGGCGGCGTGCCGGCCCTCGCCCACCCGAAGGAGACGCCGCAGGTGGAAGAACTGCTGCCGGGATGGGTGGAGGCGGGGCTTGCAGGCATGGAGGTCTACTACGGCCTCTACCCTGACGACCTGCGCGCCCATCTCAAGGCGCTCGCTGATCAGTACGGCCTGCTTGCCCTCGGCGGCAGTGATTACCACGGCCCGGGCCGCGCCGCCGAATGTCCGCTTGGCGGCTCAAACACTCCCCTGGAGGCAGGCGAAAGCCTTCTGGCCCTCCACGCGGCAGTGTCGTAACGCGGCTCGTTAGCCGGCGAACGCAGCCAGTCCCCAGCCCACGGCGGCGGCAACCGCGATGGCGAAGACGGACTGCTGCGCGACAAGCCTGCCCGCGAACCGTACCCCAAGCTCGCGCCCAATCGTGATCGCGGTCACAAGGCACGGCAGCACAGTTCCCGCGAGGAACGTCGCAACCAGCAGCTGCGTCGCGCTCAACGACGCAACCGTCCCGGCCTCGGCCAGCAGCAGTATGCCGTCCTTGCGGACAGCGGCCAGCACGGTCGGCATAGCAGCCTCAGCCGGCAGTGCGAACACCGCCATCGCAGGCCCCAGCAAGCCGCCCGCTGCATCGAGCGCGCCCGACCAATCGAGGAGCGACGCGACCATGGCAATTGCGAAGAAAATCGGCGCCGCCGTGCGGAAGAACGACCAGATTGTATCCCGCGTCTGCGCCCAGACCGCCGCCAGGGGTGGCCACGTGACCGGCGCGCGCGGTCCCATGAGGAGAGCGCTGAGTTCCGACCGCGCGGCAGACCCGCTGATAAGGCGTGCATACACCAGCGTCGCCGCGACGAGCAGCGCAAGGTACGGAACCACGAGGATGCCCCTGTCAGCGGCGGCAAAGACCGCGAGCGTCGCGCCAAGCTGGTACGAGCAGGCAGACCCGAACGAGATCGCGCCGACGGTCGTTGGCCGCGTGCAGCTGGCGCACGAGCGCGTCGCCACAATCGCCGGCACGTTGCACCCAAAGCCCATCAGCACACGCGTCACGTCGCGCCCGTGCAGGCCGAGTGGCCGCAGCAGAGGGTGGAGCGCCGTCCCGATGCGGTCGGCAAGGCCGCTCACCGTGTACACGCTGATCAACGCCGAGTAGACCAGCACCGTGGGGACCGCCCACACGAACAGTAGCGGCCCCATCGTCAGCAATCCGTAGTCGCCCGCCAGCACAGCCGATAGCGGCCCCGGCCAGCCCGCCACCCCCTCCGCCAGCGGTGTCGTAATCCCCACAACCAGCGGATCAAGCAAGCCGGCGGTCTGGTTCGCCCCAATCACGGCCAGCAGCGCCGGCAGGATGAGCAGGAGTATCGCGGTTACGGGCCCCGCGATCGCGTGATCGAGCAGTACGTGCCGCGGCTCAGCACGAACAAGATTCAACACAGCAGGAGAGGTCATCCAGGTACATCCCCGCCGCTCGGCGGTCCTCAACGGCTTCCGTCGTGTCCAATCCGAGCCGCTGCGCAATCGCGTCAGCGATGATCGCGAAGCGCTGCCGGAACTTGTAGATGAAGCAGAAGTTCACGCCCCGGTGCTCGACTATCGGGCCGGAGAGGAACAGGCCGGGCACAAGCGTGGATTCGTCCGCCTCCTCCGTGACCACGGGAGCGCCGCCCTCGTTGTACTCGATCAGACCGTCGAGGTAGCCGAGCGATTTCTTGAAGCCGGTGGCAAGGATCGGGCGTGTCTCGCTCGGCCATTCGCGCCCGTCCGAGGCCTGCGCGATCCACCTGTCGCCGTCCTCGCGCACCGACGTGATGTCGACGTCCTCGACGAGTTGCACGGAGCCCGTGGAGTCGGCCCATTCAAGGCGTTCGCGGGAGAACGGGGAGAGGGAGATGCTCGGATCCGGGTCTTCTCTCCTCCACGTCGCCGTCCGCGCCAGGACGGTCACGTCCTTCTCCAGTTGCACCAGCGACACGGCCGCGTCCGCCGCGCTCTCGTACCCGCCAATCACCGTGAAACTGTCGCCCTCCAGGTCCTGCCATGTGTTCACGTCGGAAGAGTGGCAGCAGGACTCGGCGCCCGCGAACGAATTGCGGTTCGGATATTGGAACTCGCCCGCTGCCCAGATCAGATGCCGCGCCCGCACCGGCCGGTCGCTCGTGGTCAGCGTGAACGTCCCGTTGTCCTCCACCGTGACGGAGGAGACGTCGACGCCGGGTTTCACCTGTAGCTCGAAGTGATTGGCGACGTTGTCGAGATACTGCGCGTAAGCCTTTCCGCTGGGGTGTTCGCGGTCGAGCGTAAAGGCGGGCGACGTGCCAGGGACAATCGCATTGAGGTCCAGCAGCCCAAACGCGTTCGACGTGAACGACGGCGTGATGAAGCGCATCTCTTGCGGCCACCGCCGGAACGACGCGCCGACCTCGTGGCGATCGAGGATGATGATGTCATCGACGCCAAACTCCTGGAGCGCCACCGCGCAGCCGAGCCCGGCCGCCCCCGCGCCCACGATGGCGACTTGGTGGAGTGGCGCCCCCTCCGGCGTATCCCGCCACCGTCCCTGATTCCGTTTGCTCATGCGCTCGTCCTCCGAAATTGGTGCCCGCGATCCCACTGCCGCAAGCCGAATATCGTCCCATGTGCACCCATTAGTGTCAACAGAAACCGCCGTTCCCGCAAGTGCTTGCCCCGAATTGATACGTGGGGGGAATCCGCTAGTCTCAATTCCCATGCGCCGCCCCCCGCTATACTGCTACAGTCTAAATGAACGTTGGCGATGGTTCTTCTGGCGCACTGGGAGGGGCACACGATGAGAGCGATGCAGTGGTTGATGGTCAATCAGCGTATCCCCGTCATTCTTGCCGCAAGCGGCATTGCAACCCTTGTCCTGTTGCTTCTCCGCCCCGGCGTCGCCCACGCCGCAGGCGTCGAAGAGGAAACCGCCTTCGTCTTCAACACCATCTCCTTCCTCCTCTGGGGCGCCCTCGTCATGTGGATGTGCGCCGGTTTCACCATGCTGGAGGCCGGGTCCGTCCGCACCAAGAACGCCGCCATGATCTGCATGAAGAACATCGGCCTCTACTCGATTGCGGGCCTTGCCTACTACACCATCGGCTACAACCTCATGTACGTGGACGTCGGACGTGACCTGACCATGCTCGGCCTCAATTTTGGCGAGATCATCGGCACGTTCACCCTCACCTACAGTTCCCCCGCTGCGGAGATTGCCCTGCTCGAAGCCGAGGCCGGCGCGTCCGCCGCGAGCGTCCTCCAGGACTCCGCCTATGCCGCGATGTCCGACTGGTTCTTCCAGGTGGTCTTCGTGGCCACCACCGCCTCCATCGTCTCCGGCGCGCTCGCCGAGAGAGTCAAGATGTGGTCCTTCTTCCTCTTCACTCTCGTCCTCACCGCCTTCATCTACCCCCTCATCGGCGCGTGGACGTGGGGCGGCGGCTGGCTGAGCGACCTCGGCTTCACCGACTTTGCCGGTTCCACCATCGTCCACGGCACCGGTGGCTGGGCCGCGCTGGCCGGCCTCCTCGTCGTCGGCCCGCGCCTGGGCAAATTCCGCCGTGACGGTACGGCGCGGCCCACACCCCCGTCCAACATCATCTCCGTAACGTTGGGCGTCTTCATCCTCTGGTTCGGCTGGTTCGGGTTCAACGGCGGATCGCAGCTCGCCCTTGGCAGCGCCGTCGATGCTGTCTGGATGAGCATCGTGCTGGTCAACACCAACCTCTCCGCGGCCTCCGGCGTCGTAGTGGCCATCTTTGTATCGCGCTACATACTCGGACGCACAGACCTATTCGCCGTTCTCAACGGCGCGATAGCGGGGCTGGTCTCCATCACCGCCGCCCCCAACTTCGTCGATCACTATTGGGCCATCCCCATCGGCGCGGTCGGCGGGCTCATCTGCGTAGCCGGGCTGCGGCTGCTTGAACGCCTCAAGATCGATGACGTCGTCGGCGCAGTCCCCGCCCACCTCTTCGCGGGCATCTGGGGAACGCTTGCCGCCGCCTTCACCGTCGGGGCACAATTCCACGTCCAACTGCTGGGCGTCGTCGTCATCGGTGTCACCGTCTTCGGCCTCTCCTGGCTCGTCTGGAAGGCGCTGGACATGATCCTGGGCGCTCGCGTAAGCCGCCAGGTGGAGCAACTGGGACAGGATGCCGGCGAACTCCACATGGAATCCTACCCCGAATTCGTCATCATGCCCGAACCCGACTACGACGACGAAGACATCGAAGAGGCAGCAACAAGGTAGAGACGTATACTGACGGGCAGGCTAGGAGGACATTGCGACGTTGAGCACGTTCAGCGTAGACATCGAAGTGCTGGATCGAGAGGCCGAGCGTTCACTAACGCTGGACGCGCTCGTCGACACCGGCGCGTTCTATACCCTCGTGCCAACGAATCTGCTCCATGACTTGGGCGTCACGCCCCAATGGACGGAATGGTTTGTGCTGGCAGACGGCAGGCGCGTGGAACTGGACGTCGCAGAGGCGGTGATTCGCTACGACGGACGCCAAAGAACCACGCCTGTCGCCTTCGGCCCGGACGATGCCGCGCCGTTGCTTGGCGCGTTCACCCTGGAAGCCTTCGCACTAACGGTAGACCCCCGCAACAAGACCCTCGTCCACTTGGACCTGACCCTCTAACCGAATCGCCCTACTTGAGCCGAATCACTCCGCAAGCGACGCGTGCGCCGGTGTCGGATTCCTCCTCGCCGTAGGCGTCAGGCTTCTCGTGCACGATGATAGCCGAGCCGTCGCTGTCGAACACCGAATGTCGCAGGTCGCTGTCTAGCGTGACGCCAACGGTAAAGAAGTCTGCGCGGGCAGAACCGTCAGAAGCGGCGTAGATATTTGGCAGGTCGCCACCGTGCCCTCCGGTCCCTCCTCCGCCGGCCCAGACGGGGTGGATCAAGCCGTGCTCCGCATCGCTAGGGTTGAAGTGATCACCTGCCGCGCTAAAGTCGGGCGCGCATGACCCAACCTCGTGAATGATGAAGGCATGGCCTCCAGGGGCCAGTCCCGTCACGTCCGCCATGATCAGAACGCCGGTCGATGCCTGCTGGAATCGAACTGTTCCGACAACATCACCCTCCGGAGACTCCAGTTCCGCCACCGCCGTCAGACCGACTGTTGGCTCATGCGCCTCGCTGGGTCGGGCAATCACGAACACCAGCACGCCAAAGACGATGATCAGCACGGGGACGACGACGAGGATCGGATTGAATCTGCCGATCATGCTGCTCACCCACTAGCCAAGTATTGAGACATCATCTCATTTTCTGCCCGGACACTACTCCCAGTATACGGCTAATTCTCCGTCTGCTAAAGAAATTGAGTGCGACTAACTCTCATTCTGCGCGCGCCAGAGAATCTCCCGTGGGCTTCTTCCCTCCGCCGCGCACCCTTCAAAATGACAGTGGGCGGCGCAGGTCAACCCCGATTCTCCTCGGAGAGTTGCCTATTCCTCCGGCGAAAGCTCGCTCCGCCCCCGGTACATGCCCAGGCCGATGTTGAACAGCGCCGCCGCGCCCACCGTCAGGTTCAGGTTGTTGATGATCAGCAGCGTCTGCATGTCCATTTCCGGCATGTGCATCGCCGCCATGATGATCACGAATCCCACGACCCCGACCAGCACCAGCGCATAGCTGGCGATCTTGTAGATGTCCATCTCCTGGAACCGTTGCGCCAGCCCCAGGCCCATCAGGGATGAGGCGAACGGGAGGATGAACAGGAACATCAGGAATCCGCCAACCATGTCCGCGTACGCGCCGATGATCAGCGGCTCAAATAGCGCCAGCACGTCCGCGCTGAGAGTGCCTGATTCACTGCGCTGAAGCAGGTGCAGGAGGAGATGACGCTCTCCGTATCCGAGCAAGACGATGACCCACTGGATCACCGTCAGGATGATGCCGAACCGGAGCAAGGGACGGGCCATCGGCTGATCGACTTCAGGCAGATTGTAGAGGCGAATCACGGCCCCGATCATCAGCAGCATCCCGATGATGGACACCGTCGTTATCACGTGCCCCAGGTTTGCGTAGTCCGACAGCACCGCGACCGATGCCGCGTAGTCCCCCGGGTCCGTGTACTCGATCACAAATCCGCCCGGATACAGGAATGACGCAATCATCGACATCAAAATGCCGATCATAAAGGCCAGCCCTGCCGCCCTGGTTCTTCGTGCAGCCCGGTCCTCGCTCGTCATAGCTCTCCCCTTTCTGAGCTATTTCCGTATCGCGCTGTATACGCCACTACCCTAGACGCCAAACCCTCAATGTGCAAGCGGCATCGCGTGGCAGTTCACCGCTGCCTTTGGTCCGTGCTCAAAGCCGTCTCGGCAAGGTGATCCAGGAGACCGATGCCGATGTCCGCCGCCCACGCAATCAGTTGCGCGTCCACGAAATCCAGGGTGTCGCGCGATGAGTTGATGCGTGAAATATCATCGGCTGTGATGATGATGGCCGGAATTCCTGCCTCGTGGAAGGGCCGGTGATCACTGCTCGATAGCCCCCTCGTCAGCGTCGGCGAGAACGCAATATCCCCGTTCGCCGCATACGCCGCGGCCGCCCCCGTCAATTCCAAATGCCCCCACGATTCCAGTGTGACCCCTGTGCCGGCCGAGTCGAAGTTGATCATGGCGATGATCTCGTCCCGTTCCTCCTCCGTCAGTTGCTCCACATAGTGCTTGCTGCCGAGCAGCCCAACCTCTTCTGATCCGAACAGGACCAGCCGCACCGTGAACGGATACTCGGTGCCGATGATCCGGTTGGCGATTGCCATGAGCGCCGTCAGGCCGGAGCCGTTGTCATTCGCCCCCTCCGTGAAATGCACGGTGTCATAGTGGGCGCCGAGGATGACAACTCCTTGCCTCCCCGGCCCGCCGGGTAGTTCGGCAATCAGGTTGCGCGAGGGCTCATAGATGTTCCTGACGCCCACATTCACCTCCAGGCCGCCGCTTTCAATGGCCTCCCGCAGCGCGAGGCCATCCCCGCGGCTGATCCCAACAGCCGGAATAGTCGGGACGTCTCTGTTGACCATCACGCCCTGGAACAGCTCGTCTTCTCGATTGAAGATGACCGCGCCAACCGCGCCCGCAGCCTCAACCCGCGCCGCCTTCTCCTGGAATGAGATCTCCCCGCGTTCGATCAGCGCGACCTTGCCATCGAGCCGCTGGTCTCCAACGTCCTCCGGCAGCGCGAACCCGACAAAAACCAGCTCGCCGATCATCTCTCCCTCAAAGGAACCCTGGATTGGCAGTGATTGGATCGCCTCTAGGCCGGGCGGCGCATCCGAAACGACAATGACCGAGGATACGACGTTCGCCAGCCGCCCGAAGCGCTGGAACTCAGTGACATAACCCATCTCCGTGAGCAGGCAGTTCAGCTCCTCTCCCGCCGCGTATTCCTCGTCCGTCGCGCTCTCACGAGGACTGAACTCCCGCGTCAAATCAAACAGGAAACGCCAGGCCTCATCACGTGCCGAAAGAGTCGGATGATCGGGCTCCGGCGGCTCCAGCGCGCATGACTGTTCGACCGGAACCGTCACAGGCGTTGGCGGGACGGCGGTTGGCGTCGGCGTCGGCAGCGGGGTGGCTGTTGGCGTTGGCGTCTCAGTCGGCGCCAACTCGACGACTGGAGTGGGAGCCGGCGGAATCGGCGATTCTGCCGGCCCCGGCGTGAAGTCATCGCACGCCGCGCCAACCAGCGCGATAGCCAGTATCCCTGCAAACCAAAGCCAGGCTCTGGCCAGGCGGCGAGTATCCGATTGCATGGTCAAATCGTCACATGTCCATGCGCTTCTCGCCGCTCAGGTACGCCTCCGGCTCCTTGGAGAACGCGACGCGGCACCCCGGCCCGCAGAAATAGTACGTCGTCCCCTCGTACTCATACGATCCGCCCGGCGGCCTGCTCGGGCTGACCATCATATGGCACACCGGGTCCTCCTCCGGCTCCTCCTTCTTCATAAACCCCAAAAACTTGCTAACCATCGCTCAGCCCCCTCGCTCGCCGCGCGCCCCAAGGCCCTCCCTCTTCCGCAACCTCAACCATCTTAACGCACGAACCGAGTCGGCTGAGGCTTTTTGTCCACCAAACTGGTGCTGACTCCCTGCTGCTCGCGATGAATCATGGATGCATGAGCAATACTACAAGGGAGGCATACATGACAGACCGACCACCAATACCGTCCGTGAACTACCACCTCTGGAAGCCATGCAACATGGGCTGCAACTTCTGCTTCGCCAAGTTTGAGGACGTGAAGGCAGATCGACTCCCCAAGGGCCACCTGCCCCGCGAAGACACGCTCGCCGTTGTAGAGCGCCTGGCGCAGGCCGGATTCGAGAAAATCACCTTCGCGGGCGGCGAGCCGACCCTCTGCCCCTGGCTGCCAGACTTGATCCGGCAGGGCAAGGAGCACGGCATGACCACGTCAATCGTCACCAACGGCACGAGGCTCCGTGCCGACTACCTTGACGAATTGACCGGAACGCTCGATTGGGTGACCCTCAGCATCGATTCGCTCGACACGGCAGTCAACGCCAGGACAGGCCGAACGCTCAGGCAGGGGCCGCTCAACGAGAGCGAATATCATGGCCTTGTCGAATTGGCGCGGGAACGCGGCTTCCGCCTCAAGATAAACACGGTCGTCACGCACGCGAACAAGGACGAGGACATGACGGAGTTCATCCGCTGGGCGAGGCCGGAGCGCTGGAAGATCTTCCAGGTCCTCCCCATAGACGGCCAAAACGACGACACCCTCGGCAACCTCACCGTCACCGCCGAGGACTTCGATACCTACGTCGCCCGCCACCGCCACCTGGAGTCCGAGGGCATCAAAGTCGTCCCCGAATCCAACGCCATGATGACCGGCAGCTACGTCATGGTAGACCCCGCCGGCCGCTTCTTCGACAACACAGCCGGAACACTGCTCTACAGCGAGCAATCCATCTTGGAGGTGGGCGTGGAGGCGGCGCTGTCACAGGTTCAGGTGGATGTGGAGAGGTTCATAAAACGCGGAGGCCAGTATGACTGGTGACGAGCCCAGAAGGACCAAGTACGAGGATGTTGCGCCGGTTCCGCCGACTAGCGGGCAAGTCATCGGCGCGATTGTCCGACGACTTGGCATCAAGGAGCCTGCGCTTAGCACAAAGAACGCCCAGCGTTACTTTAGGGGCGCAGGAGGTGGAGCAGGACTCAAGGACTCCAGTCTGGAAGAAATCTTTCGCGCTCTTGCTCGGGTTCTGATTGAAACGGGCCTGATCCCGGCTGCCCAAGAGGCTGGCGATGCCGCCATTGAGAGGGTGATATTTGCCCTCAAATTCAATGTTCGGGGATGGGACGAGTTTGTCGCCAAGATGCGCCGCCGCGCTGGAATCGTAGACCGCGCTAATCTGCCCGTCGTCTGGGCAGCATACATACGGCTCGCGGCCATCGATATAGCAGTTCGCATCGGGGCCGGAATGCGTGTCCTCGACATACCACTAGGCGACCTGGAAAGCATGGAATACCTTGATCGTTCCAAGCGAGGCGCCCTTTTGAACTGGATGAGGCGAGACGTCAAGAGGGATCAGAAGGCCAACCAGGATTCTCTTTCTTACGAGTTGCTCACCGTAGAGGGGTTTGTGGAAGCAACCGGTGTGGATAAGAACACTGTGGCGGGATGGCTCTACGACGGTGCCCGCCCAAGTGACGCTAACCTAAAGACCATCGCCTCGGCCATGGCGAAAGTGATAGGCCGCGAATATGAAAGGTTCATGCTCGGTCGTCTACGCCAATTCTATTGGCTAAGCGACATGGTTGAGCTTGTCCAGAGCATCATTGGAACAGAACAGACCAATGAGATCGTCGCTCACTTGCGACGCTACTCCGAATTGTCGTTCCACGGGCTCGGCAAGATTTCGCGAGAGCCAGATAGCACAAAGGCTCTCATGGATCTCGTCCTCAGTGGCACAGGTATCCCACTTGGGAAGCTGCTCGTTCAATATATTGCCAAGCAGGAAGAAGACCCAGAATGGAAACTTGATCTGGCGGCAGCAGACTCCGTCAGTTGGGAAACACGAGTCCAGAAGATCACCCACCACATTCGTCAATCGGAAGTGTCATCCATGACGGATTCCGTGCGTAAGTGGCACATGGATGCGTGGGGCGTCTCGAATCCCAAAGCGTACGACTTGCACGAGCGCGCAACGGAACTCGCAGTGATGGAAGGAAAGCTGTCTGAGGCGCTGGCGCTGCTTGAAAGAGCGGTCCAGCTCGACCCAACAGACCCGGCCTATCACTTCACACTTGGATCGCACCTGGGAGGCATCGGCGCAAGGACAGGCGATGCAGCATTGATGCGGAGGGGCCTGGATGAACTGCGGCTGGCCGCAGAGTTGGCGCCGGAATGGCTCGCGCCGTGGACCACCATTGGTTTCGTCCTTATCGAGGACGGCCAGCATCAGGAGGCCCTTGATCACCTAATTGCCATTGAATCTACGCGACTTCAGCCGGAAAAAGTTCAGCAGGACTCGGAATACTGGACAGCGGTTGGCTTCTGCTACGACGCCTTAGGTAAGGACTCTGAAGCGCTTGAGGCTTTCGAGAAAGGACTGGCCTACGAGCCTGAGAGCCGGATTCTAGCAATGCTCTCTGCCATCTCCGCCGGTAAACTCGGTTACGGTCAGCGGGCCAGGAAGTACCGGCGAATGGCGCGTCATCTGGGAGCCTCCAACTTGGAACTGTTTTCCATCGACTTCCACATCAACGGCGGCAAGCTGCCAGATTCGCCTCTCACCTCCCCCTAAACTCTTTCAATCGCAGCGAATTCAGTGCCACAGTTAGCCGCGCCCCCGTTCACCCTGAGCCTGTCGAAGGGCGCCCCGCCTCGTTTTTCCCGCGAAAGAGGAAACCCAGAGTCCCTCTACCCTGTGGCAGTAAGCGTGCCCGTCTCGTTATTGACATACACGATGATGACGACGGGCGTGGTGAGCGCATGATCAAGGTAGATAGTAATGGGGATAATATGGGCGGAGTGATGCGCCACGGTGCTTTCATGCTGCGGGGAGGGAACTAGTGCTCAAAGCCTCTATATTGTTCGTTGGCCTCTGCATCCTTGCCGCAGGGCTTAGCGGCTACGGCTGTGAGAGCGCCGAACCTGTAGTGGAGCCTGTCGCGACGCACACAGCGACGTCCACGCCTACCGCAACGCCTGAACCAAGCCCTACATCGACGCCCACCCCAACGGCAACACCGACGGCAACACCGACGGCAACGCCGACGGCAACGCCGACGATTACACCAACGCCCAGCCCGTTGGGGCGATATGTCACACCGGACACCCAGTGGCTGCGGCATGAACATCCTGCACTGTACACGAATATGGATGGGCTGCCGTGGGCGCAAGATGATCTTTCAGAATTTGAGCGCCATGCCATTGCACATCTGACTTACATTGGGAAAAGGGAAATCGCCGGCCTAAGCACAGCCTTGGGCCTCGCCTGGATTCAGGATGACATCACCGCTGCTGAGGCTGATGCGCTTGAATGGATGAGTTGGATAGCCTATTACCATGGCGCTGAAGCCGGCGCCATAATCGGAATGCCGTTCTTGGAATCCCTGGAATCCGACGACGTGCTTGCTCTCCAGGGCATTTATCGTTTGGCAAGACTCTCAGACGACCGCCTGCTGTCTTCACTATTGGAACACCCTACGCTTAGTGGAGGAATCGTCGACGACCAGACCACCTTAGTCGCGGCAGTGAGCACGGTGGACGATGCAGTGACACTGCGTAGGCTGCTGATACCGGGATATGTTTACATCAAGACTTTTGAGAGTCCGACGGAATTGTCACCCGACCTAAAAATCAGCATTGTCCGCGCCGAAGGACCGCCCCAGCACTGGACGCGCCACATGATCAGGGACGCTGTGGAGTACGCCGAGCGAATAATGGCTAGGCCGTTGCCGGTCAGTCACGTGATCCTCATCATCAATGACGCTGCCGTTCTCGATGAGTTCGCAGGCACCAATTTCGGCTTTGCCATAAGCGGTCTTCCACGGATCGAGGAGGGGGCGAGAGATTTCGACAAGTATCGTCTATCACAACTCATTCTTCACGAGATCTCACACTATTTCTGGAGGGGAAGCGCTGACTGGCTTGACGAAGGCGTGGCCGATACTTTCGAGTTCATGCACGGTATCGAATCTGGGATGAGTCCGGGACTGTTATCGACACCCTCTCGGAGGCAATGCGAAGCGCACGACTTGCAGATGCTGACGCAGCAGCAACCCACCCAACAGACCCCCCAATTTCTGTGCAACTACTTTCTGGGACAAGCGCTCTTTCTGGATCTGTTGGAGGATCTAGGCAGCAACGAATTCCACAGGGGACTGCGCGAGCTGTATCGACTGTCCCTCGTGGCAGGCGAGGAAGACAGGGACGCAGGCATTCACGAGGTCCGGCAAGCCTTTCCGCAATCAGCCGACATTGTGGAGAAACACTGGTCTGGCAAACTAAACGCCCCGGAGAACCGTCCCTTTGACGAGGGCATCGGGAGGCTAAGCCATCGCCTCATTCAGTGGGATGAGCACCCAACCTACGATGGCGATTCGGTCACGTTCCGCGGGACTCTGCTAGATGACGCAGTGCTCTCTAAGGAAACGCTTGAGTATGCACAACAAGGTGGCTACACAAACTACACGCTCCATACGGCAGAGACAGGCAGTTACGTTGGCAGTATCCTGCCCGCGCTCGATGATGGTTCAAGCTGGGACGTTGATGACTCAGGTGACACCGTTGCCGCCGAATATCTGATCGAGGGGAGAACTTTCAGCGTGATATTCCAGTTCCCTGAGAACCTGAAAAGCCCATCCGGCTATGTCGTTAGCGTTTGGGGATTCCAGGACGGAGGCAGGGAGCCTTTCTTTGGACGCAGAGTGGATTTGCTCGGCTACGCTCGTATCCGTATGAAGTAGGGCGCCCCCTGCACGCGAACGCATCGCGGCCAGCCGTACAACCGTGAATTGGCATCGCAGTTGTGCGAGCGGCCCCTTACCCCGCCCGAAACCCCTTCAGCCGTAGCGAATTCAGCACCACGCTCACGCTCGACATCGCCATCGCCGCCGCCGCCATCATCGGGTTCAGGAAGCCCTGCTCGCCAAGCGCGAACTGCAACCCCGCCGGCACGCCGCCGCTGAACACCAGGTACAGCGCGCCCGCCGCGATCGGAATCAGCGTCGCGTTATAGAAGAACGCCCAGAACAGGTTCTGCCAGATCGTCCGCACCGTGCGTCGCGACAACTGGATAGCCGTCGCCACCCCGTTCGGGTCGCCGCTCACCAGCGTCACGTCCGCAGCCTCCATCGCGACGTCCGCCCCCGTGCCGATCGCGATGCCGACGTCCGCCTGCGCCAACGCGGGCGCATCGTTGATGCCGTCGCCAACCATCGCGACGTGCCCGCCCTCGGCCTGCAGCGCCGCAACGACCTCCGCCTTCTGCGCCGGCAGAACCTCGGCCCGCACCTCCGTAATGCCGACCTGCTCGGCGATGGCCTGCGCCGTCGCCTGGTTATCGCCCGTCAGCATAACGGTGCGGACGCCCATCGCATGGAGCCGCTCAACGGCGCGCCTCGCCGACGGCTTCACGGGGTCCTGGATGGCCAGCACCCCCATTGCGGCATCATCCACCGCGACGAACATGAGCGTCTTGCCCTGCTCTGCCAGCGCGTCCGCCCCCGTTCGCAGCGAGTCCGAAATAACCGCGCCCCGATCAACAAGCAGCCGCGCACTACCGATGACGACGCGACGACCGTCCACGCTCGCCGTGACGCCCGCCCCCGGCAGCGCCTCAAAGTCCGTAACCGTCATGTCCTGCCCCGCCGCCCTGCCCGCCCGCGCCAACACCGCCTCCGCCAGCGGATGCTCCGAGCTGGCCTCCACTGTCGCAGCAATCGAAAGAACGTCACCCTCAGCCGCGTCGTTCGCCGTCAACACGTCGGTAACGGACGGACGCCCCTGCGTGATCGTCCCCGTCTTGTCCAGCGCGACGGTGCGAATCTTGCTGGCAAGCTCAAGCGCCTGCGCGTTGCGGATGAGAACGCCGTTCTCCGCCCCCTTGCCCGTGCCGACCATGATCGCGGTCGGTGTGGCAAGCCCCAACGCGCACGGGCAGGCGATGATCAGCACCGCCACCATGTTCAGCGTCGCCAGCGTCAGCGCCGGTTCAGGCCCCGCCAAGCTCCAGACGATGAACGTGATGATCGAAATGGCCACGACGGTCGGCACGAAATACGAGGAGATGAGGTCCGCCAGCCGCTGCACCGGCGCCTTCGACCCCTGCGCCTCCTCCACGAGGCGGACAATCTGCGCGAGCGCGGTATCCTTGCCAACCCGCGTCGCCCGCAGGCGGAACGCGCCCGTCCCGTTCACCGTCGCCCCGTACACCTCATCGCCCTCGCCCTTGTCGACGGGGATGCTCTCTCCCGTCAACATGGACTCGTCGATGGTGGACGCGCCCTCGGTCAAGATGCCGTCGACGGGCAGTCTTTCCCCCGGCCGCACCGCGATGATGTCGTTTGGCAGCACGCTCTCCACCGGCAGCATGATCTCCGCCCCGTCACGGATGACGCGCGCCGATTTCGGCTGCAAGCCGAGGAGTGAGGCGATGGCGTCCGAGGCCCTGCCCCGCGCCCGTGCCTCCATCCACCGCCCCATGAGGATGAGCGCGATGATGATGATCGCCGTATCGTAATAGACCGCCGCCTCGCCGCCCGCCGATTCAAAGAACCCCGGCGCGAACGTCGCCGCCACGCTGTACAAATACGCCGCCGTCGTCCCAAGCGAGATGAGCGTGTTCATGTTGGACGTGCGCTGCTTGAGCGCCGACCACGCGCTCGCGTAGAAGAGCGACCCCGCCCAGAACTGGATCGGCGTCGCAATGGCGAACATGACGTAGTGCGCGATGTTCCGTTCCAGGACGCCGGACATGCCGAGCAGCATGACGACCACGCCGCTGGACAGCGCGATGAGGAACCGCAGCCGCAGCGCGCGCTCTTCCTCTTCCTTGGCAACGACGCGCGCGTCCTCTTTCTCCTCGATGCCCGCGACGCGCAGACCGGTGCCGACAACCGCGCTGCGAATATCGGTTGTATCGACCGCCGCGCTGTAGTGCTCGACCGTCAGGGCGGTTGCGTCCTCCTCGTCGGGCGTCGCCCACCGCACGCCGCGAAGGCCCATGAGGGCGGACACGGCCTTCTCGCGGGGATCATCGCCGTCCGTGTCCGGCTCGATGAACAGCCGCTGCGTCTCCGTCCGGGCGCCGTAGCCCGCCTCCTTGACCGCCGAGGCAAGCACGTCAAGCGAGACCCCGTCGGGGACCTCGATGACGGCGCGCTCCGTTGCCAGGTTGACGCGCGCCTCCTCAACACCGGGCACGTCCGTCAGCGCATGCTCCACGTGCATCACGCACGCCGCGCACGTCATCCCCGAAACGCTGATCGAGACCGTCTCCAGCCCCGAAAGCCGACCATCAGATTCAGTAACCACCATACAAACAGTGTACGCCCATCCCCCGAATCGTTTCCCGTGCCTGACACGGAACCCCAGGCGGCGCCACCGTCCAATTCCTTTTCCCGTGCCTGACACGGGAACCAGGCGTGCCCACCCTGCTTGCGTTTCGGAGTACTATGGAAAGACGAGTTCAGACGCTGGGGAATCGTCTAACGGTAGGACGACAGACTCTGAATCTGTTAGTCGTGGTTCGAATCCACGTTCCCCAGCCAAACCCATCCGCCCAATGCGGTTGCGCGCAGCCGCGCCCGTGTCATTCTGAGCGCAGCGAAGAATCTAAAGAACTCCCTACCGCGGCAACCCCAACCCCCGCGTCGCCACGATATTCCGCTGGATCTCCTTCGTGCCGTGCCCGAACGTCCGCCCCGTGCTCATCAGCGCGTTCACCCCGATGAACCCGTCCATCGGCGCCCACTCCGCGCCGTACGGCATCACCTGCGCCGCGTCGCCGATGACCCGCGTGAACCCGCGCCACAACTCCTGCACCAGCTCGCCCGAAAGCACGCGCGAGATCGAAGCGATCCGTGACACGTCCTCCCCTTGCCGGCTGTCCCACGCGCCTTTCCAGCAGATGGCCCGGAACATGCCGAGCTTGACGCGCAGGTCTGCCAGCAGCGCGCGGTTGATCGGATCATCGAGCGGCGTGCCCCCGTCGACGCGGTACGTCCGCGCAAAGTCCACGAATCGCTCCCATTCGCGCAGCAGCGATGCGGGCGAGCCAACCTCCACCCGTTCAGCCGTCAACGACGCCGCCATCACGTACCAGCCGCGATTCTCCTCGCCGAGCATATAGCGCGACGGCACCCGCACGTCTTCGAAGAACTCCTCGCTCCACCGGCGTCGACCCGCCATGTCGTGGATGGGGCGGATGGTGATGCCGGGTGAATCCAGGGGGACAAAGAATATCGAGAGACCTCGATGCTTGGGCGCGTCCGTGTCCGTGCGCACCAGCATCCGTATCCACGTCGAATGGTGCGCCGTGGACGTCCACATCTTCTGGCCGTTGATCACGTAATCGTCGCCGTCACGGACGGCGCGCGTCGTCACACCCGCCAAATCGGAGCCGTTGCCGGGTTCCGAGAGCCCGAGCGCGATCGGCATATCCGCCGTCGCAATCTTCGGCAGCCACTCATCCTTCTGCCACGGCGTCCCGTGCAAAATCACCGCGTCCCCGCCAAATGCCCCGCTCGCCGGCGCGCCCCGGTACGCCATCTCCTCGCGGTACGTCAGCATCCGCGTGAACCCCGCGTCCTGCCCGCCGTGCTCCGAAGGCCAATGCATCGTGTACCAGCCCTTGTCCACCAGCTTCTTGGCGAATTGATGGGCGGCGTCCAGCGCCTCCGTATCGTCAAGGTGCCACGATGCGTTGGACACGTCGTTCATGTGGTAGCGGGTGTCATCCCAGTTCGCCGCGACGAAATCCCGAATCTCATCACGAAACGCAAGGTCCTCAACCGACTGCTGGAAGTCCATGACGCCTATCCTCCCCTGCTCCGCCGCCATCCGACGCCTCAGTGTAGCCGATTCACAGGCGCGCGACCGTGAAAGAAAGTTTAACGGGCGAGACAACAATTAAAGTTTTAGGCATGAAAGTTTAATTGCGCCCCGCCTGGTCCGGCTCCGCCCCCTCGCTCAGCATGGCGACGTACTGGTCATACACGTAGACGCGGTTGCTCGCGCCGCCTGTAATCTCCCGCGCGATGCCCCACTCCACCAGCATCCTAAGCGCTGCGGAAACCGTCGGAAACGACAGCGCCACGGCCTCCCTTGCAGTTTGGGCGCTCTGGATGGGGCGCGCCCGCAGGGCGTCATAGACACGCAGGACTGACCCGGCCCGCCGTCCGGCCCGTTCGACGATCATCTGCCGGTGCCCCGTGAAGAGGCCGGTCAGCTCCTGCGCGGTCTGCACCGCGTTTTCCGCCGTGGACCGCACGGCCTCCAGGTAAAAACCGAGCCACGCCTCCCAATCGCCGTCCATCCGCACGCGGTCCAGCAGCGCAAAGTACTCGTCCCTGTGCTGCCGCAGGTGCAGGCTAATGTACAGCAGCGGCCTGCTCAACAAGCCGCGCTCAGACAGCAGCAGCGGGATCAGCAGCCGCCCAATGCGCCCGTTGCCGTCAAGGAACGGATGGATGGTCTCGAACTGGAGATGCGCGATGCCGGCCCTGACCAGCACAGGCAGGCCGTCGTCCCGCGCGTGCAAAAATCTCTCCAGCGCCCCCATGCAGTCCTGCACGGCGTGGCTCGGCGGCGGCACGAACAGCGCGTTCCCGGGGCGCGTGCCGCCAATCCAGTTCTGGGACGCGCGGAACTCCCCCGGCCGCTCGCGGCTGCCGCGGCCGCTCGCCAGAAGCCGTTCGTGCATCTCCCGGATCAACCGGTTGGACAGCGGAAACCCCTCCGCCATGCGCGCCAGCCCGTGCGCCATCGCCGCCACGTAGTTGGACACCTCCGTCACGTCGTCCACCGGCACCCCTGGCGCGCGCTCCATCTCAAACTCCAGCAGGTCCGAAAGCGTGGAGCGCGTCCCCTCGATCTGCCCGGACAGCACGGCCTCCCTGCGCACGTATGCGTAGAGAAAGACGTCTGGATCAGGCAGCAGGCTCGAGATGGAATCCAGCCGGCCGATCGCGACGGTCGCCAGCTCCAGCGCCTGCTGAAGCGTGCCGTCCATGCGGAGCGGCGGATTGGGCGGCAGCGGATGCGGCACGAACGCGCGGACGGTCTCCCCGCCCACCCACGTCGTCTCATACGTGCCGATCCGTCCGCGCTTCACGTCCCGCCCTCCTTCCGTGCAACCACCTCCATTGTGCCCATCCACACGGATAATTCAAGTTTTGGTGCCGAATCTTTAATTGCGGCCGAGCCGATGAAAGAAAGTTTAACGCCGCCGAGCCGAATTAAACGTTCTGCCCTTTCGTTTAACAACAGCGCGCGAACCGGTCACGCCTATACAATCATTTGACCAGCAACATTCGAGGGGAAACTCACATGGACTCTCAGACCGCAGCCGACGCGTGGCGAGAGCGAATCATCGCCCACGACCGCGAGGCCGCCGCCATCCGCTCCGGCCACAGCCCGGGCCATGAACACGGCCACGATGGCCGCGAAGATGCGCACGGCGGCCACCACGTCCACGGAGGCCATGGTGGATTCTCCTATACCAACCGTCCGCGTGATCCCCACCGCACAGACGACCCCGCAGTCAATGCCCTGTTCGCCCTCATCGATTCGGACTCAACCGTCCTTGACGTTGGCGGCGGCGCAGGCCGGTTCGCCCTGCCGTTAGCCACGCGCGCCAAACACGTAACGGTCATCGAACCGTCAGCGGAGGCAGTCGGAATGTTGCAGGAACGCGCCGCCGAGGCCGGACTCTCCAACATCACCGTCATGACCGAACGATGGGAAGACGCAGACGTTGAAGCCGCTGATCTCGTGCTCTGTTCGCTCGTGCTGCACCACGTGCCGGAGGGGGCAGCGTTCATTGCCAAGATGCAGGAGCGCGCAGCGGGCCGCGTGGCCGTCATCGAGATGATGGAAGCCCCCAGCGCCCTTGAAGTCCCGTTCTATGAGCGCGTCTACGGCGCCGTGCCGACCCCCATGCCCGGCGTGCCCGAACTGCTCGAACTCCTCTGGGCAATGGACATCTACCCCGACGTCACCATGCTCCCGCCCGAAACCCCCGTCATGGGCCGCAACCGCGAAGAAATCACCAATCAGCTCCGCCGCCGCCTGGACGTAGAACAAAACACCCCCGAAGACTCCCGCCTCCAGGCCGCCCTCGACGAACTCCTCCAGGAAACCCCAACCGGCTACACAATCTCAAACACCGCCCCCCGCCGCCCCGCCATCATCACCTGGAAACCATAGCGAGAACGCAGCTAGCCGCCGGAACAGAGTCAACGGCGCCACTCCACTCGTCATTCCCGCCCCCACCTCCGTCATTCCCGCGAAAGCGGGAATCTAGGCGCGCCTACGCACGCCAGACGGTTCGCCTACCCCACATAAACCTGTCTGTCACGTTGATTGACCCATTCGCCAAAATCATCCGGAACAGGAGTGGGTGTCCTCGTAGCGAGATACTCTTGTATCTCTTGGCGCCTGATCGCCGTATCCAGCGGTATCCAGCGACCCGTGAATAGCTGCGGGTAATACCGCGCACAGTTGCCCGTGTCCGACGAGTCTCCGACCATTGGCCCAACTTCAAATGGATTCCTCGGCCACGGCCCCGTAACGCTGAAATGCCCCGGCACACGCCCCGGTACTAGGCCAAACCACTCATCGTCCAGGGCGGTCTCGTAGTCCCCTTCTTCGTACCGATTCCCCTGCTCCCGTGCAGCTATAGCAAGATCAAGCGGACTGGGATCCATCGTCACGAGGGTATCGCCCGGAATATCGAGCCAGTTGGCAATCCGCGCAGCCTGATCAAAGCGAATGGAGTCACTTCCCCGACTGTGCCCTTCAATAAAATTGTTGTGGTGGCGCCAGAGCGATTCGTAACAGCCGTTCCGATAAGAATCATTCCTCTTGCCGGCATTCGCGGCTGACAGTGGTTCACTCCAATAGTCGCGGCAATGCTCCCGCTGGCCAATCTGCTCGGCCCAGATGACTCGCTCCAGGTCAGTCATGTTGTGAGGATCAAGTTCTGTGAATTCGGCGTATGTGACCGCCAGTTCATTATTCCTCACGTAAACTCGGCACCGCTCCAGATATTCCTCAGTGATAGCCTGTTGCTCTGCATCGGGAATCGCTGTCGGCGACAAGACGGGAGTCGGAGTCGCCGAAGGAGGTATCTGCCCCGAAATCGACAGTGGAGTCGGGCTTGCCGACCCGCTCGCATCCCCAGTAGCAATAGCAGTTGAATCTGCCTGCGGTTGCTCAGGCGTATCCTCATTGCCGTTGCACGCCGCCAAGCCCAGCAAGATTGCAAGTGCCAGGGGCGCTATGGCCAGAGTCCAGCGTCGGCTCAATTCATCACCTTGTCGTCGCCATCTATGAGTAGGGGCGGTTCGCGAACCGCCCCTACACGAATCCCTAACTGACGACCCCCTACCGCGGCAGCCCCAAACCCCGCTGCGCGATCAGGTTCCGCTGGATCTCCGTCGTGCCGCCGCCAAGCCCGCTCCCGTGCATCGCGCCGTAGCGGAAGCCCGGATAGCCGCCCATCGGGGCGCGCGACTCGCCAAGACCGAGCCGACCGTACTCCTGCAAGATGCTCGCCATCAACTGCGGCCACTTCTTGCCGAGGTTGTCGCCCCACGCCTTGCCCATCGAGCCTTCCTTCACAGGCAGCTCGCCGCGCGACTGCATGAACGCGACGCGGTACGACAGCATCCGGCGCGTCTCCAACTCGATCTTCAGATCGGCCACCTTGTGGCGGATGAGCGGGTCGTTCAGCACCGCCTCGCCGTTGAAGCGCGTCCCGCGCACGACCTCGAGGAACCGGTCCAACTCGCCAAGGTACTTGGCCGCGGTCTCGATGCCGGAGCGCTCGAACGAGAGCGTCGTCATTGCCGCGTACCAGCCCCGGTTCTCCTCGCCGATGAGGTTCCGCACCGGCACGCGAACGTTGTCAAAGAACACCTCGCTCCACCGCCGCGTGCCAGTCATATCGAACAGCGGTCGCAGGGTGACCCCCGGCACAACGTCGCCCTCATCACTCCGCAGTTGCATCAACACATAGCTGATGCCGCGGTGCTTGGGCGCATCCGGGTCCGTGCGAACCAGCACGTGGTACCACTCGCCATAGTGCGCGCCGGACGTCCAGATCTTCTGGCCGTTGACGATGTAATCGTCGCCGTCGCGGACAGCTCGCGTTTGCAGGCTCGCGAGGTCGGACCCTGCGTTCGGCTCGGAAAACCCCTGCGCGAAGTCGATGTCCGCATTGGCCATCTTGGGCAGGAACTCATCCTTCTGCCACTGCGTCCCGTGAATCATCAGCACGGGCGCGACAAGTCCGCCGCCGAACGACGCCGGCGCGCCCTCGTACGCCATGCCCTCGCGGTACGCAAGCTGCGTGGTGATGGCGGCGGCGCGGCCCCCGTACTCCTCCGGCCAGTGCATCGTCCACCAGCCCTTGTCCACCAGCTTCTTTGAGAAATCCCGCTGCGCCTGCAAAGCCTCGTCATCCGCGTGATACGGGGAGAGAAGGCCCATGTCGTCCCACCCGCGCGGGTCGGCCACCTTCTCGCTCCACTCCGTTCGCGTGAATGCGCGCGCCTCGTCCTGCAGCGCCTGGTCGTCGGCATTGAGTCGAAAATCCATCGTCCTCACCCCTCCCGCGACTCCGCAGAGTCATCGTCCGTCCTGGCACGCCGTCTCGCGCGCCTCGGAATGGCGACATTATGACGCGTCCACATAAGCAGGCGCAACTGGTTCGCGTGCCCGCGCGCGCGAAATCGCTTGACAATTCCTCCGCCCCGTGCCTTTACTACGGGCGATCAGAGTCGGCGCAGATTATGTAGAGCGTCGGCAGGCGAGGAGGGAATGTCATGGGCGATGCAGCATCAATTATTGCAGCCGCCGCTACGCTGTTGGTTGCCGTCGGAGCCCTCATCGTGCTCCTCAGGCTTGTTCCCGTGATCGACAAGCTGGCCGAGTACGTCGACAAATTGAACGAACGGGATTCCTGATCACGGCGGCCGAACGATCGCCGGCCCCCGATAGCGGCGAGGCGCCGCCTTACGATTCCGTAATCGTCACGCTGTGGAGCGCCGTGCCCGGATTCGGATCCGATTGCGGGTCTCTGATCCGTATCGACCGCACCACGTCCATTCCCTCCGTCACGCGCCCAAACACCGTATGCTTGTCATCCAGCCATGTTGTCGGCGCGAACGTGATGAAGAACTGCCCGCCACCGGAGTTTGGCCGTCCGACATTGGCCATGGACAGGATGCCCGCCCCGTCATGCCGCAGCGTCGGATCGAACTCGTCCTGGATGGTGTAGCCCGGCCCGCCCGTTCCCGTCCCGGACGGGTCGCCCGCCTGCGCCATGAAATCCGGGATCACGCGATGGAACGTCGTATTGTCGTAATACCCCTCGCGCGCCAGGAACACGAAATTGTTGACGGTGATCGGCGTCTTGTCTGCCGTCAGTTCGATGACGAAGTTCCCGACCTCCGTCTCAAAGGTCGCCGAATAGCACTTCGACGGGTCGATCTGCATCTCCGGCGGCGCGGACCAGCGGTTCAGTTTCTCAGTCACGTCAAGGGGCTCCTCTCTCTCGATGGGCGTGGCGGCTGTCGGTGTTGGACAATCCGGGTTTGTGAACGAATCGGTTGCGCCTGCAATCGGGGTGAATGTCGGGATAGGCGTGGATGTTGGCCTCGGCGCCGGCGTCGGCGTGTCCTCCTCCACTGCGCATGCGATGCCCGCCATGGCAAGGCCAACCGCCAGCGCGGAGATGGCTAGCGCGAACAGTCGCGGGGCGGCAAGACGGGAACGCATCACGCTTTCAGCATAACTGCCCCCGAATTAGCCCCGCAACACGCCGCATCGCTGTATCATTCCCTTAACAATCCGAAGGGGCAGCAATGACGAACGGCAACCTGACCATCACGTCCGTCCCCGGCGTCCGTCTCGCCCACGTCACTGACAGGGAGTCTGTGACGGGGACGACCGTCCTCCGTTTTCCCGGCTACGGCGCGATTGGCGGCGTCGAGGTTCGCGGCGCGGCCCCCGGCACCCGTGAGACCGATCTCCTCCGCCCCGGCACCCTCGTTGAGCGCGTCCACTCCATCTTTCTCACCGGCGGCAGCGCCTTTGGCATGAACGTCGCAGAGGGCATCATGCGCCAGCTTGAGGTCGAGGGCATCGGATTCCAGACCCCCGGCGGCGTCGTGCCCATCGTCCCCGGCGCGGTGATCTATGACCTTCATCTCGGACCCACGAGTCGACGTGTCACCCGCGATTTCGGACTTGACGGCATCCGCGAGACCTCGGACGAGCCCGCCGCGTCCGGCAGCGTCGGCGCGGGAACCGGCGCGACCATCGCCAAGGCCCTTGGCCCGAAACGCTCTCTCAAGGGCGGCGTCGGCAACGCTGCCATGTCCATTGCGAGCGGCCACAGGATCGGCGCGGTTATGGTCGTCAACGCCTTTGGCGACATCGTCGATCCCGAAAACGGCGCGCTCCTTGCCGGGCCGCGCAACGAACGGGCGGACGGCCCCCCGTTCCACAGCGCCCGTGAAATCCTGCGCAGCGGCTATCGGCGAGGCGAGGACGGACGATTCGGCGACCAGGCGGCGAACACCACCATCGGCGTCGTCGCCACGGACGCCCCCCTCACCGTCGCGCAGGCAAACCGGCTGGCCATGATGGCCCACAGCGGCATCGCCCGCGCCATCGTTCCGTCATACGGCATGGGCGACGGCGACACTCTCTTCTTTGTTTCCACCGCCCCGCCGGACACGCCCGCCGTCGACGCATTCGGCCTCACTCCCATCGGCGCGGCGGCGGCGGAAGTGGTGGAACGCGCCATCATCGACGCCGTTCGATCTGCCACCGGCCTGGCCGGCATCCCGTCCGCAGCTGAGCACATATCCGGCATGAACGGAAACCTGAGGCAATGACCACGCTCCGCGGCGACAGGGTCGGCATTCTCGGCGCGGGCGCCGTTGGCACGGCGCTGGCAGTCGGCCTCTCGGACGCGGGCTATCACGTCACCGCCATCACGAGCCGGGACGCGGAGCGCGCCAGGAGCCTTGCCGCGCAGATCGGCGGGGCCATGCACACCCGCCACGCCGGGCTCCTCGTTGACGTCGCAGACATCGTGTTCCTCACAGTTCCGGATGATGTGATCGGTGCCGTCGCGGAAAGCGTCCCCTGGCGCAGCGGCATGGCCGCCGTCCACTGCTCCGGCGGTACGCCCGTCAGCGTGCTGGAGTGCGCGGGCGGCTTCGGAGCAATGATCGGCGGTTTCCATCCCCTCCAAACATTCCCTCCCAACGCCAGAAATCCCGCATCGCTTGAAAACGTGACGTTCGCCATCGAAAGCCAGAGCCCCGCCCTGCACCATCAACTGCGTGACATGGCCCATGCCCTCCACGGCCACGCCATCGACATCAACGACAAATCCCGCGCCCTCTACCACATCTCCGGCGTGCTCGCCTCCAACTATTTGGTCGCAATCATCGCGGAGGCTGCTGGCCTTTGGGCGCAATTCGGGTACAATCAGTCGCAAGCCTTGCGGGCGCTGCTGCCGCTCATTCGTGGAACGGTGGGGAATATCGAACGCGAAGGAGCCGCCGCTGCGCTGACAGGCCCGATAGTCAGGGGAGACCTCGGGACCGTGCAGGCGCACCTTGAGCAGTTGCAGTCAACCTTGCCGGGCGTAGTACCCTTATACGCGGCGCTCGCGCAGGCCACGGCAAAGTTTGCCGTGGACGCGCAGCGGCTCGATGGGACGAGGGGAGCGGAAATTCTCGCCCTGGTGGGCGAGCCATCAGACACGATAGGACAGACGAACCGATGATGCGCACAATGCTGGCCGGCAAGATTCACCGTGCCACCGTCACAGAGGCAAACGTCGATTACGAGGGCTCGATAACAATCGACCCCGATCTGCTGGAGGCCGCCGGCATCCTGCCCTATGAACTCGTGCAGGTGCTGGACATCACCAACGGCGCGCGCCTGGAAACCTACGCCATCGAGGGTGCACGCGGCTCCGGCCAGGTCTGCGTCAACGGCGCAGCCGGACTCCTCGTCCGCGAGCGCGACCTCATCATCGTCCTCCATTTCCAGCACATGTCGGAAGAGGACGCCTGCCGCGTCAGCCCCCGCATCGTGCGCGTTGACGCCCGCAACCGCATCGTCCAGCGCACAAACCGCATCGAAGCGCGCAGCTACTACTAGAGTTCGACCCGCCAACAGCGCCGAGGACCAGTGCCGTGCGCACCACAATCCAGAAACTCCGAGGCTTCAAAGACGAAGGCCAACGCTTTCCCGTCCTGACCGCCTACGACTACTACACCGCCTGCGCCGTCGATGAGGCGGGCGTCCCGGCCATCCTCGTCGGCGACAGCCTCGGCAACGTGATGCTCGGCTACGACTCCACCGTCTCCGTAACGATGGAGGAGATGCTCCACCACACCAGGGCCGTCGTTCGCGGCGCAAGGAACGCGCTGATCATCGGCGATATGCCCTTCATGTCATTTCAGGCCAACCAGGAGGAGGCGCTCAGGAACGCGGCGCGCTTCCTCCAGGAGGCGGGCGCGCAGGCCGTCAAGCTCGAGGGCGGCGAGACGATGGCCGAGACGATTCGCTTCATCGTCGAACGCGGCATCCCCGTCATGGGACATATCGGCTTTACGCCGCAATCCGAGTTCCAGATTGGACGCCGCTTCCAGGGCCGCAAGACGGCGGACGATGCCCGCAAGATGATCCGTGACGCCAGGGCCGTGGAAGAGGCCGGCGCGTTCGCCCTTGTGCTTGAACTCGTGCCGGAACAGCTCTCGCAGATGATCACCGAGCAGCTCAGCATCCCCACCATCGGCATCGGCTCCGGCCCTCACTGTGACGGCCAGGTGCAGGTCGTGAGCGATATGCTCGGCATCGTCTCAGACCACGTCGGGCGGCACGTCAAGCAATACGCCCAACTGGGCGACACCATCCGCGCCGCCGTCGGCGAATACGCCCGGGAAGTCCGCGACGGAACATTCCCCACAAGCGAACACACCCGCCCCCTCTCCCAGGACATCCTAAAAGACCTCTAACGACCCGGCCCCCCTCCGCGTTACCTGATACGGAGGTACATGCACGTTGAGGACACTCCTGCTCATTCTCGCTATCACTGCCCTGCTCGCCGCAGCCTGCGAAGACCGCGAGCCCCAGGACCTCTCCTTCGCCATGTCCATTGAGGGCGGCGAACTCGCCACCGAAGAATCAACCATCACCGTCAACCAAAACGACACCGTCACCATCGACTGGACCAGCGACCTGCCCCTCCTCGTCCACCTCCACGGCTACAACATCGAGACGCAGTTGGCCCCCGGCGAGACCGGCACGATGAGTTTCGAGGCAGACGCGACGGGCCGGTACGATATCGCCATCCACGCTGCAGACGTCCATGAACGCGTAATCGCCACTCTCGAAGTCAGGCCGTAAAATAAGCGGGCCGCAATGAAGAGGCTCGCTGTAACTATCGTCCCGCTCGCAGCCGCGCTGGCCGTTCTCGCCTGGCTAATCCCCGGTGTCGCGTTCGCCCACGGCTTCGGCGAGAAATATGACCTCCCCCTGCCCCTCTCGCTCTATATGACGGGCGCGGGGCTGGCCGTCGCCCTGTCATTCGTCATCGTCGCCGTCTTTGTGCGCCGGACGCCGAGCGCAACCGACTACACCCGCGTCAACCTCCTCAAGCTGTGGCCTGTCCGGGTGTTGGCCAGCCCGCCCGTCATTCAAACGCTGCGCGTCCTCAGCGTCCTCCTGCTCCTGCTCGTGCTGCTCGCCGGCGCTTTGGGCGTCAACCGCTCAACCGCCAACATCGCCCCCGTTCTCGTCTGGGTGTACTGGTGGGTCGGCATCGCGTTCGCGTCCGCCCTCATCGGCAACGTCTGGGGCCTCATCAACCCCGTCCGCGCGATCTATGAATGGATGGATGCGCTCGCCCGCCGCGCTATCCCCGGCGGCCTCAGTTTCGGCCAGGACGATTCCGCTTACCCGCCCGCGTGGGCGTCATGGCCCGCCGTCATCGTCTTTGCGCTCTTCGCGTGGTTTGAGATCGCCTACGAGGGCTCCGCCGAGCCGCTGTCGCTCGCCATTGCCATCGTCGGCTACTGCATGATCACCTGGTGGGGCATGGCCATCTTTGGAGCCGACGCGTGGATGCGCAACGCGGATGTCTTCTCCCTCGTCTTTGGCGTCCTGGCCCGGTTCGCCCCAACGGAACTGCGCGTCGTGTCCGAATCGGGCGAGACGGAATCCATCGACGACGTCGAAGCCTTTCGCGCCGCCCCGCCCGAGCGCCGGGAGCTTGGCCTTCGCCCCCCGGGCGCCGGCCTGCTCAATACCGCCGCAACGTCAACCTCCTACATGATTCTCGTCGTCGTTCTCCTGTCCACCGTCACGTTTGACGGCCTACAGGACACGCCGCCCTGGGCGCAGTTGGTCCACCGGGTCTTCGTCAACTCTCCCGGCTGGACATCCACCGCCGTCACCCTCGTCAACACCGCCGGCCTCATAGCATTCGCAGCCATATTTGTCGCCGCCTATCTCCTCTTCTGCGCGATCATGGCCCGCTCAGGCGAGACGCCGGAAACACGTGGCGCGATGGCCTCCGCCCGCGCCTTTGCCCTATCCCTTGTCCCCATCGCCTTCGCCTACCACCTTGCCCACTTCGTCTCATACCTGCTCATCCAGGGGCAGGTCGTCATCCCCCACGCCTCCGATCCGTTCGGGTTCGGCTGGAATCTGTTCGGCACTGCTGGCTACCAGGTCAACATCGGCATCGTCAACGCGCAATTCGTCTGGATACTGGCAATCGCCGCCATCGTCATCGGCCACGTCATCGCCGTTTTCCTTGCCCACGCCACGGCCCTGCGCCACTTTGGCGCGCACGATGTCGCCCTGAGAAGCCAACGCGCCATGCTCATCCTCATGGTCGGCTACACGATGGTCAGCCTCTGGATACTCGCCCAGCCGATCACCGAATATGCTTGACGGCGCGTCCCATCCTGCTACGCTTGCGAATGTCCGTAGCGTAGCCAAACAGGGGAGACAATGACGACGACAGACAGCCAAACGCCCCCGTCCGTCCTTGCGGGAATCCGCGTCCTTGACCTGTCCGGCCTGGCCGGGCAGTACGCCGGCCGCTTGCTGGCAGACCTGGGCGCGGAGGTCATCAAGATCGAGCCGCCGGGCGGCGACCCCGTCCGGTTCCTGCCCCCGTTCGCCGGTGACCGGCCCGGCCCAGACCGCGGCCTCCGCTGGCTCGCCTACAACTCCAACAAGTCCAGCGTCGTCATCGACATCGAAACGGACACCGGCCGCCAGCAGCTGCTGGACATGGCGCAGTCCGGCGATGTCCTGCTGGACAGTTTCGATCCCGGCTACCTCCATGGTCTCGGGCTGTCCGATGACGTTCTGAGAGCAGAAAATCCCCGCCTGATCACCGTCTCCGTCACACCGTTCGGCGAGTCCGGCCCCTACAGCGGCTACGCGGGTTCGGACCTCCACGCCATCGCGATGAGCGGGCTGACCACCATCCAGGGCGACGACGAACAGCCCCCTGCCGCCGCCCCGCTCGACCAGGCGTATATCCTGGCCAACACCCACGCCGCGCACGGGGTCTTCTATGCCCTCATGGCGCGCCGCAAGACGAACAAAGGCCAGCACGTTGAGGTCTCCATGCAGGAGGTGCTCGCCAACATCTTCTACCAGATCATCCGCTACTCGGCCACGTCTGAGATCGGCGAACGCATCGGAGCAAGCGGCAATCTCGCCCCCTACAACATCTACAGGTGCAAGGACGGATGGGTGAGCCTCGCCGTGCTCCTCGCCCCCCAGGCCAGGGTCTTCTTCGATTGGATGGGCGAGCCTGCCCTGCAGGACGAGTTCTGGTACCCCCTCATCAACCGGCAGGGCGAAAATATGCAGTTCATCGATTCCCTCGTGCGCCCGTTCATCGAGCAGTTCACGGTCGCCGAGTTCGTTGAAGAGGCGCAGTCACGCCGCCTCGCCGCCGCCCCCGTCAATCGCCCCGGCGACTTTGCCGACAACGTCCAGTTCGCTGAGCGCGACTACTTCACAACCGTCGAACACCCCGAAATCGGCGAATATCCCCTCCCCGGCCCCCCCTTCCGCATGTCGGAAACCCCCATCGCCCAGCCCAAACGCGCCCCCCTCCTCAACGAACACGCCGGCCAAATCACCGCCGAACAACCTCCCTCCTCTTATTCCGCCCAACCCACTTCCCGTCATTCCGGCGAAAGCCGGAATCCATCCCCCGTCCTCCCCCTTGAAGGCGTCCGCGTCCTGGACTTCACACGCATCTGGGCCGGCCCATACTGCACCCGCCAACTCGCGGACTACGGCGCGGAGGTCATCAAGGTCGAATCCTCCCTCTTCGACACCAACAACCGCCAGGGGACGATGCCATTCGTAGCCGACCTCAACCGCAACAAGCACAGCATCACGCTCGACCTGCATCACGATGAGGCGCGGGATGTCGCCAAGCGAATCGCCGCCGTATCCGACCTCGTCATAGACAACTTTGCCCTGGGCGTCATTGACCGCTTCGGCCTCGGCTATGAAGAGTTGAAAAAAATCAACCCGGACATCATCCAGATCAGCATGCCCGGCTGGGGCAGCATCGGCCCGCTGCGTGATCACGTCGCATTCGGATTCAGCCTCGTCTCCGTCTCCGGCCTCAGCTACACCTGGGGACACCCGGAGTCCGAGCCGAACGCCCGGTGCAAGTTCGACTACCCCGACTTTCTCATTGCCAGCCTCACTGCGCTCGCCGCCCTTGCCGCCATCTACCACAAGGCGGAGACCGGACGCGGCCAGCACGTCGAAATGGCGCAGGTGGAGGCCGTCGGCAACACCATGGCCATGCCCTTCATGGACTACAAGCTCAACGGTCGCCCCGGCGAGCCTGTCGGCAACCGCCACCCCCTCCACGCCCCGCACGGCATCTACCCCGCCCTGGGACACGATGCCTGGTGCGCGATCTCCTGCGAGACCGACGTCCAATGGCAGTCGCTCGTTGAGGCCCTCGGCAGCCCCGCATGGGCGCTTGTCCCGGACTATGCGACGCAGGAAGGGCGCAAGGCCAACGAGGACGCGCTGAACGCCGGCCTGTCCGAGTGGACGCGAACGCAGACGCCGCGCCAGGTCATGCACCTGCTCCAGCGCGCCGGCATCGCCGCCACCGCCGTCCTAGACGGCGAAGGACTCTTCTGGGACCCCCACCTGCGGCAGCGAGGCTACATCCACACCCTAAACCACCCGGACTGGGGCACCCTCGAGCAACCCGGCGTCACCGTCCGCCTCTCAGAAACCCCGGGCGGCTCAAGAATGCCCTCCGCCGCCCTGGGCCAGCACAACAACCACGTCCTCCAAAAAATCCTAAACCTCTCCAACCAGGAGATCCAAAAACTCCATGACACGGGAGCTTTGACGTAGGGTAAGGCCAGCAAGCACCCTACGGAAAGATAAAGCCAGGAAGGAACAAACATGACATCCGATAATGCGAACCGTCCCGCCGCCCTCAACGGCATCCGCGTCCTTGACCTCGGCGGCCTGCCGTCCATGTACGCCTCCAAACTCCTCGCCGATTTCGGTGCGGACGTCATCCTCATCGAGGGCCCGGACGGCGACGCCAGCCGCCGTATGCCCCCCTACGCCGCCGGAGAGCCCGGCCCGGAGCGCAGCCTCGTCTTCCATTCGTTCCACACCAACAAGCGCAGCGCTGTCGTGGACATCGCCGCGGAAGAAGGTCGAGACACAATCCGCCGACTCGCCCAATCCGTTGACGTAATCCTCGAAACCAACTCCCCCGGCTACATGGACGAAGTCGGCCTCGATTTCGAAAGCCTGCGCGCCGGAAACCCCGGACTGATCCTCTGTTCCGTCACTCCCTATGGCCAAACCGGCCCCTACGCCTCCTACAAGGGCACCGACCTCCACGCAGAGGCCATGGGCGGCCTCATGCTCTTGCAGGGCGATCCCGAGCGCGCGCCCGTCATGTCGCCATCCTTCCTCGGCTATTCCGTCGCCGGCACGCACGCGGCCATCGGCATTATGAACGCCCTCTTCGCGCGTGAGCACTCAGGCCGCGGCCAGCGTGTGGATGTCTCCATGATGGAGGCCACCGCCAACATCCTGTTCATCGTCGCCCAGTTCGGCTACAACAGCGCCGTCGCGGAGCGCCCTGGCACGGGCGGCGGCGGCGGAACCGGCGTCTTTGAGTGCTCCGACGGCTGGATCGGCTTCTCCCCCATCCAACCCAACCAGTTCATGACGTTCGCCCAGTGGACGGGCAATGAAATCATCCAGGACGAGATGTTCCGCGAACTCACCGTCCGCCAGGAGAACAAGGACTTCATCAACGAGATTGCGGTCGAGTTCTTCCTCACCAAGACCGTCGCGGAGGCCGTGGAAGAGGCACAGGCCCGCCGCATCCCCGCCGCCCCCGTCAGTTCCCCGGCCGATCTCGCCCAGAACCCCCACCTCCTCTTCCGCGACTATTTCCAGGACGTGACGCATCCCGTCTTGGGCGACTACAAGCTCCCCGGCCCAGCAGGCCGCCTCTCGGAAACCCCATGGTCCCTGCGCCGCCCCGCCCCGACGCTCGGCCAGCACACCGGTGAGGTGCTTGCCGAAGCGAACAACGCCGCGCAATCGGCGTCGGCAGCCCCCGTCATGGCCAACCCCGGCAACGGACGCTTGCCCATGGAGGGAGTCCGCATCACGGACCTCACGCGCATCTGGGTCGGCCCGTACGGAACGCGCCAGTTGGCGGACTTCGGCGCGGACGTCATCAAGATCGAATCCTCGCTGTTCGACCCCGCGTCGCGCATCACCGGCATCCTCCCCATGCACCCGGAACTCAACCGCAACAAGATGAGCATCACCGTTGACCTCCACTTCGAGGAGGGGCAGAACATTGTCCGAAAGCTCGCGGCGACAAGCGATGCCGTCGTTGAGAACTACGCCGCCGGCGCGCTTACCCGCTGGGGCTTGGACTATGAGGGCATCCGTGCCGTCAAGCCGGATATCGTCTACATGAGCATGCCCGGCTGGGGCAGCACCGGCCCCTTCGCCTCCCACGTGCTGTTCGGCCTGCAGGCGCAGACGGCCTCCGGCGTCACCTACCTCTGGGGGCATCCTGAGTCGCCGCCATCCATGCGCTGCGGCGTCTACTATGCCGATTTCTTCGTCGGCGGCCTCTCCGGCTACATGCTGCAAGCCGCGCTGTATCACAAGCTCAGGACGGGGCAGGGGCAGCGCATCGAGGTCTCGCAGGTGGAGGCGCAGGCCAACGCGCTCGGCGTCCCTCTTCTGGACTACGTCATCAACGGCGTCAACCAGGAGCCGACGGGCAACAAGCGCGAATACGCCGCCCCGCACGACGCCTACCCCTGTGCCGGGGATGACCGCTGGTGCGTCATCGCCTGCCACACGGAGGAAGAGTGGGAGGGACTGGTGCGCGGCATGACCCCGCCCAACCAGGACCCGCCGGAGTGGACGCAGGACCCGCGTTTCGCCACGTTGGACGCCCGTCTCGCAAACCGTGAGGCCCTCGATGAGCTCGTCTCCGAGTGGACGAGTAGCCTGACCCCCCGCCAGGTCATGTTGACCCTCCAGAAGCAGGGCGTGCCCGCCGTCGCGGCCCAAACGACTGAGGAAGTGTATTACGATCCGGCGATGAACGCGCGCGGCTACATCGTTAACGTTCCGCATGAGGAGCCGCAGTGGGGCGACATTGGCCACGCCTCCTATGGCGCGAAGCTTGAGGACACCCCGGGCGCAATCCGCATGGGCGCCCCCGCCCTAGGCCAGCACAACGACTACGTCATGCGTGAACTCCTGGGCCTCTCCGAAGCAGACATCCGCGAACTAATCGAAGGAGGAGTCCTCGTCTAACCCCCTACATCAACTCCTCCAGCCGCTGGATATTCCGCGGGTTGTCCACCTCGTTCCCCTTCTGAATCCCCGCGTAATACGCAAATAACTGCACCGGCAGCGCCGTCACCAGCGGCAGCAGCGACTGCGGCGTGTCCGCCGGGATGAAGATGGGATGATCCACAATCGGCGCAAGCTCCTCGTCCCCCTCCGTCAAAATCGCCGCCACCACGCCCCCGTTTTCCTTGAGCAGCCGCACCGAAAGCGCCATGCGCCCGTACTCCGGGCCGTGCGGCGCAATGGCAAAGGCGGGCGTCTCATCCCCGTTCACGAGGGCGATGGGGCCGTGAATGAGCTCCGATCCCGGGTACGCCGTGGCGTGGATATACCCAAGCTGGATGAGCTTCCACGCCCCCTCTGCCGCCACCGGGTACAACCGTCCATGCGCCAGGAACAGCGCGTCGCGTCGCGTTGAATAGCGGGTCGCCAGCGCCGAGGGCAAAGAGGGATCTTCGAGAATCCGGTTCGCGTACCCCGCCAGCTTGCTCAGTTCGTTCAGGCGGCCGGGCACGGATTCTGCGCCGTCATTTCCCCGGATGAGAGCAAGATGCATCGCGATCAGGTAGAACGTGAGCACGGACGACGTGAACGACTTTGTGGACGCCATCCCAACCTCGCGTCCACAGCGCAGCGGCACAACGCTGTCGGCCATCAGCGCCCCAGTCGAATCCTCGTCATTCGTCACCATGATCGTCGGGCAGCCCAGTTCACTGGCAAGGGTCATCGCGCCCAGCGTATCCAGCGTCTCGCCCGATGCCGTCACTGCGATGAACAGGGTATTTGGGCCAAGCTCAAAATCCCCAAAGACAATCTCTGAACCGACGGCAACTTGGCACGGCAGATCGGTCAACTCTTCGATATACAGCCGGCCGGCATCTGCCGCGTGCAGTGACGAACTTGAACCGGTGAGCACCACCCGCTCAACGCTTAGGAGAACATCCCGGATGGAGTCGAGTTCCTCCATCCGCAGGGAGACCGTGTCGAAATCCACCCGCCCCCGCAGCGCGTCCGTCCACGCCTCCGGCTGCTCCGTGATCTCCTTGATCATGAACGTCATGTGGCCGCCCCGCGCCGCCGCCATCGGCTCCTCCGACGGCGAAATGGACCGCTTGCTAATCGGAACGCCCGCCATGAGCGTCTTGAATTCCACCCCGCGCGGCGTCACGATCGCCATTTCCCCTGCCGCCAGGAACGCGATCCTGTCCGCCGTGCTTATCAGCGGCCCCGCCTCACTCGCCACGAACGCCTCATTGTTCCCCCACCCCACCACAAGGCGGCTCGCATAGCCGCTCCGCGCAGCCACAATCGTCTCCGGCTCCTCCGCGCGCGCCGCCACCACAGCCAGCGTTCCCCGTGTCCGCGCCATCGCCGCTCGAACGGCGGACTCCAGACTCGCCTCCGCGCCCGCCATCGACAGTTCCTCATCGATCAGATGCGGAATCACCTCCGCGTCCGTCGTCGAAACGAAGCGATGGCCGCGACCCTGTAGCTCCGTCTTGAGCTCGACGTGGTTCTCAACGATGCCGTTCGTGACGACAGCGACCAGGCCATGGCGGTCCAGGTGCGGCTGCGCGTTCTCAGTCGTCACCGCCCCGTGCGTCCGCCACCGCGTGTGCCCCAGGCCCATGTGCCCAAGAGGCGGTTCTTCGGACAACGCGCCCTCCAGGACATCGAGCCGTCCAACGGTTTTCACGGCGTTGAAGTAGCCGTCCGGGTCGCGCACGGCCACGCCGGCGCTGTCATAGCGCTGGTCCCGCACCTGCGAAAGCGCCTGGAGGAGAACCGGCACGGCCTCCCGAACCCCGACGTAGCCCACGATGGCGCCCATTGACGTCCCTCACCGCCCCGCGCGCTCATCTGTGTGTTGTGTATCCCGCGCGCTGCCCTCATAGTAGCCGCGCATGTGCTCAGGCAACAGTCCCGCGATGGCCCGCATGATCTCGTCCGTCGCGCGTTCAAACCGATCGTCCGCCTTGGATTCCGCCAGGTCGGAGAAGTCCAGCAGCGTGCCGATGCGCGCCGTGAAACGCGGTCGCCGGGCAACGAACGCCGGGTTGTGTCCCAGCCCCGCAAGACCCTCGATTCCCACAGGCAAGACCGGCGCGCCCGTCGTCACGGCCAGGAATCCTGTCCCCGCCCGGGCATGGCCTAGCCGCCCGTCTTTGCTCCGCGTCCCCTCGGGAAACATCCCGATTGCCCCGCCGCCGCGCAGGTAGTCCGTGGCTGTTCTCAGGGCATCCCGATCAAGCCTGCCCCGCGTGATCGGAATCAGTCCCCACGTCCGCACAATCCACCGCGTAACGGCAGTGCCCTCCGCCACGAGTTCCCGTTTCGCCAGGAATCGCACCGGCCAGGGCATGATCACCCCGATCAGCGCCGGGTCTATGTTGTGCGTGTGATTCACCGCCACAATCACAGGCCCCGCCGCCGGCACATTCTCCCGCCCATGCACCGCCAGCCGCGACCCAATCCGAAACGCCCCCGCCGCGCCCGAATGAAGAACCCTGGACATCAGTGACTGTTTGTCCATCACGCAACTATAGTAGACGCTGAGTAGTCGCATGGGGGTGGTGAAATGACGACTGTGAACGAACAGGACGCCTTGGACGGCATCAACCGTGATGAGGTCGTTCAACTGATGAAAGACCTGCAAAGCTATCGCAGCTTCTCCGGCAGCGAAACGGACGTCATGCGCTTCCTTGCCGCTTGGTTCGATGAGCGCGGCCTTTCCACTGAACTCATCGACGTGTCCGATGAGCCCGGCCGCCCCGACCTTATCGTTCGCATCCCCGGAAGCGGCGGCGGATCGTCGCTCATGCTCAACGGCCATCTGGACATCGACCCCGTCCCGCTCAACTACCCGTTGGACCCGTGGGATTGCCACGAGGAGGACGGCCGCCTCACCGGCCACGGCCTCGTCAACATGAAAGCCGGTGTCGCCGCAGCAGCCGCGGCCACCGTCGCCGTCCACCGCTCCGGCGCGCAGCTCCGCGGTGATCTGCTCTTCACCGGCGTAGTTGGCGAGTTGCAGGGCGGCGTCGGCGTCTACGACCTCGTACAGCGAGGAATCGGCTGCGACTACACCATAGTCTGCGAGCCGTCGTTCCTCGATGTCCGCACCATGCACTCCGGCGCATGCCAGTACGTCATCACCGTCACCGGCGCCTCCGCCTGGATCGGGATGCTGCACCGCTCCGAATACGTCAACGCCGTCAACGTCATGGCGGACGTGGTCAAAGCGCTGGACAACGTCGAGTTCTCCGCTCAGCCGCACCCCGCCACACCCGGTCTCCCCACCATGATCATCGGCGCGATTAACGGCGGCGTCGGCACGGATTTCCTCAAGTGGCGCGCGTCCTACGTGCCCGATTACTGCGCCATGATCATCGAAGTGCGCGGCGTGCCCGGACAGGACTGGGAGCAAACGCAGTCCGACATCGATAAGGTGCTGGAGGGCGTCCGCGCCGCCAACCCCGGCGCAAGCATCGAGATCGCCGGCCCCCCGGCCACCTACACGGACGATTGGCGCAGCATGAAAGTGCCCGGCCACGGCATCGATACGCCCATCGACCACATGCTCCCCCAGGCAGTCGCGCGGCGGCATGCGGACGTCACCGGAACCGCGCCGGAGCGCGTCGGCCCGCAGGACCCAGGCTCATACGCATGGACGGACGCCGGCTGGTTCGCGCGGGGCGGCTCCGTGCCCGTCGTCTACGGCCCAACGTCCAACACGGAGCGCACTATACCCATCGACAATGTGCTCACGGTTGCCCGCGTTCTCGCCCTCACCGCGTTGGACATCTGCGGCTGACACGCCCGCGTTTGACATGCGCCCGCTAGAATAGTTAACGAACTCACATGCCGGACAACATCCTGATCGCGGTCGCGTGGCCGTATGCAAACGGAGACCTCCACCTCGGGCACATCGCCGGTGCGTACCTGCCTGCGGACATTTTTGCCCGTTTTCACCGCATGAAGGGCAACAACGTCCTCATGGTCTCCGGCTCGGACGCGCACGGCACGCCCATCACCCTCCGCGCCGAAAGTGAGGGCGTCTCACCCCGTGAAATCCACGACCGTTTCCACCGGGGCTTCCTCGAATCGTGGGACGGACTCGGCATCTCATGGGACCTCTTCACCACCACCGAAACGGAGAACCACTACCGCATCGCCCAGGACTTCTTCACACGATTCCACGAAAAGGGCCTGCTCTACGAAACCGCCAGCGAAGTCCCCTACAGCCCCACGCAGAACCGTTACCTGCCGGACCGCTACATCAACGGCAAGTGCCCCCACTGCGACAACGACTCCGCGCGCGGCGACCAGTGCGACGACTGCGGCCGAACCCTCGACCCGCGCGAACTCATCGATCCGCGCAGTTCGCTGGACGGCAGCACTCCGGAGTTCCGCACCCGCTCGCACTTCATGATGAAGTTCTCCGAGTACGGCGACAGCCTCCTGGAATGGCTCAAGGACAAGAGCCATTGGCGCCCGCAAGTCCTGAATTTCACAACAGGCTTCCTGGAACAGGGCCTCAAAGACCGCGCCTATACCCGTGACCTTGACTGGGGCATCCCCGTCCCGCTGGACGGCTGGGAGGATCGCCGGATCTACGTCTGGTTTGAGGCCGTCATCGGCTACCTCTCCGCCTCCGTGGAATGGGCTGGCGAAATCAAGGGCGAACCGGACGCATGGCGCGCATGGTGGGGAGAAGACGCGAAACCCTACTACTTCATCGGCAAGGACAACATCACCTTCCACACCATCATCTGGCCCGCCATGCTCATGGCCTACGGCGACGGCCTTGCCCTGCCGGAGGACGTCCCCGCCAACGAGTTCCTCAACCTGGAGGGCTACCAGCTATCTACCAGCCGTAACTGGGCCGTCTGGGTGCCGGAATACCTCGCCAACTATGACCCGGACGCTCTCCGCTACGTCCTCTCCGCCAACATGCCCGAGACCTCCGACTCAGAGTTCACCTGGCCGGATTACGTGCGCCGCGTCAACAACGAGCTTGTCGGCACCTACGGCAATCTCGTCCACCGCGCGCTCACGTTCCTCCAACGATTCTTCGATGGCGTCGTGCCGGACGCGCAGCCCGATGAGGCGGGCGCGCGCCTCCTTGCGCGGGTGAACGAGGCGCTCGACGAAGCCGCCGCTGAAATCGCCGCCTGCCGCTTCCGCGCCGGTCTCAACGTCGCCATGAGTCTCGCGCAAGAAGGCAACCGCTACCTGGATGACCGCGCGCCGTGGCGTGCCATCCGTGAGGATCGCGACGATGCTGCCCGCACGCTCGTCACCATCCTGGGCATCATCAGCGGACTCAAGACCCTCCTTGCCCCGTACCTCCCGTTCAGTTCCCAGCGTCTCCATGAAATGCTCGGACTTGAAGGCGGCGTGCAGGACGCCGGCTGGACGGCAGTCGGCCCCGCGCCGGGAGCATCACTCCCGCAGCCCCAGGCCCTCTTTGCCAAACTCGATGAGGAACAGGTGCTCGCGCGTGAGATGGCCAATCTCGGCGCGGGCGCCGAAAGCGAAACGATGGCGTAGACAGGCGCGCTCACTGCCTGCCGCACAACCGTGACTAACACGACATCGACCAAATCCCCGGCCTTTCTCGAACTGATCGAGCCTGACATGGCGGAGGTGGAACGCCGCCTCGGCGCCATCGGCGAGGACGATTTCCCATGGCTCGATGAGCTGCTCCGCTACATCCTCGCCACCCCGGGCAAGCGCGCCCGCCCCGCCGTCACCCTCCTCGCCGGCCACTTATTTGACTTCAACCCGGACATCCACATCTCCATGGCCGTCGCCGTCGAACTCCTCCACACCGCCTCCCTCGTCCATGACGACTCCGTGGACAAGGCGTCGCTAAGGCGCGGCACCGCCACCATCAACGCCCGCCACGGCGATGAGGTCGCACTCCTGCTTGGCGACTACCTCTTTGCCAGTTCCGCCGAGATGGTCTGCGCCACCAACAACGTCCGCGTCATCACCCTCTTCTCCCGCACCTTGCGCCTCCTTGCCGACGGCGAACTCCGCGAAATCCAGCAGGCGTTCGATTGGACCGGCGGACAGGAAGAGTACTGGGCGCGCGTGGAGCGCAAGACGGCGTCACTGTTCACGACGTCTGCCGTCTCAGGCGCGGTGCTTGGCGGCGCGAACGAGGCGGAGATCGACGCCATCACGGAGTACGGCATGAGCCTCGGCACCGCGTTCCAGGTGGTAGACGACATCCTCGACCTGCAGGGCGACGCCTCTGAAGTCGGCAAGCCCATCGGCTCCGACCTGCGCGGCGGCATCCTCACCCTCCCCGCCCTGCTCTATCTCGCCGATCACCCGGAACTGAACGAGAAAGGCCCATTCGCCCACCTGCGCGACGAACGAACCACCATGGCGGAGCACGATAAAGAGCAATGCGTCGAAGAAGCCCTAGCCCTCATCCGTGACTCCAACGCCGTCGAAGACTCCTATTCCCTCGCCAACCGCCTGGCAGACCGCGCCCGCAACGCCCTAAGCAAAATCAACCGCCCCCCAAACCCCGCCCTCCAATCCCTACAAGACATAATAGACTTCGTAGTCCAACGCCACTCCTAGGGGTACACTCACCCCATGGAACCCCACACTACAATCCCCAACACCATCATCCAAGCGGATAACCTCGACTACCTCCGCACAATGCCACCCGCCATCGTTGACCTCATCTACATCGACCCACCCTTCAACACCGGCCACGCCCAATCCCGCGAGTCCATCAAGACCGTGCACGATGAAGACTCCGGCGACCGCGTCGGCTTTCAGGGGCGGCGATACCGCACAGAACGCGTCGCCAAATCCGAATACCAGGACAGCTTCGACGACTACCTGGCATTCCTGGAACCGCGCCTAATCGAAGCCAGGCGCGTCCTCAAGCCTAACGGCTCATTCTTCCTCCACGTCGACTACCGAGAGGTCCACTACTGCAAGGTGCTGCTCGACGACATATTCGGGCGTGACTCCTTCATCAACGAAATCGTCTGGGCCTACGACTACGGCGCGCGCTCAAAATCCCGCTGGTCCGCCAAGCACGACAACATCCTCTGGTACGCCAAAGACCCCTCCGACTTCACGTTCAACTACGAGGAGATGGATCGAATCCCCTACATGGCGCCGGGGCTGGTCGGTCCCGAAAAGGCCGCGCGCGGCAAAACACCCACCGACGTCTGGTGGCACACCATCGTTCCCACGGCTGGCAAAGAAAAGACCGGCTACCCCACCCAAAAGCCGCTCGGCATCCTGGAGCGCATCATCAAAGTCCACTCCAACCCCGGCGACCTCGTCCTGGACTTCTTCGCCGGCAGCGGCACGACAGGCGAAGCAGCCGCCAAACACAACCGCCGCTTCATCCTGGTAGACAACAACGAGGAAGCCATCCAAACCATGACCAACCGTCTCATGTCATTCTGAGCGCAGCGAAGAATCTAACCCCGTCCCGCCACCACCACCGTGAACTCCCCCCGCGGCTTCTGAAAATGCTCCACAGCCTCCAAAACCGTCCCCCGGAATATCTCCTCGTGCAGCTTCGTCATCTCCCGCCCGATCACCACCTCGCGATCCCCCAAAACCTCCCCCAACGCCTCCAGCGTCGCGATGATGCGATGCGGTGACTCATACAACACAATCGGCCACGACAATCCGGCTACCTCCTCCAGCAACCGCCGCCGCTGTCCCGCCCTCCGCGGCAAAAACCCCAGGAACGTGAACTTATCCGCCGGCAGTCCCGCGACGGACAGCAGCGCGGCGATGGCCGTCGGCCCGGGGATCGGCGTCACCGTGTGGCCCGCCTCCGCCGCCGCCCGAACCAGCTGCGCTCCCGGGTCGCTGATCAGCGGCGTCCCCGCCTCGCTCACGAGCGCGATGCTCTTGCCCGCATCAAGCTCCGCGAGCAACGCCGGAACACGCCGCCGCACATTCGCATCGAACAGGCTCACCATCGGAACGCGCAGCCCATACCGCGTCAGCAGCTTGCGCGTCGTCCGCGTATCCTCCGCCGCGATCAGGTCAACCTCGCCCAGCACGCGCAGCGCCCGCGCCGAAATATCCTCCAGGTTCCCAATCGGCGTCGCCACCACGTACAACACGCCGCCCATCATCCCCGCCATTCACCCATCATTCACTCCGTCATTCCCGCATTCACTCCGTCATTCCCGCGAAAGCGGGAATCTCCACTCACATGTGCAACCCAGCCGCGTGACTCAACAACTTCCTGTCACCAATGCCCTGCAATCATAGACCGACGATGCTCACCGCTGCCGCGGGTCCAAAAAATCCCGCACCCCGTCCCCGATGAGCGCCACGCAGAAAACCAGCGCCGTCAACGCCAGCCCCGGAAAGATCGTCAGCCACGGCGCGGCCTCCATAAATCCCTCCGATCCCTCCTTCAACATCCGTCCCCACGACGGATCGGGCGGTGGCACGCCCAGCCCCAGGAAGCTCAGCGCCGCCTCGGTCAACACCGCCCCCTCCATGAATCCCGTCGCGTGGATGATCACGGGCGCGATCGAGTTCGGCAACACGTGCCGCGCGACAATCCGCGTCGGGCTCCCGCCCAACGATTTCGCCGCCATCACGTACGGCTCCGCTTTGACCGACAGCGCCTGCGCCCGCGCGATCCGCGCCACCTGCGGCACGAACGCCACCACGATGCCGATGATCACGCTCACCGGCGACGGCTCCAGCACAACCACCAGCAGCAAGGCCATCAGCAGGTGCGGAAACGCCATCAGCGCGTCGATGAATCGCTGTATGACCAGGTCTGCCACGCCGGACGCATACGCCGAAATGATGCCAATGGTCGTGCCGATCAGCGTGCCCGCCAGCACGGACACCAGCCCCACCACCAGCGAAATCCGTGCTCCGTACAGCACGCGGCTGAACACGTCGCGCCCAAACCTGTCCGTGCCGAAGAGATGCTCGGCGGACGGCCCCAGCAGCGCGTTCGCCTCGTCGTGCGCAAGCGGGTCGTACGGCGCGAGCTGCCCGGCGAATACCGCTGCGAGCCCCATCAGGCCGAGCGCCGCGAAAGCGACCGCTCCGACGGGATGACGCCGCAATCTCCGTCCGGCGCGCCTGAATGCGCTAGTCACGGTAGTTGATGCGCGGATCGAGCGCCGCATAGAGCACGTCGATGACCAAATTGACCGTCAGCATGATGAACACGAACAGCATCGCGTACGTCTGAACCACTGGATAGTCGCGGTCGGAGACGGCGTCCACGATGCCCCGCCCGATCCCCGGCAGCCCGAAGATCGTCTCCATCACCACCGCGCCGCCCAACAAAGCCCCCACCTGTATCCCCGCCACGCTCAGCACCGGTATCAGCGCGTTGCGGAGCGCATGGCGCGCCAGGACGATGCGCTCGGACAATCCCTTGCCCCGCGCCGTGCGGACATAGTCCTGCCCCAGCGCGTCCAGCATCCCCGCCCGCGTCATCCGCGTCAGGTACGCCGCATAGCCCCACGCGAGGATCACGACAGGCAAAACCATCAACTGGACGTGTCGAACGGGAGATTGCCAGACGTGGTCATAGATGACGGGGGGCGACCACCCAAACAACAAGACCAAGGCTATCAATGCCAATAGGGCGATGAAGAAACTCGGAACCGCCTGCCCCCCAATGGCAAACAGCCGCACGAGGAAATCCGCCCACCGCCCTTGCCGCACCGCGCCGATAATCCCGACCGGTATCGCCACCGCCGCCGCCAGCAGCATCGTATAGACCGCAAGCTGGAGCGTTACCGGCAGCTGCCGCGCCACAAGCGACGTTATCGGCTCTCGATTGACGAACGAACGGCCGCCAAAGCCGCCCGTCCCCATGCTCCACAACCAGGAGCCGTACTGCGCGATCAGCGGCTCATCCAGCCCCAACTCCTCTCGCGCGCGCTCAACCTGGATGGGATCGTGCGCCACCTCGCCCGAGCCGCCCAGTACCACGTCCACCACGTCCCCGGGCAGCACGCGCAGAACCGCAAAGATAACAACCGACGCAATCAAAAGCGTCGGAACGAACAGCGCAACCCGCAGCCCAATGTATCGGAGCATGCCGTTCACCACTGCGCCACCGCCGCCCCTGCTATTGCCGTCAACACAACCACCATCCACGGCGGCGCGCGCCAAAACGCCAGCAGCGCGAACGCCGCCGCCGCAACGGCAAAGTCCGCCGGCGTCTCAATGGCGCTGGTCCAGAGCGGATCATAGAGCGCCGCCAACAACAGCCCCACAACAGCGGCGTTCACGCCCATCAACGCCTGCCGAACCCGCGCCACGCCCCTCAAACGCTCCCAGAACGGCAGCACCCCCGGTACCAGCAGGAACGACGGCGCGAATATCGCCGCCAGCGCCAGCAGCCCCCCGCCCCAGCGCGGCGTCAACCCGTCCACCGACGCGCCGAGATATGCCGAAAACGTGAACAGCGGCCCCGGCACGGCTTGCGCTGCCCCGTATCCCGCCAGGAACTCGTCGCTCGTCACCCACCCCGGCGGCACAACCTCCGCCTCCAACAGCGGCAGCACAACGTGTCCGCCGCCAAACACAAGTGACCCTGTTCGATAGAAGCTGTCCATAATATCGACGGCCAGGCTATCCGTCAGTCTGCTCGCCAACGGCAGCACGGCCAGCAAGACGAGGAATGCGATGAGCAGCGCCATCGCAGAGCGCGTCCCGCCGCTCGAAACGGCATCGCCATCCGCTCGTGGCTCCGGCGGTCGCAGGACGATCAGGCCCATGATCGCGCCCCCGACGATCACCGCCAACTGCGCGGCGATCCCGCCCGTCAGCAACAGCGCGGCGGCCGCAACGACGGCAATTGTGATTCGCGTCCGGTCCGGCGTCAGCGTCCGCCCCATGCCCCACAGCGCCAGTGCGACAACGGCCACGGCGACGATCTTGAGCCCGTGCAGCCAGTCCGCGCTCTCCTGCGCCCCCAGCTCCTGCACGCCGTACGCGAACAGGATCAGCGCCAGCGCGGACGGCAGCGTGAACCCCAGCCACGCCGCGAACCCGCCCAGCAGCCCCCCGCGCTTGATGCCGACGGCCATCCCCAACTGGCTGCTCGCCGGGCCCGGCAGGAATTGGCACAGCGCGATCAACTCCGCGAACGTGCCCTCATCCAGCCACTTGCGCCGGACAACGTACTCCTCGCGGAAATACCCAATATGCGCAATAGGCCCCCCAAACGAAGTCAGCCCCAGCCGCCCCGCAACAAACAATATCTCCCAAAACCTGCCCATATCTCTACTAGGATGGTATGCGATTCGCCCCTCCCCGTGCGCGCCATCCATCGAACGACGTAGAGGGCGTATCATGAGAATCGAGCATGTGCTGCATCGGAGAGAGGCGTATGACTAGCATGGAGTACCGGAATTGATTCCACACGCTTTGGCTGTCGAGATTATTCGGGGCGCGAATCCGGTCGAGGCCTTTCGCCGCCACCGCGGACTAACCCTGCGGCAGCTTGCGGGAATCGCCAAGGTCAGCCCGAGCTACCTGTCCGAAATCGAGCGTGGACACAAGACAGGCTCCGTTCGCGTCCTCTCCCGCATCGCGGAAGCCTTGAATACCACAGTAGACGCGCTCGTGCTCTAAGGCGGGCCGGCCCTACAATGACCTTGGTTCACCGCCCCGACCCGTTCACCCTGAGCGCAGTCGAAGTGTGAACCCGTCACAGCGAACCCACGCGAATCCCCCACGCCTAACTCCGTCATTCCGGCGAAGGCCGGAATCCATCGGGTCTGTCATTCTGAGCGCAGCGCAGCGGAGTCGAAGAATCTAAAGCGCCCCCGCACTCACCAACTGCGTTACGAGTTGGGTTGTCGCAGGTGTTCGTCAGTCCAGGACCTTACATCCTCCACTGCCTGCTGATAACCGCGCCGGTAGGCGCAGTACGGGCACTTGTGACGCCCCATGCCCGATTGATTATCCGGCAAACCTCTCATCACGTGATCTAGAGGCAACCGACTGTGTGAGTTGCTCTGTCCATGGTGCTCTGGGCAGTCGGCGGCAGACTTTTCCTCCGGCATCGCGCACCACCAACTACAGAAGTCCCCGGTTCGCCGCGCCCACAAATGCGTCCAGCGTTGTGATGTTCACCCTGTCCGCGTTGCGTATGAACGGCTTGAGGCCGCCATTGACGTAGAAATCCTTGTAGCGCCACCCGTCCCCGCCCAGCACCAAGTGGGCCTTGTAATAGCTCTCGTCCTTGAGCAGCAGGTCAATGAGCGATATGACCTCAAACGGAATCTTCTGTTCAGCCGTTCCCCCCACCTGCTGCCACTTCAGTGAGATCAGATGGACGCGCCCGCGCTGATCCTCCGCATATGTGTCAATCTTGTGCCGCCCAACCCCAAGACGTGTTCCGACAGTCTTGCCGCGCTCGCACTTGTATTGACCATGCGCGAGGGCGAGTTGAACCATCTGCTCCATGACGTCCCCTGTCGTCGTATCACGCCGGCTTGCCATGGTCTAGTTGCCCCCATAGCGTGACGGGCGCTCAAGCAGCTTTGGCGAAAGTGACTCCTCGCCCGCCCCATCCGTATTTGACATAAATGGGGGGGGGGGGGGGGGGGGGGGGGTAGCGTGGCTGAGGCGCCGAGCAGCCATCTCTACGTACTCCTCGACGGACTCAAACCCGATGAACGAGCGGCCCAGTCCAAGCGCCGTCACGCCTGTGCTGCCTGATCCCGCGAATGGGTCAAGCACCACGTCACCGGGATTCGTGCTCGCCCGCAGGCATCGTTCTATCAGCGCAACCGGCTTCTGCGTCGGATGCTTGCCATGCTTCTTCTCCGCGCGGCCCGCCGCACCGAATTTCCACACCGTCTGCATCTGCTTGCCACCGTTCTCCTCACGCATCTCGTCGTAATTGAACACGTAGCGATGCTTGCTGCCCTTCTCCGCCTTGCTCGCCCACAGAACAACCTCCGTTGAGTGCGTGAAGGTGCGCCGTCCGAGATTCGGCGGCGGGTTTGTCTTCTCCCAAACAATATCGTTCAGCAGCCGAAAACCGTTCTGCCGCAAGGCCATCCCGACACTCGGGTAGACGTGCAGCGTGCCGGACACCCAGATCGTGCCGGTCGGCTTGAGAATACGGTACGCCTCAGCCGTCCACACCAAATTGAACTCGTGGTCCGCCTCAAGACCCTGGCTGCGATCCCACTCGCCCTTGTTGACGCTCACCATGCGCCCGCCGACGCACGTGATGCCGTCGTTGGACAACAGATACGGAGGATCGGTCCACACGCAGTCGATGGAGTTGTCCGGAATCCCCGCCAGCATCTCCAGCGCATCCCCCCAATAGAGAGCCGATTTGCCGTCATGCGACTCCCATGCGGGAATCGCCGTAGTCGCCAGGTCGCGTTCGAGAGACCAATCATCTGCACGCTGCATCGTGATCGGATCGTTGATCGTTTGTACGCATCCGTCAACCCCACCGCCCCAATCAGGTACAATAGCCGCGACTCTTCGAAGAGTAACCCCAGACCTCGTCCATCGCGCCAACGCATGACCTGCGAAAAGGAGTGTGCCGCATGAACGTGAATCCACGACTCGCCTTCATCGTCGCGTTATCCGCATTCCTCGTAATGCTTGGCGCGATGGGATGTGACACGGAAGAGTCCCTGCCTGTCGGTGAACAGGCCGGCGCGGAAATGATATCCCCGGACGGCGCCGCGATGGGAACCGTGACCCTGACGCAAGGACCCAACGGCGTCCTCGTTTCCGCCGACGTGTCTGGCCTCGCCCCCGGCTGGCACGCCTTCCACCTTCACGGAGTCGGCGAATGCTCGCCGGACTTTACCGCAGCAGGCGGCCACTTCGCGCCGGATGAAACCGGGCACGGCTTCATGGACGAGGGAGGCGCCCACCCCGGCGATATGCCCAACATCCACGCCGCTGCGGACGGAACGGCCCGCGCCGAAGTCTTCCACAAGGCGATAACCCTGGCCCCGGATCGGGACAACTCGATTCTGGATGAGGACGGCTCGGCCATCATCATCCACGAAAAGCCGGATACCTACGGCGATGACCCCGCTGCCGGCGACAGGGTGTCCTGCGGCGTAATCACCGCCAACTAAGGCCGTCGCCGACTTAATCTGCCGCCAGCGCGTTGGGTCGCTCCAACTCCTCGATGACCCTGTCTGCAATATACAGCGCAGGCCGCGTCCGCGGATCCCGCCGCAGCATCCCCGCGTCAATAAGCCGGTCCAGCACCCGTCGCACGCCCACCGTCGTCACGCCCAGCGCCTCCGCCGCCCCGTTCACCGTTATGACTGGACGCCCAAAGATAACGTCGAGCAGCCGCAGATCATTGGCGGCGGACCGGCGCGACAGCAGCCGCTCCCGCCACTCATCCAGCAGTTCCCGGAGACGCCGAATCCGCGCCACCGTATCGCGCGCCTCAATTGTGACGCCCTCCAGGAAGTACGCCCCCCACCGCTCCAGGTCGCCCGTCGCGCTCACGTTCAGAAGCTCATCGTAGTACCGCATCCGGTCACGCTCGAAATACGCGCTCAGATACAGCAGCGGCGCCGTTAGCGAGCCGACAGCCTGGAGGAAGAGCGAAATCAGCAGGCGGCCAATCCGGCCGTTCCCGTCGCGGTACGGGTGAATCGCCTCAAACTGGTAATGGATCAGGGCGCAGCGCATCAGCGCGGGCAAGGGCGAGTCGGCATCGTTGATGAACGCCTCGAGGTCGCGGAACAACTCCTCCAGCAGGTGCGGCGGGGGCGGAACGTACCGCGCGCCCCGGATGCCGCTGTACGCCGACCCGATGTAGACCTGCAGATCCCGGAAGTCGCCCGGCGTCATGTCCTGCCCGCGCACGTCGCGCATCAGGATCGCGTGCAATTCGTTGACCAGCCGGTACGAGATCGGCAGCTCGCTGAGACGCTCAATGCCGTGCTCCAGGGCAACGACATAGTTGACGACCTCCTGCGCGTCATCGATGAAGCGCGCTTGCCGCCCCTCCTCGTAGCCCAGCACGTCCGTCAGGGTTGAAACGGTGCCCTCGATGCGCGACGACAGCGTGGCTTCGCGCCGCATCAGGGGACGCAAAAGCAGGCGCGGGTTCGGCATGGTCTCCCCGACGCCGGAGAGAACGCCAACAGCCTCAGACGCCTCCGCAATGAGGCGAATAAGCGGCCCGCTCATCGACATCTCCCGCGGCAGCGGGTGCGGCACGAACGCGTCGATGCCCGCCGGAATAGAAACCAGGCGCCCCCTCGGGCTGCCCGCCAGGCGTTGCATCGTTAGCGTCCTTTCGTACTATCGGGGCATCATTGTAACAGAATCGCCCTAAAATGTTCCTTCGGCCCCCTCGAACTTAACTCCCGTATACTTTCCCCCACCCCAACCAAACAAATCCCACCAAAATGTTCTTTCGCCTCCCCCAAACTTAACGTCCGTATACTTTCCCCCGCCCCAACCAAACAAATCCCCCCAAAAGTTTCCTTCACCCTTACCGATCCACCCACACCGTCGCGAAGTCCGTATGCGTATGCCCGTCCTCCGGCGGAATCACCAGCCCCCTCACGTGCGTCCGGTAAGGAACGACCTGTATGCTGCCCGCGATCGGCACGACGTACGTCTGCTCCCGCACCACGTAGCTTTCCAGTTCACGCCACGCCGTCACCCGCTGCCGGTGCGTCCGCGTCGCCCGCAATTCCTCGTAGAGCGTCGTGACAAAGGCATCCTCGTGCTTGGCATAGGCATCGGGAAACCGGCTGTACACCCCGTACGCCGCCTCCGTGCCCTCCGGTATCGGCGACGTGAAGTTGGAGCCGGGCTGGGAATCGTAATCCAGGCTCACTCGCCCGCGATTCCACTCTGCCTCGTCCACCAGCTCTATCCGGAGATCGATGGCGAGCCCGGCCAGTTGGTTGTGCAGGAACTCGCAGCGGGCCGTCAGGCGGGCGCGGCATAGGTAGCCCATCTCGAAGCCGTCCCCATGACCCGCCTCCTCCATCAGGGCGATGGCCTCCGCTCGCCGCTCCTCCAACGCCCCGCGATTGAACCGTTGCCACGTCGTGAAATCCGCCGACGTGAACGGGTTGGCCGGGCTGAACGTGGGAGAGATATAACCGAACCCGCCCAGCACCGTCGGAATGGCTGCCTCGCGGTCGATCCACAGTGAGATCGCCTGCCGCACCCGCGCATCCTGCCACGGCCCCTCGCGCAGCGCGTTGAAACCCAGCCGGAACATCCCGCCCTGCATCTCCCCGTAGAAGACCTCGTCCGGCCCCAACTGCGCGTCGATGGCCGCCTTGCGCTCCTGCGTCAGGTAATGTCCCTCCCCCCGCGCCCCGCCGTCGATCCGCCCCGTCCGAAACGCCGCGTCCATCGCCGTCGGATTGGGCATGATCACATAGTCGATGCCGTCCAGATATGGCAGATCGCCGCCCGCGCCGCGCTCCCAGTAGTCATCGTTCCGAACAACGCGGATCAGGCTGCCCGGCTCATAGCGATCAAGCCGGAACGGCCCCGTGCCGACAACGCCGACATCCAGCGGCCCGGCGCTGTACTCTCCATCCTCGAACAGCGGCTCAAAAACGTGCTTCGGGTGAGCGATGCGCAGGCGTGGGTTGGCCAGCACGGACAGATAGTGCGGGTTCGGCTCCGCGAGCGTCACGCGCAGCCGGTTGAACTCCAGGACCTCAACCGACTCAATCTCGCCGAGCTCGCCGCGGAAATAGGCAGGCGCGCGGACCGGGACGCCGTCCGATTCCCACCCGTTCGCCGCCAGATCGAACCAGAATTTGGCGTCCTCTGCCGTGAACGGCTCGCCGTCATGCCACGTCACGTCACGGCGAATCGCGAATTCCCACTCGGTAAAGCCGGGATTCGCAAGCCAACTTGACGCCAGGTCCGGGCAGGCAAGGTACATGTTCTCCCTGCACCGCCGCACCAGGTTGCCCGCGCCGAACAGCGCCCCGCCGACGTGGTGCAAAGCGATGCTGGACGTCCGCATCGTATCGAACGCCGCCGGCGGATCGCCCCGGTTCGCCAGAGTCAACACCCCGCCATACGTCGGCGTGTCCTCACCCGGAATCGGGGACGATTCAGAGCGTGACTGTGGCGTCGCGGTGGCGCTGCCATTGCACCCAACCATCACGACACAACAGAGAACAAAAAGGACAAACAACCTCATCTACACAGTATGAAGTCCCATCCGTCATTCCGCCCCCTCCTCCGTCATTCCGGCGAAGGCCGGAATCCATCCCCTGGCCCACAGCGCCACAATTCCCCTACCCCGTCATTCCGCCCCGCCTCCGTCATTCCGGCGAAGGCCGGAATCCATCCCGTAGCCCACAGCGCCGCCACTCCCCTGTCATTCTGAGCGCAGCGCAGCGGAGCCGAAGAATCTAAAGCCCCGGTGTCGGCGTGACGCTGATGCACGTCGGCGTGGAGGCGCTGCTGGAAGACTTGGTTCGGATGCGGATCATGATCTTTGCGCCCGCCGCCCACGGCGCGGAACACGTCTCCCAGGAATAGCGCGTCCCCTGAGATGCAACCGCCTCCGTCGTCGCCGAAGAGAACGGCACACGCAGCCCGACCGTTCCGTCCAGCATGATGAACTCGACCTCCTTATCGGAAAGATCGGTCGTCTGGGAGAACAGCATCCGAACGTTGCTGCCAGAGTAGTCGATGGAGTGAAGCGTCGTAGTCGTATTGGCGGACGTGGTGAACGTATTGGGCTTCAACACCCCGTTCGTGGCGTCCGAACCGATGGCCGTGCCAATGGTTGTTGGGTCGAAGAACGCCTCATGCAGCGTGCCGGTAGGGGCGGTAACGGTCAGGAACAACTCTTGCCGTTTCTTTTCCAAGTCGGGCACCCCGTCGCAGATGATGTACTCCTTTGGACGAGGGGCCAAATAGGTCTTGTACTCTCCTGCGGGCAGGGGGCGCATCGTGTCCAGAATCACCGGCCATCTCGTTCTAAACAGGGCCGCGTCTCTGCCTGTAAGCTGAACATCGCCGACATCAGGCGGCGGGGTTGCCGGAAACCCGCTATACGCCGGGTCAGTGAACGCCATCGTTCCTTCAGGCAAGCCTGCGCCGAGGGCGGCATCATGGCGTTTGTAATAGTAACCCTGGCCGCCGAGATCGACTATCCTAGCCAACTCATACTGTGCCTCACGCGCCTGCTTGAGCTTCTGGTAAAGGCAGTTTTTGTACTCCTCAGAGCCGCCTCCTGCTAGGATTTCGCGGTCGTTGGCCGCAATCTTCACCTTCAAATCGGACAGCGTGACGGTTGGCGTGGTACCGGACTGACCTGACGCCCCAGATGCCCCACTGGAGGCTGCGGGCGCATCCAGCAGGAAGCGTTGGGTATCCGAGCCGATGGATGCTCCGGCTGCACCGGAGGAAGCGGCAGGCAGCCATTTCTTTCCCCATCGACTCGCTATCGTGTAGTAGTCTTCCCACGGATTGTGGAAGGATAGCGCACCCAGCCAATACCGGTCCGCCCGGCTGGTGCTAGGCAACAGGTGCACGTCGTCCAAGAGAAAGATGATTGCTTCCCTGCCGTCCCACTGCGTGTCCCGCCTGTCCTTCAGGGCCCGTGCCCGTGTGACGGCGCTTCCGCTGCCGCTAAAGGTTTCCGCAAAGTCATCGACCACCGCCACGAGCTCGCTGCTGCCGTTCCCTCTCAGGTATTCCAACACCTGGAACCGGTAGTCCAGTGCGGCGATAAAGTCAGTCTGTCCCGTCTCTTGTTCCGCCACCGCAGTCACTGAGAGCAACCGCACCCGGGCGATAACATCCGCCAACGCTATCGTTTCCTCCACGGAGGCCACACCATAGTAACTAGTGCCCGAACCAAGCATGCGAGTCGGTGCCTGTTGTGTCGGCGTTGGTTCCGGTTGGGAGTTGCAGCCTGCGATGACAATGAGACCGGCCAGCGCCACGCCCAGCAACCAAAAACGCGCTGCTGGGCGGCTGACGAGCCGATTGAACTTTTGATGTGCCATCAGGCGTTCCCGCAACCAGTCTACTCATCCCCTCCCTCTTGTGGGGGAGGGTCAACTCACTCCAAACTCCGCAGCTGCGGAAACAGCACCACCTCGCGTATCGTCATCTGCCCCGTCAGGATCATCACAATCCGGTCGATGCCTAGCCCAAGCCCGCCGGCCGGCGGCATCCCGTGCTCAACCGCCGTGACGAAATCCTCATCCAGCCGGTCAAAATCTTCGTCTCTAAACTGTTCTCGATTCTCTTCTTGCACACGCAGCCGCGCCGCCTGCTCAATGGGGTCATTGAGCTCCGTGAACGAGTTGGCAACCTCCATCCCGCCGATGAATCCCTCGAACCGCTCCACCAGCCGCGCGTCCCTCTCCGTCGCCTTGGCCAGCGGCGTCATCTCAATCGGATAATCCAGCAGGAACGTCGGCTGAATCAGCCGCGGCTCAACAAGGTCGCCGATCAGTTTGTCCGCCAGCTGCGGCCACGAAGAATCCTCCGCCGGCGTCAGCCCCCGCTCACGCATGGCGACCCGCAGTCCATCCGCCGTCCTCATCGCGTCATCCAGCAGATCGATCCCGCTCTGTTCCCGTATCGCGTCAATCAGCGAGAGCCGCTGCCACGGCGGCGTCAGGTCGATCTCCTGCCCGTCGTAAGTCACCGCCCCCCGGCCATGAACGAGCACGCACACGTGATGGACCAACGATTCCACCATCTCCATCACGTCCGTGTACGACGCATACGCCTCATACGACTCCATCGTCGTGAATTCCGGGTTGTGCGCCGCGTCGATTCCCTCATTCCGAAAGATGCGCCCAATCTCAAACACCCTCTCGAATCCGCCAACCAGCAGCTTCTTGAGATTCAACTCCGTCGCAATGCGCAGGAAAAGCTGCCGGTCCAGCGCGTTGTGTTTCGTGACGAACGGCGCGGCCATCGCCCCCGCCGCCACCGGCACAAGCACCGGCGTCTCGGCCTCGATGAACCCCCGCTCCTCCATAAACCGTCGTATTGCGGAAACCACGTTGCTGCGATGTTTAAAAATCTCGCGCGCCTCGTCGTTCGCCATCAAATCCAGGTAGCGCTGCCGGTACCGCTGCTCCACGTTCCGCAGCCCGTGCCACTTCTCCGGCGGCGGGCGCAGCGCCTTGGCCAGCACGGAATACGATTCGGCCTGGACCGTAATCTCCTCCGTTCGCGTCCGGTACAGCGTCCCCGCAACGCCCAGAAAATCGCCAAGATCAAGCTCCTTGAGCGCCTGGTAATCGTCCGTTCCGAGTCGATCCCGCGCGAAGCTGACCTGTATCTCCCCGCTGCCGTCCCGTAGCGTGGCAAAAGTCAGCCGCCCCATTCCCCGGATTGTCATCAGCCGCCCGACGACGGCGACGCTGTGCTCCGTGGTCTCATCTGCCTCGAAGAGCTCCCGCGCCTCCACAGCCGTGTGTGTCCTCTCGGTACGGCGCGGATACGGGTCGATGCCCCGCTCGCGCAGCCGCTCCAGCTTGGCCGACCGTGAGTCAAAATGCGTCTGCGCGGCGCGTTCGTCCTGTTCGCTGCTCATAGCCTCATTCCCCATGTCAACTGCGCGGCCCCAGCTGCGCCTCGGGAATCCGCAGCACGGAAATAAAATTGGGCGCGTCGGCCATGTCATGCGGCGCAAGCCGCGCCACCACAACCTCATCCCCGGCCTGCACAAGCCCCCGATCCCGCGATTCCGCCAGCATGTACTGGACCAGCGCGTCCGTGTCGTCGTACCGCAGCCCCCACTGCGGCTGAATCGCGTGCCACAACGCCATCCGCCGGTAGAGCACGCGGCTGTCCGTAAAGGCGATGACGGGCGCAGACGGGCGCTCCAGGGAAAGCATTTCCGGCATCAGATCGTCCGGTGAAAAGACGATCACGGCAGCGGCCCCAATGTCGGAGAGCAGGCTCACCACGGCGCGCGCAATCTTTCGGTCCGTCCCCGGCCCGCCCGAATCCGCCGCCGCCCGCCGCGATACATCCAGGTACTCGTCGCTCATCTCAACCTCCCGGATGATGCGGTCCATCGTCCGCACCGATTCCACCGGGAACTGTCCAATCGACGTCTCCCCGCTTAACATCACCGCGTCCGCCCCCTCCAGCACCGCGTTGGCCACGTCCGACGCCTCCGCCCGCGTTGGACGGCGATTGTCGATCATCGATTCCAGCATCTGCGTCGCCACGATCACCGGCACGCGTCGATGGTTCGCGCGGTGGACAACGGACTTCTGGATGATGGGAACACGCTCCACGCCGAGATCGACCCCGAGGTCGCCGCGCGCCAGCATGGCCGCGTCGCACACCCCAAGTATCGCGTCGATATTGTCCAGTGCCTCCGACCGCTCGATCTTGGGGATGATCGACATATGCGGCGCGCCCAGCTCGCGCAGCATGGCTCGCGCCGCCTCGATCTCCTCCGGCGTCCGCACGAAGGACAGCGCCACGTGGTCCACGCCCATCGTCACGCCGCGCGCCATATCCTCCCGGTCCTTCTCTGTCGGCGACGCCACGCTCACGTTGATGTTCGGCGCGTTGATGCCCTTCCGCTCGCCAAGCTCGCCCCCCTGCAGGACGACCGTATGAATGTCATCGTCGTCGCTCCGCGCGACCTCAAGCTCCAGCGCCCCGTCCGCCAGCAGCAGCCTGTCGCCGGGCCGCACGTCCTGCGGCAGATGCGGATGATTCACGGACACCGCCCCCGCCGTGCCGTCCGGCAAATCCCGCGCCGTCAGCACGAACGGAGCGCCGTCCTCCAGCATCACCGGGGCGCCGCCGGCCAACGTGCCGGTTCGCAAACGCGGCCCCTGCAGGTCTTGCAGCACGCCCACCGCCCTGCCCGTCTGTTGGGCGATGCGGCGCACTCGCCGCACCACGTCCGCGTGCTCATCCGGCGTGCCGTGTGAAAAGTTCAGCCTGACGGTATCGACGCCCGCCTCGATGAGGCGAGCCAGCGTCCCCTCATCGCTTGAGGCGGGCCCAATCGTGGCGATGATCTTCGTGCGCCGGATGTGGCGCTCGGGACTGCGCGAGGGGACAATCATGTCCCCAGGTCAAAAGACAGTTCCAGGCCCACCGGGCAGTGATCGGAGCCCATGACGTCGGACAGGATGAACGCATTGGACACGCGATCCATCAACTCCTCGTTCACGAAGAAGTAATCGATCCGCCACCCAACGTTGCGCTCCCGTGCCCGCGTCATCGTGTCCCAGTAGGAATAGTGCCCGTTCTCATCCGGCACGAACCTGCGGAACGTGTCCACGTACCCGCTGCCCATCAGCTTGTCCATCCACGCCCGCTCCTCCGGCAGGAACCCGGACGTCTTCTGGTTCTCCTTTGGACGCGCCAGGTCGATCTCGTGGTGCGCCGTATTCACGTCGCCGCACACCACGATATTGTTCCCCGCCCGCCTCTCGGACTCGATATGGTCGAAAAACGCGTCGTAGAACTCCATCTTGTAGGCAAGACGCTCCTTGGACGCGCGCCCGTTGGGGAAATACACGTTGAACAGCACGAACTCGCCGTAATCCAGCCGCAGCACGCGCCCCTCGTTGTCCCAGCGGTTATCGGGCCCGAACGTGGTGGACACGTCCTTCGGCGCGGCCTTCGTATACACCGCCACCCCGGAATACCCCTTGCGCTCCGCAGAGGCAAAATGCGCCTCGTACCCGGCAACCTCCAGAACGGCCTTCGTGAGTTGATCCGGCTGGGATTTCGTCTCCTGGATGCACAGAACGTCCGGCGAGACATTCGACAATATCGCCGGAAATTCCCCCTTCCGGTTGACCGCCCGCAGCCCGTTCACATTCCACGAAAGCAGTGTAGTACTCATACCCAAATCATACCCGACCCACCCCCCTCCGTCATTCCCGCGAAAGCGGGAATCTAACCCCCGTTCACCCTGAGCCTGTCGAAGGGGCACGCGCGGTACACTGTACCCACCACCGTGACTACCATAACCCGCCATATCCCATACCCGCTTATGCTCACCCTGGCCGCCCTTGCCCTCCTCCTCTCCGCCGCCTGCGCCCCGGACAGGCCGGATGACGACGCCGCCCTCCGCGTATTCGCCGCATCATCCCTAACAAACGCCCTCACCGAAGCGGCAGAAACATTTGAAGCAGAAAATGACGGTGTGATCATCGAAACCCACTTCGCCGCCAGCTCCCGCCTCCGCGCCCAGATCGAGGAGGGCGCCGAGGCCGACGTCTTCATCTCCGCAGACCCCCGCCACGTCGACGCAATTGCCCACCTGCTCGCCGATTCGTCACCCGCCAACGTCGCCGCCAACGAAATGGTCGTCGCCCTCGCCAACTCAAACCAAGCGATTCACTCCCTGGAAGACCTTGCGAAGCCCGGCGTCCAAATCGTGATTGCCCTCCCCGACGTGCCCGCCGGACGCTACGCCCGTGCCCTCCTCGCAGACATGGCGCGCCAATCGAGTTTCCCTGCCGAATACGACGACGCCGTCCTCGCCAACGTAGTGTCCGAGGAAACCAACGTCCGCGCCGTCCTGGCAAAGGTGCAGCTCGGCGAAGCCGACGCCGGTTTCGTCTACCGCTCCGATCTCCGCAACGCCGGCCTCCGCTCCCTGGCAATCCCGGACCAAAACCCCGCTGACATCACCTACGTAGCCGCAATCCTGGCCGATTCCCCCCGCCAACCCGCCGCCCAAGCATTCCTAACCTTCCTCGTCTCCGACGCCGCCCGCCAAATCCTCACCTCCCACGGATTCCTGCCATGAACCGCTCAACAGTCCCCGGCGGCGCCCTCACCCTCATCTACATCGCATTCATCGCCCTCCCTCTTACAGCCCTCGTCATCCGCGCCGTCTCCGCAGGCAGCCTCTGGGACAGCCTCACCGCCGACGTCACCCTCACCGCCCTCCGCCTCTCGCTGCTCACCAGCCTCATCAGCATGATCATCGTGGTTGGAGCAGGCATCCCCATCGCTCGCTACCTGTCCCGCCGCTCAGGCCCCGCGTCGCGCGTCATAGATGTCTTGATCGACGTTCCCCTGGTCCTGCCGCCCGTCGTCGCGGGCTTGGCCATGCTCATGGCCTTTGGACGCATGGGCATCCTGGGCGGCCCGCTCGACGCCGCCGGCATCCGCCTGCCGTTCACCACCGCCGCCGTCATACTCGCCCAGATATTCGTCTCCGCCCCGTTCTTCATCCGCGCCGCCAAACTCGGGTTCCAGGCCGTGCCCCGCGAACTGGAGGAAATCTCCCAGACCCTGGGCGTCTCCCCGTGGCGCACCTTCTGGCGTGTCTCCGCTCCCCTGGCGTGGCCGTCGCTAGTCGGCGGTCTTGCCCTCTCGTGGGCGCGCGCCATCTCCGAGTTCGGCGCGACGATCATGTTCGCCGGCAACCTCACCGGACGCACCCAGACTATGCCGCTCGCCATCCTGAGCGCGATGGAGAGCGATGTCGGCGCAGCCCTCGCCCTGGCCGTCATCCTCGTGGCCGCGTCAATCATCGTCTTGCTGGTGCTTGCCCTGGCCGCCGCCCGCGCTGCCGTGCCCGCCGGGAGGCTCGAATGAGCGCCCGCGGATGGATTCGACACCGGATCGGCGCGTTCTCGCTGGACGTCGCGTGGGACGTTGACCCCGGAACGGTCACCGTCCTCTACGGCCCCTCCGGCGCGGGCAAGTCCCTTACCCTCCGTGCCATCGCCGGCCTTGTCCAACCCGACGAAGGACGCATCGAGCTGGACGGCGCGGTCGTCTTTGACAGCGCGGCAAGTCTCTGGACCCCGCCCCATCGCCGCCGCGTCGGCCTCATGCCCCAGGAATACGGCCTGTTTCCCCATCTCACGGTGGCCGCCAACATCGCCTACGGCGCGCACGACCCCGCCTCCCAGTCACGCGCCGCCGAACTCACACGCGCGCTTGACCTCCAGGAGCTGCAGGGCCGTCGCATCTGGGAACTGTCCGGCGGCCAACGGCAGCGCGTCGCCCTTGCGCGGGCATTGGCGAACCGGCCCCGCGTCCTCCTCCTCGACGAGCCGTTCGCCGCCCTCGACTCCGAACTCCGCCGCGCCGTCCGCCAGGAGATCCGGCAGGTCCTCACCGCGTCCCGCGTGCCCGTCATCCTCGTGACGCATGACGCGGAGGAGGCGCTTGCGCTGGCAGACCATGTTCAGATCATCGACAACGGCCGCATCGTCGCCGGGGGTGATCCCGTCGCAACCCTTCGCCAGCCCGCCGCCCCGCGCATCGCCCGCCTGTCCGGCGTGGAGAACCTCCTGCGGATGCGCGTCGCCCGCCTCCAGCCCGAGGACGGCGCGATGCTCTGTGAGACCCTTGATGATTCCCCGCTCACCCTCGAAACGCCGCTTGCCGAAGCGCGGCAGGGGGACGTGGTCACCGTCGGCATCCGCTCCTCGGACGTCATCCTTGCCAACAGCGAGCCGCAGGGGCTGTCCGCCCGAAACGTCTTTGCCGGAACCGTCACGGCCATCGAGCCGCGGTCCCCCGGCCATGACGTAACCGTAGACTGCGGCGCGGGCCTGACCCTCGTTTCCCACGTCACGCGCCACGCAATCACCCAACTGGGCATACGCGAGGGAGCGCGGATGTGGGCGGTGGTAAAGGCGTCGAGTTGCTTCCTGCTCGCCGATGAGTGACCGCTAATCCGCGTCGACTTGCCACTCTGATTCCAGCAGCCGCTTGCGCTGCATCCGCAGGCGGACAACCTTCCACCAGAACAGAACCCCGCCCCCCGCCAGCGCTAGCAGCGGGATCACGCCGAAGACGGCGCTGAGGTGAACGACGGTATAAAGCGACGCCGTCTCCCGGAGCGGCATGTAGATGAAGATGATCACGCCCAGCACGATCTTGATCGCGATCATGATGCCGACGAAGGCCCACGCGGCCAACCACTCGTCCTTCATGCCGCCCATACTACTCGCATCCGCCGCCGCCCGCACGCTCCGCTCCAATTGACGAGTCTCAGTACGCAACCCTATACTGAGACTTCTTGCGGCGGCGCGGCCTCCGGGCCTGTGAAATCGCCCGCATCCTCAACAATTCAACGACGGAACGGGAGGTTGAGTCAGGGACATGGCGAACCAGATGGGCAAGCGATACGGTTGCGCGGACTGCGGCGTCGAGGTGGTCGTCACCAAGGCGGGCGAAGGCGACCTCACCTGCTGCGGCGCGCAGCTGGCGCAGAAGTAACGTAAAACATCACGCATAACGCAACAGAATGACTGAGTCGCGCGTCAAACGGCGCGCGCACGCTGGGAGGACAAAAAATGTCAATGCAGCTAGGCAAGCGCTACGAATGTGAAGACTGTGGAACGCAGGTGTTGGCGACCAAGGCCGCCGACGTCGTCATCTCCTGCTGCGACAAGGAAATGGAACTCCAGGGCCAACGCAGAGTCCCCTCCGCAGACTAACCGCCCCCCCTCCGCAGACTAACCCCACCCCCTCCGCATCCCCCCCGTAGGCGGCGGCCCACACGCCCCACTCGTATCCCCCGCGCAGGCGGGGGCCCACTCCCGCCCGTTCACCCTGAGCCTGTCGAAGGGTGAAGACCCCCTCCGTCATTCCCGCGAAAGCGGGAATCTCAATCTCATCGCGCCAACCATGAAATCCCCTTGCGCGGCCTGACGTCAGGTTCCTTGGGCAAGCGCCCAAGTCTTCGAACTGGAGTCATAAGCAAGGACACTCTGGCGAGATGCTGAAGAGCGGATATGTCCAAAGCCGAACTGCTAACGGCTTCCCTATCCAAGTTTGCGAGGGTGACGACCTCGATACCAGGGCGTAACTGATTGCAGAGCCATACTGCTTCGTCATTCTTGATGTAGGGGGCGACGATAAGCACGCTACGGCTTGCAGCCGCAACAATATCGCCGAGGCGGTCTCGCCAAGCGCCGCTAAGGAGCTGAACCATGCCTTAGAGTGTGCATGCGCTAACCCACCAAGACAACATGAGACCGCCTTTGCTCACGGGTGCGGCGCGTCCGCTGCTATCCCATCCTCCCCCGTGTACCGCATCAGCGTCTCTCCGCAGTTGCTGCACGCCACGTCCTCGCTCACCGGGTCAAGCGGACCGGAGGCATACCCCATGCTGCTGCCACAGGCCGGATGCTCGACGGTAACCGACGCAAAGCCGTCCTCATCGACAGCGACATCAGTGATGACTCCACCCAAAGGCTCGAAACGTCGCATCATTGGCTGCACTCGTAACGCGCCGGTCTGCGCTGTGGCGCCGTATCCCCCGAGCAGGCGGGGACCGCCCCTACTCGTACCGCCGCAAAACCCCCACCACGCGCCCCCGGATCTGCACGTTCCGCGCGTCCACGTAGATCGGCGACATCGTCGTGTTCTCCGGCTGCAACCGCACGCGCTCGCCCTCCGGGAAGAAACGCTTCAACGTCGCCTCCTCCTCCTGAACGAGCCACGCCGCCACCATCTCGCCGGGCTGCGCCGACTCCTGCGCCTCCAGGACGACCATATCCCCGTCCCTGATCAGCGCGTCGATCATCGAATCGCCCTTCACCCGCAGCGCATAGAGCTTGTCCGTGTCCGCGGCCATGTTCGAATCGATGTCCACCGAATCCTCTTCGATAGCCGTCGCCACGTCCTGCGGGAACACCGGCAGCGGCTGACCCGCCGCGATGGCCGCCAGCACGGGAATCTTCACCCGCCGCTCGCTGCGCCCCACAACCTCGATCCCGCGCGAGACCTCCTTGGACCGACGCAGGAAACCGCCCCGCACCAGCCCCTTCAGGTTGTAGTCCACCACGCTCGTCGATGAAATCCCGCACCCGTACTGGATGTCCCGCACCGTCGGCGGATACCCGTTCTCGTCCAGGAAATTCTCGATGAACCTCATGATGGCCTGCTGCCGTGGCCTCAGATTCTCTACCATCACTGCCCTCCCTCGTGTCTACGCCGTCGCCGCGCCAAAAACCCGCGAACCCCTGTTCGCGCTCCTTAGAACGTAGCACGTGTGAGCGGGCGCGTCAAACGGAACCCTCCCGGCGTCTATTCGAGGGCGTCGAGAGCCGACAGCGTCTTGCTAATATGCGTCTTCATGACGATCTCATTGTGAAACACGTCCCTGATGATGCCGCCCTCATCGATCACATACGTCACTCGCGACGTTCCGAGGCCGAAGCGCCGCTCCACGTCGTACAGCCGGCGCACCTCTTTCGTCCCGTCGCTGCCCAGCCCGAACGGCGCGCCCGTCGCCTCCCCAAACCGCCCCAGCTTCTCAACGCTGTCCGTGCTGATGCCGAGCACGACCGCGTTCTTGGCGATGATGTCCTCATGGACGCCGCTGAATCCCCTCACCTGCGCCGTGCAGCCCATCGTGAACGCGCGCACGTAGAAGAACAGCACAACGTTCCGCCCGCGGTGTTCAGACAGCCTGAACCGCTCTCCCGATCCCAGTGGGATTTCAAAGTCCGGCGCAGGATCGCCAACGTTCAACATGACAAGCCTATTTTGCCACAACGCGCGAAACCCGCCCGCCTGCGCCCGCGCCGCCCCCCCGCTCACCGCCCGGACGGACGCCGCCCCACCGACTCCGGCGCGAGCAGCCGCGCGATGATCAACGCCACCCCGGCAACCACCCCCACCCGGATCGCCTGCCCTCTCACTCTTTCGGACACGGCATCCAGCAGGGCTGTGATGAGCGTCTCGACCCGCATCACCAGCTCCACCGCCGCGTCATCCGTGAATCCCGCGATGAGTTCGTCCGTCCACTCCTCCAGAGCAGGCCGCACGATAAACTCAATCGGCGCCGTCGCCAGCAGCCACGCGAGTATCGCGCTCAACCCCAGCACGATGGACGCCCACGTCAGACGCCCCTCCCAGCCCTGCCCGCCCACGAACGCGACCGCGAACAGCAATATCGCCGCAGCCACCCACAACACAATCTGGACGATGCCGCTTGCGGCAAGCAAATCCCTGACCTGCTGAATCGAAGGCTCATCACCCTCCCCCAGCGCATCCTCAAGCGTCTCATCCGATATCTCAAACCCCGCGCGGATATACTCGCGCAACTGGTTCGGGTCCTCGAACAGTTCCTCGCTCAACTCTCCTGTCAGGTTCGCCGCATCCGCCGTCACTCCCTCCGCGACAACCTCCCGCACCCGCTCGATGAGGTCCAGTTCTCCGGGGTCCAGCGCCGCCAGCACGTCATCCGACTTGATCGAAATGGAGAGGGGGATCATCGCCTGCGCTTCCTCTCGCACGATGTTCTCCGCATCGAACCCGACAGCCCGCTGGTACGATGTGTACGTCAATATGGCGGGCGCGCACAGCGGAAAGTCTTCAAGTGTTTCCGGCATCCGGATGTCCAGGATCTCCCTGGGCCCGCAGGCGGGCACCAGGTTGAATTTGGCGTCAAGACGCCGCTCGGCCTCCGCCGCGATTTCTGTCGAAGCGTCAACCCGCGCCTGCGCCAAGGACAGGTCCACCGGAGAACTCAACAAATCGTCGGACAGCCCGACGGCATACGCGGACACGTCCTGGATCACCTGCGCCTCTACCGCGGCCAACTCGTCGCGTGGAATCGCATCCACGATGTACTCCGCCACAAGCTCCGTGTCGCCCTCGTCAAACCCCGGTATCGACAGCTCCCCCGCCCGCCCTGGCCCGTCCAGCCCCGACTCAACCGCCGCCGTCAGCGCTGCATCGGCAGCGTCGGCCTCCGTCAACACGTCGATGATCGCGTTCTGAACCGCCCATGCCCGGTCGTTGATCGGAATCGTAATCCCGGAGTTCTCCGTCTCCCCGATGTAATACGCCCCAACGTCGTCCACCGCCTGCCCAAGACGCGGAAACAGCCAGTCGCTCGGCGCAATCTCCGGCAGGTGCGTCTCAGCAATCTCGCCCATATCCACCGATCTCACGGAATACTCGGCCGTCTCCTCTTCCACCCGGTCGGCAAGCAGCGCGATCAGCGGGCCGTAAACCTCCGGGTTTTCCCGTGAAACCCGGCGCGATAGCTCGTCGAATCCGCGCGCCATTCGTGGCGCAACGGGAATCGCAACCTCGAACCCGTCCTCTCGCCCCCACAAATACGGCCATGCGCCCCGCAGCGTATTCTCCGTTTCGTCGCGAATCTCCGACGCGGGAAATGCCGTCTCGAGGGCAGCCGCAACGTCCCCCTTCCACGGCTCAGCCGCGCGAACAACGTCGTTGTCCGTCTCCCGGAAGAGTTCGTCCAGGGCCGACGGAATGAGATGGTCGTGCGCGTAGCTGAAGAAATCCGCCTCGTTCAGCGCCCCGATCACGTCATCCGGCTCCGTGACGGACGACCGCGCGCCTGAGAACGTGATGGCGGCTATGGCAATGGGCAGGAAAATGGCCGCAATCAGCGTGGCTGCGGTGCGGCGTCCCCACAGGAAAAGTGTCGCTCTGTCTGTCTGCATTGGTTCGGGCGTAGCCACGTTTCGTATGATACTGGAAATCGACGTGATTCAAACCGCGCAAAAGACGCGGCTGGAGGCAACATGACCGAGACTGTCGCGCAAAAGGAGCGCCTCATCGAGTGGATGGGCGCGAAGCTGACCGAAAAGGGGGACGGCAAGGCCGCCGCCACCCTCCCCGTGGAGCGCCACGTCCTCCACGCCGACGATAATCCGCGCGTCGCCGGCGGCGTTATCATGGCCCTCATGGACTTCTGCATCCACCACGCCGTGGACAGCCTCCTCGCCCCCAATGAACTCCACGCCACAATCGAGATGAAGCTCAACTTCATCCGCCCCGGCCAGCCCGGCGTCCTCACGGCGCAGGCCAACGTCGTCAACAAGGGCAGCCGCTTCGCAATCGTCGAAGGCACGATCGCACAGGAAGAGACGGGCAAGCTCGTCGCCCAGACCCTCACCACCGAAACCTGGGTGGAGTTCCCGCCCGCCGCGCGCTAGACGCCGCAAACCGCTTAGTCCGATGGCTACGGAAAAACGAACCTGGATGTGCCGCTCATGCGGCTATGAGGTAACGCCGCGCTGCCCCTCCTGCCGCGTCATCATCACCGGCCGGGAGGCCAACGCCGGACGCTGCAACACGTGCGGCGACCCCCTCACTGCCGCAATCTACACCTGCCCGGAATGCCAGGAGGAAAACGCCCTCAGGCCGCCCGCTGCTCAACGCCTCAGCCCATGGCGCGGCAGGGACTTGGGCATCAAGGGACTCCAGGCGCTGAGACTCGTCGTCGGCGTCATCCAGATGTTTGGGCTGATCCTGCTGGGCATAAGCTGCTCTGCCGCTGCGGGCGGCGCCGAGCCGCCCCCCGAAGGCCCCTCCTTCGGTCAACTCCAGCTCATGGGCCTCGTCGCCCTCGTCGGCCTGATCCCCGTCCAAATCATCATCGCCCGCGTGATAAAATCGCTCAGCTACGGAACCGTCACCATCGGCGAACGCCGCCGAAACGAACGGGACTAGCGCCCTCCCGATGCCGCCCGAACGCGGTCGATAACACCCGCCGTATCCAGCGGAACCTCCAGGATATAGCGCAGATACCATCGCAGCAGCGCCTCCAGTTCCGCCGCCTCCCCCTCATCCGTGGACACTGACGCCGCCCCGTCCAGCCCCTCCCGCTGCAATGCTTGCAAATCGCGCGCCGTCTCTCGCGGGATGATGCGCGTCCACCCCGGCTGCGACGATGCGCACGACGAACACAGCAGCCCCCCAAGCTGCGCGCTGAACGCAAGTTGCCCGTGAGACCCGTCCGCGTCGGCGTCGCAGGATGTGCAGCGGTCCAGCGCAGGCTGGAACCCCGCCCAGTTCAACACCTGCGCCTCAAACGCGCGCGCCAGCGAATCTGCCCGCTGCCCGGCATCCAGCCGCCGCAGCCCCTCCAGCAGCAGCGCGAATAACTCCTCCTGCGGCTCCTGCTCCTGCGTGAACCTGTCCACCAGTTCCGCCATGTGCAGCCCGTGCAGCAGCGTCAAAAAATCCCCCCTCGCCGCCTGGAACACCTCCACCGCCTGCGCCTGCGTCACCACGTCCAGCGTCCTGCCCCGCGCAATCTGCACCGATGCCCGCGTCAGCGGCTCCAGGTGCCCGCCCAGCCTGCTCTTCGGCTTGCGCGCCCCCCGCGCAGTCGCCCGCAGCTTGCCGTGCTCTGCCGTGAACAGCGTCAGCACACGGTCCGCCTCCCCCAGGTCGCTGTGCCGCAGAACGACGGCGTCCGCCCGGTAGAGAGTGGACTGCGCCAGCGTGGAGGGAGGCCGTCCGGAGATCATGTGCCCGCGCCTGTGACCCGCCTATGACCCGGTCCACTGCGGCGGCCGCTTCTCAACGAATGCCCGCCGCCCCTCAACGACGTCATCGGACGCCATGACCTCCGCGCTGATTGGTTCGGAATACTCCTTCAAATCGTCCTCATCGTTCCGCCGTTGAAAGAGCGCCATCGCCTTGGATGCGCGAACCGCCAGCGGAGCGTTCCGCGCGATGAGTTCCGCAATCTCCACCGCTCGCCCCATGAGCTTCTCCGGTTCGACGACTTCATGCACCAGCCCGATCCGATGCGCCTCGTCGATCGGGATGTTCTCCGCCGTCAGCAGGTAGAACATCGCCTCCCCGGGCGCGATCATCCGCCCCAAATACTGGCTCCCGTAGCTTGCCGCGATGCCTCTCTTCGGCTCAGGCAATCCGAGATACGATTCCGACGACGCGATCCGGATATCGCAGTCCATCACGAAGTGCATCCCGCCGCCGACTGCAAGGCCGTTGATGGCCGCGATGAACGGCTTGGGATTCGGCGAAAACAGGTCGAACTTGACGGGCGCGGACGGCGCAAGCGCGGCAGCCTCCGCTTTGTACTCATCCTCCGTGATCTCACCCGCGTCCCGCCGCGCGGCAAGCGCCTTCGTCGCCGCGTCGCGGTCGGCCCCCTCGCGCATATCCGCCCCCGCGCAGAACGCCCTGCCCGCCCCCGTCACAATCCCCACGCGCATCTCAGGATCATTTGAAAAATCCTCCAACGCCTCCAAGAGCTCCGCCATCAACCGCCCGCCGATAGCATTCAACCGGTCAGGCCGATTCAGCATGAAAACGGCATAATGCTGCTCGGGATTCTTCTCATACAAAACATCCGCCATGATCACCCCCTCCTCACCCTCTTACGACGCCTCAAAAACATCCACCTGAGACAAGAATACCCCCGCCGGACACCCCGCTGTCATCCGGATGTCCCCGCCACCCGCCATTCCTGCCCCTAGCAGAATGAGCGTGCAACAGGAGCTGCGCACTCTAATGGGGCGACGTTCAGACTGAGAGGAACGATGGAAGTGAGCGGCGCGCTGCCAGAACTGGCGCGGGGTCAGTCGTCTATGCTATCCAGAAGGGACTCAGATGTTAGGTAGTGAAAGAACGGCGTAGAATCAATACCCTCTGACGCAAAGGTTGCGCGCAGGTCCTCCTCGCTAATTCGGCCATTTCTAAAGTCAAAGTGAATCATGCGGCCTGGCGTGCCGGGATGAACGAATACTTCTATTTCATCATCATAGGCCACGCCGTATCCCATCAAGAGCAACACCGTGCGGATAGAGTTCTCTGGATATGACCTAGCGGGCACGCTCCAACTCCTTGCCACGACCAATTCTGACGGTTACAAGATTACCTTCGGTAAGATAAGGGATGGAGTGTTGGTCAAGATACATCTTGACTCCCTCAGGGCCACCGGCAGTGTGGAGGGCATTCAATCCTAGCTTGATTGCCCTCACGAGCCTCTTTTCAGCCGACTTTTCGGTGGTGGCATACACGCGGAAGCTCGTGCCTGGGACAGATGCCATCCATTCGTATTTCCTGCCGGAATCGTGCTCAATGACTATTTTGGGGCTTACATGGAAAAGCATGGCTTTCTTCCTCAAGACTCCTTCCGCGTCCTCGGCTTACTCCCGCAAATGGCGCTGGACAGTTCCATTTGTATCGATTGTACAGAAGTGCGTCAAGCGGCATAGTGGCATCTCGTCCTCAGGGAATTTTGGCGCTCTTCCGCACTCCACTTGCTTACAATGCTCGCAGAGCGTTGACGTTCTCAAGCCCCCTAAAACTCCTGCCTACCCTCCAAAGCCCGTGCCACCGTCACCGCGTCCGCAAACTCCAAATCCGACCCCGACGGCAGCCCCCGCGCCAGCCTCGTCACCCGCACCCCCAGTGGCGTGATCAGCCCCTGCACGTACATCGCCGTCACCTCCCCTTCCATCGACGGATTCGTGGCGATGATCACCTCCGTGACCGTGTTGTCCCTCAGCCGCTCGATAAGTTCACGGATGCGAAGATTCTCCGGCGTCACCCCGTCCATCGGCGACAACAGCCCGTGCAGAACGTGATACCGTCCCTTGAACGCCCCGCTCCGCTCGATCGCGACAACGTCCAGCGGCTCCTCCACCACGCAGATGATCGACTGGTCCTCCGCCGGAAGCGCGCACCGCGCGCACGGGTCCGTCTGCGTCACGTTCTGGCACACCGAGCAGAACGTGACCGTCTCGATGACTCCCAGCAGCGCCTCCGCCAGCTCCCGCGTCTCCTCCCTGGGAGCGCGGATCACGTGGTAGGCGAGCCGCTGCGCGCTGCGCGGCCCGATGCCGGGCAGTCGGCTCAACAACTCGGTCAGGCGGGTTACGGATTCCGCCTGGCCGCCCCGTTGCTCAGGCTGCGATGTCACGTTCGCCCCGAACGCTAGAAATTGGGCAGCCCCAGCCCGCCCGTGATGGAGCCGAGGTGGCTGCTGGCCAGATCCTTGGCCTTGTTGTTCGCGTCGTTGGCCGCGCCGAGCACCAGGTCTTCCAGCGTCTCAATGTCCTCCGGGTCAACCGCCTCCGGCGCGATGGACACCGAGCGGATCGTCTGGTGCCCGTCCATGACCACCGTCACCGCCCCGCCCCCGGCGCTCCCCTCAACCGTCATCTCCCCCAACTCGTTCTGCGCCTTCTCCAGCTTCGACTGGAGTTGCTGCATCTGGCGCATCATGTTCCGGTTCATCCCCATCCGCCTGCCCTCCCGCGACGCGCGCCTAGCCCGCGTCGCCCTCGTCCTGGTCCCGCCCCGAGACCACCCGCCCGCCCATCGCCTGCGCCGCCCGCACCAGGTGCCCCCCGCTGCGCTCCTCCTGCCCGATCTTCTCGCATCGAATCGTGTAATGCTTCCCGAGCAGGTGCGCGAAGCGCTGTTCGACCAGATGGCGGTACTTCGGGTCGTCGATCTTGTTCTTGTGAAAGTCGTGCATGAACCCAATCACGATCGTGTTGTCGTTCTCGATGGCCAGCGGCTGGGACACGCTGCGCAGGAATGCGTCGAGATTCCCTGCCGAGCCAACCCCGCGCAGTCCGTCGACCAGTTGCCGCCACTTGTCCTTCAAGACCTCAAATGTCAGGTCGCCCTCCGGCATCTCAAACGGCTCCGCGCTGCCCTGCTTCTGCGAAACCATCGGCGATTGCCGCGCGCCCTGGCGCGGGTACTCGGGTTCCGCTCGCGACGGACTGCTTGGCCGCGCAGGCTCCTGCCGTGGCTGGGCAGGCTCAGGCTTGGACTGGGGGGCCCGCTGCTGCGGCTGTGACTGCTGTGGCTGTGACTGCTGTTGGGGTTGCGGTTGACGCGCCGGCGCCTCGCTCAGCGAAATGCCCGCAAACGCCATCTCCAACGGCAGCGGCGCGCTCCCGCTCGGCACGGACAACGGCGCAATCTGCCCCAGCGCGTGGCGAATCACCGGCAGCTCGATCTTCTCCGCCAGCCCCCGCGCCGACCCAATCTCATCATCGGATATATCCAGCACGTCCGCCGCCCCTGCCCGCACCAGCATCAGCGCCCGCAGCTCATTCACCAGCTCGCGGTGAATCTGCCGCATGTCCACCCCCGCCGCGTGCAGGGCCGAAAGCCCGCGCAGCCCCGCCGCCAAATCCTTCTCTCCCAGCAGCGACGCGATCAACTCCCGCGCCCGCCCCGACCCCGCGATGCCGAACAACTGCCGCGCATCGTTCGCCGTCGCGTCCGCGCCCGCCGTCAGCGCAAGCTGCTCCAGCAGGTTCTCCGCATCCCGCAGGCTGCCCCCGGACGCCTTCACCACCGTGTTCAGCGCCTCCGCCTCCATGCTCAGCCCCTCTGCATGGGCAATCTCCCCCAGCAGCGACGCCGCCCGTTCCTCCGGGATGCGCTGGAAATCAAACCGCTGGCACCGCGACGCGATGGTCAGCGGAACGGCGTGCGGCTCCGTCGTCGCCAATAGGAACACCACGTGGTCCGGCGGCTCCTCCAGCGTCTTCAGCAGCGCGTTGAACGCCGCCGCCGTAAGCATGTGTACCTCATCTATGATGTACACCTTCTTCCGCCCCCGCGCCGGCATGAACCGCACCTTCTCGCGCAGGTCGCGAATCTCGTCGATGCCCCGGTTCGACGCCCCGTCGATCTCCACGAGATCGAGGAACGATGCGTCGGTGATCTGCTGGCAGGGCTCGCACTCATTGCACGGCTCGCCCCGCCCGCCCGTCGGCTCGCAGTTGATCGCCTTCGCCAGTATCCGCGCCGTGCTCGTCTTCCCCGTCCCGCGCGGCCCGGTGAACAGGTACGCATGACCCACCCTGTCCCGCTCCAGCGCGTTCAGGAGCGTCTGCGTAATGTGCTCCTGCCCGACAACCTGCTCCAGCGTCTGCGGACGCCACTTGCGATAGAGAACCTGGTGCGGGCCCTGAGCGGCCTGTTCAGTTGTCATAGCGCCTGCCCCGCCGCCTCGTGCGCGTCGGAATGCGACGACGCCATCGGCTCCGTGCCGTGAACCGGCCTGCCGATGACGTCCATCAGGATGGCGTCCTCCCGCGCCCGCATCGTTTCCTCATCCTCGCTCAGCACGTGGTCATGCCCAAGCAGGTGAAGAATCGCATGCACGAGCAGGTGGGCCGTTTCCTCTTCGACGCTCAAACCGTTGGCCTCCGCCTGCGCGGCAGCCTGCGGCGCGGACAGCACGATCATGCCGAGGTCGCCGCGCGCCGCCCCCGTATTCGTCGGCCAATCGTCTTCCCCGGCCAACGCCTCGGCGGGAAACGACAGCACGTCCGTCGTCCCCTGCTGCGCAAGAAACTGCCGGTTCAGCGACGAAACGGTGGCGTCCCCTGCGATGAGCACTTCAACGCGGCCGCCCGCCGGCGCATCCTCCGCCGCCAGGGCGCGGCGGATAACCTCACGCACCCAGCGCTGGGTGACCGCCTTGCGATGCGGCTCCTCCGCAAGAATGCTGACCCGATACGGCGACGATGACATGAATACCCGCTGCCCCCCAAAGCATCATAACCTAGCCCGGGCGCGGGAACACCAATAAAATAGCGATGACCGCCATCATCCACGCAATCACCGCCAGCATCATCGGCCTGTCCTGCAGCAGCACTCGCTCCGGCTCCCCCGTAATCTGCCCCATCCGCACCAGCTGCAAGTAGCGAAACACCCCGTACAGCATGAACGGAATCGTCAAGATCATCTGCGTCGGCAGATTCGGAGCCGTGACCGTGTACAGCGCATACGCGATCAACGCCGCTGGCGCGACCACCGCAATCATCCGGTTCAGCAGAGGGGTGGTGTAATGATCCAGCGTGCCCCGGCTGCCCGTCGCCCCGTCCTCCATCAGCCCAACCTCGCCGTGCCGCTTGCCAATCGCGATCAAGAGCGCCCCCAACGTCGTGCACACGTACAGCCACGGCGAGATCGGCACGTCGATGGCCGCCGCCCCCGCCATGACGCGGATCAGGTACGCCGCCGCAACCGCCGTCACGTCGATGATCACAACATTCTTCAACAGCGCCGAATAGCCGATGGTCAGGCTGACGTACCCCGCCGCGATCAGCCCCATCAGCGGGCTCATCGCGAACGCCCCGCCCAGGCACGCGACGAGCAGCGCGGCGGACACGAACCCGCCAACAGTCGGCGTCACGTATCCCGCGGCAATCGGCCTCTCCCGCTTGGTCGGATGCGCCCTGTCCCGGTCCGCGTCGATGATGTCATTGATGATGTACGTCGCGCCGGACAGCCCGATGTAGATGACCGCCCCAATCGCCGCCTGCGCCAGCAGCCGCAGCGCCGCCGCCGTATCGTCAAGGTCCCAGTGCAGGTTCAACGAAAAGGCGAATGCCAGGAACAGCAGCCCGTTCTTCGTCCACTGCGTCGGGCGGAGCAGGCGCAGAACTGCCATCGGACATATCCCTCCCGTCCATATCGCACGCAAATGATACTGTAGGGGCGATATGTCGCGCCAAAAACAATCGCGCGGGGACTATGTGAGCCGAGGCGGCGTCAAGCTCGCCGGTGCCCTCGACGCATTCGCCCTCGATCCTGCCGGCCTCGTCTGCCTCGATGTCGGGGCGTCCACCGGCGGATTCACCGACTGCCTGCTGAAGCGCGGCGCGGATCGCGTCTACGCGGTCGACGTCGGATACGGCCAGCTTGCGTGGACGCTGCGCAACGACCTCCGCGTGGTCGTCATGGAGCGCCGCAACGCCCGCCATCCCCTCGAAATCGAAGAGCCAATCAGCTTCGCCGTCGCGGACGTGTCTTTTATCTCGCTGCGCCTCGTCCTGCCCAGCATCATCGAAACCCTCACCCCCGGCGGCATTATCCTGGCCCTCGTCAAGCCGCAGTTCGAAGCCGGACGCGAATCAGTAGGCCGGGGCGGCGTAGTCAAATCTCCCGCCGCGCGGGCAAGCGCAATCGCCGATGTGGCCCTATGGGCAATCGAAAACGGGCTCCAGGTTCTGGGCGTGCGCGAGTCTTCGCTTATGGGCCCGAAAGGAAATCGCGAATACTTCCTGCTGCTGAAAAAACGGCGCCTTACCGCGCGTCCCAGCCCGGCCAATCCCGGTTCAGCGCGATGAAGCTGTTCCACTCCTCAGGGAGTTCGCTCTCCTCGAAGATGGCGGTCACCGGGCAAACAGGCTCGCAGGCCGCGCAGTCGATGCACTCATCCGGGTGGATGTAGTACATGTTGTCCTCGTCCGTCGTGTGGATGCAGTCCACGGGACACACATCGACGCATGAGGCGTCTTTCAGGTCGATGCAGGGCTCTGCGATGATGTACGCCATGCCTGTCTAGCTCCTTCGAATCACGGTTGTCCGGGTTGTCGGTTGGAAATCGATCACTACCCTATTATAGCCCGTGTGACGACCCTCTGCGCGGCTCCGGGAAGAACTTCCTCCAGCTCTCATTCGCCCCCAGGAACCGGTAGAACGTGTGATACGGATTCGGGCGCGGCGCAACGGGTACAGTCAGCAGGTGCATCCCCGCCTCCCGTGGCGTCCGCCCCGCCTTGCGGTGATTGCACCGCACGCACGCCGCCACCACGTTGTCCCACGTGTTCTGCCCGCCCCGGTGACGCGGCAGCACGTGATCCAGCGTCAACTCCCTGGACGGCTTCCCGCAGTACTGGCACGTGTTCCCGTCCCGCAAAAACACGTCGCGTCGAGTAAGCCGCAGCGGCTGGATGGGACGCCGCACGTAGCTGGACAACCGGATCACGGACGGCACCTCCAGCCGCGCCGTCTCCGCCTGCAGGTGCCCCCGCCCGTTCTCGATCATCTCCGCCTTGCCCCGGATCAACAGCAGCAGCGCGCGTCGAACCCGCGTCACGTTCAGCGGCTCGAAATTGCCGTTCAGCACGAGAACCGCGGAATTGAGAATCTGCGCCACGCCCGGCCGCCCGGTCTCCCGATCCGCCGTCGCTGCGCCGTTGGTCGCGCTCTTATCCATCGCTGCGCACCAGGTCCACGACGTTCGACGGGCTGACCGACGGCAAGTCGATATCCCCCGCGACCTCCCGCAGGATGGGCACGAGGAAGTCGAAATAGCCGCTCAGCGCCGACCCGGCCAGCGCCTCCTTGCCAAATGTGCCTCCGAACGACTCAAGCGCGAAAATCATTGTCGCAACGATAATACTCCCGATGGCGAGCCCGAATACCACGCCCCCCACCTTGTCCACCCAGCCCAGCAGCAGCATCGTCAGCAGCGTCCGCAGGAAGAATGCGACGACAACACCTATGATAATGACGACAAGGACAATCGACGAATAGCCAATGAATGCCGCCAGCCGCTCATCGGACACGAACGCCTCGACGAGGGCCGCCGCCTGCCGCCAGAACAGCGTGGCAAGCGTGATGCCGATGATAATGGACGCGAAGCTCGTCACAGCCTTGATCAGCCCGACCCGCAGACCCCCGAAGGCCGGCGCCGCAAGCGCGGCAAGAATCACAAAGTCCACCCAGTTGTTCATGGCTAGATTATGGCATGACTCGCGCCCATACACGCGCGCACAGGGGGCGCATCCATGACACATCCAGGCCCCATCGCCCTCGACGGCCCCGTCGCGTCCGGCAAGACCACCGTCGGGCGCGGCGTCGCCCAGGCCCTCGGATGGACTTTTGTCGATACCGGCCTCTTCTACCGCGCCGTCGGCCTGCTCGCCCTGCGAGCCAATCTGCAAGACTGGTCCGAAGACACCGTTGTCCCCCTGGCGCAGCGCTCGGAAATCGCCGTCGATGACTCCCGCGTAACCATAAACGGCGAGGACATCAGCGATGTGATCGCCTCCCCCGAAGTCGCAGCCGCCGCATCCCGCGTCGCCATCCTCTCCGGCGTCCGCCGCGTCCTCGTCGCAATGCAGCGAAACATGGCGGAGCGGGCAAATGGCCGCGTCGTCATGGTCGGACGCGACATCGGCACAGTCGTCCTCTACGACGCCCCCCTCAAAATCTACCTTGACGCATCCGCCGAAGCCCGCGCCCAACGCCGCCACGCCGAAACCCTCGAACGAGGCCAACCCAGCGACTACCCCCAGGTCCTCGCCGAACTCCAGGAACGTGACCAACGTGACCTTGAACGCGCCGATTCCCCCCTAAAACCCGCCAACGATGCCCATCTCATCCCCACAGACAACCTAACCCCCCAACAAGTAATCCAACGCATCCTCGCAATGTCATTCTGAGCGCAGCGAAGAATCTACTCGCTTATGCCATAATTCACCCATGTCCACCATCGTCGAACAACTTGAACAAGACATGAAACAGGCCATGCGCGACCGTGACCGCCCCCGCCTGTCCGCCATCCGCATGATGCGCAGCGCCCTCCAGAACGCCGCCATCGCCAAAGGCCCCAACACGGCCCTCGACGACACCGAGGCCGCCGATGTCCTCGCCCGCGAGGCCCGCCAGCGCAAGGAAACCATCGACGAGTTCCGCAAGGCCGGACGCGAAGACGGCCTCGACGATCAGGAAGCCGAACTCGCCGTCGTCATGTCCTACCTCCCGGAGCGCCTCTCCCGCGACGAAATCGAAGCCGAGGCCCGCAAAATCATCGACGACCTCGGCGCGCGCAGCATGGCCGACCGCGGCCGCGTCATGGGCGCCCTCATGCCCGCCATGAGAGGCCGCGCAGACGGCAAAGACGTCTCAGACATCGTCCAACAACTCCTCTCCTGACCACCATGAAAGCCGCCGTCATAGTCTTCCCCGGCACCTGGAGCGACGCAGACTGCCACCACGTCCTCACCAACGTCTTTGACACCCCCACGGACTATGTCTGGCACACCCAAAGCGACCTCTCCGCCTACGATCTCGCCGTCCTCCCCGGCGGCTTTGCCCACGGCGACCACCTCCGCCCCGGCGCAATCGCCCGCTTCTCCCCCGTCATGGACGGCATCCGCCGCATGGCCGAAGAGGGCAAGACCGTCATAGGCATCTGCAACGGCTTCCAGGTCCTCTGCGAAGCCCAACTCCTCCCCGGCGCCCTCCTCCGCAACGCCCACCTCCAATACCGCTGCCAGTGGACCAACCTCCGCGTCGAGACCACGGACAGCCGCTTCACGTCGCTCTCACAGCAGGGCGATGTCCTCAACATCCCCATCTCCCACGGCGACGGCAACTACTTCGCCGACCCGGACACCATCGCCCAACTCGAACGCGAAAACCGCATCATCTTCCGCTACGCAACCCCCGAAGGCGAAATCACCCCTGGCGCCAACCCCAACGGCGCGCTCGCCAACATCGCCGGCATCGTCAACCAAAACCGCAACGTCCTCGGCATGATGCCCCACCCCGAACGCTGCTGCGAGCCCGAACTCGGCAGCACAGACGGCCGCCCCATCTTCGCCTCCATCCTCAAACCATGACCACCAACGACTTCCTCATAGAAATCACCCAAATAGTCAGCCGCGACAACGTCCTCACTGACCCCCCCACCCTCGCCGACTACGCCGAAGACGCCATCCCCACCCCCTCATTTCATCCTGAGCCTGTCGAAGGACCCCTCGCCGTCATCCGCCCCCAATCCACCGCCCACGTCGCCGAAATCCTCAAAGCCGCAACAAAAGCCCGCGTCCCCGTCATCCCTTACGGAGCCGGAACAGGCGTCATGGGCGGCGCGTCCACAACCGTCCCCGGCATCGTCCTGGACATGGCCTCCATGGACAAGATCCTCGATGTCAGCCTCCAGGACGGCACGGCCACCGTCCAGCCCGGCGTCGTCCTCGGCGACCTCGAAGAAATCCTCCGGCACGCCAACCACTTCGTCGGTCATGATCCCTGGAGCCAACCCGTCGCAACCGTCGGCGGCGCAATCTCAACCAACGGCGTCGGCTACCTCGCCGCCAAATACGGCCCCATGGGGCGCCAGGTCGTCGGCCTGGAGGTCGTCCTCCCGACCGGCCAGGTCGTCCGCACCCGCGCCCTCCGCCCCCACGTCGCCGCCGGGCTGGACATGACGAGCCTCTCCATCGGCACGGAGGGCATCTTCGGAGTCATTACCGAAGCGACAATCCGCGTCTATCCCGAACTCGAAGAACGACGCCACTATGCCCTCGAGTTCGACAGCTTTCAGCAGGGCTTTTTCGCCATCGAGCGGCTCTTCAGCGAGGGGCTGACTCCTGCCATGGTCGATTTCGCCCAGGAGGACGAGTCCGAATCCGGCGGCCAGCCCATCATCGCCGACGCCCCCGGCCGCTCCCAGCTCCACCTCAGCCTGGAGGGCGGCTCCGCCGAACTCGATATCCAGGAGCAGACCGTTTGGGAAATCGTCTCCGCATACGGCGCGCGGGCGCTGGACCCTGAGATTGCCCAATCATTCTGGGAAGACCGCCACGACTCCGGCCTCCGCTACAAGGAAGCACGCGCCGCAGGCCAACGACACCCCTGGCGCGACCGCGGCAGGCGAGGCAGCGCCCACGTCCACACCGCCGTCCCCATCTCCAAGGTGCTCGACCTGCGGTTCGCCGCCATCAAGATGTTTGACGAAGCCGGCCTGAGCGTCGTCGAATGTGCCGTATGGGGAGAGCCGGAGATGTTCTCCATCATCGCCGCCGACCCGTCAGGCAGTCCCGACGGCTGGCAGCGCATCCGCGAAACCGCAGACGCCATGATCACCGAAGCGGTAAACATGGGCGGCACCGTCGAGTACTGTCACGGCGTAGGCGTCCGCCTCAAGCACCTATTGCCCAAAGAACTCGGCGATGGCGGCGTCCACCTAATCCGCTCCATCAAAACCGCCCTCGACCCCGCCAACATAATGAACCCCACAAAACTCCTCGACTAACCCCCCACTCCCCTCTCCAACCGAATCGGAAACTCCAAAAGCACGTCCGGCAACCCCGGATACTGATCCCCCCCCCGCGGATAAAGCTCAACCCGAAGCGTATACACCCCGTCCGCCGCCGGCGACCGTTCCCGCGAACCCGAAACCGCCACCGTCAAATCCCAGGACACCTCCCGCTCAACGACGCCCCCGGGCTCCAGCGAACCCGTCTCAGTCTTGGGAAATTCCTCCACCGACCCGAAATCATCATCGTCAGCATGGAGCGCGATCAGCCGCAGCCCAGGCCGCCCCCCAGTGTCATCGGAAACGGGCGGCGCAGGCAGCGCCATCCACGTCGGAACGGCAGGATCGAACTGGCTCCACCGGATATACTCCTGCGACTCGTCCCCAACGTTCTCAAGCCGGGTCCGCGCCCGGAACTCCCCCTCCGATGTCACGGTGGAAGCCCCATAAATCTCCACCGAAACATGGAACGTCTCCTCCCACGTCGACTCCGCAACCACCCACCACCCCGCAGGCTCCGCAGTAGCCGTCGGCCCCGCCGGAACAGGCGTCACAGTCGGCTCATTCCCCACGCCGGTGGGACTAGCGGAAGCAGTAGGAGTACTGGCAGGCCGCAAAGGAATCATCGTAGCCGCCGGAGTAGCGGTAGCCGAAGGCGCAGGCACAAGCACGTCCCCCTCACCATCCCCGCCGCTCCCGCCGCCCCCAAAACACCCCCCAACGAACCCCACTGCCAAAACCAAAACCGCCCCAACCAACAAATGAAGCGATACAAACCTGCTCACGAGATTCTCCACTCACCACTCAACCAATTCCCCGCGCACCGCCTGACCGCCGCCGGCCACAACACCACAACTCCCCAATCATACGCCCACACCCAACCAAACCCCATACCCCCGCCCCCGCACCAATGCGCTATCATCCCCAAAGCATGCCGTATCAGCAGGGGGATAATGATGCGCCGCACTGTGTGGATCGGGTGGGCCGTTGGCGCCCTCATCCTTGCGCTCGCCGCCCTCACCGCCTGCCAGGAGCCCGCCCCCACGCCAACCCCCATCCCTACGCCGCCGCCACCCACCCCCACCCCAACCCCCACGTCCACCGAGCAGCTCAACCAACACGCAGCCTGGCTCGCCAACCCCCCGGACGCCGCCCACTGGATCGCCAGAACCGCCATCCGGCGAATCAACGTCGAAGACGAGGCTCTCGGCCAGCAGGTCGCGAGCTTGCCATGGAGCGTCGATGGCATAACCGCAGATGAGGCCGGCGTGCTGGACGATCTCTCGTGGCTGCTGCAACAAGACCCTGCCATCGCCACGGCCGTGCTGGAATTTCCGTGGATGGGCGCGACTGCGAACATCACCGCGGATGAGCGCCGCGCGCTTCGAGCCGTTCGCGCAGCAGCGGACGCGGACGGCAACCTTGGCTCAACGCTCGCATCCTACTCGTGGATTGAAGCAGCCGTCACTTTCGAAGAGGCCGATGTGCTGGAAACTTTCGCCGAATTCGTCGCGCCGGACTTTCAAGCCCAGACCGTGACCGGCATCGGCGCAATGCGGCTCCGCCCGGCATCGGCGCAGGAACCGCCGCGCATCGACTTCCTGCGGGAGCTTGCTGAAGTCGACTGGCTCAAGGACGATATGACTGAGGTCGAGAGGACGGCGCTCAACGCTTGGGGCAAGTTGATTCAAGTCGAAGGGCGGAGCGGAGACGCCGCCTTGGAAACGGTGTGGGGCTACAACTGGACGCGTGACGACGCGACGCAGGCGGAGGCCGGTTTCATCAGCGATCTGAGCGAAGTGGCTGCATCAGCCGGCGACCTCCAGGCAGATGCGTTAAAGACACTCGTGGCGTATGACTGGGTGCAGGACGGCATTGCCCGATCAGAATACGGTTGGATTCGGCGCTATGAATCCCTGTTTGAAGACGCCGGCCCGGAAGACGCGGACGCATTGCCCGTTATCCTGGACTATGCGTGGGTGGCGGACGGACTCGAGTTGAGCGAAGTCCCCGACATAGCCTCAATGCGTTCCATTCTGGCCAACAGTTCTGCGGATGATTCTGCGGCAGTCCTGACACTCCTCGGTTATCCGTGGCTGGCCGATTCGATCACCGCCGACGAGGCAACCGGTATTCGCGCGTTGTCCGACACCCTGCAATTGCTTGGGCCGGATTACCCGGAGGCCGTGGATTCCGTCCTCGCATATGAGTGGGTGCAAGATGACCTTGTGGAGTCCGACCTGGATTCGCTCAGGGCTCTCCTGCCGATCTTCGAACAACGCAGTGATGAGACCGGTGAATTCATTGTGGCGCTAACTTCTCGCCCCTGGATTCAGGACAGCGTGGAAGAGGATGAAGAGACGCTCTTGGCGGAGTACGAACGCTTCCTGCGCTGGGATATCCCTCCCGGCGTCACCATGCCTCCGCGCATAATCACCTATCCCTGGCTGGACGATGGAATAGCAATCAGTGAACGTATATACATTGCGGAGTCCTTCTGGCTCATTGAGAACGTCTCTCCGATCGCGCCTGAAACCGTCGATGCCCTCATTGACGGAACAGCTCTTGATTCTGACGAGAAGTTCGAGGACGCGATCTACAACTTCCAGAGGTTCAGTGGCGCCATTAATGACGCCAGGCGGCTCTATGGCGAGCTGGCCAACGACGTCATCCATCTCCCCTGGTTGTCGGACGGTCTCGTCAAGATCGAGGGGTGGTGGCTTGCTGAGTACGCTGTTTTCCTGAGAGAACTTGATGGCGAGAATGAAGACTTGGCGCAATCGATTCTCAGACGCCCCTGGGCGCTGGACGGGATCTCCGCCGACGAACGTGAATGGATGCACCAATACCGTCGGCTGTTGGAGGAAAGCGGTGAACAGAATCGCAGCATTGCAATAGAAATTGGATCGTTGCCGTTGTTCCAGAGCGACATTGACTATCTTGATTCAAGTCTTGTCGCGAGATTAGCAGTGTCCGAAACGTGGCGTAACCCCGAAAACACGAATTGGGATTGGTTCCGTGGGGTTAGTTCTGAGCGTGATCGTGTCGTCCTGATGGCGTATATTGATGCCCTGTCCCGCTCGGAGCATAAGTTCCGCGCCTTGCTTGACGAATACCACTTGGCGGAGCGAATGATCGAACTCCCCCTGACCGGCGAAATAAGGCTCTATGGGATCCGGCATACGGAGTTCCCGGCGGATGATCCCACTCTTGACCTAATGGAACAGATCATCACACAACTGGAGCATTTTATGGGAGTCCGATTCCCCCATGAGTTTGCCCTTGCCGTGATGATAGAACCCAATTTGCAGGCAGGAGAAGAGCCTCAATATAACGTTGCATTTGCGATGGGGTCATATGTCGCGGTCGCTCCGCCCAAATACAATCCCAATTTCCATTTGGCAATCTTCCATGAATTCAGTCATATGTACTGGGGTGGTCACACACGCGCCCCGATATGGTGGACGGAAGGCGCAGCCGGATTCCTGCCCGATTACGCGCGAGATGCCTTGGGCCAGGAAACCTTGGAAGAACGGCGCGCTAACCTGATTGAAGACACCCGGCGCGAATGCTGGAGTCGCGGAATCGATACCATTTCCGACCTCTATCACCTTAGAGAGGTTGATCCCGGCCGCGCAGCCGATCGCGGCATTTGCGACTACGCCTTTGGCGAACTCTTCATCATGGAGATGTACCTGCGCTTGGGACACGACGCCGTCTCCGCCGCCATGCGTCAACTCTATGTTGATGCCGGCGACTCCGGTTGGATCAAGCCGATTACGGATCAAAGAATCTACGATGCCTTCCTGGCCAACACCCCCCAGGACAAACTCGAAGACTTCCACAACCTCTTCGACGACATCCACGGCGGCGCCAAAGTCACCATCCAAAACTCCTAACGCCTCTTTTTCCCGCGAAAGGAGACCTTTGCATAACTCTCCCAGTCAGGCCAAAATTGGGGTGAGCGCGGATGGTGTGAGGGGAGGGAGAGCGATGCATCGTCAGATGGGACAGCCGTCATTGGCCGAGACGCTGCTGCCGGAGAAGCTCGGCAGGAATACGCGCTTGGAGCGCATCGGCGCAGAGATCGATTGGGATCGCTTCGCCAGGTTGGTGGATGACATCTATTCGGCGCCGGAGGGCCGGCCGAGCTATCCGCCGCTGACGATGGTGAAGATCCTCCTGTTGCAGCAGTGGTACAACGCCTCGGATCCCCAGATGGAGGAGGCGCTGACGGATCGCATCTCCTTCCGCCGCTTCGTGGGGCTGGGGCTTGAGGATGACGCGCCGGATCACTCGACGATCAGCCGTTTCCGCACGGAATTGGGGCGGCGCGGCCTGGCGGAGACGCTCTTCCAGGAGCTGGGCGCGCAGCTGGACAAGCGGGGATTGCTCGTCAAGTCGGGGACATTGATGGATGCCACGCTGGTGGAGGCGCAGGTCAGACGCCCTCCGATGAGCGCGGGGCCTGGCGCATCGAGCGAGACCGACCCCGATGCGGGCTGGAGCCGCACCGGCCGCGGATCGCGAACGCACTTCGGCTACAAGGCGCACGCGGGGGTGGACGAGGGGACGGGCATCGTGCGCCAGGCGGAATTCACATCGGCCGTGGTGTATGAGAGCGAGGTGGCGGACGAACTGATCAGCGGGGATGAGCGGGCGGTGTACGGCGATCGCGCCTACGAATCGAAAGCGCGGCGACGGCGGCTGAAGGAGATGGGCATCAAGGACAGGATCATGCATCGGGCCAACAAGCATCAGCGGGTGTTGCCGCCGCGACTCCAATTGCGGAATGACCTGATTGCGCCGCGCCGCTCCCCGGTCGAGAAGGTCTTTGGGACGCTCAAACGGAGCTACGGCTACAGTCGCGTGCGCTACCGGGGCTTGCGCCGAAACCGGGTGGAGATGTACCTGAAGCTGATGGCCTACAACCTCAGGAAGATGATTCACCTCGTCCCCGCCCCGGCCTGAGCGGGCACGACCCCACAATCCGAGCGCCGGATACCGCCACACCCCTGAAATCGGGCCTACATGACCGGCCAGACAGCCCGTCGGACACCATCGATTCTTGACAGAGCACACGCCCTCTCGCCACCTGCGTCCCCCAAAATAGGCGAGACCACGGTTGCGCAAAGGTCTCCGAAAGCGGGAATCCATCGGGACGCCCCCCCTCTGGGGGAGGGTTAGAGCGAGGGCGTAATGGTGTACTATCCCCTAAACCTACCGGAGCATCAGGGAGGTAATGATGCGCCGTGTTTTGCGGTTCGCACTGGCCTTGGGCGCGCTTACCCTCGTGGTCGTCGCGCTCGGCGCCTGCCGTCAGGCTGACCCCACCCCCGCCGTCACCCCGTCTCCCATCCCCACCCCAACCCCTGAGCCAACTGCCGCCGAACGACTCGCCTGGTTCCAATCCCCGCCGGACACGGTCCACTGGATCGCCTGGGCTGCAATCCGCCGCATAAGCTTCAGCGATGACACAGTTGGGGAGGAGATTGCGGCCCTCCCCTGGGTCGCCGACGGCATCACCGCCGAAGAAGCCGGCGCGCTTGACGACTTCTCTTGGCTGCTGATGGAGGTCCCCGCCGTTGCGGACATCGTACTCAGCCTCCCATGGATGAGCCCCAACGGCGCAATCAGCCCCGATGATCGCCGCGCCTTTCGCGCCATACGCGCCGCAGCAGACGTAGACGACAACCTCGGCTCGACCCTCGCCTCATACCAGTGGATTCCCGATGGCGCAGCGGCTGATGAGGCAACAGCCCTGGAAGAGCTCGCTCACATTGCTGCGCCCGGCTTTCAGGCGCACACGGTGACCGGCATCGGCGCGATGCGGATAGGCGTCCCCGGCGTTGATATCTCGCCTGCCGCCTCCCCTGAACGGATCGATATGGCCCGTCTCATCGCGGACTATCCCTGGATGCAGGACGCCGTCTCCTCCCCGGAGTCGGACGCCGTCGGCCAACTGACCAGACTCATCATCGAGGCGGGTGACCACCATGTGGACGCCGTGAGAACCGTCGCGTCATACCAGTGGGTCACAGACGGCATTGACGGCGGGGATAACGATTCCCTGCGCAACTTTGAACAGCTCTTTCAAGAGGCAGGCCCAGAGGACGCCCAAGCCTTGCAGATAATGCTGACGTATCCCTGGATGGCGGATTCCCTCGATAACGATGAAACCCGCGCCCTCCGCGCATTCGCCGACTTGCTGGCCATTCAGGATGTCGATGCCAGCGCTTATCAGGAGACTCTCCTCAACTACGACTGGATCTCCGACGATGTCGGCCGCTGGGAAGCTCCTGCAATCCAACATCTGGCGGATTCTGTCGCATCTCTTGCCGCAGAGCAGCCTGACGTGCTGGCGTCTGTCTTGGCATACGGGTGGGTGCGGGATGGCATCGCTATTGAGGATGTCGTGCCGTTGAAAAACCTTGCCATCATATTCGAGAGTCAGGGCCCGCAGACCGCCGAATTCATCTCAACGCTAACAGCCCGCCCCTGGCTCCAGGATGATGTGGACGTGGGCGAAACTGAATTGCTCGTCACGTATGCCGGCTTCTTGGACGCCAGATTCAGCGGCGAGGTGACCCTCCCGCCCACGCTCACCACCTTTCCGTGGCTTGATGACGGTATGCCCGGCATAGAGCGCGAATACGTTCGGGAAATACTGGACTTCGTCAACGATGTCACCCCGCTGGCGCCTGATACGGTCACCGCCGTGATTGAGAACGCCCACGCTGAATCCCCCGAAACGTCTGAACAGAGCGTCCTGGGCCTGAGAAATCTTCATCACCTAATACTGGACACCCAATACCTGCATGGTGACGACCTTGCGTCGGCCGTGGCCCGCCTCCCCTGGCTGCTGAACGGCATCAGTCGCACTGAGGGTCGGTGGCTGGACGAGTACGCGGACCTCCTGCTCGCACTCCAGGGGCAGGACGACGAACTCGCGGCATCCATCCCCGGCCGCCCCTGGGCCCAGGACGGCATCAGCGCCGATGAGATTGAATGGACACACCAGTTTCGGCGGTTCATCGAAGAGGCCGCAGGCGTCGCCAGGCAGAACACCTTCAGCGCCGGCTCCGTCTCCTGGTTCCAGGACGACATCGATGCTCGCGACGCGAATATGATGGGCTTGATGGCCCGTGTGTCATTGGACGATCCGGCTTTCGTTGTCGGCGAGGAATGGCTGACTACTCAGATAGGCGAGGCGGAATTCGTTACCCTGTTTGGCCTGATCGAAGCCCGACGGCATCCCGGGGCCCAGTACAGAGACCTGCTGCGACAGAGCCACGTCGCCCACCGAACCATCGCCTTCCCGCTTGCAGGCGACGTTGACCTGTACGTCATCCGCCACACGGAGTTCCCCCGCAACGATCCCACGTTGGACCTGTTTGAAGAGGTTGCGCTGCGATTTGAAAAGGACACGGGTACGCCGTTTCCTCACAACCCCATCATGGCATACGCCGTCGAACTCGGCAGCACCACTGGGCAAGGCTCAGATTATACTGTTTCCCCATATGCTGCGGAGCACATGTTCGTGTTTACCCCGCCCGACACGGGCCGCCGCTACTTCACTGATGACCTCTACTACGCGATAGAGAACATGCTTAGCAGATAGTATCGTCGTAGCCAACGCGTTACTATTGCCGTGTCGTCAGGCTATGGCAGGAGGTGAGTGATGACAACGACACCGGACCTCGGCGCGCAGATTGACGCCCACATCGACGAGGCGGAAATCGTGGACTGCGCCAAGATAATAGCCCGTGCCGCCGTAGACATGGCCAATATGGATAAGTAGCCCCGTGTTGCTTGTCCGCGCGCGCCCGCCCCGCTACACTAACCCTGTCGCCGCAAAGGCTCCAATCGGCAAGCGGCGGCATAGGGACGCGGACGCCCCCGAATGAGCGCCCGCAATGGAGGTAGAAGCATATGGTTGCAACACCTGAGAAGGCCATCGGACAGCCTATCGCGCGTGTCGACGCCGTCGAGCGCGTCAAGGGGCGGGCGGTATACGCGCCGGATCTCACGCTGCCCGGCACGCTCCACTGCAAGATTCTCCGCAGTCCGCACGCCCACGCGCGCATCAAGAGCATCGACACATCCGCCGCGGAGGCCTATCCCGGCGTCAAGGGCGTCGTCACCCACAAGGACCTGCCCCCGCTCGACTCCGATGAGCAGGTGGGCGGTGAGGTCACGCTGGACGCCGTGTACCTGCGGCAGTTCCTCATGGCATCGGATCGCGTCCTCTTCCACGGCCACCCCGTCGCCGCCGTCGCCGCCACCTCCCCGCACGTCGCCGAAGAGGCCGCTGAACTCATCAAGGTGGAGTATGAGCCGCTCCCGGCCGTCGTCGGCATCGAGGACGCCATCAAGGACGATGCGCCGATTATCCACGAGGAAGTCCGCACGCGGAGCCTCGAGGGCCGCGGCGACAAGCCGACCAACCTCTCCGTGCATATGGCGCTCGCCCGCGGCGACGTCGCCAAGGGCTATGAAGAGGCGGATGTCGTCCTCGAAAGCGAATACCGCATCGGCATGGTGCACCAGGGCTACATCGAGCCCCAGGCCTGCACCGTCGATGTTGACGCCAGCGGCCACGTCACCATCTACACAACCACGCAGGCATCCTTCGCCAACAAGAGCCAGAACGCCGCCCTCCTGCAGATTCCCCTTAATAAGGTGACCGTGGTGCCCCTGGAGATCGGCGGCGGCTTCGGCGGCAAGGGATTCACCGTCCCTGAGCTTCCGACCGCCCTGCTTGCTCTCAAGACGGGCTCTCCCGTCAAGACCGTCCTCAGCCGGGACGAGGTCTTCCGCGCCACCGGCCCCGCGCCGGACGCCTACTGCTGGATCAAGGCGGGCGCCAACAAGAACGGCGAGGTCACTGCGTTCGAGGCCAAGTTCTACCTCGATGCCGGATGCCTCCCCGGCTCCGCGCTCTACGTGAACAACATCCTCGTCGCCGGCCTCTCCCCCTACAAGCTGCCCAACTTCCAGGCCGACGGCTACGACGTGCTCACCAACAAGTCCCGCTCGCAGGCGTACCGCGCGCCGGGTCTCCCGGAGGGCGCTTTCGCCATTGAGACGATGATGGACGAGTTGGCCGAGGCGCTGGACATGGACCCAATCGATCTCCGCATCGCCAACATCACGGATGACGGCGCGCCGATGAGTGACGGCATGGCCCTCCCCGTGACGCGGTTCAAGGAGATCCTTGAGACCGTCAAGAGCCACGAGTCCTGGACGACCCCGGTGCCTGAGGGACGGGGCCGCGGTGTTGCCATCGGAATGCGCCGCGAGGGCGCCGGCACGTCCACCGCCTCCATCCAGCTCAACGCGGACGCGACGTTCAGCCTCATCGTCGGCTCGGTGGACCTCACTGGCACGCGCACGTCCATGGCGCAAATCGCCGCCGAGGAGCTCGGCGTCACCGTCGAAGAGGTCCGCTCCACCGTCGGCGACACCGACGCGGTCGGCTACACCGACGGCTCATGGGGCAGCCGCATCACGTACGTGACCGGCATGGCCGTCAAGAACGCCTCCGAAGACCTCATCGGCAAGCTCAAGGACCTCGCCGCCGAGCGATTCCAGGCTGATGCCGCCGACGTCGACTACGCGGACAGGACGTTCTCCCTTCGTGACAACCCGGAGCAGACCGTGAGCCTTAATGAGCTTGCGGCCAACAACGTTGGGCGCGGCACCGGCGCGATTATCGGCAACGGCCTCGCCACCGGCGTGCGCCCCGTCACCAGTTCCGGCGTCCAGATCTGCGAAGTTGAGATCGACGACGATACGGGCCGCGCCACCATCGCCAGGTACACCGCCTTCCAGGACCCCGGCCGCGCCATCAACCCGATGGCCGTTGAGGGCCAGGTGCAGGGCGCCGTCGCGCAGGGTGTCGGCTGGGCGTTGTGGGAGAACTATGAGTGGGGCGAGGACGGCATCCTCAAGAATGCCAACTTCCTCGACTACCGGATGCCCACCGCGCTCGACCTGCCGATGATCGAGACGATCTTCGTCGGCGGTCCCGCGCCGGAGAACCCGCTTGGCGTCAGGGGCGTCGGTGAGGTGCCGATCATTCCGCCGCTCCCGGCAGTCGGCAACGCCGTCAGCCGCGCGACGAACATCCGCCACCGCCAGATACCCCTCAACCCGGAAAACGTCTTCTGGGCAACGCACAACGGCACAACCTAGAGTCAGAACCGCAGACGAAGGGCGGGGCGGCGTCTGGTGGCGCCGCCCCGCCCTTGTATAATGACCGCGAAAGGTAGCCCCATCGTCCGGAGAATCACATGGCGACAACGACGAAAACCCAGCTAACTCCCGCCGGCACCGTTCCGATGACGGCGGACGAATTGTACAACCTGGGCAAGGAAGAGCGGCGAGGCGAACTCATCAGGGGGGTATTCTGCCCGGACATGCCGAACAATCCAAACCATGCCGAAGTCATGATGGCGCTGGGCGCATTGCTCTATAACTTTGTCAAGACCAACGGGATCGGCAAGGTTCTCGCAGGCGACCCCGGCATCCATCTCGAAAGAAACCCCGATACTGTACGCGCGCCTGACATTGCTTTCTTCGCGGCGGGCCGTCTCCCGTCACTCGAAGACTTCCGGGGATTTCTCGATATCGTCCCCGACCTCGCCGTTGAGGTTGTCTCTCCCAGCCAAACTGCCAACGAAGTCTATGACAAGGCGCAGATGTGGCTGTACAGCGGCGTCCGTCTGGTCTGGAACGTCTGGCCGAACACCAAGACCATCGAAGTCTTCAGCCCCGACAATCCCCCCGTCCTCCTCCACGAAACCGATACCCTAACCGGCCAGGACATCCTCCCCCAATTCACCACCCCGGTCGCCGCCATCTTCGAAAACTGATCTCCGCCTGACGGTGCTGCTTTCCCATGGCAACAGCAAAATAGTGAGAACTGATTGACGGAGGCAGTACGATGCTCGGCATTAGTGAAGAAACTGACTCGGATGCCTGCTTTCGGGGGGGCGCGTTTCACGGAGGCGCGTTCTTTGACGCAATTGGCCATCGCTTTGAACGGCTGGATCGGGTGCCGGACGTCATCAATGCAGACGTGCTGGACGCCTGGTTCCCACCTGCGCCCGCCGTTGTTGAAGCATTGGCGCAGCATCTGCCTTGGCTGGCGCGCACCTCGCCGCCCACAGGCAGCGAAGGAATGATTGAGACGATTGCGGAACGGCGTGGATTATCCCAGGAATCAATCGTCGTGGGCGCAGGCTCGTCACAGCTCATATTTCTCGCTCTCATACATTGGCTCCAATCTGGTAGCAGAGCGCTGATTCTCGACCCCTCATACGGCGAATACGCTCACGTGCTTGAACAGGTCATCGGATGCCGAACTGATCGGTTCACACTCAGGGCAGACAAGAGATTCGTCGTAGATCGTGACGAACTGCAACATACTCTGAGTGAAGGCTACGACCTGGTCGTTCTTGTCAACCCGAACAATCCCACTGGGCAGCACATCCCGCGCGACGAAATGATCCAACTCATTGAACGCTCTCCCCGAGACACACTGTTCTGGATTGATGAAGCCTACGTTGACTATCTTGGTCCTGATGAATCTTTGGAGCGATTTGCGGCTGAGAGTGACAATGTGGTGGTGTGTAAGTCCATGTCCAAGGTTTACGCGCTGAGCGGGCTGCGCGTGGGATACCTTGTCGGGCCTCCGCGAATGATGAGTATGCTCAGACGCCGCACCGCGCCATGGGCCGTCAGCCTCCCAGGTCAACTGGCAGCCGTAAAGGCGCTGGACGCCCCCATGTATTATGATGCCCGCTACCGGGAAACCAGGGCTCTGCGGAAGGGGCTGGCCGACGAACTTCGGTTGTTGCCCGGTATTACTGTCATTTCCGGAACCGCAAACTTCTGCTTGCTGGAACTGACGCCGGACGCCCCGACGACCACCGAATTGATGGAGCGATGCCGCCGACATAACCTCTTCCTGCGGGATCCTGCGGCGACGAGCCCGCAGCTTGGCGACCGCTCATTACGAATCGCCGTCAAAGACGCTGAAACGAACGCGCGAATGATAGGCATCATCCAGTCCGCGCTGGCCGAGCGCTAATAGCGGGGTAAGTCCAGGCTCCGCCCTCACTCCCCCGCCAAAAACCTCCGCGGATTCTCCACCGTCATCAACCGAATAGCCTCTTCCTCCACGCCTAGCTCACGCAGGTACGGCACAAACCGACGCCCCACGAACGCGTACCCGTCCGGGTTCACCTGCCGATGCTTCTCCTCCGACGCGCCCCATGAATCATCGGGATGCTTCTTTACCGACCAGTCATGCGACAGCATCAAATTGCGCTCGAAACCCGCGTCCAGCAGGCGTTTGACCATATCTGCTTTCTCCCGCCACGGCTCATTCAACTGGTGCCCCGGCAGCTCGTCCATCCCCAGGAACACTCCCTCGCGCGCCAGGTCCGCCAGGTACTCGAAATCCGTCGCGTCCGATGAATGCCCGATGCACACCCGCGCCGGGTCGACTTTCTCCTCCGCGAAGATGCGCCACTGCGGCTCCCCAACCTTGTTCAGCGGCTGCGTGTGGGTCGTGATCGGGATGTCGGTCTCGTTTGATGCCCGCGACGCCGCGCGCAGGATCATCACCTCCGCGTCGGACAGTTCATAATTGTTGTCCGCCACCTTGATCATACCGGGCTTGATTCCCGTTCCCTCAATCCCCTCCGTGATTTCCCGCACGTACACTGCCGCCATGCGGTCCGGGTGCGTAAACCAGATAAGCCGCGGAATGTCTACGTACGTTCCCGTCGACGCGACGATATTCACGCCCGACCTCTCGGATACCCGCCGCAGCATCTCCACGTCGCGGCCCAACTCGAACGGCGTCGCGTCCATGATCGTATTGAGTCCCTCGGCGCGCGCCTCGGACAGCATCGCGATACCCCCCGACTCGATGCCCTCCCAGTCCATCAACTCCGGATACGTTTGCTTGATCCCCGGAAACCCGACGATCACGTGCTCATGCGATAGCGTGAACCCCAGCTCGCTCGCCGCCACCGGCCCCCTTACCGTCTCCACCATCTCCCGCGCCATCACACACCTCCCTCCATGCCGTATCCTACCCCCATGTCACCCAATCAGGACAATACCAACGCGAATCGCGTCATCATCACGGCCATCGCCGATGACCGTGCCGGCCTGGTCGACGATATTCTTGCGGCCATTGAACGCGCCGGCGCATCAATTGAGACTACGTCCTCTGTCACCCTCGATACGGCCGTCAGCGTGACTCTGCTCGTGCGCGTTCCGGACGATGGCGCAACGCCCCTCCGCGCCGCCCTCGTCGGCCTAACCGTCCAGCGCGACGTCAAGATCCACGTCGACGAAATGCCCTAATCAGTCGCCGGCAGCCCCGCCGATGTCCCTGCGCCTGAATATCCAGGCAGTAGCCGCAATGAACAACGTGGTGTACGCCAGCATGACGGCAAAGGCGAGCAGCATGTCCGACGACTGCTCAGGCGCGGCTATCCACCTGCTCCTGCGCAAACCGGCGTTCCTCCTCAGGCAGCTGGTCGAGGCCTGTCGGCGGGTTGCCCCGCGCAACGTCCACGCACGTCGTTGACACTGTTACGCCGTCCCATTCGTCCGGTGACATGATGATCGCGCCAACGCGGCGCAGGGATTGTTCGATTCCGCCAGACGAGCCGAAGATCAACTGCCACCACAGGATCAATCCGCGTAGGCCCCCGCCGTCGTAACGCATCCTGTCTGTGAAGAACTGGACCATCAAATCCCCGTATTCTCGGCGGAATTCGCGCGGATAGGCTGCAAGCAGCGCCCGGTACACCCTCGTGGAGAACATCTCACGCGCCCCGGCGCTGCATGGCGTCCATCTGCTTCTTCCTGGCAGTCTGGGCAAGGCGCTCCATGCGGACGATCTCCGCGTCCAGGGTCTGCCGGCCCAGGTCGGTCAGCCGGTAATAGCGTCGCCGCTCATCATCCATGTCAGGGTCCGGGCGCTCGAAACTCTCCTCGATCAACCCCGCCTTCAACATCTGTTTGGCCGCCCCGTACAGCGTGCCCGGCCCCATCCTGACCCCCTCGCCGGTAAAGGCCTCGATCTCCTTCATGATTGCGTAACCATGCTTGTCCCCGGTTGTCAGGGCAAGCAGGATATGCAGCTGCGAGACCGGCAGGGGAAGCAAGTCCGAGGGCATTGGGTGTTGCTCTGTCATGCGACTCCCTTCCATAACACAGGTGATTCCGCTCCGGTTCGATACTCCGAGGGGCATATAGCGCAATACGATATATCGCTTGCCAATATATTGCCCAACGACTGATCGGTCAAGTACCCCCCTAAGCCCGCATGTAAAATGTCCCCATGGACTCATCGACCAAAATACTCATAGGTGTCGTCGCCGGCGTAATCATCCTCGTCATCCTCGCTGTCGCCCTCCCGCGCCTCATCGACGACGAGGAAGCCACCTACCCCCCGGACACCCCCGAGGGCGCCGTCCAGCGCTACATCCGCGCCGTCATCGAAGAGGACGCCAACACGGCCCTTCTGCTGCTGACAGAGGAAAACAACACCCCGTGCGCCACCGACGAACTGCGCGATAGAATCACCTCCCCCTCGTATGACCGCTATCGCGTCAGGCTCGGTGACGTGGAAGAGGTCGATTCCGAAACCGTGATCGTCACTGTCGGCGTTGCGTACCGTGATGAGCCTGATCTCTTTGAACTCCCGAACAACCGCGACACGTTCGAGAACGAGTTCGAACTCCACCGCACCCAGGACGGCTACTGGCGCATAGCGGAATCAGAGTGGCCAATAAACCTCGAACACATCCGGGACGACTATTGCGATGATGAAACCGCCCCCACTCCGGTAATTGCTCAGGAGGCATCGTCATGAGCATCCCCCAACGCTCATACGTTTACCTGGCGGCCTTTGTATCCTTTGCCATCCTCCTCCAGGGCGCGTACGGGCTTGCCACCGATATCGTCCGTCTCGAAACCCTCGATATGGCCACGTGGATCGCCATGATCATCGTCGGCCTTCCCGTCTGGTTCGGACATGACTTCCTTGGTAGCCGCGCTGTCGCCCGGCATCCCGACGAGGCTGGGTCGGTGCTGCGAAAACTTTATGTCAACGGCGCGCTGGCCCTCGCCGCCCTGTATGTTTTTGCCGGCGCGCTGTACGTCGTTCAGGACGTGGCCGGCGATTTTGACGGGCTCGCAAACGTCGGGGGCGTGATCGCCGCCGCCGGTCTCTGGTACTACCTCTGGCGGCGCGAAAACCTGGAGGGGCAGCCCGGCTCCCGCGCCCAGACCGTCAAGCGATGGCGCGTCTACGGTCTCAGCGTCATCTTCCTAACATCCGCCGTCGTCGGAACCTACTGGATCGCCTACGGTTTCGCCTATGCCGCCTACAACCTTGTCTTTGATACGGACGTCCTCGTTGACGCCCAAGACTTCCAGGACCCTCTCCGTACTGCCGCCGGCTGGGCGGTAGTCGGCATCGCCGCCTGGGCAATCCAATGGCGAGCCGTTGTGACCGGCGACGAAGAATCAGTCCTCCGGCAGGTCTATCTCTACGGTTTCGCCTTCATCGGCGGGGCGCTGCTCTCCCTCTGGGGCGCGAGCGCGACCATCTACGTCGTCATCGCCAAAATCGTCGGCGCGGACGATGCCGCCACAACCGCTATCTACTTCCGGCAGTTCATCCTCCCCGCCGTCGGCCTCCTCATCGGACTCGCCCTTCTCGCCTACCACTGGTCTGTCATACAACGCGACTCCGCCCGCCCCCTGTCCCACACCTTCCAATACATCATGTCCGCCGTCGGCCTCATCGCCCTCGTCCCCGGCCTCATGGGACTCCTCGTCACCATCCTGACCCTCTTGACCGATAGCGACGTGCTGACCACGACAGACGGCGAAGGCGAAGTCCTTGCTGTCGCCCTCACCATGATCATCGTCGGCGCGCCGCTCTGGGCCGCGTTCTGGTGGCGCGTCGTCAACGCCGATCCCCGCAGCCTTGTCCGGCGCATCTACCTCTACGTGGCCCTCATCGCCCTCGGCGGCACATGGCTCTTCACCCTCGTCGCCCTCATTGCCGCCGTGCTGAGCGAGATACTCGGCCAGGGGTCAGGCTTCCTGGGCGATGCCCTGGTCCCCACGCTCTCCATCATCATCCCCGCAGTAGCCTTCTTTGCCTACCACGTCCAGACCCTCCGCCAGGACTCCCGCCGCGCCCCAGCCTGCGCGGGGGATTCTTCGACTGCTCTCAGAATGACAGGTTCGGCGGGGGCGCATCCCCCCCACCACGTCATCCCCGCCCCCCCATACGTCGTCCCGCCCCAAAACCGCCTCCGCCCCTGACGCGCCTCATTGACACCATCGGTACGCATGGGTATCGTTGTCCGTGAACCCTTGACAGGGGCTATTTTTATTTGTCCTGCACATGAACAATCACCACATTCGCCTACACCTCGAGCAGTTGGAAGAGCAGACGCTCTCCCCCTTTGCTCAACTCAGCCGTGACACGCGGGGGCGGCGCGTTCCTGAAGAGCCCTCCTTCATGAGGACGGAGTTCCAGCGAGACCGCGACCGCATCATCCACTCAAAGGCATTTCGCCGCCTCAAGCACAAGACGCAGGTCTTCATCGCCCCCCTCAGCGACCACTTCTCGACGCGCCTCTCGCACACCATTGAGGTTTCCCAGATCGCCCGCTCCATCGCCCGCGCGCTCAGGCTCAACGAAGACCTTGCTGAAGCCATCGCGCTCGGGCATGACCTCGGCCACACGCCGTTCGGCCACCTTGGGGAAGAGTTCTTCGCCGAACGAATCCCCGGCGGCTACCGCCACGCCGAGCAGAGCCTTCGCGTGGTGGACGTCCTGGAAAAGGACGGCGAGGGGCTGAACCTCACGTGGGAAGTCAGGGACGGCATCCTCAAACACTCCAAGGGACGCGGCGGCCTCGGCGCGATCCGGCAGGAGGATGATGGGATTAGTCTTGAAGCGGAAATCTGCCGCCTTAGCGATGCGATTGCTTATGTCAATCACGATCTCGGCGACGCTCTCCGCGCCGGTGTCATCCGGCCCGAGGACATCCCGCTCCACGTCCGCCAACTGCTCGGCAACCGCCACGCCGAGCGGCTCAACAGCATCATCGCCGACCTTGTCGAAACGTCGTGGCCCGTTGCCGGCCAGGACGGCGTTCACGTGGACGAGGGCGAGCGCCCTCACATCGCCATGAGCCAGCCCGTCCTCCGCGCCATCGTCGATCTCCGCGAGTTCCTGTTCGACAACGTCTATCTCACTGCGGCCAAAGACCAGACCGGAGAGCCGCTCCGCATCCTCGAAACCCTGTGGGACACATTCACACAGTCGCCTGAACTGATCCCCGAGGGCTATGCGCGGCCTGAAGACGATGCGCCGCGCCGCGCCGTCGACTATATCTCCGGCATGACGGACCAGTTCGCGGCGCGCGCCGCCGAGGATCTGCGCGCCGGCCGCGTCCCCACCACTCCATTGGCGGAGGTGGCGCTATGACTGTCGTCGATGACGTCAAGGCCCGCACGGACATCGTTGACCTTATCCAGTCGCGCGTGCCGCTCCAAAAGGCGGGCCGCAATTTCAAGGCGAACTGCCCGTTCCACAACGAAAAGACGCCGTCGTTCATCGTCTTCCCGGACCGCGGCACATGGCACTGTTTCGGGGCGTGCGGCACGGGCGGCGACGCCTTTTCGTTCATCCAGCGCGCTGACAACCTGACCTTCTCAGAGGCGTTGTCCCGGTTGGCGGAGCGGGCGGGCGTCACCATTCCCGATACCCGCAGACAGGACGAATCCCAGCGGAAGCAGAACGATACTCTTTACACGGCCCTCCAGGGCGCCGCCGACTACTTCCACAGGATTCTGACCTTCTCTCCCGCCGGCGAGCAGGCCCTGCGCTACTTGCGAGAGCGCGGCATCAGCGACGAGACCGTCAAGGATTTCCAGCTTGGCATGGCGCCCAAGGGCTGGGAGGCCTTGAAGAACCACCTTTCCGACCTGGGCCACACCGAGCAGCAGATGCTACAGGCGGGCCTGGTAATTGCACGGGAACGGGATGACGACAGCACGGACGGCAATCCGGGCTCCTATGACCGTTTCCGTGAGCGGCTCATGTTCCCGATTCGCGATGGTAAAGGCCGCGTCATCGGTTTCGGCGCCCGCGCCCTCGATGACTCACAGCCCAAGTATCTGAACTCGCCCCAGACGCCGCTCTTTGACAAGAGCGGCGCTCTTTTTGCCCTTGACCGCGCAGAGCAGGCCATCCGCGCCGGGGGCGAAGTCGTCCTTGTCGAGGGCTACATGGACGCGCTGCAGGCCCACCAGGCCGGGTTCGGCAACGTCGTCGCCATCATGGGCACCGCCCTCACGGAGAGGCAGGTGAGCCTCGTGCGCACCATGGCCCGCCGCTACGCCCTCGCCCTCGATCCCGACACGGCCGGTGAAGAGGCCACGCGCCGCAGCCTCGAGGGGGCCTTTGACATCTTCCGGCGTGAAGTCGTCCGCGTTTCAAACTCCGCCGTTCCAATGGGCGTGCGGCGAGAACTGCCCAAGCTCCGCATCATCGCCCTCCCGCCTGACCGCGACCCGGACGATGTCATCCGCAGCGACCCCGATGACTGGCGCAAGCGCGTCGAAGAGGCCACGCCCATTCTTGACTACCTTATCCAGGCGGAAGTTAAGAGCAAGGACACCAGTTCAGCTCAAGGCAGAAAGGAAGTCATTGAGCGCCTGCTTCCAATCATCCGACAGATCCGGGACCAATACGAGCAGCAGGCTCTCTTCGAGCAACTGGCTACTACGCTGAACATGGACGTGCAGCGACTAGAGTCCGCCATTAGGCAACAGCCCGGAATTAGCCGTCCGAGACAACTTGGGCGAGTCGATCAGCCGAGGACCAGAGCATCGGAAGAACCCACAGACCAGATTAGTTCTAGCCTATTAGACGACTCACGTGGCGAGGTGGTTGAGCAGCACCTTCTCGCGCTCGTCCTCACGCACGACAACGAGATTTTCGATGCATGGCAGCGGCTTGATTTGCCGGAACTGCCGTCCCATTTCTTCTGGGACCCGCAGCGCCGCGACATGTGGCAGCTGCTGACCACCGCCGATGCGGTGACGCGCGCCGAAATCCTCGTCAGCCCGGACGCGGACGAGCTTCGCGCCGCCATTCCTGTGCAGCTTGATCGGCGGGCGCAGGGCAAGGCGCTGAGCGATCTGGTGCGCCGCATGTGGGAGCGCCAACTCAAGAAGGATGAGCTTGAGGCGGCGGAGGCCGTGGCATCGCTTGCCGAAGAAGACGGCGAGGAGGCCGACGCGCTTCGCGCCATCACCGATGAGATGAGAGCGCAGTTTACCGAACGCCTTGAACAGCTCCGCGCCGTGCAGTACGGCGCCTGGAACAGGAACACCCGCAACATATAGAACGGAGGAGGAAATATGACCTGGCAATCCGGCGTGATCAACCTCGGCGACGACGAGCCCGGCTCCCTGTCCCAGAAGGTGGCCAACGGCGTCGTCACCCTGGATCCGACGGCCTCGTCAGAGTTTCTGCGGCAACTGCCGAACGCCAACAAGTCGGAGGAAGACTGGCCGGCATCCCGCGAAGAGTGGGCAGAGGCCCAGCGCATCGAGGCCGAAGCCGAGGCGGAACTTGCCGACGCCGAGTCGCTCGATGATCCCGTTCGCATGTACCTGCGCGAGATTGGGCGCGTCGATCTCCTCAACGCGCGGCAGGAGAAGAACCTGGCCCGCAAGACCGAGGGGTGGAAGCAGCTCAACGAGCTTGAATTCAAGATTCGCCAGGGGACCGGACGCAACGCCTCCATCGCCGACGTTGCCATCCACCTGCTCAACAAGCTCGCCACCCACGGTGAACTCGCCGACCTCATCATCAAGCACCTGGAACTTGAGACGCCCTGCACCCTCATCACGCTCAAGGAATCGCCTGACGTCCAGAAGACCATCGATATCGAGATGCACCACGAACTGGCGGAGGAGTTCGCGGGCAGGCTTGGCCGCGAGCCGGAAGACGTTGAGCGGGAGATCATCGAATTCTCCCTCCAACGGTGGCTGCTGCCCACTCCCATCGTTCGCGCCTTTGCCCCGTCCCTGACGCTTGAGACAATCCCGTTCTTCCTGTCCACCCACGACATTCACCAGGCTGTTGAACTGACCCAGGACGAATGCCGCGACTACTTCGACGAGATTCGCCGCGAAGGCGAGATGGCGCAGCGGCGCATGACGGAGGCCAATCTGCGCCTCGTTGTCAGCGTTGCCAAGAAGTACATCGGGCGCGGCATGAACCTGTTGGACCTTGTGCAGGAAGGCAACATCGGCCTCATCCGCGCCGTTGAGAAGTTCGACTACCGCAAGGGCTTCAAGTTCTCCACCTACGCCACGTGGTGGATCAGGCAGGCCATCACCCGCTCCATCGCCGATCAGGCGCGCACCATCCGCATTCCCGTTCACATGGTGGAGACCATCAACAAGCTCCTCCGTGAGAACCGCCGCCTCGTCCAGGAGCTTGGGCGGGAACCCACCACCGAGGAGATCGCCGAGCAGATGGAGATCACGCCGGACCGCGTCCGGGAAATCCTCAAGATTTCGCAGGAGCCGGTCTCGCTGGAAACGCCCATCGGCGAAGAAGAAGACTCCCACCTCGGCGACTTCATCGAGGACAAGGCCGCGCTCGCCCCGGCGGATGCCGCCTCCTACCAGCTGCTCAAGGAGCAGATCGGCAGCGTGCTCGATACGCTCAGCGGGCGCGAACGGCGTGTCCTCCAGTTGCGCTTCGGCCTCGATGATGGCCGCAGCCGCACGCTGGAAGAGGTCGGGCGTGAGTTCAGCGTCACCCGCGAGCGCATCCGCCAGATCGAGGCCAAGGCGCTCCGCAAGCTCCGCCACCCCACGCGCAGCCGCCGCCTCCGCGACTTCCTCGCGTAATACCATCGCGGCGCTGACGCGCACCCCTCCACTGGGGGGCGCAAGGGGATTCTCGCCGACCTACGGTCTAACGGCTCCTGTCCAGTGAGCGAACGCGCCGGACGGTCTCCGGCAGAACGTCAAGGACGCGGTCGATGTCCGCGCCGGTATTGTCACGTCCAAGCGTGAGGCGCAGGCTATTGCGCGCCAGTTCAAGCGGCTTGCCCATCGCGATGAGGACGTGCGAGGGGTCGATGGAGCCGGACGTGCAGGCGCTGCCGGATGAGGCGGCGATTCCCATTATGTCAAGGTTGATCAGGACGGATTCGATTTCAATGTTCTTGAAGGAGATGTTGACGTTGTTGGGCAGGCGGCGCGGGTCGCCGAGCGGAGGGCCGTTGAGGTGAGCATCGGGGATTGTGGAAAGGATGCCGTTGCCGAGGCGGGAGGCGAGCTGGGCGATGTTCGGGATCGTCTCGCCGCGGTCGCTTTCAGCCAGCTCGAGGGCAAGGCCGGTTCCAACGATGCCGGGGGTGTTTTCCGTGCCGGCGCGTCGATTCCGTTCCTGGCTGCCGCCCATGGTCTGCGGTTGGAACGGCGCATCACGGTCCAGGAAGAGCACGCCGACGCCCTTGGGGCCGTGGAACTTGTGGGCGGAGAGGCTCAGCATATCGACGCCAAGCTCCTGTACATCGAGGCTCAGGTAGCCCGCTCCCTGCACGGCGTCCGTATGAAAGACGATGCGATGGCGGTGTTTTTCTTCTGCGGCGCGGATTGCGGCGGCGATTTCGGGGATGGGCTGGATGGTGCCTGTTTCGTTGTTGACGTACATGATGGTGACGACGGTGGTTTCAGGCGTGATGGCCTCGGCGACCCGCTCGGCTGATATGACGCCCTCGCCATCGGGTTTCAGATAAGTCACGGAGAATCCGGCGTTGTTCTCAAGCCACTCACAGGTATGAATGACGGCGTGGTGCTCGCTGGCGGAGGTGATGACGTGGCTGCCGTGCCGGCGGAGGGCGTATGCGGCGCCGCGGATGGCCATGTTGTCGGAATCGGTGCCGCCGCCGGTGAAGATGATGTCGCCGTTGCGGGCGTTCAGGACACCGGCGACCTGGTCACGGGCAGAGTCGATAGCACGGGCGGCGTCCTGCCCGAGCCCATAGATGCTGGAGGGGTTCCCGTACTGGCCGGTGAAATAAGGTAACATAACATCCATAACGCGGGGATCAACAGCGGTCGTGGCGGCATGATCCAGGTAGATGGTCATTGCAGATTTTCCCTATCCGGTTTGAATTGGTTTACTATTGGGAGGCGGCGGTCTTTGCCGAAGGCGCGTTCGGTTATCTTGACGCCGGGGGCGGCCTGGCGGCGTTTGTATTCGCTTATGTCAACGAGTCTGGTGACTCGTTGGACGGCGTCTTTGTCAAAGCCGAGTTTTTCGATCATGTCCTTTGGGGAGACATCGCGCTCCACGTAGGCTTCCAGGATGGGGTCAAGCACGTCGTAGGGCGGGAGGGAGTCTTCGTCGAGCTGGTTTTCGCGGAGTTCGGCGGTGGGGGGGCGGTCGATGATTTCCTGCGGGATGATGTCGCGCCCGGCCTGCTCATTGCGCCAGTTGGCGAGTTCGTAGACGAGGGTCTTTGGGACGTCCTTGATGACGGCGAATCCGCCTGCCATATCGCCGTAGAGGGTGGCGTAGCCGGTGGCGTATTCGCTCTTGTTTCCGGTTGCGAGGACGATGCGGCCGAACTTGTTGGAGATTGCCATGAGGATGTTGCCGCGGGCGCGGGCCTGGAGGTTTTCTTCGGCGACGCCTTCCTGCGTGCCTGCGAATAGGGACCGGAGGCCATCGCGGTAGGCGGCGGCCATGTCCTCGATGGGGATGATTTCAAAGGGGATGCCAAAGTTGTCGCAGAGGGCGCGGGCATCCGTGACGCTCCTATCTGCGGTGTATTGGGATGGCATGGATACGCAGAGGACGTTTTCGGGGCCGAGGGCATCGGCTGCGACGGCTGCGGTGAGGGCGGAATCGATGCCGCCGGAGAGGCCGATTATGGCCTGGGAGAAGCCGCTTTTTCGAACATAATCTTGCGTTCCCTTGACCAAAGCGTTATAGACCTCTTCGAGGGGGTCCATTGGGGCAGCGTGCTGCGTTTCAGATAGGGAATCGCGGTCTGCCCTCCCTTCTATGGCGGTGACAAAAATCACATTGTAATCCTTAAAAGCGGCGTTTAAGGGGTCTTTAGGGTCGATTACGGCGGTTTGGGGCACTTCGTCGGCTTGGGCGAGGGGGAGGTCTGCGATGATGAAGTCGTCGTCGAATTGTTTGCCTGCGGCGAGGACGCTGCCGCGCGGGTCGAGGATCATGCTCGCGCCGTCGAAGACGAGTTCGTCCTGTCCGCCGACCATGTTGACGTAGCAGAGGAAGACGCCGTTGTGGGCGGCGCGGCGGGTGAGCATGTCCTGGCGGAGGGCGCGTTTGCCGCGGTAGTAGGGGGAGCCGTTGATGTTGATGACGGCCTGGGCGCCGGCGGCCTTTTGGACGTTGGTGGGGCCGTTGTCGAACCAGATGTCTTCGCAGACGTTGACGCCGATGCGGGCGGGGCCGATGTGGTAGACGGGGGAGGTGTCACCGGGGGCGAAGTAGCGCTCTTCGTCGAAGACGCTGTAGTTGGGGAGGAAGATTTTGCGGTAGACGTCGATGAGTTGGCCGTTGTGGATGACGGCGGCGGCGTTGTACGGGGGGGTGGTGGGGGTGGGGTAGCCGACGATGGCGGTGATGTTGTGGGAGGCGTGGATGATCTGCTGGAGGGCATCGTCGGCGGCTTGGAGGAAGGAGTCTTTGTAGAGGAGGTCTTCGGGGGGGTAGCCGGTGACGCAGAGCTCCGGGAAGGCGACGAGGTCCGCCTGGGCGTCCTGGGCGCGTTGGATGTGGTCGATGATGAGGCGTGTGTTGCCTTCGATGTCGCCGACGGTGGGGTTGATTTGGGCGAGGGCGACGCGGAAGGGGCGGCCATGCGCGGTGGTAGTCATGGGTTCAGTATAGGGGGTGGGGGTTCACCCTTCGACAGGCTCAGGGTGAACGGGGGGGGGTGTCAGGGTGAACGGGGGGTGGCGGGGTGAGGGGGGGGTGGGTGCTTGACAGAACTGCGGAGGGAGGGGTACAAGTGTCGGCATAGGGGACGAGGGAGTCACCGATCAGGTCGTCCCAGGATGTGATGCGAGAACGCGGCGGACGTCGGAGAGCGCTGACGGCTTTCCCTGGGAAAGCGGCGTGGGTTGTGGCAATTCTCGCGTTGTTCGGCTTAATCGCCTGCCTTGTCCAGATTGTGGAGCAAAGTGATGCTGCTTGATCTCCTAAGGTTTTTCATGGTGCCTCTACTCCTCCTTTCACCAATCCTTATCCTGGCGGTAGTTGGGATGATCTGGTCTCCCGCAGCGGGCGCAATCACTGCATGGCTGGCTCACAGGGAGGGTATGCCTGTCTTCAAGGCATTTGGAGGCGGCACTGCTGCGTCAATTGCCCTTTTTCTACCATGGTGTTTCCTCATAGCCAATTTCCTAGGGTGGCGTTCAAGCAATCGTCTAACCGAGATATCATATGGATTGATTATCATCGTGTGGTTCATATGTCCATTGGCTCTCTTCACTGTATCCTATGGGATTTTTGTTGCGGTCACGATCATCCTTTCCAGTTATGCAGACCGCGGTGATATGATGGCCCTTTCACTATTTTTTGCATTGTTCGGTGGAGTCGCCGTCCTAATAGAGTTTGTTATGTGGAATAATGCAAGACGATGGGTGTCCGGCCCCAGGGAGTGGAATGACATTTATCTGCCAGGAAGAGTGACGGCATTGCCTCGACGGCATTTTTGGCCATTCATGGGGGCTCTGCTATGGAGCATATTGGCGCCTACGCTGTTAGCATCCAGTATTTATGTGTGGGTCACTGGCGCCTAGGGCGATGGTGGATTCTTCGCTGCGCTCAGAATGACAGATCGTCAGGATGACGGTGCCCGATGGATTCCGGCTTTCGCCGGAATGACGGGGGGGGGGAGGGCTGGATTCCCGGTTTTGCGGGGAAAAGGGGAGGGTGGGGGTTCACCCTTCGACAGGCTCAGGGTGAACGGGGGTGGTGCTTAGGGTGAGCGGGAGGGTTAGGAGTCCTGGAGGGTGACTTTGGCGCCGCCGTGGATGTCGTCGAAGAGGTTGTGGAAGTCTTCGAGTTTGTCCTGGGGGGTGTTGGCTAGGAAGGCATCGTAGATTTTTTGGTCTGTAATCGGGTCTTGCCAGTCTGAGTCGCGGGCGTCCACGTAGAGTTGGCGCATGGCAGTGGAGACGGCGTCGTGTCCGAGGAGGAGGTACATCTCCATGAGGAAGAGCTCGCCAAAGGCGTAGATGCAGATGCTGCGGCGTTCCGCGAGTGGGCGGTTCGTCTCTTGTATGTGGTAGTACTCAGAGATGTTGGCGATGCGCCAACTCCAGCACTCGCGCTCCGTGTCCTCAAGCAGGTCGGCGCGCCGTTCGTCCAGGGTTTCCTGGCCGAGGGCATCGCGGGCGTAGTCCGGCAGGAAACCGGCGGCTCCTTCATTCCACCAAGGCGGCGCGCCGGTGTGGCCGCCCCAGTATGCGTGAGCCATCTCATGGAAGACGGCCAGGTGGTAATTGCGGTTGTGGTGCGGGGGCGCCAAGGTAAAGAATGCCAATCCGGCGTGGCCGAGACCGAACCGGGGCGTCTGCCCCTCGCTCCAGGCAGGCTGCCAGTAGAAGATGACGATGTTGTCTCGCGGGAACGGCAGCGCCATGAACTCTTCGAGTTTGAGGGCAATGTCCTCAATCAGACCCATCGTCGGGTCATTGGCCTTGAACTGCGTGGAGCCGACAACATAGACCTCCAACTCCCTGTGCAGCAATGTGAGTGTTTTGTTGGCTATGTAGGGCGAATCCAGCAAGTCCGGATAGTGGTGTTCAGAGCGCCACTTGGCGTCGACGAGGGCCCTCAGGAGCACCATGTCTTGCTCAGACAGGCCGTCCTGGAACCACTCCTTGCTGAGGATGTCCGGGTCTCGGAGCGTGGAGTCCCACGCGAGGTGTGATGTTGCCGATGCCTCGAATTCATCGATGCCGTCCTGGAACCACGGCAATTCCGAGAACTGGACCGCGTCGAAGCCGTCAGGCAGAACACCGGCAGCCAGTACCTGCAGGAAGTCGATAAGCCACTGCTCTTCCCGACTTGAAATGCCGCCATCCAGCCACGGGTAGGCGGCAAGCGCAGGGGGCATGATTGTGCCGGCAGGGACTGATCTCAGGGAATGATCGAAGAGTCCAAGCAGGGCCAACTCATCCTCGTCAAGGCCGTCCTGGAGCCATGGCCGGGCGGTTAGCGCCACAGTGAAGTCGCCCGTCTGGTCTCTAGGATGCCTAAAGACTGAAAAGAGCGCGCGCAGCGAAACCAGGTCGGAATCCACCAGGTCATCCTGCACCCACTCATACGCGAGGACGGACTGCGCGGCCTCCGGGTAATCCCGCCCAAGCATCCGCAGAGTGTCTGACAGCAGGCCGAAACCGGCTGACTCGTCAGCGGTGATGTCGTCTGAGACCCATCCGTAACCAAGGAGTTTGTTCACGTGGGCCGCGCCCACGGTCTCGGTCGCAGACAGCGCACTCGCGATGTCTCTCAGCACCGCAATTTCATCCGACGTGATCGAATCCGCCAACCACGGGTACCCGAAGACCGTACGGATTGCCGGAGCGTTCTCAGCGGAACTGTAGCGGAAGATGGAACGCAGCGACGACAAATGGCCCACCTCTTGCGCTCGGAGCCCGTCCCTCACCCACGCATAGTCCAGGATGAGGGGCAGCGCGTCCGCGTCCTCCGGGCCGGCATCCTCCAGCAGGGGTTGGTAACGCAGTATCCACCCGCTTTCGGATTGAGCGATGCCGTTCCTCACCCAGCCATACGCCATGATTGTCTCGAGCGCGTCTGCATTGCGATCATCGGTTGATGCAGCCACTTCGCTTAGGTCACTGATGAACTTTACTTCTGCTTGCGTCGCGTCGTCACGCGTCCAGTTGTAGCGCCACACTGTTTCCAGGGCCGCGTCTCCGCTCGGCTCTTCGACTTGAATCAACTCGGCCCAGGCGTTGAGCGCCTCTGGTTCGACCCCGGTTATTTCGTCCTGGAGCCAGTTGATCTCCGCTAGTTCTTGCGCGAATTCGAGGTGTGGGGGTTCGGTGGGTGATGGAGGCCGGAGCCGCATTGCGCCGATGCCGGTGACGGTCTGCGACTGGAAGTCCGGGGCGACGAGTTCGGCTAGGGTTTCCAGTGCGTCGGCACCTTCGGGGGTGACGGGCGTTTCGAACCATGGGTAGGAGGCTAGGGTTGCGCCGAGGGCGCTATCCGCGTCGACGGCGGCGCGGACTGCGCGGAGCGCGCGGCGGTCATCTGCGGTGATGTTCGCGGTTGCGGACATCCATGAGAAGTCCAGCACGGCTGCGGCGATGGCGGGGTCTTGTTGTAGCAGCCACGAGAGATCGTCCAGCACGCCGGCCTCATCTGCGGTTATGCCATCGACGCTCCATGGCAGAGCGGCAACCTGCTGCCCCAGGGTTTCATCTTCCACGGCGATGCGACGGATGGCGGTTCTGGCGATCCAGTGGGCGGCGTCCGGGGGGTTGGCGAGCCAGGCTGCCTGTTGGTTGAGCTGCTCGGTGGACGTGGGCGTTGGGGTGGGGGTGGGTGGCGGTGTTGGCGCTGGGGTGGGAGTGGGCGTGGGGTCAGGGGCCCGGCAGGCGGTCAGGGCGGCGAGTGCAAAGGCGAGGGCGCCAACGGTCAGTGTGACCCACACAATGCCGCGCATCATTACCCCCCTGTTGATACGGCACGCTTAGGGGATAATAGCGCATTGGGCGGGGTGAGGTGGGGGCACCCTTCGACAGGCTCAGGGTGAGCGGGGGGCTGGATTCCCGGTTTTGCGGGGAAAAGGGGAGGCGGCCGAGTTGACAGGCGGGCGGGCGCGGGGTAGAACTGCTGCCATGCATGACGTGGGCGTTACAGGCAAGATTGGATGACATGGACGAGGCGTGATGGGGCGGAGACGATGATACGCGCGGTGGGGCTTATTTTGTTGGCGGCCGTTTTGGCGGGCTGCAACTCCCAAACGGAACAGGCGCCGACTCAACAGGCGCCGACTGACATGCTTGGCTCAGGCTCTGATTACTACGGTGTGGCCCCCGTCGAGGAGACGATAGCGTGGGCGGATGTTATCGCCCGGGTGGAGTTGCTCTCAGTGACTGCGGTGGCGGAGCAGCAGACAGGAGAGACGGACTACGTCGCCGCCCTGGACTACCGGTTCCGGGTGTTGGAGTACCTGAGGGGGAGTGGTAGCAGCGAGCTTGTGGCGGTGGCTTGGGACGGTCTGGATACCTTTAGTACGAGCGGGAGCGCCGTCACGCGGGCAGAGGCCCTGAAGGGCAGGCGGGACACGCAGTGGGATAGCAGGGAAGCGATACTCTTTCTCGAAAACTCCCATCCGGAACTGCCCAGCACCAGTCAAGCGAATCGGTATCGGCTGGGAGGGTTATACTTCGATGAGCCTTGGGAGGACTACTATACGATAGCCAGCCGGTGGGACAAGCGATGGCTGCCCGCCGCTTCGTCCGAGGCCGGCGGAGCATCCGGCAGCTCGGATACGCAGAGCTTCCTGCTGGATTCGCCCGCAGCCACCGATGGGGCATCTGGGGTGTCAGGTCAGTCCGAGACCACGCCAACCATCACGCTATCCGCCCTAAAGGCGAAGATTGCGGCCAATGACCGCGAAATCGCAGCAGGAGGCGGCTCCGAGGCGTACAAGGACTGCCTTTACAGGAAGACCGAACAGGCACGTGAGGCACAGTATGAGCTGGCCAGGATAGTCGAGATCGGCGGCCAAGGTTACTATTACAAACGCTTTGATGCCACCCTCGGCTCCGGGTTGGCCGGAGGAACGATGGCGTTCACGGATTCTGCGTATAGCGGGTTTCCGGCAACCCCGCCGCCTGATGCCGACGATGTCCAACTTACAGGCAGGGACGCGGCCTTGTTCAGAACGAGATGGCCGGTGGTTCTGGACACGATGCGCCCCCTGCCCGCAGGAGAGTACAAGACCTATTTCACCCCTCGTCCAAAGATATACATCATCTGCGACGGAATGCCCGACCTGGAGAAGAAGCGGGAAGAGTTGTTCCTGACCGTTACCGCGCCCACCGGCACCCTCCACGAGGCGTTCTTTGATCCGGTGACCATTGGCACGGCTATCGGGGCGAATGCCACGAACGGTGTGCTGAAGCCCAACACGTTCACAGGCGCTGACGGCGCGGCGGCGACGATTAGTGGGATGACGTGGGAATCCGGGACGGTGACACTTGGGGTCACACCGGATGATGCGCTTGCGGGGCAGGTTGTGGACGTCATCGGGTTGGACGGCACGGCGTCGCTGTCTCTGAGCGTCGCCAACGCGACGGTGGACAGCGCGAAGGATACACTGAGTTGGAGCGTATCGTCGCAGCCGTGGGAGAATGGCGACACGCTGATGCTGCGCATCCATGACGGCACGGCGCCCGCGCCGACACCTGTTCCACCCACCGCCACGCCCATTCCGCCCACTGCCACGCCTGTCCCACCCGCCGCGCCGACTTTCGCCGTCACCGCGAGCGGCGCTGTGACGTGGAGCTACGACTTTTCCGACGACCAGGTTTTCAAGTACTACGAAGTGCGCTGGGTGGAGGATACGGGCCAGGCGCCCTCAAATTGGACGGGCAAGCAGAACGTCGTTTTCTACAGCAAGTCGGCGTCGAGCCACCAGATAACCGGGCTGACTGCGGGGACGACGTACCGCGTGAAACTGTTCATCGGCGTCAAGGTGAGCGACGCGTGGAAGTACATCAAGGCTGACACGGTTACGATTACGGCCGGGGGGTAGGCCCCCGCCTGCGCGGGGGATTCGGGGGGAGGGGTGCGGGATGTGGCCCTGCGGGCCACGCGATGGATTCCGGCCTACGCCGGAATGACGGGGCTATCGGGCGGCGTTGCGGAGGGTGTATTGGGGGGTTTCGGGGAGTTGCCAGTTTCGGTAGTAGGCTCGGATGTGAGGGTCGAGGGCCTGGGCGGCTTGGCGGCGCTTTAGGACGTCCGGGGGCGGGCCTCCTGCCAAGGCTTCCTGGATTCGCATGGTGATGGCGGGGACGTTGAGGGTGGGGTATTCGCCGTTGTCGTAGACGACGCGGCCATCGATCAGGACGGTTCGCACGTCTCGTCCGCGTGCGCGTGAGACGAGGACTTCAAGGGGATCGAGTTCGCTGTCCAGATACGGGTAGGAGACGCGGTCCCAGTTGAGCATGACGATATCGGCGCGCTTGCCGGGTTCGAGGCTGCCAATGTGGTCGTCCAGAGTCAGGGCTTTCGCGCCGCCGAGCGTCGCCATGTAGAGCAACTCGCCGGGCGTGACACGGCGGTTGTCCAGGCCCGGGGCGCGGTGGAGTCGCTGGCTGAGGCCGATTTCCTGGAGCATGTCATCATCGTCGTTGATGCCGACGCTGTCGGTTCCGAGTCCGACGTTGACGCCGGCGTCCAGCATGGCGCCGACGGGGGCGATGCCGCTGTGGAGGCGCAGGTTGGAGCTGGGGTTGTGGCTGACCGACGTGCCGGTATCGGCGAGGATGCGGATATCGTCCTCCGTGACCCACACGCAGTGGGCGTAGGAGACGCCGGGGCCGGTCATGCCGAGGTCTGCGAGGCGCTGCACGGGGGACTGGCCCGTCGTCCGGTTGGCGTACAGGCGCTGGTAGACGGTTTCAAGGACGTGGGTGTGGATGCCCATGTCGTTGTCGCGGGCAGTTTCCACGATGCGGCTGAGGGTGTTTTCATCGGCCCAGTGGTAGCCTGACGGGCTGAGGAGAATACGGACGGCCATCGGGTCCGGCTTCTGATACCGCTCATGGAGGTCAAGGACGAGGTTGAGGTTGTCCTCGAAGTCGACGCGGGAGGCTTCGACGACGGCGCGGGCGGTCTGCGAGAGATCATCCGGCAGGCCGGCAAGGAACTCCTCGTCGTCGCCGTAGATCAGGAAGCACTGGGAGCGGAATCCGATGGAGAATGCGGTGCGGACGCCCACTTCACGGAACGCGGTGAGGGTGCCCTCGGCCTCGGCAAGGGGGCCGGCCTGGTTGAACATAACGGCGGTGGTGCCGGACCTGAGCTGCTGCATGAGGGTGTAGAGACCCATGAGGTATGAGTCCATGGGCTTGCGTCCCCACGCGAGATTCAGCCAGGTTTCAAGCGCGCCGTCGGGCTGGCCGAGTTGGAGGTAGGAGACGCCGCGCCCGTGGTGGTGGGCGTTGACGAGGCCGGGGAGAACGAAGTGGGAGCCGTTGCCGATGACGTCCGCATCGGGGTGGCGGGAACGGAGATCATCGTAGGGGGCGGCCTCGATGATGGAGCCGTCCGGGGCTATGGCGACGGCGGCATCGTTGAGGAGGGTATAGCTGCCGTCGTGCTCTGCGCGGGTGAGGACGCGGCGGCCGCGGACGAGGGTGGCGGCTGGTTGGGTCATAGCGCTGGATTGCTCAATCGTGACTTTGGATTCTTCGCTGCGCTCAGAATGACACCTCGCCCACCTTAGCCCTCCCCCACAGAGTGGGGAGGGGAAATAGCGCTTAGGAGGTCATTTCTGCGGCGGCGGCCTGGACGGAGCGGACTATCTTGTCGTAGCCGGTGCAGCGGCAGAGGTTGCCCGCCAGGTGGAGCCTGATTTCCTCTTCCGTGGGATTGGGAATCATCTTGAGGAGATGATCTGTGGAGAGGATGAATCCGGGGGTGCAGATGCCGCACTGGAGGCCGCCGTTTTCCATGAAGGCCTGCTGGATGGGGTGGAGATCATTGCCGGGGGCGAGGCCCTCGATGGTGTTGACCTCCCTGCCCTCCATCTCAACGCCGAGGGCGCAGCAGGAGTTGATGGTGACGCCGTCAACCTCAATGGTGCAGGAGCCGCAGTTGCCGTTGCTGCACCCCTCCTTCGCGCCGGTGAGGCCAAGCTCGTCTCGAACAACCTCAAGCAGGGTCTGCCTGGGGGTGATGGCGATCTCAACGGCGTTGCCGTTCACGGTGAATTGGACGATGCGCCGGTTTGTTGTCGTTGTCGTCATGGTTGTCCTCCTAACTGACGGTGGCGCCGAGCTGTTGGGCGCAGGCCGTGACGGCGCGCCGCGTCAGCACCTTGGTAAGCTCCCGGCGGTAGTCGGCTGAGCCGCGCACGTCCGAGATGGGGGACGCGTGATGCTCCGCCTGTTCGCCGGCCTCGCGGGCAAGGGCGGCGGTGAGCGTCTCGCCGCGCAACACGTTCTCGGCGTCGGTCGCCCGAACCGGCGTGGGGGCGACGGATGCCAGGGCGATGTTGACGTCCTCGATCTGTCCTCCACCGTTGAGGGTCATTGAAACGCCGACGCCGACGACGGCGATGTCCATCTCCGCGCGCGGTATGAACCGGACGTAGTAGCTGGAGCTGTTGGCTGCGGGCGCGGGGACGCGGAACTCGACCAGGCACTCATCCGGCGCGAGCGTCATCTGCCCGGGGCCTGCGAAGATGTCGCCGACAGGCTCTTCCCGCGTGCCGTTGGGACCGGCGATGACGACGGTGCTGCCCAGCACCATCAGCGGGGGTATGGTGTCGCCGGAGGGGGCCGCGTTGCCGACGTTGCCGCCAAGCGTGGCGCGGTTCTGTATCTGGATTGCGCCGACAAGCCCGGACGCCGTGGCAAGCGCCGGGAATCCGGCCTTGACGCGGTCATCGTCCCGGACGCGTGAGAGCGGGAGCGCCGCGCCGATGCGGAGTCCTCCCGCGCCGTCATCGTCAAAGACCATCATTTCCGGCACGCGCTTGGTATCGATGAGCAGTTCCGGGGTCCTGCGACCGATGCGGATCTGGTCGATGATGTCGGTGCCGCCTGCGAGAGCGCGCGCCTTGCCGCCGGCTTGTCCAAAGGCCTGGACGGCCTCAGCAAGCGACGCGGGCGCGACATAGTTAAAGTTACGCACGTCTTCCCTACCTCCCCTTGAAGCTCAGCGCCGCCCCTCGCACATCGGGCGGTCACGCCTTGCCGTACCGCAATCATACACCCGCGCGGGGGGTAAAATGACAGGGCGGGCTGAGATTTCGTATACTGATATGCCCGCGCGGGACGGATTTTAGTTGCGCGGCGGGGTAAACTGAACCCACAGAGGGGTAGCGAACCAGGAAGGAAGGTCCGGGATGGCGAAGATGCAGGATGTGACCGAGAACGATTTTCAGAGCGAGGTGCTGGGTTCGGAGAAGCCGGTGCTCGTGGATTTCTGGGCGCCCTGGTGCGGCCCCTGCAAGATCGTCTCGCCGATCGTCGAAGAGCTTGCGGAGGAGTATTCCTCCGACATGGGCTTCACCAAGCTGAACGTGGACGAGGCGCCGAACATCGCGCTGAAGTACCAGGTGATGAGCATCCCGACGCTGATGGTGTTCCAAGGCGGCGAGCCGGTGGCGCAGGTTGTCGGCGCGATGCCGAAGAAGGCGATCAAGGACCGCCTGCTGTCCAAGGTCGTAACCGTCTAGGGGCGGCGCGTTGGATACCTATGACCTGATCATCCTTGGCGGGGGGCCGACGGGGGCGGCTGCGGGCCTTTACGGCACGCGCGCCCGGATGAATACCCTGCTGGTTGAACGCGGCCTCGTGGGCGGGCAGCTTGCCGTCACTGAGGACGTGGAAAATTACCCGGGCTTTGAGCACATCCTTGGACCGGAGCTCGGGCAGAAGTTGATGGACCACGCGGAGAAGTTCGGCCTGAACGTCGAGTACGCCGAGGTCGAGGACGTCGAGCTCGAGGGCGATTACAAGATCGTCAAGACGGACGACGGCGAGATCAGGGCCAAGACGCTGATCATCGCGACCGGCTCCATGCACAACAAGCTGGAGGTGCCGGGCGAGGATGAGTTCTCCGGACGCGGCGTCTCTTACTGCGCGGTGTGCGACGGCGCGTTCTTCCGCGACAAGGAGCTCGTGGTGGTCGGCGGCGGCGACGCGGCCGTTGAGGAGGGCGCTTACCTGACGCGTTTCGCGAACAAGGTGACGATCATCCATCGACGTGATGAGCTGCGGGCGCAGAAGATCCTGCAGGAGCGGGCGTTCGCCAACGAGAAGATGGACTTCCTGTGGAATACAACGGTGCAGGAGATCAAGGGCAACGGCCTCGTCGATACGCTCCTGCTGAAGGACGTGACGCAGGACTCGCTGTATGAGCGGCAGGTTGACGGGGTTTTCATCTACGTGGGGCTGACGCCGAATACGCAGTTCCTGCGGGGGAAGCTGCCGTCTGATGAGCAGGGGCACCTGCACGTGAATTTGAAGATGGAGACGCAGTTCCCGGGCGTGTTCGCGGCGGGCGACGTTCGCGCGCAGTCGGCGCGCCAGGTGGCATCCGCGGTTGGGGACGGGGCGACGGCGGCGATCTTCGCAGAGAAGTACATCGCTGAGCATTCCTAGGTGTCCGGCGTCCCGCATCGCGCGGGAGTAGATGGTTCCCGGTGGGGCTCACGGGCTTCAACCCCGATGGGGGGCGGCCAGCGCCGTCCCCGGTGGGTTCGACTCCCTCCTACTCCCGCCAGTTTGCCGCCCCCTCACCCTAGCCCTCTCCCTGACCCTGAGGGAGAGGGGATGGATTCTTCGCTGCGCTCAGAATGACAGTGGGGGCAGAATGACAGTGGGGGCAAAAAGTAGAGGCCCCCGATGCGGGTGCATCGAGGGCCTCTTGTGGTCTGCGGGTTTGCCGTCAGCGCCACAGTGGCTCAGCGGTTTGGCTTACTCATCAAGCCAGACGTGGGCGTAGCGCTTGACCGGGCCGTAGCCGGCAAGGTAGTTGAGGGCGGGCATGTAGCCGCGGACATCCCTGTTGACCGCTGCGACGTAGGAACTGTGGGAGACCACGATCTTGGCGACGTCATTCAGCGCCATCTCCATGGCCTGCCAGGCGAGCTCCTTGCGCTCTTCCTGATCCAGGGTCCGGCTCATCTGGTTGACGAGGTTGTCAAACTCCGGATTCCTGTAGTCGTTGTAGTTCCGGTCGGAACCGGTGTAGAAGTGCTCGTACAGGGTCACGTCCGGGTCGATTCCCGCGATCCAGAAGCTGTGGAGGCCGAAGTCGAAGTTATGCGTTGCCCAGTTGCCGTAGGCGGTCGCAGACTCCTGCACATCCGTCTCCACGATCACGCCGATCTCCGTAAGGTCGCTCTCGAATGCCGGGATGTCACCCTGGATGGGCGCCCAGACGGTCCAGGTTACCTGGAGCTGGTTGTCTGAGCCGGGATCAGTGGTGTAGCCAGCTTCCCTCAGCAACGCGCGAGCCTTTTCCTTGTCGGCGGCAGCCGCTGCGGCGCGCGCCTCACGCGTCTCAGGAACAACATCGGCGAAGCCGATTACCTGCCCGCAGCGCTCACGCGGCATGGCCCACGGGGACGTGGGGTAGAAGCCGCAGCCGACGGGGAGCTCATACCAGTCGTTCCTCACGGTTGTGATGTACTTCTGGTTGTCCACTGCCAGCGCAAAGGCCTCGTGGATCCTCTGGTCTTCCATCCAGCCCTTGCGCTGCTTGTTGATGAAGAGCGCCGGGCTGAAGGAGGATGCAATGACGCGGCTCTGCCAGAACTGGCAGACTTCCGTGCATTCCTGGATGAGCGTGTCCGCCTGACCGCCAGTGTAGCCGGTGGTGCTTCCAACATGCAGCCGGTCGCCACGCAAGGCTGTCACAACCTGGCTGGAGCCGGGGCCAAGGAATGTCATCTGAACGCCATCAAGGTAGGGCAGCGGCGCGTCCCAATAGCTGTCGTTGCGCTCAAAGGTGAAGGACTCACCGGGAATCCACCGGCCCAACGTGTAGGCGCCAGTGGTCACCTTGGATGGTTCGTCCTGGAATGAGCGCAGGGCGCCGGTGTCCAGGTACTCCTGCTGGTAGATGTGCGCGGGGAAGATGACGTTGTAGGGCTGGCCGATGACTTCAATCATGGCCGGCTTCGCCCACCTGAGATTGAACACGACGGTGAGGTCATCCGGGCAGGCGATGGAGTCGATGGCCAGGTAGTGGGTCTTCCGCGGGCTGGTGCTCAGGCCTGCGTCCTGCGCGAGCCGGATGGTGTCAAACGACCATTTGACATCGTTGCATGAGACAGGCACGCCATCCGACCAGTTCACGCCGTCACGCAGATTGAAGGTGTACGCCAGACCGTCGTCAGACTGTTCCCAATCCGTGGCGAGGTCAGGGTGCAACTCAAAGTAGACCTGGTTGTCAAAGTCTGCTTCGTCGCCCCACGTACGCGGCTTGATCAGCATGTTGTTAAGCATGTGAGCCACTTCAAATGAGTGTCCTGCCGCCGACTCCCAGGGAACGAAGCTGGGACTGTTGGTTGTGTATGAGATCTGCAAAACGCCGCCGTACTGGGCGTCCGGGTCAAGCGGGATGCCGCTGACGGATGCGTTGGGATCAGGCCCCGGCGTTGGCGCAACGCTGTCGCCCATGTCGGTCATCGGGGTTGCCGTTGGCGGGGCGCTGCCCGTGATGCTGAGCGCGGTCGCGGTCGGTTCCGCAGGCGCGGGCGTATCTTCCGCTTCCTCTTCAGCCGTGCCGCACGCCGCCGCCAGCAAGGCAAGCGCGGCAATCAGGCCGACAAGGAGCAATGTAAACCTATTCATGGTCTCCCTCCTCCTCCCATAGGTAAACCCTAGTTGTGACAGTATGACGCCGCGATGCTGAGTGTCAACCCTAGCAATGCCAGGCAGCAAAAAGTGGAGCGCCCCGGCGCTTTCGCGCCGGGGCGCCCTTGTGGTCTGCGGATTTGCCGTCAGCGCCACAGTGACTCAGTCGGTTGGATTACCGATCAAGCCAGACGTGGGCGTAGCGGTAGAGCGGGCCGTAGCCGGTGAGGTAGTTGAGGGCCGGCATGAAGCCGCGCACATCCGCGCCGACGATCGGAACGTAGGAACTGTGCGAGACCACGATCTTGGCAACGTCATTCAGCGCCATCTCCATCGCGTCCCACGCGAGTTGCTTCCGCTCCTCCTGATCCAAGGTCCGGCTCATGGTGTTGACCAAGTTGTCGAACTCCGGATTCCTGTAGTCGTTGTAGTTCCGGTCGGAGCCAGTGTAGAAGTGCTCGTACAGGGTCACGTCCGGGTCGATTCCGGCGATCCAGAAGCTGTGGAGGCCGAAGTCGAAGTTGTGCGTCGCCCAGTTGCCGTAGGCGGTCGCGGACTCCTGTACATCCACGTTGACCTTGACACCGATCTCTTCCAGGTCGCTGGAGAAGGCCGGAACGTCGCCCTGGATGGGCGCCCACACGGTCCACGTCACCTCAAGCTGGTTGTCCGAGCCCGGGTCGGTGGTGTAGCCGGCTTCCCTGAGGAGGGCGCGAGCCTTTTCCTTGTCAGAGGCAGCGGCGGCGGCACGCGCTTCACGCGTCTCAGGAACGACGTCCGCGAAGCCGGTGATCTGGCCGCAGCGCTCCCTGGGCATGGCCCACGGGGACGTGGGGTAGAAGCCGCAGCCGACAGGGAGCTCATACCAATCGTTGCGAACGGTCGTGATGTACTTCTGGTTATCCACTGCCAGCGCAAAGGCCTCGTGGATCCTCTGGTCTTCCATCCATCCCTTGCGCTGCTTGTTGATGAAGAGCGCGGGGCTGAAGGATGACGCGATCACACGGGCGTCCCAGATCTGGCAGGTGTCCGTGCATTCCGAAAGGAGCGTGTCTGCCTGGCCGCCGGTGTAGCCGGTGGTGCTGCCAACGTCCAGCCGGCCTGCGCGCAACGCAGGAGGCAACTGCGAGGAGCCGGGGCCAAGGTAGATCATCTTGACGCCATCGAGGTACGGAAGCGGCTCATCCCAGTAGTTGGGGTTCCGGTTGAACTCAAAGGACTCGCCCGGAATCCAGGTGCCCAGCGTGTATGCGCCTGTGGTCGCCTTGGATGGTTCCTCCTTGAAGGACTTCAAGGCGCCGGTGTCGAGGTACTCCTGCTGGTAGATGTGGGCCGGGAAGATGACGTTGTAGGGCTGGCCGATGACCTCAATCATGGCCGGCTTCGCCCACCGAAGGTTGAATACGACGGTGAGGTCATCCGGGCACGAGATGGAGTCAATTGCCAGGTAGTGGGTCTTCCGCGGGCTGGTGCTCAGGCCTGCGTCCTGCGCGAGCCTGATTGTGTCAAACGACCACTTGATGTCGTTGCACGTGACCGGCACGCCGTCTGACCAGTTCACGCCGTCACGCAGGGTGAAGGTGTAGGCGCGACCATCCTCGGACTGCTCCCAGCCTGTGGCGAGGTCAGGATGCAACTCAAAGTAGACCTGGTTCCTGAAGTCCTCTTCATTGCCCCACGTGCGCGGCTTGATGAGCATGTTGTTCAGCAAGTGGGCAATGGGGAAGGAGTGACCTGCGGCGGACTCCCACGGGATGAAGCTGGGGCTGTTGGACGTATAGGACGTCTGCAACACGCCGCCGTACTTGGCATCGGGATCGAGCGGGATGCCGCTGACGGACGCGTTGGGATCAGGCCCCGGGGTCGGCATATCGCCACCGCCCGTGTCGGGCACCGGAGTTGCCGTATTTGCCGCGCTGCCGGTGATGACGATAGCTGTCGCTGTCGCTGTCGGCGGGGTTTCTGTTTCTCCCTCGTCTTCATCTTCCTGGGCTGTGCCGCATGCTGCCGCAAGAAGCGCAAGCGTGGCGACCAGACCGACAAGAAGCAAAGTCCATCTGCTCATAGTCTCCTCCTCCCCTATGGGTCAACCGCAATTGTGTCATTATGACTTGACTGTAGCTAGTGTCAACCCTAGCGATACTAGGTATTGCAAAAAGGAATGATGCCCCTGCCGCAATGGCAGGGGCATCATTGGTATCCGAAACGGGCTGGCTGCCGTTCCCGATCTCAGGCGAGTCTGCTACTCGTCAAGCCAGACGTGCTGGTAGCGCTTCAGCGGGCCGTAGGCGGAGAGGTAGTTGATGGCCGGCATGAAGCCGCGAACGTCCTTGTTGATGGCCATGACGTAGGAGCTGTGCGAGACGACGATCTTGGCGACATCATTGAGCGCCATTTCCATCGCGTCCCATGCCAACTCCTTCCGCTCTTCCTGATCCAGTGTCCGGCTCATCTGGTTGACCAGATTGTCGAACTCGGGATTGCTGTAGCGGTTGTAGTTGCGGTCCGAACCCGTGTAGAAGTGCTCGTACAGGGTCACGTCCGGGTCGATTCCGGCGATCCAGAAGCTGTGGACTCCGAAGTCGAAGTTGGCCGTCGCCCAGTTGCCGTAGGCAGTCGCCGACTCCTGGACATCCGGCTCGGCGGTCACGCCGATCTCCGCAAGGTCATTGATGAACTGCGGGGCGTCGCCCTGGATTGGGGACCAGACGGTGAAGTCAACGACGAGCGGGTTGTCCGCGTCGTAGCCGGCCTCTGCCAGCAATGCCCGCGCGCGCTCCTTGTCAGCGGCAGCGGCGGCGGCGCGCGCCTCGCGCGTCTCCGGAACGACATCAGCAAAGCCGGTGATCTGGCCGCAGCGCTCCCTGGGCATGGCCCACGGGGACGTCGGGTAGAATCCGCAGCCCACCGGGAGCTCGTACCAGTCGTTGCGAACGGTGGTGATGTATGCCTGGTTGTCGATCGCCAGGGAGAATGCCTCGTGGATTCTCTGGTCTTCCATCCATCCCTTGCGCTGCTTGTTGATGAAGAGCGCGGGGCTGAAGGAGGAGGCGATGATGCGGTTCTGCCAGAACTGGCACGTTTCCGTGCACTCCGCGAGGAGCGTGTCCGCCTGTCCGCCGGTGTAGCCGTTGGGGCTGCCGATATGCAGACGTCCTGCGCGCAGGGCCGGGGGAATCTGGGATGAACCCGGGCCAAGGAAGCGCATCTCTACGCCGTCAAGGTACGGAAGCGGCTGGTCCCAGTAGTCATCGTTGCGCTCGAACACGAAAATCTCGCCGGGAATGTAGTTCGCCAGCTTGTAGGCGCCGGTTGTTGCCTTGGACGGCTCATCCTGGAAGGACATCAATGCGCCGGTCTCCAGGAATTCCGTCTGGTAGATGTGTGCCGGGAAGATGACGTTGTAGGGCTGGCCGATGACTTCAATCATGGCCGGCTTCGCCCACCGGAGGTTGAAGACCACCGTCAGGTCATCCGGGCAGGTGATGGCGTCAACCGCGAGGTAGTGCGTCTTGCGCGGGCTGGTGCTTAGGCCTGCGTCCTGGGCAAGCCGGATGGTGTCAAACGACCACTTGATGTCGTTGCACGTGACAGGCACGCCGTCCGACCAGTCCACGCCCTCACGCAGGGCGAAGGTGTAGGCGAGTCCATCATCGGACTGTTCCCAACTGGTGGCGAGGTCAGGATGCAACTCAAAGTAGACGAAGTTATTGAAGTCTTCTTCGGTGCCCCACGTCCTCGGCTTGATCAGCATGTTGTTCAGCATCTGCGCCACTTCGAAGGAGTGGCCGGCTGCGGACTCCCACGGCACGAAGCTCGGGCTGTGGCTCGTGTAGGCGATCTGGAGGGTGCCGCCGTACTTGGCATCCGGGTCAAGCGGGATGCCGCTGACGGAACGGGTATCGTCCATCATGTCGTCATCATCGTCCATGTCAACAGGCACAGGTGTTGGGGTATCTGCCGCGCTGCCGGTGATGACGATAGCTGTTGCTGTCGCCGTCGGCGGGGTTTCCGTTTCCCCCGTGTCCTCCTCATCTTCTTCAGCCGTGCCGCACGCCGCCGCAAGCAGCGCAAGGGCAGCGACCAAGCCGATGAGAAGCAAGGTCCATCTGCTCATAATCTTCTCCTCCCCTATTGGTAACTGTGATTGAGTTATTATGACTTGACTGTAGCTAGTGTCAACCCTAGCAACACTATGCATGGCAAAAAGAAATGCTGCCCCTGCCGTTGCGGCAGGGGCAGCATTGTTATCCGAAACCGGCCGGATTCGCGTTGCGCTACTCGTCGATCCAGACGTGGGCGTAGCGCTTGACCGGGCCGTAGCCTGCGAGGTAGTTGGGGGCGGGCATGTAGCCGCGGAGGTTGGCGCTGAACATCGGGTAGTAGGAGCCGTGTGAAATGACGACCTTGCCCACCTCAGTCAGCGCGAGCTCCATGGCCTGCCAGGCAAGCTCCTTGCGCTCTTCCTTGTCCAGGGTCCGGCTCATCTGGTTGACCAGGTTGTCGAACTCAGGATTGCTGTAGCGGTTGTAGTTGCGGTCCGAGCCGGTGTAGAAGTGCTCGTAGAGCGTCACGTCCGGGTCGATTCCCGCGATCCAGAAGCTGTGGACTCCCACGTCGAAGTCGGCGTTGGACCACTTGGTGTAGGTGGTGGTGGAATCGAAGATCAGGAGCTCCACGTTGACGCCGACTTCCTGCAGGTCCAACTGGATCTGCGGGCCGTCCGCCTGGATGACGTTCCAAACAGTCATGCTGAGGTCGAGCGCATTCTCACCGGTGTAGCCGGCGTCCGCAAGGATCTTCTTGGCGCGCTCCTTATCAGCGGCGGCGGCGGCGGCGCGATCCTCAGTGGTCGCTCCGAACACGTCCGCATAGCCGGGGATGGCGGCGCAGCGCTCGGCGGGCATGGCCCACTCACTGGTGGGGTAGAAGCCGCAGCCGGTGGGCAGTTCAAAGAGGTCCTGCTGAACGGCGGTGATGTACTTCTGGTTGTCAATGGCGAGCGCGAAGGCGGTGTTGACCGCAGGGTCATTCCAGGGCGCGCGCTCCTTGTTAAGGAACAGCGCGGGGCTGAACGAGGATGCGATGACCCGATCGTAAATCGTAAAGATCTCGGGGTCATGCTCGCTCAGGAGGGTGAGGGCCTGTCCGCCGGTGTAACCATGGGAGTCGCCCACGTGAACCGAGCCGGTCCTGAGGGCGGGCGGGATGTTGGAGCGGGAGAGGAAAATCATCTCGACGCCGTCAACGTACGGGAGCGGAGCATCCCAGTAGTCGTCATTCCGCTCAAAGGTGTAGCCCTCGCCGGGGATGTAGTCAACGAGTTGGAACGCGCCGGTGGTGGCCTTGGAGGGCTCTTCGCGCATGGAATCCAGCTTGCCGGTCTCCAGGAACTCGGTCTGGTAGACGTGGGAGGGGAAGATGATGTTGTACGGCTGGCCAATGACCTCCAGGACAGCGGGCTTCGCCCACCGAAGGTTAAAGACCACGGTGAGGTCGTCCGCGCACTGGATGCTGTCAATTGCCAGGTAGTGGGTCTTGCGCGGGCTGCGCAGGAGTCCGGCGTCGTTTGACAGCCTGATTGTGTCAAAGGACCACTTCACGTCGTTGCAGGACAGGGGTGTTCCGTCCGACCAGTCAATGCCGTCGCGCAGGGTGAAGCTCCAGGACAGGCCGTCCTCAGACTGTTCCCACGTGCTGGCCAGGTCAGGATGCAGTTCGAAGAACGCATTGTTCTTGAAGTCCTCTTCGGTTCCCCACGTGCGCGGCTTGATAAGCATGTTATTGAGCAGGTGCCCAACGTCGAATGCCGGTCCGGCCGCCTCTTCCCAGGGGTTCAGCGGGTTGGTGGACCGATAGGCGAGCTTGAGCGTGCCGCCGTAGACCGCGTCAGGATCAAGCGGGATTCCGCTGACGGAATGCGTGGGGTCTTCGTCTGTGGCCGGGGTTGCCGCCGGAGGCGTCGTCGGCTCGGCCTGCGGGGAGCTTGCGGTAATGGTCAGCGCCGTTGCCGTGGGCGCAGGCGTGTTGGCCACTTCATCCTGTTCTTCCTCAGCGGTGCCGCCGCACGCAGCCGCCAGCAAGGCGATTGTTGCGACCAGCCCGATGAGGAGCAGGGTCCATCTGCTCATGAGGTCTTCCTCCTACCTTAAACCATCTGCTTTACCAGTTGTTGGATGCATTGATTATGACAGTGGCTAGAGTCATGTCAATCCTAGCAGCGCAAGGGTGTACTGAATTGAATAGCGGGTTCACTCCGGCTGTCCGGCGCCGCGGCCTATTGGGCCAGCCAGGCGTGATCGTACCGAAGTTGGGGGCCGTATTCAGCCTGGTAGTCGAGACCGGGCATGACGCCGCGCACTCGTCCACTGAAGACGGGCATGAGGACGCCGTGGGAGACAACGATCTTTGCCTGCTCCTTGAGGGCCAACTCCAGGGCATCCCAAGCGAGTTCCCGCCGGGTGTCCAGGTTCTGGGCGGCGCTCATGGTATCGACGAGGTCATCGAGTTCCGGGCTGCTGAAGCGTCCGAAATTGTTCCGGCCATCGGTATAGAAGTGTCCGAGGAGCAAGAGGTCCGGGGCATCGCTGATGGCCCATTCAGAATGGACGGCAGCGTCAAAGTCGCCTTCGGTGATGCGGGCCAGGAAGTCTTGCCGGCTAAGGACGATGGAGGCGGCGTTGATGCCGATTTCCTGGAAGTCGGAGATGACTGCAGGGATATCCTCCTCAGTAACTTCACTGAAGTAGATGGAGATGGACAGCTCGCCGGGGGAGTAGCCGAGATTGGCAAGGATTTCCCTGGCATGCGCCTTGTCCGCCGCAGGCGAGGACTTTGCGGAGAAATCGCTATAGCCGGGAATGTCCGTGCAACGGTCTATTGGCAATGCCCAGGTTGAGTAGGGATAGGTGCCGCAGCCGGTGGGCGGCAAGTGCCAGCCGCCATGGATGTTCCGGATGTACTTCGTGTTGTCAATTCCGAGGGCGATAACCTCCTTGATGCCGCTGCTGTTCCAGGGCTCCCTGGTGTGGTTGAGGATGATGTGGTGCGTTTGGCCCATTGCCAATGCCCGCGGCCAGACCTGGCAGGTGTCACATTCGTTTTGCAGGGTCTCCGCGTCCTCCTTGGCATAGCCCTCCGGCTTGCCCACGTCGATGGCTCCCGAACGGAGCCCGGTCGCCAGGGCGGATTCCGCCAGGATGACGAACTCCAGTCCCGACAAGAACGGGAAGGGCTGATCCCAGTAGCTATTGTTCCGGCTATACGTGACGCTCTCGCCCGGCACCTGTCCGGCGACGACGAACGGGCCGGTGGTAACCGTGGGGAGCCGATCCCGCATGGCTGCGGTGTCATTGGCGTAAATGTGCTGCGGTCGAATGATGTTATGCGGAAGGGCAAGCGCATCGATGACTGCAACTCGCGGTTCGCGGAGCAGGAAGAGGACGGTGAAAGCGTCCGCGCACTCCACCTGCCTGACGGAGGCGAAGTAGACGGACCTCGGGCTGCGAATAAGTCCCCCGCCCGTTCGGATCGTATTGTAGGTCCAGGCGACGTCCCCGCACGTCAACCGGACGCCGTCCGTCCAGAAAACGTCATCCCTGAGGTTGACCGTGATGGTCAAACCGTCCCTGGAGATTTCCCATCCCAGGGCCAGGTCCGGGTAAATCTCAAGGAACCTGTGCCGCTGAAAGTCATCGGTATCACCCCAGGTGCGGGTTTGCAGGAGAAGATTATGCAAGGGGTGCATCATGACGAAAGACGCGCCCTCATAGTCTTCCCACGTATTGAATGTTTGCTCTGACTGCCAGACAGACGCGATGAGTGTGCCGCCCTGCACGGCATCGTTGGGAACAGGCTTGCCGCTGATGGACGTTGTTTCGATGATATTGCTTCTGACGGGCTGAATGGTGGGGACGGGAGGGTTCACCGTCGGCGTGGGGCGAGCGACGCCTCCGCCCTGGCCGCCGGCGCCATCTCCGACGGCGGTTGGCTCCGCGGTGGTGGTCGATGCGGCGTCGTCGTTGCAGGCGGCTGCGGCAACGAGCAAGACAAGGCAGATGACAAGCATGAGTCCTCGTCCGCTCCATCGTGTCATTTGCATTCGCCCTCGCTGCATGGTGTCCGGGATGCCCGCTCCGCGCCTACCCAACGATTATACGGTACTCTTGTGTGAGAACGATGATGCAGCGACGAGCAGTTCCGCCGCCTGAAGCGGCACGGGTGGCGACAGGCGGCCACGAGACACGGACGCCCCGTGAACGGTATGCGGAGGCGCTGACCGCGCTCCGTGCGGCGGAGTCACGGGTACGCGGCCTTGCCGAGCGCCTCGGCAGCCTCGGCCAGCACCTGTCCGAGAATCCCCTGTCCCTGGCGCCCACGAACAGCGAGACGGCGGCGGAACTGCTGCCGCTCCACATCACGACACATCCCTTCCGCACGGACGTGGATTTGGCCGGTTGGCCTGACGCGCGCGCGATCATCGAGGCGTTGGGGGAGCTTCACCGGGCGCGGGCGCGTGTTCTTGCGCTGCGCGCGTGGATGCTGCCGGAGGATCGGGATGCCACCACGGAGCCGTAGGCACGAGATCGATGACAGTCTCGTGGCGCTCTTCGACGGCCACGCGATGTTTCACCGGGCGTTCCACGCGATTCCGCACATGTCGGTTTCGCAGACCGGCGAGGTGATCAACGCCGTGTACGGCGTGGCGTCGTCGCTGTTGAAGGCGCTGGGGCAGATGCGTCCGGCGTATGCGGCGGTGGCGTTCGACATGTCCGGCCCGACGTTTCGCCACGAGATGTACGCGGAGTACAAGGCGCAGCGGCCACACATGCCGGACGAGATGCGGAGCCAGTACGGGCGGGTGCGGGAAGCGGTGGAGTCGTTCGGCATACCCATCCTGGAGCTGCAAGGGTATGAGGCGGACGACGTGCTGGGGCATTTCTCCCACCGCGCCACGGAACGAGGGCTGCGAACCGTCATCGTGACGGGCGACCAGGACACGATGCAGCTGGTTTCGCCGACGGTGAGCGTGCTGTATCAACGGGGCGCGCGGAATGAGTCGCTCTTCGATCCCGACGGGGTGAAAGAGCGGTACGGGCTTACGCCGGAGCAGATACCGGACCTAAAGGCGCTACAGGGCGACCCGTCCGACAATATCCCGGGCGTGGCGGGGGTGGGCTCAAAGACGGCGACGACGCTGCTGCAGGAGTACGGCACGGTTGGCGCGTTGTATGAGCAGATTGACGACGTGCAGCCGGAGCGGGTGCGGCAGCGCCTGATCGACGGGCGGGAGTCGGCGATGCAGGGACTGGAGTTGACGCGCATCGTGACGACGCTTGACCTGCCGGTGACGCTGGACGATTTGCAGTGGACGGAGAGGTTTGACCGCTCACGGCTGGTCGATTTTTTCCGGGCGATGGAGTTCAACTCGCTGATCAACCGGATACCGGATATTGGCGACGCGGGGGAGGAATCGCCATCGCCCGCAGTCGCGATACCGGACGTGGACACGTCCTACCAGACTGTCACGACGCCGCAGGATCTGGATGTTCTATTGAGCGAGATTGCACACGCGCCGCATACGGCCATCGTCGCGCCAACGACATCGTCCCAGGTGATGGAAGGGACGGCGGCGGGAATTGGGTTGTCGTGGGCGCCCGGGGAGGCCGCTTTTGTTCCGTTAATGGAAGAGGGGCTTGGGATGCCCCTTGCGGCCGGCGGGGAGATGCTGGAGCGGCTGGGGCGATTTTTGGGGGAGGACGGGCCGGAGGGGACGCCGCGGACGCTTGTGGCGCACGTGGCGCGGGAGGTTCTGCCGCTCTTCGCCAACGCCGGCATTGAGATCGACAACCCGATCTGGGATACGTCCGTGGCGGCGCATATGCTCGGCAAGCCGTCCACTGCCCTGCCACAGCTTGTCCTCTCGGAGTTCGGACAGGAGCTGCCGACGCTCGACGAACTGCTGGGAACGGGGAAGAAGGCGATTCCGTTCCACGCCCTGGAGGCTGAGACTGCGATGGGGTACGCGTGCTCCGCCGCGGACTACGCGTTGCGGATGATGGAGTCGTGGGCGCCTACCCTTAAAGAACAGCGTGCAGAAGCGTTGTTTGAGGGACTTGAGATGCCGCTCGCGCCGGTGCTGTCACGCATGGAGCGCAACGGGGTGCGGCTGGACGCAGACCTGCTGTCGCGGATGTCCGGAGAGATGCACGGACACCTGGACCAGATGACGCAGGAGATCTACGACGAGGCGGGCGCGGGGGCCGGCATGGACGAGCCCCTCGTCTTCAACCTTAATTCTCCCAAGCAACTGGGAGAGGTTTTATTTGAGAAGCTGGGGCTGCCGGCGCGGCGGCGGACTCAGACGGGCTATTCAACAGATGCGTCCGTGCTGGAGGGGCTGGTCAAGAGCGGCGAGCCGCACAGCCACATCGTACAGCGCATTCTGGAATACCGCGAGTTGTCCAAGCTGGTTTCCACGTACGTGGACGCACTGCCCAAGGAGGTCTACACGGGGACCGGGCGGATTCATACGAGCTTCAACCAGACGGGCTCGGCGACGGGGCGCATCGCGTCGCAGGACCCGAATCTCCAGAACATCCCCGTGCGAACGGAATCTGGGCGGCGCATCCGGGAGGCGTTCATCGCGGGGGACGGGTCGGCGCTGGTGTCAGCGGATTATTCGCAGGTGGAGTTGCGCGTGCTGGCGCACCTCTCCGACGACGCGGGATTAAAGGATGCGTTTCACGCCGGAGAGGACATTCACTCCTCGACAGCGTCGCAGGTTCTCGGCATCGCGCCGGACGGGGTGACATCCGACCACCGGCGCATTGCGAAGGCAGTGAACTTCGGCATCGTGTACGGGATGGGCGGGTTCGGATTGGCGACGCGGCTTGAGATGGACCGCAAGGAGGCGGACGCGTTCATCACTGCGTATTTCGAGCGGTTCCCGAAGGTTCGCACGTACATGGACGAAACCATCGCCGGAGCGCGAGAGAACGGCTACGTGCAGACGCTGCTGGGGCGGCGGCGCTACTTGCCGGAGATCACGGCGTCCAACCAGCAGGCGCGCGCGGCGGCGGAGCGGATGGCGATCAACATGCCCGTGCAGGGGACGGCGGCGGAGATCATCAAGCTGGCGATGTTAAGGATGCAGGAGCGGCTGGATGAGTCAGGGATGCGGACGCTGATGCTGCTGCAGATTCACGATGAGCTGCTTTTTGAGGCGCCGGATGATGAACGGGAGGCGCTGGCGGCCATCGTGGACGAGGTGATGCCGGTGGTGATGCCGGAGCTTGACGTGCCGCTGGTGGTGGACGTGAAGGCGGGGGCGTCCTGGGGGACGATGTCTTAATCAGGTGTTAACGGCGTGTTGCCTTGTCGTTAATGCATCTTGCCTACGCTCAGTTGAGACAACTGGGTGAGTAAGTCTGCACGAGGACAGGGAGGAAAGATGCAGTTAGGCAAGACGTGGCGCCGGTTTATGTTTGCCGGCGTTCTTGGACTGATCGTCGTGCTTGGGGGCGCGGCGTGCGGGGACGGCGGCGATTCGGGCGGCGACATGCAGCTGACAGGCACTATTGAGATTGACGGTTCAAGCACGGTCGCGCCGATCTCCGAGGCGGTTGCCGAAGAGTTTCTTCGAGAGCACCCGGACGTTCGCGTAAACGTTGGCATCTCCGGCACGGGCGGCGGCTTCAAGCGGTTCACCGTAGGGGAGACGGAGATTTCCGATGCATCCCGCCCCATCAAGGACTCCGAGGCGGCAATAGCTGCGGAGAACGGGATCAACTACGTGGAGTTGACGGTGGCGCTGGACGGGCTGGCCGTGATGGTCAGCACGGAGAATGACTTCGTTGACTGCCTGACAGTCGCTGAGCTGAGTGAAATCTGGAAGCCGGACAGCATGGTCGATTCGTGGGATGACGTGCGCCCCGGATTCCCGAGCGAGCCCCTCAACCTGTACGGGCCGGATACGGAGTCAGGGACATTCGACTACTTCACACACGTGGTAAATGGGGATGAGGGTGTGTCCCGCTCCAATTACGTGGCGTCTTCGGACGACAACGTGCTGGTGCGCGGCATCTCCGGGGACCGCAACTCCCTGGGGTACTTCGGGTACGCCTACTACGCGGAGAACGCGAGCCAGTTGAAGCTGGTGGAGATCGACGGGGGCAACGGCTGCGTCGCCCCGAGTGATGAAACGGTCGCGGACGGCAGCTATGCGCCGCTGGCCCGCCCGATCTTCATCTACGTGGACGTCAACAAGCTTCGCCTGCGGCCTGAGCTCAAGCTGTTTGTCGATTACTACCTCGACAACCTGCCGCGGCTCGTGCCGGAGGTCGGCTACACTGCCCTCCCCGACTATGACGAGGAGAAGGGCAAGCTGATCAAGGCATACACCGGGGCCTAGCGGCTTCGACGTTGAAAGGGGCGAGGAGATGACAGGGGCACACCGCTCCCCGAATCAGCATCCGGAGGTCCTGTTCGTTTGCGTTCACAACGCGGGCCGCAGCCAGATGGCAGCATCGCTGCTGAATGTTCTCTCCGAGGGGAGGGCTACGGCGATGTCCGCGGGGACGATGCCTGCGGAGCACGTTCACCCACAAGTGGTGGACGCGATGCGCGAGATTGGGCTGGAACTGGCAGACGCGACGCCGCAGGTGGTGACGGAGGAGATGCTGGAGGGGGCGGACCGCGTCATCACGATGGGGTGCAACGTTGATGACGCGTGCCCAGGGGCGATATTTGACGCGGAGGACTGGGGGCTTCCTGATCCAAAGGGCCGGCCGTTGAGGGAGGTCCGGGAGATCCGGGACACGATACGGGCGCGGGTGGCGAGCCTGCTGGAGGAGTTGGGGATACCCTCACCCTAGCCCTCTCCCAGAGGGAGAGGGGACAGTGGGAAAGGGGAGCGGGTTCTTTAACACGCGCTTAATCCGGGTGGGGCATTCTTATGCGCGGGGCTGTCGGGGCCCTATTGGGGAGGGACTAACTTTTTGGCTGACGCGTCATACACCGCGCCGCGCGTTTCGCGGGAGGACCTGGAGAAGCGCCTGCTGTCCGGCTCACGGAGAGAGCGCGGAACCGAGACAGCGATTCACATGCTCCTTCTTGGAGCGACGGTTATCTCAATCGCCACGACACTCGGGATTGTCTTCGTCCTGGTGAATGAGAGCTTCCGGTTCTTCCAGGATGTCTCCGTGTGGGAGTTCATGACGGGCACCGTCTGGACGCCGCGATTCCAGCCATCCCTCTTCGGCGTGCTGCCGCTGGTCGCGGGCACCGTGCTGGTGGCGGCCATCGCAATCATGGTGGCGGGGCCGGTGGGGCTGTTCACGGCCATCTTCCTGAGCGAGTACGCGCCGGACCGCTTCCGGCGCATCGTCAAGCCGATGCTGGAAATCCTCGCGGGCATTCCGACGGTCGTGTACGGCTACTTCGCATTGACGTTCGTGACGCCCCTGCTGCAGGAGTACCTGTTCCCGGACATGATCATCTTCAACGCGCTGAGCGCGGGCCTGGTGATGGGCGTGATGATTATCCCGATTGTGTCATCGTTGACGGAGGACGCGATGCTGGCGGTGCCGCGCTCATTGCGAGAGGCGGCGTATGCGCTGGGGGCGACACGGTTTGAGGTGGCGACGCGGGTTGTGACGCCGGCGGCGTTGTCCGGCATCGTGGCGGCAATCATACTCGGGCTTTCACGCGCCATCGGCGAGACGATGCTGGTGACCATCGCGGCGGGCGCGACTCCACGTCTCACGCTGGACCCGCGGGAGAGCATCCAGACGATGACGGCCTACATCGTCCAGGTGGGCTTCGGCGAGACACCCCAGGGGACGACGATCTATTACACGATCTTCGCCGTGGCCCTGCTGCTGTTCGTGATGACGCTGGCCATGAATGTCCTGGGCCACTGGGTGGTTCGCCGCTGGCGGCAGGCGTATTAGGGGCGCTTGAACATGGCGACAACAGGGAACAGCGGCGTCCGGGGCGTCAGCGCAGAGCAGTTTCACAGGAGCCTGCGCGGGCGGCGTCTGCTTGGCAACGCGGCGGTCGCGCTGTTCTTCACGTCAACGTTCGTGGGGCTTGCGACGTTGGCCGCGCTTATCATCGACGTTCTCATCGACGGGCTGCCGTGGATCGACTGGGATTTTTTGTCCACCTATCCGTCACGGCGACCGCCTGATGCAGGTTTGCGCTCCGCCCTCTTCGGCACGCTATGGGTTGGCGGGTTGACGGCGTTGTTCACATTCCCCATCGGGACGGCGACTGCGATCTATCTTGAGGAGTACGCGCCGCGAAACAGGCTGACGCAGCTCATCGAGGTGAATATCTCCAACCTGGCGGGCGTGCCGTCCATCGTGTACGGGCTGTTGGGGCTGGCGGTCTTCGTGTTCCTGCTGAGCATGGACCGGGTCATCCTTGCCGGCGCACTGACACTGACACTGCTGGTGCTGCCGCTGTTGATCGTGGCGGGCCGGGAGGCGATCCGGTCCGTGCCCGACAGCTACCGGCAGGGTTCGCTGGCCCTGGGAGCGACGCGATGGCAGACGGTGCGGCACGTCGTATTGCCGTCGGCCTTGCCGGGCATCCTGACGGGCACGATCCTCGCGATGTCCCGCGCGATTGGGGAGGCGGCGCCGTTGCTCGCCATCTCCGGCCTCGTCTTCGTGACGTTCACGCCCGGGCATCCATTTGAGCGGTTCACGGTGCTGCCGATCCAGATCTTCAACTGGGTGTCGCGCCCGCAGTTGGACTGGCAGCACGTGACGGCGGCGGCGATCATCATCCTGCTGCTGGTGCTGCTGACCATGAACGCGACGGCGATCCTGCTGCGGGACAGGTTCCAGCGGCGGTCTGAGGAGTGAGAGACAGAATGGCAATTGCAACAGAGACGGCGGTATCCGCGCCCCCTGCCCTGTCCGTTCGAGGGCTGAACCTCTATTACGGGGACTTCCAGGCGCTCAAGGACGTGAACCTGGACATTCCGCCACGGAAGATCACGGCGTTCATCGGGCCGTCCGGCTGCGGCAAGAGCTCGCTCTTGCGGTGCATGAACCGGATGAACGACCTGATCAGAACGGCGCGGGTGGACGGGGAGGTTCTCTTTCACGGGGACAACGTGTACGCGGAGGAGGCGGACCCGACCGAGATTCGCTTCCGTATCGGCATGGTCTTCCAGAAGCCAAACCCGTTCCCGAAGTCGATCTACGACAACGTCGCGTTTGGGCCAAAGCTCGCCGGGTACAAGGGCGACATGGGCGCGCTTGTGGAACGGTGCCTGCGGCAGGCGGCGTTGTGGGACGAGGTGAAGGACAGGCTGAAGCAATCGGCGTACCAGTTGTCGGGCGGCCAGCAGCAGAGGCTGTGCATCGCGCGGACGCTGGCGCTGGACCCGGAGGTCATCCTGATGGATGAGCCGTGTTCATCGCTCGATCCCATCGCGACGCTGGCCATCGAGGACCTGATGCGGGAACTGGCGCCGAACTACACCATCGCTCTTGTCACACACAACATGCAGCAGGCAGCGCGCGTCTCCGATTACACGACGTTCCTGACGGTCGACGACGAGCGCAGCGGCTATGTCGTGGAATTCGGGGAGACGGGGCGACATCTTTTCGACGCCGCAGAAGAGGGCGACCGAGGACTATATCACAGGACGGTTTGGATAGGCGGGAGTGATGAACAAAATGACTGAAAGCCCACGCAGCGCCGAGCCGCTTCGGACGCCTATCATGACAACCGTGGCAAATGGAGATACAGGTCGGAACGGCACGGGGCGGGACAATGCGATGACGACAGCACGGGAGACGGACAGGATAGCGGCGGCGGAGCGGCCCGTTTCACTGCGCACGGAGAATATGTCCCTGTACTACGGCGAGTTCCGCGCTCTCCGCGACGTGTCCGTCGAGATTCCCGAACGCACGGTGACGGCAATCATCGGCGCGTCCGGCTGCGGCAAGAGTTCACTTCTGCGCAGCTTCAATCGCATGAACGACCTGATTCCGGGCGCGCGGGTCGAGGGCGCTGTCGAGATGAGCGGCGTGCCGATCTATGACCGCCGCGTGGACGTGACGGAGCTGCGGCGCGCCGTCGGGATGGTCTTCCAGCGGCCCAACCCGCTGCCAATGTCCATCTATGACAACATCACCTACGGACCGCGTCGCCACGGAGTCACGAAGCGCGAGGATCTGGATGAGATTGTGGAGCGGTGCCTGACGCAGGCGGCGCTGTGGGACGAGGTGAAGGACAAGCTGAAGCAGCAGGGGAACGAGCTTTCCGGGGGCCAGCAGCAGCGGCTGTGCATTGCACGGACGCTTGCCGTCGAGCCAGACGTGATCCTGATGGACGAGCCGTGCTCCGCGCTGGATCCGGCGTCAACGCTCCGCATCGAGGAACTGATGCAGGAACTGGGGCGCGAGTATACGATCCTGGTCGTCACGCACAACATGCAGCAGGCGGCGCGGGTATCCGAGATGACGGCGTTCATGCACATGGGGGAGGACCGCGCCGGGATGCTCGTTGAGTACGGGCCCACATCAGAGATATTCACGAATCCGACAGAGAAGACGACCGAGGACTATATCACCGGACGCTTTAGTTAGGTAGACTGGATAACCTGTCAAAACGAACCGGAAGCCGGGGAGGTGACAGACGATGGCAATGGAACCGCACGCGACGCGCACCGACTTTGACCGGCTGCTGCGCGAACTCCTGGATGACGTTCTCGCCATGGGCTCCATGGTGGACAAGTCCATCGAACGCTCTCTCGAGGCGCTGCTGAACCGTGACGCGATCCTGGCGCAGCAGGTGGTTGCCGAGGATGAACGCATCGACAAGGCACGCTTCGATATCGAGGAAAAGGCGATTCGGGTTATCGCAACGCAGCAGCCGATGGCCGGCGACTTGCGCGTTGTTGTCACGGTTCTGAACGTGATTGTCGATCTTGAGCGGATGGCGGATCACGCGGAGGGGAACGCGCGGCTCGCGGAGTTGATCGGGGCGGACAGCGCGGTGCGTCCTCTGGAGACGCTGCCGCAGATGGCGGACAAGTGCCGGGACATGCTGCGGCGGACATTGACGGCCCTAGTGGAGAGGGATGCCGAAACGGCCCGCGCGATCTGCGACGAGGATGATGAAGTCGACGCGATGCAGGATTCGTCCTACCACGCGCTAATCCAGATCATGATCGAGAATCCGTCGCTGGTGCAGGAGGCGACGTACCTGGTGTGGGCGACGCACAACTTTGAGCGCATCGCGGACCGGACGACGAATATCGCAGAGCGGATTGTGTTTTTGGTGACGGGGCATATGGAGGAGCTGGCTAGCAAGTTGTGATGGGGGGCGACATGAGTCTAAGCGACGAGGAGCCTGCTCCGACTTCGACGACTACTATAGATAGTTTGAACGACAGCCGTTTCCGCGTAGTTGAGCCAATCCACGTGCGTCTCTACGTTGGCGAGGACGGATGGGTGGTCGCCGGCGCGCCGGACGAGTTCAACTACTGGTACGGCGACGGCAAGTCGATTGAGGAAGCTATCTCAGACCTGCAGGCCTCCCTCATCGAACTCTACCTTGACCTAGAGGAGGATGCGAAAGAGTATGGGCTGGGGACGCATTTGCGCGGCGTTTACGAGGCGATGAGCAGGCAGCTGGTGTATACGCCCTAGCTAAGCGGTGGGAGTGACAGTCAGGGCATGATACGGACTCTGCCAATTGCGGTGAGCTTCCAGCTAACTTGCGGGTTACGGTATCGATTTAGCTCCTCAAGTCGGTCTTGTCGCTCTCTCTCGTCGGCCAACTGCGCATTTTGAGCACCACGAAGCCTTGCCTGCCAGACCGGCAAAATTCGCCGTTGCTCTTCTGTGAGGGATTCAATGCCTTGAACCCGCTGCTCAAGATCCGAAATCTTGCGCACGTGAACTTGCTTTCGATACTCATAGACGGCGTCGATTCGACTTATCTCTAGGTCGAATCTCTCTTGTGCACGTGCCTGCGCGTCAGCTTGAATGACGTCTCTATGACGCCCGGCGTGCTCTTCTGCGACAGCCATTGCACTATGGAGGGTCCCGATATCTTGTCCGCCATCTAAGGCCCGCTCATTTTCAAATCTGGTGGCCCTAGCAACTAGAGCCTTTCCAATCTGTGTGTCGGCCTCTCCGGAATCGTCAACGAAAACGGGCAATAGTTCTTCGAGGGGCCGCGGGCCAGGCACATTGAACCGATAGTGAAACAGCCATCCTTCAGCCTGCTGTAGGTCATCTCCACCCTTTATGACTCTGGTTCCCGTGTTTCCCTCGTAGTCGTCGGCAGTGACCAAAGCAACTATGGTGTCAACTATCTTGTTTCCAAATGTCAGCATGGTCGCGCCTGAACCTGCCGGGGCTACAGAGTTGCCGAGCACTGCGCTCAGCGTAGAACCCTGTGGGAATAATGCCGTAGCAAACCTATCGTGGAATTGGCCCTGAAACGTGAGCGCGTACGTACTCTGGCTCCTGCGCCGTATGTGAGTGCCCACGTCCGCGATCAGGCGCAAAAGGAAATTCTCCAAGTCATCAGCGCTAACCGCTGAGCTTGAACCAGTGATTTGCTCAACAATGTCCCGCTGATACGACCTCGTATCCATTATGAAGTCACCAAGCATGCCGCCGGCCTCAATCGCTGCCTGCTTTCTTGTCTCAAATTGCTCCGCAAAGTCCGTAGTTGCCTGGTCTCTCCTATCGGCCGCTAGCGCCATGATCCGGCGGATGTCTGCCTCTGCACCTCCCAGAATTTCGTCCAAGCCACCAACTGTTTCCTCAAACGCATGAATACGGTTTTCCAAGACATCCAGAATCCGTTCTTCGATGCTATCCTCGACGAATAGGTTTCCGATTAGGACATCGTTCGTTTGCCCGATTCGGTCGATTCGCCCAATCCGCTGTTCAACTCGCATGGGGTTCCATGGAAGGTCATAGTTAACGAGCCAATGGCAGAACTGCAGGTTTCTTCCTTCACCGCCTGCTTCAGTGCTGACAAGCACCTGGGGTCCATCTTGCTGCCGGAACTGGCTTATAGCCTCATCCTTTTCTAGTGGGTTCAGTTGGCCATGGAAGACATTCACTCCCCAACCATTTTCAGTGCACAACTTGGCAATGAGGTTCTGAGTGACGCGAAACTGTGTGAAGACGAGCACTTTTTCTTGCTGGTTCTCCCGGAAGATCTCTCGCATCTGTCGGAGGAATGTCTCTGCCTTGGAATCTTTATCGCCAAGGCTTTCCAAGGCTTTGATGGCCTTGTCCAAGAGTCCGGTCTCGTTCTGATTCCCAGGGTCTGCAAAGAGAATCCCGTCGCTCGCCATAATGGCTTCCGGAATATCACCATCATCTTCAGTCTGTTCTTCAACGTCTTCCAATTCTGAGGCCGTGAAGGACCTTAGGTTCCCAAGGACTAGGCGTTCCCTACGACGCCGCAGGGAGGAAAGAATTGCCATGTGGCTTGAAGCGGTGAGCTTTTGGAAATTCACCATCAGGAACCCTATGCTCGTGTCCTGTCTTTCCTCTGCAACGCTATACCCGTAAGTGACGTAGTCTTCCACAGAACTCAGGGCTGCACGCTCAGGCTCTGTCATTGTTACAGCCCATCGATTTGCACTTCGGGGGGTGAAGCCGCCAATCCGTGATTTGCGGTTCCTGAACATCACTTCGCTTAGGCGGTGCCTAGAGGTCAACAGCCTTGCTGTTTCCCTGAGTCCATCATCCCCGCTAGAAATCCGCGTCATTGTCGCCTCAGGGGTTTCCTCAAGCCACTCAGAGATTGCTTGTAGTGCCTCACCGTCCTGCCAAGGCAAGTCTTGGCCCCCTGCCAGCAGGCTCTCCACCAAATGCGAGAGGCCGCGCATCCTCGATCGATGCTCCGTGAAGTCGTCCTCGGACAAAAATAGCGTCGGGTCTAAGATTTCCACTAGGCCGTATAGCTCCAATGGGTGGATCTGCATAGGAGTAGCGGTCAGAAACAAGGCTGAGCGATTCCTCGTATTCTGTCCGCCCACGAGAGATTGCACCAAGTCATAAAGCTGAGTGGTCTCGCCGTCAGCGTGACGACGGGCATGGTGTGCCTCGTCTACTATGACAAGGTCCCATTCCGCGTCAAGACAAAGTTCTCTCCAAGGAGAGCGAGTAATCCAGCTGGCCGAACAGATGACACTATCGTGGTCTGGGTTGTCAAACGGATTCCCGGTAAAGGCTTGGTCACTTCGCAAATAATCGACCGTCTGCCGATTCAACACGGCGAATTCTTCATTGAATTTTGAGCGCATTTCCCCTTGCCATTGCCGCACAAGGTTTGCTGGACAGATGATGAGCACTCGCTGAGCACCACCTCTGGCCCTGAGTTCCTTGATGATCATTCCAGCCTCAATTGTCTTTCCCAGACCGGTCTCATCGCAGAGTAGGAAACGATGAGGGAACTCGCGAGTTGCCCTATGAACAACCGAAACCTGATGCGGCTGGATGTCGACTTGCGACTGACCAAGCGATACGAGATCATCATGGAGATGAAGATTCAGGTAAAGATCGGCTACTTGTCTCAGCAAGTATTTGTCTGTTCCACCAACTTGGCCAGACTTGAACCTCTCAGCTGGTTCAGTCACTGGCTTTGGTCGAAGGTCAGCTTCAGGTATGTTTTCGACCCTAGTACTCCCCTCTCCAGAAATGACCAAGCAACCCTTCGCAGGCGTCACACTGCCAAGGTCACTCTGGATGATGACCAATTCATTTGTTGACCTCCTTCTCGCTTGAGTACCTTGCGGAAGGTTCACCCTGAGGAGTGAATTGTCATGAAGCGCGAACTGCGTCGTCTCTTCATCGGCAGAGTCCCACGCTACTGTGACACGCCGATTGCCTGTGGCAGTCACGACGCCATAGCCTGCGTGGGGGCGGCCTTGCCATTCAACCAACATACCTGCGCTAAGGTCGTCTGCCATAATCTTCTCCTAGATTCCCGCTTTCGCGGGAATGACGGTGCCGCTCATATCCTTCGACAGGCTCAGGATGAGCGGTTAAACCCCACCCCGGTCCTCCCCCATGAAGGGGAGGGCCTTATGGCTTCTCCTGCGCCACGTCCAGGCTGTAGCCCATGCTACCATGACTCATGCTGGAGACGGGCATGTTGGCGGGGTGTCGTGTACAATGGCTGGGTTATGAGTTCTCCTCAATTGGAATCACAACAGGCGGTGGCAGCCCTGCCCACGTCCGTGGACAGCCTGCTGGACAGCCGGCTCCGTGTTATTGAGCCTTTTGCTGTGACGTGGGAGGTGGTGGACGGCACGTACATCGCGGAGGCGCCTGAAATCGAGGAATGGGGGAAGGGCGACACGCCTGCCGCAGCCATAAGCGACCTCCAATTGTCAATCGCCGAGGCATACTTTGAGCTTGACGAATACCGCGGCCGGCTGGGCAGGGATTTGCAGAGAATTTACGATACCGTCACCAGAAAGCTGGCCGTGATCGATGCCAATAACGGCGCGTGAGTTTGACAGGGTTGTACGCAAATTTGGCTTCACCGTCACCGTCGGCAACGCGGCATCATCTAGACACCCCTTACCAGCCACATGGGTGGCTGTTGTTGGGCCCGCCTCTGGATTCCCGCTTTCGCGGGAATGACGGGTGGGTGTGGGAATGACGCGGATGGCTATTGTACGTCTGGGTCGTAGTCCATGCCGACGTGGCCCATTTGGATGAATTTTTGGTATTCCTCGTCTGAGTAGCCCATTACCTGTTTGTAGACGTATTCGTTGTCCTGGCCGAGGAGGACGGCGTGGCGGCGGATTTCGTAGGGCGTGTTCCGGAGTTTGAAGCCGACTGTCGGGTTCTTGTGCGTGCCGGCCTCGGGGTGGGTGACCTCCTGAAAGAATTCCCGGTGCGCAACGTGCGGATCCTGGTGGACGTCGCTCTCATCCATGACCATGCCGGCAGGGACGCCGGCGGCCTGGAGGCGGTGCATGGTCTCGCGGGCGTCCTGCTCCGCCGTCCACCGGGAGATCACCTCATCAAGCGCGCGTCGATTCCGGTAGCGGCTGAGGGAGTCGGCGAAGCGGGGATCGTCGGCAAGATTCGGCTCGCCCATGATCTGGCAGAGGGTGCGGAACTCGGCATCCGAGCGGCAGGCGATGGTGAGCCATCGCTCTTCACCGGCGCAGCGGTAGACGTTGTGCGGTGCGAGGAACAGGTGGCCGTTGCCGAGCTGGGTGTAGACGCGGCCGTTCATAGAGTAGTCCATGATGAAATCGCCGAGGAACGGGACGAAGTTTTCGGCGGTGGGCGCCTCAATGAGGATGCCCTTGCCGGTCTTGTTACGGTGGCGCAGGCCCATGATGAAGGCGAGCGCGCCGCCGACGCCGCCTGCCGCGTCGCTGGGAACGCCGCTGGGGCCGCGGGAGGGGTCTTCATCGGGATAGGCGCGCAGGTAGGGATGCCCTGCGAGGGACTCCATGTGATTGCCCCACGTGCGGTAGTTCTTGTAGGGGCCTTCGATGCCGAAGGCGGGCATCCTCACCATGATGAGGCGCGGGTTGATGGCGGAGAGGCGCTCCCACGTGATGCCGAAACGCTCCATCGAGATGGCGACGTTGTTCTCCAGGAAACCGTCCGCCTGCGCGACGAGCCGCTCAAGGGCTTCCTGCCCTTCCGGGGTCGTCAGGTCCATGGTGACGGAGAGCTTGTTGCGGGCGTGGGTGTTGAAGATGGCGTTGCGGTTCCAGGGGCGCTCGCCGGGGTCATCATCGACATAGCCCATGCCCGTGTTGCGGAGTTGGACGAATTCCAGCGGGGGGCGGGCCATCTGGCCGCGCGTGCTGGTGGCGAAGTGCTTGACGGACTCGATGCGGATGACCTCCGCGCCCCAATCGGCAAGGTGCATAGTGCCGTAGGGGCCGGCCCAGACGACGGTGATGTCGAGGATTCGCAGTCCCTCGAGGGGGAGCTTGCCGGTGCCGGGGACGGGGGAGCCGGTCATGTCTCTGCGGTCTGTGGTGGTCATTTCGCTACTCCTTTGTTAGATGACGCGCTCTGAGCGGAGGAGGGAGACTTCCTCGCCTTCGATGCCGATCTCCTTGAGAATCTCGGCGGTGTGCTCGCCGAGGAGCGGGGCACGGCGACGGGCGGGCCGCTCGCCGTCGTCGAAGTGGATGCGGGAGTTGAAGCCGGGATAGGTGAGCGGGCCGGTGGCGGGGTGGTCGATGGTCTGCCAGAAGCCGCGCGCGTCAAAGTCCTCGTCGTTCATGAGGTTCTCAATGGTGTTGAGTGGCCCGCCGAGCACGCCGTGCTCCATGCAGGCGCGCTGCACTTCCTTGGTGGTGCGCTCCAGCATCCAGGGGATGAGAGTCGCCTCCCACTCTTCGGCGGCCTCCGGGCGAGAACGGGCGGCGACGGTGTCCCAGCCGGGCTGGGTCAGGATGTCCTCCGCGCCGACCATGCGGGCCATATTGGGGAACTGGGCGGCGCCGGCGGTGGTCATGAACATGCCGTCCAGGCAGGGGTAGACGCCGCTGCCGAGTCCGAGGCTGGCGCCGGGGGAAACGCGCATGGCGACGCTGTTGTTGTACTGGTAGCCGAGCAGGCGCTGCATCCGGGCGTCGATGGATTGGAGCGTGACTTCAAAGAAGCTGACGTCGATGTTCTCCCCGTGCCCTCGCAGTTCGGTGTTGGTGAGGCCGAGGGCGGTGGCGAGGGCGGCGGCATAGCCGACGTGGAAACTGGCCATGCGGCCGGCGGTCTTGAGAGGCTCAAGCTCCGGATCGCCGGAGCCCCACATGTTGCCGCCCATGGCAAACAGGGTGAGATCAAGGCCGACCCAGTCCTTGTAGGGGCCGGTCTTGCCGAAGTTGCTGATGGAGGTCATGACGAGCGTGGGGTTGAGCCGGATGAGTTCGTCGTAGCCCAGGCCGGCGTTGGGCATGACATCGGGAGGGAAGTTTTCGATGAGGATGTCGGCGTCCTTGACCAGCTCCTTGATGATCTGCTTGCCCTTCTCGGTCTTGAAGTCGAGGGTGACGGAGCGCTTGTTGGTGTTGAGGAAGAGGAACAGGCCGCTCTTTTCGAGGTCAGGCTCATCGTGGTAGAAGGGCCCGATGCGGCGGGCGGGATCGCCTCCACCCGGTCGTTCAATCTTGATGACGTCGGCTCCGTAGTCGCCGAGTATCCGCGTGGCGTACGGCCCGGCAGTGTAATGCGTCAGGTCAATGACGCGGACACCTTCAAGCGGCATAAACATGGTGTAACGGCCCCCCCTCCGTTGTTCCCTACCAGGCGCGGGCATCGTGACGCCCGCCATCCCGATAGATAGATGCCATATTGTGGCACTGCGCGGGTGCGGGGTAAAGGGATTGGGGGGGCGAACGTTTGGCGAGGCTCTTTCACGCCCTAGACAGTTCTCCAGAGAACACCATACAATCACTTAACGCTTGTTCTAAATTGAAGGGTATACGGCGAGCAGGGGATGTCTACTCGTACGCTTGAGAGGATTGACGCGTTGAGGGATGGCGCGCTGCCGCCCGAAGCATCTCCAGTCGATTTTGCTCAGTCCCTAGGACAGGCCGGGCCGAAAGATGAGAACCACAAGAGCGTGGGCCACTACCTCACACCGGCGACGATCTCCAGGTTCATGGCGGGAACGCTTACCTATGAGCACGAGCGATTGCGTGTCCTCGATCCAGGGAGCGGAACCGGCATCCTGTCGGCAGCGATATGCGAACAGTCCTCACTTCATGAATCCGTCAAGGCTCTCCATATTGACGCCTATGAAGTAGAACCCTCACTGGCAGAGATTTCGAGCATGACGCTCGACTACACTAAGGCGTGGCTTGCGGAACGGGGTGTCGAACTCACTTACGACGTTCGGCTCAAGGATTTTGTGCTGGATCAGGCTGCGGCGCTTCGTAGAATCACCGGGCCCGTGGAGCTTGGCCAGAGCCTGGACAAGCAGTTTGACGAATATGACCTGATCATCTCCAACCCGCCATACTTCAAGATAGGGAAACGGGATCCGCGAGCCGTCGCGAGCGCAGCCGTGGTGCAGGGGCAACCAAACATCTACGCACTCTTCATGGCGATTTCCGCGGAGCTGCTGTCTCCGTCCGGCCAACTCACCTTTATCGTCCCAAGGAGCTTTGCGGCAGGCCCTTACTTCAAGAGGTTCCGTGAGAAGTTCTTTGAGCTCACGACTCCTACGGCTATACACCTCTTCGAGTCACGAAGAGATGTATTCGACAATCAGGCGGTTCTGCAGGAGAGCGTCGTCCTGACAAGCCGTAAGGAACCGCGTGGGTCACGAGTCGATGACGATCAGGTCGTAGTCTCACACAGCAAGGCAAACCATGACATTGCCAGCCGGAGAAAGTTGACCGTAAGCGTGAAGCAGGTGCTGGACCCCACTAGTCCGAACAGCGAGCTGCTGATTCCCAGTTGCGAAGAGGACTTGATGCTGGCTCAGATCATTCGGGACTGGCCCAACACACTGCATTCTCTCGGACTGGACGTCTCCACCGGCCCAGTGGTGCCGTTCAGGGCTACACAGTTACTGGCCAACTCTGCGTCTGAGGGTTCGGTCGTTCCGCTGCTCTGGATGCAGCACGTTCACCCCATGCGAACAGTTTGGCCATCTACGATAACGACAAAGCCACAGTGGATTAGGGCCGCGCCGCAATCCATGCGCCTGCTGGTGAAAGATGCGACTTACGTCCTCTTGCGTCGATTTAGCGCGAAGGAGGAGGAGCGGCGACTGGTGGCATCCCCCTTGATTCAAGGCACTTTGGGGACCACTATGGTGGGGCTGGAAAACCATTTGAATTACGTGCGCGGCGTTTCCCGCGAACTGGATGATGAGTTGGCCTACGGCCTTGCAGCGCTCTACAACTCAACGCCGCTAGACCGCTACTTCCGTATATCCAACGGCAACACCCAGGTTAGCGCTACCGAATTGCGAGCCATGCCGCTACCCGACGAACGGGACATCCGCTCGATCGGCGTTGAGGCACGCATGCAACCTGGTTCCAATTCCAATCCCGCCAGGATAGATTCCCTTGTCGGCGAGATACTTGGGATGTCCTCCGAACTTCTTTTTGGGCCGTTGCCCTCCACCAAATGACAAAGATCGACGAAGCACGGAACATCCTCGAGCAGCTAGGGCTGCCGCCTGCGCAGCAGAACGACATCTCCTGTCTAACGCTGCTGGCGCTCTGCAACCTCTCCGAAGGTGATGCGTGGGGTCAGGCGACCAAGCCGTCCCTGACAATCCATCAGATGCTCGGCTTCATGAGGGATACGTACGGGAGAGATTACGCGGAGAACACACGAGAAACGGTGCGGCGTCAAGTTATTCATCAATTGGAGCAAGCTCGGGTAGTGGATCGGAACCCCGACGAGCCAGACTTGCCCACGAACAGTCCAAGAACGCATTACGGCCTCACGGACGAGGCGCTAGGGGTGATTCGGCTCTATCGGCGCAGGGGGTGGGCATCGAAGCTGCGCGCATTTCGCTCCAGCCACGGCGCTCTACTGGAAATCTATCAACGTAGGCGTCGAATGCGTGAGATACCCGTCCGCACTTCGACAGGGGCCGAGATTCACCTTTCACCCGGCAGACACAATAGACTACAGGCGCAAGTCGTAACGGAATTCGCGCCGCGCTTTGCTCCCGGAGCAATCCTGCTCTACTTGGGAGACGCCTCAAACAAGCTCTTACACGTGGACGACGAAAAGCTGAACCAGCTCGATATTCCGATTACGGAGCACGACAAGCTTCCCGACGTCATTCTTTACGATGAGGAACGGAATCGATTATTCCTGATTGAGGCTGTCACTTCCCATGGCCCAGTTAGCCCCAAGAGATTAGAGGAATTGGAGGCTACGCTCGCGAACTGCCCGGCAGGCAGGACGTACATCAGCGCCTTCCCAGATTTCCGCCAGTTCAGGCGGCATCTCGACACTATCGCCTGGGAGACTGATGTTTGGATAGCGGAAACTGTGGACCATCTTATTCACTTCAACGGGACGCGGCCTTAGATTCCTCGGCTCGCGCTGGACCGCCAACGGGTATAATCAGGGAAGCGCGGGGATGGTTAGGTTATGGTTGAGGACGCTGGCGAGAGAGCGGACGGTTCGGATACGGTTCCCGGGGTCGGCGCTGCGGAGCAGCGGCGGCCGGGGGTTGTTGTTGTTTCGGTGGCGGTTGTCGTGATGGCGGCGTTTGTCGGGCTGTTGGCGTACAGCCTGATGACGCGGGAATCGATGCCGATGGATACCACGACGCGCACGAGCATCGCGGCGCCTTCGTTCACGCTCTCGCAGTTGAACGGGGCGGGAGACGTTAGCCTGTCCGATTTTGAGGGGTCGCCGTTGGTTGTGAATTTTTGGGCATCCTGGTGCGTGCCGTGCCGCACAGAAATGCCGCACCTGGTGGAGGCGCACGAGCGTTACACGGGCGAGGGCGTCCGGTTCATTGGCGTGGCGATCCAGGACACGAATGAGGACGCGCTGGCGTTCATCGAGGAGTTCAATGTTCCCGTGGATGACGGCTACGTGATGGTGACCGATCCGGACGGGGAGGCGACCATCGATTACGGCGTGGGCGGCTTGCCGATCACGTTCTTCATCGAGCGGGACGGGACGGTGCATACGCGGTGGGCGGGCGTGGTGACCGGCGCGGTTCTCGATGAGAGAATCGCGGAGATACTCGGGTAGGCGGTCGGATGATGGACCGGCTGATTGGGCTTTGGGCGCTTGTCTTTGTGCGGCCGATGCTTGTCCTGGGCGTATTCATTGTGGCTATCGGGGTTGGGTTGGTCTTGTTCGCGGGCGGGTATTTCATCGTTGGGGCTTACGGGCAGGCGGGGCTTGATGATTTGACTGTTACGCAGGCTGAGACTGGGCTTACGCGGGAGGATTTGTCGCGAGACCTGGCCATCCAGACCCCTGCCATGCCTACGGCAGCGGCAACGTCTATCGTGTACGTCGATTCGGCGCTGCCGGTTGCCACGGCGCCTACGCCGTTGCCCGAATCTGAGGAGACCAACGATGCTTCTGAAGCAGTCGAAAGCCCCTATGACGAGTACGGCATACTTCGTGACCTCAATCACTATGTGGCCCGCGCAGACGATGGAACGCTGCTTGGACCGATCCGGGAGAATTTTCGGGCGGTCACGGAGGATGATTTGGTTTCGACGTATGGGGAGGAGCCGCGGCCGCACCACATCATCATTCCGGCCATCGGGCTGGAGTCGACGGTTGTCGATCTCAGCATTGTCTGGGACGGCGAGACGAGCGAGTGGGAGACGGCGGATCACGCGGTGGGGTTCCACATCGGCTCGGCGACGCCGGGGGAGGTTGGCAACACGGTGATGTCAGGCCACGTCAATTCGCCGATTGCCGGGGAGGGGTCGGTGTTTGCGCGGCTGGATGAAATTGCGCCGCTGCTGCGGCGGGGCAAGATCGTGGACATCATCGTGACGGCGGGTGGGGACGTGTTTCTGTACCGGGCCACGGATACGACGGTTGTGCTGCCGGAGGACGTGGACGTCTTCGATTACTCGGACGGGCCGACGCTGTCACTGGTGACGTGCGCGCCGGCGACGACGTATTCTCACCGCTTCATCGTGAACGCGACGCTGGTGGGCGTGTCACGGCTGTAGGGGGGGCCGGCACGCGGGAACGGGCGCGTTTGGCGTTCGATTCGTATACACTAGCAAGTGCAATTTGGGGAATAGGCGGGGGGTGTTTGTGACTGTGTCAGCGTCCACACTTTTTGGGGAGACGGCGGCTCGCGCGCGTGCCGAGGGGCGTCTCATCCTGACGGAGGAGGAATCCAAGGCGATCCTGCAGGAGCAGGGCATCCGGGTGACAATGCCGACGACGGCTTCGTCTGCGGATGAGGCTGCGGCGGCGGCGGAAAGCGTCGGGTTTCCCGTCGTGATGAAGGTGTCATCCAGGGAGATTACGCACAAGAGCGATGTTGGCGGCGTGCGGCTCGGCATCGCGGACGCGGACGCCGCGCGGGCGGCTTTCGAGGAGATCGTCGCAAGCGCGACGGCGGCGGAGCCGAACGCGGCCATCGACGGCGTGACGGTGCAGCCGCAAGCGCCCGCAGGAGGCGTCGAGGTCATCGTGGGCATGACGCGCGACCGCCAGTTTGGGCCGGTGATCATGTTCGGGCTGGGCGGCATCGCGGTTGAGGTGCTGCAGGACGTGGCGTTTCGGATCGCTCCGCTGACGACGAGGGACGCGGGGGCGATCATCCGCGAGATCAAGGGGTATCCGCTGCTGACGGGGCACCGGGCGACGCGGGCCGTTGACCTGGGCGCGCTGGAGGGGGTAATCGAGGCGGTTTCGGCGTTTGTGAGCGAGACGCCGGGGGTTGCGGAGATGGACTTGAATCCGGTGCTTGCTTACGCGGATGGGTCAGTCGCTGTCGATGCGCGGATAGTGCTTACTGCGGAGGGGTAGATTCCCGCTTTCGCGGGAATGACGGAGGGGTTTCGCGGGAAAAAGGGGGGCGCACAGGATGGATGCGGTACGGAAGGCTAATTTGGATCGGGCATTCAACCCGGAGTTGATTGCGGTGGTGGGCGACAAGAAGATCACGGACTATATGTGGCTGAAGAGCGTCCGCGACGCGAAGGCGAAGGTTGTGTCCGTGCAGATCGATGAGAACGAGATCCCGGGCATCCTTGAGATGGGATTCGAGAATTACCCGAGCCTGGAGGCCGTGCCGGGGCAGGTTGACTATGTGATTGTGGCGGTGCCGCGGCCTGTCGCGCCGCGCATCGTGGCGGACGCGATCAGCGCGGGGGCCGGGGCGGCGGCGCTGTTCACGTCCGGCTTCGCGGAGACGGGCGAGGAGCAGGGCGTCCAGCTCCAGGAGGCGCTGACGAAGATGACGAGCGAGGCGAACTTCAACCTCGTCGGCCCGAACTGCATGGCGCTGTACCACTCCAAGGCGGGCATCCGGAACTCGCAGGACCAGTGGATCGGCGAGGGCGGCGACATCGGGTTCATGTCGAACTCCGGCACGCACGCCACCAGCTTCGTCATTCGCGCGCGCATCAACGGCCTGTATCCGTTGAAGTCGATCAGCATGGGCAACAGCATTTCCGTCGACCAGGGGGATTGGCTTGAGTACCTGGGGGAGGACCCGGAGGTCAAGTCGATTGGGATGTATGTCGAGGGGACGCGCGACGGGCGCAAGTTCTTCGAGGCGCTGCGCGACGTTGCGGCGCGGAAGCCGGTGATCATCTGGAAGGGCGGGCAGACGCAGGAGGGGGCGCGGGCCGCGGCGTCGCACACGGGGCACCTGGCGTCGGACATGGCGCTGTGGGACGCGATGATCCGGCAGACGGGGGCGATCCGGGTGGACACGCAGGACGAGCTGATGGACGCGTTCAAGGCGCTGCACTTCCTGAAGCCGTTCACGGGGACCCGGATGGGGATTGTGGCGCAGACGGGCGGGCAGTCCGTGCTGGTGTCCGACGCGTTCGGGCGGGAGGGGCTGACGGTGCCCGACCTGACGCAGGAGAGCTATGACATCCTGCAGCCCATCGTGACGGTGGTGGGGGGCAGCTACAAGAACCCGCTGGACGTGTCCGGCTCGCTGACGAGCATCGAACGCGGGCGGGAGATGCTGGACGCGCTGGCGGCTGATCCGAATACGGACATCGTGGTGATCGAGGCGAGCATCGGGTTCATCTCGCGGCGCCTTGAGCGTCAGGGCCAGGGGATGGACGACCTGATCGACATGTTCAAGGAGTTCCAGGAGTCGACGGACAAGCCGTTCGGGGTGATCGCGACGTGGAACCAGGATGAGGCGGCGCTGGCGGAGTTCCGTATCAAGGTGGCGGAGAAGGGGATCGCGGTGTTCCCGTCGTTCCAGGACGCGGCGCGGGCGATACGGCGTTTGCGGGAGTTTTACGTGGCGCGGGGGGAGATGGGGTTCTAGGTTCCCGCTTTCGCGGGAATGACGGAGGGGGCGGTATACTGGTGGGGCTATGAGGATGGAGAGTGAGTGATGGTGTCTTTGGCGGGGGCGCGCCCTACCGAGGGGTGGCGGGGCCGCATACATCTTCCCGGTTACCCTACGGGCGAGGCAGCCCGCTATGCGGGCACGAGCGCGCAGACCGTCAGCGCATGGAGGCGCCAGTCCTACAGTTCGCTTGCAGCGGCGTCGAACGGGCGGGGTCGCGGTCGCGGTCACAAGCTGCCGTCGCTCTCATATCTCGAGTTGATTGAGGTGGCGTTCGTGGCGACTCTCCGGAACGCGGGGGTTTCGCTCCGCCAGATTCGCGCGGCGCATGAGCGAGCGGCGAACGCGTTCGATTTGGAATATCCCTTTGTGGACGCGCGGTGGAAGAGCTACGCGGCTGACTTGATGGGGGATGCCGGTTCCATGGATTGGCACGGCTGCCTAGCGGAGCGGTTTGAGGAGTTTGATTACGAGGATGGCCTGGCGGTGCGGTGGTATCCGAGAGGTCGCGGCAGCAGCGTGATCATCGATCCCCGGATGCGGTTTGGGGCGCCATCGTCCGGCGGCGTGCTAACCGCGATCATTAAGGGGCGCCATGAAGCAGGCGAATCGCTTGAGGATATTGAAGATGACCTCGTGCTGAGTCCTGCGCAAGTCAAGGACGCTCTGGCGTTTGAAGCCGTCAATGACGCTGCGGTCTGAATGATCGCGCCCGCTAGTCGGCCTACACTGTTCTTTGACCGAGACGTCGGAAAGCGTCTGCCGGAGGTCTTAGCCAGACTGCGCCTCCCCATAGAAGTCGAGTTCCTCCGTGATCACTTCGCGCAGGACACCCCGGATGAAGTATGGATGCCAGAGATTGGGCGGCGGGGCTGGATCATCATCGGGCATGACCGCAGGCACCACCTGGAGCCCTCAGAGCGAGCCGCCATCATCGACTACAGAATTCGATGCTTCTACCTGTGGGGAGGCTCAGAGCAGCTATGGGAAAAGGTCCGGTGCTTCTTGCGGGCATTTGAACTCATTCTCGATGCCATTGTGTATTTGACGCCTCCCTTCATTCTGGATGTGCTCGAGGATGGCCAGTTAGAGCCGATTTCGCTGTCCTGAGTTTCCCCTATGGCCGTTTCTCTTTCTGCTGGTGAGGTTCGGTGGCTGCGTGTTTTGGCGCAGGGGTTGGCCCCCGCCTTCGCGGGGGATTTGGAGGGGGGCGCGGGGATTGCGGCCGCTGTTGTGGCTCGGGCGGGGGGGTTGCAGGGGCAGGATTTGAATGCGGCGGCGCTGCAGATTCGCGCCCGGAGTTCCGGGCTTAGCGCTGCGAGCATGCATCACATGATCGCCGAGGAGCGGTCTGTCGTGCGGACGTGGGTTATGCGGGGGACTTTGCACTTGATTCCATCGGAGGATCACCGGTGGATGACATCGCTTTTGGGGCCTATCGCGTTTTCGTCGGGGCGGGGGCGGCGGCTTGAGCTGGGGTTGGATGAGTCTAAGCTTGAACGGGCGCATTCGCTTGCGCTGGATGCGTTGACCGCCGAGGGGCCTCTGACGCGGGCGCAGCTCGCGGAGCGGCTCGCGCCGCATGGGATACCCGTCGAGAACCAGGGGCTGCATCACGTCGTGCGGTCCGCGGGGTTCCTGGGGTTGATGACGCACGGGCCGCTGGTGGACGGGAAGACGGAGACGTTCGTGGCGGCGGATTCGTGGCTGGCGGGGGTTGAGCGGCCTGTGTTGGACCGGGAGGAGGCCTTGGCGCGGCTGGCCGGGCGGTATGTGCGGGCGTTCGGGCCGTCGACGGCGCGGGATTTTGCTGTGTGGGCGGGGATTTCGCTGCGGGATGCGCGGGCTGGGTGGGGGGCGATTGAGGGGGAGTTGGTGGAGGTTGAGGTTGGGGGGGAGGGGATGTGGTTGTTGGGGGACGGGGGCGGGGGACTGGGTTCCCGCTTTCGCGGGAAAAAGAGGGTTCGGTTGTTGGGGGCGTTTGATACTTATTTGTTGGGGTATCGGGGGCGGGGGCTTGCGGTGGCGGCGGAGGATGTGTCCCGGGTGAATGCGGGTGGGGGGATGATACGGCCTGTGGTGATCGTCGATGGGTTGGCGGTGGGGACTTGGGGGGTGAGGCGGCGGGGTGGGGGGCGGGCGGAGGTTATTTTTGAGTGGTTTGGGGGTGAGGTTCCCGCTTTCGCGGGAATGACGGAGGGGGAGCGCGGGAATGGCGGGATGGGCGCGGGGATCGAGGGGGAGGTTGGGGATGTTTTGCGGTTTATGCGGGTGGATTCTTCGCTGCGCTCAGAATGACAGGTGTGGGCTAGGGGTTGATGTTGAGGATGGCGATGAAGATGGCTATGAAGCCTGCCATCGTCGATGCCCAGAGGAAGCCGAAGCCCATGAACATCATGGTGCGGAGGGAGTCCAGGCGAGACTCGACGCCATCCAAGCGTCGTTCAAAGCCGTCAAGGCGTATGACGATCTGTTCGACGATGCCCTCCAAGCGGGATAGGCGCTCGTTGTCTGTTGGCGGGGGCGTGGGTGTTTGGGTTGTCATGGGGATAGTTTAGCACGGGGGGCGAGGTTCGCGAGGATTTGGTCTGCGGCGGTTTGGGGGGGGAGGTGGCCGGATTCTACTTGTTGGATGATGTTGGTTAGGGGGGTTGAGTGTTCGGCTTGGTCCAGGTGGTGTAGGAGGCGGTCTCTTAGGGCTGTTTGGAGTTCTGCTCTTCTTTGGGCGGCGCGGCGGAGTTCCAGGCGGTTGGTGTCGACGAGGGTTTTGTAGTGGTTGGTTAGGGCGTTTAGGAGGTCTGTTACTCCTGCGCCGAGGGTGGCCTGGGTTTGGAGGACGGGGATTGTCCACCAGTCCATGTCTCGGCTGCCGAGGTGGGCTGTTGTTTCCAGGTCAGTCGCCATGCGCTTTGCGCCCTGGCGGTCTGCCTTGTTGACGACGAAGATATCGGCGATTTCCAGGAGTCCGGCTTTCATTGTCTGGATGGCATCGCCCGCTTCGGGGACTACTGTGACGACGACGGTGTCTACGGTGTTCATGATGTCCAGTTCCGTCTGGCCGACGCCTGCTGTTTCGACGAGGATGACATCGAGGCCCGCGGCATCGAGGACGCGGAGGGCTGATGGGACGATGGCGGAGAGGCCGCCTGTCGCGCCTCGCGTTGCCATGCTGCGGATGAAGACGCCGGGGTCGAGGAAGTGGTCTCTCATGCGGACGCGGTCGCCGAGGATGGCGCCGCCGGTGAAGGGGCTTGAGGGATCGACGACGAGGACGCCGACGGTTTTGTCTTGTTGGCGGAGGAGCTTGGTGAGGGCTTCGACGAGGGTGCTCTTGCCTGCGCCGGGGGGGCCTGTGATGCCGATGTGGTGGGCGGGGGACGTGGGGGGGGAGCCGGATGGATTCCGGCTTTCGCCGGAATGACGGACTGGGGTCGCGGGGGATTCGGAGGGGGGGGAGCCGGATGGATTCCGGCCTTCGCCGGAATGACGGACTGGGGTTGCGGGAATGACGGACAGTTGGGTGAGGATTTCGTTGGCTTGGGGGTGTCCTTTTTCGAGGAGGGTTAGGATGCGGGGGGCGGCTGTTAGGTCTCCTTTTAGGAGGCGGGTGGTTAGGTCTTGCATGGGTTAAGGGTAGCACGGGGGGTTGGGGGATTCTTCGCTGCGCTCAGAATGACATGAATGGGCGCTCAGGGGGACATGGGGTTAACGAGGGAGGGGGGCGCTTGCGCGCCCCCCTCCTTTTGGGTCGGGTGGTGGGGGTTAGCCGCCGATTACTCCGTTGCGGGTGGCGAAGAGGAGGTAGCCCTTGCCCTTTTCGACCTTGGCGACGCCGTTGTCGTTCGGGAAGCCATCGGTCATTGCACCGCTGGAGAAGTAGGTCTCGTACTGCGGCGGGGTGGCATCGGAGTTCCACATGCGGATCATGCCCCATCCGCTGGTTCCGAGGGCGCTGAGGTAGCCGTCAACGCTGACGGAGTCCTCATTGCCTGCGGGGGTGTAGCCGATGCTGTTCCAGCCGGTGGCGACGATGTACTGCGGCGGTGTGCGCTGGGGGCTGAAGCGCTCAAGGAGGACGGAGATGGGATCGAAGGTGGTGCTGCGGACGAAGTAGCCGCGGCCATCCACGATCTGGGACAGGGTGCCCGTCCACTCGCCCTCGTCATCGATGCGAGCGAACTCCCAAATCTTGGTCTCGTTGTTGAGGCTCCAGACATCCGTCACCTGGGAACCGGCCAGGACGCCGGCGATGCTCTTGTCCTGCGGGGTGCCGGGGATGGACACGAGGGTCCAGCCGGGCACCACGTCGACGGTGGCAGGCGCCGGGGCGACGATGGTGAAGACGTAGCCGAAGTCATCGGCGTTGCCAGCCTCATCCGCGTAGTCGATCTTCAGGCGGTAGTTGCCCAGGGCAGGCTCCGAGAGCGCGATGACGTGCTTGATGCCGTTCGAACTCTGGGCGGTCCCGTCCTCCAGGTCCATGGACTCTTCAACCGTCGGGCTGCTGGCGAGCGTGCCGCTGGAGCTGACGGAGTCCGCGGACAGGGTCTCCAGGGTCAGGCCGCTGATGCTGACCTTCTTCTTGGAGTCGCCGGTGTACTCGCCCGTCTCAGCGTCGAAGCTGACGTTGAGGAAGACGACATCGTTGACTTCAATCTTCTGGGTCTTGTTGGCAGCGTCAGTGGTGCCGCCGCGCGTGGGGGCCATACCGTTGTTGACCTTGGTGTCAAGCTCCCACTTGGCCTTCATGTTGGTGGCGCCGTTGCCGTTGCTGTCCTCGCCGGAGACGTTGACGGTCCAGATGCCGTCATGGCCGCTGCCGCCGAGTCCGATGCCGGAGCGGGCGGTGTTGACCGTCCAGGCGTTCTCACCGCTGTCACGGACGACCAGGCGCTTGACGACGCCGAGCGCGTTGCTGACGGTCGCGGTGGGCGAGCGGCGGAGCTCCTCGGTGGACACGATGGTCACGCCAAGGTTGTTGTTGCTGAGCTTGTCGTCCAGGGTGACGGTGAAGACCGGGGCGAGGCGATCCGTTGCCCGGGCGATGGTGTGGTCCGAGCGGCTGGTGTTGCCGGCAAGGTCAGGGATGTCATCGCCATCGATCTCGACCTGCGGCCGATCGGTGGTGTCAAGGTCTGTTGCGAGCTTGACGAAGAGGACGTGCCTCGCGTCCTGGCCCTTCGTTCCGGCCTTGAGGGCAAGGCCCGCGCCGGTGGTGCCGGTGATGTTGCCGCTGTCCTGGTTGGCCGCCGTGGTGACGACGTTGTCGCCCACGTTGTTGAGCCAGATGACATCATCCACGCTCTGGCCGCCGATTGCGACGTCCGAGGGGTTGAGGTTGGAGCCGTCAACGGGGCCGTTGAAGACGAGGGCCATCCAGCGGCGGTTGTTCTCCAGGACCTTGTGCGCGCCCTTGTCTCCCTTGTCGTTGCGGTCCAACGTGGAGGAAAACTCCACGCCGATGCCGGTGAGCGCGCCGAGGAGGTCCGGATCGATCACGTCGATCGTGTAGAAGACGTTGGCGACGCCCTTGTTGCCGGCCTTGTCGTAGGCGGTGATGGTCATGCGGACTTCAAGGTTCTTGTTGTCGTTGCTGGCGAGCCGGGCCGCGTTGTTGGCGTCGATCTCCAACTCATAGCTGAAGCCGTCAGGGATCTCGTCGTCCTCGTCGAGCTTGGACGCGCTCGCGTCGGAGTCGTTGTACCCGGTTCCACCCTCTTGCCTGGCGGCAGCCACGACGGCTACGAAGTTCCTGGCGTTATCGCCGGAGCCCGCGAAGTTGGTGGACTCGGCGTCTTCGGGCAGGCCGGCGTCGGCGTCGGTCACCGTGAAGAGGACATCAAACCTGTCATCCGTGGTGAAGGTGTCATTGGCGGGGTTGAGGCCGCCGATGGTGGGCGCGCGCAGGTCAACCGTGGAGGTGGCGCTGCGTGTGCCGCTCGGGCTCTGGTCGCGGTAGAGGACATCGATGTCATCACCGTCCGAGACGCCGAGGAGCTGGCGGACGAGGTCGCCCGCCGGGCCGTCGCTCGCGCCCAGGTTATTGGCCTGGCCGTTGACGGCATCGCCCAGGGAGTCCGCCTCAGGGCAGGCGTCCGTGGAGCAGAGGCCGGCAAAGGCTGCGATGCCCTCGATGACTTCCTTCCGGGTCTTGGCGTTATCGCCGCTGCCCGTGGCCTGCATATCCAGATCGTCCTCAAGCCCGGCAACGCTGTCAACAACCTTGCTTGTCGCCGTGACCGTGGTCGTGTCTTCGGTCTCGGTGATAACACCGGTGTTGCTAATCGTCGTGCACAGGGTGTCCGTTGCAACAACGGTGTCGTCGGCTGCGGTGCCGCTGCAGTCATGGTCGGCTGCCACGGTGCCGCCCTTGACAAGGTGGGTAGCTACGACGGTCAGCCCGGGGTCATTAGTTGTATCGGTGTCTGCGGTCCCTTCCGTCCAAGTCACCCCAACGGTGAAGTCCTTGTGGTCGATCACGCCGTCCTTGTTCCCGTCGTACACGTAGTGATCCGTGCCGTTGTGCGTGACGGAAGAGTCAACGGTGACCGGCACGATAAGAGTGCCGGGAACGTACGGGCTAGCAGTTGTACCGGCTCCGGTTTGCGCGGGGACGATTCCGGCAGTGGCTGTCGCGGTGGTCGTCGCCACGGCAGCCTCTGCGGCCGTTACCCAATCGGTAAGCATGGTCTTCCAGCGGTTGTCGATCACGCCGAAGCGCGCGAGGAAGATGCCGGAGTCCGTGGAGTCGTAGTCCGCGTTCTCAAAGTCGGCGCTATCCACCGCGTCGGTAATGCCTGTGGCCATCCCGGCGATGTTCTTCTCCGTCGCGGTGATGGTGATGGCGTCGCCGGTATCGCTTTCAACGCTGACAAGGCTCTTGCCGGTGTTGGAGCCGGTTGTGTACAGAAGGGTGTCCTTCTTGGCCGTGACGAAGTGAACGCGGACATTGGTGGCGGCGGTGTCCATCGACGCGAAGTTGGCCCAAATGGTGTCCTCTTGCACGTCGAAGACCAGGGTGGCCGGCCAGATGCGCTTACCGGTTTCGTTACCGTCGCCATCCACGCCGTAGCTGATGACGGTCACGTCGTTGCCGTTCACCACGCCGTCACGGTTGCGATCCGCGATCACAAGGGCATCGTTCGCTACTGCAGTGAGGCCAATATCATTCGGAGTAGCGGTAGCAGGAGCAGTTACGGCCGTCGGGACTACATGGTCATGGACTTTGGCTCCACCGGGATAAACGGTGTCGACAGCCAACTCGTCCAAATCCATGGACACGCCGTCTTGATTGCTCTGCGAGCCGAAGTACGCGGTGTATTCCTGGTGGGCGTTCGCTGTGGCGTCGTTGTCCTCGATGACGGCGTAGAGTGTGCCGTAGACATCGGACATATCGCCGGAGATTTCGCCATAGGCGTCGGAGACGTACGGCGCGTTGGTGAGCTTGTCAAAAGCCGCCGTCCTGTCCGTTGTGGGGTTGGCGAGTTCAGCGGGCGTAACGATCTTAACCGCGCCCGTTGCGGCCTGAACCCCGAGGGCCGGAATCAAGGCGAGAGCCAGGATTGCGACCGTCAAGATTACGAGTGCTTTGCGCTTCACAGGAAGCCCCCTTCCGTAACTGTGATGTGGGCCTTTGGGGCCCTCTTTCCCGAGTGATGTAGAGGAACGTGATGGTTTGTGGGCGCCCTTCGTGGGGCTTCGTGATTGCCAAGGCTCTCGTAGACTCATCTGCTCCTCCCTGTCTGTGGGCGCCAGGAGACCCTCACGTTTGCCGCGTGATGCGGCGTGGAGTGGGCGCTGACAATCCCGCGCTGTTCCGTCGTTCTGACCGGTCTCCCTGTCTTCGGAGAGGTTTGAGGCGACTCTCCGGGTAGTCCTCCAACTCAAGCAGTGCGTGGCTGCGCGTCCTGCCCCACCGGGGATTGGACGGCGCAATAGCGCTACACCCAATACCCCACGCCTGACGCGAGGCGTAGTCACTGCGAGAGACTATAGGGGAGATTGGCATATGTTGTCAATAGCCTATGGCGTGGGATTAGGTAGGGTTTTTCGAAATGGGTTTGGGTTTGGGGAGGGGGTTAGGCGGCGGGGGTGCGGGCGGCGGCGACGATGGCCTGGCGGAGTCCATCGAGGAGGCCGTCCAGGTGCGCCATGCGCTCGCTGAAGCGTGCGGTCTGGGCGTGGAGCTGGGCGACCTCGGCTTCAAGGGCCTTGAGGCGGGCTTCGAGGGCTTCAAGGCGTTCGTCCATGCGGGCGATGTCTTCTGCGAGGGTATTGAGTTGGGATTCAACACGCTGGAAGCGGGCGTCAAAGCGCTCTTCCATGCGGTCAAAGCGGGCGTCCACGCGATCAAAGCGGGCATCTACGCCGTCAAACCTGGCATCCATCCGATCCATGCGGGCGTCTACGGCTTCGAAGCGCTGGTCTACACGGGCGAAGCCGTCGTCCATGCGCTTGTTCACGCGCTCTTCCATTTTGGCCATGTCTGACCGGAGCCAGGCGAAGAGGCTGACCACAAGGGCGGCGAGGGCTATGAAGCCGACGCCCATGGCGGTGAGGATGGTTATGGTGTCCGAGTCCATTGGCGGGTGTCTCCTGCGGACAGTGTAGCAGGGTTAGATTTCCTTGGAGAGGGTTGAGATGAGGCGGGTGGCTGCGGCGATGACGCGGGAGGCGTGACGCTCAAGGATATGGTCGGGCTGGTGGACGGAGTCGTTCCTCTTTGCGTCGATTGTGTCCAGATAGTCGCAATCGGCGGGGTCGATGAGGCCGTCGCGCCTTGCGGCGGCCAGGAGATCATGGAGCGCTGCCTGCCCTGCCCGATTGTGATCACCGCCTGCGGGGCGCAGGGAGGCGGCCAGGGCCCGTTCGGCGCACGCGAGTCCGAGGAGGATGGCGGCGCGGAAGCGGCCTTCAAGGTAGCAGTCTTTGGCTTCGTCAAAGAGCTGGGTGTTGAGGGGGCCGCCGGGGAAAGGCCACTCCGCAGTGGGCGTGGGGGTTTCGGTGATCGCGCGGATGTATGAGGGCGTGTCTTCGGAACCGTGTGAATCGCGATCAGTTAGCCAGTCTTCGGCGGTGCGCCCGTCCACACTGCGAAGGTAGTCAAACATGCGGCCTGTGTCGTAGCCGTGCTCACGGGCGAAGTCGTCTCTGATCTTCCAGAGTTCTTCCATGATCTTGTCAGCCATCGGTTGGGTCTCCCATGAGCGCGGATGGAGCGCCTATTCCGGGGCTAGTATACCCCTGCTGTTGGCAGACGGTGAAAATGAGGGCCTGGTTGCGGACGTTGGCGATGTGGCGAAAGTTCCACGTTAAGAGGTAGTCGATGCCATGGACGGCGGATACGGCGATGTGGGCGGCGTCGATGCGTGAGGCTGCCGGCACTGCCCCGGCGTCGATGAGGGCGTCCGTGAGTTGCTGCGCCTCCGCGGTGATGGGGAGGAGCGGGATGCCGCGCAAGGCGGCCAGCCTCCTGTCGGCTGCGGCCCTGTCTCCCTGACGGGCTTCCGTGAGTGTGAGCTCCGAGGTGACAAGTCGATAGCGCTGCCTGTGGTTGGTCCACCATTCCAGGGTGGCGAGTTGGCGGGCGGCCATTGAGAGGTCTGTGGAGGCGCGCGCGGTGAGGTATGAGACGACGGAGGTTTCGATGTAGACAGCGCCGAGAGTGGGTGTTGGCATTGGGCGCCTTAGATCTCCTTGGAGAGGGCGGCCATGAAGGCGGCGTTGGTCTTGGTCTTGGAGACGCGGTCGAGGATGCGCTCGGTGGCGTCTGTGGCGTCCAGGTTGGAGTTGGAAAGCATGGCCATCATGCGGCGCAGGGTGACGATGCCGCGGTAGGTCTTTTCGTCGTAGAGCCGCTCGTCTCGCCTCGTGCCGGACTTGAGGACGTCTATCGCCGGGTAGATGCGGCGCTCGGCGAGCTTGCGGTCGAGGTGGACCTCCATGTTGCCGGTGCCCTTGAACTCTTCGTAGATGACGTCATCGAGGCGGGAGCCGGTGTCAACGAGGCAGGTTGCGACGATGGTGAGGGTGCCCGCTTCTTCTGTGTTCCTCGCGGCGCCGAAGAAGTGCTTGGGGGGGTAGAGGGCGACGGGGTCCATGCCGCCGGAGAGCGTGCGTCCCGAGGAGGGGGCGGCGATGTTGTAGGCGCGGGCGAGCCTCGTGATGGAGTCCAGGAGGATGACGACGTCCCTGCCCGCCTCGACGAGGCGCTTGGCGCGCGCGAGGACGAGCTCGGCGACGCGGGTGTGCTCTTCGACGGGCTCGTCAAAGGTGGAGGCCATGACCTCCGCTCCTTTAACGGTGCGCTCCCAGTCGGTGACCTCCTCCGGCCTCTCGCCGATGAGGGCGGCCATGATGTGGGTTGAGGGGTACTGGGCGGTGATGGCGTCCGCGATCTGGTGGAGGAGGATGGTCTTGCCGGCCTTGGGGGGGGAGACGATGAGGGCGCGCTGCCCGAATCCGATGGGGGCGACGAGGTTGAGGACGCGGGCTGCGACGGCCTTCTGGTCGGTCTCCAGGTCATAGAGGCGGTCCGGGAAGAGGGCGGTTAGCTGGTCAAAGACGGGGCGGCGGCGGGCGATTTCAGGCTCCTGGCCGGTGACGGTGTCCACGCGGAGGAGGCCGTAATATTTCTCGCCGCTCTTGGGGGAGCGGACCTGGCCTGTGACCCAATCGCCGGTGCGGAGGCTGAAGCGGCGGATCTGGGACTGGGCGACGTAGACATCATTGATGTTGTGGCGGAGCGTGCTGTGGCGGATGAAGCCGTAGCCGTCGTTGGTGATCTCCAGGATGCCGCTTGCGGAGATTGAGCCGCCGCGCTCGCCGAGGGTCTGGATGGCGCGGTGGACCATTTCGTCGCGGCGGACGATTGCGCCGGGGTTCATGCCGAGGAATTGGGCAAGGCGGGCGGCTTCGTCACGATCGAGGCCTTCGAGCTGGGGGATGGTGACGTTTTGGAGGGCCTCCGGGAGGTCAGTGGGGCGCTGGGGGCGGTCAGGAGAGTCGTCGCCGCGGGGACGCTGAGGGCGGTCGGGTCGATCCGGCCGGTCTGGGCGTTCGCGGCGGCGCTGCCCTGGGGCGCCGGGGGGGCCGTTGTTGGGACGTGGGCGCGGGGCGCGACGGAAGGGGGCTTCGTCTTCGATATCGTCAGTGGTGGTGTCCTGGGTTGTGGGTGAGAGGGGTGGGAGGGATGCGGTGATGGAGGAGGGGGATGCGCCGTTTTCCGTGACGGTTTCCTGGGCGCCGTTGTCCGCAACCGGCTCCTCGACGGCGGCTGGGCGGGGGGCGCGTGGGGGGCGGGCGATGCCGCGGCGGGTGACGGGGCGGTCGGTGGTCGCCTGCTGCTGCTGTTGGTCTTCAGGGGCGGGGGTGTTTGTGGTGTCCACGTGGGTCTCCTTTAATTAAGGGGCGGTTAGGGGGTTCGCCCTTCGACGGGCTCAGGGTGAGCGGAGGGGGCCCCCGCCTTCGCGGGGGATTCGGGGCGGGAGCGGCGGCGGGGGCGGGCATTCCGGCCGGGTCTGGCGGGGGGCGGGTTGGGATTGGTGATGTTGGTTTCGATTTCCATCATTTCTGCGATGGGTTCGGACCAGCCTTCCTCCTGGTCTGTGGGTTCATCCGGGAACTCGGCGGCGTATTCGGCGTCGGTCTTGGCCTCATGTTCAAGGGCTTCCTCCGGGGTGGTCATCCTGGGATATGGGATGGGCTCGCCGTCCGCGGCGAGACATTCGAGGTGGAAGGCGAGGGCGGAGGCGAGGCGTTTGCGCTGGTCATGGATGTCAGCGCCGGCGCTGAAGACTGAGGGGACGTCCGGGCAATACCCGTCCCAGTTGTTGGGGCCCTCTGTCAGGACGACTGCGTAGGTGAGTTTCGTCAGCTTCATCAGTATCGCTCCCTGAGGCCTGCCTGCCTCATGATCTGCGCCCAACGCTTTTTGCGGATGTCGTCGCCGGGGCGGCCGTCAACGGTGACTTTGCCGCGTTTGACATCGTGGTAGTAGTAGTCATGCCCACCCCTGCTGTACGAATAGTACCAGCCGTCATTCTTGATGATACGGATTGCATCTCTGTACTTCCTTGCCACGTGGTTACCCTACTGCGGCTTCGGGGTGGGGGCGTTGGGCGGGGTGGGCGAGGCCGTCCTGGGCTATTAGCAGGGCGGGTTGTTCGCCTTCGCGGAGGATGTCGGCGGCGACGGAGACGAATTCGCGGAAGAGGGGGTGGGCGCGCGTGGGTCGGGACTTGAACTCCGGGTGGAATTGGGTGCCGAGCATGAATGGGTGGTCGCGCACCTCGGATATCTCGACGAGGTCAAGCTCACGGTATGCGCCGCTGACGATGAGGCCGGCCTCCTTAAAGGAAGAGCGATAGGCGTTGTTGAATTCAAAGCGGTGGCGGTGGCGCTCCACGATGGTCTCCGGGTTGCCATAGGCGCGGGCGGCGCTGGTGCCGGGGGTGAGGTGGCAGAGGTAGGAGCCGAGGCGCATGGTGCCGCCCTTGGCGCGGATGCGCTCCTGGTCTTCCATGATGTGGATGACGGGGTGGGGGGTTGCCACGTCAAACTCGGTGGAGTTTGCGCCACGGAGGCCGGCGACGTTTCGCGCGAACTCGATGACCATGATCTGCATGCCCAGGCAGAGGCCGAGGTACGGGACGCGCTGCTCCCTCGCGTAGGAGGCGGCGCGGATCATGCCCTCGATGCCGCGCTCGCCGAAGCCGCCGGGGACGACGATGCCGTGGGCGCGCTCCAACTGCGCTTCCCAGCCGTCCTGCTCAAGCTCTTCGGCGGATATCCACTCGATATCGATGTCCACGCCGATCTCAAGGCCGGCGTGGGCGAGCGCCTCTTTAACGGATAGATAGGCATCGCGCAGTTCGACGTACTTGCCGACGATGGCGACGGTGAGGGGGGGCTTGGGCTCTTCAAAACGGCGGACAAGATCGCGCCAATCATCGAGCTGCGGCTCGGCCTGGGCATAGTCCGCGAGCTGCATCCTTTTAAGGAGGTAGTCGCCCAGGCCGCGCTCTTCAAGGAGGAGGGGGACGCGGTAGATGGTGTCCACGGTGGAGAGGGGCACGACGGCTTGTTTCTCAACGTCGCAGAAGAGGGCGATCTTGTCGACCGTGTCCTGGTCGGCCTCAACCTCGCTGCGGGCGATGATGACGTCCGGGGCGATGCCGGCGACGCGGCCAAGCTCGCGTACGGAGTGCTGTGTGGGCTTGGTCTTGAGCTCGCCGGTGGCGTGGAGGTACGGGAGATAGGTGACGTGGACGAAGATGGCGTCGGCGCGCCCGACCTCATTGCGGACCTGGCGGATGGCTTCGAGGAAGGGCTGGCCCTCGATGTCGCCGACGGTGCCGCCGACCTCGATGATGATGACCTCCGCCCCGGTTTCGTCGGCGACGTGCCTCATGCGGTTCTTGATGGAGTTGGTGACGTGGGGGATGACCTGGATGGTGCCGCCGAGGAAGTCGCCGCGCCTCTCGCGGGAGAGGACGGACGAGTAGACCTGTCCGGCGGTGACGCTGGATGAGCGTGTCATTTCGGTGTCCACGAATCGTTCATAGTGTCCGAGGTCGAGATCGGTCTCGGCGCCGTCCCTGGTGACGAAGACCTCGCCGTGCTGGTAGGGGGACATGGTGCCGGGGTCGACGTTCAGATAGGGGTCAAGCTTCTGAACAGCGACCCTGATGCCGCGGCTAGTGAAGAGCCGACCAATGGCGGCGGCGGTGATGCCCTTACCGATGGAACTAACGACGCCGCCGGTCACAAAGACGTACTTTGCCATGCATCCCCAAATGGGCCGCTTGTGTGAACGGCGCCAAGGAATATCGTTGCGCGTCTGCGTGGGACGTGTGGTAAGACGTGGCGGGGGCATGAGAATGCCCGAGCCGGATACCAAGGTTCACTATGCGCGGAAAGGGGGCGGGGTGTCAAGTTTTTGGGGGGCTGGATTCCCGCTTTCGCGGGAAAAACGAGGGGGGTTAGGAGGGGACGTTAAGGATGGCGACGAAGAGGGCGATGAAGCCGCCGACCATGGTGGCCCACATGAGGCCGAAAAGCCCATGAACATGAGGGTGCGGAGGTTGTTGATGTCGTTATGGAGCCTGTCATGCGCGGCGTTTGTTGTTCTCGTTGTGGCTGATCATCTGGGAATGCATGTCAGACATGCGCTCAGACATTTGGCCAACGGTTCCTTCGAGGGTGCTGAGACGCTCGTTGTCAGTGGGGGTTGGTGTTTGGGTTGTCATGGGTGGTGTCCGCCTTTCAGGGGACAGTCTAGCATAGGGCGCCCTTCGACAGGCTCAGGGTGAACGGGGGGGATTCAGCCCAGGAAGCGGCGGAGTTGTCCTGCTTCTGCGATGTAGTGGGGGACCTGGCCGGTGGCGTCCTGCTCGATGCTGGCCCAGACTGCGGTGGTGAGACCTTCGTGAATGCGGTCGATCTCTTCCGTGAAGCGGACAAGGAGGCGGCGGTAGTTGTCCCCAAGGAGCTGGTTGACGCGCGTTTCGTTCGCATAGCGGAGGGCCGTGGCGAGGTCTTCCGCGAAGCTGGGGTAGATTTCTCGCAGGTAGGCGAAGTCATCCTGGTCAAGGGCGGCGAGGCCGAGGAGTTCCGGGGGGACGCCGATGGAGTAGAGGGCGGTGGTGAAGGCGATGGCGCGGGGGAGCGTAACGTCGTCCGAGCCGGAGAGGGAGCGGCCGTAGCCGAAGAGCCCCACGTGGAGCTTGCGCTCCCGCCTGCGCGGGGAGAGGGCGGAGACTGCGGCGATGGTGGGGGCAAGGCTGCGCACCTGCCTTTGGTACTCAGCGGCGGCCTTATCGAGGATGGCGACGGCGCGCTGCTCATCAATCGGCTGCGCGGGCGCCTGTTCGTGAGCCCGGATTTGGGCGATGGCCGATGCCACATCGTCACGGGGATAGTCAAATTTGAAGGCGGACTGGACGGTGAGGGTGTGGACGCTGGGGTATTCACGGAAGGCGCGGGCCGTGTTGGCGGGTGTCAGGTGTCCGCGGAACGGGACGGAGCCGGCGCCGATAATCGGGTACATGGGAATGCCGGTCTCCTGCGCGAGCCGGTCAACGCGGTGGAGGGCGGACTTGAGCAGGATTTCCGCGCCAACCATACCGTAGTTCAGGGCGGGGTCGCTGCGGGCCAGGAAGACACGCTGGTACGGCTCCTCACGCTCCCGCAGGTACTCGCGGACGATGTCATCGACGCGGAGCATCTGATCGCGCTCCTCCACGAGCGGGATAACGCGAATGCGCTTCGGGAGGAATTCGCCTATCCAATCGCGAACGGATACGCCGTCCAGGAGAGTGCGTGATTCCTGCCCGACGATGAAGTTCTCGTAGTAGGCCGCGATGCGAGCGAGTTCGCCGGCGGAGGAGGTGAAGGGGAGAATGATCTCCTGTATGGGCGGCTCCGGGTCACCGCCATAGAACTCACGGGCCACATCGAAGGCGGTGGGGATGCCCTGCAACGCCTCAACCATCAGCTTCCGCATCTCAACCTCGATGGCGGGGTTGGGGACGCGCAGGGTGATGACGGTGTCCCGTCCCAACCGGCGCTCCTCGCGGAAGAAGTCGGAGTAGTTGCCAAGAAGCTTCTGGACGACGTGGGTATCAGTGTCCTTGCCTTCCGAATCCCACATCTGCTCATCGCAGCCGAGTCCGAAGGCGTCGACGGCCTCGCTGATTTCGCCGTCGCCCTTGATGACTCCATCAACGGCGTAGGCGGGCGCGGCTGCGTTGTCCGGGTGCTGGGTGCTCATCACCTTGGGAATAAGAGGCATGGTCATGCTCCGGTGGTCAGGGTGGGTTCATCGGAAAAGGTTGTGAGATTGGTGACGGTTTGGGGGGTGAGGCGGCGGATGACTTCGGTGACGAGGCGGACGGCGTTGGCGAAGTCATCGCGGTGGATGACGCTGTTGTGGCTGTGGAGGTAGCGGGTGGGGACGGCGATGTTGATTGAGGGGGCTCCGGCGCCTGCCTTTTGCATCTCCGCGCCGTCTTCGCCGTAGCCGCTGAGGACGTTGAACTGGAGGGGCATATCGAGCTCGGCGGCGGTTTCGACAAAGAGATCGCGGAGGCGGAGGTTGGGGAGCATGGAGCTGTCATGGAGGAAGACGGTGGGGCCTTTGCCGAGTTTTTCCTGCGCCTCGTCCGTGGTGATGCCGGGGTAGTCGCCGGCGACGCCGGATTCCAGGTTGATGCCGATGTCCGGCATGACGTGGAAGCTGCTTGTGTGGGCGCCGCGCAAGCCGACTTCTTCCTGGACGGTGGCGACGAGGTAGAGGGTCGCGGGGAGGGGGGCGGCGGATTCACGGAGGGCGCGGGCGACCTCGATGAGTCCGGCCACCCCTGCCCTATCGTCCCACGCCTTGCCGAGGTAGAGTTCACCGCCCACAAACTCCTGGAAGCGACTGTCCGGCGCGACGGGATCACCGGGGCGGATGGCGAGGCGCTGCTCGGCGTCGTCCTTGTTCTTCGCGCCGACGTCGATGAAGATGGCCTCCTTTTTGAAGACCTGGGCGCGGGCTTCGGGCTGCATGACGTGGACGGTCTTGATGCCGGTGAGGCCGGGGACGGGGCCGTTGCGGGTCATGACGACCCACCGCTGGTTGATGAGCGCCTGATCCAGCCAGCCGCCGAGGGTCTGGATGGCCAGGAATCCCTCCGGGGTGATGTGTCGGACCATGAGGCCGACTTCATCCATGTGGGCGGCGAGCATGACGCGGGGCACCCCCTCGGCTTCATCGCCGATGCGGGCGATGAGGGAGCCGATGCCGTCCGTTTCGAGGGCGTCGGCGAGGGGTTCAAGCTCACGGCGGACGATGGCGCGGACGGGGCCCTCGTGGCCGGTGGGGCCGAAGGCGTTGGAGAGTTCGGCGAGGAGGGCGCGGTGGCGGGAGTGGGTTTCGGATGGAATCATATCGGCACTTGCTCTGCCTCTTTTGCGTGGCGCGCGTCAACCGTCATTATAGATAGGACTGGCGCAAGGAGAAATGATCACGCATGTCACACGAGGAACATTCGGCGGAACTGGCGGCGGGAGGCGGCGCGCTGGAGGAGCGGTACGCGGGGGAGAATGACACGCTCATCCGGATGCGGCACTCCGCCGCGCACATGATGGCGGAGGCGGTGCTTTCGCTGTTTCCGGAGGCGAAGCTGGGGATTGGGCCGCCCATCGAGGACGGGTTCTATTACGATTTCCTGCTGCCGCGCACGCTGACGCCGGATGATCTGCCGGCGATCGAGGCGCGGATGCGGGAGAGCGCGGCGTCGGCTGCGCCGTTCGTGGCGGGAGAGATGCCGCGCGCGGAGGGACTGGCGCGGTTCGCCGATCAGCCGTTCAAGGTGGAGATCATCGAGAGCCTGACGGATGAGACGGTTTCGACGTATACGCACGGCGGGTTCACGGACCTGTGCCAGGGGCCGCACGCTGAATCGACGGACAAGACGGGGGCGTTCACGCTGACGCGGGTGGCGGGGGCGTATTGGCGTGGCAACGAGACCAATCCGCAGCTGCAGCGCATCTATGGGGCACTGTTTGCGACGCAGGAGGAGCTTGACGCGCACCTGGAGCGGCTGGCGGAGGCGGAGCGGCGGGACCACAGGCGGCTGGGGCGCGAGCTCGATTTGTTCTTCTTCGATCCGATCGCGCCGGCCAGCCCATTCTTCCTGCCAAAGGGAGCGGCGGTCTACAACCTGATGGTCGATTTCATCCGCGAGCTGTATGACAAGTACGGGTACCAGGAGGTCATCACGCCGCAGATCTTCTTGACCGACCTGTGGAAGCAGTCCGGGCATTACGACAATTACCTGGAGAATATGTACCTGACGCACTCGGATGAGATCGAGTACGGGGTGAAGCCGATGAATTGCCCCGGCCACTGCGTCGTGTATCAGTCGCAACTGCATTCGTACCGCGCGCTGCCGCTGCGTATGGCGGACTTTGGGCGGCTGCATCGGAACGAACGGTCGGGGGTGACGCACGGGCTGACGCGGGTGCGGAGCTTCTCGCAGGACGACGCGCATATCTTCTGTCGCCTGGACCAGGTGCAGGACGAGTTTTCGTCGCTGATCCGCATGATGCGCGAGATATACCAGGCGTTTGGGCTGAATGAGCCGCGTTACACCCTGTCGCTGCGGCCTGAGAAGCGAGTGGGCGACGATGAGACGTGGGATCGGGCGGAGGACGCGCTGCGGGAGGCGTTGCGGCTGGCGGGCGCGGACTATGAGGAGATACCGAATGAGGGGGCGTTCTACGGGCCGAAGATCGATCTGTTCTCGCAGGACGCGCTGCGGCGTGAGTGGCAGTTGAGCACGTTCCAGTTGGACTTCAACCTGCCGGAGCGGTTTGACCTGGAGTACGTGACGGAGGACAACAGCCGCGAGCGGCCGGTGATGATCCATCGCGCGATTCTTGGGTCGCTGGAGCGGTTCTTCGGGGTGCTGCTGGAGCACAACGCGGGGGCGTTCCCGGTGTGGCTGGCTCCGGTGCAGGCGATGATCATTCCCATCGCGGACCGGCATATTCCGTATGCGGAGCAGGTGCAGGAGCAGCTGCGCGCGGCGGGGATTCGCTGTGAGATCGATGACCGCAACGAGCGGATGAACGCGAAGATCCGGGACGCGCAGCGTCGGCAGACGCCGTACATGTTGGTGGTGGGGGACCGGGAGGCGGAGGCGGGCGCCGTTGCGGTGCGGCGTCGTGAGAATAGCGAGAATTTGGGGGCGGTGGGGGTGTCTGAGTTTGTGGGGCGGGTTTTGGGGGAGGTGGGGGTGCGGGGGTGAGGCCTGCCTCTTTTGCAACGAGCGTTGAACGACTGTACTATTTGACCCATGGATGCGTACAAGACCAAGCCCGCCTTCTTGGCAGTCGACTTCTATTGCGGAGCCGGCGGCACGACGCGTGGGATGATCGATGCCGGGGGCTACGTCATCGCCGGTATCGACAAGGACCTTAGCTGCGAGGCGACGTACCGAGGCAACAATCCAAACAAGACGCTAGATAAGCAAGAGCCGTCATTCATCGCCAAAGATATGTTCCCCAGGACCGACGAGTACCCTTCCGGGCAACAGCAAGAGATTCTCGACGAGCTTAGCGCGCTCATCGAGAAATACCGCCTTGAGAATCCCGAATTGCCCTTGATGTTCGCAATCTGCGCCCCGTGCCAATCGTTCACGAAGTTTGTGCAGCCGAACATCACCGGCAGGCGGAAGGCGTCACGCGAGCGCGACCAGAATCTCCTTGCTCAGACCATCCCGTTCATCGAGCACTTCAGGCCAGACATGATCCTATCTGAGAACGTGGCGGGAATCAGCCGCGGCAGGTACCGGCATGTGTGGGAGAGGTTCCAAGCCGACCTTACAGAACTCGGGTATCACGTAGGCACGGGCGAAGTGGATGCGGCGAAGTTTGGCGTGCCACAGCATCGCCGGAGATCAATCATACTCGCAGTAACGGCGCATGAGGCCCATGGCGAAGGTCTCACGCTCGACGTCCCACCTGAGGATGTATCCGTGCCTGTAAAGACCGTTCGGGAAACTATTGGCAGTCTCCCGCCTATCGACGCGGGACAAGCGCATGACGGCTTGCCCGACCACCGTTGCCGCAATCTCAGGGACATCAACGTCCGTCGATTGAACGCTGTTCGCCCAGGAGAGCCGAACTATGCGTTTCCCGAAGAACTCAGGCTGGATTGCCATAGGAGGCTCGACGCAAAGGGAAAGCGCGGGTTTGGGGACGTGTACACACGCATGCACCCTGACAGGCCCGCGCCTACGATAACAACCCGCTTCCACAGCATCTCGAACGGACGCTTTGGGCATTATGACACCGAGCAGCCACGAGGACTCTCGTTGATGGAGGGCGCCTTGCTCCAGTCCTTCCCACCTGAGTATCATTTTGAGGGTAGCGGGATGGATGCTATTGCCCGGATGATTGGGAACGCCGTGCCGCCCAAGCTCTCCGAGTTCATGGCACGCCATTTGACCAAGCTTTGCGAGACGGGGGTGGCGAGTTGAACAGCAAGGAATTGTGCTTCAGCCTTCTCCAGGCCGAATCTGAGGCGGAGGTCGACGCGATAATAGCAGCCAGCACTGAACTCAGTGATCCTGAGAACTGGTCACTTGTCGACGGCCGGGAGACGAATTTCAACACCATCCACAACCAGTCTTCTTCGGCGAGTAAGGCCCTCACAGAACTCCTCACGAACGCTTCCGATGCAATGATAATGAAAGCCGCCAGTTTGGCTGGCGTACAACCTAAAGATGCAACCGCCCCGCAGTCTCCGCAAGAAGCCGTCAAATCTCTTTTCAAAGACAGACTCAGGGGTGCAGAACACTCTGGTCGGCTGGGAGACATAAACGAGTCGGACCTATTGCAATTCGCTAGAGACAATCTGATCATCGGCATCACGGGCGAACCAGATTCGTCTTGCTTCACCATCGTCGATAACGGCGAAGGACAAGCATCTGAGACTTTTCCAGAAACATTCCTTAGCCTCAGCAGTAAGCTAAAGTCCGGGCTTCCGTACGTACAAGGCAAATACAACATGGGCTCATCTGGTGTCCTCCGTTACTGTGGGCAGAAGGGTTACAAACTTATCGTCTCGCGTCAGCATAGCGCGATTCGCCCTTGGGGCTGGACAGTAGTACGAGAGAGGCCGAATAGCCCAGACCACCCTATCTACGAGTACTTTAGTCCTAAGGGTCGCGTTCCCACATTCGAGTACGGGGGTCCCATCTCACCTCTGCGCAACAAGGATGGGGAGGCTGATCCAGCGACCAAAGCCAACACTGGCACAATCGTCAAGGTCTATGACTACAAAATCGACGGGCAACGAGACTTCATCGGGATTCGCAATGGAATAGCACAAAATATGGTCTCGACCACTCTGCCGTTCCGGCTAATGGATTATCGCTATATTCGTTCGGACCGCACAGGCCGTGCCCGATTCGTGGACGAAAGGACAGCATTGGGTCTTGAGGCAGAACTCACACGTTCCGGCAGCGAACATGCCGAGAGGTTACGCGTACGGGAAATTACAGATCCTTTGCTTGGGAATATCGTCATTGATGCCATCTTGCTGGATCGAATGCCTGAGGCTCTCAGAAGTTCCACGGATCGAGTGTTTCATCATGTGAATGGGCAAGTCCAGAATAAGCAGAAAAAGGGTTACTTGTCTCAGACTATCAAATTGCCCGGCCTCGTTGATAATGTGGCGATTTTGATCGATGCCAGCGGGCTGAATGGTAGTGCCTTCTATAAAGTATTTAGCCCCGACCGCGAAAGGAGAATGGGAACTGCGGAAAACGAACGGTACACTGAAATAATCGACGACGCCCTAAGGCAATCAGAAGGCTTGAAGGAGTGGGAACAAGCTAAAGCGGCTGAGAAGATCGATGAAGCTGCGCGCAAAGCCCAGAGTGATTCCTTTCAACGCCTACTACGCCAGGCACCAGAACTCCAGAATCTCTTCGGGCTGGGAGGGCCCCTCACACTACGGCTCCCGTCATCCGAACCGAACATTCCCTATGAAGGAAACTATACACCCACGTATTTGTGTCTTTATCCTGATTACAAGAGTCGTCAGCCTATTGAACTCGAAATCGGTGAGCGCTTTGAAGTACCATTCCACACCGACGCCGAAAATGCGTACTTTTCACGCTCTGAGGACTCTGGAACCCCTGACGTGAAGATCGAACCCAAAGTACCGCGCCGCTCGTTGTCACGGTTGTCCCGTTTCCGTAAACGGCTACTCCGGAACCGTCGCCGCTCCCGACTAATAAGCCCACGGCGATTCCGTCCTTCTAATGTAACGATCCGCAGTTCGATGCGGCTCAAGGATGGCAGATTTTTGGTTGGACTGCAGACGCTAGACAACAGCGCAAGGCCAGGCCAAAAGCTGAAGCTGGTAGCCCGCTTTTCCGACAAAAACTTGCCCGAAGGTCGATTGACAGACACCGTTGACCTTGTCTTGACGAAAAAACGAGAAAAGCTCCGTCGCGAGCGGCAATCCAAAGAGCGGCCGCGCCTAGCAATACCTCATTCGGTTTGGACAACCAAGGATGGCAGAAGGGTTGGAGAGGAGACTAGCGAGGTGTGGCCTCCTAGCTTCGACGACCAAGATGGTGGAAAGGTTGAGGTCTTGTCCGTCGACAAATCGCGCTACTTGGTGAATTTTGACAATGTTTCGCTGCAAACCGCCATCAGTAAGCAACAAAAGGCGCAGCGCGAGCAGACAATTGCTATGTTCCGCAATGGCATGGTGCTCGCTATGCTATCGATGAAAAAGAAGTTTGATGATCACTGTGAAACACTAGAAGGAGAGGCTCAGGAGAATATGCGCAATATCGAAGCTAATATCCATCAAGTTAACGCTAGAGCAATTGCTTTGATAATGCCTTTCCTAGTAAGAACTTTGCCGGCTTATTTTGCGCGGTTGCAAGATGAAGAAAACTAACGCTGGCCTTTAGTAGCCGGCCCTGACGATTAGCTGACATGGCGGACTTCCTGAGTCGTGCGGAACGATCCGAGTTGATGTCGCGGGTCAGGAACCGTGGCACCGGCCCTGAACTCAAGGTGCGTCATGCTGTCTGGCACGCGGGCTTTCGGTATCGGGTCAATGTCCGCAGGCTCCCCGGCTCGCCTGACCTTGCATTGTCACGCTACCGCACAGCGGTTTTGGTCCAAGGCTGCTTCTGGCACGGACACAATTGTCGCAAGGGGCAACGTCGCCCCACCACCAATACGGACTTCTGGAATGCCAAGCTCGATGGCACGCTCCGCCGTGACGCTGCAAATCAGGCGGCGCTAAGGGAGAAGGGGTGGACGGTCTTTATTATCTGGGGATGTGAGATCGACGACGGGATCAATCGCCTCTTGTCTCACCTGAATGCCGAGCGAGATGGGAGCACGCCGGACTAGCCTGCCATCTGTGACCGTTGGATCGTTGCGGGGCGGTTAGGCGGTTGGTTTGCGGATGGAGGCTTTGGATTCTTCGCTGCGCACGGAACGACATGAGCATGTGGATGGGTGGCGTTACCGGATTTGGCTGCACAATGCGATTCGGATTCCCGCTTTCGCGGGAATGACGGAGGGGCGACCCTTCGATAAGCTCAGGGTGAGCGGGGGTGGTGGCCCTGACAAGCCACGCGGTGGATTCCGGCCTTCGCCGGAATGACGGTTTGGGGGCTAGGCTGAATGCACATCTGTGTGGGGGAAGTCCTGGCCTTTGTAGAGGAGGGGTTCCTGGGTTATTCGTGAGAGGGCGTAGGCCAGGCAATCGCCGAGGTTGAGGGCGGCGGGGTGGTTGCCTTTACCGAATTCTCGCCAGGCGCGGCGGGCGGCGGTGACGTGTTCGGCGGTGACGGGGACGATTTCGATGGATTCGCGCTGAAGGAATCCATCGAATTCTACGCCGCCTGCCGGGCCCAGCCGACTTTCCAACACGATGGCGGATTCAAGGACATTGAACGCAGACATACGGAGACCGTGCACACGGAATAGCGCTTCTTCAAAATAGGGGCCATCAGTCTCTCTCAACAGGATGGCGCAGACCGCAGATGAATCGACGATCACTTCGGTTCACCGTGCTCGCCATAGAGAGAGTCGAGAAGCTCCTGTGAGGAGGGGGTGGGGCTCAGATGCGGCGCAAGCCGGCGGTGCATGTCGGCAGTTTCCTTGCGTCGTTCCTCTTTCCAGTGAAGCCAACCTTCCAAGGATCGGTCAAATTCCGTAAGCCGCTCCCGTTCCCGGTCAAGGCGCTCACGGAGGGCGATGGTGATGGCCTGGGTTTTGTTTTCTTTGGTGAGGGCGGCTAGTTCTTCGGCGAGGCGGCAGGTTTCTTCGTTCTTGATGTTTAGGCTCATGGCGTACCTCAGGGTAGACGGTTTGTTTTGAGTCTACCCTTTTGACTATAACGATGGGGAAATGGTTGGGCAATGGGGGCCCTTCGACAGGCTCAGGGTGAGCGGAGTGGCGCTCCATCCTTGACCCGTGGGGGTGGGACGCCTATCGTACTCGCAGATTTGGGGGGTGGGGATTCTGGTTTCCCGCTTTCGCGGGAATGACGAATGCGCCTAATGGGTGGGGAGTGTGGCTATGACTAATGGTGGGGCAGATACGGCGCTGGGGCATTTGCGGGTTGTTGAGATTGGGGAGATACCTGCGGCGTATTGCGCGGGGTATCTTGCGGGGCTCGGCGCGGACGTTATCAAGGTGGAGCCGCCGGGGGGCGATCCGAACCGGATGCACGCGCCGTTCGCGGGGGATATCGCCGATCCTGAGCGCAGTATTCCGTTCCTGAACGCGAATCTGAATCGTCGGAGCATCGTGCTCGATATCGGGGAGGCGGGCGCGCGGGAGACGCTTGAGAAGCTGATCGAGCGGGCGGATATTTTCGTGGAATGCACGCCGCCGGGGCAGCTTGCAGGGCTTGGCATCGACGATGAGCGGCTGGAGGCGCTGAATCCGGGGCTCGTGACGGTCTCGCTGACGCCGTTCGGGCAGACGGGGCCGTTCAGCCACTTTGCGGCGAATGAGGCGGTGATCTCCGCCATGTCCGGCGTGATGATGAGCCAGGGCGACGATACGCGCGCGCCAGTCGTGCTGCCATGCCAAATCGGGGCGCAGCTTGCGGCCGTACACGGGGCGTACCTGGCGATCAACGCGATACGGCACCGGCGTGCAACGGGGCGGGGGCAGCGCGTCGACCTGTCGTTGCAGGAGGCGCTGACGTTCGCAACGGTCGGCACGATTGCGCGGTACAGCCAGCGGAGCGAGATCGTGTTGCGCCAGGGGCCGCGCGGCGGGCCGGCGAATATCTATCGGACGAAGGATGACAAGTACGTCCAGATCGCGATCTTCATGACTGGGCATTGGCGTGTCCTGTCACGGCAGTGGATGGAGGACGCGGTGTTGTCCGGCGATGACTGGGATTCGTCCCAATACCGGACGGACAACGAGGACCTGGCGCAGGTGCTGATCCAGTCGTTCGTGGAGCAGTTCGACCGCGATGAGTTCGTGGAGGAGGCGCAGCGGCTGGGGCTGGCGTGCTGTCCCGTCAACACGTTCGAGGATTTTGTAACGGACGACCATATGCGGTCACGGGGCTGGTTCCAGAAGGTGACGCATCCCGTCGTTGGCGAGTACGAGACGCCGGGGCAACCGTTCATCATGTCCGCCACGCCGTGGAACCAGACGCGCCCTGCCCCGCTGCTGGACCAGCATCGAGATGAGGTGCTGGCGGAGATTGATTCGGTTGCGCCGCGGCGTGACACGTACCCTGCCCCAACGAATGGCAAGGCGCCGGACGCGGCGCTGTTGGACGGCATCCGCGTGGCGGACATCACACGGGCGTTCGCGGGGCCTATCGGCACGATGTTCCTCGGCTTTTACGGGGCGGAGGTCATCAAGGTGGAGTCCCAAAGCCTGGAGGCGAACCGCGAGCCGACGCGCCCGCTCTTCCCGGACATGAACCGCAACAAGCTGAGCTGCACCCTCGATTTGCGGTCGGACGGCGGCAAGGACCTGTTCCGCCGACTGGCCAGGGACAGCGACGTCGTCGTCGACAACTTCAGCGCGACGGTTATGAAGCGGCTCGGGCTGGGCTACGACGATCTTGCGACAATCAACCCGGGCATCATCCAGATCGGGATGCCGGGGATGGGGTCTGAGGGGCCGCTGAACAACTGGGTAACGTACGGGAACAACCTGCAGGCGGTGACGGGGCTGTCGCTGCTGTGGGGACACCCGGACTCGCCGATGCAGAACCACGCGAAGGGCGTGATACCGGACTATGTGGGGGCGGCGTTCGTCGCGCTCTCAACCGCTGCGGCGCTGGAGTACCGGGACGTGACGGGGCGCGGGCAGTTCATCGAGATCGCGCAGGTGGACGGCCAGGGATCGATGATGGGGCCGGCCATCCTGGACTACACGATCAACGGGAACATTTGGGGCAGCGTCGGGTATGACGAGCCGATAAACGCCCACTATGCGCCGTACGGGGCGTATGCGTGCCTGTATCCGGATACGTGGATCGTGATCGCGTGCGAGACGAATGAGCAGTGGCGCGCGCTGGCGGCGGCGATGGGCGCGCCGCAGTGGGCGGACGATCCCCGATTTGCCGATGCGGCCGGGCGGCGCGCGAACCGTGACGAAATCGACCACGAGATAAGCGAGTGGGCAAGGGCGTTCACGTCGCACCAGCTACTGCACATGCTCCAGAAGGTGGGCGTGCCGGCGGGCGTGGCGATGAACAGCGAGGATCTGTACCACGACCCGCACCTGCGAGAGCGCGGGCACATCGTGCAGTCCACGCACACGACGTGGGGGACGCTGTCGCATCACGGGCTACCGGCCATTCTCTCCCTGTCACAGGCAACGGCGGCGAACCGCGCGCCTTGGATCGGGGAGGACAATGAGTATGTGTACAGGAGCGTGCTCGGTTTGTCCGATGAGCAGGTGAGCAAGGGGATAGAGGACGGGGTGCTGCGGTAGGGAAAGAGGCATCCTGCGCGTCACGCCCGTTCTTGACGCTTGAACTAGCGGATTGTAGAGTACGTGCTTGAACGATAGGACTGCGAGACACAGAGAGGGAGCAGACATACCGAGGGATTATCGCGTCAACCAACGCATCACCGTGCCGGAAGTGCTTGTGGTGACCGACACGGGGGAACGGGTTGGAGTGATGCAGACAGCGGATGCCATTCGGTTGGCGCAGGATCGGGGCCTTGACCTGGTAGAGGTGGCTCCGGGAGCGCAGCCCCCCGTTTGCCGCGTTCTCGATTACGGCCGGTATCGCTACGAGCAGTCCAAGAAGGAGCGGGAGCTCCGCAAGGGACAGCACACGCAGGAACTCGGCGAGGTGCGGCTCCGCCCCAAGATCGGGCAGCACGATATCGATTTCAAGACGCGCACGGTGCGGAAGCTGATCGACGGCGGGGACAAGGTCAAGGTGTCCGTGATCTTCCGGGGACGGGAGTCGACGCATCCCGAGTTGGCGATCAATCTGTTGAAGAAGGTGTTGGACAAGGTGGAGGACATCGCGGGAATCGACACTGCGCCGCAGTTGGAGGGCCGGGGCATGAGCATGATCCTGGCTCCCCTGAAGCGCAAGAGCGCCGCGCCGTCCAAGCAGGCAGTTGAGGCTCCTGCCGACGAGGAGGCCGAGGAGGCAGCAGCAGCGGCGGGGCCAGCCGACTAGGGAACGAACCAGACCGGTTAGAGGCGCGGGACAGGTATATCGTCATGGCAAAGTACAAACTCAAGACGCACAAGGGCACACAGAAGCGGATCGGCATGACCGGCTCCGGCAAGCTGACGAAGCGCAAGGGGCACCAGAGCCATCTGCGCCGCCGCAAGCCGAAGGACGTGAAGCGGCTGTACGGCGATGAGATGCCGCTGAGCCCGGCGGACAGGCGGCGCGTGCAGCGTCTGCTGCCGTACGGGCCGTAGGCTGTGCGCTCAATCTCGTATCTGTAGAGAGGATTACCGACATGACCCGAATCAAGGGCGGGCCGCGAGCGCGCCGCCGGCACAAGGAAGTCATCCACCTGATGAAGGGGCAGTGGGGCTCCCGGCACAAGCTGTTCCGGCGGGCGCAGGAGTCCCTGCTGCACTCCTGGCAATACGCCTATGAGCACCGGCGCGAGCGGAAGGGCGATTTCCGGCGGCTCTGGATCACGCGGATCAATGCGGCGGCTCGCCTGAACGACATCACGTACGGCAACCTGATCCACGGCCTGAAGCTGGCGAACGTGGCGGTGGACCGCAAGATGATGGCGGACCTGGCGGTCCGGGACCCGCAGGGGTTTGCGCGAATCGCGGAGACGGCGAAAGAGGCGCTGGCGGCTGAGAGGGCGGCGGTTTAGAAGCCTTTCCAGGCGGGGAGGTTGGCGGATTGGCGGAACCAGTTTGTTAGTTGGGCTTCGTCGAAATCGCCTTCGTGGAGGTCTATCCAGCGGGCATTTGGGTCTTTGCCGGCGCCCGGGGGGACGGGGTTGAGGGCGGCGCCGTTCAGGAACGTTAGCTTGATGTAGCGGGTGAAGACGTGGTAGCTGACGAACCAGCCGTGTTCCTCCGTGCCGTAGAAGGGCGAGTTCCAGCGGACGGCCTTGCGAACGTGGGGCACGGCACGGACGATGAGCTCATCGAGGCGCCGGCCAACATCGCTCTTCCATTCCGGCATGGCGGCGATGTACGCCTGCACGGGGCCATCGCCGTCCCCCTTGGCGATCTGCGGGTTGCCGCCGGAGAGGTAGACGATGCCGTTGGCGGCGGGCTTATCGACCATTGTGTTTACTCCTCACTCAAACCATGTGACGAGGTCGGAGTGCGGTGTTCGCTGGGTCGCAGGCTCCTCGGCGGCCTTGCCGATGAAGACGACGCCCACCATCATCCAGTCTTCGTTCGCGCCCAGGATGTCAGCGAGGCCGGGGAGTTTGGCCAGACGTCCGGTGCTCCATCCGAGGGCGAGACCTTCAGCAACGGCGGCGAGCGCCATGTTGTGGACGGCCAGGCAGGAACTGGCGTAGTTTTCGAGGGTGATCTCCTCAACCAGTCCCCTGACGCTGTAGACGTAGACCATGGCGGGAGCGGTGATCACTCGCTCTCTCAGATCATCCGCCGAGCGCCGCTTCTGCTCGGGGTTGGGGTTGGCGACGCCGTCGTAGGCGGCCTGCCAGGCGGCGTCGGCGATTCTCGACCGCATTGGGCTGCCCTTCCGGACTGCAAAGAACCGCGTCGGCTCGTTGAGGCGGTGATTGGGAGCCCAGACGGCAGCGGCGAAGAGGCGTTCCAGCGTCTCGCGCGATACGTCGTCGGACGTGAATTCCTTCACGTGCCGCCTGCGGAAGATCGCCTCGTAGACGCTTACCGGGGTGGACGGGATGTCAACGCTGTCACTGCTCAGCTTCATTCTCGTACTCATGATTCGGGGCGCCACGTTGGCGGCTTAACCGCGATTTTACATAGCGCGGCGATTTCCTGTACACTGCTACGAATCTCAAATCGGAGTGGTCGATGGCATGGGGGGCCATGATTCCCGCCGATCCGGCTCCGACGCGAACGGACGGACACCGTGGGGGGTGTGTTATATCGACATTCACAGCGCAGCGTTCAACGCTGCCGATGCTTCTGAGACAGCCGAACAGCCTGGCCTAGAGGCCGAAACGAGGCTTGTCTGCGAGAACCTGTGGAAGGTCTACGGAGACCAGGCCGAGGAACTCGCAGCGTCATTAGAGCCCGACCAGTCCCGGGAAGACGTGCTGGCCGAAACCGGCTCTGTGCTGGCGGTGCGGGACATCTCCTTCGATGTCCGCGACGGGGAGACCTTCGTCATCATGGGCCTGTCCGGCAGCGGCAAGTCCACGCTAGTCCGCTGTTTGAGCAGGCTCATCGAACCGACGAGCGGACACGTCCACATCGACGGCGAGGACTTGCTCGCGATGAGCAAGCAGCAGCTGCGGGACGTCCGCCGCCACAAGCTGGGGATGGTGTTCCAGCACTTCGGGAACTTCCCGCACAAGCGCGTCGTTGACAACGTTGTCTACGGCCTGCAGGTCCAGGGCGTCGACAAGGACACGCGGCTCAAGCGGGCGGAGGACGTCATCGAGCTTGTGGGGCTGTCCGGGTGGGAGGACAGGTACCCGCATGAACTGAGCGGCGGGATGCAGCAGCGCATTGGGCTGGCGCGCGCTCTTGCGGTGGATCCCGAAATCCTCTTGTTCGATGAGCCGTTCAGCGCGCTGGACCCGCTCATCCGGCGGGAGATGCAGGATCAACTGATCGGGCTCCAGCAGCTTGTCAGGAAGACGATGGTGTTCATCACGCACGATTTCCTGGAGGCCATCAAGGTTGGCGACCGGGTGGCGATCATGAAGGACGGGGAGTTCGTGCAGGTGGGCACGCCGGAGGAGCTGGTGTCCAACCCCATTGACGATTACGTGAAGGATTTCACGCGCGACGTGCCGCGTTCCAAGGTTCTGACGGCGCGTTCCGTGATGACCGAACCCGCCGTGTACGTGACGGCGGATCAGTCCCTGGCCGAGCTGGACCGTGCGTTGACAATGAACGATTGCGAGAGCGCGGTGGTGGTCGACCACGAGGGGCTCTTCGTCGGAACCGTCCACCTGGATGACGTAACGAAGAACGGGATCACGACGCACTCCAGCGTCGCGTCCACGATGAACGCCTCCTGCCCCATCGCGGACGCGGACACGCTGCTCGAGCGGCTCATCCCGCTTGTGATCGAAGACGCCTCGACTATTGCCGTGCTGGATGACGGCCGGTGCATCGGCACGATCACACGCACGGCGGCCATGGAGGCGCTGGTGAGTGACGAGGGCGCGGTGTGATCCGGTCGGACTCTCTCCAGCTTCGCTCTTTCCGCGAGTCCCGATTCAGGTGGGTCTTGTGGGCCGCGCTCGCCGCAGCAACCTATCTGCTCGCCTTTACGCTGGCGACGAACCATGCGAGCACGGACTTCGGGGACTGGCCGGCCAGTTGGGAGCTTCCCGTCCAGGCGGGTATCGACACGGTCTTCGATTGGTTCGGCGACAGTTTCTCGTGGTTCTTCAGTCCGATCTCCAGCCTGCTTGACACCAGCCTGGCCGCGCTGGATTCATTCCTGCTGTGGCTCCCGTGGCCGCTTGTGGTGGCGGGCGTTTCTCTTGTCGGGCTGCGGCTCGGCGGCAGGCTGCTGGGCGCGCTGAGCGGCCTGGCCATGCTCTTCATCGGCCTCATCGGCTTCTGGGACTCCGCGATGGTCACGCTGAGCGTGGTGGGAATCTCGGTGATGATCGCCGTTGGCATCGGGGTGCCCATCGGCGTATTGGCGGCGTTCAGCAATCGATTCGAGGCGATCGTCCGCCCTGTTCTGGACACGATGCAGGTTCTGCCCGCGTTCGTGTACCTGATTCCGGCGTTGGTGCTGTTTGGCGTGTCGGGGGCGCAGGGCATATTCCTGACGGTGGTGTATTCGATCGCGCCGGTGATCAGGCTGACCAACCTGGGCATCCGGCAGGTTCCGGAGGCGGTTGTCGAAACTGCGCAGTCTCACGGATCGACACGAACCCAGACATTGTTCCACGTTCAGATTCCGCTGGCCAAGAGTTCGATAATGATGGGCGTGAACCAGACCATCATGATGGCGGTCGCCATGGTGATCATCACCGCGCTTGTGGGGGTGGAAGGGCTCGGCCGGGATGTCTGGCACTCGCTGCGCGAGGTGGACGCCGGAGCGGGGCTGGAGAGCGGCATCGCCATCGTGCTGTTGGCCATCGTGCTGGACAGGTTCAGCTACGCCCTCGCGCAGTCGGGCCCGCGAGCCGCCGCGCCCTCCTCATCCGCCCATGACACCGGGGAGAGGACTGCCGCACAGGCCGTCCGGGGCATGGCTGCCCGGAGTCCGCTCCTGGCCGCGGGCATCGCGCTCCTGGCCGTCCTCGCGCTGCTTGGCATGTTCGTCACTCCGCTACGAGAATTTCCGAACGGGTTGACCTTCTCCATGGCGGACCAGGTCAACACGGTGGTCGCGTGGATGGCGGTCAACTTCCACGGGGTGACAAGCTGGATACGCGACTACCTGTTCCGCGAGCTTGGGTTTTCGCCGGTTCTGACCTTCCTGCTCTGGCTTCCCTGGCCTGCGCTGATGGTGATTGCGGCGGTTGCCGCGTACTTCGCCGCAGGGTGGCGGGTGGCGCTTCTTGCGGTGTTGGGGCTTGCGTTCGCGGGCATTGGCGGGCTGTGGGACGTGACGGTCAACACGCTGAGCCAGGTGCTGACGGCGGGCGCGTTCACGGTCGTCGTCGGCATGATCATTGGCGCGCTTGCGTCGCAGAGCAGGACATTCGAGGCGCTGCTGCGCCCCGTCCTGGACACCATGCAGACGATGCCAATCTTCGTCTATCTGATACCGGTGATCATGCTCTGGGGGATTGGGCCGCTGGTGGGCATCATCGCGACGGCGGTGTATGCGCTGCCGCCGGTGATTCGCATGACCAGCCTGGGAATCAAGGAGGTGCCGGCGCAGGCGATTGAGACAGCCCAATCGCACGGCTCCACAAGCCTCCAGACGATGCTGCAGGTCAAGATACCGCTGGCGCTGCCGAGAATCATGATGGGCGTCAACCAGACCATCATCATGGTGCTGGCCATGGTGATCATCGCGGGGCTGGTGGGCGGCGGCGGGCTGGGGCAGGAGGTCTTCATCGCCTCCATCCGACTGGATATGGGGGACGGCCTGATTGCCGGAATGACCATCGTGTTCATGGCGATGGTCCTGGATCGAATGACGCAGAGGAAAGCCTAAGTCGAGTACGGAGAGGAGAGTACTATGAGGAAACTGGGCAAGATGTGGATCGGTATCTCGCTGGCGCTGCTGTTGGCGGTCGCGCTGGCGGCGGGCCTGGCATGTGAGCAGGCCGACGATGACGCGGGGTCGGAGGAGATGGGGACGCTCTATCTCGTCGACCAGGATTGGAACGGCCAGCTTGTCGTGACAGCGGTGGCGCGGATCCTGTTGGAGCAGGAGATGGGCCATACGGTGGCGACGAAGTTTGCGCCCGCCGATTCAGCGCCCCTCTTCCAGGGGCTGGAGAACGGCGACTTCCACTTCGTGTGCTGCAACTGGCCGTCATACAGCGCCGAACTCCTTGCGGATTACGTGCACGGTGATGACCCCACGGTGGACATCCTGGGCGAGGCGGGCATTATCGGCACGGGCGGCTGGTATGTGCCGTCCTACGTGATCAACGGCGACCCTGAGCGCGGCATCGAGGCCGTGGCCCCCAACCTTCGCACCATCGATGACATGAACCAGTACAAGGACGTGTTTGCGACGAGCGCGACGGGCGCGAAGGGCAGGCTGCTTGAGTTCACGCCGGCGTGGGACACGCGGCCGGAGGAGCGCCTTGAGGCATGGGGCATCGACTTCGAGGTGGTCTTCGCGGGGTCTGAGGGCGCGGCGCTTGCCGAGGTTGATGCGTCGTTCCATCGAGGCGACCCGGTGATGACGTACCTGTGGGAACCCCACTGGGCGCACGCGAAGTACGACCTGGTTCAGATCGAGATGCCGCCGTGGACGGGCGACTGCTATCCGGACGGGCCGAGGTATGACTGCGGCTATCCGACGGATATCGTCGCCAAGCTGACGTGGCCGGGCCTGGAGGAGGAGTTCCCTGAGGCGTACAAGTTCCTCTCCAACTTCCAGATGACGAACGCGCAGCAGAACGAGATTGTGCTGAACTACACCGAGAACGACCTGACGGTGCGCGCGGCGGCGCAGGAGTGGGTGGATGCGAACGAGTCTGTTTGGCGGGCCTGGATTCCGTAGGTGACTCGCTAGCGGACTACGTCAATGAGGCCGGGGGGAAGGGGCTTTTGCTTCTTTCCCCCGGTTTGGTTCTAGTTCATCAGGAGCGTCGGTCTCATGATGTTGGGAGGGGGACTTCACGCTCTTCCAGCCGCCACGCGGCGTACGCCAGTGACTGGTCGATGTCCTCTCGCTCAAGGTAGGGGTAAGGCTTGGAGTATTTCCGCTGGTGAGCGCCCGGCCGCGAGCAGGCCGACCACCGTGCCGACGGTGACGCGCATTCCTCTAACACACGCCTTGCCGCCCATTACGTTGGGATCGATGGTAATCCTGTCGAATGATCTCATCGGTTGCCTTCCCTATGCTCACGTCATTGTGGCTTTCGTCCTCACGTGCCCAGTGTAGTGCATCGACGGTCTTACGCTGCGCGCTAGGAGGACATCTCCCCTCGGCTGGAGTTTGGCAGAGCGAACTGGGGATGGCGCTACAAACGCTGTAGGGGACGGTATCCTGTGCGACCGGAGGGTTACCATCCGATTTCGTTGATGGTACGATTCTCGTGACTTGTCTACTTCACGATGTGAGCGCATTCGCGCCAAGATTCAGGATCTCCTGAGCCGCAGGGGTATCGGGGTTCCATTGTCATGGGCGACAGCAACGTGGGGATTCCTCCAACGCATATGGCGAGTCGTCTTCTCGTGGCTTGCCTTGGCAAGCCTGGTGGCTGTTGGTATCGTCATTTGGGCGCACGTGGCACCGCCATTGCCCTTCTCGCCGATACCCCGTGACGTTGGAACGATTCTCGGAACTTTGCTCACCGCTCAATCAGCGATTGCGGCGCTGACACTAGCCGTCACGCTGTTCATGATGCAGGGCCTACGGGGTCGGAGCGAAGTCGATGATCGTGTGTACCGAGAGTATGTCCGGAGTACACGGATGCGGGACCTCTTCATAGGAAGTCTCTTGGCCGTGACTGTAACCGGAGCACTGCTGCTGAGTGAAGCCTACACCAGTGGAGATGCGGTTCCCCAAGGCATGCAGCCGAGGCTGAGCTATTTTGTTCCGTTCGCAGGTTTTGCCTTCCTCATGAACCTGGTTCTGGCGGGCGTTCTCTTTGAGAGAGCGGTTTCCTACTCCAGGCCGGCGCATTGGATGGCCGTGAGGCGACGCGTCAACGAAACCGATGTGCGCGAAGCAGTCAAGGCCTTTGTGGGTCGGGCACATCGCGCTTCCATAGCCCGCGAGTCCAATGAATCCGATCTCTCGGTATTGCTTCCTGACCAGGGCGAAGGGTCAGCCGACGATGCAATACGGGCCCTGCTGGATGATGCGCGTAGAGCCATGTCCGAGCGTCGGCATGAAGAATTACGGCGATCGCTCAACTCCATCAGGGAATTGATTAGCTTTGCCATGGACGAGATTAAGGCGGCTGGTATTCGGTGGAGCGCACCGGGGGCTCAGCCACACTGGCCGCCACTGAGAGAACTAGGCGCCAACCTCTACTCGTTCCGCGAAGACGTCATTCGCCAAGGTGACCGGGAGTACATACAAGAGCTTCTGCGCTTCGATTATACGCTTACTAGAGACGGAGTGCGAGAAAGATGTGGTGAATTGTTCACTGTTGGCCTAGATGGATACAGATGGAACTACCAGATCGTGAACCGCATTGGTGGCACGGACCTCCGGGAGCAGATTCGGGACCGCTTTTCCCTTAATGCACTGGCCTTCACCTTTGACGCTAATCTAGAGGACAAATTCCCGTACGCGAGGGAGTTAGTCAGGCAGCAGGCGAGATTGTTGTCCAATGCGATGGAGAGTAATCAGCCGAGCGATTACGACCGTTTGCACCAAACCTTTCAGGCCCTGCTTAGCACGATGCGATTCGATTGGGAGGAGGACAACTGGCTAGATCCCAACAGTCCTGGATTTTATCAGCAGGTGCAGCAAGAATACCGCATAGCTCTGATGGGGCTTGGAGGACGCGCCCTCGCGCTAGCTCAGGAAAACAAGCTGGAAGATGCAAACGAATACTTGAACGTGGGACGGTTAGCTTACGGAAATCTTCGACTCCTTTCGGACGACTTTGCCCTAGCATTCATGCACAGCAACTCCGCCAGATTTCCCTTGTGGGAAGAGTGGGAGACAGAGGGGGCGCTGTCACACCAACCCATCCATGTCTCAGCTGAACGCTATCCATTGCTGTTCTTCACTCTACGTCTCATGGAGCTATCTTCCGATGTTGATTCAACCATTGACCTGAATAGCAGAGCGCAGCGGGCGTTGGATTGGTTTCTGAGCAACGCCGAATCTGTCGAACCCTTTATGCAAACGGAAGCTGAGCCAACAGCGGTGAGGCGTCGCGAGTTGGCCACAGAGTCCCTGCGCTTTGCTGTCCGCAGAGATGAGATAACAGAGGATTACGAAATCATTGCAAGAGATCTTAGCGAGACAAGGATAGCAGCCTTCACGGCAGATGTGTATTCTGCCGCATCTTCCAGCAACTCAATCGAGCGACTGTTCGAACAAGCTGGTGCATCCTTGCACGTTTCGGGAGATGACGCCGATGCCCCTGAAGAACGAATCCTCTCCCGGGTGGTGCACAAGGGATTCCTAACAGATTCCCCTGCGGATTCCCATTCTAGTTTTTTGCCGCTGGATGGAGGCCAGTGGGGTGAGTCTATATCGGATGATGCTGAGATGAGATTCTGCGAGTTGCTGGAGGGCGCACCCAAAGTAGAGCTTCGTCTCCAGACTCCCCTCGCGTTGGTGGGAGGAATCGATCAAGCACTGGAGGCACTTGGCTATCCACAGCAGGTTGTGGTAGTCCTGGCAGGCAACTGGTCTGACCTTCAAAGTTGGCTGAACATGGGGCACTTGGCGGAATTTCAACCGGATCGGGGGCTGCTGGAATCTCAGCGAACCGGAGGGTTGGGACGTTACCGAGGACACCCAGTCCTCAGCACTCCAGCCTATAATGGGCAGTGCATATACGTCGTGGATCTGGCAGGCTGGGGGCAGTTTCTGCGGGCGCATATCGATGGCGGCCGCGACATTCGCGTTGATGTCAATCCCATACCCGCCGATCGGGCGCAAGAATTACTTGCAGTGAACCCTACCCTCTTCGCCAACGAGCCTGACGATGGCTCAAAGCTTCGCAAACTTCAGGCGAGCGCCGAGGTAATTGTTGGCGCTCGCACTGGGTTCCGTGTGACCGATCCATCACGCGCCAGGAGAATCGCCCCCATGAGCCAAGATGACAGTGACGACGAATTGAGCGGTGACTAAGCCCCAATCTCTTGCTGAGGTTTGCCTCCCAGCGACGGTTCAGCTATGCGGCTAGGTTAGCTACGCCTGTGGTGGGCCGCCCGGGGGTCGAACCCGGAACCTTGGGATTAAAAGTCCCCTGCTCTGCCGATTGAGCTAACGGCCCTGGTGTCCATGATACGGGGTGGCCCTTCGACGCGCTCAGGGTGGTCGGGAGGGGTCAGGGTGGTCGGGAGGGGTCAAGCTTGGGGGTAGGCTTGGGGGTGATGGGGGGATGGGGCGATTCTTTCGGGGGGCCAGTATGTTAGGAGGGCCTTGCCGACGATGTCCTCGCGTCCTATGGTTCCCCATTGGCGGGAGTCCTGGCTGGAGCTGCGGTTGTCGCCCATGACGAAGTACTCGTCTTCACGCAGGGTGACGTCCTGCCCTCTCGTCCGCTGGTCATCGAAGAGCCACGTTTCGTCGATCTCCACGCCGTTGACACGTATGGCGCCGCCGTGACCGTCGAACTCGATCGTGTCGCCCGGGATTCCGATGATGCGCTTGATCAGGTCGAGGTCGTCGTTTTCCGGGGAGTCCAGGACGATGACCTCGCCTCGCTGCGGGGGGTGGAAGAGGTAGACGTCATCGCCGTCCGGGAGATCGACGAACGGCACGAGGTTGTCCACGCTGTCCCTATCGAGGCTGAAATAGACGGCCTTGTTGACGATGATGAGTTCATTGTCGTTGATGGACGGCTCCATGCTGCCGCCGGTGACGACGTAGTTCTGGGCGAGCGACTGGACGATGAGGAAGAGGATGACGGCGAGGCCGAGCGTTTCGGCCATGTCCAGGAGGAAGCGGCGGACGGGGCGCTCATCCGGGAGCGCAAGGACTCCCTCCGGCAGGTAGTCATCCTGCGGATCATCGGCGGGGGTTACAGGCACGTATCTCATGGGCGTTTGTTCATTATAGTTGGGGGGTGGGATAATCAGAGGCGAGGGGGCACGATGACTTTCGAGCATATCTCCAAGAGGATGCGGATGCCGGCGGTGTTGGTTCTCGCGCTGACGGTCATCATCGTGGCGGCGTCCGTGGCGTGCCAGTCCGACGACGACGATACGGATACGGACGGCGGGGCCGGGACCACGGTGGTCCTGGATCGGTCAACGGAGGGAATCTGGGTGACGGGGGCGGGGCGGGTGTCCGTGATGCCGGACATCGCCACGCTGCGCATCGGCGTCGAAACGACGGCTGAGACGGTGGGCGAGGCGATGTCTGAGGCCGGAGAGTCCATGCAGGCGGTCGTCGAGAGCCTGACGGCGTCCGGGATTGCGGATGACGACATCCAGACGATGACGTTCAGCGTTTCGACGGAGTATGAGTGGAACGACACGCTGCGGCGGAGCGAGATGGTGGGGTTCACGGTGACGAACACGGTGCGCGCGACGGTGCGGGATACGAATGCGGTCGCGGCGGTGATCGACGGCGCAGCGCGCGCCGGCGGGGATAACGCGCGGGTTGACGGGCTGTCATTCTCCGTGGAGGACACCGCGGAGGCGGAGCGCGAGGCGCGGGCGCTGGCGATGGAGGCGGCACGGGAGCAGGCGGGGCAGCTGGCATCGCTGGCGGGCGTTGGGTTGGGCGAGGCGTTCTTCGTCTCCGAGTCCGGGGCTGCGCCGCTTTCGCAGGATACGCCGGAGTTGATGCGGTCAACGGCGCTGTTCGCGGACGAACAGGCGGGGGCCACGCCGATCCTGACGGGTGAGAATGAGATTGTCATCTATGTGCGCGTCGGATACGAGGTTAGCTAGTATGGTTCTGAATGACGGCGAAATCCACGCTGAGATCGAGAACGGGCGGATCATCATCGACCCGTTGGACCTTGGAGACGTGCAGCCGGCGAGCGTCGACGTGCATCTGAGCGACAAGGTCCTCGTGTTCCGCAATTCGCGCCGTCCCTACATCGATATCCGGCAGGACGTGAGCGATCTGACGGAGATGGTGGATATCCGCGACGACGCGCCGTTCATCCTGCACCCCGGCGAGTTCGTGCTGGGCAGCACGGTTGAAGACATCGGCCTGCCGGATGACCTGGTGGCGCGGCTGGAGGGCAAGAGTTCTCTGGGGCGCATCGGGCTGCTGATTCACTCAACGGCGGGGTACGTGGACCCGGGGTGGCGCGGACGCCTGACCCTTGAACTGAGCAACGTGAACAATCTGCCCATCACCCTGTACAGCGGAATGCCCATCGGCCAGATTTCCTTCACGCGGCTGTCCGGGCCGGCGCAGCGGCCGTACGGCTCGGAGCGGCTCGGCAGCAAGTACCAGGGGCAGTCCGAGCCGACGCCGAGCCGGGCTTTTCGGGATTTCCAGGCCCGACAGTGACGCACGGCTCCGCCACACCCATGGCCCGCGCCCTGGAGCTGGGGCGGCAGGCGCTCGGTTACTCAAGTCCCAATCCGGCGGTTGGCGCAGTTATCGTGCGCGACGGCGAGATCGTTGGAGAGGGGTACACGCAACCGCCCGGCGGGCCGCACGCGGAGATCGTCGCGCTGGAGCAGGCGGGCGAACGGGCGCGGGGCGCGACGATGTACACAACGCTCGAGCCGTGCTCCCACCACGGGCGGACGCCGCCGTGCGCGGAGGCCATGGTGGCCGCAGGTTTGGGTTCGGTGGAGATCGCGGTGCTGGACCCGCATCCGCCGGTGAACGGCTCCGGGCGCCGTCTGCTTGAGGAGAACGGCATCACAACGCGCGTCGGGGATTCCGCGGAGGAGGCGACGCTGCATTTCCAGGGCTATTTCAAGCGCGAGGAGACGGGACTGCCGCTGGTCATCGCCAAGTATGCGATGAGCCTCGACGGGAAGATTGCGAGCCGGACGGGCGACTCTCGATGGATCACGGGAAAGGAGGCGCGCGCCCGCGCGCATGACCTCCGTTCACACGTGGACGCCATTATCACGGCGGCGGGGACAGTCATATCCGATGATCCGCAGTTGACGGCACGGGACGGCGAGGGCAATCCCCTGCCCCGCCAACCGCTGCGCGTGATCGCGGACAGCACAGGGCGGACGCCGACGACGGCGCGGCTGTTTCGCGAACCAGGCAAGACGCTGGTGGCGACTGCGTCCGCGGAGGCATGCGCGCCGTTCCAGGACATGGGTGAGAATGTGTCAGCGGCGGCCTTTCCATCGGAGCATGGCCGCGTTGACCTGACGGCGCTGTTGCAGCACCTGGGGCGCCTTGGGGTGATGCAGGTGATGACGGAGGCCGGCGAGCAGCTTCTTGGAGCGTTTTTCGATGAGGGGCTAGTGGATCAGGCAGAGATTTTCATTGCGCCGGTGATCATCGGGGGGGGCGATGCGGCGGGGCCGGTGGGAGGCGACGGGGTTGAACTCGTGCGAGACGCGCATCGGTTCGTGAGGATGGATGTTGAGCGCGTTGGGGAGGATTTGGTAGCGCGGGGGATTCTGCGGTATTGGGAGGGCGGCGCGGACTAGGCGTACAAGCGTATAATCATGGGCATGTTGATGAGCAAATGCGTGTGAGATTCCCGCTTTCGCGGGAATGACGGAGGGAACCGGATGGATTCCGGCTTTCGCCGAAATGAGGGGATTGCAGGGTGCTTACGGGGATTAGGGGATTGGAAGGTGTTTACGGGGATTGTTGAAGAGGTGGGGCGGATTATCGCCATCGGCGAGGGCGGCCTGGTTGTGGAGGCCGACGTGACTCTGGGTGAAACGCGCATCGGCGACAGCCTGTCTGTGAACGGCGCGTGCCTGACCGTGACGGAGATGACGGATGGACGGGTTAGCTTCGACGTGATGCCCGAGACACTGCGGCGGACGGGGATGCACGCGCTCAAGCCGGGCAGCCCCATCAACCTGGAACGCGCCGTGACGTTCAACAGCCGCCTTGGCGGCCACCTGGTGCAGGGGCACGTCGACGGCACGGGCACGGTCGCGGAGATCACGCCGGAGGCGGACGCGCGACTGGTGCGGGTCACCGCGCCGCCCGAGGTGATGAAGTATCTCGTGGAAAAGGCGTTCATCACGGTGAACGGCATCAGCCTGACGGTCATGGGGCTGGACGACGAATCTTTTTCCGTGTCGCTGGTGCGGCACACGTATGAGAACACCGACCTGGGCGAGGCGTACGTGGGGATGCCGGTGAACCTGGAAACGGATATATTCGCCAAGTACGCGGAGAAACTGCTGCAGGGGGATCGCGAGGGGATCAGCACCCTTGGCGAGGGGGTGGAGGCACGGGCATGAGCATCATCGACGTCGAGGGCGCTGCAACGCGGATGCGGCGCGGCGAATTCGTCATTATCGTCGACGACGCCGAACGCGAGAACGAAGGCGATCTTGCGCTGGCGGCGGATTTGATAACGCCGGAGAAGGTCAACTTCATGGCGATGCACGCGCGCGGCCTCATCTGCGTGCCTCTTCTCGGCGAGCGTCTCGACGAGCTCGGCATCCCCATGATGGCGCAGAACAATACCTCGCCGCTCTCCACCGCGTTCACCGAGTCCGTGGACGCCAAGACGGGCGTGACGACGGGCATTTCGGCGGGCGACCGTTCGACGACGATTCGCGCGCTCGTCCACCCGGAGACGCGGTCGGGAGACCTGATGCGGCCGGGCCACATGTTCCCGCTCCGATACCGCGAGGGCGGCGTGCTGGTGCGCACGGGGCACACGGAGGCGGTGATCGACCTGGCGCGGGCGGCGGGGCTGTATCCGGCAGGGGTCATCTGCGAAATCATGAACGAGGACGGGACGATGGCGCGGATGCCGCAGCTAGAAGTACTGTCCGCCAAGTGGGATATTCCCATCATCACCATCGCGCAGATCATCGAGTACCGGCGCCAACGGGAGACGATGGTGGAGCGGCGCGGCGTGGCGGACCTGCCAACGCGGCACGGGGTGTTCCGCGCATACGGCTATGCGAGCTCCATCGATGCCAAGGAGCACGTTGCGCTCGTGATGGGCGACGTCAGTTCCGACGAGCCCATGCTGACGCGCGTTCACAGCGAATGCGTGACGGGCGACGTATTCAGTTCAATGCGGTGCGACTGCGGCGAGCAGCTCGACCTGGCGCTGGAGCACATCGCCGCAGAGGGTTCCGGGGTCTTCCTCTACATGAGGCAGGAGGGGCGCGGCGTGGGTCTGCACAACAAGCTGCGGGCGTACGCGCTACAAGACACCGGGCTGGATACGGTGGAGGCGAATGTTCAAATGGGCTTTCCGCCGGACTTGCGGGATTACGGCATCGGCGCGCAGATCCTCGTGGACCTGGGCGTGCGAAAGCTCAAGCTGATGACGAATAACCCGCGCAAGGTTGTGGGGCTGGACGCCTTCGGGCTGGAGCTTGTGGAACGCGTGCCGATCGAGGTGGAACCGAACGCGCATAATCGCCGCTACTTGCAGACCAAGCGGGACAAGATGGGGCACATCCTGACGGGGATGGAGGTCGTTTCCGGGGACGAGGCGGCGGTGGACGCGGAGCAGCAGTCCTAGCGGACGCCTTTCGCCTCACGGAGAAAAAACCAGCGTGCCGCCGAACGTCATCGACCCCCTTCCCTGGAATGAGGGGCGTGAGCCGGGCATCGCGCGCATCGGCATCGTCGTCGCGCGCTTCAATGAGCTGATCACAAGCAGGATGCTGGACGGCGCGCTTTCGGCACTTGGCGAGAACGGCGTGTCGGACGGGTCCATCGACGTGGCTTATGTGCCCGGATCGTTTGAGATTGGTCCGGCCGCGCAGGCGATGGCAGAGTCGAAAAAGTATGCGGCGGTCATCTGCATCGGCGCGGTCATCCGCGGCGAGACGGCGCATTTCGATTACGTCTCAATGGCAGTGACGCAGGCCGTGACCCGGGTCTCGCTGGATACGGGAGTGCCCTGCCTGTTCGGCGTGCTGACAACGGACACGATGGAACAGGCGCTGGCGCGTTCAGGCGGGCCGGGGAGCAACCGGGGTTATGACGCGGCTACAGGCGCGCTGGAGATGGCCGGACTACTGGCTTCACTGAGGAACCAATAAACCGGCGCTCCCCGTCCCGGGGAGCGCCGGTTTAGGAGCAGACAAGGCGCGGCGCGCGGCCGAGTCGCGCCGCGCCGTCAGATTAGGCGCCGTTTCGCTTGACGGCGTTGGCGAGTTCCGTGCCGGGTGAGAACCCGACGCGGTCATGGGCCGCAACCTTGGTGGGGTTGCCGGCGTTGGGGCCGCGGAGGGGGCGCACGGTGCGCTCCTTGATCTTGCGAACCTCAAAGCTGCCGAACCCCGTGATGACCACGCGGTCGCCGCGGGTCAGGGATTCCTGAATGGCGCCAGTGACCGCATTCAGCGCGGCCTCGCCGTTGGATCGGGTCCCGCCTATGCGCTGCGCCACTATTCCGGCCAGGTCACCCTTGTGCAAAGTCTGCGTCATCGCGCACCTCCTGCCTACCCTGCGCGGCGTCCTGTCTTCTTCCGCCGCGCACATCATGGTGTTTCAGGAGTCATACTACCATAATGTCAAGCCGTCAACAACCCTATCTGCGCCGCGCCTATGCGGTAGCGTGACACGAGGCGCGTGGGCACGCGCACCAGGGACGCGCACCGCGAGGACTAGGGATTCAGACGAGGCAGATATTGACGTATTCGGCATAAGCTGGCTTTATGTGCGGTTTCTTACTGGCAGAACGGATATGCTCCGCGAGATGCAGGGTTAATGGGGGTTTAATGCGACGAGGACGGCGTGTTTTGGGGTTTGGGGCGTGAATCGGTGGAATAACGGATGTCAAGTTGGATGGGAAATGGGGACGTGAGCGGGGACTGGGTTCCCGTCTTCGCGGGAAAAACGGAGGTGGCGCCGGGGGATTAGCCGGAGGAGTCGGAGGTTAGGCGGGTGTAGAAGGGTGTCCAGAAAAGAGGGTGGACGTACTCGAAGTTGACTTCTTCGGAGAGCTTGTCATCGCCATCGTTGTCGCTGATGTAGACGGGCCGGTCATTAGGGTGGGCATCGAGGGCATCGAGGAGGTTCTTCTTGCGATCGACACTCAGGAATTCCGGGAAGCCGGCGTCTTTGGGGCGGAGCGGGGACGGGGAGACGATGATGACATCGTGACCCATGCCCTTGAGGTCATGCAGGACGGACACGGGAATAGGTCCGTCACCGGTGTCGAGCGTTCCGTCAACATCGAAGCAGAGCAGCGCCATTGTGCAATTCTCTCCTGACTAAGCCGCGGTAGAGCAGGCACCCGGCGTGTCGTGGGCGCATCTACAGTCATCGTACCGTATCGCCGGGCATTCCGCCGCGCGGGGCGGGTGGGCTATGCTAATGACGGTTCTGGGGGTGTGACAGGCAAGAATGTGATGACACTCGGCAGCAAGCAATTGGATGTAAGCCTCGGCGGCGTATTCGAGCCCGGAAGTGATGTCCTCCTGGCATGCGCCGATGCATTGGATTTTCTTCGAACCGTGCCGGATGGCGCCGCACGGCTCATCGTTTCCTCCCCGCCCTACAACATCGGCAAGGAATACGAGCACACGCGCAACCTGGACGATTATGCGGCTTGGCAGACGGACGTGTTGGCGGAGTGCAAGCGGGTTCTCGCCGACGACGGGAGTTTGTGCTGGGAAGTCGGCAACTACGTCCGATCAGGGGAGATTGTACCGCTTGATTTCATCTTCTTCGGCATCCTGCACGACAAGCTCGGCCTCAAGCTGCGGAACCGCATCATCTGGGCGTTTGAGCACGGGCTGCACGCACGCCGGCGGCTTTCAGGACGCTACGAGTCGATCCTGTGGTTCACGAAGTCGGACGAGTATCTGTTCAACCTGGACCCGCTTCGAGTGCCGCAAAAGTACCCGGGCAAGAAGTATCACAAAGGCCCGAAGAAGGGCCAATACTCCAGCAATCCACTCGGCAAGAATCCCGGCGATCTCTGGCTCAAGGTTGCGGAGGAGTGGGGAGAGGGCATCTGGGACATTCCAAACGTCAAGCACAACCACCCCGAAAAGACGCACCATCCGGCTCAGTTTCCGATTGAACTGGTGGAGAGACTGGTATTGGCGCTCACGGAGCCTGGAGATGTCGTACTCGATCCGTTCATGGGCGTCGGTTCGGCTGCCGTGGCAAGCGTCTTGCATGACAGGAGAGCGGTCGGTGTGGATCAGGACGAATCTTATGTGGAGACGGCGGTGGAGCGTGTTGAGCAGGCGCTATCCGGGTCTCTGCGGAGACGAGCCCTGGGCACGAAGAAGTATCAACCAAACGGTGAGACTCTAACCCGCCGGCCGGCGGAATGGGATGACCACGTGGACAAACGTCGCTTATTCGACAAGCAGGCGGGATATGAAGATCGCGGCTAGGTACTCACACCTCAACGGCCTTGAGTACTTGCTTGTCCATCAGCCCGACTTGTGGCGAGAGATCGAATCGACCATCGAGAGCATTGACGCTGAGGAACAGAGAACCAAGGTTTCCAGGGAGAAACGCAAGGAGGGGCGGCGGCTATTTTCACCGCCGGGTTTGAACTCACGCTTCAGTTCTGAATTCAAGGCGCGCGGCTGGCGGGAGAGCCGGACGTCCTATTGGGTCACGCAAGACTCGCAGCTCATCAGGCGCACGATTCAACTCCCTGCGGATGAACAGAAGCGGCAGATTGAGGAGGCGGGCCAAACCCCGATCTTCTCCTACAATCAGACCGACTTCGTCAAAGAGCGCGTTGCTGTCGAAGTGCAGTTCGGCAAGTATGCGTTCGTCGCCTTTGATCTGTTCGTGAAGCACATGGCGTTCTTTGTGGGGGACGTGATCGATGTCGGCGTCGAAATCGTGCCGACCAAGAAACTCCATGATGAGATGTCCTCAGGAGTCCCCCATTATGAGGGGGAACTCTATAACCTCATACGGCAGGGGAGGGGCATACCGGCGGTGCCCCTCATTTTGATCGGTGTCGAACCGTAACGGCATGGCGCACGACGTGGGGGACGGGGCCGCGCGGGCGGGTTCCCGGTGGTTTTTGCTGGTGGTGGCGGCTTTTGTTGCGGCGCTTTTGACGTCGAATATCATTGCGGTTCGGATCGTTACGTTGGGGGATGCGCCGGTTGTTGGGGAGTTGATCGTTACGTCCGCTATTGTTGTGTTTCCCCTGAGCTATATCGTTGGGGACGTGCTGACGGAGGTGTACGGATACGCGGTGGCCCGGCGCGTGATCTGGGCGGGGTTCGCCGCGAATCTGCTGATGGTCATCGCGATCTACCTTGGGGGGCTGCTGCCGGCGGCGAGCGATTGGGGGGATCAGGCCGCGTATGACACTATCCTCGGGTTCGCGGGGCGGCTGCTCGTGGCGTCTTTCATCGCGTATGTGGTCGGCTCGTTCACGAATGCCATCATCCTGGCGCGCCTGAAGGTCATGACGGAGGGGCGGATGCTGTGGCTGCGAACCATCTCGTCAACGATCGGCGGGCAGGCGCTGGACACGTTCCTCTTCACGTTCATCGCCTTCGTCGGCGTCCTCTCCATGGGCGACGTGTGGCGCATCTTCTTCGTCGAATGGCTGATGAAAGTCGTGTACGAGACCGCCGCCACACCGCTCACCTACGCTGTCGTCACGTTCCTCAAGAAACAGGAGGGCATTGACGTGTACGACGAGGCGACGAATCTGAACCCGCTGGCCGTTCGGTAGCGTCCCCTACTACGCAGGCGCGTGTAGTTGTACACTAACTGAATGTCGTGAAGCTGCGTATTCCATTGGGGGGCGACAATGGCCTCGGAGTCTTTGAAGGTAACGGACAATCGGACCGGCAAGGAGTATGACCTGCCGATAGCCGACGGGGCAGTCCGCGCAGCCGATCTCCGGCAAATCAAGACGTCCGACGACGACTTCGGGCTGATGAGCTATGACCCGTCCCTGCTCAACACGGCCACCGTGCGCAGTTCCGTCACGTACATCGACGGGGACGCGGGCATCCTGCGGTACCGGGGGTATCCAATCGAGCAGTTGGCGGAGTACTCGACGTACCTGGAGGTTGTGTACCTGCTCCTGAACGGAGAGCTTCCCAACGCGGATCAACTCCTGGAGTTCGAGGAGGACGTCCGCTACCGCACGATGGTGCTTGAGACCGTGCGGGAGCAGATGGAGACGTACCGCTACGACGCGCACCCCATGGGGATGCTGCTGGGCACGATGGGCACGATGAGCACGTATTACCCGGCGGCGCGGGACGTTACGGACCCGGAGTCGCGCAGGATACAGACGGTGCGTGCCATCAGCAAGGTCGCCACGGTCGCGGCATGGTGCTACCGCCACACGCTGAGCTATCCGTTCATCTACCCTGACAACGACCTAACGTACTCGGGGAATTTCCTGAACATGCTGTTCCGCATGGTGGAGCCGAAGTACGTGCCGAATCCCGTCATCGAGCGGGCTATCGACGTGCTGTTCATCCTGCACGCGGACCATGAGCAGAACGCGAGCGCGAACGCGATGCGCGCGATTGCAAGTTCACAGGCCGATCCGTACTCGGCGCTTGCGGGCGCGATTGGCTCACTATCCGGCCCGCTGCACGGCGGCGCGAATGAGGCCGTGATCAGGATGCTTCAGCACATCGGCACGAAGGACAACGTGCCGGAGTTCATCAAGAACGTGAAGGACGGGGTGAGCGGGCGGCTGATGGGTTTCGGGCACCGCGTGTACAAGAACTACGACCCGCGCGCCCGCATCATCAAGACGATGGCGGACCGCGTCTTCGAGGTGACGGGCGTCAACCCGCTGCTGGAGATCGCGCTGGAGCTGGAGCGCATCGCGCTGGAGGACGAATTCTTCGTCTCCCGCCAGCTCTATCCGAACGTGGACTTCTATTCCGGGCTGATCTACCAGGCGATGGGATTCCCGGTGGAGATGTTCCCGGTGCTGTTCGCGGTGCCGCGCACGTCCGGCTGGATGGCGCAGTGGAATGAGGGCGTGACGGACCGGGAGCAGCGCATCGTCCGGCCGCGGCAGCTTTACGTTGGCGCGCCGGAGCGGGACTACGTGCCGATCAACGAGCGGTAATCGCCCTCACCCTAATCCTCTCCCTCAGGGAGAGGGGATTTTGGCGCGCTTGCCATGCATGAGGTGGGCGGCGGTTAGGGCGCCGAGGGCTGCGCCTATTAGGGGGCCTACCCAGTAGACGTAGTGGTCTGTCCAGTAGCCGGCGATGAGAGCTGGGCCAAAGGTGCGGGCGGGGTTGAGGGATGCGCCCGTCAGCGAGCCGCCCATTATCGCGGCGACGGTGATGGTCATGCCTATGGCGATTGGCGCGATGGTCGATGGGCCCTTTTCGTCGATAGCCACCTGGAAGATGACGAACATCAGGATGAACGTGAGCACGGCCTCAATGAGAATGCCCATTAGCGGCGATACGTCGCCGTGCAAAGCCGTCGCGCCCAGGTTCGCCGCCTCTGCCGCGCTCTTCATGTCGCTCATGTCTCCCGCAGCGGAGAAGACGACGCTCAGCAGCAGCACGCCGATGACCGCGCCGAGGAGCTGCGATCCCCAATAGGCCACCGCCGCCAGCGGCGCAATCTTGCCGGTGATCAGGAATCCGAACGTGACTGCGGGGTTGAAGTGCGCCCCGGAGACGTGGCCGACGGCGGATACGCCGATGAATATCGCGAAACCGTGCGCAAACGCGACGGCGAGGAGGCTGTTGGATTCGGGCGCCGTTGCCGTTGCGGTCAGGATCGAGCCTGCGCCGATCACCAGGAGGACGAACGCGCCGAAAGCCTCCGCAATTGACTGTTTGGCGATCTCCGGCAGCGCCACTCTTGCCGTCCTGTGCCGTCGCTAGGTCGTGAGTATGATCTTGCCGAAGAAATCGCGGGATTCCATCAGGCGGTGCGCGTCCGCCGTCTCGGACAGCGGGAACACGCGCCCGACGGTGCCCTTGAGCTTGCCCTGATGGGCGAGCTGCATGATTCGCTCGAAGTCTGAGGTTCGGAATCCTCCGATGCCCATGACCTCCAGCCCGCGGACGAAGACCTGGCCAAGGTGGAGCGAGACGCGGTGGCCGGCGGTGACACCGCACGTGACGAATCGCCCCTGCCGCGCCATGACGCGAAAACTGCCGTCCCAGAGCGGCGCGCCGACATTGTCGATGACCGCGTCCACGCCCTCGTTTTCCGTGAGGGCCATGACGATCTCCGGCCACGTTTCGCCATCCTCGTAGCTGACGGTTTCATCTGCGCCCATCTCACGCGCGCGGTCCAGCTTCCAGTCGGAGCCGGCTGTGGCGATAACGCGGCAGCCGAGCAACTTGGCGATCTGCAGGGCAGCGGTGCCGACGCCGCTGCCGATGGCGTGGATCAGGACGGTTTCGCCGGGTTGGACGCGGGCTTTGGCGGTCAACATGCGCCACGCGGTCTTGAACACGATGGGCATGGCGGCGGCTTCTTCAAATGAGAGTTCGTCAGGGATGACGTGGACGGCGCGGGCGGGGACGGCGATCATCTCGGCGTACGTGCCGTGCAGTCGGGAACCGAGGTCATAGCGGTCCATGCAGTCTTCATCGCTGCCAAGCCGACAGTAGTGGCACAACTGGCAGGGAAGGCGGGGGTCCGCGACGACGCGCATACCCGGCACGATTCCGGCCTCGATGGCCACCATGCCCACGTTCTCGACTTCACCGGCCAGATCAAGGCCGAGGATGCGCGGCAGGCCGACCATGACGCCGTTCTCGCCGGCGCGGGCGTTCAAATCAAAGCGGTTTATGGAAGCGGCGCGGACGCGGATGAGCACCTGGTCGTCGGCCATCTCCGGGTCCGGCATATCGCCGTAGATCAGGTTCTCAGGGCCGCCGCGCTCCTCGATGTAGACGGCTTTCATCGCCGCACTGCCCTATGCCTGACCGTTGTCAGCGGATTCGGAGCCGGGCATCCCTTCCGGTTCGCGAATCTTGCTGTGCATGGCGATGTAGAGCGTCGGCACGACGAGAACCACGACGAATCCCAGCAGAACCATCGGCCCCAGGATCAGCAGGGCTGCCACCGTCGGAATGGCCCACATAGTCTTGTCCTCCTCTCTACTAGACGCGCGCGGGCGCCTTCGCCGCCTCCTGCTCGATGTTAGCAGTATCCAGGCCGCGGCCCGTGGCGAGCAGGGCCGCCGTGCGGATTGCGGCGGTCATGCTGACGGCCTCCGCCGCGCCGGTACCTGCTATATCATACGCCGTGCCGTGATCGACGGACGTGCGCACGAACGGCAGGCCGAGGTTGACGCTGACGCTGCCGTGGAAATCGTGCATCTTGACGGCGATGTGCCCCTGGTCGTGGTAGAGGGCGATGACGGCGTCGTAGCGCCCGGCAGCGGCGGAAAGGAATACGGAGTCGGCGGGCAACGGGCCTTCGGCCAGAATGCCCTCCTCGCGCGCCTGCCTGACGGCCGGCTCGATTTCGTCGATCTCCTCGCGCCCGAGCAGGCCGTTATCGCCGCCGTGGGGATTCAGGGCTGAGACGGCGATGCGCGGCTCGGCGACGCCCCACGCGCGAAAGTCGCGGTTCGTCAGTCGGAGGCGGGCGAGGACGCGCTCCTTCGTGACGTGCTTATGGGCGTCGTGGAAGGGGACGTGGGTGGTGAGGTGGACGGCGCGGAGTTTCTGGGCGATGAGCATGGTGGCGATTTCCGTGACGCCCGTCATGCGCGCCAGCACCTCCTGGTGGCCGATGTCCGTGTAGCCCGCCATGTGCACGGCCTCCTTGTTGATGGGGGCGGTGGATATAGCCTGGATGCGGTTTTCGAGGGCGAGCGTGGCGGCGAGTTCGATGGACGTGATGGACACGACGCCACCCGCAACGGTCGGCTCGCCGTAGGGGATTTCGCCTGCGCCGGGGGTGTCGATGTCCCAGACGGGCACGGTTTCGCCGTCCCATTTGTGGTCGGCAAGCTGCTCGCGGGAATCGATACGGGCAAGAGGGAGGCCGCCGGCGAACCGCTCGGCGGACATCTCCGCCACGTCGTAGCTGCCGACGATCAGGGGCCTGCAAAGGCCGAGGCGGAGGTCATCGGCGGCGGCAAGCGCCTTGACGACGACCTCCGGGCCGATACCGGCGGGATCGCCAAGAGTGATGGCGACGATGGGAGGGTCAGGAGTATTCATAGCATGGCTATTGTACGCCTTGCGGGGACGTCATTCCTGCGACAGCAGGAATCTGGCACGCATTTCGCCGAGCAAGTCCACGACGTTGCGCTAGATTCCTCAGGGGGAATATACTGTGCCCATGACGTGGGAGGTCGAGTATACAGACGAGTTTGGGCAGTGGTGGCAGGAGTTGACGGAGGGTCAGCAAGACGCCGTGACTGCCAGAGTCGAGTTGCTTATGCAGCATGGCCCCAGCCTTCCATACCCCTACTCCTCGGACATTAGGGGGTCACGCCATGGAGTCATGCGAGAGCTTCGGATGCAGAGCGGAGGGAGGCCCATCCGGGTCTTCTACGCATTCGACCCCAGGAGAACGTCGATACTGCTGATCGGGGGAGACAAGACAGGGAATGACCGATTCTACGAGGAGTTCGTACCGGTGGCTGATGCTCTCTATGATGAGCATCTGAACGAACTGAGAAGGGAGGGTTTGATCGAATGAGTGGACGGCATCCGTTCAGTGAACTGACAAAGGACTTTACGCCTGAGCGTCGCCATCGTATCGACGGCATCAAGCACGAGCTAGACACCGAGATGCCGTTACACGAGCTACGGCGGGCACGCGCCCTCACGCAGCGTGACATGGCGAAGATGCTCAAGGTGAATCAACCCGCCATCTCCAAGCTGGAGCAGCGAGCCGACGTGTACATCTCGAGTTTGCGCTCCTACATTGAGGCCGCTGGCGGAAAGCTGAAGATCGTCGCCGAGTTCCCCGAGGGCGAGATTGCGATCACCAACTTCTCTGAGGACAGAGAGGTGGAGGAGTCCGCAGGCTAAGCGGTTTCGGCGCCCACCAACATCATCTCGCCAATGGACGCGCCTTTCGCGCGAACACGAGAGGCTGGCGGGGCGGCGCGTATACTGGCATCGGTGGCGCGCCACGTTGGAGGGGGGGAGGAGAGATGATGGCATGCGAGGAAGCACGACCATGCGCCGGTTGGACGTGATGGCCATGTACGCCCTGTATCAGAACGTGTCGGACGACGAGTGATTCCGATGAGAACACTTCGTCATGTGGGCATAACGGCTGTCGTGCTAGCCATGACAGCACTGGCCTCTATCGCCTCCAGCTGTTTGCCAGCGCTTTTGACTGGTTGCAGTCCTTCTTTCGCCAGTGTCGCTAGTGTTCTTGCCTATTCACCTCTCGACAGCCCGAAGCAGGAAGCTGAGTCCAACATGGAGCCCCATCGCCGGCCGGTTTGGGCGCGGAGCGGCGAAACACTTGTCTTTGGATTCAACAATGGCCTCTATTCCGTGAAGGTTGACGGAACGGGACTGCGCAAACTGTTTGTTGACATACAGACCGAGGCCCGGGGCAGCGATTGGTGGAACTTTGATAATTCGCCAAGCGCCCAGGCGACAGGCGATGAACTAGCTTTTGTGACTCTGCGGCATAATCGGCAAATCGGCGAGCCCCATATCTACGATCCTGACACGGGAACATGGCCGACCCCTCAGCCGGGACATGTGTTTCCCCGCCATCATTATGATCCTGAACGGCAGTCGGAAATTATCCTGGCGACTATAGACGGATCAACGTACAGACGGCTTACCCACGATACTTGGGACGAGTACAACCCTGCACTGTCCCCAGACGGCTCAACGGTCGCGTTTATTTCCGGGCGGGATTTTGAGGCACCGTCCGGCACTCCCCTTAGTACTAGCCCTGGCATTTACGTCGTCAGTGTAGAAACACCCGAGCAACCACGCAGGATTGTCCCTCTCCACATTTTTGTGCCTAGTGAACAAGAATTGCAGTGGTCTTTCGACAGCAAGACAATTGCCTTCATAGGAGAGGTTTGGGGGAACGACCTGAATGATTTCTACAGTGACAACCTGAAACAAGACCGAGATGTCCCCGATAGTCTGCTCACTGTGGATGTCTCCTCCGGAAAGGTCAGCTACATCAGTGCCGAAACCTACGACTATTACTACTACGCCCTCCGTGCATTCGCGTGGTCACCGGTAGAAAACCGGATTGCCGGGTTCGAAGCGGAGCTGCAAGAGTATGCAACGCAAGAGCATGGAACACATGAGCGTTGGGTCAGCCCAATTTATACCTGGCGTCCCGACGGCTCCGACCAGCAGGTGTTCGATGGCCCTCGACCTGTACAATTCACACGCGTGTTATCCATGTGGTGGGCTCCCGGAGGCGACGAGATTCGCGTGTTTGGTAGTCGCCATGACGGTTTGACCGAATTCGACCAGGAAATCATCACACACGGACTATTTGCCATCTACAATGACGGCAGAGAGCCCCGCCTGATGGTGGAGATGACAGAGGTCGAGGTCCTGTATGAGTGGCCTCGGCGAAGGTCATGGTCGCCGGGCGGTTCCTTGATCGCGTTTACTCCGAATTCAAACCCCGGTCTGGCTTTTGGTCTGACTTTTGGCTACGAGGGCGATGTTCTATGGATCACGGACTCCAACCTGGAGAACAAGCGCGTTTTGGTCACTAGCCGTGAAAACGGAACCACATGCGGCATGCGCGACTATAAATTGATTGGCGCAGACGGGAAAGAGGCGATTGAATGACTATGCCCGCGACTTGCGCGGCGTCACGGCGTCTGGTTGGCGCATTGCGTCATGGATTCCCGCGTGCACGGGAATGACGGAGGGGGGGCTCACCCTTCGACGGGCTCAGGGTGAGCGGGGGTATGCGCTCAGGGTGAGCAGGTGACCCCCTCACCCTAGCCCTCTCCCTGAGGGAGAGGGGATTTTAGTAGCCCTTGAATTCTGAGGGGCGCTTTTCTATGAAGGAGCGGACGCCTTCGTCGTAGTCGTGGGTTTCGCGGGTGTGCTGGTGGGCGGCGTCGATGTACTTCCAGTGCTGCTCGTAGCCCTTCGTGTGGATTTCACGCACCATGTGCTTGACCAGCTGCTGCGTGACGGCGGGGCCCTGCGCCATCTTGCGGCCTAGCTCCTGCGCGGCGGGCATCAACTCGTCCGGCTCATAGACACGGTTGACGAGGCCGAACCGGTGCGCGTCCTCGGCGCTGAGCGCCTCACCGGCGAGCAGCATCTCCATCGCGATGCCGTGCGGCAGCAGATAGGGCGCCCAGTATGCGCCGCCGTCAAGGGGAACAAGGCTTCGCCGGACGTAGACCTCGATAAAGCGGGCGTTCGTGCTGGCGAGTCGGATGTCACAGGCAAGGGCAAGATCGCAGCCCGCGCCCGCGGCGACGCCGTTGACGGCGGCGATGGTCGGCTTGTCGAGTTCCCAGACCTGCATGTGGATGCGGCGACCGTTGAGCGTTTCGTTCTTTAGGCGCTCCTCGGCGGACATGGTGGGCACGTTCCAGCCGCCGCGCTGCCGGTCGCCCTTCTCCTTCATGAAGTGCGGCATGGGGCGGTCGCCGCCCGCGCCCGCCATGGGGCCGACGTCGCCGCCGGCGGAGAATGACCGCCCCGCGCCGGTGAAGATGACCACGCGGTCGTCAGGATTGGCCGCGATGTAGTCCAGTTCGACGGTCATCTCCTCCATGAGCGGAATCAGCCAGGGATTCAGCGCCTCCGGCACGTTGAAGGTGATTGTGACGACGCCGAGATCGTCGCGCTCGACGGTGATGTATTGGTGTTCCACTGGTGTACCCCCCAGGATTTGGTTCGTGTCTTGGTTGATTGTACGCCTTGTGGGGCGGCTACGAGAGGCCGGTGAGGATGAGGCGGATGCCGACGATGCCAAGGCCGATTGCCAGGATGCGGACGATCCATGGGGCGGAGATGCGTCGGGAGACGCGCGCGCCCACTTGCGCGCCGATGATGGCGCCGATTCCGAGCAGGACAATGGGCAGGATTTTGTCCAGCAGCGGGGACTCGGCAATGTGGACGGCGATGGCGGCGGGGCTGGTGATCAGGATGACAAGCTGGGAGGTTGCCGTGGCCAGGTGGGCGGGGAAGACGAATGCCTGCACGACGATCGGCACCATCGCGATGCCGCCGCCGACGCCGAGCAGGCCGCCCATGGTGCCCGTCGCGAGGCCGACGATGCCGAGCATGACGGCTCGTTTTCGGGTTAGCGGGACACGAGCCTCCCCTGCCTCTTCAAGAGTGCGCGCCGCGCCGCGGCCTCGTATGGGCCTGATCAGCAGATAGGTCATGAGGATGAGCGCGGCGACGCCGAACACGGTCTGGAACGCGCCGCGCTCAAGCTGCTCCACGATGTATGCGCCGATGGCCATGCCGAACAGGCCGGTGACGGCCATGACGGCGGCCCACCTGTACTCGATGCGCTTTTGGCGGACATAGGCGACGGTGGAGGAGAGGGATGTCATCAGCACCATCGATTGGGACATGCCGGTGATGATGCCGGGGGTCTCGTCGGGCAGGACGATGAGGAGGATGGGGACGGCAATGAATCCGCCGCCGGCGCCGATAAGCGCGCCGACGGTTCCGGCGAGAAAGCCGAGCACGGGCATGAGGGCGAGGAGGAGTTCGTCCATGGTTTAACTATGGCACGGATGGGGGCGGGGGCGTGAGCGTACCCCACCCTTGCGACATGGCGCGGCACATGGAGTACTCTTTAATGTCGTTAGTCTGGATATGGATCCTATTTTGCTGGAGGATGGGGTATGGACATTTCTGACGGCGCAGCCCGCCTCAAGACGTTAGGCGAGGAAATGCGCACGGACATCGAAAAGGGCGCTTTGCCCCGCAGAGTGACCCTCACGGTTGGGGAGTTGCTGGGTTGGTTCGGTTACATGAGAAGGGGCGAATACATACTGTCCCAGATTCGGCGATGCCTGGACGAGAATGGCCTTCGGATTGATGGTGACTATGAGGTCGGATGGTACGGGGGCAAAATAACCATTCTCTTCCAAGATGATGAGAGCGTTGTGGGCGACAACTCGTCACAGCTTGATCCGACAATCCGAATCACAGTCATAGAGCCGGCGCACCAGAAGCCTCAGTCGGTCAAACCGGAAGCCAGCTTTGAGGAAGTGATGACCAAAATTGGCATGTCCAAGGTTGATTACCTGCCCGTCATGCCAAATGAATGGAACGTAGACGGTGTCATCACGTGGCGTTCGATCGCAAAGAACCTGTCCCGGAGGCTCGAGAACCCCCCGGCCAGTCAGATGATGGATTCGACAATTCGCGCAGTGCCGGAGGTGCTCATCAATGCTCCACTGTTTTCAGCCATGGCTCCGATAGAGGAACATGGTTTTGTACTCGTCAGAGGGGGCGACGACCACTCCATTACAGGAATCGTTACGGCGGGTGATTTTGCCCAACAGTACTCCCGCCTTGCCCGGCCATACATGATGGTTGGTGAGATAGAGCGCAGTTTGCGCACTCTCATACACGGCAAATTCAGTCCATCCGAACTCAATGCGATGCGGCCTGACATGGAGGATGCAGACCACATCGGCCCAGCCGACCTAACGTTTGGCGAGCATGTGCGCCTTTTGGAAAATCCGAAGAACTGGGAAAGGCTCGAACTCCCATCTGTCGACCGCAAGGAGTTTGTCGGCCAGCTTGGCTGGCTCCGGGAGAGACGCAACGAAATTATGCACTTCCATCCAGATGGCCTTGATCCGGATCAAGTGGACAGGATTGAACGAATACTGCGATTCGTGCGCGACCACGTGTAGGTATGCCTCTTGCCGCCCCATACCACATTCCCACACAATCCACCCATAGCGTGGAGTTTACGCGGCACGTACTGGGGACAAGGGGGAACACTCGGATGAGGCTTGAAGGGAAGACGGTGTTGGTTTCGGGGGCGGGGCCGGGGATGGGGCGGGCCACTGCCCTGCTGTGCGCGCAGGAGGGGGCGACGGTGGTCATCGTTGCGCGGCGTACCGAACACCTGGATGAGACTCTGGGCGTGATTCGACGTCTTGGCACGACCGCTGCCGAGTCGGCGCGGGCAATCCAGGGCGACGTTGCCGACGGGGCGGACGCAGAACGCATTGTGTTGGCGGCGCGTGACGCCGGGGGCGGGCGCCTGGACGCGCTCTACAGCGGCGGGGGCGGCTTCTTCGATCCCTCCGTGACGCTCAGCGAGGTCGAGCCGAGCTTCTGGCGGCAGGCCATCGGCAACACCATGGAGGGCCCGTCCAACCTCGCCCGCGCCGTCCAGCCGGTCATGAAGCAGCAGGGCGGCGGGTCGATCATCTTCATCACCGCCAGCGAGAGCGTGCAGCGCGGGTCCAACGTCGCCTACGGGGCGGCGAAAGCGGGGGTCATCGGGCTGGCGCGCAACCTTGCACGGGAGTTGTGGCAGGACAACATCCGCGTGAACGTCGTCGCGCCCGGACTGATTCGAACACGGCTCGGAGCGGACGCGGACGGCATTGACGTGCCGGAACAGGCGCTGTCGCGGCGTGGCCACGTGTCAGACGTTGCTCACGCGGCGCTGTATTTTGCGTCGGATGAGTCGGCGTGGGTGACGGGGCAGGTTCTTTCCGTGGATGGCGGCGTGGACGCGGGCGGGCGCGGTCTGTGGGATTTGGAACGGTAGCCGGTTCCAGGGCGGCGCGGCGGACTTTCGCGGCGGGGCGGCAAATGCCATAATGCGGCATCCATGGGGGAGGATGGGTGGCGAGTCCATGACAAGCCAACAGGACACTGAGCGGCGCTCCGCCGCCGTTTTGCCGATGACCGGCCTTCGCGTCATCGATCTGACGTGGCACGCGGCGGGGCCGTTTGGAACGCGGCGCCTCGCGGATTACGGCGCGGACGTCATCAAGATCGAGCGGCCCGGGGTCGGGGATCCGGCGCGGGATATGCCGCCGTTCTATAAGGACGAGCCCGGCCTGGAGCGCAGCGGGCTGTTCATGTACGCCAACCTGGGCAAACGCTCCATGACGCTGAATCTCAAATCGGAGCGCGGGCGGCAAATCGTTCTCGATCTCGTGAAGGGCGCGGACGTGTTGGTTGAGAGCTTCAGCCCGCGCGTGATGCCGTCGCTGGGGCTGGACTACGAGACGCTGCGCGGGGTCAATCCTCGCCTTATCATGACCTCCATCAGCAATTTCGGACAGTCGGGGCCGTACCGCGACTGGAAAGCAACGGATATAACGACGTACGCGATGGGCGGGGCGATGATCAATACCGGCCACCCGGAGCGGGAACCCCTGCAATTCGGCGGCCACGTGGTGGCGTACCAGGTTGGCGCGATGGCGGCGGCGGCGACCGCGATGCACCTGGTAGGCGTGGACGCGGCCGGCGAGGGGGACCACCTGGACGTTGGCGCGTTTCCTGTGTGGATGGGGGCGATCGACCGCCGCCAAAGCTATTTGATGGGCTACCAGTACGGCGGGGGCAACTCAACGCGCCCGTGGCCTGCGACGGCGGTCGGTTCCGGCACGTGGATCTGCCAAGACGGGTATTTCATGACGACGGCGGGGCCGGCCATGTTCCCGCGCATGATGCAGATGGTAGGCATGGGCGACCTGCTAGAGACGCCGGAGTGGTCGACGCCCCTTGCGCGCTCGGCCCCGGAGCGGCTCGATGAGTCGCTGGCGGTGATCGTGCCGTGGATGCTGGAGCGCACGAAGAAGGAAATCCGCGAGCTGTGCCAGCAGTACGGCGTGCTCGGCGGGCCGATCAATTCATTCGACGACCTGTATAACGATGATCATCTCACGCACCGGGAGTTCTTCCAGGAGATCGATCACCCGACGACGGGGCCGATTGCGTATCCGGGCTACCACGTGAAGCTGCACTTCGTGGACGGCAGCGGGCTGCCCGCCCGACAACCCGCCCCCCTGCTGGGCGAGCACACGGATGAGATTCTGCGCGACGTGTTGGGGCGTGACGAGGCAGAGATTGCGAGCCTGCGGGCGGAGGGGGTGGTGTAGGAATGGTAAGCACCGGATCACGCCGGCTGCCCCTGGAGGGCGTGCGCATACTGGACATCACCGTCGTGTGGGCGGGGCCGTACGGCACGCAGCTGCTGGCGGACTGGGGCGCGGAGATCATTCGCATCGAATCCATCAAGCATTTCCCACCAACGACGCGCGGCATGATGCCCTACCCGGACAGGGCAATGCCGAGCCTGGGGGGCGGGTCCGCGCAGTTCCCGGACAATGAGCCCGGTGAGAGGCCGTGGAATCGCTGGGCATCGTTCAACGCGCACGCGCGCAACAAGCGGAGCATGACCGTGGATCTGCGGCGTCCTGAGGGGCAGGAAGTTTTCGACCGCCTGCTGCGGATATCCGACGGGGTCATGGAAAACAATGTGCCCATCAGCATGGAGCGCGTGAACGTCACGTGGGAGCGCGTGCATGAGGTGAACCCGCGCGCCATCATGATCCGGCAGCCGGCTTTCGGCATCGACGGCCCGTACAAGAACTACCGGACGTTCGGCAGCCACATGGCGGCGGTCGTCGGCCACTACTCGTTCATGGGATACCGTGGCGAGAGTCCTGATATGACCGGCAATACGCTGACTGCGGACGCGGCGGGAGGCGCGGCGGGGGCACTGGCGTTCTCCGCGGGTCTGCGGCACCGCGAGAAGACGGGCGAGGGGCTGTTCATCGAACTCTCGACTGCCGAAAACTTCATGACGTACCTCGGCGACCAGTTCATGGACTACTCCATGAACGGCCTCCGCACGGAACACCAGGGGAATCGAGACCCGCAGTACGCCCCTCAGGGCGCGTATCCGTGCATGGGGGACGACCGTTGGATCGCCATCAGCGTGCAGTCGGACGAAGCATGGCGGGCGCTGGCCGGAACGGTGATGCAACGGCCCGACCTGGCGTCCGATGACCGCTTCGCGACGGTTGCGGGCCGGCAGCAGCACCATGATGAGCTTGACGCGGAACTGATGACGTGGACGGTGACGCAGGACGCCATCGAGGCGATGAACATCCTGCAGCAGCACGGCATCGCCGCGGGGACGGTGATGGCGGAGTCAGACGCGTACGCGGACCCGCACATGGATGCCATCGGCTTCTGGGAGGAGTTGACGGCTGAGGAAGTGGGGACGCACCTGTACACGGGCACGCTGTGGACTGCGAAGAACACGCCACGGCGCCACCGGTGGGGGCCGCCGCGCATGGGCGAGGACAACGAGTACGTGTACAAGGAGCTGCTCGGTTTCTCTGACGCCGAGTACGCGGAGTATGAGGCCGCCGGCCACATCGGAATGGATTACGACCTTGACCCGGCGGACTAGGCCGTACAGGGCGATTCGAACTGGGGGAGTGCGCCGATGACACTGGAACCGACCTCGATCATGCCGCTGGACGACGTGCGGGTCATCGACCTGACCCATATGACATCCGGCCCGTTCGGGACACGCATCCTTGGCGATTACGGCGCGGACGTCATCAAGATCGAGCGGCCGGGGACGGGCGATCCCACGCGCTCCATGCCGCCGTTCTACAAGGACGAGCCGGGGTTGGAGCGCAGCGGGCTGTTCATGTTCCTGAACACCAATAAGCGGTCCATCACCCTCGATCTCAAGTCGGAGCGCGGGCAGGAGATCGTCAAGGAGCTTGTTAAGGGCGCGCAGATTGTGGTGGAGAGTTTTTCGCCGGGCACGATGGAGGCTCTTGGGCTGGGCTATGAGGACCTCAAGAAGATCAATCCCAAGCTGGTGATGACGTCCATCTCCAACTACGGGCAGGACGGGCCGTACAGGGACTATATCGGCATCGAACTGAACCTCTACGCGATGGGCGGGAGCATGATCAGCTCCGGCGACGTGGATAACGAGCCGCTCAAGACGGCGGGGCGCATGGTCAGCTACCACGCGGGATACGCCGCCGCGCTGGCATCGGCATTGGGTCTGTTCCAGGTGGAGTTCCGCGACGCGGACGGCGACTACATGGACGTGAGCATCTTTGAGGCGGCCATGCACTCCATCGATATGCGACTCGGGCGGCTGATGGGCTACCAATACACGGGGCATCTTGGGACGCGGCCGGGACGCGCGGTGGCAGTGGGCGGCGGCGTGCATCCATGCTCGGACGGCTATTTCCTGATGACGGGCGGGCCGCGGTTCATCCCCAACATCATCCGGATGATCGGCATGGAGGAGTTGCTGGAGCAGCCGGAGTGGGGGACGCCGGAGGGGCGCGCGAATCCGGACCGCATCGACGAGTTTTTGGCGCACATCATCCCGTGGACGCTGGAACGGAGCAAGGAAGAGGTGCGGGCGGCATGCGAGGAGTTCGCGGTGCTGGGCGGGCCTCTTAACACGATCGAAGACCTCATTAACAATCCGCAGTTCGTCGCCCGCAACTATTTCCAGGAGATCGACCACCCGACAACGGGGCCGATCAAGTACCCGGGCTACCACAACAGGATGCACCGCGAGGGCACGGACTTTCCGAAACGGCGGCGTCCTCCCCTGCTCGGCGAGCATACGGACGAGGTGTTGGGAGAGCTTGGGTTGAGCGCGGATGACATCGCGGGCCTTCGATCGGACGGCGTCGTTTAGGAATGGAGCAGACAGCCATGACAGCGGATGACTCAAGCGTGAATCGTCTAGGGGCGCCGAATCCGGGGAACCCGACGCGGCCTGATCCTGACCTGCCGCTGGCGGGGCTGCGGATCATCGACTTTACGGTTGTGTTCGCCGGTCCGTATGGGACGATGCAGTTGGCGGACTGGGGCGCGGAGATCATACGGGTCGAGTCGACGACGCATTTCGCGTCTACGACGAGGGGGATGCTGGCGCGCCCGGCGTTGGCCACGGTCCAGGCACAGACGGGCATGGGAATGGGAATGCCGGACAGCGAGCCGGGAGAGCGGCCGTGGAACCGGAGCGCCGTTTTCAACGCGCATGGCCGCAACAAGCTATCGATGACGGTGAATCTGCGGACGGAGGAGGGGCAGGAGGCGCTGGAGCGGCTGGTGGCCGTTTCGGACGGGCTGGTTGAGAACAATCTGCCGCAGAGCATGGAACGGCAGGGCATCACGTGGGAGCGGCTCTCGAAGATCAACCCGAAGCTGATCATGATACGGATGCCAGCGTTCGGGCTGGACGGGCCGTACAAGGGCTACCGCACGTGGGGCAACCACATGGAGGCCATCTCAGGGCATCCGCTGATTCGCACGTATCCCGACTTGTCGCCGGAATACGCGCCGGCGGGCGTGCCGTCGGACGCGGCAAGCGGGATAGGGGCAACACTCGCGTTCCTGATGGGCAAGCGATACCTCAGGCGCACCGGCAAGGGGCTGCTGATCGAGGCGCCGACGGCAGAGAACTTCGTGCCGCTGCTGGGCGATTTCATCATGGACTACAGCATGAACGGGCGGGTGTGGACACAGATGGGGAATAACCATTTTTATCTTGCGCCGCACAACGTGTATCGGACGCAGGGCGAGGATCAGTGGGTGACGATTGCATGCCGGAACGAGGAGCAGTGGCGCGCGTTGTGCGCCAGGATGCGCCAGCCCGAGCTTGCGGACGACCCGCGCTTCACGGACAACGAATCACGCTACAAGAACCGGGCGGAACTGGACGCCATCATCGGGGCGTGGACGGCGGACAAGCATGCCTCATGGGTCATGGATCAGCTTCAGCTAGTTGGAGTGCCGTCCGGAGCGGTGATGAATGAGCGGGACGCTATTGAGGATCGGCACCTGGAGCACCGGGGGTTCTTCGCGCGGGTGACGCATCCTGAGGCGGGGACGCACAAGACGCCGATGACGCCGTTCAAGTCGATGAATAATCCGGGGGTTGGACCTCGCCGGCACTCGCCACGCTTGGGTGAGGACAACGAGTACATCTACAAGTCGGTGCTGGGCTACACGGACGAGGAGTACACGGAGTTCGACAAGAAGGGCCACATCGGGATGGACTACGATCCGTCCATTCCGTGAGGTGGGCAACCGCGTGTAGAATTGTCGTATGAGTACTTTTGAGACGACTATTCATGTATCCAGCCTGGAAGGGCAGGATGAAGCCGAGCTAGAGGCGCTCGTTGATACCGGCGCCTTTTACAGCATCCTGCCGTCGTCTGTTCTCGACGGCTTGGGCGTGAGGCGCGTAGGAGAAACACGATTCGTCTTCGCGGACGGCCGCACCGGAGAGAAGGCCATTGGATTCGCGTTTGTTTCGCTGAATGGCGGACGTTCCGTGCCAACCATCGTCGCATTTGGAAGTGACGATGGGCCGGTACTATTGGGTGCATATGCGCTTGAAGGCATGGAGCTAATGGTTGACCCGTTGGGCGAGAAACTGGTTCCGCGCGGGCTGCTGAACGCTTAGCTTTTGTCTGCTGCTAGACACCCAGCAGCAGGTTTCTCAGTTCGGTTACCGAGTCCGCCAAGTAGTCAGGCTCTGCTTGCCATAATTCCTCATCCTTGCCGAAGCCGTAGGTGACGGCTATTGAGGCTATGTTGTTGGCCTTTGCGCCGAGGATGTCGAGGGCGTGGTCGCCGACCATGACGATGCGGGAGGATGATGGATTGGGGAGGCCGAGGGCGGAGAGGGCGGCGGCGATTAGGTCCGGTTTGCGGAGCATGATGCCGTCTGGGTCACTGCCGATGACGGCCTCCAGGAAGGGCAGGAAGTCAGCGTTGAGGGCGATTTCGCGGGCGAAGACTTCGTCCTTGGTGGTGGCGATGGCCATGGTGACACCGCTGGCTCGCAGGAGCCATAGCATCTCAGGCACGCCCTCGTAGACTTCGAAGCCCTTGATGCCCTCAACGGCGAAGTAGTCTTTGTAGACGGCCACGGCGCGCTCGGCATCGGGTTTGTTCATGCCACAGACCGATTGAAATGAGTCGATCAGCGGCGGGCCAATGAATTGGGAGAGCAACTCTTGGTCAACGGCGGGAACGCCCATCTCCATGAGCGCGTGGAGCACGGAGGAGTGGATGCCGATGCGGGAATCGATCAGGGTGCCGTCAAGGTCGAATATGACAACGTCATAGTTGGCGCGAGCGGGATTGTGGGCGGTCATCGAATTATGCCAGCGGAGTTGGCGCGGTCACTTTCGGAATGATGAATGCTGCGCGTGACATGGTCTCTTGATTGTAACGGGGCGCGCCCTGCCCTTGCCGCCCACCACGACGCGACCATAGACTTGACGGCATGACAGCTATGAATCAGTTTGCCGAGCTTTTTCACGTTCCACGCCCGTTGATTGGGATGGTGCATCTTGCGCCGTTGCCCGGCACGCCGCGGTGGGGTGGCAACATCGATGACGTGATCAAGCGGGCCATGGATGATGCGCGTGTGCTCTCTGAAGAGGGCATCGACGGCATCATCGTGGAGAATTTTGGCGATGCTCCGTACGCGGCGGGGCGCGTTCATCCCGCCACGATTTCGGCAATGACCATCGGCGTTCTGGCCGTTCACGGCGTGGTGCGGGAGGTCGACCAGGAATCGCGCATCCGGGTGGGCATCAACGTGCTGCGAGCCGATGTTGTCTCCGCGCTGTCGATTGCGGCGTCGACCGGCGCGGCTTTTGTGCGGACGAACGTCTTGACGGGGGCCTTGGTGACAGACCAAGGCATTATCGAAGGAGCGGCGTACGAGGCGCTGCGCGAGCGCCGGCTGCTTGGCATCGGCACGCCGATCTTTGCCGACGTGATGAGCAAGCACGCCTATCCGGTCGGCGCGGGCGTGGTGATGGAGTTGGAGGCGCGGTCAACGGCGTATCGAGGGCTGGCAGACGCGCTGATCGTGACGGGCGATGAGACCGGCGCGGCGACATCCGCGGATGATCTGTGGCGAGCTCGCACCGCAACGCCGGACAGGCCGATTCTGATCGGCAGCGGGCTTGACGCGGGCAACGTCGGCGAGCTGCTGCCGCTCTCGGACGGGGCGATCCTCGGAACGGCACTTAAGGTCGACGGGGTGACGGAAGCGCCCGTCGACCGGGACCGCGTGCGGGAGATGGTTGCCAAGGCGCGGACGCTGCAATGACCAATCAATCAGACGATTCTTCCGGGTTGGGCAACGCTGCCATCATCGGACCGCTTGAGGTTCTCGAAGGCAGATTCGAGGATCTTGAGGCCGAGATGGCCCAGCCGGACGTTGCCGCCGATTACAAGCGGCTGGAGGGACTGTCGCGCCAGCGGGCGTCGCTGGAGCCGACGGTGACATCGTTCCGGCGTTACAAGAAGATCCTGGACGATCTGCAACAGGCGCGAGAGTTGGTTGAGGGCGGCGACGAGGAAATGGCCGGTTTGGCGGCGGCGGAGGCTGAGGAACTGGCGGCGACGGCGCAGGACCTCGAGCATGAACTGCGCCTTGCGCTGACGCCGCGCGATCCGCTTGATGACCGCGACATCATCGTGGAGATTCGCGCCGGAGCAGGCGGCGATGAGGCGGCGCTGTTCGCGGGAGACCTCTTCCGCATGTACACGCGCTATGCGCAGTCGCGCGGGTGGTCGACGGACTTGATGAACACCAACGAGACGGGCGGCGGGGGCCTCAAGGAGGTCACGTTCGGCGTCCAGGGCGCGTCAGCGTACGCGTGGCTGAAGCATGAGTCCGGGGTACATCGCGTTCAGCGCGTGCCGGAGACGGAATCACAGGGGCGCATTCATACGTCAACGGCGACGGTGGCCGTACTGCCGGTGGCGGAAGAAGTGGACGTCGAACTGAACATGGCAGACGTGCGAGTGGACGTGTTCCATGCCGGCGGCGCGGGCGGCCAGAACGTGAACAAGGTGGCGACGGCGATACGGATGACGCACGCGCCGACGGGCATCGTCGTGACGTGCCAGGACGAGCGGTCGCAGCTTCAGAACCGGACGAAAGCCATCGCTATTCTGCGGGCGCGCCTGCTGGAAATCGAGACACAGAAGCAGGAGCAGGAGTTGGCGAGCACGCGGCGCTCGCAGGTGGGGACGGGGGATCGATCCGAGAAGATTCGCACCTACAACTTCCCGCAGAATCGCGTGACGGATCACCGCATCGGGCTGACGCTGCATGCGCTCGACAAGTTGACCGACGGGGAGTTGAATCCGCTGCTGGACGCGTTGCGCGCTGCTGAACAGGAACGGCTGCTGGCCGAATCGGTCTCTTGAGTTCGACTCCGGCCCGCGCGCTGCTCACCGAGGCGCGCGCCCAACTACAGGCGGCGGGAATCGATTCGGCTGCGCTTGAGGCGCGGCTACTTCTTGCCCATGCGCTTGACGTTTCCCCCGATTCGCTATTGATGGAGCCTGATCAGGCCGTCTCGGCAGACACGGAGACGCGGTTTCGAGAGGCGCTGGGGCGGCGGCTGAACCGTGAGCCGCTCTTCTATATCACAGGAGAGCGCGAGTTCTATGGCCTGCCATTCTACGTGGACGCGCGGGCGCTTATTCCTCGCCCGGAGACCGAACTCCTCGTTGAAGAGGCTGTCTCGGCGGTCGCGGACATGGGAGATGTACACGGCAAAGGCACGGGGCTGCTGATTGCCGACATCGGAACCGGTTCCGGCTGCATCGTTGTGGCGACGGCGACGGCGCTTACAGAGGCGCGATTCATTGCGACGGACATTTCGGCTGAGGCGCTGGAGGTCGCGCTGGCCAACGCGGAGCGGCATGGGGTGGCGGATCGAATCACATTCACTACAGGTGATTTGCTTGAGCCGCTTTCCGGGCCGGTGGACATCATCATCGCCAATCCGCCGTATATCCCGGCGGAGAATCTCCCTGGACTCCAGGCGGAGATACGGGATCATGAGCCACGTGTGGCGGTGGACGGCGGCGCGGGTGGAATGACGGTCGCCGAACGGCTCGTTCGCGGCGCGCCCCTATACATACGCCCCGGCGGGCGCCTGCTGATGGAGGTTGGGTACGGGCAGGCGCCGTTGATGGTGGACGTTGCCAGGGAGGTCTTTCCGGCGGGCACCGAGGTGGATATGGCGCTGGATTTAGCCGGGATAGCGCGGGTGGTGCGGGTGCGGCGGGCGGAGTAGAGCACGGCGGGGCGAGCCACTGGAGGGCAACTAAGAAACTCCGCCACGCATTGTACGGCCTACAGCCCCGCCGAACCTTGCCGACTCGTATACAATGCAAGAGAAACGAACTTGGCGAACAACGGTTAGCGAGGACATGATGGTAGGGACAATCGAGCGAGACGTGGACGATGATGTTGAAGGCTTGGAGGACAATCGGCCATCGGAATGGGGCGATTACCCCATCGACACGATGCTCATTCGGCATGAACAACGCACGGTGGATGACGTGTTGCGGCGGATCAAGCAAGGCATGTTTGTCATGGATCCGGACTTCCAGCGCGAACTTGTTTGGAACGAGGTACAGCAAAGCAAGCTAATCGAATCAGTAATGATGCGCATACCACTCCCGGTTTTCTACCTAGCGGAGGATGAGCAAGGGCGAATGATTGTCGTCGATGGCTTGCAGAGACTTTCTACGTTCCAGAGGTTCATGAACAATGAACTCACGCTTCGTCTAGAGGATAGGAACGAACTGCATCGGAAGAAATTCAAGGACCTCTCTCCTAAGCTACAAACACGAGTCGGAGACTTTAACTTGGTTCTTTACATAATCGACTCCAAAGTTCCCCCGCAAGCCAGACTTGACATTTTCGAGCGAGTAAACAGTGGAGTCCCGCTTACTCGTCAGCAAATGCGCAATTCCCTATACATGGGTGAGGCAACTCGATTCTTGAAGGCAGAATCAAGAACAGAGCTCTTCCTTCAAGCGACCGGAAAGAGTCTCAAGCAGACTACGATGCGGGATCGAGAGTTTGTCAACCGGTTCTGTGCCTTTCAGATACTAGGCCTTGGCGAATACAAAGATATGGACGATTTTTTGGCTAACGTATTGATCAAGATGAACCGCGATCCGAGTATGTTGCCGAACCTGTCTGAAGCATTCGCAAAGAGCTTGAAGAACAACTACCATGTTTTTGGCAAGCACGCCTTCCGCAAGCATTCACTTGGACAAGAGAATCGTGGCGTACTGAACGCTTCACTGTGGGATGTCATGTCCACAGGGTTGTCCCAGTATTCTGAAGAGGTTGTAAAGCAGCGGGCACCGCATCTGCGAAGGGCCTTGGTTCGTTTGCTAGAGGATGAGGATTTCTCGTATTCCATCACATACGCCACGAATGGAGTAGGGCAAGTCAATTATCGATTCACTGAGGCTCACGAGATGCTGGAAGAGGTACTCAATGCTGACTAGAGTCGACCTACGGCTGTTCAAGTGCTTTGAGATACTGCAACTGCCCTTGACCCCGCTGACTCTCCTTACAGGCCAGAACTCGTCGGGCAAGTCGTCCGTCTTGCAGGCGCTTGTCTTGTTGCACCAGACGATGCAGGAACAGGAATGGGCAACGCGGCTGGCCCTGAATGGTTCCTCCATTCGTATGGGGACGGTCTCCGACGTGGTCGATGGGCTGCAGGGCACAAACGAATTCTCGATTGCCGTGCAAGACGAGGACGCTGAGCTTGATTGGAGGTTCATTGGCGAACGCGGTGAAATGTCCATGTCGGTTGGGCAAATCACGGCGAATGGCGAACGGTCGGATCATCCAGCCGAGCTCCGCTTCCTACTCCCGCGGGAAACCCCGGAGTCGATCAATCCTCTTATAGAGCGTTTGCGCCGCCTGTCCTATATCACTGCGGAACGGATTGCGCCCCAAGGGGCTTATTTCCTAGAAGACTCCGGTACCGTTCGCGGAGTTGGCCCTCGGGGGGAACGTGCGGTAAGCGTACTGCATTGGGGACGGAATGATCCCGTAATCGATGAGCTCGTTATCGAAAGTGTACCTCCAACGCGCCTTCGGCAAGTCGAGGAACGTATGAGAACACTCTTCCCAGGCTTTAGACTTAGTTTGGGTCAGGTGCCCCAGGTACACGCCGTGGCGCTGGGATTGCGCACATCGGATGCAACAGAATTTCATAGCCCCATTCATACCGGGTTCGGCCTGACGCAGGTCTTGCCAATTATCGTCGCGGCGCTGTCGGCGCAGAAGGGCGATCTTCTACTGATCGAGAACCCTGAAATTCACCTTCATCCTGCCGGTCAAGCCCTAATGGGACAGTTTCTAGCCGACGTTGCGGGAGCGGGCATCCAGGTTCTCGTTGAGACGCATAGTGATCACGTGCTCAACGGCATCCGTCGCGCGGTCAAGAACAAGCGCATTCCTGCTGACTCGGTGGGCATCCACTTCTTCAGGGCACGGTCGGATAGCGAACCGCAGGTGCTGAGCCCGTCAATCGATGATGCGGGGAATATCGACCAGTGGCCGGAAGGGTTCTTCGACCAATTCGATAAAGACATGGAATTCTTCGCAGGTTGGTCGGAGGAATAGCATGGAGCTGATCCTGAACGACCGATCGTTGCACGGGCAGTTCCCGGATATTGCGGCCTTCCAAGCGGCGCTCGACCATGTTCTGACCATGCGAGAATCCGCTCGGTCATACGATAGAGGTTTACAGTGCCGCTACGGCCTGAGTAGCGCACCCGTAACGGCGGAACTCACGTTTCGACAGGCCATCAACTCCCTCAACCAGAATGCCAAGAGGTCAGTATTGGCGTGGTTGAGCAAATCTGGACCCTTTTGGGAGGACGATAGGCAGCATGGTGGCGGCGACTGGCTGGAGTGCCAGGGTGAGATCGTTACGGACTCTGGCGTAGGAGAGGCTGCTTACTGCCTTTTTCACCACTCAGCCCGGGGTCTTGTCAGCTTTAGCCCTTCGTCTTGGCTAATATCTCCACTGCCGGTCGAATGGCATGAGGCGGGAGAGGTCAGGAGTGTTGACGTCCCCAACTATTGGGAGGTTGACACGTTGCGGGCGGACCTCGAAGCATCCCTCCCTCGGCTCAATTCTTGGGAGGCACTTGAGCAGCGTGCGCGATCACGGTATCAGGCTCTTGTCCTTGCCGACGATTGTTTCGCTCCCCTTAGAGGACATCCGTTTGGCGCGGGAGCAGCGGATCGAATTCTGGCTTTACTCGGCGTCTTGAACGAACTGAAACAGAGCTTCAACGCGGGCGGAGAACGAAGCCCGGAGGGCCACGCCCTATACCAGAGGCACTTTACGGGAGATAGGGCATGGTTCTCGGACTCTTCCGAAACGGAGAAATCGCAGTTTGAATCGGATCTTACTTTCAGGCATCCCGCCAACGCAGATAGGAAGTTGTTTTGCACGTGGCACGGCAAAGTCAGTACGTCCCATTTGCGGATTCACTTCTCGTCACCAATACGAGCCGATACGCCCCTGTACGTTGTCTACGTCGGCCCCAAGATTACCAAGCGTTGACTCAAGAGGCTCGCCACCAGATAAATTGCGCTGGAACTACCCGTCCGCACCGTCGCGTGGGGCGCGCCAATCCGCTACACTTATTGCCCTGCTGGGTGGGGATGGCGGGTTAGACCGGGTTCTTTTGGATAGGAAGCGAATACGACGATGACGATGACAGAGGTGGTTGTTTCCGGGGTTCAAGCCCAGTTCAGGGTCGTGGTGAACGATCTGCGGCAGGCGCTGGATGGGCTGGAGGGCGAGGCGCTGAATTGGAGGCCGGTGGGCGATGAGAGCAGTTCGATCTACATGCTCGTGTCGCACATGATGGGGATGGCGGGCGGCATGTGCGCCGTTGCGCGGGGCGAGGAGCCGCAGCGCGACCGGGCGGCGGAATTTGCCGCAGTGGGCACACGGTCTGCGGATCTTCTGAGGCTGATCGATGAGACGCAGGCGAAGGTTGAAGAGGCTCTTTCGACGACGACTGCGGAGATGTTGACCAGCAAACGGGAGTTTGTGGGGAATGAATCGACGGGGGCGGGGATGCTGGCCGTGATGATCCGGCATCTTGGGGAGCATTTGGGGCACGTGGCGCTGACGCGGCAGTTGTGGGAGGAGTTGGGGGCGGCGGGGGAGTAGGGGGAGGATTCTTCGCTGCGCTCAGAATGACAAGCGCAGCTTAGATTCTGCGGAGGCGGGGGGTGGTCATTGTGATGAGAATCACGAAGATGACCAGCATTAGGCCGTTGAAGATGACGGCGAATTGCGGGCTGGTGAAATCGGAGAGCGAGCCGACCTCCAGGTGGCCGACGGGGCCGGCGCCTACACCCATGACCCAGATGCCCATCGCCCTGCCCCGCTGATCACTGCCTACGGCTAGCTGCAAGGCGGCTTGCTGGAGCGTGTCGAAGATCGCGGCCATCGTGCCGGCCAGTCCCAGGAACACCAGCGCCGTAATGATCCACGGCTGTGAGCCAAAGGCGGCAAGGCTGAGGCCGAATAACGCGCTCGCAACGAGCAGCGTCTTGCCCTTTGGGAGACGGTCGCCGATGGCGGCAAGAGCCACCACGCCCACTACGGAGCCGACTGCGCGGGCGGCGACCATGATGCCGAACCCCTGCTCGCCAATCTCCAGCACGTCACGGGCGAAGATGGAGATCATGACGATGTGAGAGAAGGCGAATATCTCCGTCGCGACGGACAGCAGCAGGAGCGCGCGCACGGAGGGGTTTCTGCCAACTAGGCTGAGCGCTTCGCCAAAGGACTGCCGGACGGACGGCTGCTCCGGCGCGCCGAAGCCGGGGCGGGAGGCGGTGCGTGTAAAGAGAAGGATGACAAACGCAATCGTGTATCCTCCCGCCATTACGAGGAACGTTCCGCCAATGCCGAGCACGGCGAGCAGCACGCCGCCCAGCAGCCCGCCGAAGACGCCCATGAGGCGCTGCGCGAACTGGTTGAGGGCGAGGCCGTTGACGACCAGGCGGCTGCCGACGATGTCATGCACGTACGCCTGGAGGGTGGGCATGAGAAAGGCGTTGACGGTTCCGTAGAGGAATGCGCCGCCGATGGCGATGGGGACGCTGAGCAGGCCGTTCAGTTCCAGTATTCCGAGCGCGACGCTCAGGACGATGTTGCAGGTGACGATGACGCGGAGGAGGATGCGGCGCTCAAGCCGGTCGGCAATCGTGCCCGCGACGAGGCCAAAGAGCAGGAACGGGGCGAGCCGGGCGGCCTCCGCCGCGCCCACCCAGAACGCGGAATCTGACATCTGGAGCACGAGCCAGCCCAGTGTGAGCTGCTGCATCCAGAACCCCATGGACATGGCCATGGTGGCGGGCCACAGCACGCGGAAGTCGCGGAATTGGAGGATGCGGCGCGGGCCGTCAAGGAATTGGTAGATGGTTGCCCTGGCGGGGCTGTCAGTCGGCTGCAAGAACGGTCTCACCCTGAGCGACGATTGCGCCTTTGAGAATCGCGTTCGCTCCTATTCGCGAGTTCGCAAGGATGACGCTGTCCTGAATGTGCGCCGACTCTTCGACAACGACGCTGTCGCCGAGAACGACGGGGCCACTGACGCGGCAATTCGCACCGATGGACACGCCCTCGCCGTAGCTAACGGGGCCATCGACATGGGCGGATTCGTGGATTGTGGGCGCATTCGCGGGTTCAACGGGCGGGCGGCGCGTTGGGGCGGCGCCCGTCAGGACATCGCGGTTGAGCTGCAGAAAGCTCTCCGGCGTGCCCATGTCCATGAAATAGCCCTCCCAGGGGAAGGTTCCGATTTCGACGCCGGCCATGAGCGCGGCAGGAAACAGGTCTTTTTCAAACATGGAGAAGCCGTCGCTGATGAAGTTGAACATCTCAGGCTCCAGCGCATAGACGCCGCTGTTGACGGTGTGCGCGGGGAAGCGGGGGCCGGGCGGCTTCTCGATGAAACGGTTGACGTATCCGATGCCGTCGATGAGCACGACGCCGTAGCGCGAGGGGTCATCGACAGAGTGGACGGCGAGGGTGGCGTACTCTCGGCGCTCGACGTGCTGGTTCACCATGGCGGCAATGTCGATCTCCGTCACGCAATCGCCATTGAGGACGAGGAAGGTTTCCTTGAGTTCCGGCAGGAGAGCACGGACCGCGCCGGACGTGCCGAGGGGCTTTTGCTCAACGACGTAGTCAATCATGAGGCCGTAGGCGCTACCATCGCCAAAGCTCTCGATGAGCGGCTCCGCGCGGTAGCCGAGCGCCATGATGACGCGCGTGACGCCCGCCTCTCGCAGGTGGTCAAGCATGTACTCAAAAAAGGGACGGTTGGCGACGGGGAGGACGGGCTTTGGCAGGTCATTGGTGAGGGGGCGGAGGCGCGTGCCCTCGCCGCCCGCGAGAACGACTGCGGTGAGGCCGTCCAGCATGGGCTTCGCCACGCGGGCGGGCTAACCGTCCTGCCGTGCAGGATCAGGGAGACCGGCGGCTTGCCGAAGCGCCGCGGCCTTGTCCGTGCGCTCCCAGGGGACTTCAATGCGGCTCCCATCGGTGCGATTGATGTGGTTGCGCCCGAAATGGCCGTATGCCGCAACCCGGCGATAGCGGGGCCGCCGGCCGGCGTCCGCGCTCATGAGGTCCAGCTGGGTGATGATTGCGCCGGGGGTCATGTCAAAGTTGTCACGAACGAGCTCTTCAATCCTCTCATTGGGGATCGTTCCCGTGCCGAACGTCTCAATTGAGACGGATGCGGGTTCTCGCCGGCCAATGACGTACGCGAGTTGAATCTCGCAGCGTTCAGCGAGTCCAGCCGCGACGACGTTCTTGGCCACATAGCGCGCGTAGTACGCGCCGGAGCGGTCGACTTTCGTGGGGTCCTTGCCGGAGAATGCGCCGCCGCCGTGCTTGTAGCCGGCGCCGTAGGTGTCCACGAGGATCTTGCGGCCGGTCAGCCCGGCGTCCGCCATTGGCCCGCCGATCACGAAACGACCGGAGGAGTTGATGTGGAGCTTCGTGTCCCGATCCATGAGGTTGTGCGGCACGACCTCCCGGATGACGAACTCATTGAGGTCGCGGCGGAGGGCGTCATTGCTCACTTCGGGGTCATGTTGGGCAGCCAACGTGATGCTGTCGATGCGCCGCACCTTGCCGTCCTCGTATTCGACGGTGACCTGGGATTTTCCGTCGGGCCTGAGATATGGGAGCGAGCCGTTGGTGCGGACTTCGGCCAGCTTCTCCGCCAACCGGTGTGACAGGTAGATGGGCAGCGGCATGAAAACATTGTCCGTTCCAAGGGCGTCCTCCGTCTCACGGCAGGCGTAGCCCACCATGGAGCCCTGGTCGCCCGCTCCGAGGTTGGCAATGGCGTCGGCAGCGCCCTCGCCGCGGATTTCCTCTGCTTCGTCCACACCGCTCTTGATGTCCTGCGACTGCTCATTGATGGAGACGATAACCCCGCAGGTATTTGCGTCGAATCCGTAGTCGGAATCGGTGTAGCCCACTTCCCTGACGGTATTCCGCACGATGGCCTGGATATCGACATAGGAGCTGGTGGTAATCTCGCCGGTTACGAAGACCAGGCCCCTGGTGACAAGGGTTTCACACGCGACGCGAGCGGTGGGGTCATCAGCGAAGATCGCGTCAAGAACCGCGTCGGAAATCTGGTCGCACAGTTTGTCCGGATGGCCTTCTGTCACGGATTCGCTCGTCTGCAGGAACGTCGTCATCTATCCTTTTCCTCTCTACTCCCTGTCCTAGCTGTCATTGTTCGCCGCGCCGGCCAGCGGAACCAGGCCGTATTCCTGCTCTTGCCTAGGCGTGAGGAGAAGGAGCGCGGCCTCAGCGCTGGCAATCTTCTCGTCCTCGAGCGTTGTGACGCGGGCTTCTATGGTAAGCATGCGGCGCGTGTCTTTCACAAGGGCTGCGGTTACGCGAAGGGGCGTGTCAAGCGGCGCGGGGCGGCTGTACCGGATGTTGAGCCGCGCCGTGGCAGCGTGTTGGCCGCGCGCGTAGGCGACGTAGGCAGCCGCCTCATCCAGCAGGGTGGCGACGATGCCGCCATGGAGTACGTTGGGCCAGCCCTGATGCCGCTCCTGGGGAACGTAGAGGGCTGTGACGCTTCCGTCCTCAAGCGACTCAAACTCCAGGTTCAGGCCGGAATCATTCGCGACCCCGCACCCGAAGCAGTGGCCGTAGCGCTCCTGCTCCTCAGGCGAGGCAACCGCCCGGATCGACACCGCTCCGGCGCCGCCCGTTGTGCCGGCTGGGGCTGTCGTCGGCAGATTCAGGTGCCCATCTCCCAACTGCCGAGATACTTCGTCTGCTCTTCGGTTGGCGTGTCGATGGCGATGCCGACGGACCGGAGCTTGAGCCTCGCAACTTCCGCATCGAGTTCCTGTGGCAAGGTGTGAACATCGTTCGACAGGTCACTGCCCTCATTGCCGGACAGATACTCGGCGGCAAGCGCCTGATCCGCGAAGGAGAGGTCCATGACGGCGGAGGGGTGGCCCTCGGCTGCGGCCAGGTTGATAAGGCGTCCCTCCGCAAGGAGATTCACCGCGCGGCCGTCCTTCATGTCATAGGCCACGACGTTCTGCCTGAGTTCACGAGAGCCGTTGCTGGCTTCTTCAAGCGCCGGTATATCGATCTCGACGTTGAAATGGCCGGAGTTGGTCAGCACGACGCCGTCCTTCAGCAGGGGGATGTGGCTGCGCCCAATCGCGTGGATGTCGCCCGTGACGGTGATGATGACATCGGCCTGCGGCACAGCCTCCGCCGTCGTCATCACGCGGTTGCCATCCATCAGGGCTTCAAGGGCGCGGATGGGGTCGATTTCGCTCACGATGACCTGCGCGCCCATGCCGCGCGCCCGCATGGCAACGCCGCGCCCGCACCAGCCGTAGCCCGCGACGAGCACCGTCTTGCCCGCCCACAGGATGTTCGTGGCGCGGGTGATGCCGTCCAGCGTGCTCTGGCCGGTGCCGTAGCGGTTGTCGAACAGGTGCTTGGTGTCGGCATCATTGACGGCGATGACGGGGTACATGAGCTTGCCCTGCTGCGCAAGGCTGCGGAGGCGGATGACGCCGGTCGTCGTTTCCTCGCTGCCGCCCCGGAGGCCCTCGATGAGGTCCTGCCGCTCACCGTGGATGGTCGCGACGAGGTCTGCGCCATCGTCCATCGTGATGGTGGGACTGCCATCCAGCGCCTGGTTGATGTGCTTGTAGTAGGTCTCCGTGTCCTCGCCGTGGATTGCGAAAACGGATATGCCGTGATTGACGACGAGGGCGGCCGCAACGTCGTCCTGCGTGGAGAGCGGGTTGGAGGCGCAAAGGCGCACCTCGGCGCCGCCGTCAACCAGAGCGAGCATGAGATTGGCCGTTTCAGACGTGACGTGCAGGCAGGCGGCGATGCGCTGCCCGACGAGCGGCTTTTCCTCGCGGAAACGCTCCTGTATCAGCTTGACGACGGGCATTTCCCGCGCAGCCCACTCGATGCGCCGCTGCCCCTCGTCGGCAAGGGACAGGTTGGCTACGTCATGGGCGGTTTCGGTAACGGTCATTCAGTGTTCTCCCTGGGCGCGGCGCGTCCCATTATTCTAGCGAATCCGAGTCGAGACGTGAGACGAGGGCATCAATCACAGATTGAGCGGGGCCGGACGTGTCAAGGCGCAGGACGGAATCCCCCGCTAGCTCATCCGGCTGCTGGAAAGAGTCGCGTTGGGCGGCGTAGATCTCCCAGCGGCCGTCCGACGTCGTTTCGCCTTCCTCAACCCGGGCGTCCAGGCGCTGGCGGGTAATGTCCTCATCGAGCTCACAGACGACCATGTGGAGGGGGACGCCCGTGGAGCTTGAAAGGTCTGCGAAGCGTTTGCGCTGCTCCGGCGCGGCGAACGATGCGTCAACGACCACGGAGCGACCCTGTTCAAGCAGGCCGGCGGCGAGACGAGCGAGTTCATCGTAGGTTCGCCCAGTTACCTCCGGTGAATATATCTCCGTGTTCCATTCGACAAAGTGGCGCTCCTCGGGGGGGATGCCCTGCAATTCCTTGCGGACGACGTCGCTTGAAAGATATGCGTGGCCGCGATCCCGGGCCAGACCCTCGGCGAGAGTGCTCTTGCCACTGCCCATGAGTCCGCCGATGAGAACGATGTTGGGGCCGATCATGGCGCGGGCGTATTGTTCGGCGAGGCGGAAATAGCCCTCTGCGCGCTGCCTGACTTCCGCAGCCTCCTGGTCGCTGAGGTCGGGCTGATCCAGCCGAAAGCCCTCCACCTTGCCGCGGACGTAGGCGCGGTAGCACTGGTAGAAGGGCAGCAGTTCAGGCATTCCGGGATCGTCGGCCAGTTCCAGGTAGCCGTCGACGAAGGAGCGGGCAAGGTCCGGGTGGCCTCGCGCCTCGAGGTCCATGGCCATGAATCCGACATCCCAGGCAACATCACCGTAGCGAAAGCGCTCGTTGAAATCGATGCAGTCGAGGACGGAGATGCGGCCATTGGCCTCAATGCAAATCTGTTGAACGTGGAGGTCTCCGTGGGTGTCACGGACAAATCCGTTCCGTGAGCGGGTGTTGAAGAGGGCTGCGCGCCGCTCCATGAAGCGGCGGGCGTACGTGGAGACGGCATCGTACGTTTCCTGTGAGATGGTGCGCCCGATGTACGCCTGTGTCTGCTCAAAGTTCTCTTCAACATTGAAGCGGACGCCTTCAAGTCCACCTGCGGCAGCTATGCTATCACTTGTCTCCTCATTGGCGTGGACATTGGCGACGATGCGGCCGAGTTCAGCCATCATTTCCGGGGTGACCTCGCCGCGCTCCAACCGCGCGTCCAGCATCATGTCTTCCGGCAGGCGAACCATCTGGACGAGGTATTCAACGGCTGCGGGGTTGTCTTCCGCAACGATGCGGTAGCCGCCCCGCCCATTCGGTATGACGGCGCGAACCTCACGGTAGATGTCCGGGGCGGCACGCTGGTTGAGAAAGAGCTCCTGGTAGCAGAAGTAGCGGCGCCTTAAGAGGGTGGTGAAGTCCAGGAAGCCGTAGTCGACGGCCTTCTTCATCTTGTAGGCGCGGTCGCCCGCGAGGAAGACGACAGCGGAGTGGGTTTCGCGCACTTCAACGGCATCGACGCCATCGCGGGGAGGATAGGTGGCAGGCGAGCTAAGCGCGTCGATGATGGGACGCTGCGCCTCGTACGGGTCGGTAGTCACGGGACTGCCAGGCTCAGTCCTGGGCGGTGGGATGGCCGGCCTTTTTCCACGCGTCGAAGCCGCCCTCCATGCTGTACAGCGGGCCCGGAACGCCGACGGAAGCGGCGAGTTCCGAGGCAAGGGCGGAGCGGACGCCGGCGGCGCAGTAGAAGACGATAGGCTGATCCTTGGGGAGGTCATCGACGGCGCTCATGTTGATGATGTCATTCACCGAGATGCGGGTTGCGCCTTCAATGTAGCCCTCGTCCCATTCCTCCTGTTCGCGGACGTCGATCAGCGCGACGCCGCCGTTGTCGATGAGCTCCCTTGCCCTATCGACGTCAACGCGCTCAAAGGGTTCTGCTACAGATGTCATTGCTGCGTGTCTCCCATCCACCAGAGGCATCGTCGTCACTACAAACTATAGAGATTTTTGAGCCGCTGTGATAGGGGGAGGCACAAAAAGCGATCCCGCGGCGGGCATATTGCCCGCCGCGGGATCGTCCCCCACCCGCCTTTCTCCCGTCAGATGGCCGGGTCGCCGGATTCGCCGGTCCGAACGCGAATGGCGTCCTCGACACGGGTCACAAAGATCTTGCCGTCGCCAACCTCGCCGTCGCCCGGGCTGCGGGCGCCGCGGATGATGGCATTGACCACGTCATCTTTCATTCCGTCTTCGATGACGGCCCTGACAACCGTCCTGGGGCGCTCGTGGCGGCGGGTCATTTGCCCCGCGCGGCCAACGAAGACTTCGACCCCGCCCTGCCGCCCCGTGCCGGTGACGTTGGCGTAGTAGAACTTGCGGCAGCCAATGGCTTCCAGTTCGCCCACGACGTCCTCAATTGTTTCAGGCCTGATAATCGCCTCTATGCTCAGCATTGTCGTCTCCTATTCCTTCTGCGCGGCCCGGCGGTATCGGCCCGCCGGGCCGCAGGATCGTTCCCCGCTCTCGCGCTGCTCCCGATTCTAGTCATTCCTGGCGGCAGGTCTAGTCCGCGCCGTCTGCGACGTACGCGCGCTCACCGTGGGCGGCCAGGTCAAGGCCCTCATCCTCGGCAGGCTCCGGCTCCCTGAGCCCGAGTCCGGGAATCAGGTCCAGCACCTTGAGGATGACGAAGGTGGCTACGCCGGAGTAGGCGAGTGTCGCGACAACACCGATCACCTGCACTCCCATTTGCTCAGGGTTGCCCTCAAGGAGGCCCGCCGTGCCGCCAATGGCCTCAACGGCGAAGACGCCGGTGCCAAGAGCGCCCCAGATTCCCGCGACGCCGTGCACGCCGAAGACATCGAGCGCATCATCGAAGCCCATCCGCGGCCTATAGAGGACGAACAGGTATGGGATGATGCCGGCGCCGATGCCAAGCACAAGCGCGCCCATGACGTTGACGAATCCGGCGGCGGGCGTGATGGCCACCAGTCCTGCAACCGCGCCCGTGGCGATGCCGACGGTGCTCATGCGCCCGGTTTGGATGTAGGAGAGGATGCCCCACGTCAGCGCAGCCGCAGCAGCAGCCGTGTTGGTGACGAGCAGCGCGTTTGCGGCCTGCCCGTTGGCCGCCAGGCCGGAGCCGGCGTTGAAGCCGAACCAGCCGAACCAGAGGATGCCCGCGCCCAGGACAACGTATGGGACGTTGTGGGGTTCAAGAGCCGGCCTGCGCCTGCGTCCCACCAGGACGGCGGCGACGAGGGCCGCAACGCCCGCGTTGATGTGAACGACGGTGCCGCCCGCGAAGTCGAGCGCGCCCATGTCAAAGAGCCAGCCGCCCTCGGCCCAGACCCAGTGGCAGATGGGGGCGTAGACGAGGGTCAGCCACAGGACGAGGAAGATGAGGTACGTGGTGAACTTGAACCGCTCTACGATTGCGCCAGTGATAAGGGCGGGCGTGATGATGGCAAACATCATTTGGAATGCGACGAAGAGGAGGTCGGGTATGTTTCCTCCGTCGTTGATGCCGATCCCGGACAGGCCGACGTAGGACAGATCGCCTACGAATGCGTTGAGATCGCCGCCGTCGCCAAATGCCAGGCTGTATCCCCAGAGCACCCAGACAAGGCTGGCCACCGCCATCGATATGAAGCTAAGGGAAATCGTGCTGATGGCGTTTCGCCCACGCACCAGACCGCCGTAGAAGAAAGCGAGGCCCGGCGTCATGAACAGCACCAGCGCCGTTGACATCAACATCCAGGCGGTATCGCCGCTATTGAACTCTCCCATCCTGTCCTCCTTCCAGAACACCAGACGGCGCGGCTTTGGCCGCGCATCACCATCAATCCTGTGTTCGTTCTGTGACGAGCCAGTTACGCGAGAGTTACAATCGTGTTACGCGGCATGGACCGGCGCACAGCACACATGAACATCAACGAGCCGATAACACTTCGCCCCGAGGGCCGCCTGCTGACCGCAGTTCTCAGCCGCCCTCCCGACAACTTCATCGACCGCGCCATGGCTTCCTCACTGGGGGAGTTGTGCGCGACGCTGCGCGAGGACAGCCCGTTTGACGCGCTGATCCTGACGGGGGGCGAGGGAGGCGCGGCTTTCTCACGCGGCACGGATTCGTCGCTGTTGGACGACGCCCACGATTTGACGTCTGCTCACGCTCTGGCATCGCTCCTGGATCGATTCCGGTGCGCGAGCGTCATTGCGTCTCTACCGTTTCCCGTCATTGCGGCGGTGAACGGGGATGCATTCGACCAGGGGCTTGAACTGGCGCTGGCGGCGGATATCCGCGTGGCGGCGGAGACGGCATCGTTCCGCATGGGTCAAGCGTTGCAGGGAATCATCCCCTGGGACGGCGGCACTCAGCGATTGCCGCGCATCGTCGGGCCTGCCCATGCGACCGATCTTGTGCTGACGGGTCGAACAATAGGGGCCAGAGAGGCGCTGGATATGGGGCTGGTGAATCGGGTTGCGCCATCCGGCGGCGCGCTTGGCGGCGCGCAGGAGATAACGAAGCGGATACTTGCCGGGGGGCCGATTGCGGCGCGGTACGCGAAGGAAGTTATCCTGACGGGCTCAGAGATGACGCTTGACCAGGGCATTTTGCTTGAGACCGATCTGACGATGATTCTCCAGACGACGAAGGACCGGGAGGAGGGGATCCGGTCTTTTCTTGAGCGGCGGGAGCCGGAGTTTGGGGGGGAATAGTATTCACGGCAGCGGGGCAAGGCGGCCGCAGTTACCCGTATAATGCCGAGAGCATGGAGACGAACAGGGACACGATCGTGCGGAGGCTGCTGCGGGAGGGCTGGGTACTCGTGAGGCATGGCGGGAATCATGATATCTACCGTCATGCTGGCAAGCAGAGGACTCTCCGAGTTCCACGCCACAGAACCCTTTCTACAGGTATGGCGCGTATAGTGGCAAAATTGGCGGACTGGGAACATGGGAGGTGATTGCGATGACCAAGTATCCTGCCATAATCGACGGCGAGCTTGGCGCCTATGGCGTTGTCATTCCGGATGTTCCGGGCTGCCTTGCGATGGGGACGACGGTCGATGAGGCCCTGGAGGATGCCGCAGACGGCCTGACGGAGTTCTTTGAGTTGTTTGAGGAGGACGGAAAGGAGTTTCCAACGCCGAGTGATCCGGCGACGCTTGAACTGGAGCCCGGCGAGATGATCGCTTTCGTGCCGCTGCGTGTTCCGGCGCGGCAGACATAGCACGGGGATGGGAGGGGGCCATGGCACAGGAACAGCAGGAGCGGCCTGGGGATGAATCGGACGATTCCGGGCAGGCGTCTCAGGACGAGGCGGCCCGGGAGGCAAATTACGTTCCGGGGTCGGCGGGTGATCCCGCGAGGGTACGTCCGACCGGCGGGGCATACTATGGCTCGGTGAGCAGTCCTGAGGAGCGCAATTGGTCGATACTGGTTCACCTCGCGGCGCTCACGTCAGTCGTCACGTCCGGCATTGGCGGCATTCTCGGGCCTCTGATCGTGTGGCTCATCTTTCGCGGCAAGTCGGACATGGTCGACTTTCACGGCAAGAAGGCGCTCAACTTCAATATCAGTTTCTTCATCTACTTCATCATCCTGTTCATGGCGATGATTCCGTTCTTCATCGTCGGGACCATTGCCGACGTGGAACAGGAAATCGTCGACGGGTTCTGGCAGACGCTGGCTATCCTGGTCGTCGCGGGGCTGCTGATGCTCCTGTTGGCGATTATCTGGCTCATCTGGACGATTGTGGCGGCGGTGCGCGCGAGCCGGGGCGACCCGCCGGGGTACATCCTGGCGATTCCGTTTTTGCGGTAGTGGGCGACGGCTGTGAATGACCCACAGGCATTAAAGCCTTCAGACGATGGCAGCGGGATCGCGGCGATCATTCACCTGAGCGCGCTGTTCGCCTTCCTGGGGGGATGGATTTTGCAGATTCTCGCGCCGCTCATCCTCTGGCTTGTCTTTCGTGGAAAGAGCCCCCTGGTCAACGAGCACGGAAAGGCCGCGCTGAACTTTCAGATCAGCATGATCCTGTACGAGGTCCTCTTCGCTATCGCGATGTTCGTGGTGTTTGCCATTGCGATCGGCACAGGCGACCTGGACGATTTTGGGTCGAGCATGACGGCAGAAGAGTTCGAGGACGCTTTCGTGGACCTGCTCGAACGGATCATCCTGCCGCTCTTGATTGCGATAGTCGTGGGATTCGCCATTTTCATCTTCTGGCTCTTCATGGTCATCCGGGCAGCCCTGCGCGCCGGCCGCGGCGTCCCCGCCGACTACCTCCTGGCGATTCCGTTCTTGCGGTAGGAGCGGAGGCATGGCGGCGCAGGAGGGCGCGGCGGCGGCGGTTTGTGACGTGGATCACAACGGCTTGGCGCGGATTGTGTTGAACCGGCCCGAGCAGTTGAATGCGTTCAATGTTCAGATGCGGGACGACCTGTTCGCCATTTTGACGGAGCTTCACGCGAATCCCGATCTGGATGCCGTCATTATCAGCGGCGCGGGGGACAGGGCATTTTGCGCGGGGGCGGACCTGACGGAGTTTGGCAGCGCGCCGTCACGCGTGATTGCGCGGGAGGCGCGGTATTTGCGTGACGTGTGGTCGCTGCTGCGCTCCCTGCCCGTTCCGACGATGGCGGCGATGCATGGGTTCGCCATCGGCTCAGGACTTGAGATGGCGCTGTGCTGCGATTTTCGAGTCGCGGCAGACGATACGCGATTCCGCCTGCCGGAGGTGGCGTTGGGGATGATCCCGTTCGCGACGGGGAGCCAATCCCTGCCGCGCGTCATCGGTCGGGCGCAGGCGCTAGACTTGCTGTTGACGAGCCGGTGGTTCGATCCGGAGGAGGCGCTTGAGTTTGGGCTGGTTCACCGCGTTGCGGCGGCGGGCACATTGGCGGATGCGGCAGAGGCACTGCTCGCGGAGACGCGGCGACTGCCGCGAGAGGCGCGGGCGGCTGCAAAAGCGGCGCTGCGGCGCGGGGCGGACGTGAGATTGGCCGAGGGGCTGCGGATAGAGGCTGCGTTGGCGGCGCGGTGTGACACAACGGTGGTGACATTCGGGCGGCGCTCTGCTAGTATCGGCTAGCTACGCACGCCTACGATGCGTGCAAAGAGAGACGGGGAGGGGATTTCACGGATGAACACTGCTGAGTTTTTGACTATCGCGAACATGATATCGCCGGACAAAGAGGCCGTCGTTTTCGAGGACAAGCGATACACCTATGGGGAACTGGACCAGCGAGTAAACCAGCTGGCGAACCGGCTGGCGTCATGGGGCGTCACGCAGGGCGACCGCGTGGGCATCATGCAGGTGAACTGCAACGAGGTCATCGAGACGTATTTTGCGTCGGCCAAGCTGGGCGCGATCTTCGTGCCGTTGAGCTTCCGTGGCCGGGCGGAGGAGATCCGCCACATGGTCAATGCGTCTGAGTCCAAGGTGGTCATCGCCGGCTCGCGGTACCTGGGCATGATCGATGAGCTGCGGCCCGCGCTGGGCACGGTCGAGCACTACGTCTCGCTGGAGGGGACGGCTGACGGCTGGGAGGCGTATGAGGACGTGATCGCCGACCAGCCAACCGAGTTTGACGTGGCGGTTGTCGATGACGAGGACACCACGATTCTCATGTTCACGGCGGGCACGACGGGCCTGCCCAAGGGCGTGATGCTCACGTTCGGCAGCGTGAGCAGCTACAGCCTGAACAACGTTTCACAGCTCGATCCCGATGAGATCGAAAAGAACATCCTGACTGTGCCGCTGTACCACGTGGCGGGTATGCAGGCCGTCATCTCCGCCGTCTGGGGCTTCCGCACGCTGGTGATCCAGCGGCAGTTTGAGGCGGAATCGTGGATGAAGCTGGTGCAGGATGAGCGTGTTTCGCGCGCCATGATGGTGCCGACGATGCTCAAGATGCTGCTCGACCACGAGGCGCGCCCGAACTACGACCTGTCCAGCCTCGCGGTGCTGACGTACGGCGCCGCGCCGATGCCCAAGGAGGTCATCAAGCGCGCCATCATGGAGATGGAGGACACGCAGTTCATCAACGCGTTCGGGCAGACGGAGGCTTCGGCGACAATCACGGCGTTGATGCCGGAAGACCACAATGTGAAGGGGCTGTCCGAAGAGGAGCGCGAGAAGAAGTTCGAGCGGCTGAGCTCCATCGGCAAGCCGCTGCCGGGCGTCGATATTCGCATCGTGGATGAGGACGGCAACGACGTCCCCGCGAACGAGCAGGGCGAGATCATCGCCAGCGGCCCGCAGTTGATGAAGGGCTACTGGCAGCAGGACGACGTGACGGCGGAAACCATCAAGAACGGCTGGCTGTTCACGGGCGACCTCGGCTACCAGGACGATGAGGGCTACATCTTCCTGACGGGACGCGCCAAGGACTTCATCAAGCGCGCGGGCGAGATGATCTCCCCTGAAGAGGTGGAGCAGACGCTGATGTCCCATCCCGCAGTGGACGAGGCGGCAATCATCGGCATCCCGGACGACCAGTGGGGCGAGCGCGTGCGCGCCGTCGTGGTGCTCAAGGGCGGGCAGGCGGCGACGCAGGATGAGTTGATCGAGTACTCGCGCCAGCGGCTGGCCAGCTTCAAGAGGCCGGAGCACGTGGTGTTCTCGACGGAGCCGCTGCCGCGCAATCCGCTGGGCAAGGTTCTGAAGCGCGACCTGAAGCAGATGTACACGGAGCCGATCACCGACCCGGCGTAAGTTTCCCCATTTGACAGAAAGGCCGCAGCGCATGGCCGCAGGAACGGAACGTGTGCGTTTCGAGCCGGATGAGAACCCGCCCCTACTGATGACCGTGGGGGCCGGGGTACAGGGCGCGATGATCATCGTTGGCGCCGTCGTCCTCGGAGTCGTCATCGTGATGCGCGTTGGGGACCAGTCGCAGTCCTATACTTCCTGGGCAGTTTTCGCAGCGCTGCTGGTCAGCGGGTCCATGACAATCCTCCAGGCAGTTCGGGTATGGCGCTTCGGCGCCGGCCACATTCTGATGATGGGGACATCCGGCGCGTTCCTGGCGGCATGCGTTGCCGCGCTTGCAAACGGCGGACCGGCCCTGATGGCCACGCTGATTGTGGCGTCGTCAATCATGCAATTCCTGATCGGCATGAAACTGTCCCTGACACGGCGGATATTCATCCCTGTCGTCGCGGGGACGGTGATCATGCTCATCGCGGCCGCGGTCATGCCCATCGCCCTTGGGCTGCTGGACGACGTGGAACCGGGAGAGCCGGTTGAGGGGGCGATGGCAGCAGCAACCGTGACGCTGGCAATCACCGTCGGGCTCGTTCTCCGTGCGCCTCCCTCACTGCGACTGTGGTCGCCGATCATCGGCATCGCGGCGGGAACAGCAACGGCGGCGGCGTTCGGACTGTATGACACGAGCATCATCACGGAGGCGGCGTGGATTGGGGCGCCGCTCCAGGAGTGGCCGGGGCTGTCGCTGGATATCGGCCCGCAGTTCTGGGCGCTGCTGCCCGCGTTCATCATGGTGACAGCCGTTGGAGCAATAGAAACGCTGGGAGACGGCGTGGCGATTCAACGAGTATCACGGAGAAACCCGCCCGCGCCGGATTTCCGTGTGGCACAGGGCGCGATCAATGCGGACGGCATGGGAAATCTCCTGTCCGGACTCGCCGGAACGGTGCCGAATACGACGTATTCCACCAGCATCGCGATGGTGGAAATCACGGGGGTTGCGGCGCGGCGCGTGGGGGTGGTCATCGGGATTACGTTCATCGTGTTTGCGTTTTTCCCGAAGGTGTCCGCAATCCTGGTGGCGATACCGTCGCCGGTGGCGGGGGCATACATGACCGTTCTCCTTGGCCTGCTCTTTGTGCAGGGAATGAAGATTGTGATCAATGACGGCGTGGATCACCGCAAGGCGGCCATTATTGGGCTGGCGTTCTGGGCGGGCGTGGGCTTCACGAACGGGCAGATCTTCGGCGAGTCGTTGGGGGACGGGTTCGTGAGCCTGCTCCTGGAAAACGGCATGACCGCAGGAGCCATGGTGGCGCTTATCATGGTGCTGTTCATTGAATTGACGTCCCGGCGACGAAAGCGGCTTCGCCTCGACGCGGGCGCGGCAGGATTCACGCAGCTGCGGGACTTCCTGGATGACTTTGCACGTGATTCCAAGTGGTCCGACGATGCCGCGCAGCGCCTGACCCTGGTGGGCGAGGAGGCGCTGACCGGGCTTCTTGCCGAGAGCGACTCTGATTCCGACAGGAAAACGATGGCATCCATCAGAATGGCGGGCACATCAGCCGAACTGGAACTCGTGTCCGGGCCGGCGGACGGCAATCTCGAGGACCGGCTTGCCGTTATCGGGGATTCACCTGAGGTGGCGGACGAGAACGAGTTGTCGTACCGCCTGCTGCGCCACTATGCGGCATCCGTCCGGCACAGCAAGTACTATGGGCTTGATATCGTGACGCTGCAGGTGGAGGGGGGATAGCAGTCATGGTGGAAACACGGCGGGACGGGATGCCGGGGATTGTGATTCTCGTTCTCGGCATCATCCTGTTCATCATCAATATCCTCGTGTTCATAACGAGCATCATCATGGCGGAGGATTTGTGGCCGCTCATTCCGCTCACGGTGATCGCCGGCATCATCATCGTCGGCAGCATGATCGGGCTGTTCATGGTCGATCCGAACGAGGGGAAGGTATTCCAGTTGTTCGGCGCGTACCGCGGGACGGCGCGCCAGCCGGGGCTGCGGTGGACCAATCCGTTCTATAGCAAGAACGGGATTTCCCTGCGGGTGAGGAATTTCGAGACGGGGCGAATCAAGGTCAATGACCGGCGCGGCAACCCCATCGAGATTGCCGCCGTCGTCGTGTGGCGGGTTGTGGATACGTATGAGGCGGCGTTCGAGGTGGACGACTTTGAGAACTACGTCCACATCCAGAGCGAGGCGGCCGTCCGCAATCTGGCCACGGCGTACGCGTATGACGCCACGGATGACGAGTTGACGCTAACGGCGAATACCGCCGAGGTATCGCAGCAGTTGAACACGGAGATCCAGGAGCGTCTGGAAAAGGCGGGCGTGGAGGTGCAGGAGGCGCGAATCAGCCACCTGGCGTACGCGCCGGAGATCGCGGCGGCGATGCTGCGGCGCCAGCAGGCGTATGCCGTCGTTGACGCGCGCAAGACCATCGTGGAGGGCGCGGTTGGGATGGTGCAGGACGCGCTGGACATGCTGAGCGACCGGCAGATCATGAGCCTGGAGGACGAGCATCGCTCGACGCTGGTGAGCAATCTGCTGGTGGTCCTGACGAGCGAGAACTCCGTGCAGCCGGTGGTGAATACGGCGGTCGGCCCCGGGCAATCCTAGCTGCTAGGAGGCGTTTCGGCCGTTGAGCAGGGTGTCAACCTTGTCTACGAATTGGGAGATGTCCTCAAGCCCTACCCTCACGTCTCTGACGGCGAACTCGCCTTCGTAGAAGTTCTGGTGCAAGTCGGTGGCGACTCCGAATTGGCGGCGAAGATCGTCGTCATCCGCTTCCGCCACCATGCGGCTTATGACGTTATAGAGCTGGGCGTGGCGTTCATGCCCGATGTCTCGCTCCTGCGCGTAGGCTTTGACCATTTGCGAGGCCGCGCCCCAGCCTTTCTCGGAGGCCTGGCGCAGATCGTCTCGCGCCAGTTCGTCGAAGGCCTGGGTTAGGAATCTGCGTCCCTGGCCTGCGTAGTCTTTTTTGCCGTTGCTTGTCATGGGGTCAGTATAGCGAACGCGGTTAGGCGCCGGGCAATCCTAGCTGCTAGGAGCCGTTTCGGCCGTTGAGCAGGGTGTCCACCTTGTCCACGAATTGGGCGATCTGGTCGAGGCCGCGCTTCACTTCCCTGCTGCCGTACTCCCCTTCGTAGAAGTTGACGTGCAGGTGGTTGGCAGCGCCGAACCAGTCAAACAGCAAATCGTCATCGGTCTCGGCGACAAGTTGACGCACGGCGCGGAACAGCAGCGCGTGATGATCGTGGGTCAGCCCGCGATCCTGCGCGTATGCCTTGACCAACTGCGACGCGGCGCCCCAGCCTTTTTCGGAGGCCTGTTGGAGGTCATCCTGGGATAGCTCATTGAAGGCCTGGGTTAGGAATCTGCGTCCCTGGCCTGCGTAGTCTTTTTTGTTGTTGGTTGTCATGGGGTTAGTATAGCGAACATAAGTTAGGCGCGGGGGAGGAGGAGGGCGACCTGCTGGGTGGCGGGCTGGTTTGTCGGGGTGACGGAGAGGCGGTCCAGCGGGGAGAGGGAGCGGATGCCTAGTTCCTTGAGGAAGGGCTCAAGGGACGGGACGGAGACCGTTTCAACGGGGGGCGGGGGGGCTTCTTCGGCATCGTCATCAGCTTGATCTGTGGATTCTGATTCGTCCTGGGGGGGCGGGGCGGGGGCTGGTTCGGCGGCGGTGCGTTCTACTTCTCCGGCCCAGAGCATGGGGATGATTATCTTGGGGCCGAGCTGGGTCGCGACCTGCGCGGCGAGGTTGGGGGCGAGGGTTTCTTCGCCGCCGACGGGCATGAGGAGGACGTCGGATTCTCCGAGTTCCGAGATTTCAGCAGTGGTGAGCGCGCGGCTTAGGTGGCCGAGATGGCAGATGTCGACGCCGTCGATTGAGACGGTGTAGGCCATGCCGCCCAGGTTGGAATTGTCGTCGTTTGAGGCGCGGGTGGTTCTTATGGCGCGGATGAGGATTCCGGAGACTTCGTATTCGCCGGGGCGGCTGATTATGCGGGCGTCGGCTACGTCTACGGGGGGGTCCTGGCCGTAGGCGGTCATGAGGATTGCGCGGGCGTTGGCGCGGCGGTCGGGGGCCACGGACGGGTCTACGACCACGGAGGCGTCCCTGCCGCGCAGCAGGAAACCGGAGTTGCCGAGATAGGTTATGTCCACTGTTTGTCCCTCGAATGGCTTGCCCGCGCCAGTGTCCACTGTAGCAGATGTGGGGGGGGATGGGGGTGACGGGGTTGGGTTGACAGAGGGGGCGGGCGTGGGTAGGCTGAGTTGGGATTAGCAGTCGATGGGTGAGACTGCTAAGGGGGCGTCTGAGGCTTGCCGACCATGAAAAGGGGCGTTTGGAGAATCGTGACAGGATTCACGATGTCGCGGCGAGAGGGATGAGGCAAGCTGTCGTCAAGCGGTGACAAAATTCACGATGTAGAGACGGAAAACATGATTAAAGGGCTGGCTACGCGGCAATCGGAGCTTTTACGCCTCCTGGTGGAGCAGTACATCGCGACGGCTGCGCCGGTGAGCTCCGGGGGGCTGGTGGAGCGGCATGATCTGGGCATGAGCCCGGCGACCGTGCGGAACACTTTTGCGGAGCTCGAGTCGGGAGGGTACGTTCAGCGGACGCACTCATCCGCGGGGGCGACGCCGACCGGGCGGGCGTACCGGTATTACGTGGAGGTCCTGTTGGAGTCGTCGGAGGTGCCGACGAGCCGGCAGGCGACGATCCGGCACCAGTTCCACCAGGTGGAGTCCGAGGACGTGTTTTTGTGGGCGCGTCTGGCGGCGGCGACGCTGGCGCGGCTGTCGGAGGCGCTGGCCATCGTGACGCCTCTGCCGGGGCGGACGGAGCCCGGGATGGACGAGCCGGTGGTGTACGGGATCAGCCAGGTGGTGAACCAGCCGGAGTTGATCGACCGGATCGACATGGTGCGGGAGCTGCTGGACGCGGTTGAGAGCGGGCGGCTGGCGCCGGCGCTGCACACGGACGACCTGCCGGCGAGCGGGCTCCGGGTCGTGATCGGCAGCGAGCACGACGAGCCGTTCCTGCACCCGTACGCGGCGGTGATGTCGACGTACGGCCCGGCGCGGATGAGCGGGGAGCGGGGGGCGGTCGTGGCGCTGGGGCCGACGCGGATGGATTATGCGTCGGCGATACCGGCGGTGCGGTACCTGGGCGAACTGCTTTCGGCGATGGCGGCGTCGCCGACGGGCGGGCCGAACGAGAGGGAGTATATGTAGCACATGGTTGACGAGAGGAACGAGGACGCGCCAGGCGTCACGGAGACGGACGGCGAGAACGGCGGCGGAGACGAGTCCATCGCCGCATCGCTGCAGGCGCAACTGGATGAGGCGATTGGGGAGAGGGAGAAGTACCACCGCGCGTATTCGGACGCGGTGGACTTTTCGCGGCGGGCCGGGGAGCGGCACGCGGCGGAACTCCAGTACGCGGCGGCGCCGGCGCTGACGCAGATGCTGTCCGTAGTGGACGACCTGGAGCGGGCCTTCGGGTCGATCCCGGACTCGCTGCTGCGGCTGACGTGGGTGGAGGGCATCCTGCTCATCTACCGGAAGCTCCAGGGGGCGCTGGAGGCGAGCGGTGTGACGGAGATCGAGGCGGCGGGGGCGGTGTTCGACCCGAATCTGCACGAGGCGATTTCGCGGGCGCCGGGGCCGGAGGGGCGGGTCGTCGTCGTACTCCAGAAGGGGTACATGCTGCACGACCGCGTGCTGCGGCCGACGCTCGCGCAGGTGGGGGACGGCACGGGCGACGGGGACGGCAGCGGCGAATCCGACACTATCGACACTATCGAGACGACGACCGACGAGTAAGAGCGGGCACGGCAGAGACCATACAAGGAGACAGGGACAGAATGGCACTGGCAATCGGAATCGACCTCGGAACGACAAACAGCGTTGTCGCGGTCATGGAGGGCGGCGAGGGGACGGTGATCCCGACGCCGGAGGGCAACCGGCTGACGCCGTCGGTGGTCGCGCTGAACAAGAACGGGGAGCGGCTGACGGGACTCGTCGCCAAGCGGCAGGCGGTGACGAATCCGGACCAGACGATCTTCAGCGTCAAGCGGTTCATCGGGCGGAAGCATGATGAGGCGGACGTGCAGGAGGACGCGAAGCTGGCGCCCTACCCCGTTGGGTCTGCGCCGAACGGGGACGTGCGGGTGACGATGGGAGAGAGCCAGTACAGCCCGCAGGAGATTTCCGCGATGATCCTTCAGAAGCTGAAGGCGGACGCGGAGGCGTACCTGGGGCAGCCGGTGGCGGACGCGGTGATCACGGTGCCGGCGTATTTCAACGACAGCCAGCGGCAGGCGACGAAGGACGCGGGGACGATTGCGGGGCTGAACGTGCTGCGGATCATCAACGAGCCGACGGCGTCATCGCTGGCGTATGGGCTGGACAACAAGGAGGAGGAGATCATCGCGGTGTTCGACCTGGGGGGCGGGACGTTCGACATCTCGATCCTGGAGATTGGGGAGGGGACGTTCCACGTGCGCTCGACGGCGGGAGACACGCACCTTGGGGGGGACGATTTCGACAATGCTGTCGTCGATTGGATGATCGATGAGTTTCGCAAGCAGGAGGGGATCGACCTGCGGTCTGACCGGAGCGCGATGCAGCGTCTGCGGGAGGCAGCGGAACGGGGCAAGCTGGAGCTGTCGACGGTGACGCAGACGGAGTTGAGCCTGCCGTTCATCACGGCGGACGCGTCCGGGCCGAAGCACCTGGCCATGACGCTGACGCGGGCGCAGCTTGAGTCGCTGACGGCGGCGCTTGTCGAGCGGACGGCGGGGCCGTGCCGGCAGGCGTTGGAGGACGCGGGGCTGTCCGCGGGGCAGGTTCACGAGGTGATCCTGGTGGGCGGGCAGACACGGATGCCGGCGATCCAGGAAAAGGTGACGCAGATATTCCAGCGGGAGCCGAACCGGTCGGTGAACCCTGACGAGGCGGTGGCGGTCGGGGCGGCGATCCAGGCGGGGGTGCTGACGGGCGACGTGCAGGATCTGCTGCTTTTGGACGTGACGCCGCTCTCGCTCGGCATTGAGACGCTTGGCGGGGTGGCGACGCCGATCATCCCACGCAACACGACGATCCCCACGTCCAAGAGCCAGACGTTCTCGACGGCGGCGGACGGGCAGACGAGCGTGGAGATTCACGTGCTTCAAGGGGAACGGTCGATGGCGAGCGATGACAAGTCGCTTGGGCGGTTCATGCTGGACGGGATTCCGCCGGCGCCTCGGGGGATGCCGCAGATCGAGGTGACGTTCGATATCGACGCGAACGGGATTTTGAACGTGAACGCGAAGGACCAGGCGACGAACCGCGAGCAGAAGATCGTGATCCAGGCTCGGAGCGGGCTCGAGAGCGAGGAGATCGAGCGGATGACGAAGGATGCGGAGGCGCATGCGGCAGAGGACGCTCAGCGTCGCACGGAGGTGGAGATCCGCAACAATGCGGACGCGGCGGCGTATGCTGCCGAGCGGCTGCTGGAGGAGCACAAGGAGCGCATCACGGACGACGTGCGGGAGCGGGTGCAGGCGAAGGTTGCGGAGGTGCGGCGGGCGTTGGAGCAGAACGCGCCGGCGGAGCAGCTGGGTACACTGACAGAGGAGTTGAACAGGCTGGTACAGGAGATCGGGCAGTCGATGTACTCGCAGCAGGGGCCGGATGGGGATGGGTTCCCGCGTTCGCGGGAAAAAGATGGGGAGGGCGCATCCGCCGATGATCCGGAGACGGTTGAGGGTGAGTTCCGCGAGGTGTAGTCGTCAGGATCGGTGCGCGTTGTGACTTCGGACCTGCGTGTCGATCATCCCGCGCTTGGGACGTTCCTCGGTCAACTGGGAGGCGTGGCGGTGAGCGTGGCGGACCCGGTGACGCTGATTCGCCGGACGATCGACCCGTTCCGTCACTTGCTGATGGAGAATTTTTTGCCGGATGAGTACCGGGAGACGCCGCCCACAGAGGTCAGCCGGTGGATCATTTTTCGGTCGGCGGACAACTCGCTCAGCCTGCTGGTTTCGGTGATTCCGCCCGGGCATAAGACTCCCATACACGACCACGGGGCGCGGTGGGGTTTGGCGGGGATGTACCAGGGGGCGGCGCGGGAGGTGTCTTATACTCCCGACCCGGACAGGTCGGAGGACGGGTCTGTGATCAAGCGGACGACGCGGCGCCGGTTGAAGGCGGGGGACATTGCGGCGATTCTGCCTCCTGAGATGGATATTCATACGATGGAGGTGACGTCGTCGATGCCTGCGGTGGTTTTGATGCTTTTGGCGTCCGGGCCGGATGATCCTGAGCGGTATGTTTATGATAGGCGGCGGGGTACGCGGTTGCGGGCGGGGGATCGGTATGTTGATCATTATTAGGGTGGGACATGGTTGGAAGCGGTAGTATCAAAGCAAGACTATGCCTACCGACACCGCCAAACTCCGCGCCGCCGCAGAGGCCTACTTCGCAGACCTGCGAAGCATTCTCGCGTCCGGCGGCGCGACTCCTGAGCGTTCCTACTACCCGCCGCTGAACAACCTTCTGAACGCAGTCGGCGGCACCCTGCGCCCCAAGGTTTTCAGCGTGACGGAGCTGGGACAAGCCGGGGGCGACCATCCCGATCTTGGCCTGTACGCCGCGAAGCAGACTCGCAAGGGGAATCCCGTTGAGGAGCAGGCCCCGGAGCGCGGCGTCCTGGAGGTCAAGCCCTGGACTGATGACGCGTGGCTGACCGCTGACGGCGCGCAGGTCAGCAGGTACTGGAACCGCTACCGCCTCGTCCTCGTCACGAATCTGCGCGACTTTGTCCTGCTCGGTGACGACGGCAGCAATCAGCCCGTCAAACTCGAAACAGTCCGGCTGGCGGAATCCCACGACGAGTTTGAGTCACTGCTTGAGCATCCCCGCGCTTTCGCCAACCAGGTTGGCGCCCGCCTCGGCGAATACCTCACCCGGGTTCTGACCCATGAGACAGCCATCGTTGAACCCCGCGATCTTGCCCGCCTGCTCGCCTCGTATGCGCGGGACGGGCTAGAGCGAATCGAGGCCGCGCGTGAAGCTGCCCCGCTTGAGGCGCTGAAATCCGCGCTGGAGGAATCCCTGGGCGTCCAGTTTGAGCAGGAGCGCGGCGACGCGTTCTTCCGCTCCACCTTCATCCAAACCCTCTTCTACGGCGTCTTTTCCGCGTGGGTGCTGTGGGCGCGGCAGATGCCTCAGCCGTCCGGCTCATTTGATTGGCGCACTGCCGTTTGGCATCTCCACGCGCCCGTCATTCGCGCCCTCTTCCAGCAGTTGTCGGACCCCGGCCGACTCCAGCGGTTCGGCCTCGTGGAGTTGATGGACTGGACGGCCGCCGCGCTGGATCGCGTGGACCGCGCCGCGTTCTTCGACCGTTTCAGCGAGGGCGAGGCCGTCCAGTATTTCTACGAGCCGTTCCTGGAAGAGTTCGATCCCGCGCTCCGCAAGCAGCTCGGCGTGTGGTATACGCCGCCTGAGGTTGTGCGCTACATGGTTGCCCGCGTGGATCGCGCCCTCAAGGACGACTTGGGGATCGCGGACGGACTGGCTGCCGACAACGTCTACGTTCTGGATCCGTGCTGCGGCACGGGCGCATACGTCGCCGAAGTACTGCGGCGCATCTCTGCAAACCTTGAAGGGCGCGGCGCGGGGGCGAATGCCGGGGCCCTGGTCAAGAAGGCCGCCACGGAGCGCGTCTTTGGATTCGAGATCATGCCCGCCCCGTTCGTCGTCGCTCACCTGCAGGTTGGACTCACCCTGCAGTCGCTCGATGCCGGGTTGGCCAATGATGAGGACGAACGGGCAGGCGTTTACCTCACCAACGCCCTCACCGGTTGGGAGCCGACAGTCACAAAACCGTTGCCGTTCCCCGAACTGGAGGAGGAGCGTGAGCGTGCTGCGAAAGTGAAGCAGGAGACGCCGATTCTCGTGATACTCGGCAATCCGCCCTACAACGGCTTCGCCGGTATGGCCGTGGACGAGGAACGCGAGCTTTCCAATGCCTACCGCACGACGAACGCCGTGCGGCGACCGGAAGGACAGGGCCTGAATGACCTCTACGTCCGATTCTTCCGCATGGCGGAGCGGCGCATCGCCGAGAAGACCGGGCAGGGTGTTATCTGCTTCATCTCCAACTATTCATGGCTGGACGGCCTCTCCTTCACCGGCATGAGAGAGCGATTCCTGGAAGCCTTTGACGCCATCCGTATCGACAGTCTCAACGGGGACAAGTTCAAGACAGGCAAGACGACGCCGGACGGCACGCCTGACCCCAGCATCTTCTCGACGCCTGAGGATCCGGTTGGCATCCAGGTTGGCACGGCCGTCACCACCCTCATCCGCCAGCACAGCCATGAGGCGGCGGAAACGGTCGGAATGCGCCAGCTCTGGGGCGCTGACAAGCCTGCCGAGCTTACCAGGACGGCCAACTCGGAACCTGACGAACTGTATGAGTCCTTTGAGCCAGATTTGCTGCTCGGCCTGCCGTTCGCTCCGATGACCGTCAGCGCCGATTGGAGTGACTGGCCATCCCTGACCGAGTTGTTTCCGGTGTCCTTCCCGGGCGTGAAGAGCGGACGCGATCCATTCGTTGTAGACATCGACTTGCCCAACCTCAAGCAGCGCATCGACGATTATTTCGACGCCAGCTTGAGCCACGATACGATAGGCCAGCGTTATCCCACCGCAACCCGAAATCCGCGAGAATATGATGCCCGTGCCGTCCGTGAGTCACTGCTGAAACTTGGTGGCCCAGTAGAGGACAACTTTGTTCGCTACGCCTATAGGCCCTTCGACATCCGCTGGTTGTACTGGGAAGACAGGGAGAAGCTGGTTGACAGGCCGCGCCCTGAGTACATACCCCACGTATTCGCCGGCAATTTGTGGCTCGTCTTTCAAAACAAAGCGCGTCCAGACTTGTCTCCTCCATTGGCGATCCGTCAACTTGGCGACCTAAATCAGATGAACAGTGGCGTCTACTGTGTTCCTGCTTACCTCAGCAGTGACCCCCTAAAAACCGATGCACGCCCATCCGAAACCCGGCCTAACCTGGCACCAGCAGCACACCGGTATTTGGCGTTTCTGGGTGCAACAGCAACGGATCTGTACTACCACGTCATCGCCATAACGCATGGATCGCAATATCTCGCGGCCAATGCGGATGCACTAAGGGCCGAGGGCCCCCGCATTCCCCTCCCCGGCTGGCCGGACGGTGATGCGCCGAACGCGGCGAACGAACTCAGACAGTCAGCCGACACGGGCAGGCGCCTCGCCGCCCTCCTTGATTCCGACACGCCCGTCGATGGCGTCACCACAGGCCAACTCCGGCCTGAACTGGCCGCCATCGCCGTTCCCACGACAGCGAGCGGCCGCAGCATGGCCGGCGACGATTACTCGATGACGGCGGGCTGGGGCCACGTGGGGCAGGGAGAGGCCGTCATGCCCGGGCAAGGGCGCGCTGAGGTGCGCGAATTCACCGCCCAGGAACGCGCGGCAATGGGCGGCAGCGCGGAGCTGCTCGGCAAGACTACGTTCGACGTCTACCTGAATGATGGCGCCTACTGGCGCAACGTCCCCGAGGCCCTCTGGAACTACAAACTGGGGGGCTACCAGGTTCTCAAGAAGTGGCTTTCCTACCGCGAGCAGAAGGTTTTGGGGCGCCCCGTCACCGCTGACGAAGTGGAGCACTTTAGCAACACGGCGCGGCGGATTGGGGCGATATTGGAACTGGTTGGTCGATGAAGTCAGTCGACGAATGTGAGGAACAGCATGAGCAACTCGTCTGAACAAGCGCAGGAATATGAACGCATGCGGGGAGAGTATCTTAGCCTAGTCGCATCGCTTGAATTCAACCTGACCTTCCTTCTGTGTGAATACCTCCGTCCTGAGCATCATGCAGAGGAATTTCAGCGCTGGTTCATGGTTGCTCCCATACCATTTGCATGGAAGGTGAAGCTGTTTGAGGAAATAGAGAGGGAGTCGACCATGCTGTCTCAATTTGGTGACATCTGGGGCGACCTCAAAGACAGCTATCAGTTCCGCAACATCCTGGCGCACTCATTCCGGATGCTGGACAGCGCCATGACCTCTCGAGGCAAGGAACTACCTGATGAACAGGTCGCGTTTCCCATATTGAAAGCAAAGCTTGAAAAGGTGCGTCAGTTGGAAAACCTGATAGGCGGCATGCTGTACAGCGAGTTGCAGGGGCCGCTGCCGCCGGTTTCCGCAGACGACTTCGCGGACTGGCCACTATAGCCGCCTTCGCTCACCCTTCGATAGGCTCAGGGTGGACGGGTGGGTTCGGTTGTACAGTTTGGGCCTTTGGATTCTTCGCTGCGCTCAGAATGACACGTCATTTGGGGTTGGGCGGCGTTACGGGGTGGGTTGCGGGATATGTGCCAGATTCCCGCGTGCGCGGGAATGACGGACGGGGGGGTGGCGGGCTTTGCAGCGAGGAGATCGAGCGGATGACGAAGGACGCGGAGGCGCATGCGGCGGAGGATGCTCAGCGTCGCACGGAGGTGGAGATCCGCAACAATGCGGACGCGGCGGCGTATGCTGCCGAGCGGCTTCTGGAGGAGCACAAGGAGCGCATCACGGAGGACGTGCGCGAGCGTGTGCAGGCGAAGGTTGCGGAGGTGCGGCGGGCGCTTGAGGAAGGGGCGCCGTCGGAGCAGTTGAGTACACTGACAGAGGAGTTGAACAGGCTGGTGCAGGAGATTGGGCAGTCGATGTACTCGCAGCAGGGGGCGGACGGGGATGGGTTCCCGCGTTCGCGGGAAAAAGAGGGTGAGGAGACCTCCGCCGATGATCCGGAGACGGTTGAGGGTGAGTTCCGCGAGGTGTAGTCGTAGTCGTCAGGATCGGTGCGCGTTGTGACTTCTGATTTGCGCGTCGATCATCCCGCGCTTGGGACGTTCCTCGGTCAACTGGGAGGCGTGGCGGTGAGCGTGGCTGACCCGGTGACGCTGATTCGCCGGACGATCGACCCTTTCCGTCACTTGTTGATGGAGAATTTTCTACCTGACGAGTACCGGGAGACGCCGCCGACTGAGGTCAGCCGGTGGATTATTTTTCGGTCGGCGGACCGCTCACTGAGCCTTTTGGTGTCCGTCATTCCGCCCGGGCATAAGACGCCGATTCACGACCATGGGGCGCGGTGGGGGCTGGCGGGGATGTACCAGGGGGCGGCGCGGGAGGTGTCTTACACTCCTGACCCGGAAAAGGCGGAGGACGGGTCTGTGATTAAGCGGACTACCCGGCGCTGGTTGAAGGCGGGGGATGTCGCGGCGATTCTGCCGCCTGAGATGGATATTCATACGATGGAGGTGACGTCGTCGATGCCTGCGGTGGTTTTGATGCTTTTGGCGTCGGGGCCGGATGATCCTGAGCGGTATGTTTATGATAGGCGGCGGGGTACGCGTGTTTTGGCGGGGGATCGGTATGTTGATCATTATTAGGGTGGGGGCGAGCTGTCGGGGATAGGCCGCGCGTCCCGCGGGCGCGCCTTGCCTCCATGCACGGACGGCTCCGCGCACCACTTCTGCGCGAGACGGCGCACGGCTCGATACGTGTCCTCGTCGAACCCGAGCAGGTCCATGACGACGCGCCGGTCAAGCAGGTCACGGTTGGGGTCGGCGTCCGCCAGGTAGGCGGGCATGAGTTCCTTGTCTCGGAACTCCTCGAAGATGCGCTCTGCGGTGGCGAGCTGGCTATCTGTGAGAGTGCGGAAATCCAGGACGGGGAGGGACTCGATTGCACTGATTGTCGTCGTTCCCCGGCCACTTTGTTGCCGATTGGAGTGCCACCAGAATGACAGCAGGCCCAATGTAGAGTTGATCCATAGAGTGAAAGCGTAATCAAATCGCGAGTCGTCAAAATTCACATTTGGCCATGCCCGGCCTCCTAGTGATGGAGTTGTCGTAAAAGCTGCACCGAGTGGTTGTGAATTGAAGCGGAAATCTAGCGTTAGGTGTGTTCGACCCGCAGTTTGCCGTGCCTCGTGGGCGCGCGTCTCCATTCCCGGCTTGACGAGTAGTCGCACATCGGGCTGACAGATGAGTCGTGTCTCTCTCTTGGCATCGTGATTCCAAAGGGCTGGATCAGTTGCTGTGGGGCTAGGAGGGTGTTTAGTGAACGGACCGGTTGAGCCAGCTATGTTGATGTGATACCAACCCCGGTCAGCGATCCGGCTCAATGGGGTCACCGAGAGTTCAAGCGAATCAGCAAGGCCAGGCAACCAGAGCTGTGACGACAAAAGGGCGTGAGCTGTCTGCGCTACTGAGCCATCCTGCAGCCGCACGGTTCCCCAAGCGTGCCCCTGTTCAGTCACGGGAAGTTGCATGACTTCGCCAGCCGATTGCTCGCCAATGACAATCGGTGTGCCGCCGTAGGGTCCATCGTCAATTGACCGGGGCTCTCTCAACTCGCTGATTGCCTGCGCTAGTAGCGATCCCTGCACCAAGTCGCGCGGGCGACGCTCTAATGAGGCAAAACTCCCAGTAGTTTCCGCTGTGTTGTAGCCGCTCCGCTTAGCGATGATTAGGCATTCCGCAATGCTGGTGTCAGCCGAAAATGAGATCCCACCGCCGTTTGATGTAATTGAGAGCACTTCAATTTCGGTGTAGGAGCGGCCGATGAGTTGTCTCAAGGCCTGCCAAGACACCCCTGCCGCTGCGGATATCGGTAGAACCAAAGCGAGCACGCCACCTTGTTTCAGCTTCCTGTCCGCCAGGGCTACAAAGGCTGAGGCAATGCCCGCATAGCCATGGTACATCGTCCCTTTAGCAAGGCCCTTAAGTCGTTCGGACATCTCCTTCTGCGTATCCAGCGTTGTACTCAGGCCCCGAAACTGCTTGACGTAGTCTTCCACCCTGTGCGCGCCTTCCCAATCCGAACCGGCGCGAGTAAATGGCGGATTCATGATTACCAGGTCAAGGCTGTCATCCGGAATTACTGCTATGATTTCTTCGCTAAACTCCTTATCGTCATTTTCCACTTGCGACGGCGCGCCACTCTCAAGAGTATTGGTCGTAACTGCGTCGCCAGCCAAGAATTCCAGCGAGCCTATTCGCACCTCGCCATTCAACTGCCGACCATAAGGCATCGTATAGAGATGAGCACGTTCGTACGGCATGTCCGGCTCAATGCCTGCGAGTGTTGCTGCGGTGATATGCACAGCAGAGGGCATCACGTCACAGCCAATCAGCACATCTTCCAGCAGGGCGGAGTGCAGACCTCTCGGATTGCCCCCTGTCCGCGCATGACGTGAAGCAATCTGCGCATACGTAGCTGAGAGGAGAGCCCCTGTCCCACAGGCGAAATCTGCGATGCGTAACTCAGCGATTGCCTGAGTGTCTGACCAATCGGCACGCTCTAGTTTTGCCACGGCGAGCTGCGCGAGTAACGTAGCCGACGAAGGACGGGTATAGAAAGTGGCCAAGTATTTTCGGTCGGAAATCAAGCGCTGAAAAACCCGCCCGGTCAGGTCATGTGCGTTGTCGATTCCGGTTGCGTTGACGTAATTGCCGCTCTCGCCGAGGATACGAATTAGGCGCGCGGCAGGCTCCGCAGGTAAACATTCGACAATCCGGCGAGCAATGTCAAAGATAGGATGATAATTGATGACGAGAATCTGCCGCCAGCTCTCGAGCAAATCCCCCTTGGGATTCGCCGCTCCGGGACCGGCAATCGCATCCAAGGTTTTAATGCGCGCGTCAGGATGCATGCCTACGATGCGCTCATGAAAGACCATTGCATTGGCAACGATCGCGGAGGCCATGCGGCGTGTTTGCTCAACGTTTTCCATGCCGAGAACGTCTGCGATATCGATGTTGATTTGACCGCGGGTAACGTCTAGCCCTCCAAGCACGGTTGCGGCCATATTGATTCCCGCCTCAAGATTCTCCGCTGCCTGATTGACTGCGCGTTGCGGGACGGACACAAGTCGCGCCAGATTGGCAAGATCACCTGCGTCCCCCTCCAACCATCCCGATTCGGGGAATCGGACGGCGCGGAGATTGTTGACCGGACCCTCCTGGGTAAACACTGCGTAGGAGAAACGGCTTTCGCGCAGCCCGGCGCTGATGTCTACATCGTCATCGCGAAGGCGCTCCGGGTAACGGACGGCAATGGCCGCCTCGATTGTCTTGCCGTCTCGCCTGGCCGTCTTTCCGAGGCGGGAAAGCGCGTCACCCTCCACCGTTCGCGCCGGCATGAACTCGGTCTCAATCGACACCGGAGACCGGCCGGGGGCAGTGATCAGGACATCGAGTTGGAGCGCCGGGTTCTCCATAACGCTGCGTGTGTCCTCACCCGCAACCGTCGCACGGGCGAACATGGGGCGGAGGACGTTGGCAAGAACTGTGTTTACAGATTGTTCAGTGTGAGGCATGGCAGGACTAGTGTACGACAGGCCGCGATTTGCCGCCCAGCCTCTAGCGGCGCGCGGCGCGGGGGATGCCGCAGATCGAGGTGACGTTTGACATCGATGCGAACGGGATTTTGAACGTGAACGCGAAGGACCAGGCGACGAACCGCGAGCAGAAGATCGTCATACAGGCGCGGAGCGGGCTCGAGAGCGATGAGATCGAGCGGATGACGAAGGACGCGGAGGCGCATGCGGCGGAGGACGCTCAGCGTCGCACGGAGGTGGAGATCCGCAACAATGCGGATGCCGCTGCGTATGCGGCGGAGCGGCTGTTGGAGGAGCACAAGGAGCGGATCACGGACGACGTGCGGGAGCGTGTGCAGGCGAAGGTTGCAGAGGTGCGGCAGGCGCTTGAGGGAGGGGCGCCGGCGGAGCAGCTGGGTACACTGACAGAGGAGTTGAACAGGCTGGTGCAGGAGATTGGGCAGTCGATGTACTCGCAGCAGGGTGGGGATGCAAGCGCCGCGAACGGGGCGAGTGAAGGGGCGTCCGCCGATGATCCGGAGACGGTTGAGGGTGAGTTCCGCGAGGGGATCATTATTAGGGTGGTAGACTGGGGGTATGGATAAGATGCACACGCTCACTATCGAGGGGATTTCGGACGAGACGCTTCAGAAGCTCCAGGATCGCGCGGATGCGCGCAAGGAGTCGCTGGATGAGTACGTGCGCCTCCAGTTGACGTCGATTGCCAACGGCGGTTGGCGCAGCGGCACGATCTCCGCGCACGAGGCGGTGGAACGGGCGCGGGCTCGTTTGAAGGAGGAGCCGTCGTCGGTATCTCCTGAGATGATCGTCGAGGCTATTCACCAGGATCGCCGGTGACGCAGGTCGCGGATGCGTCCGCCCTTGTGCTGATGCATACGGACGATGGCCCCAGAGGCGAGTGGGCAAGGCGGATGATCGACGAGGGCGAACTGATCGGTCCTTCAATTGTGTACGCGGAGGCGAGCAACGCTCTGCGGATGATGGAGTACCGGGGCGCGATCTCCGCTCAGAAAGCTGAATCGGCGCTGGCGGACATTATCGATATGGATATCGACCTGCGTGAATTTGTGCCGTATGTCCGGCGCGCCTGGGAGTTGCGGCATAATACGTCGGCGTATGACGCTTGGTACATCGCCATCGCGGAGGAGAACGATTGCCAGTTGGTTACCGGGGATTTGCGTTTGAGCGCGGTTCCGGGGGTTCGCTGCGAGATTGTTACGCCGCCGCGGGGGTGAGGGGGGGAATTATATCCCAAACTACGCAACGCACGGATGCTGGGGATAGACAGGGCGAGAGACTGATATGAAGAAGACATTGACGCTACTAGTAATCGCCGCACTTGCAGTGAGTGCGCTGACGGGTTGCTCAAGCACGCCGGATGTCATTGTCGTGACAGCGACGCCCACAGCCACCCCTCCAACCCCGACGGCCACGCCACTGCCGACTGAGGCGCCGGTGGGTCCGCCCCCAACAGCGACGCCCACAGCCACCCCTCCGACCCCAACAGCCATGCCGGAGCCGACTGTGACCCCATTGCCGACTGAGACGCCAGAGGGTCCGCCCCCAACAGCGACGCCCACGCCGCTCTCCTCGGCCGTAGCAGCCGAGCAGTGCAGGAAGCTGCTCAGCGAGATTGACGCTGAGCGATTTGAATACAGTCAAAGAGAGCAGAGACAAAAGCCACCGGCACTGGCGACGGACGACACGGTTGGCGCGTGCGTGCTTGCCGTTGAGCAGGGATACAACCTGGAAACGGTCGTCGGCTGGTTTGAGGAGACGGACTTTTCCTCCGCTCTGAACGCCAAGGGCGCGGCCCTGCGGGAAGATGAGCCGTCAAGCGCCCTTCCCACGCCTGAACCTCTAGGTCCAATCATCGGCACATCAAGCAATGGCGTGACCACGCTGTTCTTTGCCTGCACCGGCAGTATGGAGCCTGCCATCACGTGCGAGGATCAGGCGGACGGGATCCGCCCCACGTCGCACGCGGATATTGATGTCGGTACTATCGTGGCATTTAGCCCACCCGGAGGGTGTCTCAGCGGCTCCACGGTGCATCGCGTGATCGACGAGCGTGAGGTAGGCGGAGAGTATTCCTACCGGACGCAGGGTGACAGCAATCCCAACCCCGATCCCTGCTGGATTCCCTACGCCAACATCGAATACATCGTCACGAACATCAGGCCATGCAGCGACCCGCGTTGCTCCGGCAATGCCGATATTCGGCAGAACGTCAATGCGGCCAAAGCCGCGTTTGAGACCGCCGAGGCCAAGTTGAAGGAGATTGAGGCTGAGCGGGAGAGGCACTGGGAGACCATCGAGCGCTACCAGTTGTCAATCAATCAGTTGCCGGATGGCACCATCAAGGATGTTGATTGCGGAACGAACTTCAACCGCTCGTACTGGTGCAACAAGGCCAAGAATGAGTACAACCGGCTGACCATCGAACATACAGAGCAAGTGGCCGTCAGGAACGCGGCGCTAGCCCTTTACAACTGCTGGTACGCCTATGCCAAATCGCCCAGCACCGCTCTGGAATGCGAGCCTGTGTAGCCGGCTAGGAAAGGATAGGCAATGACAGCGTGCTAGGGGCCGCACTGGCTCCGTCTGGGGATGTGTAGCTTGCGGCGTAAGTCCCTTTCCTTAGCTAGGGCCGCAGGCGGCACTTAGGCGCCCGGCCAATGCCCAACCAGCCGCTCAGTTTTTGCGCAATCTCAATTCCGCCCACCATTCCTGCGGCCGGCAATCCAACCTCAACGAAGAAGTTGAGCGGCGTTGCGAGGGTTTCCATGAACGGAACGGCTTGGTTTCCCCATATAACGACGGCAATGAAAGTCCCCAGAAGCGCGGCGCCGGAGGCGAACACAAGTGGGTACACTGACAGAGGAGTTGAACGGTTCTGTACCATTTTAGGGGGTACTCTAATCAGGGGAGGGGAGATGGCAAAGTCGCCTAACTATCGGAATCATGCTCCCGCACTCTACTGGGCACAACGCGGGAAATGTGCTTTGTGCCAGAGTGTCCTGTTAGATGATATGCAAGTCGATCATATCTGGCCGGTGTCGAAAGGGGGAAAGAGCTTCTTGGAGAACCTGCAGTTAGTCTGTGCTGAATGCAATCTGCACAAAGGGAGTACAGTGCCAAGTGATGAGCAAATATTGCAGGGGCGCCATAGGGCAGATCGAATACTCCGTGCAGTTGAGCGCAGGCTAAGGCACATAAGTCGAGGGGCTATCGGAGTTGCACTGTCCGCTTGCCGCCTTAACGCGGAATACCCACCCGCCCGTCCGTTCTCGCTGGGTGAATATAGGAGGGGTATCCCGCTCAGAGTCCACGTCAAACCCGTACACCTCTTGTCAATGGCACGACGGGATCATGGCACGCGATATATCGCGCAGCTTGTCCAAAGCGGAGGTGAGGTTAGACGAGAGGCAGTAGTAATGATGACTGCTTGGAGATATGGTATTCCGCCTCACATTGTTGAAGAGTATGCGAGTATGATCTCAAATCCCTATAACGGGTGTCTCCAAGAAGTGCAAAGGGCAGAGCAACGTCTACTCATAGTGCGCCCACAGCCCCACGGGCATGAGGGACGGTGTTACTTTGACTAATCCCTCCCAAATGTTACAGAACCAGTTGAACAGGCTGGTGCAGGAGATCGGGCAGTCGATGTACTCGCAGCAGGGGCCGGATGGGGATGGGTTCCCGCGTTCGCGGGAAAAAGAGGGTGAGGAGACCTCCGCCGATGATCCGGAGACGGTTGAGGGTGAGTTCCGCGAGGTGTAGTCGTCAGGATCGGTGCGTGTTGTGACTTCTGATTTGCGCGTCGATCATCCCGCGCTTGGGACGTTCCTCGGTCAACTGGGAGGCGTGGCGGTGAGCGTGGCTGACCCGGTGACGCTCATCCGCAGAACAATCGACCCTTTCCGTCACTTGTTGATGGAGAATTTTTTGCCGGATGAGTACCGGGAGACGCCGCCCACAGAGGTCAGCCGGTGGATCATTTTTCGGTCGGCGGACCGCTCGTTGAGCTTGCTGGTGTCCGTCATTCCGCCCGGGCATAAGACGCCCATACACGACCACGGGGCTCGGTGGGGGTTGGCGGGGATGTACCAGGGGGCGGCGCGGGAGGTGTCTTATACTCCCGACCCGGACAGGTCGGATGATGGGTCTGTGATTAAACGGACTACCCGGCGTCGGTTGAAGGCGGGGGATATCGCGGCGATTCTGCCGCCTGAGATGGATATTCATACGATGGAGGTGACGTCGTCGATGCCTGCGGTGGTTTTGATGCTTTTGGCGTCGGGGCCGGATGATCCTGAGCGTTATGTTTATGATAGGCGGCGGGGTACGCGTGTGTTGGCGGGGGATCGGTATGTTGATCATTATTAGGGTGGTAGACTGGGGTTATGGATAAGTCACACACGCTCACTATCGAGGGGATTTCGGACGAGACGCTTCAGAAGCTGCAGGAGCGGGCGGATGGGCGCAAGGAGTCGCTGGATGAGTATCTGCGCCTCCAGTTGACGTCTATGGCCAACGGCGTTTGGCGCAGCGGGACGATGACCGCGCACGAGTCCATGGAAAGGGCGCGGGCGCGTCTGAAGGAGGAGCCGTCGTCGGTATCGCCTGAGATGATCGTCGAGGCTATTCACCAGGATCGCCGGTGACACGGGTCGCGGATGCGTCCGCGTTGGTGCTCGCACATACGGATGAGGGACCTCGGGGCCAGTGGGCCCGGTCAATCTTCGATGAGGGCGGGCTAATCGGGCCTTCCCTGGTGTACGCGGAGGCGAGCAACGCTCTGCGGAGGATGGAGTACCGGGGCGCGATCTCCCAGCAGAAAGCTGAATCGGCGCTGCTGGACATCATCGGCATCCATATCGGCCTGCACGAGTTTTTACCGTATGTCCGGCGCGCCTGGGAGTTGCGGCATAATACGTCAGCGTATGACGCCTGGTACATCGCCATCGCGGAGGAGAACGATTGCCAGCTGGTTACCGGGGATTTGCGTTTGAGGGCGGTTCCTGGGGTTCGCTGCGAGATTGTTACGCCGCCGCGGGGGTGAGGGGGGGTGTCAGACTTGGCCGTTGCCGGAGGTGAGGGGCTCTCAATGCAACATCACGAGATGGGAACGAACCTTATCCCCGAACTCGGCGCCCACCGGAGCTAATGGTTGAGCATTGCCACGTACGCGTCCCCAGGAATCTGCATGCAAAGCAGCTTGCCGAGTTTCTCACGGAACTCGCCGCCGAGTCTAAATGTATCGTCACGTAGCGCTTCGTGTAGGAGCCAATACCGCTCTTTACGGTTGAATGGCTTTAGGTGTGTGATCAGGTCTGACATTGGTTCTTTATGCCAGCGCCTGCCTACCAGTCAAAAATGCTCGGTTCGCGTTGTGGGGCACGCTTCCGCTTCTGGGTTTTCTTGGCTGCGATTTCTTTGGATATCTTCTCAAACTTACTCTGCGGGACGACTTTGGTCGGTGGCCCTTTTGCCTTGGACGCAGGAGTCAGACCATACGCCTTGCGGAATTGGCCGTCCGTCATGGCACCTTTGCGAGTGTTGCAGGGGCGACAGAGCAGCTGCAAGTTGGAGAACGAGTCGGATCCATTTCGTGCCATAGGTGTCTTGTGGTCGATGTCAAAGTATGTTGCCTCGCGCTCCTTCTTGCCACAGTACATGCATCTGCCATTCTGCAATTTGAACAGGGCGTCCCTTTCTTTCTTGCCAAAGGACTTTCGCCGGCGTGGTTGCTCCTCATACCCGAAACCAAAAATCACAGTGGCACCCCTCTCCATACACGAATCCAGTCGGTGACCTTTAGGATACTTTCCCCGAGCACATGATGCACGCCCTCTTCCCACGGAGTAGTGAGAGACTGGGGAGATATTGGGTGAGGGCCACTCACCCTTCGACTGCGCCCAAGGTACTTGGTTAGCACTGTACGATTCAGATTCCCGCGTGCGTGGGAATGACGGACGGGGGGCGGGGGGGGGGCGCTCTTCGACGGGCTCAGGGTGAACGGGGGGGCACCATTGGGTCTTTGGATTCTTCGCTGCGCTCAGAATGACATTCCCGATGGATTCCGGCTTTCGCCGGAATGACGGAGGGGGGTGGATTCCCACTTTCGCGGGAAAAAGGGGGGGCGTTACGGAGTGGGTTGCGTGATGTGTGCCAGATTCCCGCTTTCGCGGGAATGACGGACGGGGGGCGGGAATGACGGACGGGGGGGCGGGGATGACGGACGGGGGCGGGCGTCGCCCTTTGACTGGGGTCAGGGGGAGTGGGGGGTGGGTTGTTCGGAGGGGGTTTCTTCGGGGGTGGGGGGGTGGGGTTCGTCCTGTTCGCGGGGGGGTTGGGTGGGGGTGGGGGGGTAGCCGCGGGCGGCTAGGCCGGGGCGTTTGATTAGGAGGGTTAGGGGGACGGATATGAAGCAGAGTAGGGCGAAGGTTAGGAAGGCTGGGCGGTAGGTGCCCAGGCTTTCGAAGGCTATGCTGGCCAGGAAGGGGGCCAGGGCGAAGCCTGCTTCGCTGGTCATGGAGAGGGCTCCTTGCAATGCGCCGAAGGAGTTTCGTCCGAAGAGGAAGCCTTGCAATGCCATCCTGGTGACGACGGTGCCTCCGAAGCCGAATCCCCAGAAGACCAGGAAGATGAGGACGGTCCACTCGCGGGTTTCGTCGACCCAGGCGAGCGTGAAGACGGCGCAGGCCTGGGTGCCGAATGCGAGGGCCGTCACGCGTCGCTTGTCCATCCAGTCGGCCAGGAATCCGAAGGTGAGGCGTCCCATGACGGTGCTGAGGGGGAGCAGGGTCAGGTACAACGCGGCGGTCTCTCGTGAGAATCCTACGCTGCCGAGGTAGGGCACCCAGTGGACCTGGAGGGTGGCAATCGCCAGGAATCCAAAGGCGGATGCGACGGCGAGCAGCCAGAAGGCCCACGTGCGGAGCGCTTGCCAGGCGGTGGCGTTGACTTCCACATCGTCGGAGACGGCCGCGCCGGTTGTCATGGCGGTCTCGGCGGGGGGCTCGTCGGCGCCGTCGGGGTAGAGTCCCATGTCCTCGGGTCGGTGGCGGATGATGAGGACGGCGAAGGGGAGCATGATGAGGAAGACGATGCCGGCGACGAGGAAGGCATCGCGCCAGCCGACGCCGTCAAAGACGAGCCAGCCGTAGTCGACGCCATCGACGAGCCAGAGGAAGGGGGGGGCCATGAAGCCGGCGAAGGCAAATCCGAGGGAGTAGACGCCGAGGGCGCGTCCTCTCATGCGGACGAACCAGTTGGCGACGGCTGGGCCGACGGCCATCCACATGCCGACGGAGCTGGCGTTGGCGAGTGAGAACCAGAGGTAGAACATGGGGAGGCTTTCGACGCCGTGGAGCATGATGAGGCTGAGGCCGAGGCCGGAGAGGCCAAAGACGAGGAGGGGGCGGGGGCCGACCTTGTCAAACGACCAGCCGAGGAAGGGGGCGAGGATGCCGATGCCGACGCCCATGAAGAGGTAGGAGGCGGTGACCTGGGTCTTTGTCCAGTTCATCTCCTCGGTGATGGGGTCGATGACGAGGGTGAAGCCGTAGAAGAGGATGCCGCCGAAGACGATGTTGAGGAAGACGGCGGCGACGACGATCCACCAGCCGTAGAAGATACGGGTTTTTTTGGGGGGAGGCATTCATCCATGGTACGCCCTTCGACAGGCTCAGGGTGACATGGGGGGGTTATGGGGGTTGGTTGCGTAGTTGAGGCTTTGGATTCTTCGCTGCGCTCAGAATGACATGGGGGGCGCTCAGGGTGACATGGGGGCGTGGAGGGGGGCGTTTGCCCCCCTCCGTGGTTTTATCTTTTTTGGCAGTGCCAGTGTTGGCCTTGTTTGCCGTCTGTCCAGCTGTGGTTGTGGAAGACGCGGTCGAAGGGGCAATCGCCTACGCCAAGCTCGCCGAGGTTGTCGGCCTTGTGGGTGTGCTTGTTGAAGTCGCCGTTGTCCGGGTTGGGGGGCGGGGTAGCCGTCGGGGCGGGCGGGCCGACCGGCAGGGTCTGGATCGGGCCTGCGCCGACAGGGCAGTGCCAGTGGGTTCCCCAGCCATCGTCCGTCCAACTGTGCGTGTGGAAGACCCTGCTGTTTCCGCAGTCGCCGACGCCGACCTCGCGCAAGTTGTCGGCCTTGTGGGTGTGCCTGTTGAAGTCCGGGTTGTCAGTATTCGGCGGCTTCGCCACGGAGCCGGAGGCGGCGGTTGTGGCCTCGCCGGACGGCGACCATGGGCCCCAGCCGACGCTGTTGCGGGCGCGGATCTGGACCTCGTAGGTTTTCTGGAAGGTGACGTTGGTGGTGATGGAGGCATCGGTGTAGCCCGTGCCGGTCTTCGTCCTGCTGCTCCAACTGCCGCTGCCTTTCTCACGGTGGCGGATTTCGTAGTCCTTAATGCGCGCGCCGTTTTCGTTCGGCTTGTCCCAATCGACAGTGAGCCAGACAGCGTAACCGGTCACCTGATCGCTGCTCTTCTCGGCGACGACGGTTGGGGCGTCCGGGGCGGCGGGCACGGCGGCGGTGGGGGATGCCGTGGTGGTCTGCGACCACGCGCTCCAGCCTGCAAGGTTCCTGGCGCGCACTCTCACCTGGTATTGCCTGGTGGAGTCCAGTCCAGTGATCGTGGCAGTCGTCGACGTGCCGGTGTGGGGCCAATTGGCCCACTGGGCGGCGTTGGCGCAGTAGCGCCAGCAGTACTGGACCTGGTAGGCGGAGATGCCAGCGCCGTTGTTGGGGGCGGCCCACGTGACGGTCAACTGCCCTACTCCCTGCACCAGCGACGGGGCGCTTGAGGCGGGGGGAACCATCGCAGGCTCGTTCTCCTCGATGGTGATGGTGGGGAGGGCGTCGAGGGAGGCGGCGGTGAGGGAGAGGCGGGCATCGCGGCCGGGGCCGGCGTAGCTGTTCGCGCTGAGGCCGAAGGTGATGGAACGGTCGCCGGTGTAGACGTTGTCATCGATGGGGATGGTGATGGTGACGGTGGCGCTCTTGGTCGTCTGGGCGCAGCGGTAGCTGTTGCCCGCGTTGGCGACGCACTTGGGGATGTTGAAGGCGACGGGGGTCATGCCGGTCACGGTTATGCTGCCGGCGGCGGCGTCCGTGATCTGGGCGTTGGGGTAGAGGCCGCCGGGGTATGCGGCGGCGCTCATGGTGGCGTCGTCGACAGTTATGACGGCAGTGACGTCGATGCTGGTGGTTCCGTCGGCCTCCCTGTAGGAGGTTCCGGGGGTTGTGACGTCAAGGGTGGCGCTGCCGACGAGGTTGTTGCCGCGCAGTATGACGGGGGCCTTGTGCGTGTCGGTCGTCAGGTCGGCGGTGGTGGCGTCCTCCCATGAGTCGGCCTCGTTGCGGAGGTCCCAGACGCTCTGCCAGACAGCCGTGTAGTTGGAGCCGTCGGCGTAGAGTTCCGCAGGGATAGTTCCGGAGAGGCGGTTGTTTTGGAGCCAGAGGCGACCGAACGAGCCCTTGTTGAGGTTGATCTGCGGCGGGATGCTGCCGGTCAGGTTGTTGTCGTTCAGGTAGAGGTAATCGGTCTCCATGGCGGCGAACTGCCAGGGGATGTGGCCGGAGAGGTCGTTGTAGCTGAGGTTGACGTTGAGGTTGCCGGGCCTTGTGGAACTTGTTCCCAGGCTGCTGAGCTGCCAGGGGATGGTTCCGGATAGGCGGTTGCCCTGGAGCCAGAAGTTGCTGCGCTGGTTGACCATGAGGCCGAGCTGCCAGGGGATGCGTCCGGACAGATCGTTGTCGTTGAGGTATAGCGAGACGAAGCCGGCCTTGTCCATTTCGTGGAGGCACGCGGGGATTTCGCCGCTCATTCCGGTCTTGAAGAGGTACAGGTAGGTCATCGCGTCCATATCGGTCAGGGCGCAGACGTGTTCAAGGTCTGAGGACGAGGACAGGTCGACGCCGCCGAGGGAGAAGGCGACGGTGTCTTCCAGATTGCCGAATTCGAGCGGGACGGGGCCCGTGATGGTGTTGTTGTCCGTCTTGCGGTAGAAGTGGGGGTTGCCCTGCTCGTCAACGCTCCAGAAGTGGACTGCGCCGTACTCATAGCCGATGAACATCATCTCCAGCTTGGCGTGGCCGAGCACAGGGGGCAGTTCGCCCGTTATGACGCCGGGGACGTCCGGCAGGATGATGAACCTCATGTGGTAGCCGGTGTTGACCTTGGTGGTGTCGGTCGCGTCCTTGCACTCGGAGAAGAAGCGGAAGCGGTTGGTGTGATCGCCGCTGCTTCCCGGCTTG